>JAEKNX010000010.1 GCA_016839055.1 Spirochaetales bacterium
TCAAAGAAGACAAAAAAAGCTTCTTGAGCCTGATAATAATTTCAAAGAACTGTGACATCTATCTTGACATATTCCGAGATGCTGCGGATATCTACTCCATAAGGGCCAGCTGCAGGTATCAGCTGAAAGACTACGATGGAGCAGTAGAAGATTATTCCAGGGCCATAAACCTGGATCCTGAATTTTCGGAAACCTATTATTCCAGGGCCTACGCCTATATCGAAACAAAAAACTTCGAGGCCGCAATTGAAGACTATAATAAGGTGCTTGAACTGGATCCCGGGAACTACAGAATCCCAAATAAAATAGCGACAGTTAAAGTTCTATCCGGATCATATGAAGAGGCCATTGCTGATTGCGATAGAATGATTAAAGAGAACGCGGATGATTTGGAAGCCTATTTTATCAGAGGCTATGCCAAAACCGAAGCTGGTGATTACGAAGCTGCGCTCACTGATCTTGATTTTGTAATAGAACAATACCCCGGACTTCAGGAAGCCTTCTATTACAGAGCAATTTCAAGATTCCAGCTGAATCAATATGAGGCAGCACTCAAGGACTATGATAAGGCCATTGAAATAAACTCCGACTACGCCGAAGCCTTTTACGGCAGAGGAGTACTAAAAAATATCATGGGAGACGTAAAAGGAGCCGCTGCCGATATTCTGAAGGCTGAAGGGCTCGGTTTTACCGGTTAGGGCCTGATCCGGCTTTGCCGGAACGGGCTATCCGCTCAAATGCCCTCATCCTGACATCTGAATCCGGCTTCGTCGCCTTCGCCGGGCTGTCAGGGGGCATAACCGCTTCTATCCCTTCAGGTTAAAAGGGTGTGTACTCAAGACTTAGGCCAATGCTTACTGCGAAACTCTGTGTCGGAAAAGTGTTGTTTTCAAAGAAACTCCGTAAAGTTTCGAAATCAGCAGGACCAGAATAGGCGGCCGATAATTCGTCCCAGTTAAGAGAAAAGCTGTAAGCATAGGGGAAGCGGTAGTACGCCGATATGCGGATGCCGACCGCACTTGTCTCATCCATATATAAGATAGGATTCGGGTCCATTCCAAAAGAATTGAATATATACAGTCCCCCTACAATAAAGGGCCCCTGGCCGCCTACGAAGCCCTCGCCAATATCGTCAATAAGGCCATTTGCAATTGAATACCCGCCCCCAATAAAGGGGTGAAACCCCTGAAGAAAGGGGAAGAGGGGCTGTATTTCAAGCTGAACTGATAGAGAGTCTGCATAGAGAGAGAAGCTGCTGTAAGTGTCTCCGAATAGTTCGCTCCAGAGAAAGGAGCCGCCGCCTGAATAAGAGAGACTCAGAGCTAAATCAAAAAGTTCCGACATGCGATAATTCATGCCTGCAGAGATAACCGGAACTGCACTCTCTGTCCCTATGCTGCCGTAGCCCGCATCTTCAATAGAACTAAACCCCTGGCCTGCTAGCCATAGTCCCCCTATCTCTAATGCTCCCGAAAAGCCCCAGTGTGAGTTTTTTTCAGCGCTGTCGGTAGCTTCAGCTGCGGCAGGGTAGATAAATGCACAGAATATAAATGTAATAATCCACATTTTTTTCATGAAAATATCCTCATTTTATTATCAACAAGTATATTCCGCTTATCTTGAATGTGTAAAGTTTTTTCCGGCCTCGCTTATTTCAGTTTAGAAAACGCAACAGCTATCTCTGTACCGACCCTCGCGTTGTTGTAGACTAGCTGGATATTCGACTCCAGGGAGTCGCCGCCGGTAATCTGCTTAACCCTGTCAAGAAGGAAGGGGGTCGTCTCCTTTCCTTTAATTCCTTTTTTATCCGCCTCGGAGAGGGCCTGAGTTATTGCGGCGTCGATCTTGTCCGGATCCATTTCATACTCTTCGGGTATGGGATTGGCTATTACCATTCCGCCTTCCAGGCCCAGCTTCCACTTGGCGTGGAGTACTCCGGCAATGGCTTCGGCGTCATCGTAGCGGTAGTCAACCTTGAAACCGCTTTTTCTGATATAGAAGGCCGGCAGATCGTCGGTTCCAAAACCCGCAACCGGAACGCCCATGGTCTCCAGGTATTCGAGGGTGAGGCCAATATCCAGAATTGATTTCGCGCCGGCACAGATTACCGCGACATTAGTTGCGGCAAGCTCCTGAAGGTCGGCCGAGATGTCAAAGCTGTTTTCCGCGCCGCGGTGAACTCCGCCTATGCCTCCGGTTACAAATACCCTTATTCCGGCAAGGTTCGCTGCTATCATGGTGGCTGCTACCGTTGTAGCTCCGTTGAGGCCGTTTGAGACAATGTGGGCAAGGTCGCGCCTGGATGCTTTGAGGATGTTCGTGGCAGTTCCAAGGTATTCCACCTCTTCACGGCTCAGGCCTATCTTTATCCTGCCGCCTAAGATGGCGATGGTTGCGGGAACCGCGCCGCCTTTGCGGACTATCTCCTCGACGGCAAGGGCCGTCTCGACATTTCGGGGGTAGGGCATCCCGTGTGAGATTATTGTAGATTCGAGGGCAACAACGGCCCGTCCGCTCGCAAGCGCCTCTGAGACTTCGTCTTTGATATCAAGATAATCAGTCATATTACTTTTCTCCTCTGAGTATTTTATTCAATCTCTCCGGTTTAAGGTCAGGTGAAACAGTATCCTTCGATTCCGCGGCAATTCCCGCGCAGGTCATTCCGCATTTAAGAAGCGTTTCACCTTCTGCGTTATTGTATTTTCCGAAGGCAATTCCTGCCATGAAGGCGTCGCCGCTTCCGGTTGTGTTCACGGCGGATATTTTTTCGGGTTCAAGGAACCATTTTCCTTTGCGGCTTCGGAAGAAAGCACCCTCGGCGCCTAGGGTAATGAAGATGTTTGAAACAGACCGTTCGGCTATGATCTCCGCCGCGGTCGACGCAGACGCCGGTGAGTTAACCTTTAGGCCTGACAGAATCTCCGCCTCAATAGCGTTCAGCTTGATGGAGTTAATATTTCTAATAAGATCGGCCCTCTTTTTAAGTTTTACTCCCGAGACGGCATCAAAGAGGATATCTCCGCGCCGCATTTGGAGCAGCAGCTTAAGAGTCTCGGCCTCCAGGTTGTTGTCTGCTATTACTATAAATGCTTCTTTAATGAAACTGGTCTTTCCGGACAAAAGCGCAGGGCTTATTTCTTCTGTTATTTTCATGTCTGAAACGGCGGCTTCAAGTTCGCCGGCCTCATTCATTATCGCCGCGTAAATCGATGTTCGGCCGCCTTGAAGAACGGAGGCTTCGCTCATGTCAATTCCGGTATTCCGACACTCTTTTATAAGGTAGTCCCCAAAGCTGTCATTGCCGATTACGGTGAGCAGTTTTACCGGCAGACCGAGCCTTGCGATGTTTTCGGCAATATTTCTGCCGACTCCGCCGGGTGAAATATTAATAGTTCCGGGATTAGAATCATTTGGTCTGAAGCCGCTTTTCGGCAGACCGGTGATATCTACATTACTTCCGCCTATTACGGCAATATATTTATCAGTTATCATCGTTTATTCTGTATAACGTTTGAGGGAACAGCTGTCAATGCCGGGGATCTGTCTCCGGTAATAATATAAATATTGTTTTTTAATCGGTTATAAAGTAAGGTTGTTTAAAAGGAATGCTGATGAAAAATGAACCGATGTACATGAATGTTTTTCGAATCCTATCCAAGAGGATGGACGCAGGGGTATATAAGACTGATGAGCTCCTTCCTCCCGAGCCTCTGCTGCAGGACGAGTTTCAGGTGAGCAGAACTACCATTAGAAAGGCTATGGAGATGCTTGCGGGTGAAAAGTACGTGAGTATTAAGCAGGGAAAGGGAACAAAGGTGCTGGACCGGAGTATCATGTCCCAGCAGTTGAATTACGTCAGTTCTTTTTCAGAGACTCTGATAAAGAAGGGCTGTAATGTGTCTCTGAAATCAATTAATTTAAAAAAGGTTAAGGCTGACTCGGCTATGGCAGATGAGCTTTGCATAGAAGCAGGTGTTGAGCTCTTTCTTCTCGAGAGGGTTTATCTCTCTGATTTGAAACCGATCGCTATATCACGAAATTTCATCATTCCAAGATTTGTACCGGGGCTCGGCGAAGATTATATGAATATGAAATCTCTTTACAGGTATTTTGAGACACATTGGGGTATCACAATTGAGTCCGCTTTTGACCGAATAACCGCTCGTGCTGCGGATGAAGATGAAGCCCGTATTCTCGATCTTGAAAAAGGTGCTCCCCTGTTAATAGATCACAGAGTATCGAACACCATGGGCAAACCCTTTGAGGTCGTATATCTGATTATCGATGCTGCATCCTATGAGTTCAGCATATTCATGAGGGGCCGTCCGGTCTGAGTTTTTTTTGTTGACGGCTAAACATCGTGATGATACTATCTATAACATAGTGATGTTATAATGAATATAATCAGGAGATAGCTGTGAACAACTTTGACTTCTACAACCCTGTCAGAGTCCATTTTGGGGCCGGGCAGTTGGAAAATATTGGAGAAATTGCGTCTGGACTAGGGCGGCGGGGATGTGTCGTCTCCTACAAAGACCTTGGACCGCTTGAAAGCGTCTGCGATCGCCTTATTGGTTTACTCAAACAGAAGGGGATTACTGTTTTCACGTTTTTTAATGCTGAACCTAATCCTGATATATCGACCATCGAACTCGGAGCTGAATTCTGTCGTGACAACAGCATTGATTTTGTAATAGGTCTTGGAGGCGGAAGTGCCATGGATGCAGCCAAGGCAATCTCCGCTGCAGTGTATTATGACGGAGAAGCCTGGAATATGGTTTACAGCCGTCATGATGAGGTTAAGGCCGTTCCGCCGGAGAAAGCCTTGCCGATGATCATGATTCCTCCCCTGCCGGCTACCGGCTCTGAGATGAATCAGTGTTCGGTTGTCAGTAATAGAGCATTGAAGGAAAAATCATATATATGGGCAGAGTGTCTCTATCCTAAGGCTGCGGTAATCGATCCGGAGCTTACTCTTACTCTACCGTCCTATCAGACCGCCTGTGCCGCCGCCGACTCAATCTCCCATGTTCTTGAGATTTATATCAACGGCGAGGAGGACACGCCGCTTCAGCATTCATTTCAGGAAGGAATCATGAGAACGGTAATAGATAATGTTCATCTTGCCCTCGCCGAGCCTGGAAATATCAATGCGCGGGCAAATCTGCAGTGGGCGGCAACCTGCGCTATAAACGGTTGGGCATCCCCTGGGGACGCCTGGACTCCTATTCACCAGGTTGCGCATAATCTGACCTCCCTTTATGGAATAGCCCACGGTGCATCGCTGTCAGCCCTTATGCCTGCCTGGATGAAAACATTTAAGTCACGAAGAACCTCAAGATATTTTAATTTCGCGGTCAATGTGATGAGGGTTAATCCTGAAGGAAAAGAAGAGACGGCCGTTATCGATGAGGGGATTAAGAAATTTGAAGATTTCCTAAGGGTAATAGGGGTTCCGGTAAGCCTGAAAGAACTCGGAATTCCAGCTCGGGGCATTCCTGAAATTATCAGCGGAGTAAGAACTGTGAGTTTCAACGGCGAGGATGTACTTTCCTGTAATCCGCCTGTTACAGCCGAGGATCTCCGGCTGATGCTTGAGAATGCTGATCCGGCAGGGGAGATTTAAAGATGCTGAATGTTGAAGAAGTAGCAAAGATGATGGATCTCAGCTGTGTCCGGGCCGACAACACCCTTGATGAGATCAGGGCCGCGGCAGATACGGCGAAAAAATATAACTGCATTGCTGTGTTCGCGCTGCCTGCCCACACCCCCTATCTGGCGAAGCTTCTTTGTGACCGGCCGGATATCCTCATAGGTGGAACGGTCGGTTTTCCCGACGGAGGCGCCACCACGACTGGTAAAGTTCATGAGGCTAAAGAGCTTCTTTTGATGGGGGTTAGCGAACTCGACATGGTTATAAATATCGGCTGGCTAAAGGCTGGTGATGATGAGGCTGTAGCCTCTGATATTCGGAGCGTCGTCGAGGCGGCTGGAAGTATTCCTGTAAAGGTAATTATAGAATGTCATTATTTGACTGATGAGCAGATTGTCAGGGCCAGCAGGATCTGTGTTCACGCCGGCGCGAGCTTTGTGAAGACAGGTACCGGATGGGCCCCCACCGGCGCCACGCTTGAAAACATCGAGCTGATCGCCAGGACTGTCGGAGATGACTGTCATGTGAAGGCTGCCGGAGGCGTAAGGGATACTGAAACCCTTCTTGCAATGCACAGGCTAGGTGCAAGCCGCTTCGGAGTAGGTGCGGGAACGGCTGTGGCAATTCTCGAGAATCTCGGTTCATTAAAATAGGAATAACTCCTCAGGGGAGGAGATAAAAAAATGGGGGAATAGATGAAAAAATTATTTGTTCTTATTATGGCTGTAGCACTGGTTGTGCTTACAGGCTGTACGAAAGCAGATTCTGCTTCAAACGGAGCGGAAGAGAAAACTTCAACTGTTACAGAAAAATCAGCACCGAAAAGTGATGTATTCTGTGTTTCACTCGGCTGGCAGGAAAATGAGTCGGGACAGAGGCAGACTCTCGGATATGAGGAAGCCTTTAAAGATTTTGGAATTGCAAAGGATAAGGTTCTCTGGTCGAACGCCAACTATGATGCAAAGCTTCAATCTGAGCAGATTGATGCATTCATAAAGATGAATCCGAAGGCTCTTTTTGTTACTCCGTCAGATCCTGCAGGTATTACCCAGGCTGTAAAGCGGGCGACCGATGCGGGTATTCCCGTCTTCGTTGCTGATGCTATTATCGCCGGTGTTCCGGCAGTAACATCTATCTGTTCCAATGATTTTGGTATGGGTACATGGTCAATGAAATGGATTATCGATCAGATTGGCGGGAAGGGAAAAGTCGCTGTCATAGATCTTCCTAACAATGAAGCATGGGATCTGAGAGGACAGGGCGCGAGATACATGCTGAGCCAGTATCCTGACGTTGAAGTTGTCGCGCAGTGGTCCTGGGATTCAACAGGAGCGGTAACACCCCGCCAGGCAGTCGAAAACATGCTAACCGCCAACCCGAAAAACGGCGATCTCGATGCAATATGGTGTGCCTGGGACGGAGCCGCCATGGAAGGCGCTCTTGCAATCAAGGATGCCGGCAGAAAGGGCGAGATCATTACAACCGGAATAGACGGCGGAGAATATGCGTTCAGCATTATGAAGAATGATGGCGTCTTCGCTCTCACTATGGCGCAGAGTATTTATTATATGTCTTACAACTCAGTGCGCTACGCAAAAGATTATCTTGAAGGTAAGCAGGTTCCGAGATTTGTCATAGCTCCTGTATATGCTGCAACCCAGAGTTCTTTAAAAAGCGCTCCGGCTGATGCATATAACTATGATATTCCCGGTAAGGCCGATGCTTATGGATGGGTTCCTGTCCTTTAATATTCAGTAATAAGCATGCCTTTCTTCTTTGAATTTAATTTGAATGGGGGAAGGCGTGTTTTTTTAAGGAGAATGATGGTGACTGAATTCAGTCTTGAAATGAAAGGCATAACAAAGCAGTTTCCTGGAGTTCTGGCCCTCGATAATGCAAACTTCAACCTGAGGCAGGGTGAGGTGCATGCGCTTCTTGGAATAAACGGCGCCGGAAAATCAACCCTGATAAAGGTTCTCTCTGGTGTTTATCAGAAGGATGGCGGGGAAATAATAATAAACGGGGAAAATGTCAACATTGACAGTCCTGCAAGTTCAAAAACCATGGGCATCGCTACGGTTTATCAGGATCCGCAGATGATTCCCTCATTCACAGGCTATGAGAACATCTTTCTTGGAAGTGAATCTGAAGGAAAGGGACTTTTTCCGGTGATACATCGGAAGAGACTCAGGCTTAAAGCGGAAGCGCTGCTGGATAAATTTCCTGTAGATATCAATCTGTCTATGCCGGTCAACCGGCTTGAAGCCGTCGAGAAAGAGAGCATTGCAATCCTGAGGGCCCTGTCACAGGAAAAGATGGACATCCTTATTCTTGATGAGCCGACTTCAATTCTGACCAGGAAGGAGATAGCGGTCCTTTTTGACAGAATTCAGCTTCTCAAGGAAAGAGGAATTTCTATTATCTATATCACTCATAGACTCGATGAAGTCTTTGAAGTAGCCGACAGGTTTACGGTCTATCGAAACGGCTGTCATGTCGGTACTTATAATACCAATGATGGGGGAATGGATCATGCAAAGATTGCCGAACTGATGCTCGGCGACAAGCTCGAAAAGATCTATCCGGATAAATCTACAGCTATAGGAGAGCCTGTCCTTGATGCTGATAATATCAGACTCACCGGAGCCTTCAGTGATATAAGTTTTACTGCCCGGAAGGGTGAGGTTCTCGGAGTCTTCGGCCTTGTTGGTTCGGGAATAGATGAGCTTTCAAAATCCCTGTTTGGAATCATGCCGCTTTCCGCGGGACAGCTTTTGAAGCATGGAAAAGAAATCAAACTGAAAACTGCCGTAGACGGCTTGAAAAACGGCATTTTTCTTGTACCCGGAGACCGGAGGCAGGAAGGTCAGATAGGTAATGAATCTGTTAGTTTTAACATAACCTTGTCCAATCTAAAGAAAATTTCACGGGCAGGCCTTGTTGACCGCCGGGCGGAAAACCGGGACTCCTATGAGCTGATTGACAAGCTCGAATTGAGGCCTCGTGACAGCCGTAAGCTCGTGTCGCTTTTAAGCGGCGGAAACCAGCAGAAAGTCGTTATCTCGAAGGGCCTCTATACCGATTCGGAGGTCTATATTTTCTGTGAGCCGACGGTCGGGGTCGATGTTGGGGCGAAGACCGGAATATACCGGGTTATCCGTGAACTCTCGAAAGATAAGGGCGTTATTGTAATAGGTTCCGACTGTGAAGAGATTTATGGAATATGCGACAGGGCTGTTGTTCTATACAAGGGGAAGATGGTTATGAATAAACCCGTCCGGGAAATCAGGCTTGATCAGATGCTTCTATACGGTTTGACGGGAGGAAATAATGATAAAGAGAATTAAGGAGAACTTCTCCCTTATAGCCTTTGCCGGACTCATAATAATAGTCCTGGTAGTTTTTAGTTCGGCAAGTGAGCAGTTTATGACTCTGGGCAACATGCTCAAAGCCTTTAAGCATCTTTCAATCACCGCAATATCTGCCCTTGGGCTGACCTTTGTCGTTGCGATCGGACATAATGATATGTCCTTTCATTATTTCAGCTGTTTTGCCGCAATGACAATGAGCTGGCTCATCGGGCTTGGATTTCCGCCTGTTCCGTCAATACTGATAGGATTGCTTCCCGCTGTATTTTTCGGCTGGATTAATGGAGTTGCCATCGGAACCTTCAAGCTTCCCGACATGATTGTTACAATCGGGCTTGGTTCGGCCGTATATGGTCTTGCGTACATCTACAGCGGCGGTTCATACATCTATAAAAATTTTCTTCAAAGCGGAATTCTAGAACTTAACAATGGGAAACTCGGTAGTCTTCCTGTTCCCGTTGTTTTTTTGATTCTTCTCTACGGAGTTAGCTGGATTGTGCTTCACCATTCGGTTCACGGAAGACGTTTCTATGCGATAGGGAGCAATAAGACCGCGGCTCTGTTTTCGGCCATCCCGGTGAGGAAGTATATCATAGCCGCCTTTATTATCTGCGCCCTACTCAGCTCGTTTACGAATATGATCCAGATAGCCGCCCAGGGAAAGGGATATCTCAAGGGCGGCCTGATGCTGCTGATGCCGTCCTGGGCCGCTGTTTTTATCGGGATCTCGATTTTCAAGAAACCTACCGTCTATGGTACCTTCCTAGGCGCCTTTCTGATATCCATTATGCAGAACGGTTTTACTATGCTGTCTGTTCCTTTTTACTTCATGGATTTTGTCATCGGAATCGTTCTAATCCTGTCCATTATTATTTCCGGATTAGATGTAACAAGGATAAAGCCTAAAAGTTTATTGAAAAAAAGGAGTAAGGTATAATGCAGGGCTCAGTAAAAAATAAGCTTGAAATCATCTTTAGACCGAATACTATCCTCCTGTGGATCCTATTGCTGCTGGTTTTGTTTTTCTCCTCCAGATCGGTGGCCTTCAGATCAGTTGATAACCTGATGGAGGTCCTGCGTTCCTGCGGAATCATCGCTCTGATGGTTCTGGGAGTAACCTGGATTGTCGCAAGCGGTGAAACCGATATTAGTTTTCCGGAAATTGCGGGTTATGCCAGCATGATGACTGCTCTTATGGTCAAAAATGGTCTTACGTGGGGCCTTGCCGCCGGAATAGCAATTTCTACCGGAGTTCTCTATGGGTTCCTGAGCGGCACGCTGATAACCCGCTTTCGTTTTCCGGCCCTCATTGCCACAATAGCGGTTGGAAGCCTTGCAAAGTCCATAGCCAACATGATCAACAAGGGGCAACCGCTTTACCTTATGAACATCGACCCGTCAATTCAATTTATTGTATACGGTAAGGTCTTTGGAATTCCTGTCCTGTTTTTAGTGGTCGTCATAATTTATCTGATTGCCGCCTGGATTCAGGACCATACAACAACTGGGCAGCATCTTTATGCTCTTGGAGAAAACAGAACGGCAGCCCTTGAGGCTGGTATTAAAGAAAAGAGGATAATAATCAGTTTTTTTGCCTTGTCCGCTCTTCTCGCTTCGGTTAGCGGGGTTCTCCTGGCGGCGTCCTTCAGTTCGGGACAGCCCAGGATAGGAGGTTCGTTTTTCATCGACGGGCTGACGACAGTTTTTCTAGGTGCCATGATAATCAAGGCCGGAAAGCCTAATGTAATCGGAACGCTGATAGGGGCCGTAATTATATCGGTCTTAAGTAACGGAATAACGATGATGGGAGTTCCATATTATATCGGTTCTATTATAAAGGGACTTTTAATGATTACCGGTGTTGCGGTTATTGTTCTTTCGCGAAAAGGCATAATCAAGTAAAAAATCTGCCCCTGGCCAGGGGCAGATTTTATAGAATTAGATTGTTTTTATGAATAACAGGGAGTCGGTAACTGCTTCTTCCGCGTTGAGATCGTTCTCATATTCTATGGAAATAAAACCATCATAACCATAATTTTTGAGTTTTTTCATAACCTTCGGAAGTCCCGCGTCACCTTTTCCGGCTGCAATACCTGTCATTCTGACGCCCTTTCTGCTTGTCTGAATTCTCCATGCCTCCGATGAGTACTCTTGAAAGGCCCCGGATTTTTCAGTAATGAAATCCTTAAGATGGATATAGGATATGTATGGAAGCAGTATATCTACAGCAACCTCCGGGGATTCGTCAGCAAGAAGTGAATTTGCGGTATCGAAGTTTATCCGGAGACATGGAGAGTTAATTGCCTCAATAATTGATGCGGCATCGCCTGTTTTTCCCGCAAATGGGCCGATATTTTCAAGAATCAGAGTGATATTCCTTTTTTCCGCCTCAGCGACGGCAGCCGATAGTTTTTTTATAAGTATCAACCTGTCCCTCTCTGAGCCTGTTTTGTCTCCGGTCAGTACTCTGACAAAGGGTGCGCCTAGTGTGGCTGCCGTATCAAGATCTTTTTTAAATTCTGCTTTTGTATATGCTGATTCGTCTGTGAAATCTGACAGGATTGTATAGCAGGATAATTGCAGGCCAAGTCTGTTGAGTTCAGTCTTGATCTCCTGCTGATTATTCTCTCTGTTCATATAGTAGCTCAGAAGTTCTACATAATTCAGATTCTGCTCTGCCGCCCAGTGAAGAAAGTTTTTTTGTTTCCAGTTATTCCTGTTAATCACAGCCTCAAGGCTCCACATACTAACCGATGGATGCATTCTTTTTTCCTTTTAAAGATAGTAACATAGTTATGTATAATAAAATGAAAAATTGCTTTTGTCAAAGTTTTAGGAAATACTATATTTTTATAGAAATTGAATTCTTTATAGCTATGCTTCTTAATTATTGATAATTTAATGATCGGTATTTATCAACAGCCTGAAAAGCCATCGGATGGGAGAACTTCATATTGTCAACGGAACGTCAATAATTCAAATAACTAAGCTAGCTGAATTCTGTCGTCTCTCTATTTTTTCAGTTCACCAAGCAGCTCTTCAAGATTGACCGTTGCATAGGTAGAGGAATAATCCGAAACGGCATAAGGGATAATCAAGTCCTGATTATGTATCATGGAACCGCAGGAATACACCACATTGGGGACATATCCTTCCCTCTCTGTTTCATTAGGTGCTAAAAGAGGCGAATTAAGCCGGCCTATCTCAATTTCTGGATTTTTAAGATCCATCAGAATTGCGCCCAGAACATATTCCCTCATTGGTCCCACAGCGTGAGTTATTATAAGCCAGCCATCTTTCGTTTCCAATGGAGAACCGCAGTTACCCACCTGGATGAATTCCCAGGGGTATTTGGGGGTCTGAATCAGCTGAGCCTCATTCCAGAGATTAATATTGTCAGAATATGATATATAATTATTTAATCCATCCATACGGCAGAGCATTGCATATTTTCCATTAATTTTTCTGGGGAATAATGCCATGCCTTTATTCCTGGAAATTGGACCATGGAGGGGGAGAACGTTAAAATGGTAGAAATCTTTTGTTTCAATAAGTTTGGGC
This sequence comes from Spirochaetales bacterium, assembly GCA_016839055.1. Taxonomy (GTDB): domain Bacteria; phylum Spirochaetota; class Spirochaetia; order UBA9216; family UBA9216; genus Thalassospirochaeta. The sequence goes on from JAEKNX010000010.1 coordinate 12,583, forward strand.
ATGATGGATATCCCGTCATATGCTGTATATGTCCCATAATAGATAACTTCCCCATTGTCATCGACAAACCTTACAAAACGGGCATCCTCTATGCCCCGCTGTTCCATCGAGGAAATTGGGAAAATAACCCTTTCACAAATAGCTGAATCCATGGAAAAATCAATTTCATAATGAGATGACGCCAGCCACATAATCTGATTTAACGCCAGTTCATTTTCTATAAGGTTACTGGACTGTTTAATAGCATCTTTAACACAACGCTCCAATTCTCCATAGGTAAAGGTGTCACCAATATCTTTGAGTACCTCATCAGGGGATACATGGCTCCGGAACTCCTGAATTTCATTTAAGGTTTCAAGGAATGTTTTTTTATTATAAATAAATCTTTTTATCCGCTCAGCTTCAGCAAGCATTTTACCAACCGGCTCCATTACGAAATCACTGTTTTTATCCAGAATACCGGAACGAAAAACTATTGAAGAAAGGTGTCCTTCCCCTGTAGCCCGAAAACTAAGGTTCACTCTTTTTTCACCCGGCATTATCCCTGTCTGATCAGGAGATTCTACAATAGAAGGATTAAAAAAAGCCGCTGCTTCAATGGAATATTCCATTGTAAAATATGAACCAATCAAGGCTTTTTGGGAGATATTAAGGCTTTCAATATCAATCCCCATCTCCTCCATTAATTCTTTCAGGCAAATAAAATGTTTCGTGAAAATATTGGAGATACTTCTATGTCTTCTGGCATAGCGCCTGAGAACCTGGTTCAGTTTTGTCTTAATTTCATCTTCACTCATCTGCAAAACCTGTTTGATGATTGTTCTGCTTCTCTTGTCACCGGTATACATGAATCTGGCGATAACTCTTGATGAGTCAGGGCTAAACTGAACATCTTTTCTAATTACGTTAACCTGCATAAAGACCCCCTTTTTATATTTCCCTGTAACTATTCTAACCCCATTATCCGTTTTTTATATAATTAATCAGTTTTATTTTCAGAGGAATTCGGTGGTATAATATTATCAAGAGGAATACGATGTATGCCACTGACAAGGAAATCGGGCAAATTGCCGTCATTGTAGCTCATCCTGATGATGAAACACTCTGGGCAGGCGGCACTCTTCTCTCCAGCTCATTCGAGAATTGTTTTATACTGAGTTTATGCCGGAGGGAAGATCCCGACAGGGCAGCCCGTTTTTACAGAGTATTGACGGAACTCGGGGCAAGCGGAACTATGGCTGATCTTGATGATGGTCCTCAGCAGGTTTTCTTGCCTGAATCTCTAATTGCAAATACCATCATTGATAACCTGCCGATCCGAATGTATGACAGAATTTACACACATAGTCCTCTCGGAGAATATACCAGACATAAGAGACACGAAGAAACAGGACGAGCTGTACTTATGCTCTGGCTAGCTGGATTACTACAGACTAAGGAAATCCTGCTGTTCGCCTATGACGACGGCGGGCATGCTCATCTGCCCAAACCCATAAAAAACGCCAATATTAAAGTAAACCTCCCCGAAGAAATATGGGAGGAAAAATATCATTTAATTACAGATATATATAATTTTAATAAAGACAGTTTTGAGGCTAAAACCACGCCGGCAACAGAGGCGTTCTGGCAGGTTAAAACCCATGATGAAGCAAGGCAATGGCTTAAAAGGAAAAGGAGTGAGTGATGAAAGTTCTTGTTCTTTATGATTATCCCCCGTCACCCGGAGGACTGGCGACTCAGGGAGATATGCTTTATAAAGGTCTGTGCGAAATGGGTGTTGATGCTCACGCAGCTCATTTTAACTCTGATCAGGAAAAGGAATGGTACTACAAATGGTTTAAGCCGGATGTCGTCATTGGCGTGGGTTACTGGGGTCACACTCCCGAAATAGTTCTTCATCCTCGGAGTTTCGGCATGAACGCCGTTCCCTGGCTTGTAGCAGACGGCTATATTGCCAACTACCAGGAGGTTTTGAACAAGCTGCCGCTGATTCTTGTTACTTCGACATGGGTAAAAGAAATGTATGTCCGTGATGGTATCCACGCTGATAATATTGAAGTGCTTCCTGTAGGCTGTGATACAAAATCATTTATTCCGCGCGATCATAAAGATCCAAAAATAATTGCTGTACGGGAGGCTCTGGGAGTTAATCCTGAAGAGCTGATGATACTGACTATTGGAGGAGATGCAGCCTCAAAAGGAGGACAGGAAGTAATGCATGCTCTGTCACAGATTAATGATGAGGTACCTGACTGGAGATATGTCTGCAAAGTATGGCCTCAGGAGAGAACAACCACGCAGAACTCGGCAGATCTGAATTTAGCGGCTCAACTCGGAATCGATAAAAAAGTTAACTTTCAAACCAATAGAATCTCTCGTAATTTCGTCCCCTATCTAATAGGCGCCTGTGATATCTATGCCGCCCCCTCCCGCCTCGAAGGCTTCGGCATGCCGCAGGTTGAAGCCTGCTCCTGTGAAAAGCCCGTATTGAGTATAAAGGCGATGGGCCCTCTCGATACGATGATTCATGGAAAAACAGCTCTTCTTGCAGGTGTTGCCAAGGAAATAATTCTTTGTGAAACAATACTGGGGGCCGAATCCGGATTCACTGAAGGAAAAAGAATTGTTTTTGACAAACCAAGAATAGTAGATTACCGGGCAAGCATCCCCGATATAGCAGAGTATTTGAAAATGCTTATGAATGATAAATCACTCAGAGAAAAACTTGGTAAAGCAGCGAGACTGCGGGTTGTAGAAAATTATGACTACCATGTTGTCGCTGAAAAATTTGTTAATATAGTCAGGAGGAAATTACAAATTAATTAATATGAATAAAAACGACTGGAAACAAATTGATGATGCGGAAAAAGCCGCGCTGGAAGTATTGAAGCACAATGCAATTGGTCCATTCCTTGGTCTACCCCGTACTGCCGGATGGGGATATCCCGAGCCATATACTAGAGACCTGCTTATAGCCCTGCCCGGTATGCTGTTGACCGGTGATAAAGACCTTGTAAATCAGATGAGAAGAGTTCTGATGACTCTATCAGAGAACCAATCAGAACATGGTCACATTCCATCACTCGTTCATGATCCTGAGGATCGAGGTGCCAGTGATACAACGCCGCTATTTCTTGTCGGCTTATCCATATTCAGAATTTTTACTGGAGAGAAAGAATTTCTTAAAGATGCTGCGAATAAAGCGTTAAGTTGGATGAGCCATCAAAGTCCTACTGACGGGGTACTTATAGCCCAGCAGCCGACGACAGACTGGAGAGATGAGCAATGGGTTACCGGTTATGGTATCTATGTAAACACACTGGTCTACTCTTATCTTCGTTTTTTTGGTCTTGATGATAAGGCTGAAGAATTCCGGAATTTCATGGATTATTTTAAAATATGCGGCGGAGAGATTCATGCGCATGTTCACAACGTCCTTGCGGCGGAAAATAAACCCTATTATGTATTCTGGTCTTTCAAGGTTTACAGCAGTGAACGGTTTGATCTGCTCGGTAACAGTCTTGCAATACTTTCAGGGCTGGCCCCCCTGAAAAGAGCCAGGGAAATTATATCGTGGATCAATATAGAATGTGAAAATCTGAAGAAGAGGGGAGACCTGGCCGTTGATCTGCCGCCAAACTTCTTTCCCTATATAAGGAAGGAGGATCCGGACTGGCTCGGTAGATATGAAGAATACAACATGCCCGGCGAGTACCACAATGGCGGCATATGGCCCTTTATTATCGGGTTCTATATTGCAGCCCTGGTAGCGGCCGAAGAATATCAGCTCGCGGAAAAGAAACTTCTTGTTATGACTGATCTTATAAAAAAATCCAGTGATAATTCACTGTCCTTTGGTTTTAATGAGTGGATAAAAGCCCAGAATGGTGAAGTCAGAGGTCAGGACTGGCAAACATGGTCAGCGGCCATGTATATTTATGCCGCGCATTGCGTCAGAGACAGAAACACACCATTCTTCGACAAAATCCGGAATTAACAGGATTTTGAGATTCCATCGGTATTCCCCCTGCTGCCGGAGCCGAAGCTGCTTTCTTAAAACTCCACTTCAAATCATTTATAGAGATAAAAAAATGAGGTCAAAAACCTTTGGTTTTCAACCTCATTTTTTTTACCCCCGAGACGAATCGAACGTCCGACCTACTGCTTAGGAGGCAGTCGCTCTATCCTACTGAGCTACGGGAGCATGATTACTCTGCGTGGTTATAATAGTCAAAAACACAACCGGTGTCAATTGTGAAGTCTTATACAAACTTCTGGAACGTCTTGAGCATCAGAAAGCTTTCTGTTGTCGTAATATCATCAACAGTTGAGAGCTCTTCAGTGAGAAATTTCACGAGGCCCTTATTTGAGCTAATCAGGACCTCAACGAGGAGATCGAATCGGCCGGAGGTCATTGAGACATTCAGGACACTTTCGAGGGCGACGATCTCGCGGGCTTTTTTTTCTAAAAGCGCTGAGCGGGCAACATTAACCGCAATAACTGCAAGTTGCTGATTATCAAGAATTTCAGGATTAATCAGCCCCCGGACATTAAGAATACCGGATTCCTTGAGTTTTTTTATCCGCTGCCTGACGGTTCCTTCAGAGATGTTCAGTTCCCGGGCAAGGGTGTTGTTCGTCTCATTTCCCTCTCGGAGAATGTCGATTATTTTCCAGTCTAATTCATCAGGTTCCATGCAAGTGAGTATATAGTAGATTGTTCCGGCAAACAAGCTGTTGCTGCAAGTTCAAAAAAGAGGGGGAAAATATTGTGAAATAAGTTCATCGCTTCCCTAGCAGACAACGTTTATTATACGTTTCATATCTAAAAGACTGTCGAAGGAGTTAATTTTATCTATCATCGAGTCATCAAGAATCACTCCCCTAGGAATCAGCAGCATGCCGTTAATCAGAAAGATGTCATCAGAGATATACATTCCATGCCGCAGCTCGGACATGGGAATCCCTGTGTGATTTGTTTCATTATCCTGTTTGTCGACATTGGTCTTGATGAATTTGATGAAATAGGCCGAGAGATTAGGGTCATAGATATAGCCGGAGCGTTCGGTGATATTATTCACAGCCTCCGAAGCTTTAATTTTCTTTTTATAGATAGCGTTATCATAATCGTTCGCAAGTCTGACAATTCTAGCTCCCAGCGGAATTTCAGAGCCTGCAAGACCGTCCGGAAAGCCGTCGCCGCTGAACTCTTCATGGTGGCCTCTGATTATCAGGGCGGTTTCCTTCAGATCGTATGCGGATGAGATTATTCTCTCGCCTATCAGCGGATGCTGCTTAAAGAGAGCTACTTCTTTATCTCCGAGGCGGTCAAAAGGCGTGCTTATAATATTCTCCTGCATTCCGACCATGCCTATATCGTGAAGCAGTCCCCCGTAATATATTCGAAAGACAATATCTTTTTCATACCGCATGTATTCGGAAAAGGCTTTTGAGAGAACGGCAACTCTCTTGATGTGGCCGCCGAGAAAAGAATTGGACTGTGATATTGTGGTTGTAAGAAGGCCGACCATGTCCTGGAAATTCCTTCTCAGGGTTTTTTTTATTCCTTTGAGTCTCTTAATTTCAGCTTTAAGTTCTTCTACTTTTTCAATCTCGTCAGCAGTCATAATACTTTTACCTCGATGTGTTTATTATTAAATCGGCTGCGGCCGCCATTTTCCTTCCGAAAAAAAATAAATTTCCCTGTAACCGGCTGATTTGACCTCTTTCACGGCCTCTGTCAGGTGGAAATCGAGGTGATCCGGCTGGTGCGCATCGGCGGACAAGGTCAGCGGTATGCCGAGCTCGCAGCATTGTTTCAGCATCCATGGAGACGGATAGAGCTCGGTTATGGCCCCGCGTGAGAGGCCTCCGGTGTTAACCTCTATAACGACGTCCTTTGCGGCTGCGATTTTAAGCATTTCAAGGGCCTTGTCCCTGTACCTCTTCATGTTCGGATCAAAGAAGCGGTTGTCGGTATTCCTTTTTTTAATCAGATCACAGTGGCCGAGAATGTCAAACCCGCCGGCTTCAAGCATTTCCATCTCGAGGTTGAAGTAAGTGTCAACCATGTTTTCTGCATTTCTGCCGAATCTTCTTTCGAGAAGTCTTATAAGATCTTCTACCGGGCCGTCAACCGACAGCTCTTCTCCTGATTCCGGTTCCATTATCGAGTGTACAGATCCAATACGGTAATCAAGGTTCATGGACTTATATTTATTATTTGAGGGGCCGCCCTTCCCCGGGATGTAGTCAATCTCCAGTCCTGTATAGACTTCGAGCCTTCCGGCCCATTCTTTCTTCACCTTTTTTGCAAGACCGAGGTAGACAGCACAATTTTCTTCGGTCATCGCCCAATCATTAGTATAGGGAAGCGGAGCGTGGGGAGAGAAGCCTATAATGCTTAGTCCTTTTGCGGCTGCGGACTCGGCATAGTCCTGCAGTGTGCCGCTGCCGTCATCGAGTTCAAAATGAGTGTGATAATTTGTCAGTAACATAAAAGAATAATATTCCCCCTGATACTTTTGTCAAGCGTCGAATTCAGTTCTTACACCTTGAATGCCTTGTGCCTGCTGTTATATAAATAATGATGAAACAAATAACTTCTGATACCGAATACAGGGACGAACTAAAAGCCCGGGGTGTGCTTCCGGAGGGGTTTCGAACCGGATTCTCCAAACTTTTTTTTATTCCCGAAGAACTTGATACCAATACTGAAATGCCGATGAATATGTCGCTTATTCTTCTTGATAAACCGACAGACTGTTTTGCCGGTGTTTTTACCAGGAATAAATTCCCCGGTGCTCCGGTGCTTCTCTGCCGAAGTCGGCTTGAGTCGGAGTCTTTCAGGGGAATTATTATAAATAATAAGATTGCTAATGTATGTATAAGCTCAGGGCTCGAGGATGCGGAAGCCGTCCTGTCCTCAGCGGCTTCCTTAATCGGCTGTGACGAGAGCGAGCTGATGGTCGCGTCAACCGGGGTTATCGGCTGGAGGCTTCCGGTGACTGAGATGGCCGGGGCCATTGCTTCCCTCGTCGATGGTGCTGTCTCAGACGAGGAGTGCAACGCAGCAGGGCTGGCAGAAAGAATCATGACAACCGACAGCTTTCCGAAGCTCAGGAGCCGGAAGGTCTGCGGGGGGACGATTACCGCAGTAGCTAAAGGCGCCGGGATGATAGAGCCCAATATGGCCACGATGCTGTGTTTCATAATGACTGATCTTGATCTGCCGCGGGAAACTCTGCGCGGGATGTTGCCGTCTGCTGTCTCCTCAAGCTTCAATAGAATAACGGTCGACAGTGATCAGAGCACGAGTGACATGGTAATTGCGGTAAGCTCTAAACTGAAGGAGTGCTCCGATCATAAGGCGTTTGAAGTAGCGCTTCAGGAAATATGCCTCGAACTTGCTGAAGACGTCGTTAGAAACGGAGAAGGCACCGGTCATGTAATGAAGGTCAGGGTCAGCGGCGCGGAGAGTGAAGAGCAGGCGGCCGAGATTGGTAAGGCTCTTGCTAATTCTCCCCTGGTCAAGACCGCCATTGCCGGCAATGATCCAAACGTCGGACGCTTTGTCTCTTCGGTAGGAGACTACTGCGGAAATAACAGGATAGACCTCAAGCCCGGCAGAACGGAGATAAGGCTCGCCGGTGAGATTGTTTTTGCCGGAGGCAGTTTTGTTCTCGATTCCGACAAGGAAAAAAGACTCTCGGCCTATCTAGAGGATTGCGGAATGGATCCTGTGCATAAAGGTTATCCGGAACATGAAAAATCCGTAGAAATTGATATTAATATGGGGATTGGAAAATTCCATGCAACTATACTAGGAAGTGATTTGACTCATGAATATGTGAGAGAGAACGCGGACTACAGAACCTGAGGAAAAAATTATGATTAACGAGAATATCGATTTACAAATTGAGAAAGCGTATGCTCAGCTTGAGAAGTGCAGGAATGAAATTGCGCTCCGGGTTATCGGCCAGAGGGCGATGATAGACGGAATTTTGATGGGAATGCTCGCCGGCGGACATGTCCTGATTGAGGGTGTTCCGGGGCTGGCAAAGACTCTCGCTGTTAAAACAACAGCGGAGGTAATCGACTCCGAGTTCTCCAGAATTCAGTTTACTCCCGATCTTCTCCCGGCTGATATTATAGGAACGATGATCTACAGGCAGCAGAGCGGAGATTTCATCGTACGGAAGGGGCCTGTTTTCTCGAACATCATCCTTGCGGATGAAATAAACAGGGCTCCGGCCAAGGTTCAGTCCGCCCTGCTTGAAGCCATGCAGGAACAGCAGGTGACAATCGGCAGTCAGACCTCCAAGCTTCCTGATCCGTTCTTTGTGCTCGCAACCCAGAACCCAATAGAGAGTGAAGGCACCTATCCTCTTCCCGAAGCTCAGCTTGACCGGTTTATACTCAAGCTCAAGATTGAGTATCCATCACCGGTCGAAGAGCTCAAGATACTCCGAACGATGGGAATCGAAACTGATATTCCGGTAAAGAAGGTTCTTTCTCCCTCATCCCTCCGGGATCTCCGGAAGACAGCCTCAAAGATTAAAATTGATGAGAGAATTGAAGAATATATCGTCGCGTTGATTGCCGCCACAAGGGAGAAAGACAAAATATCGGTTCCTTATGCTAAGTTCATCGAGTTCGGCGCGTCGCCTCGGGCCAGTATTTACACTTACCGCTGTGCAAAGATACAGGCCCTCTTCGAAGGCCGGAGCTATGTTATTCCCGACGACGTAAAATCGGTGGTGCATGATGTAATGCGGCACAGACTTGTCCTCTCCTATGAGGCAGAGTCCGAGGAGTTGACCCCTGATGATGTTATTGACCGTATTCTCAAGGTGGTTCCGGTTCCATAATGGATAGTTTACAGCTGCTCTCCAGAATTAGAAACATACCTCTTGTCTCATCCCGCCTTGTAGATGGATTTTTATCCGGGAACTACCGTTCCGTCTTCAGAGGCCCGGGGCTGGAGTTTGATGAGGTTCGTGAATACACCGATGGGGATGATGTCAGGTCAATCGACTGGAATGTAACCTCCAGGATGGGCTCTCCTTATGTTAAAACATTCCGGGAAGAACGCGAAATGGCCCTTCTTCTGATGATCGATGTCTCGGCATCGCTCCAGATTGGAAGCGGAACATATAAAAAAGCCGATACCGCGGCGATAATTTCTGCCCTTCTTGCCCATTCGGCGATCCACAATAATGACAGGGTCGGCGCCGTATTTTTCTCTGATCGGATCGAGAAGTGGGTGCCGCCGATGAAGGGGCGGAATCACCTGCTCCGGCTTGTTCAGGATGTAGCATCGATAGAACCAGTCGGGCGCGGTTCCGATCTTTCTGCGGCTATTGCCTGTGTCGAGCAGTCTATGAAGATGCGTGGAATCTGCATTATTGTATCGGATTTCAAGATGCGCGCGACCTTCAGGCAGATGTCAATGCTCGGCAAGAAGCATGATCTGATTGCTGTGAAAATTACCGATCCGTCCGACAGTAAATATCCTCAGTCGGGTCTTATGGAAATAAGGGATATGGAATCCGGGGAAATTACCCCATCATTCGGGTTTTCTGCCAGGTTCAGAAGAGATTATGAAGATTTCTGGCTGACTGATCGTATCTTCTGGGAGAGAGAATGCAGGAGGCGCGGGATAGATTCTGTTGTTGTAGATACCGAAGAAGATCCCGCCAAGGCTCTGCTTTCTTTTTTCAAGAGGAGAAAAAAAAGATGAGAAAGGCTGCCGTCATATTTGGGTTTCTGCTTATTGTGCCTGTCTTCTTTGTCGGTGCCGGGAAGAATTATACGAGTGAGAAAATTGTCTTCCTGCCTCAGGAATTTTACGTCGGAGATCTTGTGGAGATGAGGATTGTTGTAAATCCTTCTCCCGGTGTTAAGATGCGAAAGCCTGAGCGGTTTCCGGATTCATACTGGTTGAGAATTGAAAACGCCGATGTTTTCGAACTAGACGGAAAATATGAGCTAAGGGTCTTTCTGAGGTCTTATGCGCCAGGAATCAGGACTCTTCCTCCTGTTCAGTTCGGTGATGTGCTGCTTCGCGACATAAGGATTCAAACAAAATCAGTCCTCGATGAAAATCCGGCAGGACTGTCGCCGACGGCAGGACAGATGCTGCTTCCGGGAACAAATTATTACATTGCCATGCTGACTGGAATTGTTTTCATCCTGCCTATTATCCTGATTATATTCTGGGGAAGGTTTAAAAGCGCTGCTCGTGATTATCTAATAAGACGGATACAGAAGCGGCCGTACAAGAGGCTTGTAAAGGTCCTTAAAGAGCTTGAGGACAGCCTGAATGATAAAAAGGGAAAGGTTTTTTATACTGAGCTTATTGATGCTGTCAGGGTCTATTTTACCGAAAGGGGAAGCATTGACTATACTGCCGCCACAGCCCGGGAGGGTGTTAAGGGAATTACCGCTGATTTCAGCGAATTGGAAAATTACGGAGATCTCATCTCACTATTTAAGTTTGCCGATGAGGTCAAGTTCGGTGACCGGAGAGTTATGATTAGAAAACGGGAAGAACATCTTGCATTGATTGAAGCTGCATCCGGCGAAATTGAAAAATTGATGACTACCGGAGGAGGGAAAGATGTGGATATTTGAGTCTCCCGCCTATTTGCTGCTGCTGACTTTGCTTCTTCCGTCAATATATTTCTGTCATTTCTACAGGAAACGCGGCGGAGTTTTCCCAGCTTCGTTCGGAGTGTGGAAGAGCAGCAGTTTTAAGTCCTCCAATCATTTTCTCAAGTTCGTCCTTTTTTTATCGACGACTGCTTCCTGGATTGGATTCGCCGGGTTGATATTTGCCCTTGCCGGACCGTCCTATGTAGAAAAAGAGAAGATCTACATAGGACGCGGAATTGATATTGTCTTTGTGCTGGATGAATCACCGAGTATGGCCGCTATGGATTTTCCTCCCTCCAACAGATTCGAGGCCGCGAAAGAGGTTATCAAAAGTTTCGTGTCAGCAAGGGGGAATGATCCTATAGGTCTGGTCACCTTTGCCGCAGAAGCCGCTCTTCGAATACCGCCAACCCTCGATTATGACGGATTTATCGAAGAAGTCGAGAAGCTGTCCCTGATGGAGCTTGGGAACGGAACCGCTGTGGGGCTGGGAATTGCGATTGCGGCTCTGCATATGCAGAACAGCACCGCCGTTGAGAAAGTAATTATACTGATTACCGACGGCGAGAGTAATGCCGGAGAGATTGTTCCGGAATCCGCCGCGGATATCGCGGCACAGATGGGAATAAAAATCTATTCGATCGGTATAGGCACAAAGGGTGAAGTTCCAATCGAATATGAAGATAAGGCGACCGGAAAGATAATAACTGGCCGGTTTAACAGTGATTTCAATGAAAAGTTGTTGCGCGAAATTGCCGAAACCACCGGCGGCAGATACTATTATGCACCGAGTACAAACGCGCTTGGCAGTATAATCAAGACAATTGATTCGCAGGAAAGTTCCGATAAAAGGATCAAAATAAAAACCAGATCAAAACCCGGATACAAGATGCTTATAATATTCTCAATGACGCTTATTTTAGCCGACTTTACCATCAAGAAGTTGTTTTTCAGGGAGATTCTTTAGTATGGCTCAAAATCCTGAAGTATTTTGGCTTTTTATTCTGCTTGTCCCCATGATTATTATAATGCTGCTGCAGTACCTAAACGGAAGAATGACTCTTGTGAAAACCTCAGGAGAATGGCGGTCCGGGGATTATTATGATCTGTATACTATCAAGTGGTTTTTTACCTCTCTCGGGTTTCTGCTTTTTCTTGTCTTTACGGTACTTTCACTGGCAGGCTATCCCGGACGCGGCTATCCTGTAGGCTATGAACCCAGCGGCTCGGATATAATCTTTGTTGTCGATGTCTCCGAGAGTATGAAGGCTGAAGATATACAGCCCTCGAGACTCGCGGTGGTTTCCAGGGTGATTCGCAGCGTCTGTGAGAATACGCCAGGCGGACGTTTTGGGCTGGTTATCTTCAAGGGACGGGGAGTGAAGATTATTCCCTCGACGGAGGATGTAGAGGCGGTTTTCAACTTCCTGAATTATTTAAGCACTGATCTAATCTCGAGTCCCGGAAGTAATATTCAGCTTGGGCTGGCGGCGGCGGTCAATGCCTTTCCGTCCGGAGAGGAAAGGGAAAAATATATTATTCTGCTCTCGGACGGAGAAGCCCTCAGCGGGGATTTGGATGAGGTCCTCAGCCGGGCGGTAGCATCAGAGGTTACAATTTACTGCGCCGGGGCCGGTACTGTCGCCGGCGCCGCTATCCCGACGGCTGACGGAGGTTTTCTAAAAGACCCGGCAGGCGAAACCGTGATAAGCCGGATGAATGAGCAGTCTCTCCGGTATATCGCTGATTCAACAGCCGGGAGGTACTACAATATTCTGGACAATAGTCTTCTGCCTGATCTGATTGCTCTTGCCGGAGGCGGAGGGATTAAGGACACCGAGGAAGGTTATAGAATTGTGACCAAGGAGCGTTACAGATTCTTTCTTGTTTTTGCTCTCATGGGCCTGCTGATTGCCCGAATTGTAAAGGTTGTAAGATGGAAAAATTTTTATTAGCAGTAACTACAGTACTCATTCTCTTTTTATCTTCCTGTTCTAATCCTGCTGTCTATTATTCGGTATGGAGAGGGAATAACGCTTTTGCCGGCGGAGACTATCAGGCGGCAAATACAGCCTATCTGAAGGCTTTGGAAAGTAAGGTTCATTCGCCCTATGTAAACTATAACCTTGCTAATGTTTATTACGCTCTGGGAGAAGGTGATGCGGCAGCGGCGGAATGGGAAAAGGCTGTTTTTACCAGCAGTAGAGAGCTGATGTTCAGGACCGTGTACAACCGAGGGCTTCTTGAGTTTGAAACTGGAAACTATGAAGACGCCTTCGGTTCATTCAGAGACGCCCTGGAACTGAAGTCGGATAATATGGATGCGAAGATAAACCTTGAATACAGTCTACGGAGAATGAATGCTAATGTAGACGTCACCGAAAGTTCGGCCGCAGGCGCGCAGAAATCTGATAATGAGGGCACCTCTGATGAAATCAAGCGGATTCTTGAGTTTATTAAGAGGAAGGATGCCGGACTCTGGTCTGTCCGTGAAGAGAATGTAATAACTACCGGAGAAAAAGATTGGTAAAAAAGTATTTATTAATTTTACTGATAGCCCTTGTTTCCGTTTCAGCGCTTGCCGCTGAAGGAGTTGAGAATATTGAAATCTCTCCAAATCCTGTCGGCCTTGGTGATCTTTTTTCTCTGACTATTGTCCTGGATCACCCTTCCTCGGACGATGTCGAATTTTCCATGAAGGAACTGCCCAAGCAGCTGACCCTATGGAGAGGGCCCTATACAAGGACATTTATTGATTCAGGTAATAAAGGTGAAACGAGGCGAAAGGTTCGAATTACCACGACGTTCAAGGCCCTTAGTTCGGGCAGGATGATTATTCCTGAATTAAGCATAACCGCAGGCGGCAAGGTACTGAAGACCAAGCCCCTGCTTCTTCGGGTCGGGCTGTATAAGAACCGGAAGCTCTATATGCCGCTTGAAGTTGAGTGGCGGCCGGCGTTTGAAGATGTCTATGCAGGAGAAGCCGTCCCCCTCTTTCTCATCGTGCAAAAGCAGGAAGTAGTCTCGCTTTTTGACCGGATAAGGGTGGCCATTCCCCGGGACGGATATTTTGAGAAGGCCGAAGGGCTTGGAGAGATAAATCAGCTAGGCGAGGGAAACCTCATTCTCTATGATATCCCGGTTGCCGCGTATATATTTACATCACCGGTTCCCGGAGAAGTGAAAATCCCAGCGGCCGGAGTAGACAGCGGAGGAATTACCGGATGGACGGATATTCTCAGCCTGAAAATACTACCCGTTCCGGGGCAGATCAGCGCAACCGGAGCAATCGGAGACTTCGATTTTAACACTTCTGTAAACAGCAGCGAAATATCCGCGGGGAAGAATATAATACTAACCTCGGTTGTCAACGGAAGGGGAAACCTTAATTATCTTCAGATTCCGGAGCCTGAAGCCGGCGGATGTATCCTGATTTCACGAATTGAGACCGATGATTTTGCACGAAGTCTGAGCGGATATTCGGGGAGCAAAACTGTTGTATGGACTTTCAATGCAATGGAGGCTGGAATATCGGAAATCACAACTCCCGACTTCAGTTTTCTTAACAAGGAAACCGGAATTATTGAAACAATACCTGAGAAGACACACAGGATAAATGTTATACCTGCCGCTATCGAACCGGAAGCAGCAGATGAGGAAGGGGTCCATCCCTTTTCCGGGCTTGATTCGGAACTTGATACCTCCCGTGAATGGAGAGATTATTATAAAGGCTATATCAACTATATATGGCTTCTGCCCGCGGCGGTTTTCTTTTTGATGTCAAGATTGCTAAAAGGCCGTAGGAACATCGTTGCCCTGGTTATTACCCTAATCATCATGGTTTCTGCTGTCTCTCTTATAAGAAGCTTCGCGGGGCCCTGGAACGCCGCCGCGGAGGGTAGGGGCCCCGCTGATTACTACAACAGGGCTGCCGGGATGTATGATGATGGCAATCTTACCGGCTCCCTTCACAATCTCCGGACTGCGGTATACTCAGATCCGATGAATAAGATGTTTTATGAAACACTGAACGCTCTGGAAGAACAGAACGGGTATCTTTCAGCCGTATCGCCTTCGGTACAACTTCATCCTGATCTGTTTTTTTATATTTTAATTGGCGCAGTGAATTTTTTCTTTCTCGCAGCTTTTTTGAAATCAATTAAACCGGGAGCCCTTGTTTCGGTTGCGTATATTATGTCTGCCTTCGTCATTCTATGTTCTTCAGGGCTTATTGTTTATAATCATCTGTCCAGAACATCCCTTACCGGAATAGTGGCAGGCAGTAACGTCTACATCAAGAAAATTCCGAGAAAGTCCGCAGAAAATTGGCTGCTGATGAGGCCTGGAACCTCGGTGAAAATTATAGACGGCTCGGATGACTTTCTGCTCATTGAGACCGGTATGGGAGTAAAGGGCTGGATTGAGCACGGTCTTATTCTTGAGGACAGGCCGGAATAATATGAGTATGGATGAATGGCTCCGGAAATATCCTCCGGAAAATAAGGATGAGGGGGAAGGGGATGAAGCTTCCAGAACCCATGTTTCTAAACGAAAACTCCTGAAACAGAGTTCGCAGAGAAGTCTTGATCTGCACGGTCTTACCGCCGAGGAAGCGCGGTGTGAGGTTGAAAGTTTCCTCCGCAGCTCCAGAAAGATGGGGCTGCGGAAGGTACTTATAATTCATGGAAAAGGGTATCACTCAGAAGGAGCTCCGGTTCTGAAAAAAGAGGTTCTCAGATTATTGGAAAATAGCCCGATTGCGGGCGAATTCGGTACTGCCGACAGAAAAGAAGGCGGCAGCGGGGCCGTATGGGTCCTTCTGAAATGATAATCGGGGGTTTATCGTTCCCTGTAGATGATTCTACCACGGGTGAGATCGTAAGGTGATAAGGCAACTCTGACTTTGTCGCCGGGGACAATCCTTATATAGTGTTTTCGCATTTTCCCAGACAAATGAGCCAGGATGAGATGTCCGTTTTTAAGCTCGACCCTGAACATCGTGTTGGGGAGAGATTCTTTAACAATTCCTTCTACTTCTATAGCTTCTTCTTTGGCCACAATTCCTCCAAAATAATTCAAAAGAATATTAAGTCAATAAGAATCCTTTGTCAACCGGTTGACTTTTTTCCTCTTTTCATAGATATTTCGGCGTAACTGAAAAGTAAACGAGGGTACTATGGACAAGGTATTTATTGAGCAGATGAAAGAGGAACTTCTCAGACAAAAAGAGGAGATCGTTAAGAGCCTCATGTCTGAAAGTGATGATTTCAATGCCATCGTAAAAGCAAAACAGCCGAAAGATCTTGCTGATATAGCCGCCGATGATATTGACAGAAATACACTCGAAACATTAAGCGCTAATGATGTTAGAAGACTGCGCTTGATTGATTCGGCAATGTCACGAATAGCGAATGATCGTTATGGACTGTGTATGAGATGTAACAAGAAGATTCCACGGGAAAGGCTTATGGCAATTCCGTCTGCGCTGATGTGCATTGAATGTAAGTCTGTCGACGAGAGACAAAACAGATAGAAAAGCTAAACTTCGTTCCTGTTAATCCGATAAATTTAACAGGATATGGACGTAAAAAGCATTTCAAGACAGTCGTTAACCGTTCCTCAGCTTGTAAAAGCTCAGGTAGGAAGCTCCCGTATATCACTTCCTGTTAACGGAAATATAATCTACACAAATTTAAAACACATTTCGGGTTTCGGCGGAGTCAAAAATCAGCCATCCTACTCACTCAGTCAGCTTCGTACTCTCGATAATCTCATCGATCGGCTCAAAATCATGAAGGGTGACAAATTTAAACCTAACCGGGCAGGAGAGGGGTCGGGTGAAGATCTTGAGAAACTTATCGAAACATATAGAAAAGAACTCTATGACGCTCTCCATGAGAAGAAAAAGCTTTATTCGGCCCGATTCAGCACTAGCGGGCTGTCCCTTAATGTATTAGTATAGATCATGTCGTTTTTTTTTCTACCTATCATTATCGCCAGTGTCTTTTATTTTCTGCTGCCCTTAACGGGGGCTTTCTCAGTCAGGAGAGGCTGGCGCAGCTTCAGGAAGCAAATCAGTGACGCTTGGCTCTGTCGTGAATTATCTTATTCTGATCCGGGCAGGAGCCGCGATGGATTTGCCGGGAATTATCGTTTCATAGGAGACCTTCAGGCAATTCAGAATGAAAGCTCTGTATGGCTGAATAATGGTTCTATCTCGGTTAAAGCCGAGCTAGAAGATGTGAAAATTTATCTTCTCCCAACCTTCAGGACTATGGAAACCGAGGATAGGATAGAAAAGAATGAAGATCTCCTGCCTCAGGAGATGCCCAAGAAATTGAACTGGGAAAGAGTATATTCACTTGCCCAGGGAACCGGCTTCCTTTTATCCGGCGCCGTATATCTTGATAATGGCAATCCGGTTTTTTGTCAGACTCCGGAGCATCCGCTGCTGGTAATAATTTATGACGGTAAACGCGATACAATATTAAGACGTTCGGTCTGGTGCGGCAGGCAGCTCAATGAATACTGGAACGCCCTGACGCCTCCGTCTCTTCTTGCCGGTTCTTTTTCTTTGTTCGTGCTCGCGTATGTTTTTTTCAGGCGGCCTGACATGAGAATGTTTTCTATCTTCATCCTTCTTCTGAGCATGGTTCCCGTTATGCCTATTCTGCCTCCGGGATTATTCTTCTATTCAGTTTATAAACGGCTGTGGAAAAGTGGGCGGCTGCTCAGAGGGGAGCGCGATCTGCTGCGGCTTCCGCTGAGATTTTTCTGTAATGGAGAAAAATCCGGATGTCTTATAAAGAAATGTGGAACCACCCGGGAGGCTCTCGACCTGTTTCCGAAAGCAAAGGTCCGCAGCTGTGCCGTTATCCCTGATGCCGCTCTTATGAGCAGTGAATGCACTGTTTTTCTATCGGAAAACGAAACGGATAAAAAAAAATCAGATCCCCTCTTCGAGAATCTGATTATTCCAGGTGATCCGGAGAGTCTATCAGCAGCGTGCCGCAGGCGTGCCAGGCTGATGGAAGTCTTGGCTATCACCTCGTTCGGCTTCGCTATTATAATAAATTCAGTTATTATTTACTTTATATTAATCTGGTTTCTGTAAAATAAACCTCGATTAATTACTTCTTTTTCTAGCGTGATTTACTGTCAGTTTACGTCCCTTATATTCTTCCCCGTTCAGGAGCTCGATAGCTTTTTCCGCATATTTATGTGAAATCTCGATGAAAGAGTAGCTGTCGAGAACCTTGATAGATCCTATAGCCTCCTCATCGAGTTCCATCTTTGACTGAAATAATCTGGCAAGGTCTTTTGGGAATACTCTTCGATTTTTTCCCACACTGATGAAGAGGGTCGTCTTTTCCGGATCGGAGATTCTCTTTTTTGAAGGTCTGCTTACGCCGCCGTCTGCATGCATGAGCAGATATGCGCTTAAATATCCCCGCATTGTCATTGGGGTATGTTTCTTGAACAGTTTTCTGTAGGTGTTGAGCAGATCCGGATCTTCATCTTCCTTAATGGATTTAATGAGCGACTCGATTTTTTTTTCGATTTCTGCAGCATCAACTGAATCTTTTGTTCTTTTCATTTTAGGATTCTCCTGTGAATTTTCCTCAGCCATGGTAATGATGATAGGGTTTTTTACCAAAGGCTCGATGAGCGCGACATTATTAATGTTGTCGGTATAAAAAAGTCTTTGGTGCTTTCCGGGCACCTTTGAAAAAATGTAATGAAGATCCTGGTCGAATCCATTTTCGTCCAGGCTGCCAGGATTGTCGACTATAGCCGTCTTGATATGTGATAAATTGATATTTTCACGGCGGATGTGGTCAATAATCCTTTGCGGAGTTCCGATAATTACATCAGGGCAGTTTGAAAGTGCTTTGAGCTCCTGTTTTATCATAGAATCCGAAATGAGTTCGGCAACTATCAGGTTTGATGAGTTTCGGCTTATGCAACGGCTGAATTCCCGGCCGGCCTTTTTAACTGTTTCAGGCACAGAGGCAATAATAATAACTCGGGCATGTCTCTGATGTGAGTCCAGGCTGATGAGGATGGGGACAATGAAAGATGCCCTTTTCCCCTTCGCGCCTTCCACTCCGGCGATGATGTCTTTTTTCTGAAAAAATGCGGGGAAAACCCTGCTTTGAAGAGGTGTTGGATTGTTATATCCGGCATTTTTCAGAAAAATTAGTAATTTATCATCAACCTGTGTTAGATTCATTTTATGGTTCATACCGGCAACAATACTGATATTTTTTACCTTTAAAGGATTTGTTATGATAAAAAGAGTCGTTTTAATTATCTCTTTTACCCTTATTTCTATTTTAACGCTATATTCAGAAACTTTCAAGTTCAGTTATGATTCTAATGATAGATACAGAATTTTATCGCGTGTTGATGAATGGGTGTATGTGAACAAGGAATTTTCTCACCGAGCGGACATTCTGAATAAAATTACTGTTGAGATAACGGGAACCGAGGATGGCTCCGGAATTATTGATTCTGTATTTCAGACATCGGAGAGGACCTCCGGTTCCGACGGTGTCTACCAGTGGGCTACTGAGTATGAATCCAGGTTCAAGCGGGATGAGTTCGGCAGATACGATATAGCACCCGAATACTTCATGCCTGTCGTTCGAGATGTGCCGGTTTTTCCGGATCGTGATCTTCAGCCCGGCGACAGCTGGTCCTGGAAGGGAGAAGAGGTTCATGACTTCAGGAAAAATTTTGGAATAAGAGACGCCTATCACATTCCGATCTATGTTAATTATATGTATCTCGGAAAGGGTGACTACAACGGCAGGGAATATGACAAGATATCAGTTAAATATAATATATTTTTTCGTCCGTCTTCTCCTCCTCCCGGAGCCGAAATTTACCCCAGTCTGATTGCCGGGAGCTCGGATCAGCTTGTCTACTGGGACAGCGGGGCTGGGCGTCCTTATGCATATGAGGAGAATTTTGAGTTTTTGTTTGAGCTTTCAACCGGCGATTCGGTTGAATACCGGGGACTTTCGGATGCCTATATAATAGACAGCCCCGAGATGGATAAGGATGCTGTCGCGGAAGGAATCCAGCGACGGATAGAGGCGGAAGGTGTTCGTGATGCCGATGTTTCGGTAAGTGATGAAGGTGTGATGATAACATTGAGCAATATCCAGTTTGCGCCGGATTCATCCGTCCTGATGCCGGAAGAAAAAGCAAAGCTGAAACAGATAGCCGATATACTATGTGAATATCGGCAGCGGGACATCCTCGTCGAAGGGCATACGGCTTTAGCCGGCAGCGCCGAAGGACGGAAGCTTCTCTCCGAGCAGCGGGCGGGCGCTGTCGCCGATTACCTGCTTTTGAAAGGCTGTAGAGAGCCGGAGCAGATTATTATGCGCGGAGCAGGCGCCGAAAAGCCGGTTGCCGGCAACGACACCGAAGCAGGAATGAGAAAGAACCGGCGAGTTGAGATAACTATTTTGGAAAATTAACGAATCCCTTCGGGATTCGTTCAGGAGATTTGTACCGAAGACGGTACAAACGTCCACACTTATAATTAAATCCTGCGGATTCGTTCTGGAGTTTGTACCGAAGACGGTACAAACGTCCACACTTATAATTAAATGTGATTAATAAAATTCTGCGCGAATAGCCTTCCGCTTCGCAATCCATTCAATTGTTGATTCAAGAGTCCGGTTCACAATTTTTTCAGTCGGGAAGGCTGTTTTCTTTAGAAGGGCTTCGATCACGTCGGTGTTTCCCACCTCGTTAAGCGCGTGCGCGTCCGTATTCACCGTCACATCACAGCCGGCTTCAATGCAGGCTTCGATGAGGCTGATGGTCTGCTCTTCGGTAGAGCGTCCGAGCCTCGTTTTTGCGTTGTTCAGTTCGATGGCTGTTCCGGTCTCGGCGGCTGTTTCAGCTATCATTTTGAAATCAATTACGAAGTGAGGCGCGTTCGGGTGAACAATTATATCGATGCAGGGGTTTGTCCTTAATGCCTTTGTCATGATTTTCGCATAATATTCAGGCGGAGCGTCCTTTATGCTGAAGTTGTGAAATCCTACAAGCACAACGTCATACCACTTCATGAACTTCGGTATCACATCAATGCTTCCGGCCTCGTCGGTTACATTGCATTCCATTCCCTTGAAGAATCTGATGCCTTTGACGGGGTTTTCAAGTCGTTCGAAGAAGGTGCTGCTGGGCCGCCGGCCCAGGAAGGGGCCGTGATCGGTTATTGCCTGGCCCCTTATTCCTTTAATTTTTGCGGCGGTCAGCATTTCAATAATGGTGTGAAGTCCGCAGGCGCTGAAGAGGCTGTGGGCGTGTAAGTCTGTTTCAAACATGTATTTATTATAGTGAATTAGAGTATATTATGACAGGTCCTCAAGCATATTACCGGCGATCGGACTGCGCAGCAGCCCGACTTGCAGCGATGGCTTCATTCTGAAGCATATTACCGGCGATCGGACTTGAACCGATACAGAGTTGCCCCCGGCAGATTTTGAGTCTGCTGTGTCTACCAATTTCACCACGCCGGCACTTACACTTAAAAATAAATTACACTAAAATTTTTAGATGTGCAACTGCTGAGCCTGTTTTAAAACCTATATTCCGGTTATAAAGATTGTTATGAATGAGATCTCGGCCTTGTACAGGCACTGCACCTTATGTCCAAAAGATTGCGGAATAGACCGGCTCTCGGGGCAGAGAGGATATTGCCGAATGTCGGGGGACATGTTTATAGCCTCGGCAGTTCTTCACAGGGGTGAGGAACCTCCGCTCTCCGGCTTAAACGGATCTGGTGCGATATTTTTCAGCGGATGCACCCTGGGCTGCACGTTCTGCCAGAATATCCAGATTAGCTGTCCTTCCGGCGGCTTGATGGGAGCGGGGGTTTCCGCTGATGAGCTTTCGGAAATTATGCTGACCCTTGAGAACCGGGGCGCGGCCAATATAAATCTTGTAACTGCTACCCAGTTTACGCCATCTGTGATAGACGCACTTAAAGCCGCACGCAGGCACGGCCTCGGCATTCCGGTTGCCTGGAACTCCTCCGGCTATGAATCCGTTGAAACAATAAAAAGTCTGGCGGGGATAGTCGATATCTGGCTGCCCGATCTGAAAACCCTCGACGTGGGGCTCTCCGGCCGGCTTTTTGGGGCTCCGGATTATCCTGCTGCTGCGGCCTCGGCGCTGAAGGCGATGGCCGCGTCACTAGTTGCCGGCGGCGGCACCTTCCTCGAGGACGATATAATGAGGCGGGGAATGATAATGCGTCACCTGGTTCTTCCGGGCCATGTTGAGACAAGTATAGACGTTCTTAGATGGTATGCCGAGAATCTGATGGGCACGGCTATGCTCTCACTCATGGTTCAATATACTCCGGTGAATGAGGCAGGAGCCCGAATAGCCTCTTCGGGCTACATGATTTCAGAAGCCGATTACGAGAAGCTCCTCTGCGCTCTGGAGGACTTCGGGATAGATGAGGGCTTTATTCAGGAACCGGAGGCGGCCGACAGCAAGTGGATACCTGATTTCAGCAGACTTAATCCTTTTCCGGCAGATTATTCTATGCCCGTCTGGCATTGGCGGGAGGGTCATCTTCCTAAAGTCTGATTACAGCATTCCCATCCCTGAGAGGCAGAGAGCTGTTCCCGTTATAGAGGCCGTCTCGGTTCGTAGAACCCTTTCTCCTATAGATGCAAGGGTGAAGCCTGCGTCTCTTAGAATACCGCGTTCCCGGCCGGTCCATCCTCTCTCAGAGCCTACGGCCAGAATTGTTTCAGCCGCCGGGCGTATCTGGGCTTCAGGGGTTCTCCAGTAGGTTGAAAGGGAAACATCTGCCTCGTAGTTATCAAGTGCTATCAGGCGGGGAGACGCCCCGCCTGATAGCACAGTCCTGACAGCGGATTCCAGGCTTACTTCAATCCGGCACTCCGGAATCGAGGTGCAGAATGCCTGCTGCGCCCCCTCTATAAACAGTTCATGCAGCTTTTCCGGTTTGAGAGCACTGCTTTCCGCGTAGCTCCTTTCTCCCAGGTCGGTTCTGGTGAGAAGGAAGCGGCCGATTCCGAGTGCTGTTGCCTCTTTCAATACCTTTTTTACTGTTTGAGGGCGCGAGAGCCCAAGCAGAAGAGTCAGCGGAAACAGTCCTGCCGGATCGGCCTCCGGAAAAAAGGTTAGAGTCATGTTTTCGGAAGATATTGATACAATAACAGCCTTGCCGCGTTTTCTGTTTATAATTCCCGCATCAAGTCTGCTTCCAACGCCTGCCTTCAATACCTTTAAAATGTGAACTGCCCTCGAGTCACCGAGATCTATTATTATTTCGGCACTGGAATCATCCAGCTGCCGGCAAATTTCATCTTCTTCGAATAAGATCAGATTCATTCTCCGAGCCTAACACCAAGAAGGCTCTGATTACAAGAGTGAGGGGGAGGCCGGCCTTAATTTCGACTGGAAAAACCGGAGCAGCAGTAGTAGAATAAGACATGTTCGCCGATGTCAGTTTGATAATATTATTCATTTTCGACTTTGCCCTCATCTACATGATTTATTTCTATAACCCGCTTGGAACGATAAACCGGTTTTTTACGCTCCTGATTATTCCGATTATGCTGTCGAACATTGAAATGTTTCTGCTGCGGAGTGTTGTGAATGAGCTGTCTCTTGATATTGCGCTTAATATGGCCTTTCTCGGCGGACTATCCTTCTTTCCTCTTTTTTACCATTTCTCGTTTTATTATCCGCGGAACGTAATGAATGAGAATAGAAGCAGGCGGATGATATTCTTATATGTCGCTACGATTCTCATCGGTGTACTGCTGTTTTTTACCTATAAACTCAAGCTCGATTCAGCCCTCGGGGCCGACCTTCGGCAGATAATCGCTTTTTTCAAGACTAATCCGCTCTTTTTCTCAATTTATGTCATAGCGATAATTTATATGCTTCTGCTCCTTGTTCTGACAATTGTGAGGTTTGTGAAGGCCTTCAGGCTGAAGCTGATGCCGGGAGAAAAACGGAATATAATAATGATTATCACAGGATTCATACCAACATCTTTCGCCCTGCTGTTCAGTTATTTCCTCTTTCTCCCGCTTCGGAGCGGAATCTATATTTACATCGCGGCCTCATCCTTCTATACCATATATTTCATCATCCTGCTGTTTTCCTTCGGCTATGTTGACCGGATAGCTGCCGTCAGGACTCTTTTTACCTATCCGCTGCTTTTTTTGATTATTTTCATTCTTTTTGAGTATGGCCTGTCGGAGCTTAACATCAGGCTCGTGAAAATATTTAAGATAGATCTCCAGTTTTTTATGTTAACCGAAGTTCTTGTCCTCATGCTGCTTCTTCAGCCTCTTATGAAGTTCATGGAAGCCAGACTGTTTAAGGCAGGTAAAGCTGGCTCGCGAGATTTTCATCGACTGCTTAAGGATTCGACGGGAGGGCTTGCCGGAATTATTTCACTGACGGATTTGACATCCTTTCTTAATGATATTTTCAAGGGCAAGCTAAGGCTCAGTGATTTTTATCTGATGATCCGTGACCATGTCTCCGGGGATTTTCTGATTTCCGGAGATGATGGTTCGGACGGGTTGGTTTTTCCACGTTCCGGAGAGCTTGTAGGAAAGCTTGAGGGCAGCCGGAGGATTATGGATATCCAGCAGATTGCCCTTGCATGGCATGAGGGAGAGGAGCTTGCCGATATTTCAGATCGCAGGATAATTCTTATTGCTCCTCTTTTTGAGAAGGCAGAGCTCATTGGTGCCTGTCTGTTTGGTGAACCGGGGCCTGCCCGAGCCTGGTATCCGTCAGAGAAGGAAGGGCTTGAGACTCTGATGTCTAGTCTGTCGGTGGTTATCGCGCGTTGTAATACTCATGAAAAGGCAATAGCACTCGAGAAGAAGCAGGCGTCAATAGAGAAGATGGCCGTCCTGAGTGAAATATCTTCCGGGATAGCACACGAGATAAGAAATCCGCTGTCAATTATCGCGGCTTCAGCCGAGACCCTTGTAGGCCGGGATCTTTCTTCCGAAGAGGTTAAACGTTTCTCGGCCTATATTCAAGATGAGACCGAGAGGATGTCCAGGCTTCTAAATAGAATTTTGTCTGTTTCCGTCACCTCGGCTGTCGCTCACCGGCCGGAGAATGTCATCAATATTATTCAGCGTGCCCTTGATCTATTGTCGACAAAATTCAGGAAGAAGAACCTTAGGGTTGATTTTTTGCATCCAGGACGACATTGCGTTGCAGTCATCGACAAGGAAGTCCTGATGCAGATCTGTCTTAACCTGATGCTGAATGCTATTGACGCGATGTCGGCCGGAATGAGGCTCAGGCTAGAGGTAGATTATTTCGACAGCAGCAGAGTGAAGATAGTGTTTGCGAATGACGGACCTGTTATCCCTGATGACATACGTGCCCGAATTTTCGACCCCTTCTTTACGACAAAGAAGACCGGTACCGGCCTGGGGCTTTCTGTCACCCAGCGTCTGGTAAGGGAAGCTTCCGGTGAGATCAGTCTCCTGGAGGCGGATGATCAGACGGTTTTTCAAATTCTTCTACCTGCTGCAACCGATTTTATGCGATAATCCATTCAGGAAAATAAAATGACTCCGGATCTTGGGAAGAAAATAATAATAATTGAAGACGAAGAGCGTCTGCTGGATCTGATTATATTCAACCTCAACGACAAGTATAATGTTGCGGGGTTCCCCTCTGCCGAGTTTTTTCTGGAATCTTATATCCCCGACGAGACCCTGATGGTTATTACGGATGTTCGTCTTCCCGGAAAGAGCGGGATTGATGTCCTTAAAGCGGTAAAGCTTGTCTCTAAAGATGTTCCTGTAGTTATAATGACGGCTTACGGCAGTATTGATCAGGCCGTCTCCGCTGTGAAGCTCGGGGCCTATGACTACCTGACCAAGCCTGTTGCGTTCAAGCAGCTGGTGGAACTGATAGAAAGAGTAAAAACTTACAGAAGCAGCATCACTCTCGAGGCTCCCCTTTTTCCCGAAGATTCAGGCTTCATCACCTGTGACGGGATAACCACCGAGCAGTTGAATCTTGCAGCCCGTGTGGCGGGACAGAAGGTTCCGGTGCTTATTCTAGGAGAGACGGGAACCGGAAAAGAGATTGTTTCCGAACTGGTGCATAAGGCCAGCGGGAGGACCGGCGAGTTTGTGAAGATTAACTGCGCGGCAATTCCGTCTGAGCTGCTCGAAGGGGAGCTCTTCGGGTACCGTAAGGGCGCCTTTACCGGGGCAACTGATTCATATGAAGGGAAGGTTAAACTCTCCGACGGCGGTACGCTTTTTCTTGATGAAATAGGCGATCTTTCAGAGAGTCTTCAGGCGAAACTCCTACGGGTTCTTGAGGATGAGAGTTTCTATCCTCTTGGTGATAATAAACTAACATCGGTCGATCTTCGGGTAGTTGCGGCAACAAACAGGGATCTTAAGGCTGAGGTAGATGCCGGACGTTTTCGTTCTGATCTCTATTATCGGCTGGCGGTAGTGCCAATCCGGATTCCGCCGCTTAAAGAACGGCAGGGTGATGTGATGTTGATAGCCAGATCCTTCTTTGAGAAGTTGGTTTCGGAAGGCAGAACCAGGGCGAAGTATATTGACACGTCTGTTTATGACGGACTTGCCTCATATAGTTGGCCCGGCAATGTTCGGGAGCTGCGTAATGTTATCACGCAGATGGCCCTCTTGGCAGGGAGCGATGAGATAGGGATAAGCAGGCTTCCATCCGAGATAATGAGGGCGAACATCCGCGCCGAAGGCATTCCCTCCACCTATGAAGAGCTTAAGGAAATGAAGAAGATTCTCAAAAATGAAACTGTTTCGAGGATTGAGAAGCAGTTTATTCTGTCCGCCTTGATTAGAAATGACTGGAATGTTTCCCGGACATCAGCGGCGGTCGGAGTCGACCGCCGCTATCTTCAGAATCTGATGAAAAAATATAACATCAAAAAACAGGATTAAACCTTCGCTTCTTCAGGTTTTTTCTCCTTCGCCGGCCCGCCGTTGTCGACTGTGGCGGAAATTTTTTCTCCGCTTTTGAACTCAAAGAGCTTTTTAAAGTATTTCTCGTCCTTATTCCAGCGGAAGCCGGGGGTGTTTATGTCTCTTACCCACTTGTCTTCGGTCAGCTCCTTTATCTGCTCGGAATAGTCGTCGATGAACTTCATTACTTCAGGATCGTTGACTATGTCCTCCGACCCCTGATGAGCTTCCTTTGCTACATGTTTATGTACTGCGTTTCTGAGAATCTGCGGGTTGTCTATTATCATGCAGGGGCGCCTGAGGTTTGCGTTCTCGTTGTACGGAAATGCTCCCCTTATTTCCCTGAAGAAAGGACTGTTGAAAATATCGATGAGTGGCTTATCACGGATATTGTCTACTCCGAAGTGGGCGAAGACGCAGGCTTCAACATTTCCGGAGTTCAGGATGTGAACGTACTGTCTTCCGCCTGCAAGGCATCCTCCTACTAGCTCTCCGTCATTCCAGAAATCGGCGAGGAAGAGCGGGTATTTTTCCCGGAGCTCTTTAACCCGTTTTCCGGTGGCCACGCGCTGTTCCGGAGTAGGAACGAGATCCAGGAGAGGATCCTTGCCCACCGGCATGAAGACAAAGAACCAGCCGAATATTGCCCCCAGACTTAGGAAGTGTTCCATCAGTTTGTCGTTGGTTATGACATCAAAGTTATGTCTGGTTACTGTGATAGATATTCCAAAAAGGACTCCTTCCGCCCTGAGATTGGCCATTGCGACATGTATTTTTTTCCACATACCCTTGCCTCGTCGAGCGTCGGTCTCCTTTTCCCAGCCTTCAACCGAGATTGCGGCCGCTACATTGCCGAGTTTGCGGAGTTTTCTGCAGGTTTCCCTGTCCAGCAGGGTTCCGTTTGTATAAGTTAAGAAGAACATGTCTTTATGTTTTTTAAAGAGTCTCAGCAGCATGTCTTTGAGAACCCAAGGTTCTCCGCCTGAGATGACGACGAAATATGAGCCGTTTTCCTTCAGCTGGGTGAAGATGCTGTCAAGTTCGGATTCTGAGAGTTCACCGTCCTTGAGGTAGAGTCCTGCATAACAGCCCTGACATCTTAGATTACATCGCATTGATGGACTGATTGCCACGAAATTAGGAACCCATCTCACGTCCGGATCTTTGCGGATTTCATTTCTGAGGGCTGCGCCCTTGTAGAGATGGTTATATATCAGGTTTGTGAGGATTTTACGCTTGTAATCGTTGCTGAGTTCCTTGCCGACTCTGAGAAATATCTCATGGAAGGGTGTTCCTTCTTTCATTGATTTATCCAGCGCATTCATGAAGAAATAAAGGCTGTTTTCGGTTTTAAGGTATTTATTTGAGTATTCGACCATGAGTTCAAGGTCTCTTTTTTTTCCAGAGAATCCTTTTGCAAATCTTCTGAACAGTATATTCCTTAAGATTGGATTATCCATTTTCCTCATAATTTTTCTCCTTCATGTTTTAGTTGAAAAATGTGTTTATCAATATCGTGCAATAAGTGTGCCAGTAATTGGACGAAAGAAGGAGGCGATGGTGTAATTGCTTATGCTGCATATAATTATTTCAAGTTCAATTATTTGGAAGGGAGGTTGATGTTTTTCACTGCGATATTTTTAGTTATCTTTTATCGGGAAAAACTTTGGAAATTTTCTAAATGATTATATTATAAAGACTTAGCGGGTGCGAGCATGAACTCGCACCCGCTTTTATAGGTCTATTCCGGGCCTATGATGGTTCCGGTAAATTCAGCACCTTCTAGGAGCTTTGACAGGTTGTCAATGTCCCTGCCGGCCGCAGTGATTACGGTAAGTTTAAGTTCCGCTGCCTTTGCCGTGGCAACCGGATCGAAGGGAACATTTTTGCCGGGAACCCATTTGTCCCCAACGAGTGCTTTTAGTTCATCCCAGCTCATTCTGTCAAGAGCCACGGCGTCGGGGTCTGTATTCGGATCAGCGGAATAAACCTTGGAGACGTTCGACAGATTGATGACGGTATCGCCTCCGAAACATTCGGCCAGGACTACGGCGTCGAAGTCGGTCGACCAGCCTGGCTTCCATCCGGCTGCTACCATTATCCTTCCGTCGAAGCTTCCGGGCTTTGTCGGATCGGTTACTACCGGATTTTCGCAAAGCTTGCCGAATATCCCCTTGATCAGCTGGGCGTTGAGTCTTGTTGCCATTATACCGATCCAGTCCTGAAGATCGCTGTCAGCATCAGCGGAGATTTCTCTGTATGCCCTCTGGTACTGCCTCGCGGGCCCCCCGCCGCCTGTTACAAAAATAAGCTTTCGGTTCGGGTCCTTATCGAGATATCTTGTAATCTCGTTGTGAAACTTTTTTATAAAATCCGTATCAACCTTATCGGGGGCGATTATTGAACCGCCGAGTGAAATTACCTTTATATTGTCCATAACCTAAATATAAGAATAATCAGCTTCGAGTACAAGTAGTGTTTGTCTATACTAGTGGACGTTTTAATTATTGAAGCTTATACTTCAAGTACATGAAACTGTTCCGGAATAAGTATACACCTGATGATTCTGATATTGTCTATGAACGATGGTCGACCTCCTTCTCTGTCCTGCAAGAACATCGGTTTCTGCCTGAATCACAGCCGGGGTATGATTCTTTTTATGACCACGGGGCTATGAATCTGCGTCTGCGTCAGAAGAACCTCTTTGCATGGACCGATGATCCGTTGTACAGGTATGAGAATTTTCTCCTTTCGGCCGAGATAGGGATTGATAAGTCTAATGGTTATTCGTCAGCAGGCTTTCTATTCAGGCGGATTGACGAAACCTCATATTATTATTTTCTCGTTTCGAATAAGGGGCATTACCGTCTTGACGCCGTGATAAACGGCAGTCCTGAAGCGCTTATTGACTGGACGCCGGCCGGGGAGTTTAATCCTGAGAAAATTTCGGTGAAAATTCTGGCCGACGGCAGCTCGATCATGCTTTTAATAAACGATGAGTGGGTAGGCGGAGCTTCTGATGAGAGGCTCTTGGCCGGGGGGCTTTCGTTCGCGGGCCAGAACTATGATGAGGCCGGTGAGGCGCTTTTTCGTCTTAGGAAAATTACAATAGAATCAAGGCCTATTGAACTTGACAGGAAACAGGCCGTCCTGTTAGCGGAGAAGGTCGGTACGGACAGGAGGCTTCACTTCGCAGAGAGCCAGATGATGTCAGGCCGTTTCGCCGCGGCTCTTATTGAACTCAGGAAGGCGCTTCGGAACAGTCCTGATGATCCTGCGCTTTTGATAATGGCCGCTGACTGCTGTATCATGCTTGAAATGTATTCCGAAGCAAGGCAGCTGCTGGATAGAGTTCCTGAAGACTTAAAAGATGAGCGTTATCTGATGTGCCGTGCCGGGCTGCTCTACCTGGTTAATGATTTTATGAGGCTTCGTGAACTTCTTAAAAGTAGAAATGATCTGACCGAAAAAAATCCGGCAGCCCTGAACCTTCTTGGTAATGCCGAGTTTTCACTCGGCAACTGGCTGCTGGCAGGCGAGGCTTATGGCAGGGCGTTTTCTGTTGACCAAACCCAGCCTCTTTATCTGCAGAATGCCGCAAGAGCATGGGAAAAAGCCGGCAGACCTGATGTAGCGCTTGAGTCTTACAGACAGGCCGCGAAACAGTATTTCAGAAACGGTGATTATGACGAACTTCTGGGTATGCTCCCCCTTATTGAGCGGCTCGACGGGGGTGGGGATTCGGTGAGCAGTGAAGCCCGGGGGATTAAAGCAAAAATACTCTTTTCTGAGGGCAAATTTGATGAGGCCGATGTTTTTTTCACCAAACTAATAAAAGAAGGAACCTCTGATAGTGCCATATATTATCTTAAAGCGCTCATTGAAAGCCGGACAGGGGAAAAGAAGAAGATTTCAGGTCTTTTCAAGAAGGCGATAGAACTGGAGCCGGATTATTACCTGTATCACTTCAAAAAGGCTGAGTTTCATTTTCTAAGCGGCGGACGGTATCGTAAAGATCTGAATGCGGCGCTTGAGCTTGCGCCTGAGGAGCCTTGGGTTCTGAATCTTTCCGGACAGGCTCTTCTTCAGGAGGGTGATGTCAATGGAGCATGTGATTGCTTTTCAGCTGCGCTGAAAGTCATGCCGGATGAACCCGAACTGCTGATGAATTATTCGGAGGCCCTGTTTCTTTCGGGCCGGCAAGAAGATGCCCTGTCGCTGCTCTCAGGAGAAGGGTCGGAACTTCTTAACCAGAAGGGAAATCTCTATTCCAGGATGCATAATTACGAACTGGCGCTTGAGGCTTATGAAGCGGCTTTATCCGCTGCTCCTGATAATAATGATATATTGCTCAATCTTGCGGCGGCCTGTATCGAATCCGATCTTTTCAGCAGGGCGGAAGAGGTCCTTGTCGGAATTCTGGAGAGGGAAGAAAACCCGTCAGCCTATAATCTTGTAGGCAATCTCTCGCTGCTAAAGGGTGAGTACAGCAGGGCGGAAGCCGCATATCGGCGGGCAGTCGAGCTTGATGCCTCTTTTTCCGATGCGGTCTGCAATCTCGCAGAGCTGTATTTATCGCGTGAGCGGCTTATTGATGCAGACATGATCCTTGAAAAGCTTGATGTGAAATCTGCTGGTGAAAGAGGGCTTCGGCTGAAAGAACAGGTCTTCAGGAAGCGTATGAGAATTTTCAGCTGTATCAGCTGCGGTCGTGAATGGATCGTTCCGAGGAAGATAAAGGGCCAGCAGGCGTTGCAGCTTGTCGGTGAGCCGCCCGATGATATGCCTGCCGGTAAATGCTCCGGCTGTGGAGAAATTTATTGTATAGGATGCTCTAAAGAACATATTGTGGATGGTCGTTTTCAATGTACGTCCTGCGGCCAGCCGCTTAAGCTGAATGAAGACTGGATGAGATATCTCTATCAGGTGAATATGCTTGACAAATGACAGTTCTTCAGTAATATGAACTGATATCTTTCTTTAAATGAAGTGGAATTTTGAACAGAACTAAACGAATAATTTTATTTACATTGTTAATTTTTATTATTACTGTTTTTCCGGTCTCTGCGCAGGAAATGATTACGGCAGTCAATTTTTTTGAGAGCGTCTCTGAATATTACGGTGATGTGTTTGATTACAAAGCGGATCTGAGTATTTCTCAGACTGTCGGCGACGGGGAAATTACATCTGAGGGTGTTATCTATTATAAAAACCCCAATATGCTCCGGATTGACTTTGTTAAACCTGAAGAGCAGGTAATCTGTGTTACTGGTGAGGAGCTTATGATATACCTCCCCGCGCAGGTTGTTGTAATGACTCAGAAGCTTAAGCGTCATAATGACGCGACCCTTGCCTCGATGGTGAGCAGCCAGGGGCTTGATCTGCTGAAAAAAGGCTACAGCATAGGCTATCTTGAGGGACCTGATCCGGTTTTCCTGGAAGAGGGTTCGGAAGAACTCGTTACGAAACTAAAGCTGGAATGGAGAACTACCGAGCAGGGGTTCAGGCAGATTGAAATGTCTGTAGGCGCGAATAATCTTATCCGCAGGATGAAGGCGCTCACCTCTGAAATGGAAGAAGTCCAGTTCGATTTTCGGAATATTAATATCAATCAGAATATTCCCGATGTCCGCTTTGATTATGAAGCTCCGGCGTCGGCATATGAAATTAAAAACTTTCTTTTCGAACCGGAAGGATGATAAATGGAATCTATTGGCCAGAAATTAATGTCGGCAAGAGAGGCTCTCGGGTATTCAATTGAGCAGATTGCCAGAGAGACAAATATCGCAAAAAGTTATTTAACGGCCCTTGAAGCGGAAGACTTTGAATCTTTTCCGGGCGAGACTTATATTCTCGGATTTTTGAGAAATTATTCAGAATATCTCGGAATAGAATCTGAGGAGATGGTAAGTCTCTATAAAAACATGAAGATTCAGGAACAGCCGGTTCCTATGGAAGAACTTTTCGAAAAGAGAAGATCGGTATCATCTGGTCTTGTCATCATCATTCTGGTCGCACTCGGCCTTGCGGCCGCGGGATATTTTTATATTTATCCCAGGTTTTTTTCAGGTGATCGTCCTGTGAAGCAAGCAGTGGCCGAAGCCGCGGAAGAAAAAGCTGAGATAAAGAGTCGTGATGTTGTAATTCGCAGCTTATTCGAGTTTTCGGATGAGGTTGTTGAAAAAAGATTCCGAAAGGGTGACGCAGTCTCGGTCCGTATTGATGACGTGGCATATAATCTTGTCCTGGCGGAGATTACTGATAAGGTTGCATTCATTCACCCTCAGGGAGAACTGGAGATGACAGCCGGTGAAGAGGTCCTTCTCGATCTCAACGGTGACGGTTCTCCGGATATCAGGGTGCTTCTGCGAAGTTTTAAGGCTGGAAGCGATTCGGCTGTTATTCACATAGACAGGTTTGTTCAGGCTTCAAGCCAGAGCGCGAATCCGGTTGCAAGAGACAGTGAGCATGCCGAAACTCCCGAAGCCGCGGTTCCTTCTTCTGCTGCCGTCGGCGAAGCCGGCGCCCAGTCCAGGGTTGTGAAACCGACCGTGATCAGGAGCGCTGCAAGGCCCGAGTCGTTTACTCTCAATGTTATATTCCGAGGTTATTGCTTTTTTCGATATCATTCTGATAATTCTGTACGCGAAGAGCGCTATTTTCATAAGGGTGAGACCTTCCGGCTTAACGCGGATTCTGAAGTGCGGCTGTGGGTGTCAAATGCCGGTGCACTCTCGAGTAAGGTCAACGGTGTTGATATAGACCTCGGCGGATCCGGTGAAATATCGACAAGAAGTATCAAATGGATTTATAATGAAGAAAACTCAAATTACGAGCTGCAATTGGTTCCAGTCTACTGAACCGTTTTTAATCCTATCTGACAGGTTACGGAGTTCCGTTAGTTCTGAAAAACTCCATGAGAGAAACTATTGAAATCAAATGAAAAATTTTATATTGAGAACCTCGGATGTGCCAAGAATCAGGTTGATGCTGAAGTTATGATAAATGCGCTTCAATCCGAAGGATGGCTGAGAACCCTTGATCCTGCCGAGGCCGATTTCATCATCGTAAATACCTGCGGTTTTATAGAACCGGCAAAAAAAGAATCGGTTGATGTTCTCATCTCCTACCGTGACGCCTTTCCTGATGCGGTCGTTATTGCCGCGGGCTGCCTGTCTGAGCGTTATTCAGCCGATCTTTCAGCAGCCATGCCGGAGCTTGACGGAATTTTCGGAAATGCTTCATTGTCCCGCATCACCGATTTTATCCGCATGAAGGCGGAAACTGACGGGCAGCTGGTAATGGTTCCGGCCTTGGATGAGGTAACCTCCGATGCGGCAAAAAGGGATGACATCTTCTCTATTGGCAGAGCCGTTTTGCTCTCTGGACCCTCGAGCGCTTATGTGAAGCTTGCCGAAGGCTGTAGTAATAACTGCAGCTTCTGCGCCATTCCCCTTATACGGGGGCCTCTTAGGAGCCGGGCGATAAAAAGTGTTGTCGAAGAGATTAAGCATCTGACGGAGTCCGGGATTCTGGAGATAAATCTCATAGCTCAGGACCTTGGATCCTATGGTGTAGATCTTGAAGCCGGCGGAGATGGTCCCTGTCTTCTTTTCGGTCTTCTGTCGGAGATTGACAAGTTGTCCGGTGATTTCATTGTCAGGATGCTGTATATTCATCCGGATAATTTTCCTCTTGAGATTCTTGATATCTGCGCCGAAAGTTCAAAAATACTCCCGTATTTTGATATCCCCTTTCAGCATGCCTCAGCCGAAATTCTACGGACAATGAACCGGAAGGGGAGTTCTGAAAAGCATCTCGATCTCCTCGGGGCAATCAGGAAAAGGTTGCCGGAGGCTGTTATCCGGACAACTTTTCTTGTTGGTTTTCCCGGAGAAGGAAAGGCCGATACTGCAGAACTCGAACAGTTTATTACTACCGCAAAGCTTGAATGGGCGGGCTTCTTCTCATACTCAAGAGAAGAGGATACTCCCGCCTATAATATGGAGACGGAACGGAAGCATAAGAGCAGGCATAAGTCTACAGAGAAGAATGTCCAGCGGATGCAGGGGCTTCAGTCAGCTGTTACTACCGAAGCTTTCGGAAGGTTTATAGGTCGGAAACTCCGGCTCTTTGTCGAAGAAGCGGTCGAGAAGGAAGATCTCTACCTTTGCAGAGCATGGTTTCAGGCCCCTGAAGTAGACGGACTGGTTGTGCTCCATGCGGATGAGGGAAGTCTTAAGCCCGGAAGTTTTGTTGAAGCAGAGGTAACGGGAATAAACGGAATAGATCTCGAGGCTGTGCTCCGCGCCTGAACCTCCCCGAGAGGCAGGCGCTGAGTGCTTCCCGGAGGCATAATCAGTATTTTCTAAACCTCTCCACATTATATTTCTTTTATGATAATCTTGCATAAGTACTCAAAATGCCAACAGGAGAAGTTAATGTCTGATACCGACAAGAAAAGTCCGTCAAATTTCATACGGGATATTATAGATTCTGATCTCAGTTCCGGAAAAAGAGCCGAGGTGATCACAAGGTTTCCTCCCGAGCCCAACGGATATCTTCATATCGGACACGCAAAGTCTATCTGTCTTAACTTCGGTCTCGCGAAGAGCTATAGCGGAAAATGTAACCTGCGCTTCGATGATACCAACCCCGCTAAGGAAGAGCAGGAATATATTGATTCAATTCAGAATGATGTAGCCTGGCTCGGGTTCGACTGGGGCGGAGAAGCTCTCTACGCCTCCGATTATTTCGAGGACATGTATGAATGGGCAAAAAGGCTGATAAAAGCAGATCTTGCATACGTTGATGATCTCACTGCGGAAGAGATTCGGGCATATAGAGGAACCCTTACGACTCCGGGAAAAGAGAGTCCGTACAGGACCCGTTCAGCCCAGGAGAATCTCGAGCTTTTTGAGAAGATGAAGGACGGCGAATTTCCTGATGGAGCAAAAACCCTTCGGGCGAAGATAGATCTGACCTCAGGAAACCTCAATATGCGTGACCCCGTCATGTACCGGATTGTCAGGGCTGTGCATCCCAGGCAGGGTGATAAGTGGTGTATCTATCCGATGTACGACTGGGCCCACGGCCTTGAAGACTCTATTGAAGGCATTACTCATTCAATATGCACCCTCGAGTTCGAGGATCACCGGCCTCTCTATGACTGGTTTCTGAACCAGCTTCCCGAACTTCACCATCCGCGGCAGATTGAGTTTGCGCGGCTTAATATAAATTATACGGTTATGAGCAAGCGGATGCTCATGCAGCTTGTAAAGGATAAGCATGTCAGCGGCTGGGATGATCCCCGCATGCCAAGCATAAGCGGAATGAAGAGGCGGGGCTATACACCTGAATCCATCCGTGACTTCTGCGGCAGAATCGGAGTAGCAAAGGTCGCGAGTACCGTTGATATCGCCCTGTTAGAGCATTGTCTGCGTGAGGATCTTAATAAAAGGGCCCTCCGCCGGATGGCTGTCCTTAAGCCGCTTAAGGTTGTGATTGATAATTACCCCGAAGACCAGGTTGAATGGTTTGACGGTGAGAATAACCCTGAAGACCCGGAAAGCGGAACGAGAAAGATCCCTTTCTCCCGTGAGCTCTGGATTGAGCAGGATGACTTCCGTGAGGAAGCCCCCAATAAAAAATATTTCAGGCTTGCGCCGGGTAAGGAAGTGAGGCTCAAACACGCCTACTACATTAAGTGCGTCGACTACAAAAAAGATGAGTCGACCGGCGAGATTCTCGAGGTTCACTGCACCTATGATCCGGCATCCAGAGGCGGCGGGACCGACGACGGCCGAAAAGTTAAAGGCACAAGCCACTGGGTTTCAGCCTCTCATGGGGTGAAATCCGAGGTCAGGTTGTACTCCCATCTCTTCTCGGCCGAGACTCCCGGAGCGGCCACGGGGAATTTTCTTGACGATATCGACGCTGATTCGCTTGAGATCCTGACAGACGCTCTGGTAGAGCCGGCACTTGCTGAGGAAGCGGCCTTCGCCGGCGTTCAGTTCCTGCGTCAGGGTTACTTCTGCGTTGATCCTGATTCGACGAAAGATCGTCCGGTATTTAACCGTACGGTAACTCTGCGCGACACCTGGGCGAAGGTGGAGAAGCAGGGCTGAGAAAGGCTTGTTTGATTGATTTTATAACGGCATTAGGATTTGCGCCTTCTTCATGGGCGCATATTCCAATGTCGGCAGCCTTTATCGGATCGAATAAGGCAGGTATCGTAGCGATGTCTCTTGTCGCAATTCCTGTTTTTGCGTCAATCTTCGGCGGCAAGGGCCGGATGATTATATAATTGCAGCTAAATTTAGAATTGCTGTTAATCATCTAACCTCGTTGACAATTATCCTGCAATAATTCAACATGGGCTCATGGATTATCTTGAAAGTCTCAATCCCGTTCAGCTTGAAGCCGTAACTCATGAAGGCCCCTCGCTCCTGATTCTTGCCGGCGCCGGTTCGGGAAAGACCAGGGTTATTACAACCCGAATTGCCTGGCTCATTGATCAGAAAAAGATGAATCCGAGATCCATCCTTGCCGTAACCTTTACAAACAAGGCTGCCGGAGAGATGAGAGAAAGGGTTGCGGCCATGGTTCCGGGCGCCGGCGGGGCGATGATTCGCACCTTTCATTCATTCGGGGCATGGCTCATGAGGCAGAATGCTCATCTTACCCCGGATTTAAAACAAAGCTTTTCCATCTACGATGATGATGATTCTCTCAGCCTCCTTAGTACAATATTTCCTGACAGGACGAAGAAGAAGCTTGCGCCTTATTCAACCTGGATAAGCCGTGCGAAGGATTATTGTCTCGGCCCGGAAGATGATCTATCTCAAATTACGACAGTACCTGACTTTGCCGACGTCTATGCCCTCTATGACAAGAAACTCCGGGCGGTAGGCAACCTGGACTTCGGAGGCCTCATCATGAGGCCGGTTGAGCTGCTCCGAAGCAACGACGAGCTCAGGCGAAGGATCAGGCAGCGTTTCCAGGTTGTGATGGTTGATGAGTATCAGGACTCCAATGTCTCTCAGTTTGAGCTTCTTAAACAGCTCTCCGGCGAGGGGAATGCAGTCTGCGTCGTCGGAGATGATGATCAATCCATCTATAAGTTTCGGGGGGCTGAGGTTCGAAATATTCTCTTGTTCCCCAAGCAGTTTCCCGGCACTAAGATAGTGCGCCTCGAGCAGAACTATCGCTCGACCGAGCCAATTCTTGAAATAGCTTCCGAGGTAGTGTCCAATAACTCGGACAGACTCGGAAAGCACCTCTGGACCGAAAGGAAGGAAGGAGAGAAGGCAAAGGTTGTGTACCTTGAGGATCAGATGGCTGAAGCCGAGTTCTGTGCTTTTCTTCTGCAGGACGGACGGCTTGCGGATACCGCCATTCTGTACAGGACAAACGCCCAGTCAATGAGTTTCGAGACAAGCTTCGCGCGGCTCGGAATTCCTTACCGAATAATCGGGGCTCTCCGTTTTCTTGAGAGGGAAGAGATTAAGGATGTCCTCGCGCTGCTTTCCTTTATGATTAATCCGGATGACGCTGTCGCATTTGTCAGGGTTGTGAATAAGCCCGCGAGGGGACTCGGGAAGGCCGCGGTTCGGAAAATAATCGATGAATCAGAGAGGACGGGTGTCAATCTGGTTGAGGCGGCTGATAATGTAAAGCTGTCGGCAAAAGCGGCAGACGGTTTTTTTTCTTTCAGGAAGATATATGAGTTTATGACGGCCAATGTCGACTGTATGCCGCTTTCTGAGTTTATTTCTGAAATTATTGCCGAGTCAGGGCTGCTGAGTCATTATCTGAAGAAGGACGAGATGACGGCCTCGGCCAGGGAAAACAACCTCAATGAGCTTGTGTCGGCAGCCGCCCGCTACGGAGACGGCCAGGACGCCCTTGTTCAGTTCCTCGAAGAGCTGGAACTGGACAGAGAGGCCGCAACCGGCAGGGATGCCCCTGATAAAGAGGCAGCGGTAACCCTCATTACCATGCATAATACGAAGGGACTTGAGTTTGACAGAGTCATAATAACAGGAATGGAGGAAGGGCTTTTTCCTTCCGGACGTGAAGAGAGCCCCGAGGATCTCGAGGAGGAAAGGCGAATTCTTTATGTCAGCATAACGCGGGCAAAGAATGAACTATACTTCACGTCCTGCCGGAGCCGCCGGATATGGGGGCGGACATCATTTTTCGGCCCGTCGGTATTCCTTTTTGAACTTCCTGACGAGCATATAGAGGTTATCGACGGAACAGGGGGGGGAAGGCCGCACTACGGTAGCGCGGCTGCCGCGGCTGTTCCTCCCGATGCTCCCGAATACCGCCGTGGAACCGGAATCTATCATGATGACTACGGAAGCGGTATTGTTGTGAAGACGGGCGAGGCCGGCGGTCAGATTTTTATAATAGTTAAGTTTGAAAACGGCAGAACCGGGCGGTTTGTTCCGGCCTATGATGCCCATCTGGAGATAATGAGTAATGAACAATGGGATTAATGAGTTAAAAGCCTGCCTCCCCAGGATTAAGCGCGCCCGCGATTTCCATCTCTATGATTTCGGCGGGAAGCGATACCTGGATCTATGGCTTGACGGCGGCCGGGCTGCCCTCGGGCATAAGGCGGGCAAGATAGTCCGCGAGATGAAAAACAGTCTTGAAAAAGGGCTCTCGGCCGGTTATCCGTCAGTATATGCTCACAGGCTGCTGAAGCAGGTGCAGCGGGTGTATCCAGATGTTGCCGGCCTATCGGTGGTGTTCTCTGGCGCTGATGCCGTGCTGCCCGTTCTCAGGCCCTTTACGGGCCGCAGGCTGCCTGGCGGACTTTGTGAACTGGTCCTGCCGATGGCCGGAAGTACCTGTCTGCGCCTGGTTTGCGCGGACGCGGCTTCCATTGACCTTCTGCCGGCGCCTGACGCCGTACCGGTCTTCCTTCTAAGCGGAATGTGCAGGGCCGCCTCGGAGCTTGCCGTCTTTGATGAGACCGAAGGAGAGAAGGCGTGGCAAGCCTTTGACTCTCCTCTCTGGAGACGGGACGGTCCTTGGCTGTATCCGGAAGTTGCCGAAGATACTTATCCGGCCTTGTTTAAGGCGCTGCTCGGTCGGGGGGTAGTCCTGTCTCCAGATTTTAAAACGCCGTCCTGCGCTCCTTACATCTTTACTGAGGGTGAAATTGCGCCGATAAAAGAGATAGAAAGGGAGTTTTTAATAGGATGACGGTAGAAAGTCTTGTTTTTATAATAAGCCGCCTTGTTTTCGGGGCCGGCGCGACCTTCCTTGCAATAATTCTATGGTCGAGAACCAGGGATACTGCTTGGATGTTTATCGTCGTGGGAACAATATTCAGATACGGACAGATTATGTACGACACCTTCAGTATGTTTGGCATCGTACGCGCCAACATCGTTATTATTCCTGATTATCTTGGGATTGATGCCGTACTTGAAAATCTGCCCTATGTATTTTTCATCGTTGCTTTCATCATCATGATCAGGAGGACTTTTCGTAAATGGTGATAGCGGCCGTTGGACAGTCTTCGGCCGTCTCCCTGACCCTTTGGGCTAGTTTTTCTTCAACCTCCGTCTTTTTAAGTTCTGCAGTATATTCTCCTGTTTTAAAGATCTCCGAAACGTTTTCCTCACATAAACCGCAGCCCGCACAGAGGTCCGCATCAAGCTCAACTGTCATATAATGCCTCAAGGCTCTTTCAAAAATCTCCGATTTCATGAAAGAGCTACCATAGATTTAATTGCAGTTTTTTGCAATTATTATAATGTTTTTGCTTAATTGCATTCAAGCAAAAACACTGCAAAGGGAATTTTAAAAATAACCGATTTTTGAAATTCCCTCCCTCGTATAGAAGGTACTTGTTTTTTCCGCTGCAGGCAAGTTGTCTCTGCCTATTGCTGAAATTCGTGAAATTAGTTATTCTTGAGGCTCTATTGAAAACTGGTTGTTTTTAATGGAGCCTTTGAAGTATTCTTGAAAACGAGTTTCAAAAGTTAACGGCATAACAAGTTGTCAAAATACTTCTTTTTTAAAGTCCAGGAGGAAATGTATGAAAGCGCTTATCATAGGAATCATTTTAACACTCTTTGCTGTTTTTGCTGCAATTCCCGCTCCCGGCCTCAGCTGGTGGAAGGAAATCCTTTTTGTTCTTAAAGGTTTTGTTCCTCTTCTTGCGGTGTTCGTGGGGATTATCGCTCTTTTGGTAGGTGTTGCTGATATTAAGGACGCCAGAGAGGCGCGGAGAGAAGCCGCCGGAGATGATGAGACATAGTATCGCATTATTTCCTGAAAGACAGTAGCGGAAGAGCTCTCCGGGCAGGTGACGGCCTTGACAATATCAGCTGAATATGGAATTATTCGTTCACCCGTTACGATTTTTTAAGTATTGAAACTATATAGAGTTAAAGGCAGATAGATGAATACGATTTACGTAAAACCAAAAAATGTAGAACGAAAATGGTGGATAATTGACGCTGAAGGTCAGAGACTTGGCCGTGTGGCAGTTAAAGCCGTTGAGCTTCTCAGAGGAAAACATAAGCCGGAGTTTGTTCCATTTCACGAATTAGGCGATTATGTTATAATAATTAATGCTGGCAAAGTTGAAGTCAGCGGAAACAAGGCAGAAGGCAAGCTTTATTACCGGCACACAGGATATCCTGGCGGCCTCAAGGTAGAAAAGTTTAGGAATATGATCGAAAAGAAACCGACTTTCCCGATGGAAGCAGCAGTTAAAGGCATGCTCCCTAATGGTCCGATGGGAAGAAAACTTTTCACAAACCTCAAGGTTTATGCCGGAGTAGATCATCCGCACGCGGCACAGAAGCCCACAGTTCTCGAATAAGGTCAGGAGTTGAATAATGGCAGAAAATCTTGCATTAGGTACAGGTAGAAGAAAAACCTCTGTTGCCAGAGTTTACCTCAGGAGCGGCAGCGGTAAAATAGTAATAAACGGAAGAGATGTAGACAGCTACTTTGTGAATCCGACAAATGTTTATATTGTAAAACAGCCCCTTAACGTTACTGACAGTTTAGCTAAATTTGATATACTTATTAATGTCAAAGGCGGCGGAATAACCGGACAGGCCGGAGCGTGCAGGCATGCAATTGCCAGAGCACTGCAGAAGTATGACACAACAAATACAACTGCACTCAAGGCTAACGGTTTCCTTACAAGAGACTCAAGGATGGTTGAAAGAAAGAAGTATGGACAGAGAGGCGCACGGAGAAAGTTTCAGTTCTCAAAAAGATAATCTCGAAGTCATCGATATCAGAAGAGGAGCATTTGGAGAAGCCGTTCATTTCGGTTTTTCAGATGGCTCCTCTTTTTTTATTCACCCCGAGGCTGCTCTCGAGTATGGTATCAGAACAGGCACGGAAATTTCTCTGGATAAACTTAGAGAGGTTCTTTTTCGATCGGCGGCATTTGCGGCCCGGGACAAGGCTGTAGACTATCTTGCCCGGCGGGAGCATTCGGCATCCGAGCTTATTCTCAAACTCAGAAAAAAAGACTATGACCATGAAAC
Source organism: Spirochaetales bacterium (assembly GCA_016839055.1). GTDB lineage: Bacteria > Spirochaetota > Spirochaetia > UBA9216 > UBA9216 > Thalassospirochaeta. The sequence continues at coordinate 54,791 of JAEKNX010000010.1, forward strand.
AGCCGCTGCGGCTGTTGATATGCTCAAAGAGCGCGGATATGTAAATGACCGCCGTTTTGCCCAGATGTGGGTTGAGTCTAGGCTCCGGAAGCATCCTGAGGGCCGCGGTAGTCTTCTCGCTGGGCTCGCCCGCAAGGGCGTGTCGCGTGAGGAGGCTCAGGAAGTTGTCAGCACCACTTTGACCGAGGAAGTACGAGAAGACGCGCTTAGCCGGTGTACGGAGAAATTCCTCAGGACTAAATCGGCCGACAGGCAAGGGCTGCTAACTCACCTGAGACGTCGCGGTTTTGATTATACGGCTGCAAGGCATTATGTCGATGAACTGGGGCTTAAGGAGGATTGCTAGGATGGAATCGAGAATAGCATACCGAATTAATGTCACAGGACGGGTTCAAGGTGTAGGATTTCGCTATTCTGTGCAGCAGAGGGCATCACGCCTCCGGCTTGGAGGCTGGGTTCGAAACGAGGGCGACGGTTCGGTTGAAATCCACTGTGAAGGGGCCTCGGCCGCGGTAGATGTTTTCATCGAATGGATAGAAGCTGGAGGGCCGTCCTACTGCAGAATCGACTACATTCAAAAACATCCCGTCTCTCCTCAGGGCGTATTTACCCGTTTTACCGTTGAGTATTGAAGCAGCTTTTTCTTGTTGGCACTTCCTTCTTAAGTTCATATAATCTACAGCATGAATATAGTTACCCGCAGAATATTACTTTGTCTATTGTTTCTCACATTAATCGCGGCCGGGATCAGCGCCGATGGGCTCTGCTCCTATCCGTCGGAGCAGCAGTGGTTCTCTTTCTGCATTGAACAGGATGGTCAGTTTGTTCCGGTAAGGAACAATAGGGTAGAACTTGAAAAAGCGCCTTTCACCCTGATTCTGATCATGCGCGGTCCGATGGGAGTTCTCGTAAACTGTTCTGCGAAAGATAACCTGTTTAAAGGCTTCCTTAAGAACAAACCTCTTTCGAAAATTACAGATAAACCTGAGATGTTTATGGGTATGGGAGAAGGCCTTGGGAATGATTCCGAGAAGATCGTGATCGACGATATAGCACCTCATTACATGTTCTATACTGACGGAGCATCACATAGGTTCAGCAGTACCGAACTTAAGGGTGAATATGTCATTGGGCGCCGCATCGTCGCTAACTTCACAAGCTTTGATCGTGAATTTGAACCCTCTCCAATTAATGAGCTTGATGCAGATGTAATTTACCTGAGTTTTATGCGAAGTGAATATGATGAAGATTATAATCTTGTAGAACTACAGAAAGAGGCCTTGAAGGTGATGTTCACAGAATAAAAAAGCCCGCAAACCAAAGAAAGGGAATCTTTCCGGCTGCGGGCTGAGTTTGCTTGCTAAGCAGTATTAGTGCTTGATTGAGTAGAAAGCGTCCATTCCCGGGTATTTTGAAATACCGACGAGTTCGTCTTCAATTCTCATTAGCTGATTGTATTTTGCGATTCTGTCTGATCTCGACATTGAGCCGGTCTTAATCTGTCCGGTCTCGAGTCCTACAACAAGGTCCGCAATGAATGAGTCTTCAGTCTCACCGCTTCGGTGTGAAATAACTGCTGTGTAGTTAGCTCTCTTAGCCATCTCGACAGCCTCAAAAGTCTCGGTGAGGGTACCAATCTGGTTAACCTTAATCAGAATTGAGTTAGCAACACCTTCGGCAATACCCCTTGAAAGTCTCTTAGTGTTAGTTACGAAGAGATCATCACCTACGAGCTGAACCTTGTCGCCAATTTTGTCGGTAAGAATTTTCCATCCTTCCCAGTCGTTTTCATCAATTCCGTCTTCGATTGAGATGATAGGATATTTTTTTGTCCATTCCGCCCAGTAATCGGCCATTTCACCTGATGTGTATTCCGCGCCGGTTGACCATTCTAGTTTATATCTGCCTGTTTTTTTGTCATAAAGTTCACTCATCGCGGGGTCGAGAGCAATCATCAGGTCTTCACCGGGTCTGTAGCCGGCTTTTTCAATTGCCTGGAGAATGACCTCACATGCTTCTTCGTTTGATTTGAGGTTTGGAGCAAATCCGCCCTCATCACCAACTGCTGTGCTGTAGCCCTTGTCTTTGAGGATGGCTTTAAGATTGTGAAAAACCTCTGCGACCATTCTGATGCCGCTTCGGATGCTGTCTGCGCCGACGGGCATTACCATGAATTCCTGGAAGTCAACCGAGTTGTCGGCGTGTGAGCCGCCGTTGATGATGTTTGCCATTGGAACAGGCAGGGTTACGGTGTGGTATCCGCCGAGGTATTTGTACAGGGGAATCCCCAGAGAGTCGGCCGCTGCTCTTGCTGTTGCCATTGAAACACCGAGAAGCGCGTTTGCGCCGAGTTTTGATTTATTTTCAGTTCCATCGAGTTCGAGCATTAGCTGGTCTACTTCAACCTGCTCAATTGCGTCATAACCTATAAGTTCGGGCGCAATTATATCATTAACATTCTGAACAGCCTTAAGAACGCCCTTGCCCATGAAGCGATTCTTGTCGCCGTCTCTGAGCTCTACTGCCTCATGCTCACCTGTAGAGGCTCCTGAGGGTACAGATGCGCGTCCCATGGCACCATCTTCGAGAAGAACTTCGACCTCTATTGTTGGATTTCCTCTAGAATCGAGGATTTCTCTAGCTTCAATGTATTCTATTGTACTCATCTTTTACTCCTTAATAAATTTCCATATTCCAGTTTATACAATTACAGGATCCTGATAATTTCTTTAAATGTCAAGGTTTGCAGCTTGCAAATGACTCTGAAATTTGTAAATTGACCTACCTGCCGAACTTTGCTGCAAAAAATGATATAAATATATAGAATATAGTATTAGAATGGTTATTAATATATGAGATATTCACAGGTTTTCGGAAATAATACATTGCGGCATAATCCAAGCACCTCTAAGTCGATAAGTTATTCAATGCTGCTGCGCGGTGCTTATGTGCGGGCCATCGGCTCCGGCTTATTTGCTCTTCTGCCAATGGGAATAAGGGTGATGAATAATATCAAAGCCATAATCCGTGAGGAGATGGAAGCCCTCGGCGGCCAGGAGATGTCGCTTCCGCTAGTTGTTCCATACAATCTCTGGAAAAAAACAGGCCGGGATCAACTGGTTGGAAAGGAGCTGGTCCGGTTCAGTGACCGGGCAGGACATGAACTTGTTCTCTCAACAAGCCATCTTGAACCTATTACTCAACTTGCGAGGCTGTCGATAAATTCCTACCGGGATTTCCCGCGCTTTCTCTACCAGTTTGAGACAAAGTTCAGGGATGAAGAGAAGGTGAAGTTCGGACTTTTTCGGGCAAAAGAATTTACAATGAAAGATGCCTACTCTTTTCATCGTTCCTATGTTGATTTGAATAATTTTTTTCCCAAGGTATACAAGGCTTATAAAGCGATATTTGATAAATGCGGGATTGAGACGGTGGTTGCCGAATCCGCCGTAGGATCTTTGAGCGGCGACAGGGCCTATGAGTTTCTTATGCCCTGCAGTTGGGGTGACACTAAAATAATTAAATGTTCTTCATGTGGTTATTACGCGAATATAGACGTAGCAGTCGGAATCAAGAAGAAAATTTCGGAAATCCCACTTGATTCAATAGAAATTGCAACACCAGGCTGCTCCTCTTTTGAGACATTGCAGGCGTTTCTGGATGTGCCTGCCGAAAGGATAGCTGTTACAACTCTGTATAAAACCATTCACGGCTGGGCTCTGGTTACCTGCCGTGGAGATTACCAGGTCAGTACCGAGAAGCTCTCCAGGCTTCTCGAAGATCCGGTCATCGGACCGGCTACGGATGAAGAAGTGACGGCTGCCGGACTCCTTCCAGGTTATATGTTTCCATCTAATGAAATAACTGGATTCAGGTTTGTTATTGATGATCTTGTTGCCGAATCCAATAACCTGGTCGTTGGGGCAGATAAAGCCGGTCGACACATCCTCAACGCGAACTTCGGAAGAGATTTTGAAAGCGAACTTGTCGGTGATATCGCCCGCATTCACGCGGACAACAAATGCATAAGATGTACAACTGTTCTTGAAGAGATGCAGGCTATTGAGGTGGGAAATATATTCAAGCTCGGCGATTTTTATTCGAAGTCGATTGGACTGTCGTTTACTGAAGAAAACGGTGATGTCGTTCATCCGCATATGGGCTCATACGGGATCGGCCTCGGACGGCTGATGTCGGCGGTGGTTGAAGCTAACCATGATGAGAGAGGGATAAAGTGGCCCGAAGCCCTTTCTCCCTATAATTTTTTTCTGATGGGAATAGGAAAATCTTTCAGGGTCAAGAATGTTGTTGAGAACATTTCTGAAGAGCTCGGGTCTGATGTTCTCTTTGACGACAGGCACGAATCGGTGGGGATCAAGTTCAAGGACTTCGATTTGCTCGGACTTCCGTATCGAATTGTCGTATCAACAAAGAGTCTTCAGGATGGTAATGTCGAGTTTTATGAGCGCAGAACAGAGAAGACCTGGAGGGTTCCGCTGGAAATGGTTGTAAAGACTTGCCGGGCACTGATTGCCGAGAATATTTGAACTAAAGTCCTGACAGGTGTACATATTAATAAAAAATAATCGTTGGCAAGACAGCTAAAGTCTATTAGACTATTAGATCGTATAATATCAAGATTTTTAAAGGAGAGAATTTATGAAAAAAGCAATTCTAGTGCTTCTTACTGTCGCGTTACTGTTATCAGTATTTGCAGGCTGTGCCAAAGACGATGCTGATGATGCAAAAACAGCAGAAGTTACAGCTACTGCGGAACCAGTGGTATTCAGATTCCACAACGGCGCGGAGCCGGAATCACTTGATCCTGCAGTAGTTGAAGGTGTTCCAGAGCACAACATACACATTGCGCTTTTTGAGGGTCTTGTGACCTACAACCCTAAAACCCTCGGTGCCGAACCCGGCGTTGCAAAAAGCTGGGAAGTCTCCGATGACGCCCTTACCTGGACATTCCACCTCAGAGACAACGCTGTATGGTCAGACGGTGTAGGTATAACTGCTCAGCAGTTTGTTGACTCATGGCTCAGGTTCATGGCTCCTGAAACAGCTGCCGTATACGCCTACCTACCCGCGATGATTATCAAGGGCGCTGCAGAGTATAACGCCGGAACAGGCGCAGCGAAAGACGTTGCAATAAGAGCTATTGATAAGTATACTTTTCAGTTTGAGCTTAACGGCCCCGCGCCCTACGCACTCGGAATGCTGACTCATTACGCTTTCAGCGTTGTTCCTTTACATGCAATTGAAAAATACGGTGATGAATGGACAAGACCTGGAAACATGGTTTCAAACGGTCCTTTCAGTCTTAAGAGCTGGACGCCTCAGGACAAGCTCGTTGTTGAGAAAAGTAAAACCTACTGGGACAGAGACGCCGTCAGACTCGACGAAGTTGTCTTCTTTCCGATAGATGACTATAATACTGCTACCAATATGTATTTAAACGGCGAGATTGACTGGCTTACCGAAACTCCTCCCAATCAGCTTGACAAGATGAAGCTCGACAAGGGTTATGGAACAAATGCCTCTTTCGTGACCTACTACTATCAGTTTAACCAGACTAAGCCCCCTTTTGACGATGTGCGTGTTAGAAAAGCCTTTACAATGGCAATTGACAGACAGGAACTCGTTGATCAGGTAACCAGAGGCGGACAGTTTCCTGCTTTCGGTATCACTCCTCCTCTTTCGGGACTCTATCCTGCGGTTGTCGCCTTTGAAGAAGATTTCGACGAAGCAAGAAGACTTCTTGCTGAGGCCGGATACCCTGGCGGAAAAGGTTTTCCCAAATCCGGCATTCTCTACAATACAAGCGAAACTCACAAGAACATAGCACAGTATGTTCAGCAGAAATGGTCCGAGGTTCTCGGAGTTGACGTTCAGATTGAAAACCAGGAATGGGCAACCTATCTTGATAACAAGCAGAATCAGAACTTTGAAGTAGCACGAGCCGGATGGCAGGGTGACTATGTAGACCCGAATACCTTCCTTACTGACCTTCTTCACTCAGGCTCAGGTAATAATGACGGAAAGTACGCAAGCGCCAAATTTGACGCCCTGCTTGCAAAGGCCGCAACCCTTCCTGACGGACAGGAAAGATACGATACTCTCGCCGCGGCTGAACAGCTTGCAATCGGTGAAGATTTTGCGGTAATGCCTTTTTACTACTACTCAAAAGCCAACTGGATTGACAAAGATGTCTGGGGCGGCTGGTATCCTACAATTCTGGACATGCATCCGTTCAAACATATTTATAAAAAATGAGTTGAATCTGCATGCTTCAATTGAAGGCGGCGCCCTTTGGGGTGCCGCTTTTTTTGGTATTATAAACCTTGAAAAAATAAGATTACCCATATATAATCACTTGTTTAGAGCAAATTAAAATGCTAGTTTTCACAAGGGGAAGTTATGTCTAAATATATTATTAGACGCGCTCTGGGATTGATTCCTACTATGCTGATCATAATTACGGTCTGCTTTTTTCTTATTCGCGTCGCACCCGGCGGTCCTTTCAGTTCTGAAAAGAAGATTCCGCCTCAAATCATGAAAAACATTGAGAAAAAGTATCATATGGATGAACCTCTCATCCAGCAGTATGGAAGATACGTCGTAAATGTACTGCGCGGGGATTTCGGTCCTTCCTACAAGTATAAAGACTATGATGTCAATTACTACATCGCCCAGGGGCTGCCGAAATCACTTCTTCTGGGTACTATATCAATTCTGCTTGCGGTGCTTCTAGGTACGGCGGCCGGTATGTTCTCGGCGCTCCGGCAGAACACCTGGGTAGACTATACGTGGATGTCGTTTGCGGTGGTAGGTATATCGGTGCCTGTTTTTGTTTTGGGGCCTGTTCTGATGTATATTTTTTCAATCCGGCTGGGCTGGCTGCCAGTTGCCGGATGGATAGACGAGCATGGACTCAAGGCCCTTGTTCTGCCGGTACTCGCGCTGTTTTATCAGTACTTCGCCACTATTGCGAGATTGTCGAGAGCAAGTTTTCTCGAGACAATCCGGAGTGATTACGTCAGGACGGCAAAGGCAAAGGGACTTAAGACCTCCTACATCATGATGAAGCATGTTCTAAAAGGCGCTTCACTGCCGGTTGTTAGTTATCTCGGACCTGCGTTTTCCGGTATTATCACCGGCTCCATTGTTGTTGAGCAGATTTTCAGGGTTCCGGGCCTCGGGCGGCACTTTGTGCAGTCGGCATTCAATCGTGATTATACGATGATTATGGGAACTGTTATTGTTTACTCATTAATCCTTGTAATAATGAACTTCCTCGTCGACGTCCTTTACGGATATCTCGACCCGAGAATTTCATACAGTTAGGGGGATATGAAATGAGTAATACAATAAAAACTGATAATAATAAGATGTACAATGAGCTGAATCAGCCTGTAAAAGGCGTCAGCCTCTGGCTGGACGCATGGAGACGTCTGCGTAAAAACAAGATGGCCATGGGCGGTCTTGTTGTAATGATTGTATATGCGGCTATCGCGCTTTCCGCCGGCCTTTTGCCGATTTACTCCTTCAATCAGCAGGTTCTGGACCACCAGTATCTTCCTCCCTCAAGCAGGAGCGCAGGAGAGCTGCTTATCGAGCAGAAGGTGGAGCTTCTGTCAGCCTTCGCCGCCAAAGAAGAGCGGGAGCTGAACAAGGTCGAACTTGGACAGATTGAAAAGCTTAAAGAGAGGGTCGCCACCGAAAAGAAGGTACTTCTGACCGGGGAAGAAATCCTGGTGCATCAGAGAGTCTACCACCTTGGAACCGACGAGCTCGGACGTGACCTTTTGGCGCGAATTATTTACGGCGGTCAGGTTTCGATAATGATTGGCCTCGTCGGTGCTTTGGCGTCGATGTTTATCGGGGTTGTTCTCGGAGCCTTGTCTGGTTATATTGGCGGCCGCTTTGATTCAATAATGATGCGCTTTGTCGATATAATGTACAGCCTGCCTTATATGCTCCTTGTTATCATCATGATGGCCATCTTCGGAAAGAATATCTTGAATCTGTTTTTCGCGCTGGCCGTAGTAAGCTGGCTGACGGTCTGCCGTGTTGTGCGCGGCCAGATTATGTCGCTTAAAAATTCTGAGTTTGTTGAAGCGGCCCGTGCTTCAGGAGCCAGTACCCGGCGAATTGTTTTTAAGCACCTGATACCCAATACCATGAGTGTCATCGTTGTTTATACAACCCTTCGGGTTCCGGCCTTCATAATGCTCGAAGCCTTCCTGTCGTTTCTCGGACTCGGCGTTCAGGCGCCTTATGCATCCTGGGGAGTCCTCATCCATGACGGTGTCTATGCGATGACAACCTATCCCTGGATGCTCTGGTATCCTGCTACGGTTATGACTCTTTTCCTGTTTTCGATGAATTTCCTAGGCGATGGACTCAGGGATGCTCTGGATCCTCAGAGCAAGAACAAACTTTAATAATCGGAGCGTGAAATGAGTGAAGTAATACTGAAGGTCAATGATTTAAAGACCTATTTTAATACGGACGACGGTATAGTAAAGGCCGTCGACGGAGTTTCTTTCGAACTTGAAAAAGGTGAGATGCTGGGAATTGTAGGAGAGTCCGGTTCGGGGAAATCCGTAACGAACCTCTCACTAATGAAGCTGATCCCCTCTCCTCCCGGAAAAATAATGAGCGGTACCGCAATGCTGGACGGTGTGGACATCTTCAAGATGAATGATAATGAAATCAGAAAGCTCAGGGGTAACCGGATAGGAATGATTTTCCAGGATCCGATGACGAGTCTCAATCCCTTCCTGCGGATTTCAACCCAGATGATCGAGACAATAATGTTGCATCAGGATAAGGATAAAAGCGCGGCACGGGCTAGGGCCGTTGAAATGCTCGAGATGGTTGGTATCCCGAATCCCTCGAAGAGGATAAATGATTATCCTCATCAGTTTTCAGGCGGGATGAGGCAGCGTGTAATGATTGCCATGGCTCTTTCCTGTGACCCTGAGATTCTTATTGCGGATGAACCTACATCGGCTCTGGACGTGACAATACAGGCCCAGATAATCGAGGTTATGCAGGAGCTCTGCAGAAAGCTCAATACGGCGGTAATCATGATTACCCATGACCTGGGTGTTGTTGCGGGAATATGCGACAAGGTCTGCGTTATGTATGCAGGCCGGATTGTCGAGAAGGGTTCAAATGATGAAATATTCAAGGATCCGAAACACCCCTACACTCAGGGGCTTATAAAGTCGGTTCCCCGGCTAGATCGGCCGTCTAAGGGTAGACTATATTCAATAGAGGGGCAGCCGCCTAACGTTATCGATCTACCGGAATGCTGCCCCTTTCATCCGCGCTGTGAGAAGGCAATGGATAAATGCAGAAATACTTATCCTCCGTTAAAAGTCTTTGGCAAGGGCCGCGAAGTCAGCTGCTGGCTTTATGAGGGAGAGAAATAATGGCTGATAATATACTACTACAGGTCAGAAACCTGAAAATGCACTTCCCGATTGAAGAGGGAATTTTACTTAGAAAGAAGGTCGGCGCAATCAGGGCCATAGACGGTATAGATTTAGATATAGAGAAAGGGGAGACTCTCGGCCTCGTAGGCGAGTCCGGCTGTGGAAAATCGACTACCGCCAGATGTATAGCCCAGCTTCACAAGCCTACCGGAGGAGAGGTTCTGTTTCAGGGGAAGGACCTCTGTAAAGCCACCGGATCTGAGCTGCTGAGCGCCCGAATGGGAATACAGATGATTTTCCAGGATCCTTATGCGTCGCTGAATCCGAGAATGACGGCGGGAAATATTATTGCTGAGCCGATGGTGATCTACCGTGAACGCAAGATGCTTGATATAAGCAAGAAAGAGATAACATCGAGGGTTGAGGATCTGATGGAAAAGGTAGGCCTTTCCAAACATTTCAAGAACCGTTATCCTCATGAATTTTCAGGAGGCCAGCGCCAGAGAATAGGTGTTGCAAGGGCTCTCTCCCTGAATCCAAAACTGATTCTGGCTGATGAGCCGGTTTCCGCTCTTGATGTCTCAATTCAGTCGCAGATTCTTAATCTTCTCGATGATCTTCAGAAAGAATTTGATTTAACATTTCTCTTTATTGCCCACGACCTGGCGGTAATTCAGCACATCAGTACAAGGGTGGCTGTCATGTACCTCGGCAGGATTGTCGAGATTTCAACTGCTGAGGAACTCTATAAGAAGCCTCTTCACCCATATACCGAGGCACTGATGTCGGCTGTTCCAATACCTGATCCGGATATTGAGCGAAACAGGAAGAGAATCATCCTTACCGGGGATGTTCCGTCTCCCGATAAAGAGCGTTTCGGATGTTATTTTTATGACCGATGTCCAAAGAGGATGGAGAAGTGTAAGAGCAGCATCCCTCAGCTTAAGGTAATGGAGGGCAAGCATCAGGTTGCCTGTTTTCTGCATTAATAAGAACTAATCATTTTTGACAAGGGGGATTCCGCAGAAGTCTGCGAGAATCCCCGCTTTATTCTGGAGTCCTTCGGTTGTTCGGCTGTCAAGAGCCTCAAGGGTATCTCTATTGCCCGACTTAAAGTTCAGCCGCAGTTCCTGATGCCAGCGTTTATGGATAATCTTGGGCCCCCGCTGTGAGACTTCCGCCATGTTTTCGGCTGAGAAAGGGCGGCTGAGGTTTATTTCATGATCCGCCTTTCCGTCGGATTTTGCCCCCCGGAGGAAGAACATCAGCTCGAAATTCTGGATTTCGGCGAATGAATAAACCCTCTTCCTGTGAAGAAAAACCAGTCCAAATCTGGATGTTATTATTCTCTTGCCGCTGTCGAAGGTCCACGACTCTTCGTAGAGGGCTGCAACAAGACAAACCATGCCAACGATAATCGGTACAAAGAGTCTCTCGGCATCAGATTCATCCGCGACGACCGCGATTACCCCCCAGACGAGAACGCCAAAAAGGATTAGGAAAATTATCCGGAACCAGAATGCCGGGGAATAGGTCATGATATCCTCGGATTTTCTGCGTAAAATAAGGTTCAGTTTAAACAAACTGCTCTCCATTTATTATTAGTTTAATAATCATAGACTAATAAAATATAGGGGTAAAAGCAAGTAATGATAAAAAGAATGAGCAATTCTGAATTTGACTGCAATTTCCCCGAATGTCGGCCCTTGCTGACCCCGACACCATCAGAAAAAGGTTCGGAAGACCTCAATTTTATTTGTTCCGACATTTCTCTTCGCTGAACGTGAAACCTTTACAGTTCCCGGCCTGTATCTGGTTTCGGCGGCCGGGAGTTGCGATAAGGATGAGGAGATTGTTTTCAGTATTTCTCTGCGACAGTGAGGATTGAAGCAGTCTCGCCGAAGGCATCTATTGTCTTGCTGTCATTAAGAGGATCCGCGAGAGAAGTTCCGTCTACAATGAATTTATATTTATATTTACCTTCCCGTGCTCTTATCGTATAGGTATAGGTCCCGGAGCCCCCTGATTCTCTCATCCTGAACATATAAGGCTCCCAATTGTTGAAGTCGCCGTATACGTAGACCCTCTGGCCGGGGTTGCCGTTATAGATGAAGGTTATTTGTTTCCCGCTAGTTTGCGGAGATTCCGGCGGACCGGCTTTCTCCGGGACAGTGAAGCTGGAGAGTGAAATTCCGCCAAGGCCTCTGCTTGTTACTGGGTTCTCAGGATCAGTCATCCAGAGTCCGTCGACTACAATTCTGTAATCAAGATTCTTCATATCCTCTTTAAGCGGGTAGGTTAAGACATAAACACCATTGGTATTGATGTAAAACGGATGAATTTTTTTGAAATCTTCATGCTGGAAGGCTGCCCCGACAAAACGGTACCGTCTCGCGCCCTTGTAAGTTAAAACCAGGTGGTTGTCGATTAGTTCAGGGGGGGAGGCGTCGGTGGCCTCGGTAATCGCAAAATGCAGTCTTACTGTCACACGTTCTGCCGAGACCGAAGCAGCAGTCAGAAACAGAAAAAGCAGTGAGAGAATTATTATCTGTGAAAAAGTATGTCGTGTAATCATTGTTCTCTTATTAGTTTCGGTTCTGCTCTGTGAATGCTTGACTGATTAATCCGAGATGATAATTATAAACTTGAGTCAATTGTCTTAATTAATCCTAACTCATCGCTTTAAATATTCCGAAATTCAAATATGCCCGAAATTCGCGAAATCGATGAGTTTAAGAATGAATTTATCCAGCTTGGAAATGAACCGGAGATAAGATCTCAGCGCGGTGAACCTCTTCCGAACATAACTGTGCCTGAAATCGCTGAGACAGATGATCTGAGCGCATTGTTTGATGAGTCCAATGAGTCTGCCGGTGAATCTGAGGATGCCATGGAAACCCCCGATGATTTACTCTCCGGACTTTTCGAAGAAGAAGATGATGATATAGAGCCCGTGGAGTTTGATTCCACGGAAGATGAAATCGTCGAAGATTCGCCTGACGAAGAACCCGTTGATGACGGCCTTGAGGAATTCGGTGATCTGGATGAACTTGATTTTAGTGAAGAAGATGGCGCTCTGGAGGCTGTAGAGGCAGCAGAGGAAGCCGAACCGGCAGAAGATGAGTTCGGTATTCCAGAAGGCCTGACAGGCGGCTTAGAGGACGATCTCGAACCACTGGAAGAAGCACCCGAGGACGAAGTCGGCATTGATGATGCGGTTTCTGAACCCGAAACACCTGAGTCGGAAGATTTTGATTTTGATACTGATTTTCCTGAAATAGCGGACTTTGAATCTGAGCTTGAAGAGATAAGTGAAGAGATAAGTGAAGAGATAAGTGAAGAGATAAGTGAAGAATCCCCAGAAGAGGTAATTGAGCAGTCCCATGCAGAGGAGGATGTTTCTTTTGACTCATTCGACGAGATCGCGGACTTTGACAGCCTTGATATGGATGACGAGCCGGGGCTGCCTGGTGAGGATGAACCGGCGGATACCGGTTACGATTTTGATACTGATGAGAGTTTTTCCGAAACGGAAGAGCTTCCTGAAAGCACAGATGACTTCAGTTTCGATGATATGGAAGCAGCCGGCGGAGATGAGTTTTCTGATGATGATTTCAGCCTTGAGGATTTCAGTCTCGGTGAAATTGATGGGGATGATATAGAGGCTACCGAGTTCAGCCTGGGAGATCTGGGGCAGGAATTCGGTATAGATGACGCAGTCGAGACAGGTGTCGGTCAACTGGAAGATGTTGTTTCTCCGCTTGGGGCTGACGGAGGTGAATTTGGTGACGCCTTTGACGATGACAGCTATGCTGTCCCTGATGATGAATGGATTGGACTGAAGAAAACACTCGGTCAGATGCCGAGAAATTTGAAGATATTGATAGAGGAGCTGATAGGAGAGAAGAATCTTTCCGGAGAAAATCTTGACAAGCTTCTCAAGGCTTTAATCCGAGGGGCAGGGGCAAAGGAAATTGCAGCAATTGTATCAAAGATAACCGGTAAAAAGGTTAAGATCCCGATACAATATGAGCGAAGGACAGCTGCGGAATTTGAGAAGGAAAAAAGCACCTTTGGTTATGCATTCAGGAAAAATTTTATTCCTATGTTCAGGACTGCTGCTCTGGTGGCTGCCGCGCTGGGCCTTTTGATATTTGTCAGTTTCAGATTTATTTATAAACCGCTTCATGCGGAATCTCTCTACAAGAAAGGCTGGGAGGAGATCTACAATGGAAACAACCAGCAGGCAAATGCCTATTTCGATCGGGCATTCAGCGAATTGCGGAAGAGAGACTGGTTTTATAAATATGCCGAGGCTTTCGCGGAGAACAAGCAGTATGTTAATGCTGAGGAAAAATATGAACAGCTATTGGGCTGGTATCCGGGGGACAGGGATGGGCTTCTTGACTATGCCGAACTCGAGTTCAAGACTCTTGGGAAGTATCCTGAGGCTGAAGCGTTATTAAAGAAACAGCTTTTTGAGGATCAGCTCGACTATGACGCCAGATTGATGCTCGGAGATACTTATATGGAATGGGCACGAGAGATTGACCCTTTACTATATGAAGAAGCCCGTTTTAACTATGCCAAGCTGCTGGAACAATACGGAGGACAGAACAGCCTTTTATTCCGCATGCTCCGCTATTTTATCAGGACGGATAATTATGATGAGGCAATGATTCTCTATGAGGCCTTTCAGGGAAATTCAAAAGCAAAGGTTGAACCTGATATTTATGCCGAACTTGCAGGTTATCTGATAGATAATAATCACATGGAAGATGTCAGAGAAATCCTGATGAATGCCAGGTCGATTCAGGAAGATCTTCCGGAGATTCATTATGAATTTGCCAGATATTTTGATATACTCGACATTCCGGCCGAGGAGGAAAAAGCTCTGCTTGCGGCGCTATGGCTCTTTGAGAACACTGATCCTCTTACCAGAACCAGGACGGGACTCCTTATTGATACATATAATAGATATGGCAAGATTCTTTATGAGAAAGAGTTGTATCTTGACGCAGAAGAAAATTTCAGTAAGGCGGCGCTGAATTATGAGGACGCCCTGTTGAACGGGCAGCTGAAGCCCGACCCGAAATACGGCACAATATATTCAAATCTTGGAGATCTTGCCTACTACATCAGTGGGAATTATGATCAGGCTCTTAGTTTTTTCGAGAAAGCGGAAAAGAACGGATATTCTCCATTTAATTTAAAATACAAGAAGGGTTACGTCTATTACTCAAAAGAAGATTTCCGCAAGGCCCTCGTTGAGTTCTATGATACAGCCGGAGGTTTCTCGGTAGATAAGCAGCTTCTATATTCTACAGCTAACACCCTATTTAACCGTAATGACTATTATCTGGCTGAAGGATATTATACTCATCTGCAGGACCTTCTTGAGAAAGAATATTCATCGATCAGCTATCTCCTGATTAATGAAGTTCCAGAGCACCGGATTCTGCTTGAAAATATGATGAAGGTCAGCAATAACCTTGGGGTTACAAAATACAGGCTGTATGAACGTAATCGGGATCCTGAAAAAAATGCCGAGGCAATGGTTCTCCTGACAGAAGCGACTGAGTTCTATGACAAGCTTGTACGTGATCCAAATTCACTCATAGAACCTGAGACTGTAAATCTCTCCTATCTTAATTCGAAGGCCGTTTTTTATCCGGTTCCGGATTACAGACCCCAGATATATCAGGATATTCCTAAGGATATGACTCGGGCTCAATATTGAAAAGAGTTCGAGATGTAATATGAAAAAGCCGGCGCGGAGGCGTCGGCTTTTTTGGGTTTATAATAGCAAAATGATTTAAATATCAAACATCCAGTTTCTCTCGTCCGCTATGGCTCCGTACTGAATGTCTTTGAGTTTTTTCTGCAAATCGGTTGTAAGTTCACCCTGCTTGCCGCCGTTGAATACGGTAGTTTTTTCCATATAGGTGATTGATTCCAGGTACGATACTCCGGCGGCGGTTCCGGTGACAAATGCTTCAACCGCGTCGGACATGACTTCATTAATAGGAACCTTTCGCTCTTCAACCTTAATGCCCATGTCTGAAGCCAGAGTAATTACGCTTTTCCGGTTAATTCCCGGCAGGATTGTATCACCGAGTTCTGGTGTTATGAGGGTGCCGTTTTTAAGTTTGAAGAATATATTACATGATGAGCCTTCTTCCACATATTTATGCTCAGTAGAGTCCAGGAATATTGCTTCCATGAAGCCGTTGTTCATGGCTTCTTTTTTTGCCAGAATGGGAACGACATAGTTTGAGCTGCATTTAATCCAACCAGTACCGTTCGGGGTTGCGCGGGACTTGTTTGTCACGACTGCTTTAGAGTTTCCGGGGGCGAAGTATGCGCCTACGGGAGTCGCTACTATTATCACCCATGGATGCTTTGAAACGCCCAGACCGATGCCCGGTTCGGAATAGGTAAATGGGCGAAGATAGATCGAATGCCCTGCGATATAATTATTTTTTTCCCATTCCGAATCATATTCGGGGAAGAATCCGCAGTCCTGGTTCAGCCTTACGATCTGCTTTGACGCTTCCAGGAATTTATCAACCGGAAAAGAAGGCATCATGAGGCCCTCCATCGAGGCGCTCATTCTTGCTCCGTTTTCGTCCGGTCTGAAAAGTCTCAGCCGACCATCTTTCTGAGGAAATGCCTTGAGCCCTTCAAAGCATCCCAACCCATACTGCGTAGTATAATTGACCAGCGGCAGCTGGGGGAAAGAATTTCTTTTGGCGAGAATAGCAGTTAATTCCTCAGGGCTCATCGCCGCTTCTTCAGCTGGTGTTTTATGCGGATTTTCAATAAATTCCTCAGTCCAGACCTCGTCTTCATTGTACTTTGCTATATAAACCCATGGATAGGTCTCCAGGGTAAAACCTTTAGCCATATGCCCTCCTGAATATAAAATTATAATTATCATAGTGCAAGAAAAGTCAACAATCAAGCGGTATATCGTTGCGAAATTTGCAACGATAATTCTCACTAATTTGAATCAGGTAGAAAAAAATGTGGTTTAACTATTTAAAACGCCGTTCCGGAACAGAAAAAATCGCAGGAGAATATTAATGAATAGTATTAATTCAGTAATTGTTGAAGGAAATCTGGTAAGAGATCCGGTCATCAGTGAGACTCCTAAGGGAACGAAGGTTTGTAATTTCACGATTGCGTCAAACAGATTTTACAAGCAGGATGATGAATATCAGAAGGAAGTATCCTTTCTTGATGTTGAAGCCTGGGCTAAGCTGGCAACGATTTGTGATAGCGGTTTATTGAAAGGGAAGGGGGCCAGGGTTGTCGGCCGGCTGAAGCAAGATCGGTGGGATGATAAGGAAGGCAATCCAAGATCGAGAATAAAGGTTGTGGCTGAACACGTTGATTTCAAACCCATATTCAGTAAGGACGCGTCGGCCGAGGAAGTTGCCCAGGTATTTGATTCGGAAAAAATCGAAGCAGAATCAGAAATCGTGATCTGAAGATTTCACGTCTCAGTTTATGCCGCGGACAGGGCTGTTAGATGGTCTTTACGCGGCTTTTTTACGGGGAAATTTTCCTCGGAAATGATCTACGGGGAAATTTTCCCCGGCTCATTCTTCTTGGACTCATTAAAACCGCTTGAAACCGCCTGAAAATATACATATTTCACCTCATTTACCCATTAGGGTTGGCACGCCGTTTGCTATATAAGGATTACAATAAAACAAGGAGTGAACAATGAAGAAGATAATAATTGTTTCAATTATGATTTTAGCAGCGGCGGCAGTTTTTGCCACCGGTAATCAGGAAGCGAATGAGGCTGGTGTAGTCGAGCTTGTACCACGGGCGCTGGTTCAAGATAATTTTTTAAACGACCTTGAAAAGGTTGAGGTGAGTGGTGTTGTAAAGTTTGAATCACCGGTTCCTGAACTCGTCTCCAGCGGAAAAGATTATACTCTTACCGCCCCCGGCTTGCAGATGTTTGCCGGAATGGTTACAGAAGGACAGCTTATTACCGTAAGTGGTTACCTTATCGATGATGATGCCTATTTTGGACCCGGCATGGGCAGGAATGGGGGCAGAGGCGTGGCCGGAGGCCGGCTTCAGGATACCGAAGTTCTAGAGGGAAACATAAACCTCCTGGTGGAAACCGTAGAGATCGACGGTGTGGTCTATCAGCTCCCATGGGTTAACAGAGGCGGGTTCGGAGCCGGTTTCGGCAGCGGAAAAGGCCGGGGAAACGGCCGGGGAAACGGCATGATGGGCGGAAACGGTAATTTTCGGCAGGGCGGCAGAAACGGCGGTTATGTTAATGAAGACTGCCCCTACTACAATTAAAACCAATCTGCTGGTTTTATTCAAAACTTTATTGTATTCTTTTTAAATGAACATAATGAAGAAAAGACCGGGGGTAATTTTACTCCCGGTTTCTGCAGTATTTATAATCTTCATCATCCTTCTTTTTCTTCTGATCGGACAGAAACGGAATAATAGTGCTATCCTGCTTGAGTACCGAGCGTCCAGAATAATGAGCATAATGCTTGATTTTTACGTTGAGGGAGACATTCCCGACCCGGCTGAGCTTGATGAGAATATTCTAGGATTTGGAATCTACACTCAAGAAGGGCGGGGAGTGTTTTTGTTCGGCACGGCACCGCCGCGGCTCAATGCCGGACGCATGCTCGGCAATGAGATAACGATTAATAAAAACCGCAGCATTAGGATAGTCCGATCGGTTTTCGATACTGAAGATTTTATGAACGGTAATACGGCGCCGCGGCCTCCGCGGGGCATGGGGCAGCATCTGCGGGACAGAAATGATCAGAACAAAAGGGGTTCTGGAATGATGCCCATGATGCGAAAGTATCAGGCAGGAGTTTATCTGGAATACAGCAACAGTTCATATATTACTGAGCGAAGACTCATAATATTGATTATTCTGCTGTTTGCCGCTTCGTTTACTTTCCTTTCCGTCCTGATTTATAATCTATATAACAGCAATCGAAGGCTGACAATAAAGTCGGAGCATGAAAAGCAGCTCATCCAGCTCGGTGAGGCCGCTCGGACTCTCGCTCATGAAATCAGGAATCCCCTCGGTACCCTCAAGGTTCAGAGAGATCTGCTCAAGAAGAAGCTGCCTGAGGGCTATGAGGGAAACCTTGAGACAATTGATCGTGAGCTGAAGCGGCTTAATACCCTCGTTGAACGGGTTGGTGATTTTCTGCGTAATCCGGTTGGCAAAAGGAGTGTTATAGATCTTTCAGTATTTCTTTCCAGTCTTTATGAGGACCGGATAGATGTCCGGCTTGACGGTCTTCCTCCTGAAGCCGGAATCTGTTTTAACTCTGAACGCCTCCGGACCGTCGTGGATAATGTGATTAATAACGCGGTAGACAGCGGCGGGGAAGCCATGGTCAGGATAACGGATTCAGGGAACTATCTTATCCTTCAGGTCGAGGATGGGGGCGAGGGGATTCCGGAAGAACTTCTGGGCAGAATATTTGAGCCGTTCTTCACCACCAAGGACAAGGGATCAGGGCTGGGCCTGGCGGTTGTGAAACAGCTTATGGAAGCTTCCGGCGGCTGGGTTAAAATAGAAAATAATTACCCCGGCGTCTGCGCGCGGCTCGGATTTCGGAAGACAGGCGGAGAAGATTGTGAGAATATTAGTAGCCGATGATGAGAAGGGCCTGCGGGACTCTATTGCCGAGTATCTGAGCCTCGACGGGTTTGAGGTCAGGACAGCAGAGAACGGGCTCTCGGCCATGAGGTTGATGGAGGATGAAGTATTCGATGTCCTCGTAACGGACCTGAAAATGCCCGGCGCCGACGGTCTTGAGGTGCTCGCTCACCTCCGCAGTATTGAATCGGACATCCCGGTTATTATGATATCCGCCTTCGGTGAGATTTCTGATGCGGTCGAGGCTATGAAGCTTGGAGCCGAGGATTATCTTGTAAAGCCCTTTGAGACCGAGGAGCTGCGGCTAAAGGTTATCAGGGCCGGAGAGAAGCGGATGATGCGGCGCGAGATAGAGCGTTTGAGGTCAAGAGGAGAGCAGGGGCTCACCCTTGAGAGTAATAATACCGCGATGAAGAAGCTGATTGCCCTTGCCGAAAGAGCCGCCCCGGCACCGGCGAATGTTCTGATTACGGGAGAGAGCGGTACCGGAAAAGAAGTCCTGGCCCGTTATATTCACAGTAAATCAGAGAGGGCCGGCGGACCCTTTGTTCCGATAAATGTAGGCAGCATACCAGAGACCCTGCTTGAGAGTGAGCTGTTCGGCCATGAAAAAGGGGCGTTCACCGGCGCCGACAGGATGAAGACCGGAATGTTTGAGGCAGCCAACGGCGGAACTCTTTTTCTCGATGAGATAGGCGACATGCCGCAGCATCTGCAGGTCAAACTCTTGCGGGCAATTCAGGAAAGGAAGATTCAGCGGCTTGGTTCTATTAGGTTGCTATCGCTGGATGTCAGAATTATTGCCGCTACCAATAGGGATCTCGAGAGGGATGTAAAGGACGGCCTGTTCCGTGAAGATCTATTCTACAGGCTGAATGTTATGAGAATGCATCTGCCGCCTTTGCGGGACAGGCTTGAAGACCTGAGCCTTCTATCTGCCGGCTTTCTCTCCATGATGAATGAGAGGATGGCCAGGTCAGTTTCAGGAATTACCGCCGATGCTGTAGAGAAGCTGAAGTCTTACGACTTTCCGGGTAATATCCGTGAGCTTGAGAACCTGATTGAGCGAGCAGTGATCCTGAGTGACGGGGGAGAGCTTACTTCCTCCGATTTTATGCTGCCGGGAGCCGGCGGGCAGCAGGGAGAGATTCCCGCCGCGAGGACTCTGAGGGAAGTGGAACGGCAGGCAATAATTAACGCGCTGGCCAGATGGGAAGGCAAAAAAACCAGGGCTGCCGAAGAGCTTGGAATTGACCGGAAAACCTTGTTTAATAAAATACGGGAATACGGACTCGGGGACTGATACCGTCGCTCTGATTATCAGCAATATTTTTGTTGGATCCTGGTTTTTAATATAGTATCATTATAGAATATTTATGGAGTGTAATATGCGTTATGTTATAATTGGCGGAGACGCCGCGGGTATGAGTGCATCATCAAGGATAAAGAGAAGAGAGCCTGATTCTGAAGTAATTGTCTTTGAGAAAACTCAAGACGTCTCCTACAGCGCCTGTGGTATGCCGTACAATATCGCTGACGCGGATAAATCAATAGACAGCCTGATTGTCAGATCGGCTGAGGCTTTCAGAAACAGTCAGGGAATCGACCTCCGGACAGGTCATATAGTCCGGAAAATTGATCACGCGGCAGGGAAGGTCTCAGGGACAAATTCCGTTGGTGATGATTTTGAGATTGAATATGATCGTCTGCTGATAGCAACCGGAGCTTCCGCCATAATCCCGAAGGTGCCCGGAACCGATCTCGAGGGGGTTTTTGTTCTGAAAACCCTCGAAGACAGCCGCAGGATAAAGACCTTTCTTGAAAAGAAGGATGTCCGTAAGGCTGTAATAATAGGAATGGGATACATAGCTCTTGAAATGAGTGAGGCTCTCAGCGCCAGGGGCTTAGATGTTACAATGATTAAAAAGAGAGAGCAGCTTCTTCCCTGGATGCTTCCCGAGCTCTCCGAGGTTGTTAAAAAAGAATTGACTGAAAAAGGCGTAAGCCTGAATTCAGGGCTTTCGCTCGAGGGAATTGTGAAGACTGAAGGCGGACTCCGGGTGAATGCGGGCGGGAAAATCTTTGATGCCGACTTGGTCCTCATTGCCGTCGGCGTAAAACCAGAATCATCCCTGGCTGCTGAAGCCGGTATTGAGCTCGGCGCGTCCGGTGCTGTTTCGATTGACCGGAACATGCAGACCTCAGTTTCCGGGATTTATTCTGCCGGTGACTGCGCCGACACTCTGAGCATTGTCAGTGGGGGCAAGATCTGGCTCCCTCTTGCTCTAACCGCGAACAGGGGCGGACGGCTTGCTGCGGACAACATGATGGGTGAGCGGCAGGATTTTAACGGGATTGCGGGAACCGCGGTTTTCAAGGTGTTTGATATTGAGGTAGCAAAGACCGGGCTGACAATCTCGGAGGCGGAAGTTGCCGGATTTAATCCCGTCTATAAAACTGTGGTGGCAAAATCCAAGGCCCACATCTTCGAAGGGGCGGCGCCTATACACGCCTCCTTCATTGCTGACAGGGATACCGGACGGATCCTCGGAGCCCAGATGGTCGGAACAGAGGGCGTTGCCCGGCGGATAAACGCTGCCGCGGTTGCTCTCCAGGCAAAGATGACGATTTCCGAATTTTATGAATGTGATTTGGCCTATGCGCCGCCCTTCAGTCCGGTCTGGGATCCTCTTCTTACCGCTGCGTCCATGTTGATGAAGAAAACCGGAGTGCCGGATTAGCCAATATTGAAGAATAGGGTGAAGGATTCTTTATCAAGGAATATTTCTCCCTTGAGGGTTTCCACGAGGGTCTGGATCATTATTTTTGAACTCTCATCTTCAATTATTTCAGCATAGCTGCTGAAGATCTTTTCGGTTGCCCTGATTTTCAGTTGAGCGATACTATCATTTACCAGGAAGGTGATGGTTGTGGGTACTATACCGCTGTTGACTTTATCCTGTATTTTCAGAATCAGTGTTAGCAGTTCGGTAACGAGCAGGGATATCGTTATTGCGCTGTCTTCGGGTAAATTGATTGTGTCGCAGTGCAGTTCTATCTTCTGCATCCAGGGGTTTCCGGCATAAGATGAAATGAGGTGTTTGATTATGTCATCCATATAGGACTGCATGTTTATCTTTATCTTGTCGTTGATTGTGACCATATTTTGATAGACCAGTGAGAGAGTGTAAATCTGAATCTGAACCTCGTTAAGCGCCATACATGAGATTGGCTCATTGCAGAGACTCTGTTTTAATGATACAAGGCTGCTCAGCACCTGGAGTTTATTGTTAATAAGGTGCATGACCTCATTGTGGGCGAGTGCGCCCTCTGTAGCAAAAATGCTTTCGGCCCTATTTTGAGAGAATGGTGAATCCAACTGTAGGTTGTTCTCCCTTATTATACCGGCTGTTCCGACTCCTTCCATATCATTTTGCTGGAAACCCGAATATCCGATGGATGAAACTTCTCCGTATGCCGTAAGTGAGACGTTAATAGAGCCTCCGATCGAAGGTTTTCGGCGCAGTTTAAGTTGAAGTCCCCGGGTCATCCTCGAGCCGGTTCTGCGTTCGTCGAATAATTTTGGTGACCTGTCTTCACCGGTTACTACACCACGCAGCGCTGGGAGCAATTCGCCCCGCGATACCTTCGGCACATCGTCATGAAACAGCAGTTCAGTGAAATGTCTTCCGATAAGTTCTACCGGGTCCCATCCCAAAATTCTTATCGCATTATTGATGAAAGTAAAATTGCCCTCGGTATCCAGAACGTAAATAATATCCGGAAGAGCCTGGACAAGGTTCATATACTGTTTTTCCGAAATTTTTAGGAAGTTATTATGACGTTCCAGACTCTCGCGTATATTCAGAACCTTCCTTAACATGCTCGGAAGGTAATTCAGGTGGGAGAAATTCTTCCTTCTTAGAAGAAAAGAGCTTGATTCATCGCTGAGAACTTTGTCGATCTTTTCTGATTCTTCGAGATCAACGAGCAGAATAAAGGGGTATGGCCAGAGCACCAGCCAATCAACCAGGCTTCCGTTCTGAAAATCCATATCGGTAATGATGAGTTTTATTTCGTAGTCTGATGTAATCTTGTCTAATTCGCTTAATTTTTCCGGACAATGTACATTAAAAGGCAGATTTCTTTCATTCAGCATCTGAATGAGTTTATTTCTCTCTTTTTCAATTGAAGTTGCCAGGATTATATCCACGTTAGCTGAATCTTTTTTCTCGCTTCCCATTAGGTATAAGTATATATACTATCCCTCGAATCTCAAGCCTTCGGAGGAAAATTATTTAATAGATGTAATTAATCCCTATACTAAAGGCAGCGGCATCAATTACGTCCACTCCGGGCTGTCATAGCTTAGAAGCGCGGTTAGATTTACCCCGATATGAATGAGCATGTAATACTTGATATTATCAGTCAATATACGATACTTTAAGCTAACTGACCCACAAGAGGAGTGAATTATGTTTGAATGTCCATGCGGAAGCGGAAAGCAGTATGCGGCCTGCTGTGAATTATATATTAGCGGAAAGAATCAGGCTCCGGGACCTGAGCAGCTGATGAGAGCCAGGTATTCGGCTCATGTTAAGAATGAAATCGATTATATTGTTGAGACTCATAACCCTGACAAGCGTACTAAGCTTGACCGCGAATCAACCGAGAAATGGGCGTCAGAAGCCACCTGGCTCGGGCTCGATATCATGCGGGCCGAAACCACCGGCGACGAGGGTGTTGTTGAATTTGTCGCTAAATTTCGACAGGACGAGGTGGATTATGATCATCATGAAATCAGCAGTTTCGTAAAGAAAGATGGAAAGTGGTATTTTGATGACGGCTACACCCCGTCGGCAACCGTTGTCCGGGATGCTCCGAAAGTTGGACGTAATGAACCCTGTCCCTGCGGCAGCGGTAAAAAATACAAAAAATGTTGTGGCGCATAAGCGCACAACATTTTCAAGTGTCTGTGGAGCATAGCGAAGCAACACTTCCAAATGCCTGCGGTGCTTAGCGCCGCGGCTTAGCCGAAAAAATGCAGCAGCGTCATATAGATCCCGGTACCGCCAAAGATGCTTATAAGCGGATGCTTAAAAAGCAGGTGCAGGATGCTGACCGCTGCTACCCCTGACAGCGGAATCCAGGTGCCGGGTAATGTGAAATTCAGATTATGCGGGATGCTCGAAACTACTAGTACCATCATAACGGCGCCGGGAATCAGCCTTGAGCCGGTCAGCAGCCACTGCGGCGGCTTGCGCCTTGAGAACAGCAGGAAGGGGAAGAAGCGTGTCAGCTGGGTGGCGAGCGTCATTACGGCAATAGCGATTATTATTCTAAGCATTTGCTGCCTCCGCTTTAGGCTTCTTCAGAAGGAAGCAGCCGACAGAACTAATTACAATTCCGAGAAATAGGGCCTCTTCGGTGAATCCGAATGCATAAAGCAGTACCGGGGCTGCAAAGCCGAGGATAAACGGGCCCGGCCTCTTCAGGGTTTTAATCTGCTCAATCAGAAGTACGACAAAGAGGGCGGTCAGCGCGAAATCCAGTCCGGGCGCGTTCCAGGCGATTGCCGTACCGAGAAGCGAACCGATAAGCCCGCCGACGGTCCAGTAAGATTGATTTAGCGCTGTAATGCAGAAGTCAAAGAACTCAGGGTCGGCGTCCTCTGGAGGCTCTACAGTTGTTATTAGCGCATAGGTTTCATCTGTTAGACCGAATATCAGATATTTCTTAAACTTCTTGAAGGGCGCGTAACGTTCGAGAACCGAGAAGCCGTAGACCATGTGGCGGGCGTTCAGCAGAAAAATAGCCAGCCCAATCTCGATAAATCCCTTGTTCTGGTTGATGAGGCTTATTGCCATAAACTGGGCCGCGCCGGCGAATATAGTCAGGCTCATGATTGGGGCCCAGTACCACTGGAAGCCCGATTTTACCAATAAAAATCCGTACGCAAATCCTATAGAGATGTATCCGAAGAATACCGGGGCCGAGGCCTTAAGTGCTGCTGTGAATGCTTTCTTCCTGCTCATGTCAGGAAATATTACAGGAGGGAGGTAGGGTTGTAAAGGTACAGTCTGCGGGTTTTTACCGGTAACAGTTTGAAGAAATGCTGGACTTCTATCGATATGGTAAATATTATATATATATATAATATTAGAGGAGATTTATTGTGAAGGTTATAAGTGTCATTTTTCTTAGTTTGTTAGTTGCCTTTTCTGTTTCTGCGACGGGAAAGTCTGAAGAGGTTTCGGGGCCATCAGGTGCCGTTGAAGGCGGGTTGAGGGTTCTGGAAGTTGCCGATGGAAGTGATCAGCTCAATTATACAATTTATCGGGGCGATTATATAGTTTTTAATTTTGCAGAGGACGGAAGTTTTGATTTCACGGTTCCTGAACTTGAGATAAATGAAGTTGTGCCCAAACCTGAAGGGGAAACATCCTATATTAAAATGAAAAAAAGCGGTGACTATTCTTTTACTCTTGGTGATCGCAGAGGCGTTTTTCATATTCTGGAACTGGAATCACAGAATTACCATGAACTTTCAGCTTCTGAAGCATCAGATTTGATTGAGAATGTTAAGCCGCTGGTACTCGATGTGCGGACTAAATCAGAATTTGATTCAGGCCATATCTCAGGCGCGAACCTGCTTCCAGTGCAGGTCTTCGCTGAAAATATAGACAGACTGGCAGAGTATAAGGATCAGGATATTCTGCTTTACTGCGCCTCGGGAAACCGAAGCACTGTAGCGGCAAAAATGCTGATCGATGCGGGTTTTTCCAGGGTTTACAATCTCCGTCATGGTATTGGTGACTGGGTTCGGAACGCTCTGCCTGTAGAGTAAGCTTATATGGGCGCTTGATTCAGTTTAACGCTGTGCAGGGGAATATAGGAAAGCTTTCCCTCAACTTTCCGGCTTTCCATCAGCTCGATTGATTCTATCTGCACCGGCGGAAGGTCGAAGCGCATCTTCTTGAGCACTTTCAGGGTCTGGTGGTTCATCTCGGCCCGCCGGACGAGGGTTATATGAGGCTTCAGGGGTTCGGTGTCACCGGTTTTCAGCTGACTTTTGAGGATTCCGGAGAGAATCTGCAGGGAGTCGCCGGTGTTTTTTATCTTCACATAGAGAAGATCCTGCACCCCCTGCCGAAATGAGCCATAGGATGTGAACCTTATGGTAAAGGGTTCAACGGTTTCCGCCGCTTGGTCTAGTGCCTTTTTATAGATAGGAAGGTCCTTTTCATTAATCTCACCGATGAAGTACAGGGTAAGGTGGAGGTTTTCATCTTGTGACCACCTGCCTGCGCGGACATGTTCCTTAAGATTCTCCTGAAGCTTCAGAAGGCCGCTGCTTGTTTCTTTATCAAAGTTGACTGCGTAGAATATTTTCATTGATGATTATTATACAATATTTATGGTTTAAAACCAGAAGGATTCAGGGCCTACTATCAAAAAAAACATTCTTCTGCTGCAAGAGTCGCAATTATAACAGCTTTTTAATGTCATCTATAAGTTTAGTCGGTTCTGTTTTCGGAGCAAACCGTTTTACGGGAGTACCGTTTTTGTTGATAAGGAATTTTGTAAAATTCCATTTTATTTTTTTTCCAATAACGCCCGGAAGAGCATCACTTAGATATTTGAATACAGGATGAGCATCGCTTCCGTTCACTTCAACCTTGCTGAAAAGCGGAAATGTAACACCGAAATTCAGGCTGCAGAAATTTCTGATTTCATCATCCGTGCCTGGTTCCTGATGCGCAAACTGATCACACGGAAATCCAAGAATTTCCAGACCGGCATCCTTATACTCTGAATAAAGTTTCTGCAGTTCCTCGTATTGCGGTGTAAATCCGCATTTACTTGCAGTATTCACAACAAGGACAACCTTTCCTGTGTATTTATCCATTGATTCTTCTTTTCCGTCTATCGTCTTAGCTTTTAATTTATAGAATTCTGATTGCATATTATACTCCTATATTGTTTCTCTTCAAAATGCTGCCTATGACTCAATCCCCTTTCGGGCAGGAACGCCAGCGTCAAAATAATGCTTAATCAACTTCATCTCGGTTACAAGGTCTGCCCTTTCAATCAGCCATTCCGGTGCGCTGCGTCCTGTTAGCACAAGCTCCGTTCCTTCGGGCTTTTTGTCCAGGAAGGCCTCAAGCCGTGCCTGTTTAACCAGCTTGTATCCGGCCACGATGTTAAACTCATCGAGCACCATCAAATCCCAGATTCCGCTCTCCATCTCGCGCTCGGCCTCTTCTATCCCGGCGAGGGCCGCCTTGAAGTCCTCCTCGTTCATCGGCTCGAGCACCGGGCGCTTTGTGCCGAACTGGCGAATCTTTAGAGCGTCCCCCGCGAGCTTCTCAAGGGTCTTAATCTCGCTGTAGCGGTTGTTCTTAAGGAACTGGCCGAAGTAAACCCTCATGCCGCCCCCGAGCGCGCGGACTGTCAGCCCCATCGATGCGGTAGTCTTACCCTTTCCGTCTCCGGTGTAAACCTGCAAGTAGCCTTTGTTCATCAGAGCCTCCCTGTGCTGTAATAATAACACAGGCGGCGGCCTTACTCAAATATTCCTGTTTGAAAATTTTCAGGCGGCCCCGGCATAGCCGGGCGGGCTTTCCGCTGTAGCGCCTCTTCCTTGCGGCCTATCCGGCTTACTCCGCTCCGCCGGGCCGCAGGGGCGCTGCCGCTGCAATCCCTTCCGCGGAAAGATGTTGCATTCATTGATATAAATGATATGCTTCATTTATGAACAGAGAAAAATTAATATTAGCCCAGAAATCATTTTTGAACAGATATCCCGAAGGGTTCGACTCCCCCGAGATGATGGAGATAGGCAAGAAGCATAAGCTTGCTAAGATGACGAAGATGGCCCGGGAAGGGCTTGCCCCGGAATCTTTCGATGACACCGACGCGGTCCTCGAGACCATGCGCAAGATTGTCAGCTCATCCTCGATGGTTTCGGTATTTGAGAAGCCGAAGTTTCGTGATCTCTTAAAAGATCTCAGTGCCGGGGAAAGCGCCGAGCTGGCCGACGGGCTTAAAAACGCCCTCCATGGTGATCAGGAAAAGGGTTTCAGGCAGATGATCTCCGTTCTCCTGCCGTTTAAACTCGCTAAATGGACCCTCTTGACTGTCTGCCTTGTGTACTATCGCCCCGATGAGGAGGTATTTATAAAACCTACAACCGTGAAGAACGTGATAACTCACTTTGAACTCGAAGGGCTCAAATACAGCCCGACGGCTTCCTTTGAATTCTATAATCTATACCGGGAGCAGATAAATCAGATGAAGAGCATGGTCGATGAGCGTCTGAAGGTCGATAATGCCGCCTTCAGCGGATTTTTGATGATGAGTCTTGGCGGGTAAATAAAAAATTATTTAAAAAGTATAGAAAATCCTTCACTCCGGCAAATAGTTAATTGACATTAACAGATTATTATCTTAGAGTTAGTTACGACTAACAAAAGATGGAGAGTGTAACATGAGGCAAAACAGACATCACCAATGCTGCAGCTTAGAGGAAATGACGGCCGCTGATCTTGAGATTGGCCAAAATGCCTTCATATCATCCCTCGGGAAGGGGCGAGGTTTCAGGGCCAAAATGCTCGGGCTCGGGCTCAGGCCCGGAGTAAGCATGAAAATTGTCGGAGGTTATAAAAGCGGCCCCCGGATTATCGAGGTCGGCAGGCAGAAGTTCATGCTCGGCGGAGAGATGCTGTCTGCTATCTTCATAGAGGGAGAAGTGAAATGAATAAGACAAAAATCATAAAGCTCTCAGGGCTGAAGCCGGATGAGAAGGCGATCATCTCCGGTTACAGTCAGGGTAAGAAGGAGTATCGTAGAAAGCTCCTTTCATTCGGTCTTACTCCGGGAACGGAAATAACCATGAAAAAAGCAGCTCCGCTCGGAGACCCGGTTGAAATATCTTTACGGGGATATAGCCTGAGTCTTAGAAAGGCGGAGGCCGAAGTTCTTGAATTGGAGAGAAAGATATGAGCATTGCAGTTAAAGGGAAAACACTGACGATAGCTCTGGCAGGTAACCCGAACTGCGGCAAGACTACCATCTTCAATGGCCTTACCGGCGCCACCGCAAAGGTTGGTAACTGGCCGGGAGTAACCGTCGAGCGGAAACAGGGAGTCTTCAGAGACGGTGATCGGGAATTCAATATTGTCGATCTTCCGGGAATTTACAGTCTCTCAGCGGAGTCCGAGGATGAGCGTGTATCGCGGAACTTCTTAATAAGCGGTAATGTCGATCTAGTCGTTAGCATTGTTGATGCCGCGAATCTTGAGCGAAACCTGTTTTTAACAATTTCCCTTATTGAAAGCGGAGTTCCGGTCATCTTGGCTCTTAACATGATGGACTCAGCCGAGAAAGAAGGAATACAGGTCAATGCAGCCGAACTGTCAAGGCAGCTGGGATGCCCTGTATTTCCGCTATCAGCGGTAAAGAAAGACAGCCTGAATCTGTTTAAGGAAGGTCTGAAGAAAGAATTATCCATGGAGAGAAGGCCTCGCTCGGGGAATCTGATAAAGTATATTCCTGAGATTGAAAATATTGTTACTTCCTGGGATCGAAAGATGACCTATGCCGCGGCGGAACTTAACCTTAATTCGAGGTTTCTTTCGCTGAATCTGCTGGAGGGAGATGATTATATCAGATCTCTTGTCACGGACATTATAACAGGAGAAGAGATTGATGCAAAAATTGAGGTTCTTGAATCGAACTTGAGTAAGGGTGCCGATATGTTAATTTCCGAGGGGCGCTACAGCTGGATAACATCAGTCTGCGGGAAATGCATAAAGCATCCGGAAGAGAAAAAAATGGGGTCAGGCCGGGCTGATAAAATTATGATGCACAGGTTTTTTGGGATACCGATATTTATAGCTGTAATGTATCTGGTTTTCTGGGTGACTATGAGCATCGGGGGCTCCTTCATCGATTTTTTTGATATTATCTTCGGTGGAATATTTGTCGACGGACTCGGCGCCTTGATGGGCAGCCTTGGAAGCCCTGAATGGCTCATATCGCTTATTGCAGGCGGAATAGGCGGCGGTATACAGACTGTCTCAACCTTTGTTCCGATAATTTTTGTGATGTTTTTCATGCTGGCGATACTCGAGGACTCGGGTTATATGTCGAGGGCCGCCTTCGTGATGGACAGAGCGATGATGGCTGTCGGGCTGCCGGGTAAGGCCTTTGTGCCGATGCTCGTAGGCTTTGGTTGTACCGTTCCCGCGATAATGGCAACGAGGACTCTCGAATCAAAGAGAGACAGGTTTATGACCATTTTCATGACTCCCTTCATGTCGTGCGGGGCGAGACTCCCTGTCTACGCGCTTTTTACCGCTGCTTTTTTCGGTACGAAATCAGGAGGCGTGGTCTTTTCCATTTATCTATCTGGAATAGTCCTTGCAATTCTGACGGGAATGCTTCTTAAAAACAGCATTTTTAAAGGAGAATATTCTCCCTTCGTGATGGAACTTCCCGATTATCACATGCCGAGATTTGCCCAGATTTCAAAGTCTGCCTGGCACAGGCTGAAGACTTATGTCTTTCGAGCGGGAAAGGTGATTATCCTTGTTGTCCTCGTGCTTGCATTTTTTAACTCACTCGGCTTAGACGGCAGTTTCGGGAATGAGGATTCGGAAGATTCTGTACTTTCTGTAGTCGGAAAGGCCGTCACACCTGTGTTTTCCCCTATGGGGATAAAAAAGGAGAACTGGCCGGCTACAGTAAGCCTTTTTACCGGGCTCTTCGCGAAGGAGGCTGTTGTCGGGACACTTAACTCCCTTTATTCACGGGGGGCTGAGGAGAATGAGGCTGAAGCAGATGACCCATGGGCTCTTGGGCCGATTTTTGCGGATGCCTTCGTGACCCTGGGCGGCAACCTTGCCGGAGTTTTTGACGGCCTCAAAGACCCCTTCGGTCTGGGAATAATCAGCGGAGATGAAGCGCAGGCCCGTGAAGAACTTGAAGCGGATGACAGCGTCTTTAACGGACTCAGGGCAAACTTTACCCCGGTCAGCGCCTATGCCTATCTCCTATTTATCCTGATATACTTCCCCTGTATAGCGGCTCTCGGGGCGGCAATTCAGGAAACAGGCCGGGCTTATGGGGTGTTGCTTGTTACTTATCTGACCCTCCTTGCCTGGATAGTCTCCACACTCTTCTATCAGCTTTTTGAGGGAGGTTCTGTAGTCTGGATTATTGTATCAATTGCTCTTGCAGCGGGAATCTACTTCTCTTTTAAGCTGATGGGCAGGAAGTCAAGAGCTGCATTGAAATGAGAATATTTGACCCCCGCGGTTATGCCGCGGGGATTTTTGGTGTAGAATTAAAATATGGAAACAGAAAAAGAGCTGACAATTGCAGATCTGAATGAAAAGTATCCCGCCGCGCTTGAGTATTTAACAGAAATATTTTTAATACATCGGGATTATGGACTCGTAAAAAATTCGGTCATTGCCAAACGGCTGGGTGTCTCGAAGCCGGCTGTGACCCAGGCAATGAAGCGGCTTAAAAAGTACAGCCTCATAGAACAGGATCTCTACGGCTCTATACTTCTGACCCCCGCAGGCCGGCGTGTGGCCGCCAAGGTACTCAAGAGACATTATCTGATAGAGCACCTTCTTATTCATCAGCTTGATTATCCCTGGGTAAAGTCCGACGAAGAAGCCGCGCGGATACAGGCAACTCTATCTGATGAATTTACCGATTATCTTTTCGAGTTTTTTAACAGACCTGATTTCTGTCCGCATGGAAATCCTTTTCCGGGCTCCGTGTCCGAAAAAAAAACTCTCTCTGCGCCGCGTCTTTCTTCCGCGGTGTCCGGAACAAGGGGCCTTATCGTGCGCATTACCGAAGAGGGCGAGGTAGCAGACGGACTTCTGCAGTTTTGCTATGAAAATCGGATGCAGCCCGGAGTTGAGTTTGTTATTCTTAAAACATCCGGAGATTTTGTGACAGTCCGGCTTGGAGAAATTAAGATTGACATCCCTTCAGGCATTGCCGATTTTATCTGTTTTACCGAATAGAGTTAATTCTTATCTCATCAGCATGCCCTAATTTAACTAATACGTTTTTTACTGAGGAACATTTGCAATTGGATAGATTAAAATTTACAATTAAACAAGATGCTATCTGAAAACTCTAATGAACAGGATTCAGAATACCTGCGAAAGCGGGTTTCTGAACTTGAGCAGCAAAATGAAATCTACAGAGAATCTCAAAGAAAACTGACACGTTTCAGGAAGGTTCTTAAATGCCTCCGTCTGATTAACAGGCTCATTATAACAGAAAAAGATTCCGGCAGACTTATCCGGAAGACCTGTGAGTATCTGATAAAATACCGGAACTATTATAATGCCTGGATAATTCTATTCGGCGAGGACGGCAGATATGAGACTTCCGCAGAAGCCGGTCTTGGGGAAAAATTCCATTTGCTTCGGGCAAATCTTGAAAAAGGTGTTGTTACTGAATGCTGCCGCCTGGCCATCGATAGTCCGGCTGTGAATATTGTTGACAATACTGCTAACAGCTGCCCTTATTGTCCAAATAAAGACCTTCATGTAAACAAGGCGGCCATGACAGTCCGGCTTTCTTATGAGGGCCGGATATATGGAACTCTCACGGTCTCCATCCCTGTTGAATATGCCGGAGATGAGGAGGAAATTGAAATAATTGCCGATACAGCGGCTGATTTAGGATTTGCTCTTCACACTCTCTGGGCTGAAGAAAAGACCCGTCTGTTTGACTACATAATAAAAACACTTCCTCAGACCTTTTCTTTTCTGTCTTTAGATTTTACCTATCTTGCGGTTAGCAATATTTATTCTAAATTATTCAATGCCCCTTTGGAGAACATTATCGGGCATAAGATCGCCGAATTTTTTGATGAAGAGACCTTTGAGGGTAAAATTCGGCCAATGCTGGAGCGGTGCGCGGCGGGTGAGACTGTTGCCTATGATTTGGAGTTGAATTTACAGACTTTCGGTACCCGCTGGATGCATATGTGCTACTACCCTTATATTAACGGCAGCGGTAGCTTAGGTGGAATTATCTCACATGGAATGGATATTACTGAAAGGAAGGCTGCCGAAAGTGAGCTGCGCAAGTTTAAGACAATCAGTGATAATGCCCTTCACGGAACTGTTCTTGCCGATCTCCAGGGACGGCTTATCTACATAAATAACTATTTTGCGAACATTCACGGCTATACGCCTGAGGAGCTCATAGGAGAACATCTTGCAGTCTTTCACACTGATAATCAGCTTGCCGATGTCATAGAAATAAACCAAAGGCTTCTGATTGAGGGAAGTTATGAGATGGCTGAAGTATGGCATAAGCACAGGGATGGAACAGTCTTTCCAATGCTTATGAGCGGCCTTGTTCTTGATGATGACCGGGGAGTGCCCGCGTTTACAGCCGCGACGACAATTGATATCACCGGTCTCAAGAAAATCGAGAAGCAGCTCATCGAAAGTGAAAGTAAGTACCGTTATTTGGTTGAGACCGCCTCTGATATAATAAAACAGATCTCCGCAGACGGTATAATTACTGAGGTGAATGAATATACTTGCAGCCGCCTCGGACGCAGGAAAGAAGAGCTGGTCGGTCAGCCGATAACTGTCGTAGATCCGAATTATTCAGTTGCAGCCTTCAAAGATTTTTGGGCGGATTTTCCCATTAACAAGCAGCGGGTTTTTGAAACAACCCATCAGGAAAAAGGCGGGAGTGTTTTTTCGGTGGAGGTTCACGCAAAAAAATACAAGGTTAATGAAAGTACCTTTATCATGAGCGTTGCCAGGGATATCTCTGATCGAAATAGGGATAGAAAGAGGCTGGTTCTGGCCCTTGAACGCGCGGAAGAAGCCGACAGGCTTAAGTCGGCATTCCTTGCTAATATGAGCCACGAGATACGCACTCCCCTAAACGGGGTTCTCGGTTTTGCATCGCTGATGAATGATCCGACAATATCGCCGATAAAACAAGAACAGTATTATAATATCATTGTGAAAAGCGGAAAGCGTCTGCTAACGACTATCAATGACCTGATCGATATCTCGAGGATTGAGTCAGGCCTTGTTGAGGTTGATCTGTCCGATATCAGCATAAAGGAACTATTTGAAGATTTATATCAGTTCTTCTCTCCCGAAGTCGCGGATAAGAACCTCAGGTTTGAGCTTGAAATTCCTGAGGAGTGTGAAGATGCGGTAATAAACTCTGACAGGGATAAACTTTATGCTGTAATGATGAACCTGTTGAAAAATGCCGTAAAGTTCACAAAAGAGGGCAGCATCTTATTTGGATATCTCTGTCAACCGGACAGAATTGAGTTTTATGTTACGGATACCGGAAATGGTATTCCTAAAGATCAAATTGATGCGGTCTTTGATCGCTTCATCCAGGCTGATCTGAGTCTGACTAAACCTTTTGAGGGCTCAGGGCTAGGGCTTTCAATCAGCAGTGAATACGTGGAAATGCTCGGCGGAAAAATAAGCGTGGAGTCGTCGGAAGGAAGGGGCTCGAAGTTCTCTTTTTCACTCCCTAGTCGACTTGAGGATTAGTGGGCGTTGAAGAATGGATTAATAAGTGATATCCTTAAATAAAAGAGTAATTCAGGCAGGTGAGTTGTGAAGAGTAAAGGTTTTGTAGTTATAATAATTTTTTTATTAATATCGGCATCCGGTCCTCTGTTCGCAGTTGAAGTCGGAGAGAATGCGCCGGCTTTTGTCCTGACAGACATTGATAAAAACTATGTTTTCTCGAAAAAACTATACGGCACAGGCTGGGTTCTGGTAGATTTTTATGCAACCTGGTGTGAAAACTGCAATGAAGAACTTCCCTATATTGAAGAACTATATGATGATTTTGCCGACAGTGGTTTTCAGGCAATGCTGCTTGCCACCGATGATGAGGGGCATTCCGTTGTTAAGCCGTATTTCGCGTCGGCTCCGACTACACTCACTGTCCTGATTGATAAATATAAGAAGGCGGTAGGATCATTCGGTGTTCAGGCCCTCCCTTCACTTTTTCTGGTTGATCCGGATGGGAAGATTGCGTTTAAATCAGTCGGATACCATGAAGAGGATATTGTGAGTCTTCGGGCAATTCTCGCAGAAGCCTATAATGAATAAGCGAGCCGCGGGAATGAGGACAGTCCTTGTCTCTGCCTTGCTGCTGCTTTTTCCAATAATAGGGCTCTCCGCCGATCCTGATCTGTCCATCTATTATACGGCTTCCCTGAACGGCAATCTCATCGGCTGTCAGTGTAGGGGGGTGCCAAAGGCCGGGCTCTCGACTACCGCCGCCTATCTGCGCAGCCTTGATCCCTCGCGGTCAATTCTCCTTGATCTGGGTGATTTCAGCGACGCCAGGGTTGATGAGCTCCTGTCTGGCAAGCTGCTGGAACTTTATAGCGACCTCGGATATTCCGCTTCGGCCCTGGGTGATCAGGAGCTCGGCTCCGGACTTGATTATTTTAAAAAATCGGCAGAGGACTTCAACTTTCTCTGCAACAATATAAAGATTGAAGGGCGCAGTCTCAGTAATGGCCCGATGATCATCGAGAAGCAGAGAATTAAAATCGGAATAGCCGCCGTGATAGACCCGGCAGTGTTTTTTTTCTACCCAGATGATGTGAAAAGCAGGATAGAGATCTCCGATCCTGCTGAGGCCGCTTCCGAGGCGCTGGCAGAACTCAAGGCCGCCGGCAGCAGCTATAATATTTTGCTGTTTCACGGCCATGCAGAGGAAGCCCGGGCTGTTTTCGACACTGAAACAGGCTGGGATGCAGTCCTTTTTGCCCATGATCAGATGCTGTTTGATGAAAAGACTGATAACCGTATCTTTGCCTCCCCAGGCGAAGAAGGCAACCGCGTGGGACGGCTCGACCTTTTTTTTCGGTTCAGGAAACTCAGCAAAGCCGAGAACAGTATGAGATACTTCAAGTATGAGGCGGATCCTGAAGACCCAGAAGTTCTTCAAGTATTCGAGGATTATAAAAAGGAACTGATAGAAAACCTTAAGAATGGAAAAAAATAAACGGGTCCTTGTCTTATCTATATTTATTCTGATATCGGCCGCTGTCTCCGGATTTGCCGACGGCGGGCTTGAGCTTAGTATTACAGAATGGGATACCGGCCTGCTCGAAGCAGGTGTGATCCCCGAGCAGGCGGTTGAGATAACAAATAACACCGAAAACGCCGTCGAGATAAACCTTATAAGCACATGCAGCTGTTTGACCACTTCGGCGGATCTTCTCTCCATCGCGTCCGGGGATAGCGGAACTTTCACGCTTTTTTTCGACAGCTCCGATGATGAGGGTGATTTCGAAAAGATTCTGATAATCCAGACCGACTCCGATGAAATGCCGAAAGGCTTTTTTCTTGTAAGGGGGAGTGTCGATGTACCGGAAAAATCGGCCGAACAAGCCAGGGGCAGTGAAGGCTCCGCGAACATTCCTGCCGGCAGCGGGCTTGAGTATTACTATACGCCCGGATGCAAGAGCTGCAATGAGTTTTTGAGAAAGGCAGAAATTGCTATAGAAAAATTTGATATCACGGAACCTCAATATTATGAGCAGCTCCAGAGACTGCTCTCCGATCGCGGAGCTTCACTTAGAGAAGTACCCGTGATGGTTACTTCTGATTCGATCTTTCAGGGAGAGATGGAGATTCGTGAAGCTTATGAGGCCCTCCTTGAGGGCCGGAGTATCAGGGAGGCTGTTAATTCAGGAACGCCAAAGCCGGGCGGGATATCGCTTTCCGTACTGCCTGTAATGGTCGCCGGCCTCCTTGACGGGATTAATCCCTGCGCGTTTACGACCCTGATTTTTCTTTTAAGCGCGCTTGCAGTCGCCGGCCGCAGCCGCCGTGAGACCCTTATTATCGGACTCTTTTTCACTGTCTCGGTTTTTATAACCTATTATCTTATAGGACTCGGGTTTTTTAAGATAATCAGGATTGCTGATTCCTTCGAGCTTGTAAGCAGGATTATCAGATGGGTTCTTTTTTCTGTCCTGATTCTTTTCGCGGTCTTAAGTTTCTATGACTATACAAAGATCCGCGCCGGTAAGGCGAAAGATATTCTTTTGCAGCTGCCCGGCAGCGTGAAGCGCAGGCTGCACTCATCAATCCGGACATATTCCAAGTCCGCCGCCCTTGCCGGGTCTTCAGTTGTCATGGGAATCCTCATCTCCATCTTCGAGCTTGGTTGTACCGGGCAGATTTATTTCCCGACTATAGCCTACATCATTCAGACTGATGAGGCCTCCTCGGGTTATCTGTACCTGGCCTTATACAACCTTGCTTTTATCCTGCCGCTTGCGGCCGTCTTCGTCATCGTTTTCTTCGGGGTTACATCAAAAAAGATTACAAAAATGTTTCAGACCAATCTCGGCATAATAAAGATTCTGACTGGTCTACTGTTTCTCGGTTTCGCCGCTCTTATGCTGCTCCTATAGTAAGGCAGGACCTCTTGAAAATAAAGAACTATTGACATATCTTAGCTCGATATGAAAGCCAAACTACTAGGCCATAGCGCCAATGATCTATTCTGGTTTATTCTTCCGCTTGTTCTGCCATCTCTTCTGGTACGCTATAGTCTCAGCTATGCAGAGGCGGGTGGAATTCTTACCATATATCTGCTTGTGTTAGCGATGTTCTCCTTCATGATGGGAAAGCTCTCCGACAGGTTTTCACGAAAGAAGATCCTCAGTTTGGGTTTTTTTCTTGCGGCCCTGGGGCTTATTGCCTCGGGCTTTGCTCCGGGTCTTTCTGTATTTCTGGTGCTGATCTCTATTACGGCGGTGGGAGTCAGTACTTTTCATCCGGTTATGTATGCCGTGATCCATGATACTTATTCTGAGAATAGGAGCAGGATGATGGGGCTCTATGAATGCTTCGGGACGGGCGCTATCTTTGTCATGTTTCTCGTGAACGGCTATCTTCTTGAATCGATAGGAGTGCGAGGAGTTCTGATTCTGACAGCCGTCCCGGCCCTTATTATGGGCTTTGTCTACGTTTTTTCAGATTCGATTTCTAATGACAGAGCCGACCTTCCGAGCCCAGACCCTACAGGGGTTTCCGGCAGAGGCCGGGTTCTCAGGTTCATGCTTTTTCTTTTCAGTGTTATTCTGAGGGTTTTTAGTGTGACGGCGGTGCTAAACTTTCTTCCTATTATTTTTGTAGACTTCTTCGGACTTGACCCAGGAGGGGCCGCGTATTCGACGGCCTTCTTTTTCGCAGGCGGAATAGCCGGTTCTCTTGTGTTTGGAAGTCTTTCCGCCAGATATAATTCTTTCGGTATAATCCTTGCCGGTTCAGTCTTTATCGGCGGCGCGATGTTTGTGCTTTCAGCCTCTTTACCCGTCTGGATATATTTAATAATAATAGCTCTTTTTGGAGGTTTTGCTTCAGGCTGCGTAATAAATCAGAACCTGCTGATGGGAAGACTCGGCGGATCACTTGGCAAGGGAGAAGTTTTTGGAATCCTGATGGGGGTAATGACGGTGACATCAGCCTTCAGTCCGGCGGTTTTCGGGACGGTTATTGATACGATAGGATACCAATCCGCCCTCAGACTCTTTGTTCTGCCCCTGATTCTCAGTTCTGCAATTCTCATCTACCTTCTCAGGACAGATAAGACAAGAGCAGGAATGGTCGAAACATCAACCTGATTAAACCGGCTGCCGCGTTTAGAGTTTTTTATATTGAATTTTCTCTTTATAATGCTTTTGCATGAAGATGATTAAATATATACTATACAACAATTTACAGAGACAGCATTTTTATCTATTGAAGCTCTTTTAATAAATCTCGATTTTTGAAAGACCCTCTCTTTATTATCCCGGATTTTTTCGTTATATTTAAATCTTCAAGGGGGAGGTATGAAGCTTAAAATCGCAGCAGCGGTCCCGGTTTTGCCAGCAGTTATAATTAGTTTATTATTTTCCGGATGTGTAACTCCGTTCAAAGGCGGCCCAGGTGAGGGCGATCCTGAAAAAGGCGCTATTGGAATTGTGGAACGTCCCGAGGAAAATACTTATAGTAATATAGAAAAACTCATTGCGGACGGCGAT
Organism: Spirochaetales bacterium; assembly: GCA_016839055.1. Lineage (GTDB taxonomy): Bacteria > Spirochaetota > Spirochaetia > UBA9216 > UBA9216 > Thalassospirochaeta. The sequence continues at coordinate 94,005 of JAEKNX010000010.1, forward strand.
CAGGATTCAGCAGTTAAGGAATTTGAAAAAATTAATAATGATGACTCTGAAACAGTATTGGCCTATGCCGGGCTCCTTATGTCAGCCGGTGAGTATCAGAGGGCTACTGACCAACTTATCGGCCTTCTCGAGCGCGAACCCTATAATGCCGATGCATATTTTAACCTCGCCCTCGTGATGGGGCTTCAGGATCTATCTGATGAGCAGATTGAGTTTCTCGAAAAATCAATTGCCATTGATCCGCACCACTCAGGAGCGTTGTCAATCAGAGGCAGCATCTATCTGTCCGATTCAAAGCTAAAGAAAGCCTCCGAGTATTTCGAGCGCGCGCTTGACTCTGATCCGGATAATATAATTGCGCTTACCGGCTACGGCTCCGCCCTGATTCGTCAGGAGGAATACGAGAGGGCCGAAGTCTACCTTGATCGCGCTGTAGAGCTTGATCCGGCTAATCCCTTTACCTATCTTGATCGCAGCGGCGTCCGGGCGGCAAATGACGACATGCAGGGAGCCGAGGAAGACCTTTCATCGGCAATCGAGCTTGAACCTGATTATTTCTGGCATTATATTGACCGTGGACGGCTCCGTATTCGGGACAGAGGCGACAGGACAGGCGCTCTGGAAGATTTCAACAGGGCTATTGAGCTGAATCCCGAAAATTTTTATCCCTATGTATTCCGTGGAGGAATATATGATGAGATGAAAGAGCTGGAAAAGGCTTCTGAAGATTATAAGAAAGTCATTGAGATGAAGCCCGATTACTACTTTACGTATTCGGCGCTCGGGATTGTCCAGTTTATGCTTGGAGAGTGGGACGCCAGCCGGAAATCATTTGAAAAGGCGTTTAAATATGAACCGAAGGAGTTTGCCTTTCTTGCGATGGCTGCCGTAGCCGAGATGAAGAAAGGGGACGCCGCCGCAACGAAAAAGTATTGCAGTAAGGCTATTGATAAAATTCCGGCCGGCAATATTTACGCGCATATCCTGAGATCCTTTAAGGAGAGCGGATATGATGCCTACGTTCTCCGGCTGATCCAGGAGGAGAAAGATAAAATAGTACAGAAGAGGCTTTTATTTTATATTGCCGAACTATACCATGAAAATGGAATGGAAACCGCGGCCTACAGTTATTTCGCGCTGGTTAGAGACGCCAGTGATTACGGTCTGTGGGAGAGCCGAATATCGGCCTTTGAACTTGAAAACCATTATGAATAAGGAGTATTCGGTGGATGAACGAATAGAAAGCGAAACAGTTCGCAGAATCAAGCTGGGAGACAGGGAGATAATTCTCTGCGGAACAGCCCATATATCAAAAGAGAGTGTTGTCGAAGTAGAGCGTCTGATCCGTGAAGAAAAACCGGGCAGGGTCTGTATCGAGATAGACGCGGCCAGATTTAAATCTCTGAAAGAGGGGCAGAACTGGAGCAGCCTTAATATCGGTCATGTTCTGAAGAATGGCCAGGCCTTCCTTATGCTTGCCAGTCTTGTGCTCTCAGCCTACCAGCGGCGGCTTGGAATGGATGTGGGATCTAAGCAGGGGCAGGAAATGCTGATTGCGGCAGATCTCTGCGAAGAGCTTAATCTGCAGTATTCATTCTCAGACCGTGATCTTCAGACAACCCTTCGGAGAGCCTGGTCAAAATCCAGCTTCTTTCAGAAGATGAAGATGCTCGGTGCGCTTATCGGATCTGCCTTCACAAATGAAAAGCTTTCGGAAGAAGAGCTTGAAAGCCTGAAGCAGAAGACTGCCCTGCAGACAATGATGGATGAGCTGGCTGACTACCTTCCTGCTGTTAAAGAAGTTTTCATTGATGAGCGCGACCAGTTCCTGGCAACCAATATTTTTCTCGAAAGGGAAGATAAGGTGCTCGCTGTAGTGGGTGCCGGCCATATGGACGGAATTGTGCAGTGGCTTGAAAAACTCGAGACAGGAGAAAAGAAAGCGAATCTTGAGGAAGTCTCAGTTGTTCCGCCGAAAAACAAATGGATTAGCAAAATCCCATGGCTTATAACGATTGCTGTTGTAGCCCTTATTGCCTCAGGCTTTATCCGCAATGGAGCCAAAGATGGTTTTGAAATGCTCCTTGTTTGGATTCTCGCCAATGGAACGCTCTCGGCGATAGGTTCGATTATAGCGCTGGCCCATCCGCTGACGATTGTTATTTCGTTTCTTGCCGCGCCCTTTACGTCAATGAACCCGACCATCGGTGTCGGAATCGTGACAGGGCTCATTCAGGCCTGGATTCGAAAACCCAGAATTGAAGATCTTGAGAACCTGAATACTGATATTTCGAGTATCAAAGGTTTCTATAAAAACCGGCTTACGAAGGTTCTCCTTGTCTTTTTCTTATCGAGTATCGGCAGCAGCATCGGGACATTCGTAGCGCTGCCATATCTTACCGCTCTTATTGTTGGCTGATTTTTTCCCCTCCGAATATTTTATTTATACTGTCTTTAAGCCCTGAGGTGTTCTCAGGGCTTATGAAATTTGAGAAACCCATATCGGATGATGTTTTGCTGCGGCGCCCGGAATGGGCAACCGGCATAATCTCCCCCGCGAGGCTTATCTCCCCCGAGCATGCCGTCTGCTTCGGTACTGGAATACCCGTCCTTGCCGAGTAGAGGGCGAGGGCGAGCGGCAGATCAGTTCCGACCTCTCCAATCTTTATTCCGCCTGCGACATTCACGTATATGTCCTGATCGCTGAATCGCAGCGACAGGTTCTTCTCAAGCACGGCCGCTACCCTCGACACCCGCCTCTGGTCAATCTTGTCAGAGAATATCCGCGAGAGCCCTCCCTTTGCCGGGACAGTCAGCGCCTGAATCTCCATCATCAGTACCCGGGAGCCTTCATAGACGGCGGCAGTGCAGATGCCGGCAGGCTGTTCGCCTTTTCGTTTAACAAGAAAGAGCGATGCCGGCTCATCAACCTGATTCAGCCCCTTCTCAGACATCTTGAAAATGCCGATCTCGTCTATCGAGCCGAAGCGGTTCTTCATTGCCCGAAGCAGCCTGACATCCGAATCGCCGTGCTCAAAATAGAGGACGGTATCAACCATATGCTCAACAACCTTCGGCCCGGCTATGGCTCCCGACTTTGTTACATGGGCAACAAGGAAGACAGGGCAGTTGTAGAGTTTTGCCCTGTCAATCAGCTCCGAAGTGCAGAACTTAATCTGGTTTACAGTTCCTGCAACAAGACCAAGATCCCTATCGTAGAGGGTCTGTACCGAGTCGGTTATTATCAGAACAGGTTTGAGCCTGTCTATTGTTTTCAGAATAATATTTATCTCGGTTTCACAGAAAACCTCTATCTCCCGTTTTATATTCAGCCTGTCGGCTCGCATCTTCAGCTGAGCTGCAGATTCCTCACCTGAGATGTAGAGAACAGGGCCCTCCCTCGTAGCAGAACTACAGAGCTGGAGCATCAGCGTCGATTTTCCTATTCCGGGCTCGCCGCCCACGAGAACTGATGATCCCCGCATTATCCCGCCGCCTAGTACTCGGTCTATCTCGGAAGTTCCGGATGAATACCTCGTGCCCTCATCGGTGTTAATGGTTGACAGCCGCTGCGGCCTGGGTTCGGTCTTTCCTGCCGATTTTTCCGTGCTCCTGCCGGCGCCAGTCTTGCTGCCGGTGCCGCCCTTCATCTCGATGAAACTGTTCCAGCTTCCGCAGCCGGTACATTTACCGAGCCACTTCGGTTCGGTCTGTCCGCAGGAGGAGCATTCAAAATATGTTTTCTCTTTAGCCATAGTTGATTCTGCTATAAAGACGGGGTTCCTGCAAGCGGAAAAGGTTTTTAGCTTTCCGGGCGTTGCCGGCATGAGCCGGCCGCCTTCGGCGCCCCTTCAATTCCTAACGCGGGAAGAAATGAGTAGCTTGAGATTTGTCAATTAGAACTATGCATTCAGTGACGTAGTTTTTCGGATTTCCTGTAAAGATTATTCCGGGACCTTTAATGAAGTGTTCGATAATGGGGGGCGTCGGAGTATATCCCTTCTCGTGGCAATAGTTGAAGAGTTTAAGGTATGTGCCTCCCTGATTTCCGTATTGGCCCCTGTAAATTGTTTTAACACAGCTAAGGTTTTCGATTCTGCGATATTTAAGACCGTCTATATGCATCTTGCGGTTTATCTCCATGGCAGCTTCCATCCTTGCGTCTTCTTCCTGATATTCCAGATCGTAGTAAAAGCCGTAGGGTTTTCCAACACCGTAGCGGCCGCCCTTTTTGTATAAAAGTTTGAATCCGGCACTAAGCTCATCATATCTGCCGCGTATTGGCGCTGCAAGAAGGTGCGGAATGGTAAGTGTTATCTCCTGAATCTCATCGGAGAGATCGGGAGGTTCTGTATCGATCTGTCGTTCAAAGGCAGATAATCTGTCTTCAAGTTCTTTCAGCTCTGCCGCCTTTGAACGTATGTCTTTAAGTTTCTGTATTATAAACCTGTGAAGGTCGTCTTCTGATTCACATTCATCAAGAATTGTTTTAATTTCAAGGAGAGCGAAGCCCATATCCTTTAGAGCAATTACGGCAGTCGCCTGGTTGTAGGACTTGTCATCGTAATAGCGGTATCCGGTCGTCTGATCCACCCTTATCGGCACAAGAATACCAAGTTCATGATAATACCTGAGCGTCTTGATTGTCATTCTGGTAACCTGGGAAAATTCTCCAATCGACAGCATAACTCCCTCCGCTCATCATTTTAGGATGAGACAGAAGGAATGAATAGTATTTTTTACTGATTATTTTTATCGCTTTCCACTGGTTGCCGGATGTGTTCATAAAACTTTTTTTCAGTTTGGTAGATCTTCTCCGCGCTCTGAGATAGCCCGGTCAGTGCGGCTTTTAGCCGCTCTTTGTTTTTCAGCCTTATTTTGTCATCTGAGAGTTTTTTCATATCGAGGGCTAGCTTGCTCCATGCGGTCACAGCCGGTTCAAGCCTTTGGGCTGCTTCCATGATAAATTGGCTGCCGCTGGTCTTTCCTGTTTCCTCAAGAAAATTATAATACATTTTTCTGAAGGCAGCGCCCCCTGTTCCGTTAGTCTCAATACAGCCGTAGTGAAAGGTGAGAACCTGCGCAAGGAGATAAGACGGAACCCTCTCATCAAAATCAGATAGTACGGATGGGTATTTGGACAGGCCGTCAAATCCTATAAGATTACCATTTACAGACTTTGCGCTACACATAGCCCTTTCTGTTTCAGTAAGAGAATCTATTGCAATCTTTTCCCAATCAAAGACAAAATCCGGAGCCTTTTTCTCTGTCCAGTAAAACTCGCCCTCGGGCGGGAAAACCTTGGTGTTACTGAATCTTGCGCGGTGGAGATCCTTAAGTTTTATCTCCTGCAGCCCGGTGTTCTCCGTATCCGTAACATAGGCTGTCTGTTTTTCTTCGTTCATGCCTGTAATGCATATCATATGCCATCCGAAAGACATATGTTTAGACCCGTATTTTTCGCCGTAGAGATAGGGAAGGTATCTCATATCTACCCTGAGAGCCACCGGGCTGTCCTCTTTCAGAAGACTATAGATCTTCTCCCAGCCATCGCCGTGTTTTTCGATTGTCCCGCGCTGCCAGGTTATGCCTGTAGTCCGTTCAACATTCTCCTTAAGCTCAAGATTTCTTCCTCCCAGAAAAGGGAAACTGGAAGAATCAAGGGTGAACCCGAGAGCCGATCCGGCACCTATGATCTGATTTTCCGTGATCTCATAGCCCTGATGCTGCAGCAGGTTCAGCATTGCGCTACTCTCGCAGTGATATCCTTTTTGAACCTTGAACCCGTCAAGCATGACGCTGTCGGGCAGTTTCCATTCTGAACCTGCACAGCCGAAAAGGCTTCCGATTCCAAGAAGTATTATAGCTTTTTTCATAATTCACTCCATTTTTTGTTCATTAAAATAGAGAATAAACCCTCCAGTATAGGGGAGAGGCAAGTGGGAAATGAAGAAAACTATAGAGCGGAAACAGAACCTCAGGCATGAAACTGAAGTGTCTGTCTGTCCTTCCTCTACTCATCCAGTTAAAACCATATTATAATATCTGCATGAAACGAAGCGGAAGCGCAGACCTTCCTTTACATTACGGAACTATTCCTCCTTGGCTGGCAGACCGAATGATGAAGCTTGGAACTGCCATGGTTGAGGCTGTTATTGCCGATGCCGGAACTGATGAGGTTCTGCGCCGTCTTTCGGATCCCTGCTGGTTTCAGGCCTTCGGCGCTGTGCTGGGGATGGACTGGCATTCCTCCGGAATAACGACCTCAGTTATGCGGGCTATCCAGCGTGGTATTAACCCTAGAAGTAAAGAGCTCGGGCTGGCGGTACTGGGCGGCAGGGGCAAATATTCCAGACAGACTCCGCAAGAGCTCATTGAATATTCAATGAAAACAGGGCTTTCGGGTGATGAGCTGACCCGCGTAAGCCGTCTTACGGCTAAAATTGATAATTCCTGTCTTCAGGATGGTTTTCAGATATATCTGCATAATTTTATCATAACCGAAGACGGCAAGTGGGCTGTCGTTCAGCAGGGAATGAACAAGCAGACGGGTACTGCCCGCCGTTATCACTGGCATTCTGAAGGGCTTCGCTCTTTTTTCGATGATCCTCATGCTGCAGTGGTGGGGCCGTTTCAGGGAGAGCTTGTTAACCTGAGCGACAGCCGGGCAGAGCAAAACCGCAGCGGAATTCTTGAGTTCATGAATGAATACCCTGAGCGGCAGCAGCGCGAGCTTGATTCGCTTTTGCGCTCCCGCCGTATTGTGCTTCCGTCGCATCACGAGGTAAAACCGGAGGATGTTATTTCAAAGCGCCTCGGTGCGGTGCTGTCTGCTGCATGGGATAAAAACTTCAGCGACTTCAGTGAGGCGCTGCTTATGCAGGGGGTGGGGCCGCGGACGGTGCAGTCTCTGGCTTTGGTTAGCGAGGTGATCTATGGGGGGCCAAGTCGTTTCACTGATCCTGCGCGCTTTTCCTTCGCCCATGGCGGAAAGGACGGGCATCCGGCTCCGGTACCGCTCAAGGTTTATGACAAAAGCATCTCGGTTGTTAAGCGGGCACTTGAGGATGCAAAAACCGACAAGGCCGGGAAGCTCAGCGGAATAAAGAATCTTGACCGCTTCACCCGCTGGATTGAATCAACAGTCGCCCCTGATGCGGATGTTGATGAGGTAATAGCCCATGAATGGGAAAACTCTCACCGCTGGGGAGGCCAGACGGTAATGGGGCGGGCTGTGCCCGGTGACAGCTATGAAAAGCACTCTTTAAGATATCAGGGCTCATCCGGGCGCACGAAGAGCCCTGTCCCTGCGCGGAGTGTCCAAAATGATGACAATCGGCAGATGGAACTGTTTGATTAATTCAAAGCCATAATTCAAGCTTAGGAGCGAAGTCCGAAAATCTATACAGAGTTGCTGGTTAGAGAATGGGAACAGCATAATTATTAACTGTAGGTAACAGCTCGCGGTTTTCAATGTGTTATTATTAGAGATACTATTTATATGAGGAATACTAATGAATATAACTATTCTTGATGGAAGTCCTTCGGGTTCGGCGACCAAGCTTCCGCCTTTGCTTGGGAGGTTATCGGCGGGTATTAGGGAGAAACATAGCGTAAACCATTTTTCTCTTGCATCGATGGATCTGCACTTCTGTACCGGATGCTGGAGCTGCTGGTGGAAAACCCCTGGACTTTGCGCGATAAAGGATGATGCTGAAGAGATCTTCCGGGCCGTAATCAATTCCGACCTTGTTATCTTTGTATCGCCGCTTAAGGCGGGATTTACCAGTTCGCTGTTGAAGAAGATTACCGACAGGCTTATTGTTCTTCTTCATCCTTACATCGAAATCAGGAATAATGAGTGCCATCATATAAAACGTTATGAGTCTTATCCCGATATCGGTTTGATTTTTGAAAAGAGCACGGATACCGATGATGAAGATCTTCAGATTATTAGGGATATATATGAGAGGTTAGCGCTGAATTTTCACAGCCGCCTGAAGTATGCAATGTCTATAGATGATAATACATTAGAGGAAATTCTAAATGAAACTTGCAGTATTTAACGGATCGCCCCGGGGGCAGGGCAGCAACTCATCTGTTCTTATCCAACAGTTTCTGAAAGGGTATATGTCGGTCGAGCCGGCAGATGTTCCGGTGATAAATATTGCCAAAAGAAACAAGTTGGCTGAAAATGTTGTTACGGCAGGTGCGGCGGAGAATATTATCATAGTATTCCCGCTTTATACCGACTGTATGCCGGGGATAGTTCTTGAATTTCTTGAGGCTCTGTCTGAAAAAAAGGCGGATGGAAGTAAGAAGCTCGGCTTCATTGTGCACTCCGGATTTCCGGAATCGGTTCATTCCGAATGGGTTGAGCGCTATCTGAAGAAATTCTCTGAGAGAACAGCTTATAAATACCTCGGCACAATAATTAAAGGCGGGTCGGAAGGCATCCGCTTAATGCCTGAGAAAATGATGAAGAAACTCTTCGGCCGTTTTAACGAGCTTGGCGGGCATTTTGCCGGAACCGGCGGGTTTTCTGCGGGGTTGATCGAGGAGCTTAAAAAACCACGCAGGCTCTCCGCCTTCGGGAGGCTGATTTACAGCCTGTTGGGTAAAATAGGGCTGACCAATATGTACTGGAACTCTAATCTCAAGAAGAATAATGCTTACAAGGATAGGTTTGCAAAGCCTTTCAAGATGTAGGTATATATTGACTGAACTGTTTAACTTATATATGTTTAATTGAAGACGAATCAGTTGGATTCGTCTTTTTTTATTCGTAGTATGACAATTTGGCAGGAAAATAAATGGATTCACAGGATCAGAAGATCTATACAGAGCTAGAAATTAATCAGTGTATAAGTATTCTCACGGCCCTCGCCGAGGAAGGGGAAGCCTTTACGGCTTTGCCTGTAAAGCAGCAGATAGAGCTGATGAAGGCAGCAGGCAGGCTCTCCCGTCCTGATTACTATCAACTTAAGCAGCGTAAGAAGGCTGTTCTCAAGAAGAAGAAGCAGCAGATAGTTAAAGTCGAACGCGATGCGAGGGCGGCAACCGGAATCCGGAGGGCAAGGGAGACATCGGTGTTCACAGCTCCCCTTCAGCTTCCGGATTCTTCCGCGGCAGAGGGTGAGCCTCTGGAGCTAAACTCTCCACGGAACTGCTATGTCTGTAAAGCTGAGTTTACGAAACTTCATTTTTTCTATGACACTATGTGTCCTGACTGTGCCGATCTTAACTACCGCAAGCGTTTTCAGAGCGCCGATCTCCGGGGGCAGGCAGCGCTTATTACCGGCTCAAGGCTGAAAATAGGTTATCAGGCTACCCTCATGATGCTGCGCGCGGGCGCCACGGTAATTGCAACTACCAGGTTCCCGAAAGATTCGGCTCTAAGGTATTCGAAAGAGCAGGATTTTCAGCAGTGGGGAAACAGGCTGCACATCTACGGACTCGATCTTCGGCATACTCCGAGTGTCGAAATATTTTGCCGCCACATTGAAGAAACCTATGACAGGCTCGATATCCTGATAAATAACGCGGCCCAGACTGTCCGTCGTCCTCCCGGATTCTACGCGCACCTGATGTACAATGAGACTATGCCCTTCAGTGAGCTTCCACCCGATGCCCGGAAGCTTCTGATTAATTTCCAGCAGTGTAATGATAAGATAAACTCCCTGAAGTCGATAGGAAGCGCCTCAGATGCGGCTCTTCCTGTGTCATGGAATGTAAAACTGCCGGGAATCGGGCTCCGTGAGTCGGCTCAGCTTTCCCAGATTCCCTATGCATATGATGATAATCATTCGGTCGATGCGGTTTTTCCAAAGGGCAAGCTGGATGTCGATCTGCAGCAGGTGGATCTTCGAACCACCAATAGCTGGCGCCTTAAAATCGGCGAAATTCATACCGCCGAAATGCTCGAAATTCAGCTTGTTAATGCAATTGCTCCCTTTGTCCTTTGCAACAAATTAGTTCCGCTTATGAAAAAAGAGAATACGGGCCAGAAGCATATTGTGAATGTTTCCGCGATGGAAGGGAAGTTTCTGCGCTTCAAAAAGGGCGAGCGTCATCCTCATACGAATATGGCCAAAGCCGCGCTCAATATGCTCACCCATACATCGGCGAGTGAGCTTACAGACCACGGTATCTTCATGAACGCGGTGGATACCGGCTGGGTGACTGATGAAGACCCGGCACAGCTTGCTAAACTTAAAGAAGAAATGCATGACTTTCAGCCGCCGCTTGATATTGTAGACGGCGCGGCAAGGGTCTGTGACCCGTTTTTTGACGGAATAAATACCGGAAAGCACTGGTGCGGGAAGTTTTTGAAGGATTATTTCCCCATCGACTGGTGAAATTCAGTCCGGAATGGCCTGGCAAGGCTCTAATTGAAAAAATAATTGACACCCCTATCTATAGAATGTAGTATAAAATTAGGTATAGAGTAATTGATTTTTTATAAGGAAAATAATATGAAAAAGAAAGTTGAACGAAAAAATGTACTTGTCTTCTGTCTCATCATGCTTATCGCTGGATTTTTTGTCGGTCAGTTTATTCATATTCCGGCTTTTGATGATTACAATCTACTCGATGCAATGCAGCGGCCCGGTGGAAACAGCCATAGAAGGTAAGAGTAAGCTTATCAAATAAAAATTGTTTAAGTACAATAGCGGTTTCTTAACCCGACATTTCGGCATTCGTCTGCCAGTGTGTACGTCCTCAAGTAGTTATCCTAAATAAGTCCGAATAACCGGATTGTTATAATTTAAATGGAGGGGATATGAAAAAAGTACCCTTTTTACTCTTGCTTCCGTTCTTTGTTCTCAGCTGTGTTCCCGGCAGCGAAGACGGAAATACAAAGGAATATGTCATCGTTGATCAGAACAGCAACAAGGTTCTCAGCAGTTATGAATACACAGAAGACACAAACACCCTTGTTCGAACTTCGAGCTATAATCAGAAGCAGCAGGTAAAGAAGGGTATTGAATATGAATATGATACTCAGGGCAACCTCGTGAAGACAATCGAAACAGTCCCCGGTTCTGATCCGAAGACAATCACCTATGAGTCCGAGCGGGAGTTTGATGCCGCCGGACGCCTTGTTAAAATTATCCGCACTTCCTCCGAAGGAAAGGTTGTAGAAACCAACTTCGGATATGATGAAACCGGAACCCTGCGCGGTGTAGTCGAGCAGACGGACAAGGGTGCCGTACTGATGAAGGATTATTAAAATGAGGAGAGTTATTTAGTGAAAAAGTATCTGGCCTTAACAATATATTTGCTTGGCTTGGTTTCGGGCTCTCTTCTCTTTGCCCAGATTCCGATGACAGGTTACAGCGCTATTCTGACCGAGAGGGTTGTAGACCTTCGGGCTACCAGTGTGCTTCCTCCCCGGTCCGGCAATGAGCCGGGATCGAGCCTTACCCCTGAAAATCTTGAGATCGGCTCAATCTTCCTGACTGTTGATAACGAGGCCAGGAAGGTTGTTGATATATATGAACACAACGGGAAAACTATAATAGAGACAATTGAACCCCGGCCCGAAGAAGTCTTTCTGGGCCTCTATGTTCCGGATTTTGAGGTGGATCTCGGAAGGGAGAATGTTGATATGTCCTCTCTGGCCGACGGCGTAACCCTCCTTCCGGATGGGGCCGGCAGTAAAGACATGCTCTCATCATCATTCACCGCGCCTGCTGAACTCGACAGGAGCGTTACCTGGATGGAAACAGATCCAGACAATGACGGAGTTGATATTCTGGCGTTTAATGTGGATATCCCTCTCTGGAAGAAGGATATCTCAGGAGACGTACTCGCGGCACTGCAGGATAAGCAGGAAACCGCGCAGGATGAGAACAGTCAGGATAATGATGAAGATGGTGTTTCCACCGAGACAGGCGGAAAACCGTCCCTCGATATGGGAGTGGCGGGTGAGATAAGGCTCGTCGGAACCATGAGACTGGCTGAACCTACTTTTTACGGCGGAACTAAAATGCCCAAAATGAGGTTCTCCTGGGTAAGCAAGTGGTGGGGCGGCTACTTTACGATTAATTTTGATGAAGGATATGCAAAGGCTGGGGTACGCGCAGCCCAGCAGTTTGATTTTAAGCTTACCGGAACAGTGCAGCTGACAGCCGAACTTAAAATACCGCTGTTTGCCATAACCGCCACCTATTACGGGGTCACTGGAACAGTAGGATTCTATGCGAAGGTCTCGCTCGAAGGGGAAATCTCTCTAGCCGTTGAATGTTCGGAATACACGACTCATGATGTCGGGGCGAAGTGCAAGCTTGTCTGGCCCTTTATTCCTGTGAAGTTCACGGGCAATAATGATACCTACCTCAACTTCGCCTTCAGGCCGATTATCTCGGCCGAGGCGGAGCTGAAGGCCGGACTCTACCTGGGCGCTGAACTCGAGGTTGCCGGTATTACTATCGTCGGTGCTGAAGCGGGAGGCGGAGCCTATATCCTCGTACAGGGATATATGGAGCCGATGGGAATTATGGGCTATGACACAAACATTGGAATGTACGGGAATTTCAATGACTGGATACTCGATCTATATGCCGAAGCCGGAGCCTATGCCGAGGTGACAGCCGAAATACTCACAATAGAATTGTCCTTGTGGGATCAGAAATGGCCGTTCTGGGAATGGCATCAGAGTTGGGAGTTATAGAGATGAAAGCAGATAAACTTATTATACTTTGTCTGGCGGCGCTCGTTTTCTCCGGATGTCCGCTCAATGCTCCTCCTTCGGCTGAAGAGGGCGCGGTAAACTATTATTCGAAGGAGATCGAGACCTCGGTCTATGTTGACCCCGATGATGCCTTTCTTGAGCCAATTGAGCAGCGAATCTATGATGAGCAGGGCAGGCTGACTGCTATATCCAAGCATACTTACAGTTATTTAAACGAGGCCTCCCCATCTGAATATCCTGTTTACAAGATATCAAGGACCGATGTTTATGAGGTGTCATCTGACGGCACCGAGACTAAGGTCGAATATTATCTATACACTTACCTGCGGGATTCGTATCAGTGGGTTGATGACGACGGGGTAACCCAGGACGCTGTTGATTATGTCCTGCTTACTGGAAAGTCATATACTGCAGATGACACCCTCCGGCTTTATTATGATGTTGTTTATGATGCCCCGGATGCAGCCAACTATGATGTGTATCTGTCTATAACAGACAGGGAAAATGCAGGCGGAACGATAACCGCGCTGCAGGAGTCCACATATGTACTACATGGAGACGGGGTTAAGCGCTTCCGGACTGAGAAGTACTACGACCTGGACAGCAGCGACACGCTTAAGCTGTCCAAGGAATTTGCCACCTGGTATGATGCCGCCGAACCCTATGACTACCTCTATGATTTATATCATTCCTTCCGCAGCGATGATACCGGCGCCGACGAAGAATTCTATTACTTCACAAGGTACTCCCGGAACGGCAGCGGCTACATCTATGAGCAGGCGGATTATGACTATGATTGGGAAAATGCTCTTGTTTCCGCGACCCCCCTTATACGGGATGTAGACAAGTCATTCACCGTTCCTTTTGCCTATGATATTGAGTTTCTGATGATAAAGGACAAGGCCACTGTGCTTACAACCGAATATGATTCGCTCGGCAATATTATCCTCGATGAGAGGACGCTTAATGGCGAACTTAATGAGTATACAAGGTACACTTATAACAGGGCCTCTGAGTTAACCGATCAGCTCCGCTACACCAGGGGCGGCTCCCTCCTTCATGACCGGACGACGATCCGCTTTACCGAAGAATACCGGGAGGACGTTTATCACCGTCTCAAGGAAACATGTGTATACAAGTATTATGACTATAATTCCTCACCTGAGTCTCAGGAGGCGAGGGGTCTCATCCGGTCGGCGGACAGCTTTACCGGCAAGAGTGATGAGGAAATCCGTCAAGCCATGTATGAAAAAATGAATAAGCATTACCGTTAAAACTGATAGGAGAAACTATAACATGAAAAAGTATTTAGCATTTGCAATAATCGGACTCCTGTCAGTCACTATGGTCTTCGGAGATACTGATATCGACCCGGAGGATTTCCTCTATCTGACGCCGGCCAACGAGGTTCTCTATCCGGAACTTGATTATAAGAGCAATCCGGCGGTTCTAAGTGATATTAATGAGAATCTTCTGCTGGTTAATTTAGACTTCACCGCGGCTTATGCAGAAAGTCTGAAGACAAGGATAGATGATTCGGTAGGACTCTTGGGTGGAACAGAGATAATCTCATCCTTCAGTATGTCACCCGGAGGAGATCTGACGATGTTTTTCCCTCTTGAGGACGGGAGTCTGTTCGGCTTTGATCTCTTCTATGATTCAGAACATTCCAGCGACAGGGCCGATTCTTTGAATTACAACGGAGTAACGGAGAACAAGAAGATTCTCACTGATGAGAATATCTATAATGCGGGCACCGACCTGTATTTTGCTATGAATCCTGCGAAGGAATTTGATTTGGGGTTTTCGCTCGGCTATAACCTCAACTATGATCCGGCTGTTTTTAAATGGGTAACCGACAGTACCATTAGCCCGGCACTACAGTATACCGAGCCTCTTCTGTCATCCGATAATTTTAATGAGCTTACAAACGGTCTCAATGCCGCAGTCGGCGTGACTCTTCCATTTGATAACTATAAGTTATTACTCGGAGTTGTCTATAACGGCAGCTATAAAGACGGTACTGATGAGCTGGTTGAGGTGGACACGAATGCCGACGGCTACAAGGATACCCCCTACAGTCTCTCGGATTATTATGCCCTCGCCGCTTCTGCCGGAGGCCCGGCCGAGGCCGTCACAGGACATAGCTTCATTGATTATACCCTAGTGACTGCTGTTGACCTGAATGCTGCTTTTTTCTGGGAGATCGATGAAAGTACCTCGATGATTTTAAGCGGACGTTATGATGTAATGGATTATACATATAATCATTACGCAAAACATGTTCTGACAGGCACAGTTCTTACTGATGATAGCTATCTTGATAAAATTTATGACTCAGGACTCGGAAGTTTTAATGCAAATATCGGATTTGACTTCGAGGATAAGGAGAATAATTCCTGTCTAAGAATTGGGCTCGGCTATTCCAGGTGGGCGGAGCGGTATTCACAGGACGGTGATACGGTTGCCGGCTTGATGCTGTTCAGCAGTCAGAATACGGGTAATTATACCGAGCTCAGCCTCGGTACCGAACCAATTAATAATGCGCTGGTTGATGCCAGCCTGTATCCGTCGGAGCGGGAAATTCATCAGATAGGATTGAATGCCGGATGGCGATGGATCCCTGAACGGGTGGTTACGATTTTCTTCGATTTCGGAGTTTCAGCATTTCATGATACGAATACCTATCGAGCTTTCAATCTCGATACGCTCACTGTCTGGGAAGAGAAGGTTGTTGCGGCGGAAATCAGCTGGCTGATTACTTCAGCTGCAGGGGTTTCCTTTCCTCTCGGAGAAGAGTTTATATGTACCCTTGATCTTCAGAATATCGGAACTATCGGAGATGCCTCTCTCACCGATGAGACCCATATGTATGACCAGACCTTGGACCGGATATCGACAAACGGCATAGGTTTTCTTCAGGATAATAATGCTCTGAATGTGAAACTTGATATTACATTTGAGGTGAGCTGGTAGTGAGTTCTAAGAAAACGAACAGGATAATACTGGCAGCTGTCATTCTCTACGCGCTCTGGCTCGTTTTTTATATGATCTGTCTGTATTTTGATTTTTTCAGACTGCCGGACAATTCGGCATCTTTCGGCTTTATGGCGGCGGCTCTTGTTTCCACCATCATTATCTCAGCCCGGATTGAAGATCTGCAGTATTCTCCGATCATCCTGATTCTTGTATTTGCCATGGGCGGCAGACTCACGGGCTTCATTGGAGACTTTATCTCAATCTCTGGTTCAGGAAAGGCGCTATTCCTGCTGCCCTTCGGTGGCTTCGATTTTTTTCTGTTTAATATGCTGATGCTCGGATTGTTCCGTTATCTTACTTCAGGCCTCTCCAGCAAAAAGGCCTTTCACCCGGTCGTCCTCATTCCTCTTGTCCTGTTTGCGGCGCCTGTGCTTATTCACCTTCGACTGGACGGACTCAATGCTTTGACAGTTTATTCTTTTATTTTCACTTCAGTTGCTGTCTGGACCTTGTCTACGGCTGTAGCCTTTGCCTTGAATTATCCCGGGCGCAGACGCTTTGCAATTGCCGTCGCCGCCGCTGTTATCGCGGATATGCTGGTTTATCTCGGTTTAACACCGCTATCAGTCCATCTTCCCCCGGGGCTGAACTACCTTCTTCTTCCCTGCGCATTGTTTTATCTAACTTCCGCAGCCGCGGATTTGACAAAGGATGATGTAAATGATTGAAGCTGTATATTTCGGAACCCTGATTCCACTGCTTTTTCTGATAATTGTAATAAAAGGCGAGTACCGCAGGCTTATCCTGTTTTTTGCATGGGGGATGACCTCGGCAATTCTTGTTTATTTAATAAATATACTTTTAGATACACACTTTGTCATAGGACAGACCTTTTTTTTGACTCAGTTGATTCCGGCCATGGAGGAACTGATAAAAGTTTTTCCTCTGCTTTTCATGTTGCGGGTTGGGAAAAAGGCCACTGAGTTCAGTATTATACGACTTGCCATGGCTTCGGGAATAGGTTTTTCAATTCTTGAGAATTATCTTTATCTGTCTATAACCGCATCTTCAGGACTCGCAAACAGCATATTCTTTATCATCACCAGGAGTCTGACAGCCTGTGTCCTGCACGGATCTATGACAGCTCTCATCGGATGGGCCATTCAGATTATGAGAAACCGAGGTTTCTTTTCGTTCGGACTTCTTTCGGGAATGTACTTATTGGCCGTTGCTATTCATTCACTTTATAACTCATTAGGCCTGATGGGGAATCTTCAGGTAGTCGGTATCCTTATACCACTGTTCCTGTTTACTGTTGAATATTATCTCTTTAATTTTTTCGGCAGAAAGAGAATTATCCGCCGAAAGAGCCCCGGAGGGAAAAATGGAGAGGGGAGCTGATATGATAAAAAAGAGGTTACTAATCACTGCCGCAGTTACCGCCGTGATTTTATTTACTCTCACCGGTTGTGAGATTTTCAATCCACCGCTAGTTTCTGGGCAGATCGAGTTTGTCGACTATAAGGAGCAGCAGAAGATCATCGCCGGTAACGAGGGAACCATGGCCTTCGGAGAGAAGCTGGTCGGACTCGGCGACCGGGACGTTCTGCCGCTTGCCATCAAGAACACTGGCGAAGGGCCGCTTGTAATCACGAATATGTATGTGAAAACTATCAAATCCGAGCCGGATGAAGCTGATATCTTCAGCATTATCGACGGGACCTTTCCCGATCTTCCCTTGAGCATTCCGTCTGGCAAGACAGTCAACGATATTTTCCTTGAATTTGCTCCGGTTACAGCTGGAGAGTTCTCCGGGAAGGTTTTTATCGACACTGAGACCGACACCTACAACCTCGATTTAAGCGGAACCGGCCTCTGGAGGTTAACGCTGATTGGTGATCCTGACGGCACGATAACCCTGCCGATTGAGGTTGATAATGGTGAATCATTGGATATAACAAGTTCGACGGGAATATTCTATCTTGCCTGCGAAACTGGTTTTCTTCGTGAGTTCAACAGCTGGGAGGTGGTATCGCCAGTGGTTGCCGACCCTCTCGATCCGCCTGCAAATGTCATGGTGTTCGATAATATCAAAGCAAAGAAGACTGAACTCGTTATTAAGGCACACACATCTCTGACTGTAGATATTCTAAATCCTTATGTATTAGTCCCAAATGATGCAGCTGATATTCAGACTGCAATTAATAATTGTGCAGCGGATAACACTAAAATTGCTGTTGTAGTCAGAGCCGGAACCTATAACGTCACCGGTGATATAACGATGAAAACCGGTTTAGTCGGAGCTGCATCGAATATTGGTATTCCCGTTTACGGCGGCTATAACGCAGCATGGAGTGTCCGTAGTTACAAGACGCCTGCTAACAGGCTGGACGCCGCATATCAGACGGTGATCAACATCACCGGCTCGGTCAATGCTTCCGGAGCAGCTCTTAATAACAAGGTTGTCCTTGAGGGCTTTACCCTCACAAAGCAGGCCGGCGGAAATGACAATGCCCTGGTTGTTTTTAATAATTCTACGACGGCGGGTCTGCTTTATAATACTATTACAGCGGGTGGAACTAATGCATCAATTGGCGTCCACTGTACTAATTCGGCGGCGCCCCTTATCCGCTACAACTATATAAACGCAGGGACTACGTCTGCAGATTACTCCGAGACCTACGGTATCAAGATTACTGAGGGCGCGACTCCTGTCATTTACAAGAACAGCATAAGCGGCGGATCGGCTGGCGGAACCGGTTCTAAATCATTCGGTATTTTCAGTGACTTTGAATGTGAGCCGATAGTACGGAATAATGCCCCTACGGCAACCGACAGCTATGGTATCTACGGAGGCTCGGCTTCTGGTTCGGGCGGCGAGTCCTACGGCATCTATATTATCAATAACGGTAAAATTATTGCCTCCTACAACGACATAAACGGCGGCGCCGGGGGCTCGGCTACTGCCCTGTTTGCGAACTACGGCGGTTATTTTAAGCTTTATAGTAATAATATTCATACCGGCGGCGGCACCTCCCGAAAGGGGGTCAGGATTGGAATGTCGGGCCGAGTCTATGCATTCACCGGGAATGGTATTTATGATTGTCCGGACGCGCTTCTGGAGGAGTATTTCGGTGGCGCAATGACTGATATAGATGATGTGAACGACAAATTTCATGTGGACACCAATACCGATGCGGCCGTCGATCTTTCGGCTGCTCCGTCTGAGGTGATGTATGAATAGGATGACAGGAAGAATGAAGATGCAAAAACTACTGAAATTCGGAATGATCTTTTTATCGGCTGTATTGATGTCCTGTGATCCTGACCCGTTTACGGGGACGATTAAAGACGGTATAAGAAATATTACCCTGGATATTGAGAACTCCATGTTCAATCTCCCGACAGCCGCCGACGCCTGGGATCAGGGGCCGGGGATGACCAGCCTTACGGTCACAATTGTCCTTGAGAGCGGGGAAGTCGATGTTATTTTGACCGCGGCGGATGTCGCTGCCGGTGACTATACTCAGCTTGTTAAAGAGGTTTCCGGAAAGCTTCTAAGGGTGGACGCCGCAGTTGTGAATGCCGCCGGCACAACATTTTCAATCTCGATTGAAGACAAGGCCGAATATGATGAGATTGCCGGCTGGGAGATTTTTGCTAATGTGACGCGGTTCAGGCTTGCCTACAGCGGCAATTCGGCCGAGAGCTGGGCAGACGGCTTTCTTTCTCTGGACATTGCTCCCAGAGGCGGAACTGGCCTGAGGTTTAAGATCGACTCTGGTGTCACGACTACGATGACAACCGACTGGCCAGTTGCCAGTCCTCTTACAACAAGACAGCTAGCGGTCGAACCTGTTTTGAGTGAGAATCCAACGGGCCTTAGCTTTGATATCTATACTGCGATAGTCAGTGAAAATCTTCGTGAAAAATATAAGCCCGGATATATCACTCCCGGGGCTGATTATGAATATAATCCCTGGGAAGATGTCTGGACCTATGATGAGGTCACTTTAAGTGGAAAGCTTATATCGGACACCACCTATACCATGACGAAATATAACAGCGGAGATCCTCTGCCCTTCGTGGAGCCTTCCGGCACGGGAAACGGATACAATTCATTTCTGATTGACCTGTCTTCGGAGGAAGATGACCCTGTGGGCAAATTCCTGCTCATCGCAGTCGTGATGAAGTGGGATGTTTTAACGGTGCCCTCCGCCGTGGAAGTCGTGGAGATAAAGTAAGGATATGAGAGTTTTTCAGCTGCGACTGCTTGCGGCGGCCTTTCTCCCGCTGCTGTTTCTCGGCTGCGGACTGTTCGGGGCGAGGTATACTCTGACTCTGTCTGTCGAGAATGAGACCGGAGGGCAGATTACAGCCGATCCCCAGAGTCCGGATTATCTTGAAAACACAATAGTATCGCTCTCCGCCGTACCATCTGCTGGCTGGGAATTAGATTCCTGGTCGGGGGTGACCTCGTATGACGGCGAATCATCGTCGGTCCTGATGGACGCCAACCGTACTGTTACTGCCGTCTTTAAACCATTGCTGTCCCGGTCCAATCCGACCGATGGAATAAGCAATCCTCCGGTCGTTGGTTTTGCACCGGATATGAACGAAAAATGGACATTCATGATTTATCTCGACGGCGACAACAACCTCGAGGATTATGCCCTCCTCGACTTCGAGGAGATGGAGAAGGGGCTGAAAGAATCCGGAAACTCTGCGAATATGAATATAATTGTCCTTTTCGACCGAAAGGATGACGGAGCACTCGATACACAGTGGACGGATTCCCGCTTCTACAAAATTGTTCCCGATGTCAGCGACGGCATCGACTCGACCCGACTATATCCACCCGGATTTGATCCTGAGCTGAATATGGCTGACCCTGAAACCCTTACAGGCTTCCTCAAATACTGCCGGGACGAATATCCAGCGGAACATTACGCCCTCATGTTCTGGAACCACGGCGGTGGTGCAAGAAGTATAGCCACGAATCCCGTGTCAACAGTGGAGACCAGCCGTCACATCTGTGAGGATGTGAGCAGCCCTGGTGACTATCTTTTCACAGATGAGATTCAGCAGGCTGTGAGCGCAGCCTTTCCGGGCGGAATCGATGTTATCAGTATGGATGCCTGTGTCATGGGAACGGTGGAGGCCGCCTATGAGTTTCGCGATCTCGCACACTACTATGTCGCATCGATGTCTAATGTAAACGCATACGGTTGGGATTATGCCGATCTTTTCGGGAGGATGACATCGGGAGGTTCGGGCTCCGAAGATCTTGCCGCTCTGATGGTTGACTCATACAGGAATTCGACTTCCTCCCGGACGGATCAGAGTCTTGCGGCAATAAAAACCTCAGGCCTGAGCGCTCTTAAGACAAGGATTGACTTGCTTGCATCAGTACTATATTCAGCTGATAAAAAGGTGATACTCGAAGACATTCGGGATAATACTGTCAAATTTTTTAACGAAGCCTATGAGCCGGAGGTGATAGCTCAGCCCTATTATGATCTCAGTGATTTCTGCTACATGCTGCTCAGTAATGAGGCCTATCTCTCGGCCGAGGTCACATCTGCCGCCCGCGGTGTCCTTGCCGGGCTCGAGGCGGTTGTCCTTTCGGCCTACGGCGGAAGCGCCTGGGGGAACTACTACGGCTCGGGCACTGACGTAAAGCGCGGGCTGTCGATTTTCTTTTCAAACGGAGAGCGGCAATATAACAATGCTTCCCATTATGCCAAGCAGTACTGGTATACAGCCCTTGACTGTTCCTCCCGGGGCCCCTACGGGTTTATCGATTTCTGCACATCCGACGAGGACGGCATTGTCGAGACCTGGCGGGAGCTGATGGAGGCATGGTATGATCCCTTCCGGCCGCCTGTAGGTTTTACTCCCGGCTGCTGGTAATATTTTGCTTCTTATAATACCGTAATCAAGAAGCTAAAAAGAAGGGCAGAGTCCAAAGTCTAAGCCCCGCCAATGAAAAACAAATTTTTTTATCCTCTTGCTCGCTGTTGCCTGTCGCCTGATAGGACTTCGTGGCTATAAGGCATTTTTCTTGAATTTAAAAAAGGCCATCCAATTTTTATTGGACAGCCCTAGCCTTCTTTATTATCAATCTAATTTAAAAATCAATCAGCTCGACTTCAAACACCAGATAGGCGTTCGGGGGGATTACACCAGGATGGCCCCGCT
This sequence comes from Spirochaetales bacterium, assembly GCA_016839055.1. Taxonomy (GTDB): domain Bacteria; phylum Spirochaetota; class Spirochaetia; order UBA9216; family UBA9216; genus Thalassospirochaeta. Next base: position 115,882 of record JAEKNX010000010.1, read on the forward strand.
CGCCGTATCCGAGTTCGGGCGGAATGATGAGGGTTCTCTTCTCTCCTTTGCTCATGTCCATTAGTGCCTCATTCCAGCCTTGGATTACCTGGCCGATCTTGAATGTAGCGGGCTCTCCGCGGTCGACAGAGCTGTCAAACTTTGTTCCGTCTAGGAGGGTTCCTGTATAGTGAGTGGTAACCGCGGTTCCCATTTTGGGTTTGTCGCCGCCGTCGCCTTTTATTTCTACGATATATCTGAGGCCTGATTCTGTTTCAACTGCAGCGGGCCAGTTCTTTTTAATTAAATCAAGTTCGCCCTTGCGTGCTTCTTCGAGTTTAGCTTTCGCGTTCGCAGCGGCTCCGCCGATGAGTTCGTCGAAGGCTGCCTGATCGGCTTTGAACGCTTCGGCTTCGGCTCCCTGCCGTATTATTGTTACCTTCTCAAGCTTGTCGCCCTTCTTGATAGCGTTGACTACATCCATGCCGTTAACAACATGACCGAATACAGTGTGCTTTCCATCGAGCCAGTCAGTCTTGACATGGGTGATGAAGAATTGGCTTCCGTTTGTTCCGGGTCCGCTGTTTGCCATTGAAAGGATTCCTGGGCCTGTGTGTTTCAGGCTCGGGTCAAACTCGTCAGGGAATTTATAACCTGGATCACCGGTTCCTGTTCCCAGGGGGCATCCGCCCTGAACCATAAAGTTGTCGATTACCCGGTGAAATTTAAGGCCGTCATAGAATGGTCCATCACCCTTTGAGTTCTTTATTGTTCCCTCGGCAAGGCCAACAAAGTTGGTAACAGTCATCGGGGTTTTTTTGTATTCAAGTTCCAGCAGGATTGTTCCCCTGCTTGTTGTCATCTCGGCATATAAGCCGTCACTTAGCGCCATCTGCGCCTCCTTGTGTTCGGTTGTATCTGCTCCGGCTGTGTTCTTACTATTCTCGGTGTTCGTGCAGGAGAGGAGCATAATTGAGAGTGCAGCCAGAAGCAGAGCTGTAATATTTTTATTCAGCATTTATTTTCCCTCTATTATTCTTGTAAAAATAACACCATCTATCTTTTCGATAGCGTCTTTCACATTTTCGGGCACCGGGCCGTCTATGTCAATAAGATTATAAGCATAATCACGCTTGTTACGGTTTATCATGTTTGCGATATTGAGATTGTGTTCTGCGAGAAGAGATGAAATCTGACCGACCATATTCGGAACATTTTTGTTTCCAATTATTATTCTCGTGTCTCCGTTCATCTCCATCTCACAGTCGGGGTAATTTACGGAGTTTCTGATGTTTCCGGTTTCAAGAAAGCTGACAATCTGGTTTACGGCCATTACTGCGCAATTCTCCTCGGCCTCCGGAGTTGAAGCGCCGAGATGCGGAATGGGGATTATGTTTTCGCTGCCGAGCATGTCCTTGTCAGGAAAATCGGTCACGTAGCGGTCTATTATTCCTTCGTTTATCGCCTCTTTCAAGGCCTTGGTCTCAACTAATCCGCCTCGGGCAAAGTTGAGGATTTTTACGCCCTTCTTCATTAATCCGATTTTTTCTTTATTAATAAAATCCTTGGTCGAATCGTTCAGGGGGATGTGGAGACTGATATAGTCACAACAGGAAAGCAGTGCTTCGACCGATTCAGCCTTTGATACAGCCCTGGACAACCCCCAGGCGGCGTCGATAGATATATAGGGATCATAACCGATAACATTCATTCCGAGGGCGGCTGCGTCATTTGCCACCATCACTCCAATCGCGCCAAGGCCGATAATTCCGAGAGTCTTACCCTTTATTTCGCTTCCGGCGAAGGCTGATTTACCCTTCTCAACGAGTTTCGGGATGTCGTCTCCCTTGCCGGCAAGCTCTTCTGTCCACCTGACTCCGCGGATGATCTTCCGAGATGAGATGAAAAGACTCATCAGGACGAGTTCCTTCACGCTGTTTGCGTTTGCACCCGGGGTGTTGAAGACGACAATTCCCTTCCCGGTGTACTCCTCGACCGGAATGTTGTTAGTGCCGGCTCCGGCACGGGCGACCGCCTTTAGTCCCGCGGGAAGCTCCATTCCATGCATCTTGAAACTTCTGAGAATTATTGCATCCGCGTAAGCATCCTCTCCGTCTACGGAGTACCTGCTGTAATCAATAAGATTCAGTCCTTTTTTTGATATCTTGTTAAGAGTAGTAATATTATACATCGTTGTCCTCGTCTGTCGCTGTGCTGTTTATTTATGACTCTTTTGGAGTCATTCTTTTATTTCCACCAGGCTGCTGAGCATTTCATCATCATCGAAGATAAATTTACCGGAAAGCTTTTCACCTTTTAGCATACGCGGAAGCCAGAGTGCGTCATCGGCCCACATTTTTCCCAGCGGAATCTGTTCGATGTTGCACCAGAAGGGTTCTGCTTCATCAGTCTCAATCATCTCACCCTCAAAGGACTCTGCATAGAAGACAAAACCCCTCAGTGAATGACCGTTCTTGAAGATGAAGGATAGATCGGTTACATATTCAGGATCAATCGGAGTTAGTCCGACTTCTTCCTGGCATTCTCTAACCGCTGCTTCCAGGGGCATCTCTCCTGCTTCAATTCTTCCGCCGGGGGCGTTGACTTTACCGGCTCCGAGTCCTGTTTTCTTATTAATCAGAAGGAGCTGATCCTTGTCTCTAATATAACAGATTACTGCCTGCTCGGTGAATTTCCAGCTGTCCCAGTCAACTTCGTCGACTGTGTCCGGAACTACGACAGGTTCTTCTGCGACGGGTTCCGGTTTCGGCGGTACTTTCATGAGTTTCTGGAGGAATCCGGGCTTGGGTTCGTCTTCTTCTACGGGCGGGTCACAAACGGGGCACATGTTCGAATCATAGTACAAGATCCGGTTGTGATCGAGTTTTGCTCCGCAGGATGTACATTTGAGGGTGTAGGGAAGGGCTTTCTTCCGAAGAATATAGGCGGCAACTGCTATAATAGCTACCCCGGCGATTAGAAAATAATCGGAGATCGCCTCTTTGGCCGCTATCAGTATTACAATTACGTAGAATACGAAGACCAGGGCGGCCCAGATAAGAGTAGATATTCTTTTCTTTTCACAATGTTTCTGGTGTCTTCTTTGGGTAATATTTAGTATGGCTGTGGCTGCGAGCACCCAGAAGACTGGTTCTGTAAGTTTTTCTGCTATCATGAAATAGAAAATAGCAATAGGCTGATTAATAGTCAATGGCGGATTCCCTCCTTGATTTTTTAATGATTGCGGGCTATAAACTGATGGAATGAAAAATCATAGAAAGAATAAGAATGGAATACAGAAAACAACCCCGGTTTTTTTATGGATATCCGCTTTATTCAGACCTGAAATTCGCGCAGGTCTGGGTAAAACATTGTCGGCAATTTTTATAAAATTCTTCTTTTATCAATTTCAAACGGTTCTCTTCCCCAAGACCAGACCAGTTGTAAACATTGATCATCCGTTGGATGAGAATATTCCGTTTGATCCCTCATGGGTCGGTCTTTACAATACTTTTACCGTATTCTGGATGAAGTCGGCCGGCTGGCTGCTTAAAACCTTCGGTCCTGAGGCTGCCTCCGATGTTGCCGCTTTTACAAGGGATATTGCGCTGATGTATAACACCGCCGGTGATGTATACGGAAAATGTCAGTCTACAACAAACCGTCCGGCAGTATTTGCCAATTTTAACTTCATTATAATACACATCTTCGATCCTCATCTGCACTGCATTCCGAGTCTTCATGTCATGGTTTGTGCCTACACCGGCTTCATGACCTCCGAGATTATTAAAAAACATGCTGATGATCCCGAAAAATACCGGGCAGAGCTTGACTGGGTTCATAAGAACGCACTTGAGATTATTGAATCGGTCCTTCTTGTAAAGCAGCACAGTGTTAACTGCATTCCTGCGGGCTATTTTATGATGTCGATGCTGTTCGATAATTTTCGCACAGCCTGGGCTAGTCGTTATATGGATGAAATGTTTCAAGATGACCCGAAGGGCATTTCCGAAGTTCCGATAATTGTTGAATATATCAAAAATTTATATACGCGCTTCATGAATGATTATAAAATAAATGGTGATCAAACCCAGGTTCTTCTGGATTTCCTTAAAGAATATGAGAATGGTAAAAAGAAGATAAAAAAAAGCACCTAGGGAGTAGAAATTGGTCGAGACAAAGCGTAATCCTGAAACCGAGAGGTTTCTAAAAAGTCTTGGATTTCCGGTAGTTAATGTTCACAATTCGAACAACCATCATGATTTTACCAGACCTTCGAGGAGGATTCTGGTGATAGGACCTATGGGTTCGGGAAAGACCGAATTCTCAGCCCGTGTGTGGCGTGATTCAAAGGTTGCTCTTAAGAAATCAGAAGAAGTAGAGGACCTTACTACGAGTCACGGAGCCGATCGGCGACGGGTTTTTTTTGTCCGATCACTTCTTGATGCCGGGCGGTTTTCCGATTATCCGGAGGACGCTCTTGCATACCGGGGCGGATATGAACGCTGCGGCGCGAATATCGCCCGTATTCGAGACTCCTTCGAACTTGAGGCTGTAATCGAGAAGCATCTTGAGGTTGGAACATGGATAATCGATGAGGCCTCTTTTTATGATGAGCGGATTGCCTATGTAGTAAACCGTTATTCTGAACAGTACGGGATGAATTTTATCTTTCCAACTCTTATTCTTAACTTCAGGCGTGATATTTTCAATGCCTCGGCAAGGTTTCTGCTCGGTGTGTCTACCGATGTGTTTACTCTCACTGCTTATTGCGAGCATGAGGACTGCATTGCTGATTCCTACTATACCTACAGGTATTACCGGGTCGATGGAAATGAGTGTCCGGCACTCTATTTTGATCCGCTTATAATAATCGGTGGAGACTCCGAGAAAGAAAATCCGCTCGAACCTAACTACTGTACCCGCTGTGATGAGCACCATTATCTGCCAGGAAAGGATTATACCTTTCTCGTCCTCAAGCCGCTTGGGCTGGAGGCCTCACGAGGAAACATCGATCCGCTGAAGCAGGAACTCTTTTCTATCAAGAATGAGATGGAACGCTCACAGCTCTATCAGGTGCTCAGGGAAGTCTTCCTTGATACCGAACCGTCCGAGCCAATATGCATGAACGCGCTGAATGTCCCTTGCATAGCGGAGAAGGCCCTGATATATCTTTTTGCCGAGGAAAACCTTCTGTCTGAGGATCAGCTCAAGCGCCTCGCCGAAGAATTATCCCTCGATGCTACCTACATGTCCAAAACCCTTGAAGACAACAGGCGCCCTGTTAACTTTGAACAGTTGACACTCTTCAGTTAGGATCTCCATTTTTCCCCTGAGTATCTGTACTTGACACATTATGTAACCATAAGGTAACATCTGTTCAACAGGAAGAACAATGAAAAACAGAACTGAAACAGAAAGCCGAATCCTTGATGCGGTTACGGCCATCGTGCTCGAGGAAGGAATGACAGGAGTCGGAGTAAACAGCATTGCCGTGAAGGCGGACTGCTCAAAGGTGCTTATTTATCGGTATTTTGGAGGACTCGACGGACTGCTCTCAAGGTGGGCGGAAGGCAACAACTACTGGATCAGGCAGGTCGGGAGGCAGAATTTGGCGGCGCTATCTGGGGCCACTCTCGAACTTAAGGAAAAGATAACAGCTGATGTATTCAAAGGTCAGCTGAAGGACATGCGGTCAGAGCGGGTTATGCGGGAGCTTATCCGCTGGCAGCTAAGTGAGGATAATCCTGTCTGCAGAGCTATGATGGCCCGGGCTGAAGAGAAGGGTCTTGGCCTGACGACTGCCCTTCTGGAGAATACCGAGACTAATCTTGATGTTGAGGCAATTACAGCCCTAGTCGTCAGCGGAATATTTTATCTGACTCTGTCATCTGACCATGCTCCGGTTTTCAATGGAGTGCGGCTCGATGCAGAGGAGGGCTGGGAGCGGATAGAAGGCGCAATCGAACAGATTGCAGATATGATGTTTTCACGAATACAGGAGAAGAAGAAATGAATAGTATCAAATGGATTATTTTGTCGGTAATGGCAGCTGTAGCGGTAATTTCGTGCAGCAGTTCCGGTGGAGCTGAAGTCAGGGCAGAAATTGATGGTGATTACAGGCTGGTGATAGAGACAGGTGATTCATGGCTGCATGAGTTTGATCTCTTTCTTTGGTTTAAACTGGATAATCCGCCTCAGTACGCGGTCTGGATGGAAGATTTGGACGGGAATTATCTTGAGACTATTGCCGTCACAGAGAAGATTGCGAAGGGGAAATGGATTGCAAACGATGGAAACAGAAGAGTGGAAGCTCTTCCGTACTGGAGTCACCGCCGCGGAGTGGTTTATTCTGACGGCCTCATGTTGCCAAGTGGTGATAACCCCCTGCCGGATGCCGTCACAACAGCTTCGGCAAAAACTGATTCTCGACTGGGGTTTAATCCTGAAATTGAGGGACCTGTCCGAATAGTAGCGGAGTTCAACCATTCTATGGATTACAATACGGAATATCCGGAAGATGCAGGAACCGGTGGGGCCGACAGTAACGTCAGCGGACAGCCTTCTGTTGTATTTTCAGCAATAGTTGATCTGAGAGAACTTGCTCCAGGATCTGTTCAGCTCAATCTATCTGGTCATGGTTCTCCGGATGGTTCGGACGGGAACTTGTATTCTGACCTCGGCAGCCTTACAACGGCTTTGAGTATTGTCGATTCAGTTTGGATTGAGGGGAATTTATAATGAAAATATCAGAATATGCATTATAATGTTCGGAGTCTCTTTCAAAATAGTTGTTTTTGAAAGAGACTCGGGAGTGTTTTTGACAGATACTGCTGATACAGTCAGAGTTCAGCCGCTTGTCAAAAAACTCCAAACTTTCAGGAGGCGCCGGATGCATATTACAGATGTTATTTTAAAGAAGCGGAGCGGAGAGAAGCTCAGTAGGGAAGAAATAGATTTTTTTATCAAAGGTTATGTGTCGGGAGATATTCCTGATTACCAGGCTTCAGCTCTATTAATGGCTATATGGTTCAAGAGGATGGATTCACGTGAGACGACCGATCTGACTCTGTCGATGGTAGCCTCGGGGGACACTATTGATCTTTCGGGAATTGAGGGAATCAAGGTTGATAAACACTCGACCGGAGGCGTCGCCGATACTACCACCCTCATTGCAGGACCTCTGGTGGCCGCCTGCGGAGGCCGGGTTGCCAAGATGTCGGGCCGCGGTCTCGGGCATACCGGCGGAACTCTTGATAAGCTTGAATCAATCCCGGGGCTTTCAATTGAGCAGTCGATGGAGAGCTTTCAGAATATAGTCAACAAACACGGACTCTCGGTTATCGGACAGACGGCTAATCTGGTACCGGCTGACAAGAAGCTCTATGCGCTCCGCGATGTAACGGTGACAGTTGATAACATGTCCCTCATCGCCGCGAGTGTCATGAGCAAGAAAATTGCCTCGGGAGCGGATGCTATAGTTCTTGATGTGAAGACCGGAAGCGGCGCCTTCATGAAGAAGACCGAAGACGCCTTTGAGCTTGCCGGAATAATGGTTGAAATCGGCAAACTCGCCGGCCGGAATACCGTGGCCCTTGTTACCGACATGAATCAGCCTCTTGGAAACGCGGTCGGCAACGCGCTTGAGGTAAGAGAGGCCATCGAGATTCTCAAAGGGGGACACGCGGGAGATCTAAAGGACGCGGCCCTAGCCTTGTCGGCCTGGATGCTGCGGCTGTCAAATCTTGCCGGGACCGAGGCTGAGGCTATGAAAATGCTGAACAGCGTGATTGAAAACGGCGCTGCGCTGAAGAGCTTTGCCGGAATGATTGAAGCTCAGGGTGGAAACCCCGCCGTAACTGATGATGTTTCTCTTCTTCCGTCTGCCGGAAAAATTATAGAGGTGAAAGCCGATAAGGCCGGATGGGTTTCCGAGATGGATAATACCGAGATTGGAATAGCGGCTATGCTCCTCGGTGCCGGACGGCAGACAAAGGCTGACGTGATTGACCCTGCTGTAGGGCTATGGATGAAGAAACGCCTCGGCGACGCGGTTTCCCTTGGAGATGTCCTTGCCGAGTTTTATGTGAATGATGAGAAGAATCTAAAAGAATCAATCGACCGCTTCAAGGCGGCCGTCAAGATTGGCAGCGAGAAGCCGGAGGATCTTCCGCTGATCTATAAAGTTATAGAATAGTAGGATGAGCGCGGCTATTTAGCCGCGCTTTCTATAACTGTGTATCCGGCGTTTTTCACCGCGCCTTCGGCGTCGGAGACCGTGAAGTTCCCGTTTATGTAGGCGCATTTATCATCTAGGTTTACTTCAATCTTATCAATTCCACTTACAAGGCTGAGTGCTTTTTCAACGTTAGCCTTGCAGTGGCCGCAGGTCATTCCCTCAATAGCAATCTTCGTCATTTTCACCACTGTGTCTGACTCCTGATTATGACTGCATTCCCCGCTGCAGCAATCGGATGACTTGCCTTTGAGCTTAGCACGAAGTCTTCTCGCGAAAAGGAAAATCAGTGCCGCAAGGAAGATCAGCGATGAGGCGATAATAAACGGGCTAAGGCCTTTTTCTCCCTGAACCTGATTCATGGCCGCTCCGAAGGGAGATATTCCGAGTTTTGTAAACAGCATATTCATCAGGAATCCGAATAGAAGGCTGCCGGTGATGATTGTTATGAGATATCTTATTGTCGTCTTTTTCCCGAGTGCCTTACTTATAATCGCAAGTGAGGCTGCGTTGGTAGCAGGGCCTGCCACGAGGAAGACATAGGCGGCGCCAGGTGAGATTCCTTTTGCAATCAGCGCTACAGCTATAGGGATGCTTGAGGTTGAACATATATACATCGGTATTCCGATTATTACCATGATAACCATGCTAACCAGCGGGTTTGCTAAGAATGAACTTGAGAAGAAATTCTCGGGAATTACTATAGAAATAACGGCTGCTATCGCGAGGCCTATGATAAAGTTTACTGCAATATCGTCAAGCAGTTCGAAAAATGCGTATCTGAATATTTCCTTGATCTTACCGAAGAAGCCTGGGTACTGAGTTTGGAGCAGTTCAGGCTCTATTGACGGTTTTACTGCCGCGGCAGGAGTTGAGGTCTTATCTCTCTTCTCGAGAAGAAAATCGGCCATGCCTCCGGCCATCCCCATAATAAGGGCTGCAGCCGCCTTGAAGAAGGCGAATACGGGTCCGAGCATTCCATAGGTTGCCGCTATACTGTCAACTCCGGTTTGAGGTGTGGATATCAGAAATGAGGTAACAGCTGCCTTTGAGGCGCCGGAGTTTTTTAGGTATACCGCGGTTGGAACAACTCCGCAAGAGCAGAGCGGAAGCGGTACTCCGAAGAGAGCGGCCTTAAAGACTGAAGAGAGGTTGTTTCCGCCGACATGCCTGGCGACGAAGTCTTTGCTCAGGAAGACATGAAGCACTCCGGCAATAAGAATGCCGAGCATAATATAGGGGGCCATCTCGAAGAAGAGCTTTACAGCCTCTGTAAAAAAAAGTTTTATATATTCAAGTATCATAATTCCTCCGATCCTATTCGTTTATGTGACTCAGGCCGATGGCCAGGATGTCGTCAATATGTGAATCGTTCAGTGAATAGAAGACCTGCTTCCCGTCTTTGCGGTATTTCACCAGCCTTGCCTGCCGGAGAGATTTAAGCTGATGGCTGACCGCTGTCTGATTCATTTCGACAAGGTTTGATATGTCATGAACGCAGTACTCGCCGTGTTTCAGTAGAAACAGTATTCTAATCCTCGTGGGATCTCCGAATACCTTGAAAAATTCTGCCAGATCCTGAATCTCTTCATCAACAGGCAGTTTTTTCTTCAGTTCTTCAGCCTTGCCTTCGGTCAGGTTACAGGATATTTTTTTGTCTGTTGCAGCCATATCGACCTTCCTTGTTTATGTGTACATATGAGCAGTTGTGCATATGTAAAATATAGATCGATAATGATTAGTTGTCAAGGGTTAGGCAGTCACCTTATGCTGAAATGACTGAGGCGCAAAAAAGCCCCTCCAGGATGGGGAGGGGCGGAGTGAAGTGAAGTATGCTTTTTCTACCAAATATAAAGACTGTAGGTTCCGCTTGAAGATGTGCTGAAACCTTCTACCTTAATATAAATGTATTCTCCAGAGGTGTAGTTCCCTGCGCTGGTACTTACTTTTATGCCGTCATTTGTTGAATAAGTAGAAACAGATTCACCATCATCATAGCAGCCGTAATCCTGAGGCCCTCCCAGAATCGTGCCGTTCTGATTGTATACAGTTACTTTAACATCAGCAGATGGTCTGGTTGACAGATAATCAAAGTAATCCTGCCATTGTATTACGTAAATGCTGGAGGTTGCCTGGAATTTAAACCAGTCTGTATCACCGGCAGGGGAAATGCTGTAACCGGTTATCCAGGTAGATTTTAAGGCAGTATAAGGTTCACCAGATTCCGCAGATTCCCAGGGTTTTACATCAAGAACTGTGATTGTTACGGTCTTGTCTACTGCCTTGCTTCCGGCGCTCAGAGTCGCTGTTATGGTGAATGTTCCGGCTGAGGGAAATGTTAGGGCAGTAATCTTGGTGAAACTGTCCGCATCGGCGGCTGTTACCGAAATTGTTTCAGTATAACTCCCGGGGGATGATGTGATAATAATTTCACCACTGTAATCAACCAGATCCGATTCAACAGCGGGGTCCTTCGTACTACCCTTGATGGTGAAGGTGACACTTTCTCCTGCGTTTATAGTCGCAGCACTGGCCGTGAAACTATCGATAGTGGGGGTAGCTCCGAACACGCCGCAGCTCATAACAAGGGCACTGATAATAAGAGCGGGAAATAATATTTTCGTTAGTTTTTTCATAAGTTCCTCGTGTAATATTTTTTTCTATGTTATATGATCAAACTTAAATTCATCTTAAATTAGGTAAAGAAATGTGAATTTGAAAAGCCCCACCTTTCCGAAGAAAAGAGGGGCTGGTAGGTATGCTATTTTGTTTTTATGAGAGATACAGAATGTAGGTTCCGGTAGAATCTGAACTTTTTCCTTCTACTTTGATATAGATATAATCTGAATCCTTTGTGAAGGAGATACCTTCCGACATTCCATTATCTATCGGGCCGATAATTTTACTTCCATCTGACTTATATGCAGTAACCTGTACGTCGCCGGTCTGAGTGGTGCTTTCCGGGTCCATGGAATCCTGCCAGTTGAGCTCGTAATAACCTTCGTCAGCCTGAATCTTGAACCAGTCGATCTCCCCAGCTAAATCTAAGGAAGTTCCAGTAGACCCTAATTCAGGATAGGAAATCTGAACTATATCACCGGCATCCACTCCGTCCCAGGGCTTACTCGCGGGTGTTTCCGAACTGGGTGCCTCGGTGTCTCCTGTTCCAGTGCCTAATAAATCGTCGCAGCTTACCGCTATAGTACCTAATATTATTATTGTGAAGATTAGCGCAATGCGTTTTTTTATTAATACCTCCTTTTTGTTTTCAAATATTTTAACACGGTTAGGATGAAGTTGTATCGAGAAATAAAAATTTCCTGGAAGTCAGAAAGGGTTTGATGCCGCAAATGGAGATATTATTCTTGATGCTTGTGATGCCTTGCCTGTGAGCTCTTCAAGCAGCATTTTCGCAGCGCTCCTGTATATGCCTGCGGGATTGATATCAATAGAGAGAAGACTAAAAGGCAGTGCTATGCCGAAGGGCATGTTGTCATAGCCAGCGAGTGGAATATCTGTCTGCACCTTTAGGCCGGCATCAGTCAGGGCATAACCTGCTCCGGTCGCGGTGATGTCGTTTACTGCGGCAATTCCGTCGATTCGGCCACTTTTGAGCTCGGAGATAATGCCCTTTGCGGCTTTGAATCCGGCATCTCTGCCTACTCCCGTTTCAATTATCGTCACTTGTTCCCGTCCGAAGGCCGATAGGAAACCATTTAGCCGGTCTCGGTGGGGTTCGACGGCATCGAGGTGGGCGGTGATATAGGCTGGACGGGTGCAGCCTGCTTTTTTCAGAAGCTCAGCCTGGAGGACTCCACCGGCTTCGTTGTCGGTACTGCAGCGCGGGAAGCCAGTATAGTTTTTCGTATGGTGTCCGATGATGAACGGGAGTCCTGAGTCGGCTATAAGCTCGGCTTCTTCCATCCTGTCCACGTCAAAACAGATTAGCCCGTCGGTAGTTCCTTTCAGTTTACCGAGGTCTTCGGCATTGGCGGCTGTTGCCAGGTTGAGCTGGAACATGCTGGGGTCGGTTACTTCTTTTACAGCTTTGAGAACATCGGCGTAGAACCATTTAAATAGTGAGAGTTCGGCCCAGTAGTACTCACGTTTTTCTTTTTTTATCTCGAGAAGGGTGATAATTCCTGAACCGTTCCGCCTGAGGGCGCTAGCGGATTTATTTGGAATGTATCCGAGCTTTGCGGCAGCCTTAAAGACGGCATTCCGTTTTTCAGCGCTGACGCTGCCGGGATTATTATAGACCCGCGATACTGTTGCCGAACTCACCCCGGATGCTGAGGCAACCATGTCTCTATTTGGGCCTTTTTTATGTTTCATCGATTTTTATCATCTTGATCTCGTCATATATTTATCGTATTGTACACGTGTACAATATTATAATCAATTATGAAATTACCAAATCGGGGAGGTTCCGATGAATTTTAACGAAGATCCGCACCGAAGGCTTAACATCTTAACCGGTGAATGGGTCAAGGTCTCACCTCACAGGACAAAGCGGCCGTGGAACGGGCAGGTTGAGAAGCTGCCCCTAGACAAGCTTCCAAAGCATGATCCTCTCTGTTATCTATGCCCTGGAAACAGCAGGGCCGGAGGTCTGACGAATCCTGAATATAAGGGTACCTATGTCTTCGATAATGACTTCATGGCGATTCTCCCTGATACGCCGGCCGGCAGCTATGATAAGGGTCTTCTTCAGGCCAAATCCGAGCGGGGGCTCTGCAGGGTAATCTGTTTTTCTCCGCGTCATGACCTGACCCTGGCCCTCATGAGCCGGGAGGAAGTCGAGAGCGTGGTTGAATTATGGATTGATCAGTATGATGAACTTGGAGCGATGGATTTTATCAACCATGTTCAAATCTTTGAGAACAGGGGTGCCGTGATGGGCTGCTCAAACCCGCATCCTCACGGGCAGATCTGGGCCGAAGAAGCCGTTCCCCACCTTCCCGCATTGGCACTTGCAAAACAGAAAGAGTATCTCAGTAAAAACATCTCATGCATGATGTGTGATTATCTTGAGCAGGAGCGTGCCGACGGAAGCAGGATAGTCTTTGAGAATGACGGCTTTACTGTTCTAACTCCGTTCTGGGCCGTCTGGCCATATGAGGTGATGATTCTTCCAAGGCGTCATATGGGATCAATGCTCGAGATGAGTGGAGATGAGAAGTCCGATCTTGCAGATGCTGTTCGCCGGATAGGAATCCGATATGACAACCTCTTTCATACCCGCTTTCCATATTCGATGGGGATACATCAAAATCCGACCGACGGGGCTGATTATCCCGAGAATCATTTTCATTTTCACTATTATCCTCCGCTTCTAAGGTCGGCAACTGTCAGGAAGTTCATGGTAGGTTATGAGCTTCTGGCGATGGCTCAGCGGGATATCACCGCTGAACAGGCTGCAGAGACCCTCCGAAGACTTTCAGATGTGCATTTCAGCAGGGAGGATGACGAGTCCGATGAATAATATTACTGAAATCACCCGGCAGATTAAAAGTGGCATCGCCGACGCTGCTCTACTTGAACTTTATACCGAAGATGGGATTGACAGGCATAAAAAGCGGTACTTAAAACTGCTTGCTGAGCATCTTCGGCTTTTCGGAGATGCTCAGGCGATGATGGTGAGCTCTCCGGGGCGGACCGAGCTGGGCGGAAACCATACCGACCACAATCTCGGAACGGTTCTTGCCGGAAGCGTGGACCTTGATTCGGTCTGTGTCGTTTCCTCCTCAGGCAGCAGCGGAATAACATTTGTTTCCGAAGGCTATGAGCCGGTAAGGTTTAATATAGATGAACTTGACTACCGAGCGGAGGAAAAAGACACGACAAAGGCTCTTCTTCGCGGCATCTCATCTCGGTTTACCGAGCTTGGATATACTATCGGCGGCTTCAATTTGAATATGAACTCCGATGTGCTGAAGGGCTCCGGCCTTTCCTCGTCGGCTTCGGTTGAGGTTCTGGTCGGGACTGTACTCAGTGAGCTTTTCAATAACGGAATGGTGACCCCTGTTGAAGTTGCCCAGATTGGCCAGTACGCCGAGAACAACTACTTCGGAAAAGCTTCGGGGCTGATGGACCAGCTCGCCTGTGCCGCAGGCGGGATAATTGGAATTGACTTTCGTGATCCGGAGGAGCCCGAAATTTTCCCGGTTTCCTATGAGTTTCGAAAGCACGGTTATACTCTTATTGTAACCGATGCCCGCTCGAGCCACGCAAATCTTTCGGATGAATACAGCGCAATGCCCGCCGAGATGCGCCGCGTTGCTGCCGAGTTTGGGAAAACAGTCTGCCGGGAGATCTCCTTTGAGGAGTTTCTTCCCAAGGTGGCAGAACTCAGAGTGAGCTGCGGTGACAGAGCTGTTCTGCGGGCTTTTCACTTTCTTCGTGAGAACGCGAGGGCAGTGGAAATGAGGGAGGCTCTCGAAGCCGATGATTTTACTCTCTACCTGAACCTGGTCAATGATTCGGGAAATTCTTCCTTCAAGTATCTACAGAATATATATCTTGGAAATAATCCTTCCGATCAGGCGCTTAGCATAGCCCTTGCTTTCAGTGAGGACTTTCTCTCTGGCCGGGGAGCTGCAAGGGTTCAGGGCGGAGGCTTTGCCGGAACCATCCAGGCCTATGTTCCGACGGCCCGGGTTGACAGCTATGTTGAATTGATGGAGAGTATATTTGGAAGCGGATGTTCGGCTGAACTGAAAATAAGACTGAAGCCTGCTTGCAGGATTCTATAATTCCCTTTATTTAGGAGAAATAAATGAAAGTACTGGTAATCGGCGGGGCCGGATATATTGGAAGTCATGTAGTTAAGGCACTTATTAAATCAGGTCATGAGGTAACGGTTTTTGATAATCTGTCATCCGGACTTAGAGAGAACCTGTTTGATGACGCCGGATTTATAGAAGGCAATATTCTCAATTCAGAGCAGCTCGACGCGGCCTTTGCCTCCGCTTCTTTCGATGCGGCTGTCCACCTTGCCGCCTTCAAGGGCGCGGGTGAGTCGATGTTTAAACCCGAGAAGTACTCGGTAAACAACATCACCGGAACCATCAATATTCTGAACTCTATGTGCGCCGCAGGGGTTAAAAAGCTTGTTTTCTCATCTTCGGCCGCAGTCTTTGGCGAACCCGAGTATCTTCCAATCGACGAAGATCATCCAAAGAATCCCGAAAATTATTACGGCTTTACAAAGCTGGAAATTGAGCGCTTCCTTGCCTGGTATGACAGGCTTAAGGGGCTCAAGTTTGCCGCCCTCCGTTATTTCAATGCAGCGGGTTACGATATAGACGGCGAGCTATGCGGTCTTGAGCAGAACCCGGCAAACCTTCTTCCGGTAATCATGGAAGCTGCCGCGGGAATGCGCGAAAAGCTGCAGATCTTCGGTGATGACTACGATACTCCCGACGGCACCGGGGTTCGAGACTATGTCCATGTAACAGACCTCGCCGACGGCCATGTGAAGGCCCTCGACTACATCAGCCGGGAGGGCGAGAGCCTCGTGGTGAATCTGGGTTCTGAGAACGGAATATCTGTGCTGGAGCTGCTCGAGGACGCACGGAAGATTTCCGGAAGCAAAATCCCTGCTGAGATTACTGGTCGCCGGCCTGGAGATCCCGCAAAACTTGTGGCCTCTTCGGCAAAGGCTAAAGAGCTCCTCGGCTGGGAGGCCAAATACAGCGATTGTGAAACGCTTGTTAGAACCTCCTGGGATGTTTATAAACGGCAGGTTAAACTCTGAAGCTGATGAGCCGGGCATTGCTGCCCGGCTTTTTCTGTTTATGAATGAACTCTCGGTGCCCTCCTTAGTGGGCGAACCCATGGTATCTTGATCTGCCTTGCTGAAGAGCCTGTTTTTCAGGTATTTATTCTTTATACAGACTGATATGCATTGATATATTGCACTTATGTGCAATATAGTATTGGCGTGAGCAAACATAAGAAATTTCAGTCGGGTAACATAATTGCCCTTTCCTTCGGTCATATGATGCATGACATCTATTCATCTTTTCTCTCCCCCCTGATCCCCCTACTAGTAGAAAAGCTTGGTATAAGTCTCTCCATGGCGGGGATGTTTGATGTGATTAGAAATCTTCCATCCTTGTTAAATCCGGTTATGGGCCTGGTTGCCGATAAGGTTTCCTTTAAATATTTCGTGATTTTTACACCCTGTATAACAGCCATAATTATGAGTCTTCTTGGGATTGCCCCTACCTACGGCCTTGCCGCTATTATGATGTTTTTAGCTGGTATCAGTGCAACCCTCTTCCATATACCTTCCCCAGTTATAATTAAGAGTTTTTCAGCAAACAAGACCGGGGCAGGGATGAGTTATTATATGCTTGGGGGTGAACTCTCAAGGACTCTTGGACCTCTTATTATAACCGCCGCTGTAACATTTTGGGGTCTTGAAGGCACCTGGCGTCTTATTCCATTTGGTGCGGCAGCCTCAATTTTGCTGTTTTTAAAATTGAAGGATTATAAAAAGCCGGGGACAAAATCCAGCAATACGGAGCCTGTTACGGTTAAGCAGGCTGCAAAGGAATTGATCCCTCTATTATCTGCCATCGGTGGATACACAATCTTTATGATGGCCATTAAAGTCTCGGTTACCCTTTATCTTCCTGCGTATTTAGTCAGTCAGGGGAAATCCCTTGTCTCGGCAAGCCTGCTTCTTGCGGTCCTTCAGCTTTCCGGAGCCGTCGGAACTTTTCTGGCCGGATCAATTTCGGATAAGATAGGAAGAAAGACAACTCTCTTTATTTCAGGATTAGCATGTCCGCTTCTTATGTGGCTCTTTATGATTACCGGGGATGTTTTTACCGTACCTCTGCTTGCGGGACTCGGCTTTTTTCTCTTTGCCTCGGGTCCTGTTATCCTTGCACTTGTCCAGGATTCCGGTACAGCTTTTCCCTCATTTGCCAACGGTTTATATATGACCGTAAACTTTCTCATTCGATCTATAATTGTATTTCTGGTAGGTTATTTTGCCGAAAAAATCGGGTTTACCAATACCTATAAATTCACTGCCTTTTGGGCTCTGGGTGTCCTTCCGCTGATTTTCCTTATTCCTGAAAAGAAGAAGGCGGCTGTAGAACATGAGATTAGTTAACAAGGTTTTACTTGACCTTGTAGGTGTTGCCTTTCGCCTTAAAGCCCCCTGGCAGGTTTAAAGGCCTTCAGCCAATCTGGCCTCAAATTCCTTCCTATCTATGAATGAACTCTGTGTTCCGGGTTTCGTGGTTGAAAGTGCAGCATACCTGCTTGCCATATTCATCGCCTTCTCGACATCCCCGGTCTCGATGTAGTAGACCGCGAAACAGCCGATGAACGCATCTCCGGCTCCTGTTGTGTCTTTGCTGTCTACCTTTACTGCCGGAATCATTTTTTTACTGTCCCTGGTCACAAGGAGGGAACCTTTCTCGCCAAGGGTAACGATAATATTTTTGAATCCCTTCGCAATCAGCGAATCGGCAGCCGAGTTAACCTCGTCCATCGTGGCGGTTCCCTTTTCAGTGAGAATTTGAAGCTCGGTCTCATTTGGAACGAAAAACTCCACGCTCTTAACCCTTTCGGCATCAAGCTTCGGGTCGGCAGGGGCGGGGTTCAGGATGACCTTGATATCATTTTCAGCGCAGATATTAATTGTGTGATATATCGTCTCCAGATTTATTTCAAGCTGCATGATGATTATGTCGCTGTCCAGGATAAGCTCGCGCGCTCTGTCTATATCGGAGGGGAGGAGGTGGCCGTTGGCTCCCTTTATTATCAGAATACTGTTATTTGAATCTTTATCTACGAATATCGGAGCCACTCCGCTGGAGATTCCATGGACCGTCTCGGTGAAGGTTGTATTAATACCGAAGGATTCAAGATTCTTCTTTGTCATCGGCCCGAAAAAGTCATCTCCGATTTTAGTTACCATTCGGACCTCTCCGCCGAGCAGGGCCGCGGCAACGGCCTGGTTTGCGCCTTTCCCGCCGAATCCAAGCGCGAAGTCAGGGGCCTCGAGAGTTTCTCCGGTTACCGGCAGTCTATTTATATAAGAAATCAGATCTACCATATTACTTCCGATAACTGTAATTTTTGGTCTCTTCATTGATTTTCTCCTTTGTTATTCTAATTACAGCGATTCAATATTTTTCTGCATTTTCTTCGCCTTAGGTGCGGAGAGAAAACCGACTGAGACTGAAAAGGTTTTTTCTTCTCTGCCAGGAATTGATCTGACATTACCTTTTTCCTTTTCGACAGTGTAGCCTTCCGGGTCACAGGTTGAAGGCAGAGCCATCCCTATTACCCTCTGATCCTCATGCTTCAGGATCCATCGGACTGTATGATTCAGATCCGAGGGGTCGTATGAAATATAATCCGCCGTCCCGTCGGCATGCTTCTGCATGATATGAGTCAGGCCGTCTTTATCAGCTTTCAGATTGTTAATGTAGAAAACTATTTCAGGATTATAATCATCTTCGGGTTTCAGTATTCTTGTCACCTCCGGAGTGCTTTTGAGCTGATCCATGAAAGCGAGGAATTTCGGTGTAGGTTTAACATGGGCTGGAATACTGCTTCTTATAACCATGTCTTCTGTATTCCAGCCCGCGGTCTGGACAAGCTCGCCATTGTCGGCAGGAAAAAAATTGACATGGCACATGTACATCAGATCCATTGGGTAACTTGCGAGGTTTTTAATTGTCATTGATACGTCTATTACTGAATTATCAGCATATAGTTTTGTCAGCGGGACGGCGTCGTATTTATCGCCGAAGGCCTGGGCGTAATTATAGGTTCCGGTAATCCCAATAAAACTGCCTTTTACGTCTTCGCCGAACGTAATTGAGGCTCTACTGTAAGGCGCTCCAGGAAGTTCTCCATGAAGAGGATGATCATCTTCAGGGCCAGGACATCCCATTCTAAGCGCCCCACAGTGGAAGAGCAGCGCTCCGTATGACTCCAGCAGATGGCGTGACTTGACCGGCTCATCAAAGAAGGTCTTCATTTTAAGGCTCCTGCCGCCAAACTCCGCATCCCATACCTGCTGACCCTGGTAGGGCAGTACTATTATGTATCCATACTGGTTTGTAATTCGCAGCGCAGCTACCCCTGTTGAATACAGGAAGGTACTCACGATCATATTGTTAAATGACAAAACCGTCTGTTCGGTTTTGTTAAACCATTCTTGTCTTAGAATCATCTCTCCGCCCATTTTTTACTTCCTTAAGCTTTGTAACTGGTTTTGAATCTCACAGTTCTGATTTTACTTCAGCTTTGGAAATAAAGAAAGTTAATTTCAAACAAATTGTTGTAATTAAAACAACAAGGAGGTAAATAGAAAACATAAAATGTCATATATTGCGATAAAAAGTTGAAATGTTTGACAATAAACATATACGGGGGTAGAATCTTAACAAGGTAAAGTCAAATTTCTAAAAAAACACATTAGAGGGTCTGTGATAATGGCAGAATATCTTGAAATTAAGAGTCTCAGTAAAGAATACTCTAAAGCGACCGGGATTAGTGATATCAGTTTTTCGTGTTCTGAAGGAAGTTTTACGGTTATTCTAGGCCCCTCTGGTGCCGGAAAAAGTACAACTTTAAATATAATCGCCGGAATTCTCCAGGAAACATCGGGTGAAGTGTTATTGAAAAGTGAGCCACTAGGCAGAGTTCCTCCACAGAAAAGAAGAATGTCTATGGTTTTTGAGGATTATGCTTTATATCCGACTTTTTCTGTTTTCGAGAATATTGCTTCTCCACTCAGGGTAAGATCATTTAGCGAAAATGATATAAAAAAGAAAGTGATTTCTATTGCTTCCATGTTGGGGATCGAAGAACATCTCGATAAATTGCCATCTCAAGTCAGTGGAGGGCAGAAACAGAGAACAGCTCTTGCAAGATGCCTGGTTCGTGATGCTGATTTTTATCTGCTTGATGAGCCGATAGCTCATTTGGACGCTAAATTGAGGCATAGGATGCGGGGGGAGTTTAAACGTATTCATAGAGAGCTGGGTAAAACAATGATTTATGTCAGTCATGATTATCGGGAGGCTCTTGCGTTGGCTGATAATTTGCTGATTTTTAACGAGGGGAGGCTCGAGCAGAGTGGGAATCCTCAAGAGGTCTTTTCCAATCCGAAAAATACATTTGTAGCGACTCTTCTTGGGGAACCCCCAATGAATTTAATAAATTATCAATCCGGATCTGTAAAAAATGCCTGCCTTATTTTGAAAAATGGCAGTGAGTCAACCGAGCTCAAAGGGGTTAACTTTGCGGATATTGAATTTGGGAGAGTCCTGTTGGGATTCAGACATTTTTCTGTTTCTATACACGATCAAGTTGGGAGTAATCGAATACCCGGCTTTGTATATGTTTGGGAACCGATAGAGGACACGATAACCTACACAATTTCTATTGGCGAGGATCTTGTAAAGGTCGTTACTACTCGAAGCGAACATTTTGAATTGAATCAGAATGTTTATCTGGAGATGGATCCTAAGGCGTTATATCTGTTTGATGCTGAAACCGGGAATCGAATCGGGACGAGGGTATAAGAATGGGGCATGTTGAGCTTAGAAATGTATGGAAGATTTATGATAAATCGTTTGAAGCCGTCAAAGGAATTTCTGTCAGTTTTTCTGATGGGGAATTTGTTTCTTTACTTGGCCCATCCGGATGTGGAAAGACCTCAACACTGAGAATGGTTGCAGGATTGGAAGAAATATCAAGAGGTGAAATATTTATTGATTCAATCAAAGTAAATGATCTCGAACCAGGAGACCGGAATGTGGCCATGGCTTTCGAGGCTTATGCGCTTTACCCTCACCTTACTGTTTATGAGAATATAGCATATCCCCTGAGAATCAGAAAAATTGCTGATTCTGAAATAAAAACTCGGGTTAATGAGATGTGTGAATCCCTTGGCATAACAAAGTATGTAAATGAGTTTCCTTCTTCTTTAAGTGGAGGAGTTCAGCAAAGCACAGGACTCGCCCGTGCCCTTGTTAGGCCGGCTTCATTATATCTTCTTGATGAGGTTCTCTCACATTTGGATGCGGCAGAGCGGACAATGCTTCGAGCAGAAATAAGAAGAGTTCAAAAGCTTATGAATCTGACTGCATTATTTGTAACTCATGATCAACTTGAGGCAATGGCGATGTCTGACAGAATAATAGTAATGAATGATGGAATAATTCATCAGATAGGGACACCAGAAGAAATTTATGACAGCCCGGAGGATTTATTTGTAGCCGGTTTTGTAGGTGAACCACCTATGAACACTCTGAGGGTAAAACGGATTACCGAAGACGGTAAAGAATATCTTCAGATTGGAAGTTCGAAATTGACCTCTGCAGAATTAGGGCTAAAAGCTTTTCCTCAGAAGTCTGAGTTTATAATTGCGATGCGTCCAAAGTATGTTGGTTTATTGGATTCTTCTAAACAAAAGGGTGTAGAAGGCAGTGTCCATACATTTGAAAATCTTGGCGATTACACTCAGGCCGCTATTGAACTTGAATCCGGAGATATCGTGTTTATGATTGGTGATGTTGATCTTCGTCTTCAGCTTGATGAAAAAGTTATACTTGGTTTTGTACCTGAAAAAGTGCTCTTCTATGATATCGAAACTACAAAGCAGATTAAAGATATTTAAAAACTCGATCATTGATTGAGTTAAAAAATAATTAAGGAGAGTTGTATGAAAGGCAAAAGTAAAATCTTTCTGCTGGCGGTAGTCCTTGTTCTTATCTTTACTCAAGCTGTGTTTTCCGGCGGTCAGAAAGATGAAGAGGGAGGCGCGGAAAAGGACGGTCCTATAAGGATTGCTGTCTATGGAGATCAGGGCCATAACCTTACCCCCCTTGAGTGGATTAAAGAAGATGCCGAGAAAATGGGAATAGAAATAGAGGTTATCGGTGTACCTTTTACTGCAGTTTACGAAAAATTGAAAACAGAGTTTATCGGCGGAACTGGTGCTTATGATCTGGTGATCTTCTACCCTGCTTATCTGGGGGAATTTGCTGAATTTGGATATCTGAAACCGCTAGATCAATATTTTGAACTTTATGATCCGAAACTGGATGATATTGTTCCTGCATATAGAGATTTATACTGTAATTATGCCGGAAGCACATATGCTCTCCCTTATGACGGTGATGTTCTAAATTTTTATTTTAGAAAAGATATTTTCAGCAGTGCAGAAGAAAAAACTGCATTCAAATCCAAATACGGTAAGTCTCTTGAAGTTCCTGAAACTTGGAAAGATTTGATGAATGTCGCAGAATTTTTTACAAGAAAAAAGGGTGATATGCTTGCCGGTGAAATTCTAACTCAGGATTTTTATGGATTTGCTTTTCTTGGAGCCAGAGGATTTGCTTATGCCTGGTGGTCAAATATTTTTGCATCACTCGGCGGTTCTTATTTTGATAGAAATCTTAAGCCTCAGATTAACTCAGCTGCAGGAATCGAAGCTCTTGAAATTTTGGATAAGTTAAAGGCCTTCAGTCCTCCTGACGTCATGAATATGGGCTATGAAGAATTGAAAAATGCTTTCCTTCAGGGGAGAGTCGGAACTATGGTCCAGTGGTCTGATGTATGGAAGAAGTCAAATGATCCCGCAATTTCAAATATTGTCGGCAACTGTGGTATTGCAAGGATGCCCGGAGTAAGGCAGGCGGACGGTTCTGTATATTTTAGAGCGGCGGCACCAGTTGGACGTATTATTTCCATACCTGAAACATGTACTCATCCGGAAGAAGCTTATTGGATTGCCTGGAAGTTGACCACTGATATTAGCACTGAATGTGTTTCTTCTTCAGCCACAGGTCTTGATCCGTATCGATATAGTCATGTCGAAAATGCAGAAGCTTTTAAAGCCTTCGGTACGCTTGAGGAATCCAAAGAATATTTAGAAATTGTAATGGAGAACCTAAACCATCTTTTTCCGGACGTTAACATTCCTGGCTCTGGTGAATATCTAGATACCCTTGATATAGCTATAACCAGTGCACTATCAGGAAGTACTAAAGCTAAAGCTGCTTTGGATACTGCAGCAAAAGAATGGGATAAAATTTCAGAGACTCTCGGGCGAGATAAACAAAAGAAAATTTATAATAATATGCTCGATGTATGGGCAGAATACGGATTCTGGAAAGATTGATCAATTAGAGTACCTGCTGCAAAAGCAGGTACTCTATATATCTGTTTTAGGAGATTTTAATGTTGAATAATAATAGAGCACTTACATTGGGGGAGAGTCAGAAGCGGTTTGCTTTGCTGATGGCGGCGCCTGGGCTTGTGGCTTTAATATTGCTTGTAGCTGGGCCGCTGCTCTATATGTTTGTAAACAGTCTATTTGTTAAAACTTTAGCCACCCCAGTTCCTCCGCGGTTCGCATTTTTAAAGAATTATCTAGAATTGTTTCAAAATGTCAGATTCTGGAATGCTTTTAAAAATACAATGGTAATTATGGTAGTGGGGATTCCTGTGCAATCAGCACTCGGGCTCTTGATGGCGCTGCTGCTTTTTAAAAAATTTCCGGGAAGTAAGGTCGTCATTGCTCTTTTTCTTATCCCGGTAATGATAACCCCGGTAGTATCCGGATTTGAATGGAAAATTATTCTGGATGAAAGATTTGGCCCAATAAATTATCTGATCAGTTTTTTAGGCGCGGCGCCAAAAGCATGGTTGGCCAAACCGGTGCTTGCGATGATATCCATAATAATAATGGATACATGGCAGTGGACCCCCTTTGTTACCGTAGTTCTTCTTGCGGGACTGTCGGCAATTCCAAAACAAGTTTATGAAGCCTCGAGTGTTGACGGATCTTCAAGTTGGGAGACCCTATGGCGGATTACTATGCCGCTGTTGAAGCCTATGTTTGCTCTTGTTGTCTTACTCAGGATAATTTTTATTTTTAAAATCTTCGATCCGGTTCAAGTCTTAACAGGTGGAGGTCCGGGAATAGCTACTGAAACACTTAGTGTCCTTACCTACATTTACGGTTTTAAGAATTTCAATGTCGGAATGACATCCACCTTAGCTGTCATTCAATTGATTATAATGGTTATTATCGCAAAACTTTTTATGGCTATAGTAATGAAACGGAATGCGGGGAGTACTGAGTAATGAGTAATATTATTTTAACCAACGAATCTTTACTGAAAAGAGCAAGAATTAGACGGCTTTTCTCAATACTCAGGTTTTTATTGATAGGAATCTTTCTGGTGAGTTTTATGTTTCCAGTTTTCTGGATAGCCATAGGCGCTTTTAAGGTAAGCGGAGAATTTTACAGTTACCCTCCCGTTTTCTGGCCCAGTTCATTCGGGTTTGATAATTTTACTCGAGCATTCACAGTTTTCGGGGGAGTCCGGGGGCTTGTAGACAGCCTCGTGGTCGCGAGTGCAAATACGCTTTTAGTCATCGGATTTGGAATGTTACTGGCATATAGTATGGGAAGATTTAAACTTGGAGGTGATGATTTAAGTTTTTTTGTTTTATCTCTTCTTTTTGCTCCTCCCGTTATTGCAACCATGCCACTATTTATGATATTTAAAACTCTTAAAATTCTTGACACCTATCCAGTCTTATTCGTATCATATATTCTGATAAACATGCCGTTCGCTGTGTGGATAATGAAGGGTTTCTTTGAGGATATACCACATCAGATTGAGAACGCCGCATTATTGGATGGATATTCAAGACTCCATGCTTTTCGTAAATATATTCTACCTTTGGCTGTTCCCGGAATAGCCGTAACCGCGCTCTTTGTTTTTATTTTTTCCTGGAACGAATACCTTTTCGCCCTTATTTTTACACGATCTAACGTTCAAACTTTGACTCTGACATTGTCAGGAATGATAGGAGGACACGAGATCCATTGGGGTGAGTTGTCGGCATTATCTTTAGTAGCAATAACTCCGGGCATCATTCTTACATTATTTTTTCAGAAATACCTTGTTAGGGGTTTAACTTTCGGAGCCGTAAAAGGTTGAGAATGCTGCGGGGATACACATGTAATTTGAATGGGTTTCTTTTTGGTTCTGATGAATTGAGGAGAAATTGATTCAATAATAACAAATGTTACTAAAACAACAAAAAAGTTGACATACTCTTTTATTAGGCATAAGCTATTCTATAGACTTTTAACAGGAAGAGTAAACTGAAATATGAATAAGAGAACTAAAAGGCTGAATAATATAGTAGAACACCTTCAGAAGTACAATTCAGCTGATGTCAAGGAGCTTGCCAAAATCCTCTATGTTTCTGACATGACAATAAGAAGAGATTTAAAAATTCTGGAAAGCCAGAATATCGTCAAGCTCCTTCACGGCGGAGCGTTTATTAATCCCGGAGAGAACGACAGTGCATTAGATATGGATTATACCCTGCCTGCTGCGACGGCGATGAGAATCAAGGAAAAAAAGCGTATTGCCGAGAAGGCCGTCTCTCTATTGGAACCTAATGAGGTCATAACAATTGACTCAGGTTCCACGATGGAAGTCTTCTCAAGACTCCTTCCCATAGATATGCAGCTCAGCATTTTATGTTACTCACTGAACGTGCTGAACGAGGTTGTAAAAAGGGAAAACAGCCAGATAATCTTTGCCGGCGGGCTCTTCCATGAAAGATCCTTGATGTTTGAAAGCCCTGAAGGTCTGTCACTCATAAGACGCACAAGAACAAACAAGGCCTTTATCTCGGCAAGCGGAGCCAATGCCGGCCTAGGCGTGACCACGAAGATTCAGCATGAAAGGGATGTGAAGGAAGCGATAATGGAATCAAGCCAGTGCCGGATACTTCTCATTGATTCAACGAAATTCGGAAAGGTTCAGACTAATTTTTTTGCCAACCTGGAAGATTTTGAAATAATTATTACTGATGACGGGGTATCTGATGAATATGTTCAAATCATAAATAATCATGATATCGAATTACACATAGTATAAAGAGGACCGCTGGAAACTGTAGTTTTTAGCGGACTACCAAAATGTGGATGGATATTTAAGGGGGATGTATGGCAGAGGGACAGGCAAAAGCATTAGGCATGATCGAGACAAAGGGCTTTGCGGCATTGGTGGAAGCATCGGACGCAATGGTGAAAGCCGCGAGAGTTGAACTGAAGGGCTGGGAAGAATCCGGCGGAGGATATGTTACTGCAATAATCCGGGGTGATGTCGCCGCGGTAAGGGCCGCGCTGGATGCGGGTAGCCGGGCGGGTGAAAAAGCAGGAGAAATAATCTCGGTTCATCTTATTCCGAGGCCGGACGCGGGAATAGACGCCAAATTACCATTAAACGGATAGGGGACGTAATATGAATAAGGTTGATTTACGTACCTTCAATTTTATTGACTCACTGCAGCTGCAGATGGCGTCATTCATGTGCACGATTTCAAGAGGATATTTTCCTGTCGGAGGACAGGCCTGCGCGTTTATAGAAATTTCACCAGGAATTGAAATAAACCGCTTAACTGACGTTGCTCTTAAAGCAACGGACGTAGTGCCCGGAATTCAGATAGTGGAACGGTCTTTCGGTCTTCTTGAGGTTCATGCCGACAGCCAGGCTGACGTCCGTCAGGCCGGAGAATCAGTACTTACCGAACTCGGTTTAACAACTGCCGACAGATTGAAGCCCAGAGTTTTAACCAGCCAGCTTATCAAGAACATCAGCGACCATCACGCGCAGCTGGTAAATAAAGTACGGTTTGGAAATATGGTTCTCCGGGGGGACACTCTTTTTGTTCTGGAGATAGAACCCGCCGGTTATGCTTTTTACGCCGCTAATGAAGCCGAAAAGGCATCAAACATAAAGATTGTAAATGTAACCGGATATGGAAAATACGGAAGAATCTATATTGCCGGAAAAGAGGCTGAAGTACTTGTCAGCAAGGAAATTGTTGAATCGAGACTTTCAGATATAGACGGCAGAGTTATTTCATAACAGGATTCAAGGAGGAATGATAAAAATACCTCCATGTATTTTTATCATTTTGAAGTTTGACAAGCAAAAGCCGTAGGCTTCGCTTGCTAAACTTTACTCCAGCTAACCTGCCGTTGTGGCAGGGAAATTTTATAGGAGTAAATTATGGCGACAACCGAAAACGCTTTGGGAATGATAGAAACAAGGGGCTTTGCGGCCATGGTGGAAGCATCGGATGCAATGGTAAAAGCCGCTCATGTAGAGTTTATCGGGCAGGTGAAGATTGGCGGTGGATATGTCACGGCGATTGCCCGAGGCGACGTCGCGGCAGTCAGGGCTGCGCTGGATGCCGGAACCAGAGCCGCTGAGAGGGTAGGAGAGGTTATCTCAGTCAGCATAATTCCGAGACCACACGAAAGCATAGATGAGATCTATCCGCTTGGAAGAAAAAAGGGCGGAAAATAAGTCATGGTACTTTCAAAGGTGGTAGGAACAGTTGTTTCTACCATGAAAGAACCCCGGCTTGAAGGCATGAAATTTCTTCTGCTCG
Source organism: Spirochaetales bacterium (assembly GCA_016839055.1). Classification (GTDB taxonomy): domain Bacteria; phylum Spirochaetota; class Spirochaetia; order UBA9216; family UBA9216; genus Thalassospirochaeta. The sequence continues at coordinate 143,576 of JAEKNX010000010.1, forward strand.
AGAAAATAGAACCCGCTACAATGAAGGGAAAGCAGGATTATGTCGTAGCAATGGATGCGGTCGGCGCGGGTTATGGAGAAATTGTATTTTATGTCTCTGGAAGCAGCAGCCGGCAAACCGATGTAACCTCAGGAAAACCAAGTGATGCCACTATAATCGCAATTGTAGATAACCTCGAGTTTGAAGGGGAGCTGGTATACGTAAAGGGCGGGAGAGTAAAATGATACTCGCCAGGGTTACCGGAACCGTTGTGGCCTCTGCCCGAAGCGATCGAATGGAGCAGCCGACCTACCTGCTTGTTACCCCATGCGCGGTGGACGGCAAGCCGGACGGAACGGCAATAGTCGCCCTTGATTCGGTAGGTGCGGGGCAGGGTGAGATAGTCCTTGTTTCTCAAGGGTCCTCAACCCGACAGATTCCCGAGACTATCGATAAGCCGGTAGATGCGCTGGTAATCGGAATAGTGGATATAGTGGAAGAATCCGGAAAGGACGTGTACAGCAAATGATATTTGAAGTTCTCGGAATAATCGAACTTGACAGCATTGCTGATGGATATATAGCACTCGATGCGGTGATAAAAGCAGCACCTGTTTCCGTGTTTAAGGCTGAGATACTTAATCCGGGTAAATTTATAATTTTCCTCACAGGAGAAGTCGCCTCGGTAGAGTTTTCGATGGACGCCGGCATCGAGGCCGCGGGAGAATCGGTTCTGGATCATGTGCTTCTGAAAAATCTCAGCAGCCAGGTTGTGCCGGTAATAAATGTAAATCAGTCAGATGCCGGCTTTGAAAAGGCTGAAACCGCCGCGAATCTTGATGCCCTGGGAATAATTGAAACCTATACTCTTGCCTCTGCGATAGATGCCGCCGACAGGAGCGCGAAGGCGGCATCTATCAGGGTTCGATCAATTGTGTCAGGAAATGAGACAGGCGGAAAGGGTGTAACAACAATCAGCGGAAAGATTGGAGACATCGAATACGCAATGGAGTCAGTGGTTGATTATTTAACAGCCAGGAATCAGCTTTATCGAAAAGTTGTAATTCCCGGTCCGCCTCCAGAATTGAAGGGGTTTTTGTGTGGAAATTAACGAAAAAACTGTAAGCAGTATTGTCAAAGGTGTTCTCTCTGAGATGAAAACAAAAGGAACGGGGCCTTCTGAGTATTACGCTCCGGTTCCGGGAATCTACACTGATATTAATAAAGCGGTTTATGAAGCATCTCTAGCTTTCAAGGTGTTCAGGGAGACCAGTCTTGAGACCCGGAATGCCATGATTAAGGCCATGCGTGCCGCGGCTATAGATAACTCCGGGAGGCTGGCAAGGCTAACCGTTGAGGAAACCGGTATGGGGCGTTATGAAGATAAAGTAAATAAAATTAAACTTGCAGCCGAGATGACCCCCGGAGTTGAGGATCTTCAGCCTGTCAGCTATTCGGGCGACCATGGTTTGACCCTCACCGAGAAGGCTCCATATGGAGTGATAGGTGCCATTGCACCGTCGACGAACCCGACTGAAACTATTATAAACAACGCCATCAGTATGCTTGCGGCCGGAAATGCGGTTGTATTCAACCCGCATCCGGCCGCAAAGAAGGTTTCCGTTTTGACGGTAGGCCTCCTTAATGAAGCAATCGAAAGGGCCGGCGGCCCGGCTAATCTCATCACCACCATCGAAGAACCTACAATCGAATCAGCTCAAATGTTAATGAAACATCCGCTTATTAATCTTCTGACAGTCACAGGCGGTCCGGCGGTAGTGGCACAGGCCCAGAGCTCTAACAAGAAGGTCATAGCCGCCGGGCCCGGAAATCCACCGGTTGTGGTCGATGAAACAGCGGATATTGATAAAGCGGCCAGGGACATTGTAGCGGGAACAGGATTCGATAATAATATTGTCTGTATTTGCGAAAAGGAGCTTCTAGTTGTAAGGCAGATTGCCGACAGCCTTAAAGCTGCCATGAAAAAATACGGGGCCTGGGAGCTCGACTCGGCTCAGATTAAGGCGGTAACCAAGCTCGTTATCGACCGGCCCGGCAGGCGGGGGGACGAGGGGGCTGTGAATAAGAAATGGGTTGGAAAGGATGCCGCAGTAATTGCGCGCGAGATAGGTCTTGAAGTTCCGGAGAACACAAGAATACTGCTATGTGAAGTCGACGAATCTCATCCGCTTGTATGGACAGAGCAGCTCATGCCGGTGATACCCCTTGTCAGGGTGGAAAATGTTGACAGGGCCATCGAGCTGGCGGTTGAATGTGAACATGGATTCCGTCATAGTGCGTCGATGCATTCGACAAATATCAGCAAACTGTCGAAGATGGCGAAGGTTATCGACTGTTCCCTTTTTGTCAAGAACGGATCGAACTTTAACGGCATGGGCTTCGGCGGAACAGGTTACACATCGTTCACCATTGCAAGCCCCACCGGAGAAGGGTTTACAAGGGCGAGAGATTTCACAAGAGAAAGAAGATGTGTGCTCGTCGATAATTTCAGGATCGTATAAAACGGAGAGTAAATGAAGATTGCAAGGGTAACCGGATCAGTTGTATGCACAGTAAAATCAGAGTCGCTTGAAGGTGTTATTTTGCTGCTCATTCAGCCTCTTGATGATGATTTGAATGAAACAGGTAAGCCTGTTGTCGCCTGTGATACAGTGCTGGCCGGTCCCGGAGATTTGGTTATATATGAAGGCGGACGGGAGGCGGCTATGTCGTTGAAAAAGGCTTTCAATCCTGCTGACGCCGCGGTAATAGGTATAATAGATCAATTCGATCAGGCCGGAAAGTGATTATAGGCCGAATAACCGGGACTGTTGTCTCAACTGTGAAGATTCCAGCCCTTGAAAATCACAAACTGCTGTATGTAACACCAACGGCTCCAGATGGTAAGGTTTCAGGAAAATCCGTCATCGCAGTTGATACAGTCCAGGCCGGTGTGGGAGATTTGGTGTTTATTATCGATGAAGGCGGATCTGCAAATCTCGCCTTGAATTCATCCGGATTACCAATTAGAACCATTATTGCTGGAATAATTGACGAAATTTCAATTGCGGAGCGGAAAGATGTATAGCAAAGTTGATTTTAAGGAACAGAACGGCATTGAAAATGTTTCAAAGGTCTTCATTGGTTCGGACCATGGCGGATTTGAGTCAAAGGAAATGCTGAAACGATATCTTGAGGTTATAGGATATAAGGTTGAAGATGTCGGAACATTTTCAAAGGACGCAGTTGATTATCCGGACTATGCATTAAAGGTTGCCCGTAATGTTGCAAGGAACGAGAACGTCATGGGGATAATGATAGACGGAGCCGGCATTGGCTCCTCGATGGTCTGCAATAAGGTCAGAGGTATACGTGCGGCTCTCTGTTATGATATAGTGACCGTGAAAAACAGCAGACTACATAACAACGCAAATGTATTAACACTCGGCGGCCCTCTTCATGAACCGGAAGAATTATGTGAAATGGCAAAGATATGGCTTGAAACCAGATTCGAGGGAGGCAGGCATTGGCCGAGGATAAACAAGATGATGGCAGTCGAAAGGGGAAATAGATAACAGTTATGGATGAGAAAGAACTGATAGAAAGCATTACAAAAGAAGTTGTTAATAAACTTAAATCCGAAAATACAGCCGATAGCAGCTGTTCAGCCGCCTGTTCCGGACAACCTTCCGGTTCACGCAGCTCAATGCTTCCCGGTGAACTGGCAAAATATATAGATCATACCCTTCTTAAACCCGACGCGACAGCATCTGAGATCGATAAGCTCTGCGCTGAGGCCAAGGAATATGGTTTCTGCTCTGTCTGTGTTAACACAACCTGGGCAGAAAGGTGTTCAAAGAATCTCAGTGGTACTGACGTGAAGACCTGCGTAGTCGTAGGCTTTCCCCTCGGAGCCATGAGCAGCAGAAGTAAGAGTTTCGAGGCTCGTCACGCAATCGAAGACGGGGCAAATGAAATTGATATGGTGATGAATATCGGAGCCCTGAAATCCGGAGACACCAAGGCTGTTGAGGAAGACGTTAAGTCGGTCCTCCGTGCCTGCGGACAGAGAACAATACTCAAAGTCATAATCGAAACAGCGCTTCTGACTAATGAAGAGATCGTACTCGCCTGCCAGATATGCAAGAAAGCCGGTGCGCACTTTGTAAAGACTTCAACCGGTTTTTCAACTGCAGGCGCCACTCCAGAGCATGTCGCTCTGATGAGAAAAACAGTCGGCGCTGATACAGGGGTAAAGGCCGCGGGAGGAGTGAGGACATTCGAAGACGCAGTTAGAATGATCGAGGCCGGTGCTACAAGACTCGGTACAAGCGGCGGTATAAAGATAATCAGCGGTCAGACAATCGAAAGCGGATATTAAGCTTCGTTTTCAATATAACAGCCTTCCGGCTTCGTGCCTGGAAGGCGAAGTTTCGAGGTAGCATGTCATTTAAAATAACAACCCTAATTGAAAATTCTGCAGATAAAGATTCCGGACTCGAGTGCGAACATGGACTCTCTTTTTTCATTGAAAAAGATGATGTTAAGATACTCTTTGACACAGGGCAGAGTGGGAAGTTCTTGTCGAACGCGGAAAAACTCGGAGTAGATCTGAATTGTCTCGACTATGTGGCCATCAGTCACGGCCATTATGATCATTCAGGCGGATTTCTGGAGCTTGCCTCTAGGTTTAGCGGATTTGAGCTTATAACCGGGACGGGCTTTTTCGAGAAAAAATACGGATTGAAGAAACAGGAATATAAGTATCTTGGAAACAGTTTTACTGAGGAAGATCTCAAGGCTTTCAACCTCCTGCACCGGTCAGTATCAGAGCCGGTTACTCACCTTGGCCGCGGCATTTATATACTCACGGCGTTTCCCCGGGTAAACAGTACCGAGGGTATTAATCCCCGCTTTAAGCTTGAGCAAGGGGGGGAGTTAATTGCCGATGAATTCAATGATGAGATCCTTCTGGCAATTGATACTCCGAAAGGAATTGTTGTAGTGATGGGCTGCTCTCATCCGGGAGTGCGGAACATGCTTGACGCGGTAAAGACATATTTCCAGCGTCCTATTCATGCCGTCCTGGGCGGAACTCATCTTATTGAGGCCGGGGGGAAGCAGCTGGAAGAATCTGTCAAATATCTCTCTGATGAGAGAATTGAACTCCTCGGTGTCTCACACTGTACCGGCAAGGACGCTATGAGCCGCCTAAAAGAATCTGTTCCGGGATATTTTCACAACCTGACCGGCAGTATTGTAATTCTCGATTGATATTACGGCCTCATTTTCTTATTATTCTATAAAAGGGAGACTGGATGAAAAAAGGCAGAGATTACAGAGAAGATTTGACAACTATTTTCAAGGCGGCGGTAAGACGGGTGGACCCCGAGACGATGCTTCTTGAGCAGTGCAGTCTCGAGGGGGATCTTTTTACGGTCACCCTGCCGGGCCAGATGGCCGAATATAATCTTTCAACCTATGACCGGATAATCGTTATCGGCGCCGGTAAGGCCACGGCGAGAATGGCAAAGGCCATCGAGGCAATTCTTGGTAATCGAATCAGCGAAGGACTTATTGCCGTTAAATACGGTCATACTGAAGATCTCTCAATCATAAAAACTATCGAATCTGGTCATCCTATACCAGACGATAACAGCGTAAAGGCCGCAGAAGAAATAATCAAGCTTGCCCGTTCGGCGGATGACAAGACTCTTGTCATCAATCTGATCTCAGGCGGCGGTTCCTCTCTGCTGTGTATGCCGTACCGTAACGATGAATGGCAGTGCAGCCTTGCCGATAAGCAGGCATCAACGAAACTATTACTTGAATGTGGTGCAGAGATTGCCGAGATAAATACGATTCGAAAGCATCTGTCTGGAATTAAGGGTGGAAAGCTTGCCGAGGCAATATATCCGGCCCACTCTCTTAACCTGATTCTCTCCGACGTGATCGGTGACAGGCTCGACTCAATTGCTTCGGGTTTGACGGTACCGGACAGTTCAACCTTTGCAGAAGCTGTAGCCATCACTGAAAAATATAAACTAAAAAGGCTGCTTCCTGTGTCGGCGGCGCGTATTCTGATGTTCGGTGATGCAGGTTCAATACCCGAAACTCCGAAGGCCGGGAGTGGAATCTTTAAAAATGTCCGGAACATCCTGATTGGAACCAATTTGGCTGCCCTTCATTCTGCAGCAGCTGCCGCTCTTTCTCTCGGCTATAATACACAAATCCTTTCTTCTCAGATTACCGGAGAAGCTTCAGGGGCGGCCAAGTTCTACCTTGGAATCGGCCGCGACATTCAGCGTGATCTCGGCATGCTGCAGCGGCCTGCCTGTATAATTGCCGGCGGCGAGACCACCGTTACAATCAAAGGCACAGGACTCGGCGGCAGAAACCAGGAGATGGCGCTTGCCTTCCTGAATGAGCTGAAGGATACTCCCTCTGGTAATGCTGAAATCTTCTTTCTTTCAGGCGGAACAGACGGCAACGACGGCCCTACCGACGCGGCAGGCGCATTTGCCAGCCTTGAAATTGCCGCCTCCGGCGCTGCCGAAGATCTGTCGATTCAGGACTACCTGGATAACAATGATTCCTATAACTACTTCAAGCGGGCCGGCGGACTGCTTATGACCGGACCGACGAACACAAACGTCTGTGATGTACAGATAATGCTTGTGGTTTAAAGAATCCCTAGCTTAAACCTTCTCTTTTTTCAAAACACCTCCCGATTAGCTTATCTTCTCCCTCAGCGTGCTGAAATTCCAGTTTCGGCCCGGAATGAATAAAAATATATAAATAAATATATATAAATATTGACATATTCAAAAACATGAGTGAAAATATAATGTATATCCGAATACTAATAAAATTTGCATTCAGTTTAAAGTTTTACTAAACTTTATAGTAACTTCTTGCTTTTCGGAAAAATCTAATTTGGAGGGTATGAGGTGAAATTTAAAGCCGCCGTAATTTCTCTGATTCTGGGCCTGCTTATCTGGCTTGGTCTGAATGGGACGATTGGCAGAGATGTTCTTATTACAGGAATAGTAGTTACTGTAATAACATCGTTCTTTTTTATTGGAACCGGGATATTTACAGATGTAAGACTGACGCCGAAAGCGCTTTTTGCACTAGTAGCCTGGCTTGTTGTTTTTTTAATTGAACTAATCAAATCAAATATCGACGTAATGTCAAGGGTCGTGACTCCAAAGGTCAGGATAAACCCTGCTATTGTGGAAGTTAAGACTCGGCTGAAATCAAAGCTCGGCAGACTTGCCCTGGCTAATTCCATCACGTTAACACCCGGAACTCTAACTACAGATATCGAAGGCGATACGCTTTTTATTCACTGGATTGACGCTTCCGATGTGGATATTGAGGGTGCGACCCGCAAAATAGTCGGAAAGTTTGAGAAATATCTGGAGGTGATCTTTGGCTGATAAAATTTTATTTATCGCGGCGGGGATATCTCTTCTGAGTATATTCATAGCCCTTTTAAGGTTCATCAAGGGCCCGTCTGTTCTGGACAGAGTGGTTGCATTTGATGTAATCAGTATCATTGCAATTTCAGTGATATGCATCCTAGCTTTTCTGCTGAGGCGCTTTATTTATGTTGATGTAGCACTTGTCTACGGCCTCTTGAGTTTTCTCGGTGTTCTGGTTGTAGCGCGTTATTACGAGAGGGGGCTTTAATGGAAATTGCAGGTTCAATTTTTGTTTTAATAGGATCATTAATCTTCTTCTTGAGTTCTCTCGGAGTAATCAGGATGCCCGATGTTTATAACAGAATACAGACCGGCACCAAGGCCACGACTCTCGGGACTATCTTTGTTCTCGTTGGTCTTGCCTTTCTCAGCCCGGACTGGACTGCGAAACTCGCAGTTCTTCTTGTGTTTATTCTGCTTACAAACCCTGTTTCATCCCATGTAGTTGCCCGGGCCGCTCACTTCAATAAAGAGCCGATGAGCCCGCTTACTATAGAGGATAAACTCGAAGCAAAAGAAGAGGAGGCTTAGGCATGGAGATATTATTTCTGATTATATCGGTTTTTACAGTAATTACAGCGCTGACAGCCCTTGCCGTCAAAGACAGGGTCGTCTCCGTCCTGGCCGGAGGCGCGACTGGGCTTTTCGCCTCAATCCTGTTTATTATTATGGCGGCTCCGGATGTTGCCATGACTGAGGCGGCGATAGGCAGCGGACTTACGACCTTTATTTTTTTCTTTGCCCTGAGAAAGATAAGGAGGAATGATCAAGATCATTCCTACAAAGTTTCTGAAGTAACTAACAGGAGCCGAGAAAATGATTAAAAAAGCATTTACCTTTTTGATGCTCGGCGGTCTTGGGGCAATGCTGCTGAACTTCATTTTAAGCTTTAGGGAAAGAACCGCGCTGCCAGAGGTTGCGGCCCATTATATTGAAAAAGGACCGGCGGAGCTTGGTTCGGCTAATATCGTAACTTCTGTTGTCGTAACCTACCGCGGGCTTGATACTCTCGGAGAGGTCACCATCCTCTTTGCCGCGGCCGCTGTTGTGGGGCTTCTGATTCATCTGAACCGCAATGAGAATGCCGTGCGCAGGGAAGGCAGTGAAATCTTAAAAACGGCATCGGCGCTTCTGTTTCCGCTCATCCTGATGTTCGGCGCCTATGTCTTTCTGAACGGACACCTTAGCCCGGGCGGAGGTTTTCAGGGCGGTGCAATAATTGCCTCGGCAGTTGTTCTTACCGTGCTTGCGAGCCCCAATAGGAAAATCGGTCACACGGTTCTGTCGGTTATCGAGTCGATTTCGGGATTGGCCTATGTGGCTCTCGGCGCGGCCGGAGCGCTCCTTGTTGCAAACGGTTTTCTTGATAACCGGATTATCCCCCTTGGAGAATTCGGTACTCTCTTCAGCGCGGGTCTTATTCCAATTATCTACACGTTAATAGGGCTTAAGGTAGGTTCGGAGCTCAGCTCGGTTGTAATCTCGCTGAACGGCGAGACAATAGAGGAGGACGACCAATGATAGGTACAATTGCAGTTTCAACCGGAAGTCTTCTTGTCCTTGTAGGACTGTGGAGCGCGCTTACAAACCGGGACATAATAAGAATGATAGTAGGATTTACCATCTTCGACGTCGGGATACACCTGATCATGATCAGCGTCGGGTATATATCCGGCGGCACTGCCCCGATAATATCCAATCTGTCCGATATCGGGGTCAGCTATGTGGATCCCGTCCCCCAGGCCCTTGTGCTGACAGCCATTGTAATTGGTCTCGGGATTACCGCCTTCATGCTCACATACGCGGTAAATATGTATGAGAAGAAAGGCACCCTGGAGATCGATAAATTTGAGGAGCTGAAATGGTAGAACCGATTTATCTGATAGTCATAGCCCTCGGGGCGGCCTTCCTCCTCGGGCTTTTAAGAAAAACAGGCTCCGCCCTGCAGATTGCTCTCACCCTCGCCGCCCTTGCCGGAATGGTTTTCATTTCCGCCCAGTGGGCGTATGGAATAATCAAAGGCACCACTCAGGCTGCGGAGATATTTACTTCGGGAATGAACCCCCCGCTGTCAATTAACCTTTTCATGGGGAGGTCCGAGGCAGTCCTCCTTCTGCTGGTTAACAGCGCGGCCTTCCTTTCCACCATGTATCTCGGACGTGAGCATAAGAAGACCTCGGTCTACATGCTGATGCTTCTTCTGGTGTTTGTCGTAGGTCTAAATGGAATAATTTTAACCCGAGACCTCTTTAACCTTTTCGTCTTCATCGAGATCGTAAGTATTGCCTCGGCTGGTCTTATTGCTCTCCGGAGTGATATCAGACAGCTTGGGGCCGGATTCAAGTTTATAATAGCCGGCGCGCTGGCAAGCGGCTTCATGCTGATAGGCATAATATTTACTTATTATGCAACTGGCTCGCTGAACATTGACGTGATAACCGGGATGATGAGCCCTGCTCTGGCATCTGCCGGGTATATCGGGCTCTTTCTCGTTTTCATCGGGATTATGATAGAACTTAAGCCCTTTCCGGTTAACGGCTGGGGGATAGATGCCTATCAGGCTTCAATTCCGCCTGTGAGCGCGCTTGTCGCCGCCGGAACTGCCACGGCAATGTTCTACGCTTTCACAAAGATTACGGCTATGACAGGCGGCATCTTCCTTAATGCCTCGATGTATATAGGAGCGCTGACCTTCGTCGGCATGAACGTAGTAGCCCTGAAGCAGACCGCCGCGCGACGTCTGCTAGGATATTCATCGATATCTCAGGTTGGACTTCTTGTTCTGGTGTTCTCCCTCGTGAAGATCTTCGGCATCGCCGGCGGCGAGCTGATTGTCTTCGGACTTCTTGTCTCTCACGCTCTGGCAAAGGCCGTGCTGTTCTGGCTTTCCGGCATCATAGGTAAGGAATCAATAAACGACTGGGGCATAATCCGGAAGCGGAACATCCTGATTGTGGCCTTCGCGGTTGCAGTCGGTGCTCTTCTTGCTCTGCCGCCCTTTCCGTCATTCTTCGCTAAGTGGGAGCTCATTACGTCACTTGCTGTAAAGGGCCAGTACGGTTGGATTGCCGTAATCCTCGGGGGAGCGCTTCTGGAAGCAGTCTACCTCATGAGGTGGTTCGGAAATGCGGTTAAAGACTCATTCAATGAAGAGGACAATCTCGATTTTCGCTTTGGAACCCTTGTTCCGGTTATTACCGGGACCGCGGCTCTGCTCGCACTGGGATATTTTTCAGCTAATCTGTCGGTATTTGAAAACAATATAAACTGGCTGCTGCCGGCTGTTGTAATTGTGCTGCTGCTTCTGGATTTTCTACCGGCGATTGTCAAAAATATACTACTTATTGCCGCCATTGCTTGGTACGGATATCCCCTGCTGCAGGCTATTGAAGGATATAGATCAATATTCGCGGCAATTTTCGTAATAGGAGCTGTAATCACGCTGCTTCCTGGATTCATGAATAAGGGGAGAAGGCCGGGCTTCTATCCGGCGGTATCCATGATGTTCGCGGGTCTTGTGGGAATAATCGAAGCGACCGACATGCTTACCTTCTTCTTTTTCTGGGAACTGATGACCCTCGGTTCATATTTTCTTATTCTCAGGGGTAAGAAATCAAAGCCTCATGCGCTTTCCTATATGCTGTTCTCTCTCGGCGGGGCCTACCTTCTCATGACGGGTTTTTCAATGTCATTTGCTGAAGCAGGCGGCACTTCTATTGCCCTGGATATTCTAAAAACTGTATCCGGCAGCAGTCTGTCGGGAATAATAACCATTCTTCTGGCAGTCGGTTTCATGACCAAGACGGCGTCGGCGGGGCTGCATATCTGGCTGCCCGGGGCTCATGCCGAAGCCGAAGGCGATGTTTCTCCGATGGTCTCGGGTATTCTGCTGAAAGCCGGTGTTTTTGGCCTTCTTATGACCTTCATCGCCTTGGGTGATCAGTCCATCGGAAAGATAAATATTCCATATGTTCTCAGCTGGATAGGTGTTATAACGGCCCTGACAGCCAACTACATGGCGGCTATGCAGGAGGATGCGAAGAGGCTTCTTGCCTACTCGAGTATTGCTCAGATGGGCTATGCCCTCTTCGGCATCTCTCTGATGTCTCATCTTGGATGGCTTTCCGCGCTGTCGCTTGCGATAGTCCACTTCACCTACAAGGTTATTCTGTTCCTGTCTGTTGCCGGTGTTGTTCACCGTGTTAAAACCCGAAACATGTATCAAATGGGCGGACTCATTACCCGAATGCCTGTAACATTCTTCATGGTTCTTGTGAGCATCATTGCGCTTTCAGGTATTCCGCCTCTAGCAGGTTTCAGCGGACGCTGGCTTACCTATAATGCGGTTATAGAAAAGGGATGGCTGCTGCAGGGAGTTGTCGCCGGCGTTTCTGGCCTCATTGCGTTCCTCTATTTGTTCAGGCTGATTTTCGCAATCTTTCTCGGTCAGCTGAAGGACGTGCACCGCAGGGTGAAGGAGGCTCCATTCTGGATACTTCTACCGCAAATTCTTCTGATTCTGCTGGTCTTGTATTTGTCTTTCTTTCCCGGAGCCTTCCTCCGGCCGATCGGAGATATAGTCTCGGAATTTCACCCCGAAGGCGCACTTGTCTGGAACGGCGCTACGGCAGTATCTGAGTTCGGATACTGGAATGGTGAAGCAGTAATGTGGGTCTTCATAGCGCTGTTTGCAGCAAACTTCGCTCTATTGTTTTTCCTGAACCGCGGAGCACAGAAGATCAAGCAGTTCAATATAGTCTATGCCGCTGAGCGTCCGGCTCGTCCGGAAACAACGCATTTTGCGTATAATATGTTTGCGCCCTACCGGAAAGCCCTCGGCTTTCTCGAGTATCCAATAACAACGAAATTCTGGAGCGGAGTTGCAGATCTCATGCATTCAATCGCGGGATTCACAAGACGTATTTATACTGGTAACGGTCAGACCTACCTGCTGCAGATAATTGTGTTCGTAGTCATATCCTTTTTATTAAGTAACGGAGGTAAATAGATGGCTGATTTTGATTATATGAAAATTGTCTATGCCGCATTAACCATCTTCCTCACAATCAATTACGGCCTTATCCTGCAAGGAATTATCGGCAAGATATATGCCCGTGTTGGTAAGAGAATGGGAATAAGAATATTCCAGCCCTATGTCAATTTAATCAGGCAGTGGGCAACAAGAACGTCAATTTCGCATGGAGTTATGTACTATCTGGGGCCTGTGTTCAGGTTCTCAGGTGGTGCGGGCATCCTGATTTTTCTGCCCATAATCTATGGTGCGCCGATTTTCTCATCATTTTCATTCGCCGGGGATCTTGTGCTGATTTCGTATTTCATGTTCCTCGGAACCCTCGGAATGGCGCTCGGCGGCGGCGAATCCGGGCACCCCTATGCGGCACTCGGGGTCAGCCGCGGTCTCTCGCAGGTGACCATGGCCGAGATTCCGATGATAATGGCTGTTTATTCAATAGCGGTTCAATATCATTCATTGAATATTACCGAGATTGTAGCTGCCCAGCAGGGCAGTTTTCTTAACTGGACCCTGTTCACTAACCCTATTGCGACAGCGGCGGCCATGCTGGCCTTTCTCGGCTCAATGATGCGCTCACCCTTTGATGTCGTCCTTGCTCCTCAGGAAATACCAATTGGTCCTCCGACTGAATACCAGTCTCAGTTTCTCGCAATGCTTATGACAAACCGGACCATTTTTCCGGTAGCTAAAACCATCCTCTTTGTGAACTTTTTCTTCGGCGGAGTAGCGCTGTATGATAACTATCTGCTGACATTCCTTGTCTTCTTTTTAAAGACCTTCCTTGTTTACATGTGGTCGGTTTTTGTCGGTCTGTCTTTTCCGAGATTTCGTGTTGACCATAGCATCAGATGGTTTTTAAAGTATCCGATGCTCATTGGCCTGATTTCTATAATTTTTGTAAACATAAGGTACTGATATGGCAAAGATGAACTATAAAAAGCGTTTCTCCGATCTGGAAAAACGGATGGTAACCTCTCCTGACGGAGAGGAGTTTGAAGTAGATCCTATGAAGGATTATTTTTCGGATGCGAGGCCCAAGGTTCATCCTCCTTCGAAAATCACCCCTCTCGAGAATTTCATGAACTGGTGCCGGGCTGAGTCTATATATATTCTCGGCTTCGGTACGGGCTGCGGGGCAATTGAGATGCGCCCGCTGATGAGCCCTATGTATGACGCCTTCCGGTTTGGTATTCACTGGCGTCCCACGCCCCGGCAGTCAACAGTATTTGTAATAGGCGGATACGCGTCGGTTAAGACAATAAAAAGAATTGTGCGAAGCTATGAACAGATGCAGGGACCTAAATGGGTTATAGGGCTATGCAGCTGCACAATTAACGGAGGGATGTACTGGGACAGTTACAACACAGTTAACCGGCTCGATCATTATATTCCGGTTGATGTGTACATAACAGGCTGCATGCCGCGCCCCGAGGCCCTTCTTGACGGTTTTACGGTACTGAAAAAGCGCATCAAGGAAGGACGAGGGGAAGGTTCGAACGAATACGCGGAAAATTTTGATTGGTATAAGGCAAACCAGAAGAAGATTATTAAATCCTGGGACATGCCGGATTACAATTGGTAGGGGGTAATATGGAACGAATTATTGAGAATATAAAAAAGCAGTTCCCGCTTCAGGATGTTAACTCCGATCACGGCTGGTTCATTACATGTGAAAAGAAGGATGTAATCAGTCTGCTCACACATCTGAAGATCACAGGGGGATTTACTCACCTCATACTGATTACGGCAGTCGACTGGATTGAAGAAGATCGTTTCCAGCTGACATATCTTTTGAATAATCCACAACTAAAGATAAGACTTGGACTCCGGACCTTTATTGAGCGTTCGGTGTGGCCTGATGAATCTGAAATGCAGAGCGCGCACCATCTGTGGCCGGCGGTTAAGACATATCAGAGAGAGCTTCATGAGATGTTCGGCATAGATTTTCCGGGCAGTCCTGAGGTGAATGACCCGCTTATTCTCGAATATTGGGATGACATTCCCCCGTACAGGAGAGATTTCGACACAAAGAAATATTCGGAAGAGACCTACTTTCCCAGAGAAGGCAGAGGGAGCAATGATCCTGCGGAGTATATGAAAAGTCAGCTTTACCCCAATGAGGGAGGAAAGTCCCAGGACTTTCCTCAAGAGATTTCGAAGAAATCTTCAGGAGAGAAGAATGCTTGATTACGGCCTAAAGAACAGGGAGCTCTTCCCTGAGACAAAAAGTGACGGCACGGTTGATATTGATCTTTCAAGCGGCAAGTATACTAAGGTCTGGCAGGGGCCGAACCATCCGGGAATAACCGGAAATATGTCCCTTGAGCTGACGCTGCTCGGGGACGAGGTCATGGAATCAAAAACCCATGTTGGTTATCTGCATAGAGGATTCGAGAAGCTGATGGAGCGCAGGCGTTTTATAAACAATTTCCCCCTTGTCTGCCGAATCTGCGTTCCCGAGCCCGATTTTAATGAGTACTGCTACGCCGCGGCTCTGGAGGAGCTTGCCGGTGTTGAGGTGCCTGAAAATGCATTGTGGATAAGGACGCTTATTCTAGAGATGGCCAGGCTCCAGAGCTATCTTATGTGGCTCAGCGGTCAGGTTGGGGCATTTGGTTTTGGAATTCCTAGCCAGTGGATGCTCTACTGCCGCGACAGGGTTCTTGATATGTTTGAAGAACTTTCGGGGGCAAGGATATACCACATTTATATGCTTCCCGGCGGAGTGCGCGATAATCTTCCGAAGGGCTTTAAGGCTAAGATGCGCGAGACCCTGAATGACATTGTTCCGCTGCTCCGTGATTATGAGAGGGTTGTCTTTAATAATGCCGTCTTCAAGAAGAGAGCCAAGGGGCTCGGCTATATAAATCCGGATTGGATAGAAGAGTACGGCATCACAGGCCCGAATGCCAGAGGCGCAGGAGTTCCGAAGGACGTCCGTAAGGACAATCCCTACCTTAAATATCCCGAGCTTGAGTTCCTGCCGGTTACCGAAACAGATTCTGATGTCTATGCCAGGGCGCACCTCAGGTGGCGGGATGTAATGATGTCGGTAGATCTTATCCGTCAGATTCTTGAGCGAACACCTGATGAGGGGGCATTCAAAGCAGATCTGCCGAGTATGCTTCACTGGAAGATTCCCGCCGGAGAAACCTATGTAAATGCGGAATGTACCCGCGGGGAGTACGGTTATTATATAGTAACCGACGGTTCTGGATACCCCAGGCGGGTTAATGTCAGAGGCCCCAGTTACACCCACGCGGTGACGCTTGCTGAAAAGATGATGGTGAATTGTAATATAGCTGATGTTGCGGCCACGCTCGTCTCGCTGCATACATATCCACCAGAGGTAGAGAGGTAGAAAATGAGTTGGAAAGATGTACTTTACCCGTTTTCCGTCTGGAAAAATATATTAAAAGATCCCGTAACTATCAGAAAACCTGAAGAACGTGAGGGATCATCGAGATACCGAGGGTTTCATATAAATGATCTTGAAAAATGTATAGGCTGCGGAACCTGTGAGGAGATCTGCCAGAACGCGGCAATAGATCTTGTGCCGGTTGAAGGCATTGTCGCGAAACCCGGTGACAGCGGGCTTCGTCCGCGTGTTGATTACGGCCGCTGCTGCTGGTGCGCCCTCTGCGTTGATATCTGCACGACGAACTCGCTTGGAATGTCCAATAAATTCCGATGGTCCGTCGAAGGTGAGAATGCTGATAAGGCGATTGACCGGGAAAAATTCGGAAGTCCTGATGATTATCTTTTTGTAATCGGCGCTGAGAATAAATACTGGGATAATTCTGAGATGGGTTACCGTAAGCCCGATAACTATGATCTCACTTCTCCTGTGCGGGTTAATATGGACCACCTCTCAGCCCTGGAGCGGCAGGATTCTTTTATTGAGATGATGAAGGGCTACTCAAAAGAGCAGGCCCAGAGGGAAGCCGACCGCTGCGTCGAATGCGGTATCTGTACAGCCGCCTGTCCGGCACACATGGGAATCCCAGCCTATATTAAGGCTGTCAGGGAAGATGATATGGAAGAGGGTCTTAGGATCCTCTATGAGACTAATCCTCTTCCGGAGATCTGTGGACGTATCTGCACCCATAAATGTGAGACGGTATGCTCGATTGGGAACAAGGGCGAACCCCTTTCAATCCGCTGGCTCAAGCGCTACATTGCCGACAATGTTCCCTCTGAGAAATACAAGGAAATCCTCGGAACCGATAAGATTGAACAAAATGGAAAGAAGGTCGCTATTGTCGGCTCAGGCCCCTCGGGACTTTCTGCCGCCCACTATCTTGCCATGATGGGATATGAGGTGACAATATTTGAGGCTCTGCCCGAGGCGGGCGGAATGATGCGCTATGGTATCCCCGAGTACCGCCTTCCCTATGATCAGATTGACAAGGACGTAAATTACATCCTGTCTCTCGGTGTAACATTAAAGACGAATACTATGGTCGGAAAAGAGATAACGCTCGAACAGCTTAAAGAGCAATACGACGCTGTCTTTGCCGGCACCGGTCTTCATATGGGCCGTTCGACAATGCTTGAGAATGCCGACCACAAGAAGGTTCTCCAGTCAATTGATCTCCTTCGCAAGATAGCACTCGGAGAGGATTTTTATGTTCCTGAGAAGATCGTCGTAATAGGCGGCGGAAATGTTGCCATGGATATAACAAGATCCCTGGCCCGAATCCAGCGGAAGAAATACGGAAGGGTAAATATTACCGCCACCTGTCTTGAGCCCCATGGCGGAATGCTCGCAGATGAAGAAGAAGTCGTTGAAGCCCGTGAAGAGGGAGCGACCATCACTCCCGCCTACGGCCCGCAGAGGATAGATATAGTCGATGATGAGAACCTTAAGGGCCTCGAGGTTGCAAAATGCCTTGCAATTTTTGACAAGGAGGGACGCTTTAGTCCCAAGTTTGATCTCGACGACAGGCAGTTCTATGAGGCCGACATGATAGTTGAATCCATCGGTCAGGGAGCTGACCTCTCATACATCCCAAAGCAGCTCAATGATAATATTGAATACAGTCCCCGGCGGCAGATTGTCGCCGACCCTGACTTTCAGGTTAAAAACCAGCCCTGGCTGTTTGTCGGCGGAGACATAGTAAAAGGACCTGATGTTATTACAGGAATTTCAAACGGGCATCTGGCCGCAGTCGGAATAGACAGATATTTGAATAAGAAGGAGGATTAAATGAGTCAAGGCGAGATGAAGATATCAGATATTCTCAAGTATTCGATAAGAATTGAGCATGAAAGCATGCTGTTTTATAAAGGTGCGTCGGGCTTAGTGACCGAGGAAGGCGTAAAAGCTCTCCTTGCCGAGCTTGAAGCCGAGGAGGTCAAGCATGAATCAAGGCTTGCCGGTATTCTCGAATCGACGACTGACGGTGATGCCGAAGGCTTCGACCGTTTGAGTCTCGATAAGCTCATTCAGAACCGCGAGATTCCCGCCGGCGCCGATGCGCTGGCAGTCCTCACTATTGCCCTCGAACGTGAGGAATATACCCGGGACTTTTACCGTCAGGTGTCGACAATGACAAACCTTGCGGCCGACGTTGTGGACCTTTTTATAATGCTTTTCAAACAGGAAAGCGGACATGTGACGAGGATCAAGCATAAGATTGAAAAACTTTAATCCAGCAAAGCCGATATTTTATACCGTTTCCATGGTTGATTCCGCGGGAACGGCTTTTATACAGCTGACATTATCCGGTCCGCCACAGTATTACAATCTATTAAATACGGACAGTTCTGCTTATATCTTTTCTCTGTTCAGTAAATATTGATGATAAATTTGACAAAATATTCAAATCTACTATCATTATAAATGAACATAATTTCAGGCTTTTAATAAAATGTTATCCCAATCATTATTGTGCTGTAATCAGCCGTTTTGTAATTACCCAGGGAGTTTTTATTTATGAATCTTGATATTTAAAAAACATTACTGCTTGTTGAAGATGAATTTCTAATAGCTATGGAAAAACAACAGGAACTCGAAAAGTACGGATATAACGTAATTCATATAAACACAGGTGAAAAGGCTGTTACTCTTTTAAAAGAAAACAAACAAATAGATCTTATCCTGATGGACATCAGTCTGGGAAATGGCATTGACGGGACAGAGACAGCAGCATTAATCTTAAAAGAAGATGATATCCCAGTAGTATTTCTGTCCAGTCATACAGAACCTGAAATTGTTGAGAAGACCGAGAGAATCACTTCATATGGTTATGTAGTAAAGAGTTCATCTATTACAATACTTGATGCTTCAATCAAGATGGCTTTTAAACTATTTGAAGCTAATAAGAAAATTAAAGAGAGTGATAAGAAGCAGAAGACCATGTTATCCAATATCTCGGACGTCATCGGAATTATTGGTGTTGATGGTATTATTAAATACAATAGCCCCAATATTGAAAAATGGTTCGGATGGTACCCGGAAGATCTCGTAGGCACAAATGGTTTTAAAAATATTCATCCTGATGATCTCGAAAGGATTCAAAAGGCTTTCGCTGCCCTCCTTGAAAGTGATAATTCAACAACAACGGTGGAGTGCCGGTATAAATGCAAAGATGAAACTTTTAAGCCTATAGAACTTACTGCAACCAATCTTACAAAAGATCCCTTGATAAACGGGGTTTTGCTGAATACTCAGGATATTACAAAACGCAAAAGGGTTGAGGACAAATTAAAAAAAAGTGAAGAATTGATGAGAACGATGTTTGAAAAATCACCCTTGGGCATTGCATTAGTTAATTCAAAAACACTGGAGGTCAGAGAAGGCAATCAAAGGTTTGCTGAAATTCTTGGTATATCCCGAGAAAAAATGGTAAATGTCGACTGGGTTCAAGTCACTCATCCTGATGATATTGAAGAAGATCTTGATAATATGGCACTTCTTTATGCCGGTAAAATACTCGAATTTAAAATGGAAAAACGTTATATCCGTCCCGATGGCTCCATTGTCTGGGTTAATATGATGATCACCTCTGTAGAAACAGAAGCAAATCAACATTACCACTTATGTATGGTGGAGGATATCACTGAACGTAAGAGGGCAGAAAAGGAGATAAAGCAGCAATTATTGGAAAAAGAAATCATTCTTAAAGAAGTTCATCATAGAATTAAAAATAATTTTTATTCAATTGTAAATCTATTATCCCTGCAGGGAAATGCAACTGATAATGAGGAAGTAAAAACAGCTCTAATATGATGAGCCCAGAGCGTAAGACAGTTTTGGGAGAGTGTTAAGGTGTAGACTTCCCCTAAATAACCATGAGGGT
>JAEKNX010000011.1 GCA_016839055.1 Spirochaetales bacterium
GGGAGTAGCTTCAGGTTCGGGAGTAGCTTCAGGTTCGGGAGTAGCTTCAGGTTCGGGAGTAGCTTCAGGTTCGGGAGCAAGTTCTATGGTCAGCGCTGGTTTAACTACAGAAGCAGTTTTGGCCGCTCCTGTGGCTTTTCCCGGAAGCTCCGGCATGGGAGCCTCATCCTGCCTGGGCTCTGCCTCTGTATGCTCTGGCGCTGGAAGTGGTTCCTCTGTTACAGGGGCTTCCCATACTGTAAGCGGCTCCTCGGCGGAAGAAGGTGCCTGACTGGTTGCCGGCGTATTCCCTGATTCATCCGCCTTTCTGCCGCATGACAGAAAGGTGAATATTATTACTACTATTAAAACTACAATTTTACCTTTTTCCATCAGCGCCTTTATCAGAACTTAGAGTCTTCTTTTTCTGACAATTATAACAGCGCCAGCGGAGCTCAGCAATAACAATATAATAACCGGCAGGGTTCCGATAGGCTTCGGCTCATTAATTACTCCGGAGACCTTGGGTTCGGTATCTTTTCTCCCGGTAACCGCCGCTGAGGCTTTTGAGGATAGAGCCGTAAGGTTTACCGTTCTCGGCGCCCTTACTGTTTCCTCCTCGGGCAATGGTTCGTACTCTATCGTCTCCGAAAATTCCGGTTCCAATTCGGCCAGCTGTTTTTCTACTGCAGATGGTTTCTGGTAGAAACTGTTGTTATATACCCGTTTCGGGGCTGCCGCGGCAGGCTGAGTGATATCGGGCTGAATTGTCTCTGTAGAACTGATCTGCCCGGCAGTGTTGATTGCTGCTGATGCAGCTTTATTATATAAACTGCCGTTGTAGCTCCGTGAAGAGGCTGTGGCTGCATTTGTCAGGCTTGCCGAGGTGTTTACTGCATACTTGTTTGCTGATGAGGCAGGAGAGGCTGTTTTAAGCTCATCGAAGTTTGCCGTGTTGATGCGACCTGAGGTAGGAGGCATGCCGCTGCCTGAGTCTCCGCCGGTGCTGAGTACGTGGGCGAGGGGGGAGAGGGCTTTTGGATTAATCAAGCTGCTTGTAAAGGTAAATGAATCGCTTGTGCTATTGTTGCTGTAGTCAGTGACAGTCAACTCAGCGGTATATACAGTACCTAGTGCATACCCGGTTACAATAAGTGTGTCCGTGTTTAATCCGCTTGCTGAGATGTTATCAACATCCGGGGGAGTTATAGTCCAGGCGTATGTTTCTATTCCATTATTGTCTGTGTGGGTTGTGGGTGTTCTGCTTATATCAGTTCCGCTGGCGTTAGTGATATCGGTGCCTACATCAAGGATTGGGTCTACAGTATCCCAGAGGAATTGAAAGGTTTTAATTGTCGGATGACCTAAATTGTCTGTTACAGTGAGCCTTACCGTCCAGATGCCGTCGTCACCTGTATTGGTGTTTGCAAGTTCGAGTTCGTCTGTCAAGTTATTGTCCACATTCAGAGTATCAGTAACCTCGCTGTGAGTATGAGTTATTGCCGATTTATCGTCAAAGTCAAGGTCGCCCTCCGGATCATCAAACTCCCATTTATAAGATTCAATTCCGGAAGCGATGTCGGATGCTGAGGCAATCTTGGCAAATCCCTGCCCGTCTGTATCGGCCGGAGGAGCGTCATTTTCGATTAGATTAGTAATTGTTTCTACAGTTGGCGGATCTTCATCCCAGACAAAGGTAAACTCGTCATATTTTGAATTGCCGGCATCGTCTGTGACGGTCAATCTGCCTGTGTAAGTGCCGTCTGCTGAGCAGGCAGTGATTTCGACATCAGTTACAGTAGTATTTGTAGCGTTAACATTTGCTGTTGGTGCTCCGCTTAGGTAAAAAGTCCAAGCACTTGTTATTGGAGTGCTGCTGTCGGCCGCATCTGCGGTCGATTGTGTCCATCCACCGGTTGTTTTTGATGAGGTTCCTGAGTAACTATCGCCTGCTTCATATGTATCTATAACTGTATCTACTATTATTGTAACAGTAGCACTTGGTGTTCCTGGGTTTCCTGCACTATCAACGGATTGTGCATAGTAATCGTGTGATCCTTCTCCGCCCAGTGCCGAGAGCAATGTAGCTGCATCACCTGTTATAGTTAATGAAACACCATTTCCTGTAACAGTTGTTTCAGCAATTGGTGTAGTTTCCGTATCGCGGTAAAGGTAGGTAGTTATAATACTGGGAGAAGCCGGTACCGTGATACCGTCAACTTTAAAAGTTATGCTGCCGTCATCTATATTGTTTAAATTGATATAGCCCGCATAAGTACTCCCTGGGAAATTAGGAGCATCAGCAGGCTGAGCTGGAGACATACAGTCATAGTTTACAGCAGAGGTGAAGGTGTATGATCCTGGCAGATTGCCTGCCGCATCGGTGACTGTGATCGTAATGGGAATGTCGGCTCCCTCAGCAAGATTATCTGTCCCATCAGTTAAAGTTGTTATATCTGGATCCGGAACAATAAAGGTCACACTGCATGTCTTGTCGCTGGTGTTGTAAACTACATCATCGGCATCTATTGTCTGCCCTCCGATGATGACTGTCGGCTCACCTGTAAGTTCTCTGACACCTGTAAATGTTACAGTAATTAGATCACCTTCTGCCGCCCAGTAGTATGTTCCGTCATAGTTGTCAGATATAGCGTTTATACCGGGGGTGCTTAAATAGAAATAGTCTGGGTCAAGATTATCATAGGGTTCGTAGAATATATAGGGTGCAGTGCCCGGCGTGTAGGAGTCAGTATTCTTTGTACCCACATCGATACTGTCCGAGTAATTTATTGTATAACTCGCTGCGGTACCGTCGGCATCCGAGGTTTTTCCGGTTAGAGTATAGCTTGCTGTATAAGTAGGAGCGGAGGAGTCATCAATTGTTGCGGTGCTGCTCATTATTGTTGCTGTAGGTTCAAGAACAGTTGAATCATCGGTGAGAGTGAAGGTTATTATAACTTCATCATTGTCCTTGAGATATTTATTCGAGGCTGGATCAGGAGATTCGCCTGTTATAGTAATGTCGGGTGCGCTAGTATCCCAAAGGAAGCTGACGGTTTGATCCGCCTGAACTGTTTGATTTCCGGCATTATCCTGGGCGATACAATAAGCGGAATAATCTCCATTAGTAGTAAACCCGCTGAAGCTTAGGGTGGCGCTGTTTTGTGTTGAATCGGCAGTGCCTGGTCCGTCGATAGTCCACTGGTAAGGAAGGGTGTCATGAAGGCCTGAGCCGCCGTCAGTAGCTTCTACTGTAACTGTGTAGGCTGTATTATTTATAGAACCGATAACAATCGGGCTCATTGAATCCTTCCATGATGGCGGAGCTGTTTCCCAATTGAAGGTATTGTCAGTGTTATATATGACCGCTCGTCCAAGATTGTCAGTTGTTGTAAGCCTTATTGTATAATCGCCGTCATCAGAGCCGTCTGTATCAGCTGTGAAGTTTGTCGAAGCGGAATCTGGAGCACTTAAAGTCATATTGTCAGCACCGGCAGGTTCTGAAATTATTTCCCAAAGGTATGTGGCAATACCGCATTCATCTCCGCTGGGAGTAGTAGTAAGGTCCAGCTTAGTGCCGGTGGACGGCGGAACATTTGTCGGAAATCCAGCAACGGTCTGGGTAAATACTGTTCCGTCCCAGATGAAATCGAAGGAATCAGTGGTAGTGCCCGGGTTTCCGGCATTATCGACAACAGCAAGTTCCGTGGTGTATTGTCCATCAATAGAGCAGCTGTTTAATGTGAAAGTTGATTGATTGGTGACTGGGACGGGCGGATCAAAAGTTGCTCCGCTTGTATTCGGATCTGTTCCGGTGCCGGTAACTGACCAGCTGTATGAACCAATATCAGTGGAGGTAGTACTGATGCCGAGTGCAACAGTTGAGTATGTGCCGTAACCATAGGAGGCATTTCCTGTAATATCTGCAACAGGCGCTGTTGTATCAAGGATTATTCCTGTAAGCGGGATGGAGTTTTCCCCGACATTTCCGGCCTTATCGATGACCCTGGCATAGAATTGTTTTCCGCCGTCACTGCTTCCGCCGCCTGCATCAATCAGGTTTCTGTTAGTTATAGGAATATTACTTGAGGTTCCTCCTGATGAGAGATCTTCGCCGAGAAGCACGTTGGTGGAAGCATCAAGGAAGAGTTGTATTATGTCACCGGATTTTATATATGTGTTGTCGTAGGCAACGGTCATAGAGACGGAATCTGCTTCAACATTGTTAATATAGTTGTCTCCGTTGCTGCCTGTGTATATCGGCTCGTTCGGAGCAATGGGTGCTGTATCGTCATAGATGATATCAGTTGATGAATCAGTATTATTTATTATATCAGTATTGCCGGCCGCATCGGCCAAATTTATGGTAAACGGTATGTTATCACCTTCTGAAATGATGGATATATCATCTCTGTCTAGAGTATAGGTAACTTGATAATTCAATCCGCTGTTTGTTACATTCACACCAGTTGATGTCCCTGCTATCGAAGCCGTTGGAGGTCCTGAGAGAATCCTGGTGCTTATGAAGTCTATTGTAACTGTATCCTGTTCGACTGCTGTTGCGCGGCCGTAGAAAACTCCGGTTCGCTCGTTATCTGATTCAAAATCAACAGTGCCTGAGTAGCTGTTGTTCTCGTATGGGCCGTAGAAAGTATATTCTTCAGCTAGGGTAGAGTCTCTTGTGCTCTTGTTGCCGGCCTTATCACTTATGGTAATGCTGAAGTCGATCGGATTGCCGTCCGCATCGCTTGTCTCGCTGGTAAACTGGAATTCAGCAATGCCTGATGAGATATATTCAGAAGTCTGGTCAATTGAGTCTTCAGTAGTATAAATATCGATATCATTAACTGTGCCGACACCGGATTCCATGTCGGTCACTGAGAATGAGAGGGTTACTGTATCACCCTGCTTAAGATAATCTCCGCTGCTGCTTGCGAAACTAATTATGTTTATAACAGGAGGAGTGCTGTCTTTAAACAATGTGTAATCCTGCTGAACAGACTTACCCTCATTATCAGTTACAATAACGGTTGCGTAAATATTACCTTCAAGATTATTAAATTGACTGTCAATGGATAATTCGGCGTTAAATGTTGACTGAGAAGCATCAATGCTTGTGAAGAAATTATTAAAATCTGTTTTTGCTGCTTCCTCTGAAACAGTTGAATAAGTGTAGAGAACTTCATCGTTCGGAGTGGCGTCATCAAGATTAAAGGGCGAATATGTGCATTTAATCTCAGCTATTTGTTCAAAGGTTAGAGCATCGTTAGGATCTGTCAGTTTAAATGGCAGTGAAACCTTAGTCGTTCTATCTGCTGCTGGAGATGGAGAGTAATAAAAATTGTCGTCACTTTCGGTAAACAGCATGAGTGAAGCCGGCTCGGTTAATAGCTTTTCAACTCGTGTAGAATGACCGTATTTATCTTTGGTTACAAAATAAAAATATTTTGGATCATCCTCTACCGATATTTGGGTAACTGTCTTAAAAAATTTTGTTCCAGGATCAAACTCAAATATTTTTGTAGTATCAATATTATTGGTGGTTTGGAATATTTGCTTCTCGGGATCCCAATGAGCTGAGTTTTCATAGGTATCAAGGGTTCCTCCGATAGACGAGCCTACAACACCCCAGGATATTTCTACGATTTCGTCGGCTGATTTGTTAAATTCGGAATTTTCCACCGATCCCATTAAAAATACTTTTGTTTCACTAAGAGTAGATATCTTTTTTCCATCTTTGTCAAAAAAGTTGAAATCAAGAACAGGACCTTCACTCTCTAACAGATTTAATTGTTGAACTGTCTGATTATTGTTCCGGTCAACCGCGGTCACTGTCAGCGACAGCAGGTCGCGCAGTGTATTCGGGGTTATTGTAGAGAAAGTAAACGAAAAGTTGCCGGTCTGTATATCAAAATCAATAGTTCCGCTGCCGAAAATAGTGTCTGCGGTAACCTGATTGTCCAGGCCTATATTGATCTTGCCTTTTCGAAAATCATCATTTGCTATTTCATAGGATATCGAGACTATCTGACCGCCGCCGTCATTTTCTACCTTTACGTCATCAGAGATGACTCCGGATATTGTTACCGATGAATAATAATTGTCGCCGCCTTTCGGGGAGATTATATTAATTGTAGGAGCTATTGAGTCCTGGACTAATGCCACCATGGGGGCCGTAATTTCCTGCGGACATGAGGTCAGCAGGAGTATGGTCAGGGCGGCTGCTAATGAGATTATAATCTTTCCAAGCGGTGATGGTTTCATCTTTCTATCCTTTATTCGTCGGCAAACATCAGATCACGTCTTGAGGAACGGTCAGATGCTCTCTGGCCGCTTTCTCCTGATGCAAGATATGAGTTCTGCTGCGCGGCAGCCGGATCAACTTCGGCTAGTGTTTTCATATATTCATTAGCCTTGTCGAAATTTTCCAGCTCATAATAACATTTGGAAATTGAAAGAAGCACCGAGGAGTATGAGGAGCCGCTTATCTTTCCGGCATCTGTAATTGACTTTTCTGCGCCGTGCAGGAGCCGGAGAGCGTTCTGATATTCACCCCTCATGAAATAAACATTTCCAAGATTTATTTTAGGCGGCAGATAGTTACGGTCCATAGTAAGGGCTGAATTGAATGCCTGCTCGGCCTTATTGTATTTTCCCAGCTGGGCACAGGTAATGCCTAACCGGTTGTAGGAGCCCTTGCTGCCCTGACTTTTTGCTTCTGTTTCATAGTCATCGATGATCATCGTGATAGATTTGTCGAGATCGGCTTTGAAATCCCGAATTATCTTGGTTCTGTCGCCGTACTGCAGGCCGAGATCCTTCTCGGTCAGCATAACCGGGCGGTAAGTTTCCTGAGCCTCGCGCGTGCGGTTGAGGGCACGGACTTCCGGATTGTCATCATGAGCTGAAAATTCCTCAATTCCCGTCCTCCAGGCAGTAAGAAAGTCGGCTTCACCCATCAGGGTTATCTCAACCGGAATCCAAAGTTCTCCGTCGATATTGAGGGTCATGTTTTTCTCCGGATGAAGCAGTCGGTAGTTCTTTGACGGCGTGGAGGTCTTGAAGGCCGAGTAAATATGACCGGGGACAGTTATAAAGGCGGTTTCAATGCCTACAGACTCCAAAAGACTGCAGAATAGTACGGTCAGATCGTCACAATCACCGGTAGCTCGTTTTAAGGTGTTTCGAGGCAGACTGATTGCGTCTACAATCATCGGGTTTTCCTGGGCGGCCTCGAAGGGAGAAGTCGGGTCACGCTGGTAAAGGACTCCGAGCTCGGCCAGCGCGTAATAGATCTGCATTGCCGTCTGGAGTTCCGGACTGAATCCACTGACAGTGTAATCCTTACAGGTCTGACGCACGTAGCTCGAATAGTTGCGGAGGGCACTGTCTGCGGGAGTTATGAAGGCGCTTACCTTGCGGTCATCATCCCAGGTCAGCGATTCCTTGTCGTAGAGGTCGTATGATACGGAGAACTTCTGATGTGCTATTCTGCCGTTATTCTTATATTCAACCAGGACCTCACCGGTGAGAGGGGTAATTCCTTCGGTGGTAAATACCTGCTGATTGTAGATGGCGAAAATGTCGATATCTACCGAGGCGCCGGCTTTGATTGAATCGAGAGAAATTGCCTTGGTTGGGGTATCCATGAATCCTGCCTGAAAGAAGGAGACATCAACATCCGTCACCGCCAGTTTCTCGATGTTTTTGAGTGTGATTGTGGTTATTGGGTTCTTCGAATAGTAACTCTGCATCGGCGCAAAAACCGCCGGGAACTTG
This sequence comes from Spirochaetales bacterium, assembly GCA_016839055.1. Lineage (GTDB taxonomy): Bacteria > Spirochaetota > Spirochaetia > UBA9216 > UBA9216 > Thalassospirochaeta. The sequence continues at coordinate 7,759 of JAEKNX010000011.1, forward strand.
AGCTTTTCGGCTTTTATGCTCCTGATCTCGGCCTGCGGAGCATCGGGGTCTTCACCTAGCCGGTAGGAACCGGCAAATCCCAGTACGATAGAAAAACCGTCGAACTGCGGAAGGGTTTCATTAAGGTTAGTCGTGAATCTGAGTGCAGGATTGAAGCTTAGGTTGACATTGTATGAGAGGTTCATGCCGAGGTTCGCGCCTAGTTCGGTGAAGAAGTTGAGCTGGCCCCACTGCTGTCCGTCCAGCATGATGTCTTCATAGTATACCTGTGAGAGGCCGACTCCCAAACTGGCTCCGATTTCTATCTGCTTTGAAAAATAATACTTGTAGGCCGCTCCGGCTGATGCGTAGAACTGGGTGTTTGTGAATTTTATAAGATCAACATCATCCGGATCCAGGGGGGCGATGGTTATCATTCCTATCCGGGCGAAGGGCTGTATTACCGGCAGGAAATCTAGCGGCAAAAAAGCGGAAGCCGAAAAATCGGTAGTGAGAAAGTCTCCGCCGTAATCGGTACCGAACTGTGGCAATGGAGACAGGCTCCTGTACTCTAAACTAAACGCGAAGGGGTATTTATATTTGGTGTTCAAATCAACCGTGGCAGTGTTCTGGGCGTGAAGAGTGACCGCCGAAAAGGCCAACAGCAGGGCGTAGAAAAAGAGTTTTTTAGTATACTTCATTATCGGCCTCCGGATACTTAGATAATATCACGGAAAAGGTCATATATCAAAGTAAACTAAAATTGACTGTAAACTAAAATTGACTTTTTAGTTTCCGGAAGTTTTTATCCGGTATTTTATCTTTCTGAGTTCTCTGATCGAGTTTCCGTCAAAAATATTGATGTATTTCTCGGCGCCTGGGGACGCATAGTATTTGTTCTCTGAAAGAAGGGCGGCCCAGCTGAGATCCTTGAAAATATAAAGATCCATCACCCTCTGTCCCGTAGATGGGTTCCATATGGAAAATGATGAATCCTGATTAAGTGATATAAGTATATTCCCTCTGAGCTTGAGATTCCTGGGAATACTGAATGAATTATCTAATGAGGTAAATCCTCCCCAGTACAGCATTTTTACCCCGCCGTAGCCGAGAGAGGTGAAGATTTTGGAGCTTTTGAAATCCGAGGAAAAAGATGCGCCTATGTCCTCTCCAGGGAAGGCCATTATTGTTTCTGCCCTGTCGTGATTGCGCCCGGTGTGTTCCTTCAGGACGGTGCGCATTATTCCATTGCGCTCTTCAAAACCGAGGGTATAGAGTTTTCTTGTAAGCTCGTCATATTTCAGATTGAAGATTAGGAGGTTTGAATCCTTGATGGGTACAGTCTCGCCTGTGGCTGTATTTATATGAAGAAGCGGAGAGGGCAGGGTTGAAGAACTGTTCCTGCCGGCGATGATATTTCGGCCTTCAATGAAATCCACTGTCCTGAGGCCGAAGGAAGAATATTCAAACTTCTTTTTTCCGGTTTCATAATCGATAATGAGGCATTCCCCATTTTTATTGAGGGTCAGTATCTGTCCGTCATGGTATTCGGCCGATAGCAGCGGGGCGGTGATGCTTGAAAGTATACGAGAGAATCCATCCTCGCTATTGAAAACACGGATAGAACCACCCTGGTCTGATTCTAAATGCCACAGCATGAAGTTGTCCTCATCGGCCGGGCTGATTCCGAAGGTGCTCGATTGGTCGAGAGTAAAGATTTTTGAGTCGACTTCGGCGCTGATTGAGCCTGATCCTTCCTTCGTAAAATAATCGGATGAAATTGACAGGAGTTTCCCGGGCGCGGTTATCGCTATCGATTTGCTGCTGATGGCGAAGTCGTTGACTTCAAGAAGATTATTCGATGAAAAAAGTTCCATGTCTTTGGAATAGCGGTTTTTGTAATAAATTTCGCCGGACGGATAGGCAGTTATAACCTTGCCGTCTATTGAAACCATGATGTACGGAAGAGCGGTACTACGCTTTTCTGTTTTAATAATATCGCCGAATCCTGAACCGTTGAAGGGGACAGTATTGTAGAGGATATCTCTGCCGTTCCCAGTGATGAAAACAAGGTTGTCGTTCTTCTTATCAATTATTGAGGCAGAAAGATTCGGGGCGCTTACCGAGTCAATTTTTGTTCCTTTGATGAGGTCGATTAATAGGAGCTCACTTCCGTTGTATGCGGTCATGTATCTACCGCTTGAAACGAATGAGATCTGTTCGAGATTAGTAAAGGTTTGTATTTTTGTTTTTCTTGCACCTGAGATCAGATCCCAGTATTGGATATAGCCTGAATTACTATAAGTCAGAATTGTTTTTTCACTCTCTGAGATGAAGGCTGATGAAACTATTCCGAACCCTTCCTGCAGATATGGAAGGGGCTTTCCTGTTTCGGCGTCAATGAATACCAGTGAATTCCAGTCTGTTTTTCCATATACTATAAAATTTCCCTTCGGCGAGAATTTAATAAAAAGCGGAACCTCGGACATTCGCTGTTTAAACAGCCTTTCGCCGGTTTGCCAGTTCCATACTGACAGGTTGACGGAGTTTATACCGTCGCTCTCTATTGCGGCGAAATATGGTTTTGAGCCGCAGGCGGTAACATCACGCACCGGCATGTGCGAGACCTGGAACTGGTATTCCATCTTAGCGTTATCAGGATTCCAGGCCTTAACTGTGCCATCGAGACCGGAAGAAAAAAGCAAATTATCTTTAATGCTGTAATCCATTGAAGAAACTGCATCGGTATGTCCGCTGTTCACAATGAACCGCGGAGTTTCCGCATACAGAGAAAAAGAGTAGATACTAAGTAGTAGAGCGCAAAGTGAAGAGATTCTTCTCAATTATCATTCCTCCAGAAAAATCCTGTTTACGGAAATATAGGGCGGTTTGGTAAACAGTTTAATGTTCTTATCATTCAGCAGCTGCATAAGGCTGCCATTGATCTTGTCATAAACCCGGCGGGGTATTTGGGAGACCCCAAGCCTGTCGGGTTTTAGACCGTGAATATGAAAAATCAGCTTGTTGCTATCAACATGATTAAGAAAAATAGTAATATCTTTATTTTCAGATTTCTCAAGAAGTTGGAATTTAATTATTTCGATTATCCGGTCATCAAGCTTCTCGCCGTAAATAAGCATTTTTTCAACAAGTTCTTTGTATCCGATCGCAAGACGGTCAGCCTTAACCTTAATTCTGCCTGAAAGATAATTTATTCTCTCGAGTTCAGGAAGAAACTGCAGATCGATCCCGTTGTTTTTATCAGTGAGACGCAGGGCAATCTCGGTTTTTATTTCATTACCGCATTTCGGGCAGCTGAAAGACATGAAGGAACCTTCTATTATTTCCCTGTAGAGGCCCGGATCGGCTGATAGATCAACCTCTGTCTCAAGATTAGTCTCTATTGTCTGTCCGCAATGACATGGTATGCTTATCAATATAGATTCCTCGTCCTGTTATCCGAATATAAAATTTAAATCACTGAAAACTGCAAGTAATATTAACAGAAGAATGAGGAAAGATCCAATCATTTGATATCTGTACAGGGATTTAGTCTTTGGAGGTCGACCCTTGATGATCTCAACAATGTTAAAGGCAATCATCCCTCCGTCGATTACCGGTATAGGAAGAAGGTTCATGAAACCGAGGGCAACCGATATTAGGCTCATGAATCGGAAGAAATTTGTGAATCCTTCTGCAAGGCTCGACTTGAAACCCGATGAGGCCACTTCACCCATGTAGTAAGTTAATTTTATTGGTCCCGCGACAGCTTCACTCATGTCTATTCCCTTGAATAAGAGGCCAATACTTTTAATGCTTAGAACAAGAGTTGAGAATGTTTCTGTGGCGCCGTGTCCCAGGGCCTGGAAGATATTCAAATTAGGTGATTTGAACTCTATTCCGGCGAAAGAGACTCCAATGACCGGTATACCCGCCTCATTGACAAGGGGTATCAGGACGGCTGTATTTTTTACTCCGGCTCTAATGAATTCCATCTCGATTTTATCAGGGTTGTTCCTGATGATTGATGATAGTTGGACCTGGTGTTCAATGGAAACGCCGTTTGCCATGATTATCCTATCGCCGATCTGTATTCCCGCGATGGACGCGGCCGAGTTCGGTTGGACATAGCCGATAACAGGGTCAATCCAGGCTGAAATACCAATGAATCCGGTACCGCTGCTCTTGTCCAGCTCGGGTATGACCGTTGTGTTTATAATGTTTCCGTTTCGGTCTATGGTCAGGAGGAGAGGCTGTTCGGGGTTCTGGGCTATTGTGTTCTGGCAGTCATGGAAATTGGCTGTAGTCCTGCCGTTGATTTCGATTATGCGGTCTCCGCTTTCTATCCCTGCGGCGTCTGCCGCGTAGGTTTTAGATTCGGTATTTTGATACTCTGAGAGAAGAATTACCTTGTTTTCAAATGTGTAAGTCGTGAATCCGAAGAACCATATCATTCCCAATACTATAATTGAAAAGATGAAATTGAAGCCGGGACCTGCGAGGTAGGTGAAAATCCTTTTAATAGGGCTTGCGGCGAAAAGTGAACCGGGTTCTGCCGGAATCTCGGTTTTCTCTTCTTCGAGGGCCTTCTGAAACATCTCCTCGCCCTTCATCTTGCAGTATCCGCCGATGGGTAGGATGGAAATCCTGAATTCGGTAACCTTGAACTTGTGACGGAAGATAGGTTTCCCCCATCCGAGTGAGAACGCTTCAACGTCTATACCGCTGATTTTCGCAGCAACAAGATGTCCAAGTTCGTGGACTGTAATAACTATTCCAAGACCTATTAGGCCTATTATTATATTTAAAATCATTTGTTTGACCCGTATTTATCAATGAGCTTGAGGGAAACCATCCTCGCCTCGGCATCGAGAGCGAAAACCTGCTCGAAGGTTTCGAGTCTCCGTGGCCAATCTTTCTCAACCGCATCGCGGGTTACCTCTGCAATATCAAGGAAGGATATTCGGCCCTCAATAAAAGATGATACGGCTATCTCATTAGCTGCGTTGAAGACCAGAGGATAGGCTCCCTTGAGCCGGAGAGCCTCATAGGCGGTATCTACAATAGGATATTTTTCTCTGTCCAGAGCCTTGAATTCAAGCATGATGTCTGAAAGACTAAGTGAGGCAAAATCGGCCGGCAGAATGTCGGGCCAGCTGAGGGCGTTCTGAATTGGGATTGCCATATCAGGCATGCTCAGCTGGGTATAAAGACATCCGTCAATGGTCCTGATGAAGGCATGCACATAACTTTTGGGATGTACAACAATCTTAATATTTTCAGCAGGAATATCAAACAGAAAATGAGCTTCTATTATCTCAAGCCCCTTATTGGCCATTGTGGCGCTGTCAATAGTAATCTTCGGTCCCATATTCCAGGTGGGGTGGGCTAGGGCCGCCTCGACAGTGACATTTTTAAGTGCCTCAATAGGTCGGTTTCTGAAGGCTCCGCCCGATGCGGTAAGAATTATTTCGGAAATAGACTTCTTTTCCCTGCCCTTGAGAATCTGCCAGATGGCTGAATGCTCGGAATCAACCGGAAGGATTTCCTTCCCATGCTGCTTGGCAAGATTCATTATCAGGGAGCCTGTCATTACTACTGTTTCTTTATTGGCGAGGGCCAGATCTTTACCCGATTCGAGAGCGGCTATCGAAGATGACAGCCCCGCGGAGCCGGAAATGCCATTGAGTACTATATCCGCTTCAGTGTCTCTTATCATTTCAATAAGGCCTGATTCTCCCTGGAAATTGATCTGGGAGTAGGATGGCTGACGGCCGGTAAGACACATGTTTTTGACATCGAAGGATTCGGCAAATTTGATTAATCCACTCTCGTCCGTATGTGCCGAAATACCGACTACTTTAAAATAATCCCTGTTTCTTTTCAAAACTGTTACTGTATTTCTTCCGATTGAGCCGGTACAGCCGAGGATGATAATTTTTTTTCTGTTCATTTGTTACCCGTTTAAAGATTGCAGCTGATACATGAGGAAATAAAACAACGGGGCACTGAATAACACCGAATCGATGGTATCAAGCACGCCGCCCCTTCCTCTCATGATGGTACCGCTGTCCTTTTCGTCTGCTGATCTTTTCATCGCCGATTCAAGTAAATCTCCGATGACTGATGTAAATGCTATGCATACACCTATCAATATAGCGCTGATAGGACTGTTATTAAATAATTTCGGGAAAAATCTGAAATAAATCCATCCTGCCAGTCCTGCCGTGACTATTCCACCGATGAGGCCGGCGGCGCTTTTGTTCGGGCTCACCGGGAATATTCCCCGGTTGCCTTTCCCGAACATCATTCCGGAGAAGTAGGCAAAGGTGTCGTTACCGAAAACAAAGGTAAGAAAAATCAAAAGCAGTAAGGATGTCTGTTCAAGCATGTTGAATCTGATAAGAAATGACATGAAAAAACCGGGGAACAGCATTATGAAGCAGTAGGCGGGAAGTCTGTCTAGGACGGTTGAAATGCTGTCCTTGTTTCTTGTCAGGGCGATAGCCGTGATTAAGAGACTTATAAAAAACAAAAAAACCGGAAGAATCCAATTTGAAGGTATTAATTCCATCACAACAAGAATATTCAGAACTGGAAAGACTAAGGCCAGGATGATCGTCAGGGTCTTATTAAGGTGGGTGTTTCGTTTCAGAAACAGATTCCTTGTCTCGAGTGCTCCAAGAATCGACAGAACGGCGATAACCAGATTCAGAAAAAGGTGTGAATAATGCGGTGTGATGAAAATTAGAATCAATAAAACGGGAATCGAAAATAATGCTAATGATATTCTTCTAATAAGATTGTTCATCTTAACCACCAAACTTCCTCTGTCGATTCTGGTAACTTCGGACTGCGTCAAATAAATCTTCCTTGTCCCAATCCGGCCATAATTTGCTGCTGTAGTAGAATTCTGAATAGGCACATTGCCATACCAGAAAGTTACTGAGTCGTTGTTCTCCCGCAGTCCTTATAATCATATCAGGATCCGGAAAATCAGGACAGTCAAGAAATGAAGAAAATTCAGTTTCGAATAAAATATCGGTAAAACCTGATACTTTCCACCTGTTTACCGCTCTTATTATTTCAGCTCTTCCACCGTAGTTTATGGCAAGGTTAACGGAGGTACCCCCGAAATCCGAAGTGGATTGAATGACTGAAGTGATTTCATCCCTGACATTTTCGGGGAGACCTTCGAGGTCTCCGCTGTGAACAACCCGGATTTTGTTTGTACGGTAGAAATCCATTTCTTTTTTTAAATGCTGACCGATGAGTTTCATGAGATACGAAACTTCATCTTCGGCCCTCTTCCAATTCTCTGTTGAAAATGTATAGAGAGTTATGTACTTAATCCCCAGATCCGAGGCCGCCTTAACTATAAGTTTAGCGGTATCAAGGCCCGCGCGATGACCGGCGGAACGAATCTTGCCCTGGCTTTTGGCCCATCGGCCGTTACCATCCATAATTATTCCAATGTGGCGCGGAAGATTGTCTGTATTGATACCCGGATTTGTCATTTTGGTCTATATTTCCATTATTTCCTTTTCTTTATCTTCAAGAATAAGGTTGATGTCTTTGATGTATTTATCTGTGAGCTTTTGAATCTCATCAGCTCCCTTTTTCTCATCATCTTCGGTTATTTCACTGTTTTTTTGCTTTTTTTTGAGCACGTCGTTGGCTTCCCTTCGGACATTACGGACGGAGACACGGCTCTGTTCCGCCATGTTTTTTGCGACCTTGACAAATTCTTTTCTGCGGTCTTCAGTCAGCGGCGGAATGCTGATTCTTATTACCTTCCCGTCATTATTGGGATTAACCGATAATTCAGATTTTTGAATTGCGCGCTCAATTTCACCGATCAGGCCTTTGTCCCACGGCTGAATAACAACAAGCCGGGCTTCTGGGACGGATACAGTCGCAACCTGGCTCAGAGCAGTAGGTGTTCCGTATGCTTCTACTTTTACCTGATCAAAGAGGGCCGCTGACGCACGTCCGGTACGGATTGTTTTGAACTCATCCTCGAGTGCTGTAAGTGATTTTTTCATTTTACTATCGGCTTTTGAAATTGATTCCTGCATTTTTTACTCCTTAAGAAAACGGCTGCCCCGTCAGGGGCAGCAATCGTACGATATGGACGTTTAAAATACTAAAATTCTTCGCCTACTCTGAAATATGCGAAATCTGCTATAGAAAGAGTTCCGCCGATTTTCTTGCCGAGGGCGGCAAGAACATTTGCGAGGCTGCTTTTGTCATCTTTGACAAAAGGCTGGTCGAGAAGACAAATCTGGGAAAAATGTTTGTTGAGTTTACCCTTAACAATTCCCTGGAGAACATTCGCAGGTTTTTCGAGGTTTTCGGCCTGTTTCGTGAAGATTTCTGTCTGTTCCTGAGTATAGGCTGCGTCTACTTTATCCTGTGAGAGGAAAAGCGGGTTGAATGCAGCAATATGGAGCGCGCAGTCGAATGCAAACTGTTTAAGCTCATCATTCGAGAGGAGGGTTTTATTGTCTGCAGCAATCTTTACGAGTACACCTATTCCGCCTTCGCCGTGAATGTAGTCGACACAGAGTTCGTTATCTGCAACTTCGAGGGTCTTGAATCTCTTTACAGAGATGTTTTCCTTGATTTTGCTGATTACGAGTTTTACATTTTCTTCAAGACTGTCGGTCATTTCAGTTAGGTTTTCTTCCATGATCGAATCGAGAAGCTCTGCTCCTGCGTTCTTGAAATTATCATTTCTGGCAACAAAGTCGGTTTCGCATGCAAGTTCTAGTATGCCTGCTTTGGTTCCGTCAATTTTAGTGAATACGCGACCTTCGTTTGTTGCTCTGTCGCTTCTTTTTGATGCTGCTGCGAGGCCCTGTTCTTTGAGGAGTTTTTCTGCTTTCGCGAAGTCTCCCTCAGCGTCAACAAGGGCTTTTTTACAGTCCAATATGCCGGCTCCGGTTTTCTCACGGAGCCTTTTAACATCAGCTGGTTTAATATCTGCCATTATGTTTCTCCTGTTTATTATTCCGCAGGCTTTTCTGCTGGTTTTTTTGCTGGTTTTTTTGCCGGTTTTTTTGCTGCTACCGGTTTTTCTGCTGCAGGTTCTACTGCTACAGGTTCTACCGCTGCAGGTTCTACCGCTACAGGTTCTACTGCTACAGGTTCTACCGCTACAGGTTCTACCGCTACAGGTTCTACCGCTACAGGTTCTACCGCTACAGGTTCTACCGCTACAGGTTCTACCGCTGGTACCGCAACTATTTCGGAATTATAAACTTCCTCAGCTGCAGATTCTTCTTCCTGAATAGGAGCTTCAACCGCCGGAACAGAAGTGGGTTCATCTTCGTCCTGAAGGGTTTCAATAACCTCTAGGCCAATTTCGTTATCAGCTTCTACTACAGCATTAGCAATTATCTGTGTAAACAGGGTGATAGCTCTGATCGCGTCATCATTACCCGGAATTGGAAAATCAATGTCGGTAGGGTCACAGTTTGTGTCTACGACTGCAATCACGGGGATTCCCATTCTCTTCGCTTCAGCAACTGCAATAGCTTCTTTTCGGGTGTCAATAATAAAGATAACGCCGGGGAGATCCTTCATTTCCTTGATTCCGCCGAGGTTCTTTTCTAGTTTAGTCTTTTCGCGGTTGAGTTTTGCAACTTCTTTCTTGGTCAGGCTTTCGAATGTGCCGTCAATTTCCATCTTCTCAATTTTCTTAAGTCTTAAGATCGACTTTTTGATTGTGGAAAAGTTAGTAAGCATACCACCGAGCCAACGGTTGTTAACATAAAACATACCGCATCTTTCAGCTTCGCGCTGGATAGCTTGCTGTGCCTGCTTTTTTGTTCCGACGAAAAGAACAGTCTCTCCGTTGTGTACCAGTCTGCGTACAATTTCGTATGCTTCTTTAATTGATACAATTGTTTTTTGTAAATCAATAATGTGAATCCCGTTTCTTTCTGCAAAGATGAATTTCTTCATTCTGGGATCCCAGCGCTTGGTCTGATGTCCGAAATGTACACCTGACTCTAGCAGATTTTTCATTGTTACTACTGCCAATGTGTCCTCCTGTGTTTTGACGATACGACCGGCTTTATTAAAAATAATTCACCGTCCATGAACAAACTAAGTTTGTTCAAAACGACCGAAGGTCGTTCGTCTCCTTCTCTTTTTCTCAGACAATTTCATGTCCGGAAGTTAAATTTATCAGAAATGAGCATGCCATAAAATGTATTAATTGGCAACCCCATGACGTTGGAGTAAGAGCCGTTGATGCTGCTGATGAAGAGAGCCCCTTTCTCCTGAATCCGGTAGGCCGCCGCTACTCCCTGCCACTCATTCTGATCGAGATACCAGTCTATTTCTGAGGCGGACATAGGGCTGAACGTTACTGCTGTAAGGCAGGCGGCGGTTTTTATTCCTTTTTCCGGAACATTTAGGGCTATGCCTGTTATGACTTGATGGGTAAGCCCTGAGAGTCTTTTTAGCATTTCCCCGGCTTCCTCCCTGGTTTCGGGTTTTCCCAGGTATTCACCGTCTATTTCGATAAAGGTATCCGCGCCGAGTACCCATTTTGCCGCTCCGGAAGGCTTCCCGGCAAGAAATGCCGCGGTCTTCTTTTTGGCCAGTAGAACCGCTTCGTCTGCGGGAGCGAGTCCTGTGAATGTTTCATCAACATCCTGAGGCCTAATGTCAAACTCGAGCCCCATCTGCATTAGTATTTCCTGTCTTCTGAGAGAAGCTGAGGCCAATATTAATTTTTCCATCTAATTAGATCCTTTTAAAAAGCAGCCAGCCCGCAGCAAAGCCGGCGGGAGTGCCGGGGTTTATTTTAATGTGGATCGACAGCACCCCTATATCGAAGCCGACAGGTCCCGCTGTCAGGGTGAAATTTACCCCAGCAATCCTTATCAGAACTTCAATAAGTTCCCAGCAGAGGGTTCCCAGAACTGAGCATATCACGAGGAATCCTATGAAATTATGAAGATTCTTATTTGTTATCTTCATTCTATTGTAAGCTCTACCGGACAGTGATCTGAACCCATTACAGTGTCAAGTATATCTGCGCTCTTCAGCCTGCAGTCGAAATCTGAATTGACACAGAATAAATCAATTCTCCACCCTATGTTTTTATCACGGGCAGAAAATCGGTAGGACCACCAGCTGTATCGATCCGGATCAGGACAGTATTTACGAAAGGTGTCGATATATCCGGCCTGGATGAATTTATCCATCCAGGATCTTTCTTCGGGCAGGTATCCCGGATTATTCTCATTCCGCTTCGGGTTGGCAAGGTCTATCGGTTTATGGGCGACATTATAGTCACCACAGAGGATGATGTCCTTGCCTTCGGCAACGGTCTTGTCACAGTATTCGAGGACTGCGTTACAAAAACGGATCTTGTAGTCGAGCCTCTTGCCGGCTTCCTGGCTGTTCGGGAAATAGCAGTTGATTATTTTGTATTCTGCATATTCGAGGATAATGCTCCGCCCCTCGGCGTCAAATTCGTCAATGCCTAGAGTCTCAACAGACAGCGGTTCTTCCTTCGCGTAGGTGACAACCCCGCTGTAGCCTTTTTTTTCGGCAGAGGCAAACCATGATTTATAGCCCGCTGGCGTTATGAAATTGTCGGTTAACTGCTCGGTCTGGGCCTTTGTCTCCTGGAGGCAGACGAAGTCAGCGTCTTTTTCACTCATCCAGTCGAAAAGTCCTTTTTTTTCCGCTGCTCTTATCCCGTTGACGTTCCAGGAAATAAAAGTTTTCAAATTGTCCTCCATGAAATATACCGGATCTGTCCTGAGTATACGATATATTTAAATTATTTTGTAGGGAAGGGGCAAAAAAACCGCCTTCGATTGAAGGCGGTTCCGACCTTATCTGTCAGCATTAATCAAGCGAGGTGAACTCGTCTATTTAATCTATTTTGATTTCCACTCGGGCTATTCTAATTGCAGGTAGTTATTAAATATTGAAAAACTTATTGAAGCTTCTTGATATATTCTAAAGAAAACGATATTATTTACAAAGTACTTTTAAAAACAAAGTGAAGTTGAAAGGGGAACTCTTATTAAGATAACAGGAGGAAGTATGAATGATATTGACAGAGAGCGGGCGGCTGAAAATCTCAAAATAGTTCGAACAATAATGGAAAGCTGCTCACGCAGGCAGCAGGATGACGGTATTCATTTTATTATCTGGGGGTTGTTGATTCCAGTCGCCACGGGCTTCAACTATCTGCTTGTTTATCTTGAAAAGTGGAAATCAATCGGCCTCCTGTGGGGAACTGTGGCGTTAGTTGGAATAGTCCTGAGCATTGTCGTCTCGGTTAGGCGTAGAGGCGCGAGGGCGGAGACTCACGGCGGCCGGGTGCAGGCTGCTGTATGGATAGCCTGCTGGATAACGATGATGTTAATTATGGCTGCCGGATTCATAACAGGTGGGATGAAGCTTAATTTCATGATGATGCTTATTGCGTTCATCATGGCCAATGCTGTATTTATCTCCGGTTTCTTAAGCGGAACGCGGATGTTGAAGCTGCTTGCCGCCGGCTGGTGGGCCACCGGGATTGTCTGTGCTTTCACTCATGAATATACGGCATCCATAATCGTTGCGCTTGCGACATTTCTGCTCTCATTTATTCCCGGAGTCATTCTTGACCGCAGGTACAAGGCTGCCTCCGTGAAAATGTAAAAAAATGAAAGATTATGATTATAAAAAAATAGATTCAATTTTCCATTCGCGAATCAGGCTTGCCGCGGCCTCCATGCTCTATCATGACGGAAGGGCTGATTTTAATACTCTTAAAGAGAGTATAGGGGCTACCGACGGGAATCTCACGACGCATCTCAGGCGTATGGAAGAGTCGGGTTACACTGAGGTCGAGAAAAAGTTTTCAGGAAGGAAGCCTGTGAGTATTTACCGTCTGACAGCGGTTGGACGGAAGGCGTTCGAAAACTACATATGCCGGCTGGAGTCGTTTCTTCAGCCGGGAAAATAAGGAGAAATTATGAAAAAGATTTTGATTATTACATTATTACTGATTGTGGCAGCCGGGGGCCTTTATGCCTCGGATTCGTTTTCAGCCGGATTTGAGATAGGTGAACTAGGACCGGATCTGGTGATGGGCGTACGAATCACATCACCCTGGCTTTTCGACGGATATGCCGCGGCCCGCATTTCTGGTGACCTTGCCTTTAACGTCAGTACTCTCTGGAGCCCTTACGGCGTTTTCAGAGCGGGACTAATTGGCTCAAGCGGTATGGTAAATGATACTATGCGCCTTTATGGAGAGGGGGGAGGTATGCTTCTCTGGAACGAAGATTCGGCAGGCAGTCTGGTTCTCGGCGGTTACGGCCTCTTCGGTTTTGAGTTTTTTACCGGAGTAGACAGTCCTGTCGCTTATTTTATTGAGGCAGGAACAAACGGCAGTTCGCTTAGCCGCCTGACAGGTTTTGATATAAAAACGGGGCTGTCGGTCTATTTCTAAACCAACTTGGAAACTATCTGCGCCTGGGGTTTTGGGCGCAGATTATACCGGAAATAAAATTCGTTATAAGCAAACAATGAAGACAGGGCTCCTAGGCTCCCCGATTTATATGCTGCTCTCAAGTTCCGATTTCTCAGACTCAAGTTCTTCCCATTGTTCGAGGAGCTCGGCTTGCCGGGCTTCTTTTTCGGCAATTGCCCGCTGTACTTCTTCCGCCTTCTGTGTAGAAGAATAAACTGCAGGATCCTGTAGTTTATTCTGCAGTGCGGCGGTCTCGTTTTCGAGCTCTTCAATCTTCGCAAGAATTTCCTGTTCATCCCGTTCGAGTTTTCGAAGCCTGTTTTTTAGCTTTTTCTCTTCTTCGCGTGCTACCTTGCCGTCGGAGAGCTGTTTCGAAGACTCATAGGAGGAGCCCGCCGTCTCATTCTCGCTATCCTGCTCTTTTTTCCAAAGGTAATATTCATAATCACCCTCAAGTATCTGATATCTTCCGTCCTCAACTTCGAGGACCTTTGTTGCGAGGTTGTCGATAAAATAGCGGTCGTGGGAGACGAATATAAGGGTTCCCGAATACTTTGACAGGGCTTCAAGCAGCACCTGCTTGGACTGGAGATCGAGATGGTTCGTCGGCTCATCGAGTATGAGCAGGTTTGACGGATGCAGCAGTATTTTAAGCAGTGCCAGCCTGTTTTTTTCTCCGCCGCTGAGTATCTCTGTTGATTTGTAAATATCGTCGCCCCGAAACAGAAATGCTCCGAGCATGTTTCTCAGATCCGGAATAAGATGAGTTGGCGCCCCTGACTCGATCTCCGACAGGACTGTGTTCTCATTGCTGATGGCCGATTCAATATCCTGGGAAAAATAACCGGGAGTGACCCCGCTTCCATAGATTATCTCGCCCTCATAATCGGGATCCATTCCGGCAATTATCCGCATCAGGGTACTCTTTCCCGCGCCATTTCGTCCGGCTATTACAAGTTTCTCCCCGGCCTCGAGGCGGATGCTCAGATTATTTAGAACCTTTTGGCTGCCGTAGGCCTTGTACAGGTTTTCGATTCGAAGGACCTGTCTGCCGGAATGGGGCGGCTGCGGGAAGGTGAAATGAATCTTTTTCATGCTCTCGGGAAGTTCTATCCTCTCAATTTTATCTAGCTGCTTTATCCGGCTCTGTACCTGTTTTGCCTTTGTTGCCTGAAATCTGAACCTATTAATGAAATCTTCTATTTTGGATATTTCTTCGAGCTGTCTGTTGTAATCTTTTATAAGTAGTTGAAGGTCTGCCTCTCTTCGCTTTTCATAGGAGGTATAGTTTCCTTTGTGGATGCGGAGCCTGCCGTTAAACAGTTCGGCGACCTCGGCAACTGTGGAATCAAGGAAGAATCTGTCATGAGAGACTAGGATGAACCCTCCGGCAAATGAGCTTAAATAGCCCTCGAGCCAGTTTCTCGCTTCGATGTCGAGATAGTTTGTCGGCTCATCAAGGAGCATGATGTCGGGAGACGACAAAAGGATACGGGCCAGAGCGATACGCATCTGCCACCCGCCTGAAAATTCGTCGGTTGTCCGGCCTAAATCGCTCTCGCTGAATCCCAGCCCTGACAGGATCACAGCTGAGGTTTCTTTCCTTGAGTAGTATCCGCTCCTGGTTATCTCTTCCTGAAGTTCATGAAGACGCTCGAGCCTTGCGGTTGTTTCGCCTGAGGCTTCGCTGCTTTTGGAAAGCAAGTGTTCAATTTTTTCTTTCTCGGTAATGACAGGTTGGATGTAATTGAAGGCGGACTGCGCGTCCTCTATCAGGGTTTGTCCGGAAAGCGTAATCCCGGACTGCGGAAGATAGGCTATCCTGGAACTTTTATCCTTGACAATATCTCCGCTGTCGGCCTGGCTTAAGCCTGCGATAATCTTCATCAGAGTCGATTTGCCGCTTCCGTTGCCGCCTGAAAGAGCTGTCTTGCTGTCGTGTGAGATATTCAGTGTGATGTCGTTAAGAAGGCTCCGATCACCGAAGCTGAGTGAGATATTATTTAACTGTACAAATGCCATTTTTTTCCGTTATTCCTTTATTCGCCGGCGCCGGACATGAAAATGATCAGCGGAGACGGGCTTTCCCGCTTGATAATATTTTTTTCAATGTCCCCGGCTGGGGCGTGGACGAGCTTGATTCCGAGATCCGAAAGCTTGAACAGGAAATTTACCCTGCCGTTGCCTGGTACTCCGTCGAAGATAAATGACAGTACACCGTCGTAATTTTCTCTGAGAAGGACGCCCGGAAGGTAGTCGAGCAGGATGCGTCCGCCCTCCCTCGCCGACTCGGGGATGACATTCGGAATGAGTCTTTTGTTGTTACTCCAGCTGAAGGAGGCATTTTCCCCGAAACTTATTCGTCCGTAGGCCGAGCTTGATACTGTTCCGAGTTCGGTCAGCTGCTTGAACAGCAAATCACGCCGCTCTATTTCTGATTCGATCAGCTCGTCCATATTGTCAATGTATACCATCATGTCGGCATGTTCCTGTTTGTTTATCGAATAGTAGACGGCAATACGGTTTTCGTTTCTGACTTCAACCTGCAGTGAGGTTCCTTCGAAGATGAATCTTCCGCTGTTGTTTTGAATTATTTCTTTATAGTCGAATACGAGGTTGCGTTCCGCGGTAAGAAGAATTACTTTATTTTCTTCCGGATAGACGAATATTCCGTAATTGCTTCTGAATCTTGCGAGATCGATCATGTTTTCCCTGATCATTTCACGGAAATATTCCGGCCTGAAGGGTTTTGACAGAAATTCATTAAGCAACGGATTGTCAAGCACATTTCCACCTGCCGTATCGACAGCTTTTCTGTCATAGATGTTGAGGTTCATATCAAAACAATAGCCGGAGCTGCCGTCTTCGGTCAGTACTATGTACCAGTAACCCTCATGACCCGCGATGCTTTCGGAGGTATTACTGCGTCCTATTATCTTAACAGTCTGATCCTGCCGTAGTTTATAGATTCTTTCGGAGTTGATATCCGCTTCCTCTCTGATTGACAGTCCGTTTTTCTTCGTGACCGCGTATATATCGGCATATTCCATATATCCGGCGGAGAATGCCTGCGCGTCTGCTTCCTTTTCATGATAGCTTAGCTTCCATCGGTCAATTTCGATAAGACTGTCAGAGCCGTCAATCCCGGCCGTGAAAACGTTGCGTATCTCGGATTCCTGATAAATTGGAAGTACCGTTCCGGCAGTAAGATTATTATCGGGGTCATTTATATATAAAACACCCCAGCCTGTGGGCCGTCCGCCGCACGAAATGAGGGTCAGAAGAGAGAGAATCAAGGTAGTCTTTTTGATATTTTTCAGTATTAAACTCATTTAAATCTCCGGAAGCGTGGTGTCAGATGATTTACATTGTACTTTAAATCAGGGTTTACGCAAGAGGGGGCAGGGGGGCGCCGGGATTGCAGCTGATGGAATTACCTGATGAAAAACTCAGGTAAAACTCATTCTCCGGCACTGAATATTACAAGAATCCGTCCTTCACGTATCAGACGCCGGTTTTCCTTGTTATAGAGAATCTTGCGGGCGGCTTCCCGACTGATTATTATATCTGTTCTGTTGTTACCGAAGACGGCTGAGGCGGTAGTAAAGAAAGGATAGAGGCCTATTCGGCTCTCGAAATCCCTGAGGTCGGTGCTTTCGGTATATCCGGCAAATCCCCATTTCTGAAGATATCCCGGTTCGGCCATTTTAACCGAGGCCAGAAGATCCATGTTCTCATCATAAATCCGTGGGAAAACTGCTGGCTTCAGCAGTCCGGTGCCGGATTCTCCATAAAGAGGAAGGCTGTCGGCCGCGTAGATTACAATACCTGAAAAAGAGGCCGTCGGTTCAAAGTCGAGTACTGCCGGTATCGGCGCCGGATGACTGTGAGTAATTAGAATTGGCATCAGATCAGAGTATATATTGTATTTGTAGATATTTTTCACCGTGGAAAGATCACGGCTGAAACTGCTTGAGATCTTCTCGATTGATTGGTTCAGGCTGTCAAACTTTGTCATTCCCGTTTGGTTTTCTTTGAGAAAAGTTCTCACGCTCCGGAGCGAGTCGAGATATAGACCGTCGAAAGATTCGGCGGCTATTTCAGTCAGATGACGATCGATTGATTCGGAAATCCGGAATCTCGCCGTTGTCAGATTGTCGGTATTGTCCGGAATGAAAGATTCTGTCGAAATTGTAATATCACCGGTTTTCCAGTTGATTTCCATTTTTGTCTTAATATCATTCTGATCTGAGAAGACAGGAGAGCAGAATAGTGAAAGAATGACGGCTGTTATAGCGAACAAGGATAATTTATTAATATTAAACAATGACATTAATCCGCTCCCGGAACCTGAATTATTATACCCGCCCTAAGAATTTCATCAATGGATATTCCGTTATTATATGCAATTTCCTCGGCGCTGGTTCTGAATTTTCTGGAAATGCTCCAGAGTGAATCACCAGTTTTAACCATATACGTGCTGGTATCCTGCCACCTGATTTCGGTCCTGTCTTCGGCGTGGAAAGGGTTTGCTTCTTTGAGCGCCGGGATTATTATTTTTTGCCCGGCCCTGAGAGCCCTTGCTTCAGCCGACGGATTGTAGTCTTCAATCATCGAAACAGGAACACCGAAATGCCTTGAAAGGGCGTAGTAGGTATCGCCGCTTCTGATTTCATGAATGTAGAATCGGATGAGAGGTTCTTCATTCATGGCCAATATTCTCTCTACATTATCGGAGTATTCCGCCGGAACCTTCAGGAAATAGCCTGAATCGACGGGCGGAGTAATGCCGTGCCGGAGCTCTGCGTTTGATTCTCTGAGAATTTTATAGGGAAGTCCGGATTTATCGGACAGTATTTGGAGGTTTACGGCCTGTTCGAGCTTAATGCGTGTCCATTTTCCAGAAACTCCGCCTGCCTGCCCGGCTGCAGATTCGATGTCATATCTTTCGGGATAGGTTGCGAGATGGGCAAAGGCGAAAAACTTCGGAACATAGAGGCGTGTTTCCCTCGGGAGATATCCCTGCTCGTAGAGTTCAATATAGTTGCCTGTTCCAGAGGCTGCAACAGCCCGTTCCACCCTGCCTAGCCCGCAGTTGTAGGCCGCGACAGCTAAAGGCCAGCTTCCGAGCCTCTGGAAATTGTATTCTAGTTTTGACAGAGCCGCTTCGGTAGCCTTCCAGAAGTCGCGCCTGTCATCCTGCCATTCATTTACTTCGATGTTGTATGGTGAGATGCTGTTCATCATGAACTGCCATAAACCAGCCGCGCCAGAGCGGGAAACCGCCCATGTCTTGAAGCCCGACTCGATCGCCGGCAGATACATTAGCTCCGGGGGCATGTCGTGCTCGACGAGGCGGTCATAAATGAACTCCAGGTAGGGGGCGCCGCGGTCGAGGATGGCATAAAAGGTTTTTCGGCCGTTGTCAGAGAGATATTCTTCAATGAAACGAGCTATCTCCGGATCTGCTGGTATATTAATAGAATGAAGAATCGGCCCTCCGACATCCTGAAGGGGCGAGGTGAATGTCGTTTCGCCGAATGACCCGGTTACAGCGGTGAGAATAAATAAAAAAGTGATTAACGCAGTTTTAGTCTTCATCCGTATTTCCGGAAAACGGCTTTTCGCCCAGATAAATTCCGGCCCATTCCCATTTTCCATTTATTTCAGGATCGGCTGGAAAGGATATTTTCCTGAAGTATAAATACCAGGTCGGGATTCGGAACGACCATCCCCAGGTTTCAAGGTATGCTTCCTGAAGGTTGGAGTCTGAGTTGAGTTTCTCCGAGCATCTGAGCCTCGATGTCATGAATATTCCCAAATCGGAATAAAATTCTTCCAGATCATCCAGAGTGTTTGTCTCAGTGGCTTCTTCTTCCCATGCCGTCGCAAAGAAGTTTACCTTTGCCCGGTAACGATTGAGCTTGGACGGATTACGTCCCCATACGGCCCATTGGACATACTTTGTAAGTTCTTCGAGGCTGTCCATTATCCAGCTCTTATCCCTGTAGTCATAGAAAGCTATCATCCCGGAGGTTTCAGCATGAGCCTTGGGTTCCCCGGGAATCTTGCAGTCGGGATACAGCAGAAAGTTGCGGTAGGCCTGGACGGCTAGTTCCCATTCTCCAAGCTCTTCATAGGTCTTTGCCATATAGTAATAGAGAGGGCCTTTGTCTATTAAATCACGGTCCGGATAGAGGCTGTTGGGTTCACTGAAGCGAGCGATAAGTTCTTTGTAGTAGTTGACCCTTATTTCGGGCTCTTCTATCAGTAGAATAAGCTGTTTTAGGCAGACATAATGAATCGATTTGCCCTGAACAAGAAGATCGTGGTAATTCTTGAGAATCCTCTCATAATAATGGGCGGCAAAGGGATAGGCGCCAGCTTCGTTATAGTTTTCCGCTACGATTAGCAGATAGTATGAGTTGTAAGGATCCTCAGGGTTATTCTCAACATAGGCCGTCAGGAAAAGGTTGAGCTTTTCCTTGTGTCCGGAATTGTGGAGAATTTTAATTATCTGTTGAACGACGGAAAGGGAGTTCTCGTACTCGCCCTCCTGGGTTTCGGCTTCGGCGAACAGACGTCTGAGTTGTTTTCGTTCTTCCGAGTCTCCGACGATGTAATAATTCACGGGATCTATAAACCGAGTGTAGAATAATTTCCTCGGGTTTCGACAGCCGGTGAAAAGAAGCAGGATAATAATGATCAACATAACCGAATAAGAAAATTTTCGCATAACCGAAAGGATAATATCATATCGTAATGCTTATTGTAAGTGCTAATTCATTCTGATAAAATCGGGTCAGACGAAAACTGAGGAGCATAATATATGGAACAGAAGATAACCATGAAGAACGGACAACTTCAGGTTCCGGCAAATCCCGTAATACCTTTTATTGAGGGTGACGGAATAGGACCGGATATCTGGGCTACCGCGGTGAGAGTAATAGACGCCGCGGTTAAGTCTGCCTATGGAGAAGATAGAAAAATCATCTGGAAGGAAGTCCTTGCGGGGCAGAAGGCTTTTGACGCGACTGGAAGTTGGCTTCCAGAGGCTACTGAGGAAGCATTCAGGGAATATCTTGTAGGAATCAAGGGGCCTTTAACCACCCCTATAGGCGGAGGCATAAGGAGTCTCAATGTAGCGCTCCGACAGAGACTTGATCTCTATGTCTGCCTGCGTCCGGTTAAGCATTACCTCGGAATTCCCAGCCCGGTTCTGAAGCCTGAAAATGTTGACATGGTTGTATTCAGGGAAAATACCGAAGATGTGTATGCCGGATTTGAAACAGCAGCGGGTGAAGATAAAACTCTCGAGCTTATCAAATTTCTGAAAGAGACAATGGGCTGGAACCTCAGGCCAGATTCTGGAATAGGAATCAAGCCGATAAGTAAAACCGGAACAGAAAGGCTCGTCAGGGCGGCAATAGAGTATGCCGTAGAACACGGGAGAAAGACGGTCACCCTGGTTCACAAGGGTAATATAATGAAATTTACCGAGGGAGCCTTTCGTGAATGGGGATATGAGCTTGCAAAACGCGAATTTGGTGATAAGGTAGTAAGCTGGGAAGATTGTGGAGGCAAGGTTCCCGAAGGCAAGATTCTTATAAAAGATGTTATTGCCGATGCTTTTCTTCAGCAGATTTTAACCCGACCTGCCGAATATGATGTAGTAGCAACAATGAATTTGAACGGTGATTATATATCTGATGCTCTTGCGGCTCAGGTGGGCGGAATCGGAATTGCGCCGGGTGCAAATATTAACTATACAATCGGCACCGCGATTTTTGAGGCAACCCACGGTACTGCACCCAAATATGCAGGACTGAATAAGGTTAATCCTAGTTCAGTTATACTTTCAGGCCGGATGATGCTTGAGTACATGGGGTGGACCGAGGCCGCTGATTTGATTGAAAAGGGAATCACCGATGCAATTTCGAAGAAAATTGTAACCTATGATTTTGCAAGACTTATGGATGATGCTGTCGAAGTATCAACCTCAACGTTCGGTGATACAATAATCGAAAATATGTAACGAATGAAGTTTTTTGATAATTCTTCTTACTGCATAAAAATGACTGCTAATTGTCAAAAACACTTCAGAGGCTTTTTGAAAAAGCCTCAAAGGATTATTACACTGTTCAGGCTGTGTGAAAAAAAAATAATACCGCGGGTTTCGGCTATAGTTACCGGCTTTCTGATTATTATTTCTCTATTAATAGGTTGTGAGTCGGTTCCGAAAACTCATTTGGGAACCGAACTCAGCGTATCTAGTGAGCAGCTTAATATTCTTGAAACCTGCAAACGGAATCTCGGCATAGCTTCTCCGGATACTCTCAGGGCGACGATGAATCTTCTCGCCGAATCGGAGGCGGGTAAATCCGAAGCAGGAATAGAATATGCTTACATTGCTGCAAAGCTGATGAACCTTGTGTACCCAGTTGCTATGGGGGGGCGCTCTGTTCCTGAGCCTCCGAGGGGCAGTATTTATCCAGGGATCTTTAAAGCGGTTGAGTCGGGGAAATATCCTGAGATTGAGCAGAAAGATATATCATTTCTATCGGTACTGGCTTCCTCTGTGGTGATTCTGTTTAGCAGCAATAAGACCGTAGAAATTCTCAGTTTTGACAATATTAAACAGGCAGTCAGGATGAATGAGAAATCCGTTCTTCCGGTCTATCTCCGGGGGCTTATGCATGAGCGCAACGGCAGATATGAAGACGCTTTATCAGATTATACTTCAGCATTGGACCTTGACCCCTCCTGTTACCCTGCTGAAACAGGCATCGCAAGGATTTATATTCAGACCGGACGAAATGAGGCTGCGGTAGAAATAATGAACATGCTCACGACCCAATACCCCTTTTCGACAGCCATGCTTGTTACCGCAGCTGAAACAAGGTTCCTGATTAAAGATTATTCAGGGGCTCTTGCTTATTCGGCCGAAGTTCTCCGGTATGAGCCGCAGAATCCGGAAATTCAGGTTCTTCGGGCCAGAATTTTTCTTAATCAGAAAAATTTCCAACAGGCTGGACGTCTAATCGATGTCCTTGAACGGATGAATCATCATGTCCCAGATTTTTATTTTATTAAATCCGAGGTGGAGAAGGCTGGCGAGGATTATCTTAGCGCCCTCAATACTCTGGAGAAAGGAAGGTCCGTCTATCCTGATAATAAGGAACTTAAAGAAGCCTACGGGGCAGTTCTCATGCTCGCGGGGCGGAGAGATGAGGCCCGTGAAATACTTGCAGGAGGAAACGGCACCAGAGAAACCGGCTTGGAAGGGCTTATTGTTCTCATTGAAGACGCAATTGAGACAGCGGACTGGAAGGCTGCAGCCGAATATGCACAGCGGCTGGCCGAAGAGAGCGGATCGCTTAAAGCGGGGATTGCTGTTTGGAAGGCATGGTATTATCAGGAAGATTATCAGAAGGCATTGTCTGCGGCTGCAAAATTATTTAAAGACTATCCGGAACAATCAGATGCCGCTATCGTTTACGTTAGAACCCTCATTGAACTTAACCGACTGCTTCAGGCTGAACGGGTTCTGAATGAACGGTTGCCGAAGGAGACTGATCCCGAGAAAAAAAGTTTACTCTTCTACTTGATGAGCCTTGTGTCGGATTCAGAAGAAGAAAGATTGCAGGCGCTCCGCTCTGCTCTTTTTGAGGATCTTCAAAATATAGAAGCCCTTGTAGGTATTTCGAGACTTTATATCGAGATGGGTGATGTTCGGAAAGCTTACCGTTATCTGAAACAGGCCGCTGCCCTTTCTCCGGGTGACAAAGAAATTATGACGGAAATGGCCGGGCTCGAGGAGCTGCTGGATTGAATTACCGAACTCTCATTCTTGTCACTGTCTTTATGTCCGCCGCCGTCGGGGTTTCAGCCGGGTCTCCATTTTTTCCGTCGTCTCCCGACAGCTGGTTTGCTATGTTGAACTCTGATCTTGATGAGGCAACAGCTGCAATAGGCGGCGCCTGGGAGGAAATCCCACCTGGAGAATACTCAAGCCGGGCCGATAGAATTGTATTTTACCCGGAAGGGCTGACTCTCTGGGCTATAGGCGGAAAAATTATCCAACTGAGGATAGACTCCATCTGGGCTGGTGAAATCGGCGGAATCAGGGCAGGTGAGACCGAAGAAGTTTTAAGAAAAGTCATGGGGGTTCCGTGGATTGAAGAGACGGATTCACTGTATTATAATCTGCCCTGGAATGAAGGGCCGGTGAGGTTGAGATTTGTTTTTACCGGGAACGGACTGCATGAAGTATACCTGTATAAAGTGAGATAAAGAGAAGGAAGGTCGATGATCTGTCTAAGCTGCACTGGAAAAACAATAGAAGAAAATCTTGAATACATTGAACGCTACCGTAAATATCTTGGTATTGTCGAGATACGGGCCGATTTTCTCAGGCCTTCTGAGCTCGACAGGCTGCCGGAGTTTCCCGGAAAAGCCGGTCTCCCTGTAATCCTGACATACCGGAAACTGGAGGACGGTGGATCGTCCTCCGGCAGCGGAGCGTCCTCCGACGGCGGAGCGTCCTCCGACAGCGGAGCGTCCATCGACAGCGGAGCGTCCATCGACGGCGGAGCGTCCTCCGACAGCGGAGCCGCTGTTGAATTTTCCGAGATCCGCCGCTCTGATATTTTAATGCACGGGCTCTGCGGAGGCTACAGATATATAGATATTGAAGATGATGCCGACGAAGAGTATGCATTACCTCTTATTGCCGAGGCAGAAAAGACAGGAACTGCTGTTATTCGGTCTTTTCATGATTTTAGTGGTGTTCCGGATTGCCTGTTCGACAGGATGATAGCCGCGTCCGACGGCGGCAGATTTATTCCGAAGGCGGCTGTGATGCCGAAAAGCACCGCCGATTTAATCAGTATAATCAAGACCTCAAGAAAACTGACTGATTCGGTCGAAGGCAAAGCCGCGGCAGAGCAGGGGTTCATCCTTCTAGGGATGGGTGTCTATGGATTTCCGACGAGGGTACTCGCCAAGGCTCTGGGATCGATGTTGACCTTCTGTTCTCCCTCCGGCGCGCAGGCTGCGCCGGGACATGTTTCTCCTGATCAGCTTGCTGAAGTCTACGGCTACAGCGGTATAAGCCGCGGAAGCAGAGTATATGGAATTCTCGGACATCCGGTCATGCATTCGCAGTCACCGCTGATACATAACGGGGGTTACCGAAGCCTCGGTATTGACGCAGTCTACCTGCCCTTCGAGACCACGGAACCAGAGCTGTTTATCCGGAATGCTGAACTTCTCAACCTTGGAGGTTTGTCGGTTACCATTCCGCACAAGCAGCGTGTTATTCCTCTTGCCGACCGGGTTGATGAGTCAGTCCGGACAATAGGAGCATGCAATACCCTTGTTAACTGCGGCAGAGATGAAGGCTGGAAGGCTTATAACACCGACTGGATTGGTTTTCTCGCGCCGCTTGCCGGACTGCCTCTATCGGGGAAGGAAGCCCTGGTAATTGGAGCCGGCGGGGCAGCAAGGGCGGTTGTCTACGCCTTGACTAAAAGCGGGATGAAGGTGACTGTAATTAACCGCACCGCGGAGAAGGCCGAAAGGCTCGCCGCTGACTTTCTCTGCAGCGGCGGAGGCTTGTCCGCTGCAGAACGTCCTGATAAGCCATGGCTTGTTGTTCAGACTACCAGCGTCGGGATGAGTCCTGATACCGCGGGGGATCCTCTGCCTGGTTTTGATTTCTCGGGGACTGAAGTAGTCTATGATCTCATCTATACTCCCGAAAAAACAACATTCTTAATGCAGGCAGAGGCCGCGGGCTGCCGGATTATAAACGGTCATCATATGTTGACGGCTCAGGCTGCGGAGCAGTTCCTGCTGTTTACGGGGTGTAAAGCGAGCTTTTAAGCATCTTGAGATAGCTTATTCTTGTAATAGGAATATGGATTTCCTTCTCATCGGGCAGTTCAATGCCTTCAACAGTATAAACAGGAGGCTTGCCCTCTAAAGCATTTTCCGCTTTTGTAAGTTTAAGTGGTTTTACAAGTCTCTTCTCAAGCTCCAGATCAACTACTGTTGTCACCTCGAGAAGATTCTCGAGTTCGAGTGCTCGTTCGGTAAGCCTGATTTTTGCCCGGTGGTCGAGACCTCCGGCTTCTCCCTTTTCCTCCGGCCTGTCTGAGGCCTTCAGCTGTGAGTCTGATAGAATCAGTTTCTTCTGGGAGCGGGCATTCAGCTTGTTTCTTTTTTCTGGAGTCATAGGAAGTCTGTTTATTTTATCAGTCAGCTCATCTAACAGTTTTGACGGATTTTGAATACTGTATCCGCTGAAAAAATCTATGAGTCCTGTTTCGACAGTGTTTTTTGAAAACTCTCCCGCCGATTTAGGACCTAGTATAGGAGTGGTAACCGCGTCGTCCCCGGTTTTAATCTCCGGCAGAATGTCGAAACCTGCATCTGCAAAGGCCCGCCTCCATTCATTTTCTTTCTCAGGGTCAAGGATGAATACTCCCGGGGCGGGGGAAGCGAGGAAAAATTCTTTCAGTTGGGGAGCATGTTTAATAAGTGGAAGACGGTCGGGGCTGACCGTCATTACGACACCGTAATTCAGACCGATGCTTCGATATTCTTTCTCCCATGCTCCGAATGAGAAAAGGATGTTTTGTGGAATGCTGCCGGTTGAATTTTTCTCAAGTCCGGATATTATTTCCTCGAGGTCGAAGCCCGCCTCAAGAGCAGCGGCAAATGATCTTTTCTCAATTGAATATGTTCTTGTTATATCATAATTTCTTATTTCAGAGCAGATTGCCGCGGTTATCTCTTCGGCAATAGCAAAGCCAGCCGGAGCCGATATTTCGGAATTTGACTGAATTCTTAGCTTTTCTCCAGCCGCCTGAACATAGTCAGGATCGAAGTTGAAGGTCAGTAACGTTTCTGTTTCCGAAAGATAACCAGTCAGGCAGAGAGCTTCTATTACTGAATCACCGGTTACGAGGCCTATTTCCGGATATCCGGCAAGAAGGTTCCGTTTTATGAGATAGAGTACTGATGTTAAATCTTCCCTGCTTATCACCGTCCCACAGTAGAAACTCAGGAGGAGGTTTGATAACAGCATATAGATAGAATCAATGGAGGGTGTCCGGTCGGCGTCTTCCTCTTTGAGAAGGAAGGTGACAACAGTGGACGCTATTTTCAGCATTCTGCTCTTGTATTCCGAACTGCCGAAGTTCAGTATTGCGTCTGTATGAATATTTACAGCTGAGGAGGAGGCTTCAGCGAATTTCAAGATTCGCAGTGAATGGATCAGTAGATCGGGCAGCTGGATATTTTCCGGAACATTTTTCTCTACGGAGGCGAAAACCTCCGAGAACTTATTCTCAGCCTTTTTTCTGGCATTTCCGTTGTTTTTCAGCATATTTCTATTAGCCGACAGGAATGATATGAAACCTGAGAGCAGCTGCTCGTTATACCATGGCTGGGCAGGCCTGCCTTCTTTTACTTCGATGGAAGGGAAGATGAGGGATGAGCCGAGATATTTACTCTTAAGCTCTTCTTCAAATAAGGGATTAAGGCGGATGACCTTCTCGTCTTTTCTTCCACTTTTCTCTGGATATTCGATACACAGAAGCAGTCGCTGCTGCAGGTTTTCAACCCGGTTGTAGAGTTCCAGAAAACTATAGATTTTCCTGGTGAAGCAGAACAGCTCTGATATTGTTGGATATTTTAAAAGACTCACGGCTGTTAGCAGCCGGCTGTCATCTTCATCAACAAGTTCGAAAAGCCTTGTCCTGATCTCCTTCTTCATAATCATCGAGGTAAGAGATCTTATGAGATCATGCTTGTTGAACGGTGTTTTTAGATCCCCTAGATAATTTCTCATGATATCAAAGAAGATTGAATCGGGGAGGCTTAAGAGGTTGTTTTTCCAGGCGTTAATCAAGATTGATAAACCTCCGATTTTTCAATTGGGAGTTTTTTATCAGGAGAAATATCCTCAAGATCATCCCATATTTCAATATTATACTTATATCCCTGCTCTGTCAGGAATTTTTGCCGGTTTGCCGAAAATACTTCTTCCGTTGTGAAGTTTGATACTACGGAATAGAACCACGAGTTGCGTTCCTTGGGTCTTAAAATTCTGCCGAGACGCTGTGCTTCTTCCTGGCGGGAGCCGAATGTTCCCGAAACCTGAATTGCAACTGAGGCGTCGGGCAGGTCTATCGCGAAGTTTGCCACCTTTGAAACGACAATTACCCGAACCTTGCCTTCACGGAAGTCCTGGTATATTACTTCACGTTCAGCGTTAGGTGTTTTTCCTGTGATTATTGGGGCTTTCAGCATTTTCGCGAGACTGTGCAGCTGTTTAAGATACTGGCCTATTACAATGATGTGATCTTCACGGTGGTTCTGCACCAGCTGGTTGACAATATCCAGTTTTCGGGGGTTCTCGCTCGCTATCCGGAATTTCTGCCGCTTGTCGGCGGTAGCGTAGGATATGAGAAGGCTCTCTGGAAGATCAACCCGAATTTCGAAACAATCGGCTTCGGCAATCCACCCCTTGGTCTCGAGTTCCTTCCATGGAACATCGAACCGCTTAGGACCTACTAGTGAAAAAACATCCGCTTCGCGGCCGTCTTCCCTGAGGAGGGTAGCGGTCAGGCCGAGTCTGCGTACCGCCTGAATCTCGGCGGTGACCCTGAAAACAGGGGCCGGCAACAGGTGGACTTCGTCATAGATTATCAGCCCCCAGCCTCCTGCGGAGAAAATTTTAAAATGAGGAAAATCGCTTTCCTTGTCCGGCCGCCAGGTCAGAATTTGGTAGGTGGCAATAGTAACCGGCTTTATTTCCTTTCTCGCGCCCGTGTATTCACCTATTTCTTCCGGCTTGAGTTCTGTTTTATCGATCAGTTCGCGCATCCACTGATGAACCGCGGCAATGTTTGTGGTGATAATAAGCGTGTTCGTCCGGCAGAGGTCCATTGCCTTCATACCTACTATTGTTTTTCCCGAGCCGCAGGGCATTACAATGGTTCCGAAACCGAAACCCAGCTGTCCGCCTCCAAAAAAGGCTCCCGCCGCCTCGGTCTGGTAATCCCTGATAGTGAAATCCCTTCCGCCTAGGGTTTTCTTCCTGAGCTTGAAATCGAGGGAGGTGCCTTCTTTCAGGGGAGCCAGGTCTTTAACCGGCCATCCGGCTTTTATCAGCTCAACCTTGACAGATCCCCTGTCAACAAGTCTAATGAGAAAACCGTCTCCTTCCCTGATGAGGAGCTTTTTGAGGCTCTTTCGTGACTCGAGCTCTAAAATGATGTTCGGATTATCGGCCTCCAGAAAGAGCAGATCACTGTTGGTTGTTTCGCGGAGCACTAGCTGCCCGAAGCGGTTTATTGTCTGTCTGATTGAGAACAGGACGTTATCGGGAATCGCAAACCGCGACCACCTCTCAAGACGATCTTTCACTTCTTCGGCCGGGATTCCCGCAGAGGCGGCATTCCATAATGATAGAGGAGTTATTCTGTAAGTGTGAATATGTTCGGGAGATTTCTCGAGTTCGGAGAAGGCTGCAATTTCATTTCTTGCACTCTCAAACGAGGAATCGTGTACATCCAGCATAAGCGAACTGTCGCTTTGGACTATAAGTGGTTTATTCTCAGGAGCAGTCATAGCCAAACAGCTTATCAGAATTATCGGCTCCTATCAAGATTAGAGAGGAAATTGCCGCTTATCGCAGGGCGGTAAACGGCAATTTTATCTTGACACTGCGTTTTCGGAGTTTATTTTCTCTATAATACTATTAAACCGCGCTTCGGCCTTCATTTTTACCTTAGGCTCCTTTTCGGTGCAGCCCTGTATTCGTTCCCGAAACAGTTTTCCTGCTTCGCTGCTTAGGTTACTGTAAATTCTGTATTTTACTCCATCGGTCTCATTTGCAACAAGAACCTTGAGCGATTCCCAGTCAAAAGCCTTTAATAGAAAGCTTATCTCATTATCGCGGGCGCCCAGAAACCAGCTGCCTGGAGATGTTTCTGACTTTTTTTCCGCCTTTGACAGCTGTTCAACATATCTTTCATGATCGATAGACTGTATTTTTTGATGACTTTCATAAATGGATGAACCTAAAAACGAGAAAAGGATCTCTTCAGTAAGCCCGGCAGGATCGCCTCTTAGGATTGAGAGCACCCCCTCTCTGATCATGGACATCTCAAGCAGGAGAATACCGTCGGCATTACGAACCGCTATCTTGATTTCAAGGAGTCTATCAACGGCTGAATAATCGTAGCCTTTTCCAACAAGCTTGATGCTGTCGCGCAGAAAAGAATTGGAAATCGAATCAGCATTCTGTCCTAGCACTATGAATCCGGAAGATCTGGCTTTTTTAGACTGATCGAGGATCTCCTTAATAAGTTTTAGAGAATGTTTTTTTTCGGCATCGGTACATTTTATTCTGTTTCCAAATGAATATTCATATGTCATTGTGCGACTCCCTGAATTTTATTAAGCAAATCATTCTAGTTTATCACGCCCGGCAGGCTTATTCAGGGTTGCTTAAGTGTTTTTATATATAATATTGATTTATTATGATTTCAGCCTTCGATTCTTGACGAAACTCTTTAGAAATATAGCACCAAGGAAGACTTAGCTTACCTAAAGAAAGCGGTTTTAGTTTTAACCATCTTCCCAATTTGTAAAATTATATAAAGTATTTCTTGACAACTCGTAAAAGCCATGTAAGACTACTGATATGATTAGTAGTAATACTACAAATATACTAGTGGTCATGTGTATATTATTATAACATAAGGAAGATTATGGGCGATCCTAATACAACATTGAAGTCACAGATTTATGAGAAGATTCTTACGAAAATCATTGATAATGAATTTCCTATGGATGCTCTTCTCGTTGAAAGCCAGTTGATAAAGATGTTCAATGTCAGCAGGGCACCTGTTCGGGAAGCCCTCATTGAATTATGCCGGGAAGAAATTCTTAAAAATATTCCGAGAGCCGGTTACCAGATTGTACGTATTTCAGAAAAGAAGATGCGGGACGCTTTTCAGCTCAGGCTGATTCTGGAAGTTGAGGGATTGAGGCTCGGTTTTGAACGGATGACAGATGAAAATATTGAAGAACTGACCGCTATTGCCGCTGATTCCGATAGAATCAGGGCTGAGGGAAAGAGTTCCGAATCTCTTGCGTTGAAGATGCAGCTCAATGATCAGTTTCACCTCAAACTAACTGAAATGTCAGGAAATGCGCTCATACATAAAACCCTGGGTGAGACTTTTTCATTGATAAGACGGGGGCTTGCCCAGATTATGATTCATGAATACGGTATGCCTTCTCCTAATACAACCTTTCATACCGGACTGGTTCAGGGGCTTCAGGAAAGGAATTTTGAAAAGGCTGAGAAGAATCTTAATGATGACATACTCTGTTACAAACAGAATGTCTGGAGCAAAATATTTTAAATCCTACCGGGGAATCCCGGTTTGATAATAAAACAGACGAAAGAGATGGCCGCCGCAGCGGTCCTTCGTCGAAAATCTTTCTGGAGGAAATATGAATAGAAATGTAAAGGGTCTTGTTGTTTTATTGGCGCTTTCACTACTTGCCATGCCGCTTTTTGCTGGTGGAAAGCAGGAAGTAAACAATGATGAGAGCGACACAATCCACATTGCGCTTACAGCGCCACTTTCTGGTGACTATGCAGAATACGGCACAAACTTTCAGCGTTCTGTTGAGATGGGAATCGAGTTTATTAATAAAGCCGGTGGTGTACTTGGTAAAGATCTTGTCCTTTCCGTTGGAGACTCAAAAGGTGATCCAAAGGAATCCGCAACTCTGGCTCAGAAATGGACATCTGATCCTACCATAGTGGCAGAAATCGGTGATTTTACTTCTACTTGCTGTATGGCTTCACAGCCCATATATGACCAGAGTGAAATGGTTCAGCTTTCACCTACTGCCAGCCACAGTGATTTTGCTCCAGGTTCAGATTGGAGTTTCGGAATTGTAGGAACTCAGGCTGGAGAAGGTCCTTTCATGGCAGATTTTGCTTATAACGGACTTGGTTTGCGAACCATTGCTGTAATCAATATCAACAATGACTGGGGAATTGACACTCAGAAATATTTTTCTGAAGCTTTCGAAAAACTCGGCGGTGTAATTATTGCCACTGAATCATATTTTGACGGTGAAAAAGACTTTACCGCAATACTTACTAAAATGAAGGCAACAAAGCCTGATGCTCTCTTTATGGCTGCAATGTACAATGATGGTGCTCTTATCAGCAAACAGCGTGTAAAGCTTGGATGGGATGTTGTAGTTGTAGGTCCAAGCTCACTCTACTCTGAACAGCTTCTTACACTCGGCGGTGACGCTGTTGAAGGTCTTTACACCAATGTAAGTTTCTTCACCGAAGATCCTGCCGAAGATGTTCAGTTTTACGTAACTGAGTTTGAGTCACGCTATGGTGTTAAACCAAACTTTCATGCAGCGCTTGCTTTTGACGCTATCAATATTCTTGCCGCAGCAATAGAAAAAGCAGGAACAACTGATCGCACTGCAATCAAGGAAGCCCTTGCAAAAACTACCGACTTTAAAGCACTTACCGGTTCAATAACCTTCACTCCGGTCGGAGATGCTGTTAAACAGTATACAAAAGTCTGGATAACTGACGGTAAATTTAAAGTATATAACGACTAAAATTAATTCCAAAGGGATCTGTATTCTACAGATCCCTCCTTCACTTTTATTTTTTAAGGGGTTATTGATGTTACTGCAACAGTTAATTAATGGAATCACCCAGGGGAGCATCTTCGCATTATTGGCAATTTGTTTTTCTTTAGTCTGGGGATTACTGAAAATGGTCAATTTTGCACTGGGCGAAATATATATGTTCGGTGCATTCACAGGATGGTTAGTTGTAACTTATATCTGTCCTAATATATTCGTAGCCATGGCAGCCGGAATAGCTGTTGGCTGGCTTCTTGGATTTATAATAGAAAAATCCGCGTTTAAGGCGCTTAGAGGAGCGCCTCATATTGCCTCGCTTATCTGTACGCTTGGGTTCTCAGTACTATTGAAAGAACTTGCTAATGTCCTTTTCGGTGCTGAAACAAAATCAATGCCTGATTTTTTCAGCTCATCGGCATTGACAATTGGTCAGGCTAATATAACATGGCTGCAAATTATAATGATATTAACAGCAGCTATTATCCTGATCGGATTACAGTTGTTTATTTATAAAACCAGAATGGGATTAGGTATCAGAGCGGTGTCCATGGATCATCAGGCAGCCGGCTTAATGGGAATCAACGTAGACAGAGTCATTTCAGTTGCGTTTTCTCTTTCCGGCGCACTAGCGGGGCTGGTAGGAGTGCTCGGCGCTACCTACTATAACGCGTTAAATCCGCATATGGGATTTTCCCCAGGCATGAAAGGTTTTACAGCCGCGGTTTTTGGTGGAATAACCTCAATTCCGGGGGCCATTTTAGGCGGTTATCTACTCGGCATTATTGAGAATCTCAGTGTTCAGGTTGTTTCTTCAGGATACAGGGATTTTATTGCCTATCTTATCCTGATATTGTTCCTGTTATTTCGTCCGAATGGAATTCTCGGAAAGAAATCAAAGCTATAGGAGGAAATAATGATAGCTGAAATAAAGAAATTCGCCGAGAAAAATAAACTCGTTGTTACAATAGCTGTGGCAGCACTTCTTCTTCTCATCCCGTTAATATTGGGCAGTCCGTATCTTCTTCGGGTTGCAATAATGATATGTATTTTTGTGATTCTTTCTTCGAGTCTTAACCTGATAATAGGGTTTACCGGAATGTTCTCACTCGCACATGCAGCCTTCTATGGTATTGGAGCCTACTGTTCCGCCCTGCTGTCAATTAAGGTCGGGCTTCCGTTTTTAATAACTCTCCCGCTGGCTGGTATTCTTGCTGGACTTATCGGCGCAATTATAGGGCTGGCCACGCTGAGACTGAGGGAAACATTCCTTGTATTTGGAACTCTCGCCTTTGGAGAAATAGTTCGTATCGTAATAATGAACTGGACGTCCTTGACCAGAGGTCCAATGGGTATTCCAGGTATCCCTTTTCCAAAAATATTCGGATTTGAAATAAGCAATTATACCCATTACTATTATATGGTACTTTTCTTTGCCGTTATAGTAGTTTTATTAATTCGAAGACTTTACAACTCACGTGTCGGCCGTGCCTTTATTGCTTTAAGGGAAGATGAAACGGGTGCCGCGTCAATGGGTGTTAATGTTTTTGCATATAAGGTCTGGGCATTTGCCCTCGGCTGTTTTTTTGCCGGAATTGCGGGCGCGCTTTATGCCCACTTTGTACGGTATATATCCGCCGACCAGTTTGGAGTTAATGAATCGTTTGCAATTCTCACAATGGTGGCACTCGGAGGAACAGGTTCCATAATCGGTCCTATTGTAGGTGCTGTTATTCTTATGGTCTTTCCGGAACTCTTCCGTTTTCTCGCTGAATACAGAATGGTATTATATGGCTTAATCCTTATCGTCATAATGATGTTTAAACCGGAAGGAATAGCCGGATTCAAGGGGATGTTCCCCAGAGACTTTGATATGATGTCAATTTTCAAACGTAAGAAGTCTAAAACCGAGGTCGAGGAGGCATAACTATGATACTGGAAATAAAAAACCTAAATAAAGCCTTCGGCGGGTTAAAGGCTGTTAACGATGTTAACATGGAAATTGAAAAGGGCAGTATTCATGCTGTAATAGGACCTAACGGTGCTGGAAAAACAACCTTTTTTAATTGTATAACATCTATTAACCCTTCTAATTCGGGCGAGGTTCTCTGGAAAGGTGAAGACATCGCGAAACTGTCGACACATATAATCTCAACGAGGGGGATATCGCGAACTTTTCAGAACATAAGACTTTTTTCATATATGTCCGTCCTCGATAATGTACTTGTTGGAACTCATAATCTTACTAAATCATTTATTGTTGATGCGTTCCTCCATAGCAAGAGGTTTAAGACTGAAGAAAAAGACATGCGCGATTTTGGACTTGAACTTCTGAAAAAAGTAGGTCTTGAAGAGAAAGCCGGAGAATACGCACGTAATCTTCCTTATGGAGAACAGCGAAAACTCGAAATTGCAAGAGCAATGGGGAGTAAACCCGAGATTCTTCTTTTAGATGAGCCTGCTGCCGGAATGAACAGTCAGGAAACTGCAGAGCTTGTGAATTTCATTCGTCAACTGAAGAATGAGGGTTTTACAGTTCTGCTTATTGAACATGATATGAAACTAGTTATGAGTCTCGCCGATAAAATATCTGTTCTTGATCATGGAAGTAAAATAGCTGAAGGTGTGGCATCCGAGATTCAATGCAACGAAAGAGTAATTGAGGCTTATCTCGGCAAAAGGAGGTATGAGTAATGGCTATTCTTGAAATCGATAAACTGGTAGTTCACTACGGAAAGATTAATGCTCTCAAGGGTGTTTCGCTTTCAATTAACGCCGGAGACATTGTGACGATAATCGGAGCAAACGGCGCGGGTAAAACTACTCTTCTCCAGGCAATAAGCGGTGTTATAAAATGTACATCCGGTTCGGTGAAATTTAATGGTAAGAACATAACCAATGAACGCTCAGACAAAATCCTGCAGCATGGGGTAGCTCATGTTCCTGAGGGCCGAAGAGTTTTTAGTGAACTTACCGTTGAAGAAAATCTGCTCTGTGGAGCATATCTGAATAATGATAAGGCTGAGAAAAAAAGACTGATTGATGAGCAATATGAAATATTTCCACGGCTTGCGGAAAGAAAAAAACAGGAAGCTGGAAGCCTCTCCGGCGGTGAGCAGCAGATGCTCGCAATTGCAAGAGGTATGATGTCAAAACCGGCAATTGTTCTTCTTGACGAACCAAGCCTCGGACTTGCACCCATACTTGTTGAGAGGATATTTGACATGATTGCCGAAATCAACAAAATGGGGAAGACCATTTTACTCGTCGAGCAAAATGCAAATATTGCTCTTCATGTAGCTTCATACGGCTACATTCTTGAAACAGGAAAGATAACTGTAGAAAATACAACTGAAGTTCTTCGAAGCGATGATACTGTCAAGAAAGCTTATCTTGGAATGTCAGCCCCGGAATGTGAGGATATAAATGAATAAAATTGAAAGAGTAGACGCCGTCCTGCAGGGGAAAAGCCCTGATTACGCCCCGATTTCCTGCTGGTACCATTTTGGATTACAATTTCTACCTGGTGAGAAATTCGCGGATATTGTTCTGTCATATTTTAAAAATTATGACTATGACTGGCTGAAAGTTATGAATGATTATTTCTACCCCATGCCTGCGGGAATGGATGCGCTTAAAACTGCAGAGGATCTTAAGAAAATAACAGTTTTTGATATCGATAATTCTCCCTTCGCAGAGCAGCTTAAAGCAATTGAGATAATAGCAAAGGAACTTAAAGGAAAGGCTTATTTTTGCGATACAATTTTTGATCCCTATCAGGCGCTTCAGAAAAGTCCGGTAGGAGAACATCTTCCCAGATTAATGAAGGAAGAACCTGATGCGGTCCTTGATGCACTCGATGTTGTAAGTGATAATATTATCGCTTATGCCAAACGAACCCTTCAGGCGGGCACTCACGGCATATTCATGTCTGTTCTAGCCGGAAGCGATCAAATGAGCCGGGATGATTTTCTGAAATTTGAAAAACCATTTGCAATGAAAGTCTTTCAGGCAGTAAAAGACATGGGCGCAATGAATACGGCTCATCTTCACGGCAAGAATGTTGATATTACAAACTGCCTCGATTTTCCGGTCTCTGTTTTTAGCTGGGAAGACAGGCTTTCAGGCAATATCAGCCTCGCGGATATGAAAGATAAGTGGGGCGGATGTGTGATGGGCGGTCTCGATAATACAATTATGACAAGACGTACCCCTGAAGCCCTGATGGAACATACACGAGAGGGAATGAAACTGGGCGGTGAATCCAGATTCTTTCTTGCCAACGGCTGCAGTACGCCGGGACATATGGACCCGCTGGCTCTGAAGGCCATGGTTGATGTTGCACAGGGGAAAATTAAATAATCAAAATGAGCTACCTCGTTGTCGATTATGGAACATCCAGCTGCCGGGCCTCACTGGTAGATGAGCTCGGCAGTATTGTCTCATCCTGCCGGAAAAGTGTTTCGGTATTAAATGACGGCCACACAGCTGAAATTGATACCGGGAAGGCCTGGAGCACAGTTTCCTCAGTAATCAGGGAGCTGCTTGAAAAAAATCACAAACCGGAGATCCGGGCGGTGGGGGTCAGCTCACTCCTGGGCTGGGTTTTTCTGGATTCCGGAAACCGCCCGCTTGGCAACAGCATCATCTGGATGGACAGCAGAAGCAGCGGGTGTCTTGATTCAGAAATCATGAAAGAGAAAGATCTTGTCTATAAGAAGACAGGCCGGCGTTTGAGTCCTGAACTGCTTATCTCGAAATTGGCGTGGCTGCGGGCAAATAATCCTGATTTGCTCGAATGCACAGCGAAAATAATCAGCCTGAAAGATGAGCTGCTAAGGCGTCTTACCGGCGAGATTGTGACGGATTACGCGCATCTGAATTATACAATGCTCTGGAACATCGGAGAGCACCGGATGGATGCCGATATGCTAGAGCTCGCAGGGGTGTCACCCTCTCTTCTTGCTGAAGGCGGATATCCATATGAGCAAGCGGGCAGGATAAGCCCTGAGGCCGCTGCTGCTACCGGGCTGCGAAAAGGGCTGCCGGTCATCCTGGGAGCGATTGACGGCACCACCGCTATGTACGGCGGAGGTATAGCAACAGCTTCGTCGGGAACTCTGGTCTCAGGAACAACCGACGTTTTCATGACACTCCTTGATGCCGCGGAATTAGAGGCTTTGGGAAATAATGATGTGCTCACTGTCAATACCGGAATGCTTCCTGGGTTTTTTGCTGCAGGTGGTTCCACTGGTGTCTCAGGGGGCGCCCTGACGAAGATGAGTGAGCTGCTTGGCGGAGATTCTTCTGATCTGCTTGAGGGCGCATCTAAAGTGCCTCCGGGCGCGGACGGTCTTCTTTTTTGCCCCGGGCTGACGGGAGAGAGGGCTCCTTACTGGAACGCGGACATCTCGGGAAGCTTTATCGGCCTTCGGATGAATCATGAGAGAGGTCATATTATTAGAGCGCTGATGGAAGGTGCGGCTTTCAGGCTCAAGCGCCTTTTTCTGGAACTCTTCGGTAATACCTCTGGCCCGGAGAGAATTTTTACTGTAGGCGGCTGTTCCAATATTGAGCTGTGGAACAGTCTGAAGGCAGATGTCACCGGGATGACCCTGATTAAACCAGCTGAACTTGAGGCTACGACGATAGGTACTGCTCTTTTTTGTGAATGCTTTTTTAACGGAGCCGATAAAATGTCGTCTGTCAGCGGTAAATGGCTAAAGCCGGATACTGTTTATAGTCCGGTTCAGGTTAATAATATTTTGTATAATGATTTATTCAGGATTTATGAACAGTTTATTAAAACCAATATTGGTAATTATGCCGCTCTAAGCAGCTTTAAAGGATAAACAGATGAGTAAAGAAGATATGGTAACGGAAACAGAGCTGATAACGAAATTCAGAGCTGCGGTAAAAGACAGGGCAACCTGGTTTGCTCTTCTCTACAGGGAATTCGCGGAGGTTCTGCCCGAGAACAGAGTGGAAGACGCTTGCAGGAAGGCTATATATTCATACGGCAGACTGAAAGCCTCCCGTGATAAGACAAAACTGACGGCGCAGTCCTTGCTTGATAACTTTGTGGAGACAGGTGGAGCGAAAATATTTGAAGCTGAAATTGAGAATACGGATAAAGGTGTGCTTAATAAGGTACATAACTGCGCCCTCGTGGATGCCTGGAGAGAAATGGGCTGTTCACCGGAAGAAGTAGACCTTTTTTGTGATATAGCAATGGAAGGAGATCGGGGCAGGGCGGAAGGCCATGGGATAAATCTGGAATTGAAGGAGACACTGGCCAAAAATGATAATTTCTGTTGGATCTGTCTGTCAGATTCGGCAATTTAATGCACATACTACACAATGGAGATATTTTATGAGTGAAAACAAAGAAATGGTTACAAAAGATGAAATGATTACAAAAATCAGAGCGGCAATAGGTGACAGAGCCACCTGGTTTGCCCTTCTTTATGAAGAATTCTGTAATGAATTACCCGAAGAAAAAGTAATAGAATTAAGCCGGAAGGCAATAACCAAATACGGTACCATGAAGGTGATAAAGGATCCTGATCCTTTTAAGGCGAAAGACTGGGTTCTCAGACATAAAGAGAAAGGCTCCGCCGATGTCTTTGATTCAGATATAGAATACACCGAAACGGAGGCCACCCAGCGAATGAAAAACTGCGCCCTCGTTGATGCCTGGAAGGCCATGAATTACAGTCCTGAAAAACTAGACCTTTTTTGTGATATTGCTATGGATGGTGACAGAGGAAGAGCTGCAGGACATGAAAATGTTACAATGGAACTTCATGAAACAATTGGTAAGGGCTGTGATTTTTGCCGTTTGGTAATTAAAGAAAACTGATCAGGAGGACAGAATATTGAATACGTATTTCTGTGGAATGATCGGTACCGGAAAGACCACAATCGGGTTAAGACTT
Organism: Spirochaetales bacterium; assembly: GCA_016839055.1. Lineage (GTDB taxonomy): Bacteria > Spirochaetota > Spirochaetia > UBA9216 > UBA9216 > Thalassospirochaeta. The sequence goes on from JAEKNX010000011.1 coordinate 46,882, forward strand.
GCCGAAGAGCTGGGCCTGGATTTTTTTGATCTCGACCGGGAAATGGACAGACAGCTGGGGTATTCGTTTCACCGACTGGTAGCAGAAAAAGGGTGGCTTGCCTTCCGGGAACTTGAATATTCAATCTGCCGGGGATTCTCAAAAAGGAAGAACTCAATTATCTGTCTCGGCGGGGGAACCGTAAGGTATGACTGGAATGTGGATGTACTCAGGCCCTCCGGGAAGCTGATACTGCTGGAAGCCTCTATTGATGCGCTTGTTGAACGTGTATCGAAGGCCGACAGACCCCGTGTTAATGAAGGTGTAAGTCTTGAAGAGGACCTTCGCATGATGTGGGAGCAGTCAAGAGACAAGTATCTCTCTGCCGCCGACATTATCTACCGTACCGATGAAAAAACCGAAGAAGAAGAAGTTTGGGATCTTAAGAACATGATATTAACCGATCCTGAGTTTGTCGACCTGAAAAAGAATTGTAAGATACCATCATAAAGGAGTGAAGATATGAAAAAATTAATAGCAACAGAAAATGCGCCAGGCGCAATAGGGCCGTATTCTCAGGCGGTTGAAGTAAACGGAATGATATATACATCCGGCCAACTTGGAATAGATCCGGCGACCGGAGAGCTGCCCGAAGGGGTGGAGGCTCAGACTGAAATGGCGTTGAAGAACGCTGAAGCAATTCTGAAGTCTGAGGGACTTTCTCTCGCGAATGTATTTAAGACCCTTGTTTTTATCAAGGATATGAATGACTTCGGAAAGATGAACGGAATTTACAGCAAGTTTTTCAGTAAAGATTTTCCGGCCAGAAGTTGTGTGGAAGTTGCCAGGCTGCCGAAAGACGGACTGGTTGAAATTGAAGTTATCGCAATTCGTTAGGATGGCAGAATGAATAAAGAATTATGGAACGATTTTATAAGCTTGATAAAGCAGGAAGTTGTTCCTGCTTTGGGCTGCACCGAACCCATAGCTGTGGCACTTGCCGCAGCCAAGGCGGCCGAGACTCTATCTGAAGCGCCCGAAAGAATCGAAGTATACCTTAGCCAGAATGTGCTTAAGAATGGAATGAGTGTAGGTATACCTGGAACCGGCTTATATGGACTTGAAATTGCAACTGCCGTAGGCGCGCTGAGCGGTAAATCAGAATTCGGTCTTGAGGTTCTGAAAGACCTTTCTGCTGAAAATCTCCAGAAAGCAAAGGATCTGCTTGCATCAGACAAAATAAAGGTTTTTCATAAAGAGATTGATGAAGTCCTCTATATTGAAGTTGTTGTCATGGCCGGAGAAAATTCGGCACGAGTAATTATAAAAGGACGTCACGACAATATATGCCTTGTTGAGCATAATGGAATAATTCTTCTGGATAAGGATGAAGCTGAGGCCGGAGAGGTTGTTGTGAATCCTTTGGATAAGGTTCTTGCTGAGATTAGTGAGAAAGAAATCTGGGAATTCGCCATGAATGCTCCCCTTGAAGATCTTGATTTTATCATGGAAGCGGTTGAGCTGAACAAGAAGATCTCCGACGAAGGCCTGATTGGCGACTACGGGCTTCGAGTTGGAAAGTCAATAGATGAAAATATCTTAAAAGGATTTCTTCAGTCAGACCTCAGCAATGATGCTGTTAAGCGAACCGCAAGCGGGGCGGACGCTCGGATGGCAGGCTCGAATCTGCCGGTTATGAGCAACTCAGGAAGCGGAAATCAGGGTATTACGGCAACAATGCCGGTTGTAGCAGTGGCCGAAAAACTCAACTCAAGCAATGAACAGCTTATCAGGGCTTTAATTCTCAGTCATCTGACATCCATCCACATGAAATCAAAGATGAACAGACTCTCTCCCTTATGCGGAGCATCAGTAGCGGCAACCGGGGCCAGCTGCGGCGTTGTTTTTCTGCTTGGCGGAGTCTATGAGCACGTTGAATATGCAATCAAAAATATGGTTGGAAATATTGCCGGAATGGTCTGCGACGGCGCTAAAAACAGCTGTGCCTTAAAGGTTGCCTCCTGCGTCAGCGCCGGTGTGCAGGGTGCCCTTTTGGCGATTAACAGTATTAGAGTGTCAGAGATAGAAGGACTCGTTGAAGAGGATATTGAACGGACTATAAATAATCTGGGAATTCTCGGTTCCAGTGGAATGGCAGATACTGACAGGGTCATTCTTTCAATTATGACATCTAAAGAAAATAATAAAGAAAAGAAGGTAATATAGTGGCCATTAAAAACAATCCTCAGGAAAGAGATTCACACATCGAGTCAATAAGAAATGCAATCGAACACAGGGCTGCCTGGATGTATTTTCTTCTGGATGAGGCGAAAAAGCGGGGTCTTGAATGGGAAGATTTCGGACGTGAGGCAATTTTGCGCTGCGGAAGGTTTCATGGTCAGACAAAATTTCCCGATACCGAAAATATGAAAGTCTTCGGTGAAGCCTTTGCTACTGAAGAACTCAAGAAGGTCTTCGACATGAACGTAGTCCAATGTGATGAAGAGGCTTTCACCGTCGAATTTAATTATTGTCCGCTTGTTTCATCATGGATGAAGCATACCGGAGATGAGAAGGATATTGAGCTTCTCTGTGACATTGCAATGGATGGCGACAGAGGGATTGTTGAAGAATATCCAGGTTTCTCCTTTGACCTGCAGAGCACAATCGCTTGTGGTGATGATGTCTGCAGGCTGACGATTACAAAAAGCAAATAGATTTTTTTCTCTAATTATACGACTCCATCATTCATGATTTTCTTTCAGGGGCATTTATGGATGATGGTTTTTTAATTAGATTCAATTCTTCCTTGATATCCATAGTCAATCGAAATATAATCGGCAATAATGAAAGGGCAATTAACAGTATCGGACCTTAAGTTCGAATATCCGGAATATGCAGAGTTTGAGGCAGATCAGGTTCTCCGAGGACTCAGCTTCTGCTGCCGTTCCGGCGAGATAACAGTCATAATCGGCGGAGCCGAATCCGGAAAGAGCACTCTGGCTCTAATCCTTGCCGCCCTGGTTCCCAGCCATACTGGAGGACAGCTCAGCGGAAGGGTCGTTCTTGACGGACTGGATATTCTGGGTTCTCCGGCAGCTGAGATAATTGAAAATTGCGGAATAATTTTTCAGGACCCGGAGAAACAAACTGTGACAACCGACTGTTTCTCTGAAGCCGCATTCGCGCTCGAATCACTCGGTCTGGCAGAAGAAGAAATTATCTCCCGCGTCGAGGGTTCCTTCGAAACTCTGGGCATCGGGCACCTTCTGGAATCAGGAACGGTGGAAACCTCGGGCGGTGAGAAGAAGAAGCTCGCAATTGCAGGACAGCTCTGCGTGAATCCTGATTTATGGATTATGGATGAGACTTTTGAGGAGCTCGACAGTCCCTCGAGAGTCAAGCTGCTTGATTCTTTGAAAGATAATAGAAGATCAGTCTTGATATTTACTTCGAAATACTATGACATTTTCGAGAAGGCCGACGCGTTTTATCATCTGCGTGACGGAAGACTTTCCGAACGGGAGGAGCTTCCGTTCAGTCCCGGTTTCACCCTTGGGCTCAGGGAAGACGGTCTGATTCCTGATTTCGTCACTACCAGCCGGCGGCCGGCGGCCTCTGATTCCCTGCCCGACTTGATTTCAGTCAGAGATTTGGCTTTCAGCTATTCGACCGGCAGGGAAGGCATAGCTGGTGACCATTGGGCGTTCGACCTCAATATTGACGAGTTCAGCCTGACAGACGGCGAGATAGTCTCTATTGTCGGCCGAAACGGCTGCGGGAAATCAACCTTTGGAAAACTGCTCTGTGGACTCCTTATCCAGGACCGTGGAGAAATCAGGGCCGCCGGTTTCGGCGTTCCGGCGGCGGAAGAGCCGGCGGCCATGACGGCTCAATCCGGGCCGCCTGCTTCGACCGATTTTCTCAACAGCTTCTGCGCCTACATGTTTCAGAATCCTGATTATCAGATATTTCTGCCCACCGTATATCAGGAACTCTCTTGGGGACTGGTGGAAGCGGGCATTCCGCATAGCGAGATAAAAGAAAGGGTTGAGCTGGCAATTGAGAATTTTAATCTTCCAGGCGCGTCAACTCCACCTGCCATGATGAGCTATAGTGCCCGAAAGAGGCTTCAGGTGGCCGTCTACTACCTACTAAAGCGTCCGGTATTCATCCTCGATGAGGCTGACACGGGGCTCTCTTATCATGATTTTAAGGGGCTTATAGAGCAGCTCCGGAGTATCAGCCGGGGAATCATAATAATTACGCACAATCTTGAGCTCGCGGCCGAAGTATCGGATCGCGTCCTCGGAATGAGCGGCGGGCGGATAACCGAAGATCTCAGGGAATTCAGCACCGACAGCCTCAAGACATGGCTCTCGGCATCAGCTGGCTCCGGGAGGACGGGCAGATGATAGCCGACAGCTTTGTTCCCGGAAAAGGCATTCTATACCGCTTCGATCCGAGAATGAAGCTTCTCTGCCTGCTATTCGTTGTACTCGCGTTCTTTATCGAATCGAGCCTGCCTGTTAAGGCAGGACTGCTTGCGATCTTCGTTCTGCTGACCGGGACCAGCCTAGGAGCCGGGAAGGCTGCCGTCCCGTTTAAGCTCATCTGGCCGATTCTGGTTCTGACAGCCATTCTTACTCCGCCGTTTAATTTGGGCGGAGAGGTTCTTCTTAGCCTGAAGGGCCGGCCGGTTCTAACATCTGACGGCCTTGAGGCCGCCGCCGCCATGCTGCTCAGGTTTTCCGGTATCACAGCCGCCTTCTTTCTGTTTTTCAGTACCACCGAGACCTCCGCCTTCATCCTCGCGCTCAGATCATTCGGCCTGCCGTATAAGGCAGCCCTTACCGTTACAATTTCTCTCCGTTATATTCCCGATATGTTCAGGGTCTACGGTAACATCAGTGACGCCCATAAATTAAGGTCTGCGGGAATAATGCAGGGCGGAAGAAGGAGGGGGTTCCAGAGAAGACTGGCCCATCTCTTTCCGGTTCTAATATCGGTTCTTATTCAGGCTGTGAAAAGCATTCCCGCCCTTGCCATGGCGCTTGACTCGAAGGGCTTCGGCAGGCAGAACCCCCGGACCTCCTGTCGTAAGCTTCCGCATTGGTCCGCAATAAAGCCCGACATCGCCGGTGCGGCAGCGGTTATTGCCCTGACTGCCTTTGTGATCGTATTATTATGAGATGATAACTGCTTTAAAACGGGCTGCATTAGTCATCCCCTCAGTTTTAATTCTATTTCCCATATTGTATTTTGCCGCGGTGCTTGCCGGCGGACTCATCCCCGCAATCGGGGGCGGGGTTAGTGAGGATACTGAAGCTGTAATTTTTCTTGAGAATAACGGCAGACACATTGACATCTGGCTTCCGGCAGATGTCTGCGGACCGCTTTATGAGGGCCGCTCCGGTTGGCTGAGTTTCGGCTGGGGAGACCGTGATTTCTATCTCAGCACTCCCTACGCGGAAAATTTAAACATTCAGGTACTTCTCAAGACTCTGTTCCTGCCAACTAGGGCTGTTCTTGCTGTTGAGTTTTCAGCGAATGAGCCCTGGGCCCGGGATATCAGGGCCGTGACTGTCGGCCGGTCTGGCGCAGAGGCGGCATGGAGTTATATCTCCTCGTTTTTTGTCCCGGACAGCTCCGGCGAAGCCTTTGCCCTGGTTCCGGCCGGGCTTGTTCACCCGTCCTACGGTGATGTCGTTTTTTATGAAGCCAAGGGCCGGTATTCGATTTTCTACACATGTAACAACTGGACAGGCCGGGTACTAAAGGCAGCCGGAGTAGAGACGGGGCTCTGGACTCCGCTGACCTTCGGCGTTTATAGGGAATAAGAATCTCATCATTAATTCAGAGGAAAATCAGCGTCTCGGATTGTTATTACCGTTAAAGTTGGGTAATATTGAATTATGAAAGATAACCTCCAAAAACACAATGCTTCAGGCAGGATAGCTGCCATTGCAATTATGACCGCAGTAACGATGGTTTTCACCTATGTGGTTAGAATTCCAATTGCTCCGACCCGGGGATACATAAACCTCGGTGATGTGGCCGTTTTCTTCACGGCATTTACCTTCGGGCCGTTTACGGCGCTAATCTCAGGAGGCCTTGGACCGGCTATTGCCGATATTGCGGCCGGCTACTCTCAGTGGGCGCCCATCACCTTTGCTGCCCACGGACTTCAGGGTTTTGCCGCGGCTCTGATCATCCGCGCTATGGGAACAAGGAAGGTTGCCGAACCTCTCGCCGGTCTTGCCGGAATGATTGTCATGGTCGGCCTCTACCTCCTCGGCGGAGTCTTCATGGTCGGCTTCGGGGCTGCCGTGGTTGAAGTTCCCATGAACATCCTCCAGAATGCTGTCGGAATTGTCGGCGGTTTTGTCCTCTCTCATGCCGTTAGAAAAGCATATCCGCCGGTGTCGCGGCTGGCCTGGTAAAGCTTTGAAATACGACGGAAGGATAATAGACATTCATACTCATATTCAGCCTGCAGCAGTACTTGCAGATAGAATTCCTTTCGTCGAAAACGAACCTGATTTTAGGATAATTTATAAGGATCCCGCCTCCCGCATAGCGGGAAGCGGTGATGTCCTTACATCGATGGGTAATATTGTAGATGCAGCCGTTATCCTGGGTTTTGCCTGGCGGAACCCGGAAACCCTCAAAGCCCACAACGATGAAATACTCAGTGCCGCAGCGGATAATCCCGGGCGCCTTTACGGGTTTTGCTGTGTTTATCCCTTCGCTCCCGACCCGTCGGCAGAGGTGTTGCGATGTTTTAAGGCCGGGGCTTCCGGACTAGGCGAGGTGGGCCTCTATGACCGCGATATCGATACCGAATACATCTATGCCATGCAGCCGGTAATGAGAGTCTGCCGCGAGTGGAACCGCCCTCTGATGCTTCATGTAAACGAGCCTGTCGGTCACGAGTACAGCGGAAAAGCCCCTATATCGATCAAGGGTATCTATGACTTTGTGAAGGCTTATCCTGACAACCGTATAATCCTCGCCCACTGGGGAGGAGGGCTGTTTTTTTACAACAGTCTGAAGAAGGAAGTAAAGAATCTTTTAAAGAACGTCTGGTATGATTCGGCAGCTTCACCCTATCTTTACGACGGCCGAATATGGAAGCTCGCAGCCGAGCTGGCAGGAATTGAGCGAATTCTTTTTGGAACAGATTTCCCGCTACTCTCGGCAAAGCGCTACATCGAAGAACTCGATAAAGCCGGCTTCAGCCGGGATGAACTTGAGCGAATATATTACCGAAATGCCGAGGATTTGCTTGGCATTTCCAATGCCTGAGGATTTGCCGGGCGAAAAACTTTTCTATTTATTTCGATTGTACTGTAAAAGAATTCAAAGAGTAATTTTAAGAAGAATCAGATTAACAGGGATTCCAACTTAACTTATTTTTAATATAATGCTAACAATAAAAAATGATAATATTCAGATTGCTGCAAAAGATGGCTCCTTACAAGAATTTAAAACTGGATTCAGGTCTTGGCAACTTCCCATACAGTGATAAAGAGCACATTTGTAGGTACTAATAGTACGGAAGCCATATGCTCGATGGAAAATAACCTTTGCTTTATTATTCAGACCTTCAACAATTTAATTAGAAATGGGAACCTTGAAATAGTATAATATTCCTTCTTTATGTCTTCTGACCATCCATGTGAAATCGCGAATCGGTTTAAGCCTGGAGTGGGTAGTCCATAGACATGGAAAAATAGACCTGAGAAAAGGTGTAAACGGTTTAAGTATACTGATTCAGAATATTATGCAGAATGATCCGTTCTCAAAGATTCTCTTCCTTTCCTGCAAAGGTCAGAGGACACAGCTCTAAAAGCTGTCCGAAAGATTAGCTGTTGTGAATTCTTTTTGACAGACTGTAGGCTGTATGATAATATATAGAACGACCGGTCGAACAATAAAAGGAGAAATATAATGAAAAAAAAAGAAATGTTTATCACGCTTATTCTAATTACTATGCTGATACTAATCGGTTGTCAGACTCCGGGAAATGAAGGAGGAAGAAATGGGAGTATCGGTGTTGATAATAAATTCAATTCTACTTCTAATGGGACTGCGGATGTTGTATTGCGCAATGGTTTTATTTATACGGTTGATGCAGAAAGTACAACTGCAGAGGCAATGGCTGTAGATGGAGATGTAATAATCTATATAGGTGATGATAAAGGGGTTGAGGTGTTTATTTCTGAAGAAACACGAGTGATTGACCTGAAGGGCCGTATGGTTATGCCTGGAATGTATGATGCGCATGCCCATCCTCTCTGGCAGTATCCGGACTGGATCTTCGGAGTCGATATGACCTCTGCGAAGAGTGAAGGGGAATATTTAGCGCTTTTAAAGGATTTTGTTAATGAGAATCCCGAATTGACTGTGATTAAGGGTTCCGGCTGGGATAATCCATATTTTCCGCAGATTGGACCTCGAAAAGAATTGATCGATGCGATAGTTCCGGACAAGCCGGTAGTTCTTCTTAATATAAACGGGCATTCAAGCTGGGTTAATTCAAAGGCATTGGAACTTCTGGGCATTGATTCCGAAACTGAAAACCCTCAAGGGGGCTATATCATTAAAGATCCTGAAACAGGCGAACCGACAGGTCTGCTAAAAGAAGAGGCCATGTATCTGGCAGAGGAACTGCTTCCCGAATACACTGATGAACAATACCGTAAGGCTTTGCTGTCCTATCAGTCTGACGCTCATTCATTCGGATTAATCGGCGTCAATGAAGCATGGTTGAATGATGATTATCTTTCAGCATTGGAATCAGCGGAGACGGACGGGGTTCTGAAGATGCGCTATGCCGGAGAATGGTGGATTGAAGAAAAGGATGATGCGATTCCTGATGAAATTAATAAAGCCGTTGAGATTGCTAAAAGAAACAAAGGTGGAAACTTTCAGCTTACCGGTGCCAAGTTTTTCGCCGACGGAACTGTAGAAGAGTGGACTGCCTGGCTGTCCGAAGACTATGCGGATGGGAATAATGAGTTTAACCGGCCTCAGTGGGATGATCTTGAATTGTTTACGAGGGCAGTAGTAGATGCGGATAAAAAAGGTCTTCGGGTTCATTTTCACGCAATCGGGGATCTGGGGCTCAAACTTGCCGTCGATGCAATTGAGCAGGCTGTCAAGGTGAATCCCGAATGGGACAGAAGATCTGCAATAACGCATCTGCAGGTAGTAGATGATAAAGAGATGGATCGGATGGGAAGTCTTGATATTGTTGCGCTTCCGCAGCCTGTATGGTTCACAAAGGGTGATTATTTCGACAATATCGAGGTTCCCGCCCTGGGATTTGAACGTGCCTCGAAGGAATATCCGATGAAAAGCCTGTTTGACCGGGGAATTACCGTCGCTTCTTCAACTGACACCATAGCAGCATTTCTTGATCCGTTATATGGACTTCAAATGGCTGTGACCAGAGTAGAACCAGGTTATGGTCTTGATCCTGATAATCCTGAAGATGTTTTGGGGCCTGAAGAGCGGATAAGCCTCGAACAGGCTATAGAGAGTTATACTATTAACGGTGCCTACTCTATGTATGTTGATGATATTACCGGCTCTCTGGAGACAGGTAAAAAGGCTGATTATATTATTCTGAGTGATAATCTTTTTAATTATGAAAATCATCCGGAAGATATTTTTGAGAATGTTTCGGTTGTTTTGACCTCCTTCAACGGGGAGATTGTCTACGAATCCGAATAAACTGACGTTTGACCGGTTATGCGGGGCTTTACGGCCCCGCTATGTCCGGATAAAAGGATGTTGTTGACAGAATACTCTATTTATGAAGAATGAAAACGAAGTTATGGGACGAAAAAGTAATGAACACATCCGGAAACCCGAAATTCTCAGTCATGCATTCAGGATTATTGCAGAAGAAGGCTTTGAGAATGCATCACTCGCAAAGATAGCCGAGAGCATGGGGGTCTCTAAAAGTATGATACTCCACTATTTCGGGTCAAAAGAGAACCTGTTTCGCGAACTTCTTCGGTATATGTTCGAGCAGCAGAATCATCCTGAGGTCGGTAAGGATTTTTCCGAGTATCAGGATTTTAATAAGCTAGAGAAACTGTTTGATTATTATCTTTCGCAGGATTATACAAACAGTCACAGTGATCTAGTTTATTACAGCTGCTTCTATATGAGTCTTAAAGACAGCATCATGAAAGATGAGATTCGCCAGGCCTATCGGACTGTTGATGAACCATTTAGTAAAGCGGTTCAGGCCTATCTGGACGCGACGGAGAAAAAAAAGATCGACGGCGAAATAGCGGTACAGATCTTCAATATCTTCGAAGAGGGACTTGATCTTATGACTACAATCGATCCTGAACGTTACAACAGGGAGAAGCTTGTTAAAATCATAAAGCAAATGTTTAAAAAGCTTCTTGAAGGTGATGAAGCCTTTTAAAACTTGACTGTGAATCGGATAACGCCTTGTTTAGATATATTAGCCATAAATCGGAGTAATCGGTTTTCTTTGGCCATTACCTTCGAGTTAAACCCACCACTTCCCCGTGCCCATGTCCTTCTCTGGAATTAATTGATTCAGGCCGTTGTTCGATACCTATTTGGTGGGGGCTTATAGCATTTAAAAAAATTGCCTGTTAATTTGTGAAAAACTTTGCTCTCCTATATTCGTTCCTGAGATCACCCCAGAATTATCTTGGCATCGAGTATTATCCAGTCTTCTCCATTCCAGACAATTGGATTTATATCTATCTGTCCGCCGTTTGCGCAGACTACCGAGGCTGCCAAAGAAAATCGGCTGATTGTCTCGGCAAGTTTTCCCTTGTCGAGGCTGCTGCCTCTGAATCCCGATAATACCGGGGCAATCTTTAGCTCATCGAGCATGCTTTCGGCGTTCTCTCTGCTGCAGGGCGCAAGACGGAAGGCTGTATCCCGGTAAAGCTCGGTGAGAATTCCTCCCGCGCCGGCCATGACCGATGCACCGAAGGTCGGGTCGTGCAAGGCTCCGAGGATCATCTCAGGTCCGTTTATCTTAACCATTGGGGAGGCTATAAGCGGTTCTCCGGGGAAGGCCTGCCGCATCATAGTTATTTCATTGGTGATTTCCTCCGGCCCGATATTCAGTCTCACTCCGCCTCTGTCCGTTTTATGGAGAATGTCGGGAGAGCAGACTTTAAGCACGATAGGAAAATGGAGTCCGGTAAGAACTTCCGGGCCGTCCTCGGGCAGAATAAGTTGTTTTTCGGGAATTCTCAGCCCTGCTGCCGCAAGAAACTCCTTGGCCTCGAGTTCATCGGGTTTACCGGGTGTCTTAAGCTCGGCCATCCACTTCTTATAGCACTCAGTGATTACCTCTATTTCTTTGGAGGATTCTCCGCAGTACCGTCCGGCTCCGGAGGAGTCGGTGCACCTCATCGTCTTGCGGAGTTTTCCCCGCTCTACAAGGAATCTTGCGGCACGTACGACGCGGCTTATTGAGGGAAAGCCCGCTATGCCGTGATTATAGAAATCGAGCAGGTATTTTTCGGTAAAGGGTCCGTATTCGGTGAATACGAGCACCGGTTTATCCGCCATTTTTATGGTATTGGCGAGGGCCGGGATCAGATCATTAGTTATAGCCGGGGCTGCGAAGAGGGCTATGCAGATTATTATATCCACCCCCTGGTCGGCAAGCAGAGCCTGTATTGTGTCGATGAACATCCTGTCGGTTCCGCTGGCGGTGAAATCCACGGGATTAATGCAGGAGGCAAACGGAAACGTTTTTTCTTTTATTATCGCGACGGTCTCAGGGGAAAGCACAGCCATCTGCAGGTCGGCCCTCGTGCCCGTTGTGTCTATGTAGTCAGTGCACATTACTCCGAATCCGCCCGCGGGTGTGAGCACGGCAACCCTGTTCCCGACGGCAGGTTTGAGCATCGACAGAACCTTCGTCGCGTCACATAGCTCCTCATCATCCCAGGCGCGCTGGATGCCGTACTGTTTGAATGCGCCGTTTATTACCGAGTCCGAGCCAGCGAGTCTGCCCGTATGAGAGCCTGCCGCCGCGGCTCCTGCTGCCGTCCGGCCTGCCTTGAGGACAACAACCGGTTTCTCCTCGGCGCCGCTGCCCGATAGTTCGAGGAAGTCTCGTCCGCCCTCAATGCTCTCGAGGTAGAGGGCTATGCAGTCGGTGCGTTTGTCATTGAAAAACCAGTCCAGAAAGTCCATCTCAGAGAGGTCGATTTTGTTTCCCGTCCCTATGAAAGCCCTCATTCCATAGCCTGTATTGCTCGCGAGCCCGAGCGACTCAACTCCGACAGAGCCGCTCTGGGATATGAAGGCTATGCTGCCTCCGGCCGAGAGAGCCTTGTCTCCATGCTCGACGAAGATTGTATCGAGATTCGCCTCGGGAACAAAGATGCCGAGAGAATTCGGTCCGAGGATGCGTGATTTTGAGGTCTCTACTATTTTTCTAAGTACATCTTCCTGTGCTCTGCCGCTGCTGCCGGTTTCACCGAAACCTCCTGCAACGATGATAATGAATGCTGTGCCGGCAAGGGCACATTCCGCGGCAGCTTTTACCGCGAGTTCCGCCTTGAGAGTAATTATTGCAATATCGAGGTTCGGTGGGAGCTGTTCTACCGAAGAAACCGAGGGAATATGCATTACTGTCTCATAGGCCGGATTAACCGGATAGAGCCTGGCCTTCGAACGCAACAGGTTCCGCATTATTATAGTTCCGGGTTTGCCCTCAGTCTCGGATGCTCCGATTACCGCGATACTCGCCGGATTTATTAGTCTGTTAATATCGGTTTTTTTCATAGCTTAAAGAATAATCGATATACAGTCCCAGGTCAATAAAATGTCTGTCTGCAGATTCCTCCGGTATTGAAGCGGGAAGTAAAACTATTCAACACACGGCAAAGAGGAATGGTTAAGACATTTTAAAGATTATTCAGGGGCTTCCGGAGGTCAAAATCAGAATTGTTGCTGTCTGCAGAGCTTTCGATACTCAAGGGGATTCTTGCCTGTTTCCTTCTTAAACAACCGGCTGAAGTATCCCTGGTCGCTGAAGCCGAGTTTAACCGCTACTTCCTTAACTTCAAGTTCCGGTTGTTCGGTTAGCAGCCTGCGGGCCTCATTTATCCGTAGATCGGTCAGGAAGCGGGTGGGGGTTCGTCCGGTAATCTGTTTGAATACCCGGCTGAGGTAGGTAGGGTTCAAATTGAAAGAGTCAGAGAGTTCTGCTATTGAGATGTTATCGGTGTAGCGGAGTTTCAGGTATTCAACGATTTTTCCGCAGAGCTCTTCGGCTGCCGATCCTGAATTATAATCAGCAATATCATCAGAGAGCAGCTGATTGTTTTTATCGAGGATGATTTCCAGGCGCTCGAGGGCTCCGTAGAGCTCCTTTTTTGATACAGGCTTGAGTATATAATCTTTCACCCCGAAGTGGATGGCACGTTTAGCGTAGCTGAACTCATCATAACCGCTGAGGATAATTACCGAAATCTCCGGCCTGGTGAAATATAGTTCTTCAATAAGCGCAAGCCCGTCCATGATCGGCATCTTTATATCGGTTATAAGCAGGTGGATAGTTTTCCCATCAGTCATTTCCAGGGCTTCCTGTCCGTTTCTGGCAGCTCCGGCTATTCTAAACCTGGGATGTGCTTCAGAAACCTTTTTTACCAGGTTTTCCCTTATCCGGTGCTCATCTTCGGCGATGATTACATTGAAAAAGTCACCCCTCTCCAAGTTTACCTCCTATTACTATACGGGCGCCGCCTGCCTCTGCCGTGAGAATATCGAAATCAAGATCTTCCTTAAAGAATATTATCAGCCTCGAATAGATATTTATTATACCCAGGCCTTCAATATGAAGGGCGAGCTGCTTGTTTACGTCATTAGTACAGCACCTCATGCTATGCTGGATGTTCTCGAGAGCCTCATCGCTGAATCCGGGGCCTGAGTCTTCTATCGAAAGCTTCCATCTGCCCTGATCTACAGCAGTCGACACCTTAATCATCCACGGCGGCGGGCCGCAGGTTGCGTATTTGATACTGTTCTCAACCAGGGGCAGAATTATCAGCTTTGGAATCATCAGATCTTCGAGTCTCTCATCGATATTGATATCGAATTTAAGATCATCCCCATGCCGAATCTTCATGCAGGTGAGATAGCTGCGGCTGACTTCCGCTTCTTCTGTGAGCGGGACATTCGGGTGCGAGCTGGAGGCGGTGTATCTGAGCATAGATGTCAGATAGCTGATGGTCTCGACAATATTCTCTGATTCTCCGTCCTCGGCCATTATGCTTATTGTTGTCAGCATGTTGTACATAAAATGCGGATCCATCTGCGACTGAAGGGCGAGCATACGTGCATTTTCCTGGAGAGTCCGCTCATGGATCACCTGCTTCATTGAATCGCTCAGTTTCCGGTTCATTTTCCAGAAGGCGCGGTGAATTTTCTCAAATTCGGTAAGCGGGGAAAGCATATGCGGTTCAACCGCCGTATCAGAGGAGATTGAATCCCAGTGAAGGTTTGAAATCCAACCGTTAAGCTCAAGAAGTGAGCTTGTGATCAGCCTTGAAAGCCGGCGGGCCACGGCTGTTCCTATTGTGAGAATCAGTATCCCGCTGAAGATTATAATGAGGAGAAAACGGTAAACCGGAGAAAGAAGTTCTGACTCGTTAACTACATTCATTATCACCCAGTTTATCTCTTTGCAGCGTCCGATTGACAAAATCTCCTTCTCGCCTGTTTCAGGATTCCTGAAATTGACAATCTGGTTCCCCCTGGAGTTGCCTAGAATTGTCGCGTAAGGTATTGGGTTGTCATTCCTGTAGGGGAAGAGCTGCCTCAGCTGTGAGTCGAATATGAGGAAATTCTGCGGAGTCTTCGAGAAGCCGTAGAAGATTGTCTCAGCGAACTGTTTTACCTCAATTATCCCGACGGGTTTTTTCATATAGTCATCAAAAATTGTCCGGTAAAGTGAAATATACTGCTTGTTTTTATAGATGGGAAAGGCCTTTTCGGCGAGAGGATCCCTCGAGGGTCCGCTGAAATGCCGTTTTCCAAATTCACGGTCTACAAGTTCTATTGTGGAAAGTGATTCTACCGGGATTTCATGAATCAGGTTGTAAGTCCCGGAACCTATCAGCTGGGATTCAGGATCGATGTAGTTAATCTGCGGTACGGTCTTAATTGGTCCTGTGATCATCGCGAGCATACTCGATATGTCTCTGGCTTTCAGGTATATTTCCCTGCTCTCCGGGCTGAAGCCTTCGTCTGTTAACTCGAGGTAATCCTTGATGTTTTCTCTGAGGAGCATCGAGTTTGTGATGTTCAGAGAAAGTCTGTTCATCTTGGAGATCTCACCGTCGATAATACTCACCATCTTATCTGTGATATCAGCGAGGTTCGATTCCTCTCCCCGGGTCAGAACCCTCGATGTGTAAGAGAAAAACATCACTGACAGCGAAAATATCGTTATCAGAATCGGGATGAAGTATGAAAAAAATAAGGTGCGCTGGACGGTCTGTTTTTTCATTCAGTGCTATCTTAAGCCTAAAGATAGGCCTTGTAAATTAATTATTTGCA
The DNA here is from genome assembly GCA_016839055.1 of Spirochaetales bacterium. Classification (GTDB taxonomy): domain Bacteria; phylum Spirochaetota; class Spirochaetia; order UBA9216; family UBA9216; genus Thalassospirochaeta. The sequence goes on from JAEKNX010000011.1 coordinate 62,449, forward strand.
GAAATTGCCATAATAGTCGAAATAGTCCATAAGACCGATCAGTTTTGTCCATATACAGATCTTAAATACCAATATTAAAATAACATTAAACACAAACAAACGAAAGGAGAAAAGATTAAATGAAAAAGGGTTTATCATTAATTCTTATTACACTATTGATGCTCAGTCTTGGGGCAGCGGTATTTGCCGGTGGACAGCAGGATGCGGCAGGTAAAGATGAGTTTGTCATTGGCTGGAGTAACGCGGGAATGGGCGATTCATGGAGACAGTTCCTGAAGGCTAATTTTGAAGCAGAGGTTGCCGCTAATCCGGAGATCGTAAAGTATTATATTTCCGATGCGAATGAAAGACCTGAAAAGCAGATTGCCGATATCGATGACCTCCTTGCCAAGGGTGTTGACGGACTTATTATCTATCCGACTGTAGGCGACGCGATCATTCCCGCGGTAGAACGTGCATATGAATCAGGAATCCCCGTAATAGTATTCGGTGGAAGCATCAATACCGACAGCCTTACCTGTCTTGTTACCCAGGACCTCTATGAGTTCGGCCGCTCACAGGCTAAATGGCTTGCAGAAGAACTCGGTGGTAAAGGGAAAATTATAATGCTCAGCGGTATTGCCGGAAATACAACTGCCGAAGAAAGACTTGCAGGTGCAAGAGAAGTCTTTGATGCAAACCCTGGAATCGAAGTTCTCGATCATCAGTACTGTGACTGGTCAGCAGCTAAAACAAAGACAATAGTTGAAGCTATGCTTAATGCCTTTCCTGAAATCGATGGTATCTGGGCAGATTCAGGTCTGATGTCATGGCCTGCACTCCAGGCTTTTGAAGAAGCCGGACGTAAGCTTGTTCCTTCAACAGGAGATCAGTTAAACGGTTATGCAAAATATGTATCAGAGAAAAATGTTCCAGCCTACCTCTATCCAATGTCAACAAGACTCTCAGCTGAAGCTGTCAAGGTTCTTGTTGCGGCCATGAAGGGTGAGACTGTGGATAAAAAGGTTGCCGCGTCATTCGAAGGCATGGGACCTGAAGCAATCAAGAAGTTCGTAAAACCTGAACTCTCAGACTGGTGGTGGGTCGGTGATGACCAGATGCCGGCGGAATTCCTTCCTAGACTTTAAATAGAATTTTAATTTGGTTTTGGGCCCGAATGGGGCCCTTTTTTGAAAGTACTGAGTAGCAAGGGAGTAAACAGTGGCTGTAAATTATTTGAACAAGACAAAAAAAATCGGCGAAAAAACCGCAGGGAATCGTTTTGCAATACTTCCCACGGAGAGTAACTCTGCGGCCCCGGGAGGACTACCGTCTGATAAAACAATAGATAGATATAAAAAATTTGCCGCCGGCGGAGCAGGCCTGATTTTCTGTGAGGCAACGGCAATCTCAAACGACGCGCGGGCGAGAGTTAATCAGCTTGTGCTTACAGCAGAAAATTCGGAAGCATTTATCCCCCTCGTTGATGCGGTTAAAACGGAAAATCCGGACGCAGTTTTTGTCATTCAGCTGGACCATGCAGGTGCTCTTGCTGACCCTTCCTTTTCAAAACCCGTTGCGGTTTATAAGGGAGAAGAAGGGGATACTCCGGTATTGACTGATGCTCAGATTGAAGAAGTGCGTGATGCCTTCATTCAATCGTCTATTGCGGCTAAGAAGGCCGGCTTCGATGGTGTCGAGATGAAAATATGTCATGGCTTCCTTGGTAACGACTTCATGCAGCCGCGTAACACCCGAAAGGGACGCTACGGAGGAAGTTTCGAGAACCGTGCCCGCTTCCTTATCGAAGCAGTTGAAGGAATAAAAAAGGCGACGGGAGATGAGTTTTTAATCGGTCTCAGGCTTCCGGCCTATGAGAGTATTCCCGGCGGCTTCGGAACTTCCGGACCGGATGAGGTAATAGAAGATCTCACTGAGCCGATTGAAATATCGAAGATGGCTGAGAAGGCCGGTGTGTCAATGATCTCGGTCTCGGCCGGAAATGCATCAGGAAATCTTGATCTTATTCATCCGACTCCGAATTATCCCGACGGCGTCTACCGCCACTTCGGCTGGGCCGCGGCCATCAGGAAGGCTGTAAGTATTCCGGTTATCGGTGCCGGTTACAGTTATCTCTCCGACGGGAAAACAGGCATGGGCAGCTGGAGCTATTGGGCAGAGAAGAACCTAGCTGATGGTCGGGTTGATTTTGTCGGACTGGGACGGCAGGGGTTTGCCGATCCTGCCCTCCCGGTAAAACTTCTTGGAGGAAGTCCGGATAAGGTAAACTATTGTACCGCCTGTCTGGGCTGCGGAGTTCTCCTTGGCGGCCAGAAAGAAGTTAAATGTGTGGTTTACGATGCTTGAGCGGCTAAAAAGGGGAGCCGTGTCGCCGGGATTATACGCGGCCCTGCTGGCCCTCATTGTGGCGGCCCTGGTGATGCAGGCTGTTACCGGGGTGAGTTTTTTCACCATGAGTAATATGCTCAACGTTGCCCGAAACTTCTCAATGCTCGGCTTCGTTGCCCTTGGCCAGACGCTGGTCATCATGTCAGGAGGGCTGGATCTGTCGGTTGTTGCAGTAATTTCCACAGGTAATATCCTGGCCGCTTCCCTTATAAACGGGAATGACGCCCTGGTTTTTCCTGTGCTTCTTTTCACCATCGTAGTCGGGGCGGCAATAGGTACTGTGAATGGACTGCTTGTGACTAAGCGGGGAGTGCCTCCCTTCATTGCAACCCTGGGCGTTTCAATTGTTGTTAACGGCCTTCGGCTTATTGCAACCGGAGGAATTCCGAAGGGGAATGTTCCTGAGCTTTTAAAAGAGATGGGGACCGGGAGCTTTCTCGGACTTCCGTGGATGGTGATAATATTTGTAATAGTGGCGATTTTCTTTTACATACTCCTCGCTAAATCCTCTTACGGAAGACGCCTCCGGGTAACCGGAAGCAATCCCGAAGTTGCAGTGCTCAGCGGGATTAACAAAGACAGGGTAATAATTACCGCCTACCTCATCTGCGGTGCGCTGGGTGCCGGAGCCGGTGTTTTTCTTGCAGGATATACCGGTATTGCAGACAACTGGGCAGGGAATGAGTTTGATATCAACAGCATTGCAGCCGCCGTATTGGGCGGAGCGGCAATCGGCGGAGGTTCGGGTTCGGTGCAGGGGACTGTCATCGGTTCGATAATCCTGCTGCTGATAACAAACCTTGCAATCCTAGCTCATCTGCCCATTCAGAGCCAGATGATGGTGAAGGGGCTGGTTATAATCCTCGCCCTTGGTTTTTTCGGAAGGGGGAAGAAATGATGAATAATGAAAATATTCTCCTTGAGTTCATGAATATTGATAAACAATTCCCGGGTGTTAAGGCCCTCGATGACGTGTCGATGTCATTTCGCTTCGGAGAAGTGCATGCCCTGGTCGGTGAAAACGGGGCTGGAAAATCAACCTTGATGAAGATTTTATCCGGAGTCTATCAGCCTTCCGGAGGAGAAATCGTTTATAAAGGCGAAAAGCTTAAACTTCAGAATCCTCACCATGCCCAGATGCAGGGTATTTCGATAATATTCCAGGAGTTCAGTCTTATTAACACACTCGATGTTGTCGAGAACGTATTTCTGAACCGCGAACCGAAGACGAGTTTCGGACTTTTCGACAAGAAAAAAGCCGCCGGGATGACGAAGAAATTACTTGAAACAATCGGCATTGATATTGATATTACAGCTAAAATAAAAAATCTCAGTGTTATAGAGCAGCAGACAGTTGAGATAATCAAGGCTCTCTCCATAGACGCGGACATAATAATCATGGATGAACCTTCGGCGGCACTCTCTGACAAGGAGCTATCGAAGCTTTTCGATATTATCATGAAGCTCAAGGCGGACGGGAAGACTGTAATTTACATCTCACACATGCTCGAAGAGGTCTTTTCTATCGCTGACAGGGTTACCGTCCTAAAAGACGGCCGGGTCATGGCAACCGAAGAGGTCTGTGACCTCGATAAGGATAAACTCGTCAGCCTGATGGTCGGCCGTGAGATTAGCGACATCTATCCGCCGCGCTCTGCGAATGTCGGCGATGTTGTTCTTGAAGCAGGAGATCTTGCCTCCGGAAAGCTTAAAAACGTTAATCTGACTCTAAAGAAGGGTGAGATCCTGGGTGTTGCGGGAATTGCCGGTTCGGGCAGGACGGCTCTGGTTGAAACTCTGCTTGGAATTGAGCGCAAGATGAGCGGAACTGTCTCTCTAAGCGGCCGTGAGGTCGATTTTAAGAACATCAGGCAGGCTATTGACTCCGGTTTCTGTTATATTCCGAGCGATCGAAAGAATCAGGGGATAATAGCCCCCGAATCTATTGTGGTTAACACAACAATTACTAACCTTGATAATTATGTTGTACGCGGGCTTATTAACAGGAAGGCTGAAGAAGAGGTTACGAAGAATCAGATTGAGCTGCTCGGAACCAAGGTGGCATCGATTGATCAGAGGATTGAGGACCTCTCCGGAGGGAATCAGCAGAAGGTGCTTCTTTCCAGGGCTCTTCTTATGGAGCCGGAGATATACATCATCAATGAGCCTACCCGTGGAATTGATGTCGGAGCAAAACACGAGATCTACAAGATAATGCGTGATCTAACCTCAAGAGGTAAATCGATAATAATGGTTTCATCCGAGCTTCCCGAGATTATCGGAATGTCAGACAGAATCCTCGTGATGAATCAGGGTGAGGCTGCCGGGATTCTCGATCAGAGTGTTAAGACCTATACCGAGGAGGAGATTCTGTCTCTGGCCGTCGGACATGAATACAGGCTGCCGGCAGGAGGATGTGATGATGAAGAAGAAGTTTAGACTGACCGACCCGGGCATCTTTGTCTGGGTCCTGCTGGTAGCAATAGTTATTTTCAGTGCTGTTGCCAACCCTGTTTTCCTTAGGCCGAGAAACCTTAAAAATGTTTTTCTCATTCAGCCGGTAGGGCTGGGGTTGGCATCACTCGGGCAGGCCGTGATAATAATCTCCGGCGGAATTGATATGTCAATCGGGGCGGCCGTCTCGCTTCTGACCTCGGTTGCAGGCGGACTGTACCGGGATTTCCCCGGGGTAAGCGTGCTGACGGTGTTTCTGATAATCTCGGCCATGGGAACTGTTATCGGGCTTCTAAACGGGCTGCTCGTTGTCAAGCTGAAGATTGCCCCATTTATGGCTACCCTTGCCACGATGTCGGTCATCCAGGGCGGAATATTCATCTATACGAAGAAGACAATAGGCGGAATCCCGAAGAGTTTCAGGTTCATAGCCGAGGGCTCGGTGGGGCCAGTCCCGTTCTGCTTCCTCTACCTCGCGGTTATATTCGCACTAGTGCTCATTCTTATGAACCGAAGCCGTTACGGCCGACATCTCTATGCCGTAGGGGCCAATGAATGGGTTGCATCTATTACCGGAATAGCGGTTGATAGGGTGAAGCTGTCGGCCTATTTAATCGGCGGCCTATTAACCGGACTTGCTTCGGTATTTCTTGCAGGACGCATGGGCGGCGGCGGACCTCTCGTCGGGAAGGGCTATGAGCTCGATACCATCACGGCCGTAGTCATAGGAGGCGTATCGCTCGCAGGGGGTGACGGAAATATCGCAGGAGCTATAGGCGGCGTACTGATACTATCCATTTTCAGCAACCTCATGAATCTGCTCGATGTTAATCCATACATTCAGATGCTTTTAAAGGGGCTCATCCTGATTACCGCTGTGTTCTTTTACGCTGCCAAGACCGCGAAGGCCAAGGGGCAGGAAGCGTAAAAAAGTTAATGATAATATTTTGCCGCGGATGGAAGTGTTTTGTTCGCGGTTTTTTTAGGTGCTTCCGGCTTCTCTCCATGAATAAATAATGTAGAAAGTAATAACATTAGAGGCATTGAGCTCTGAAGATATAGTCATATTGTCGTCTGAATTGTACTCATAAAGATAATAGTCATTCATTATATCAGCGCTGTTATAATAAGCAGCTTTTCTTAAATTACCCTCGTTATTCCATTCATATAAAGCATAACTTGTTAGAACCCCTGAATCGTCAAATGTTGATGACTTTGACATGCTGTAATTATTTTCGGCGTCATATTCAAATAGAGAATAAGTGGTTAAAGCATTGGTAGAATCATAATGGTGGAGTTCATAGAGTTTAAACTGAATCTCACTGAGAGGTGAATTATTCGGACAACTGCTTAATAAAAGAATATACATGACAGTAAGGGTTGAAGCATCTTTCATCATGAAAAACCCCTTCGGTAAATCTCCTCGTTCATTATAGATACTAAATATTTTACTCTGGTAATCAGGAAACTGCAAATGATTATTTGCAGTTTCCTGATAGGGGGAGTGCATGTAATTCTACCGCTCGTGGCTTTTTTATGTTCAGGAGTTAAAGAAGCCAAGGGGAGAAACATTGTATTTTGAAGTGAGCATCTCGATGTGTCTTTTATTAAGCTGATGCTTTCCGTTTCATATTTCACTCGCTAATATTTTAAAGTTTTCTCTTTTATCAAGTCTATTAGAACTCTTGCAGCCTCTATTTTATATAAGTTAGTAACACGCGAACTGAATAATTAATTTAATATGAACCGTATCAATACAGCAGAGGCTAACAGAAAGCATGTGAATTGTGACAAATGTCTCAGTCAATAAAATATTGATGAATAGTAGCTAAATTTATGATAGTCTACTTCTGCAAACGATATTTAAAAGAGGTAATATGAAAAATATATTTACATAATCATGATGCTTATTATAGTGTCTATCATCTTCTCCTGTACAACAAGTCCTGAAGTATTTGAATATCCCGAAAGACAAATAGATAGACCACCAACACTCCCGAAAGAAGTAACTGCATGGCATATTCCCACAATTTTAGGTGTTTGGGATTATAATGATGAATATTGTTTATTCCCTCCTATACCATTTCCTGTATTATTTGAAACAGGTATTACTGATAATTTAACTCTTAATTCTTTATTATTCATACCTATAAGTTTAGATTATGCATTGCTGATTTCGGAGATTCATTCAGTCGTCTTGAGTGGGGGAATAGTTGGATTAACTATCACAGGAAATGAAGGAATAATTATGCCGCTATTAGGAGCAACCTATTCATATTTGTTAGGTGACAGTATAAAATTCAATACTGGCTTAAACGTTCAAATGCCTTTATATTTATCTTTTGATGATTTTATGTTGGCAGGAATTACATTAACAAACACAACTATATTTGATTTCCAATTATTAGATAAAGCTATGCTTTCAGTTGGAGCATCTCTTTATTTTAGGAATACTAAATTATTGTATAAGGATAGTTTCCCAATTGGACGAGCTTTTGATTATGATATTTCAATCATGCCTTCAATAAAACTGAATTATAATATTAATCATGAATGGGATATAGAGTTGTACTCTGTTATAAGTTCAGATCTTTATGGTGTTACGATAGACTTTATTCGATATTATTAATTTTATACTGTAGAAATATAAGACAATAAATTGAAACAAGACCGTTGATTCAGGCAGATATTACAGATGAAAATTACCGGTAAGCAGCCAAAAAAATGATTAATAAGGGGATACTATGTCCGGATAAAAAGACCTTGAACTCTTACTGAAAAACAGGCTCGTCACACAAATTTGAAATAAAAAATGATAAAAACATACGCTAACTTCTGATATTATAGGGAGTTACCACACCACCTATAAAGGAAGAAAGCATATGTTGGTAAAAACTATAGCACGAAAGAGTATGACTCAGGGTCTTGTTTTATAAAAAATGTAATTGCCCTAACTGATTTCTTATTTACTATCTAATTTTCTCTTTACCTGGCACGCGCATACTGCTTTGGCCAGTAGTCTATTTCTTCCCCGGCTTCCTTCGAGCTTAAAAGTGGAAAGAACGGATTCCGAAGAAGTTCTCTGCCAAGAAAAACGAGGTCAGTGTCCCCATTCCTGACAAATTCTTCGGCCTGGCCGGCATTAGTTATCAGTCCGCCGCCTATTACAGGCAGACCGGTCAGGTTTTTGATAATCTTTGCGGCAGGAACCTGGAACCCTGGTGCGGCGGGAATTTTCGCTTTATGAACTACTCCGCCGGAGCTCACATTTATGATATCCAGGCCTTCATTTTTCACAAGTTTGATAATTTCGGCGAGGTCTTCAGGCTTGTTGCCGCCCTCGGCCCAGTCGGCTGCTGATACGCGGAGCATCAGGGGGTTCTCCTCCTTCCATACCGTGCGGATAGCCTTGATGAGGAGCCTTAGAAACTCCGCTCTTTTCCGCGGCGAACCTCCGAACTCATCCGATCTTGTATTGGTGAGAGGAGATAAGAAACTGCTGAGTAGGTATCCATGAGCGCCGTGAATTTCCAGAATTTTGTAACCTGCTTCCGCTGCCCGTTCGGCACCTCTTTTAAATGATTCGATCACTATCTCGATATCATCCCGGCCCATTTCGCGGGGAGTCACAAAGGCCGGATCATTTAAATCAAAATTGATGGGAGAGGGGGCTATCACATCTTCGCCTTCGGCATTGCATTTTCTGCCGGCGTGAGCAAGCTGAATTCCTGGAACCGCTCCTTCCTCGATGATTCCTTTTACTATGTCAGAGAGGCCAGGCAAATGGGAATCACTCCAGATGCCGAGGTCATTGGATGAAATTCTTCCGCGGGATTCCACCGAGGTGGCTTCCTGAATGATCAATCCTGCCCCTCCCTGAGCCCTCGTCCGATAATGGAAGCTGTGCCAGGGGGAAGCGATTCCGTCATTACCTGCGCTGTACATGCACATCGGCGGCATGACTATCCGGTTCCTGAATGTTATGTTTTTTATATTAAATGGCGTAAAAAGATGATTCATTTTCATTTACTCCTATGATTTTAAGCTATATACATTTTCCCCGACAGTGAAGCTTTAAATTTTAAAGTCCTGCTTTTTTTGTTATTCAACCTTCTGAAGCTCGATGATATTGCCCTCGGGGTCTCTTACGTAAACGACATCAATTCGGCCGAGGCCACGGACCTCGGTATTGACAGCCTCTCCGACAGCCGAACCTCCGTTTTCAACAACAAGGGCGAGAGCCTCTTCGACGTCGTCGACTGCGAAGGCGATGTGGGCGAAGCCGGGGGAGTTGATCTGAACATCAGCGCTCTCATCAATCTCGTTATATGCAAATATCTCGAGGGTCGGTCCATTGGCCCCGAAGCCTGGAAGATCTAGATGTATTCCGGTGATTCGGGCATCCTTGAGCGAGGTGAGTTTATCGAGCCAGTCACCGGAGAGATTCCGCTCGGGAGGTTTAGGGACGCAGCCAAATACTTTTCGGTAGAAGTCTGCGAGTTTTCTCCAGTCCCATGCGACTATATTGATGTGTACAAATTTTGTTTTCATTCTCTTAAGATCCTCTTTAGTATTGGATGCCGTGGGGCAATGGTTTTGCTCCATCGATGCAGTGCTGAATATCGTGACGGCCGATGTTGGCCTTGAAAATCTGCCTTTCCTCATTCAGATGTCTTACCCTTGTATACATTTCATCGCCATCGGCTTCAGCTACCTGCTGTGCGTTATTATACCCGCATTCGAGTAGAATGTATGCAAAGGTATGGTTTACCCAGCAATTTTGACCTCCGGAAGCGGCTGGATATTCTTTAAAATGTCTAAATATCTGAATCATTCCTCTTTGCCATCTGTTGAAAAGTTCTAATTCCCGCTTCCGGGACGTCAATAGTTCTGAATTTGGCTGCCTTTGTATGCCGCCGCTGATGGCACCGGGGTCAGCAAGGGCCGACATTCGGGGGAATTGCAGTCAAATTCAGAATTGCTGACGGCTTTTCTTTTAGTTTGACAGAGCGGAAATTCTAAACTAACATTGCAGGCAGAGGGACTTTAAATGAACATCAGACAATTCAGATACGGTGACTCTAACCTGGCTTACCTTGTGTTTTCAGGCAGTCAAGCCGCAGCAATAGACGGCGGCGCGGCCGATGAGATTCTCGGATTTGTGGAAGATAATTCTCTTGAACTCAAATACGTGCTCAACACTCATGAGCATTGGGATCACATTCCAGGTAACGGCCGGCTGTTGAAAGAATCAGAGGCGGAGTTTATAAGTCCCTCGAAGCTTTGCGAGATGGAATATCTGTCCTTAGCTGCAGAAGAGCTTAAAATATTTCCGACTCCGGGACACACTGATGATTCTATAGTATTCGGCTTCGATGACTGCCTTATAACTGGCGATACCCTGTTTAACGGAACAGTTGGAAACTGCTACACGAAGGATTATGAGAACTACTTCAGCTCACTATGCAGGATTCTCGAGTTTCCGCCTGAAACACGAATTTTTGCCGGCCACGACCTTGTAGATTACGCCCTCGCTGTAGCCGCAGAGATAGATCCTGAAAATGCGAGTATTGCTGATTACGCTGCCGGATACTCGGCTGATTTTGTCGTATCAACTCTCGCTATGGAGCTTGCTGTAAACCCCTTCATACGTTTCGGTGATTCATCTCTGGATAATTTTCGAAACGGACTCGAAATGCCCCTTGGTACGCCGTATCGGAGGTGGCGGGCCATGATGAGCGTTCATTAGAAGTTGCATTATATATGTCCATGTCTTATAGTTGTTTCATAATATGTTTATAAAACGATTGTTTATAGCATTGATACTTCTTTTCACATCTTTTCACATCTTTTCAGAAGATCTAATGCTAAGTGAGGCTGAGAAAACCTGGTTGAAAGAGCATCCGGTAATCCGTCTTGGGGTGGGAACGAGTTTTCCCCCGATTCAGTATGTAACCGGAGAAAAGGGTGAATATGAATTTCGGGGAATAGCCAGTGATTATGTAGAAATTTTATCCGCCCTGCTTGAAGTGGATTTCGTTATCGAGTACGGAATAACATTCAGCCAGGCCCTTGAGATGGGACAGAGAAAGGAGATAGATTTATTTCCCTGTCTTGCCTATTCCGAAGAGCGGGATGAGTTTCTCGACTTTACAAACGGATATCTTGAAAATCCTATGGTTATCTTTGCAAATGAGGATGCTCCATTCATCGGTTCAATACAGGATCTTTCTGGGCTCCGTGTTGCTGATGTTGAAGCCCTCTATGTCTATAGAAATTTAAAAAGAGATGTTCCCGGCATTGATTTTGTACTGACCGAGAATTCTGAAAACTGTCTTGAGAAGGTTGCCTTCGGGCAGGCTGACGCAAATGTGACGGGCCTCATTTCCGGTAGTTATATTATCCGGAAGAATAACTGGAGCAATATAAAGGTCGCATCACCGACTCCTTATCCGAATACGGTCTTCAGGATGGCGGCAAGGGACGACTGGCCCGAGCTGGCGGTGATAATCGATAAGGCACTGCAGTCTATTGAACCAGATAACCGTAATGAAATTAATAGAAAATGGATAGCCGTCAGATATGAGTATGGGATTAGCCAGTCTAATGTAGTAATTAGAATGCTTCTGGTAGGCGGTATTAGTGCCGTAGTTGTCGCTTTGGCTCTGATGTGGATCTTCCGCCTGCGCCGTGAAATAAAGCGTCGGAAGAAAGTCGAGAAATCCCTCAGTATTCGGGAAGCCGAATTGAGGGAAATGGTTTCAGAGAAGGAGATTCTCATTCGGGAGGTATACCACCGGGTTAAGAACAACCTTACTCTGGTCTCGAGCCTGGTCAGGCTCCAGGCTTCCAAATTATCAGCCCCGGGGGATGTCGATAAAATGGGGGACGTAATTCATAGGATAGATTCAATCATGCTGCTTCATGATAAACTTTCTCTATCGCACGATTTGAAAAATATCGATATATCCGATTATCTTGCCGAATTAATCCTCGGGCTCAAAGCCTCATGGAGTAACAGCAGGCCCGGTGTTAAAATATTGCATGATACACTATCCACATTTTTTGACTCGAAGGCTGTCATACCGCTGGGACTCATAATTAACGAACTGGTGACAAACGCATTGAAATACGGCTTTACCAAGGGCTCTTCCGGTGAGATTAAGATAAGTCTGGTGAAAAAGACGGACGGCAGCTTTCTTCTTTCTGTAAAGAATAATGGAACTCCGATACCCGAAGACATTGAGCCTGCTAAGGCAAAATCCCTTGGATTGATGCTGGTGAGTAATCTGACAATTCAGCTTAAGGGGGAACTTTTTCTAACCCGGTCTCCAGAGACTGAGTTTGAAATATCTTTCCCTTATCCGGGCTGACTGCTATAATATCAATCTGGAAAGTAACACTTTGCCTGCATTCATGACATTAATGATAAAGATGAAGCTACACTCTGGGGGACTATGTGGACGGAATACAGATCTTTAACAGGGTCATTAACAATAATCTGATTAAAAACGGAAAATTTCTAACCGGCAGGACTAATTATATCTCTGCCTACACGCGGATCTTCCGCAGCCTTAACAGCAAAGAAAAGCTGAGAGCGGAGATACTTCGGGATGAAGATCTTACTGTTCCGCCAATTCTGATAATAAGCGTTACAAACAACTGCAATCTCGCATGCGCCGGATGCTACGCCTCTGCACAGGGGCGTGACCTGAATGACGAGATGACCGCCTCCGAGATTGACCGAATCGTAGGCGAGGCAGTGGAGGCCGGAGTTGGTATAGTATTTATTGCCGGAGGAGAACCGCTTATGAAGGAGGGGCTCCTCGAGCTTCCACGGAAATACGGAGATGTCCTCTTTGTCATGTTCACTAACGGCCTTCTGATTGATGAGGAGAAAACCTCGGAGCTGAAGAGTATCAGGAACCTTGTGCTTGCATTCAGCTTGGAGGGGGACAGCTCTGCAACCGACAGGCGCCGCGGGGCCGGAGTTTATTCAGCTGTCAAGGCGGTTATGGAGAAGCTGAATGAGGACAAACTCATGTTTGGGGCCTCTATTACCCTCACTCGAGAGAATTATGAGTCGGTGATGAATCCGGATTATCTTCAGGAACTCGATGATTCTGGCTGTAGGGCACTTTTTTTGATCGAATATGTTCCATGCGAAGGGGACCCCGAGCTGTGCATCACCGAGGAGCAGAAAACAGACCTCCTTGTTCAAATTGACCTGATTCGTAAGAAGTACTCGATGCTGCCCATTGCTCTTCCCGGGGATGAGCAGAAGTTCGGAGGCTGTCTTGCCGCCGGACGTGGTTTCCTGCATATAAGCAGCAGCGGGGCGGTTGAGGCATGTCCCTTCGCCCCCTTTTCCGATATAAACCTCAGGGAAGTCTCGTTTAAGGAGGCACTCGCATCCCGTCTTCTCGGAAGGATTCGCGAAAACCACCATCTTCTTAAAGAGGCCGAGGGCGGCTGTACTCTGTTTGAAAATATGGAATGGGTAAAAGAGCTCGCGGCAACATGAAAAACGGGGACATATTCGAAGATAATGCTGAGAACGGAAAAAAAATAGAATAGAAATACAGTAAAACTAAAAATAATTTGACATAACTGATGTAACGCATATATTCTGAAGAACAGGAGGAAGAGCTATGAGCGAACTCAAGAAAACCATCCTGTATGCCCGGCATATCGCATCTGGAGCCAAGATGACCGAATTCGGCGGTTGGGATATGCCCGTTCAGTATCCCGGAGGCATAATTTCAGAACATCTATCTACCAGGAAGGGGACCGGAATCTTCGATGTCTCACACATGGGCCGTTTTATTTTCTCCGGGGATGGGGCTCTTTCCTTCCTTCAGCATGTACTTACTAATAACGCCTCGGGGCTCGAGACCGGCCAGGCGCAATATACAATAATCCAGAATGAGAGAGGCGGAGCTGTTGATGATGCCTATCTCTACCGCTTCGATGAGGTCCAGTGGCTGCTTGTCGTCAATGCTTCCAACAGACAGAAAGACTGGGAACATTTTCAAAAATATATCGGTAAATTTTCTAATGTAATACTTCGTGATGATAGTGAAAAAGTCGCGATGATTAGCCTTCAGGGACCCACTTCCCGAGACATCCTCGAGAAGAATCTGACTGCCGGAACTATCCCCGAGCCTGTCCGGAACGCACTTTCTGCCGGCGAGTTCGCCGGGATTCCGGTGAAGATGGCCCGAACTGGCTACACCGGCGAGCCCATCTGCTTCGAGCTCTTCGTGTCGAGCGATAATGCAGGGCGCCTCTGGGAACTCCTCCTTGAGGTTGGAGCGAATCCGGTGGGCCTCGGTGCCCGCGATACTCTCCGTCTCGAAGCCGGACTTCCTCTCTATGGTCATGAACTCGGCACGGATCCGGCTGGCAGCGAGATTCCGATTTTCTCGATTGCACTCGCGGGCTTCGCCGTCAGTCTCTCGCCTCTTAAAGGGAATTTCATCGGCCGGGCGGCCCTCGAGGCCCAGCAGTCGGCAAAGTGTAATATCCTCCGCCGTGATTACAGCGGAATAGAAAACCTTCCGAGGCGTGTAAGACCATTTGCCCTAACCGGACGGGGAATTGCGAGAGCGGGTGATGCAGTTTATCACTGCGGAGAGATGGTCGGCTGGGTGACAAGCGGAACATCGGTTCCTTACTGGATTCCAGAGGGCGAGGGGATTAAAACAAAGCTTACTAATGAGAGTACTAAACGCTCGATAGGGCTCGCATACATTGACTCTGACATCTTGAAAGACGAACCGCTCGAGATTGAGGTGCGCGGAAAGATGATTCCGGCCGTTGTTGTGCAGGTTCACCTGAGGTCCGAAGCGCCGCCCTACTGTTATCCGATAATAGCCGAGGCTCCGACAAAGGAGCCCGCGGCCGCCTGCCTTGATGCGGCCGGGATAGGCTATGAGGATGCGGCCTTTACCCTTTTGAAAAAGGCCGCAGAGAACAGCCGATGGAGGCGGAGCGACTGTCTGAACCTGATTCCCTCGGAGATGAGTGCAAGCTCTGCGTCAAGGATGCTCTCGATTATGGATCCTGTATCACGTTATGCTGAGCATAAGAAGGTGAAGGCTTTCTGTGAGGAGGAGGTTTTCTATTACCAGGGAACTGAATTTATTCACGAGGTCGAGACCCTTCTTGGCTCGGAGATGAAGAGCTACCTGGGATGTTCTGAGATTGAGGGGAGGGTTGTTTCGGGACAGATGGCGAATACGGCGGTTTTCAGCGCGATGCTTGATTACCTGGGTCGCGGAAACCGTAAGGCTGAGCCGACCCGCCTTCGTTCGGTTATGAACAATCATATAATCCGCGGCGGGCATCTATCTGCTCAGCCTATGGGCGCGCTTAAGGATTTTATAGCCCGGGACCCGGTGACAGAGCAGCCGGCTGTAGTAAATTTTCCTGTGCTCCCGGATAACCCGTATAAGATGGATGTTGAGGCCTGCCGGCCTCTACTTGAGCAGCACCGCCCGGAGCTGATAATTCTCGGCAAGTCGATGGTTATCCACCGGGAACCTGTTGCCGAATTCAGACGGATGATTGACGAGATGGGGCTTGATTCTATTCTTATGTACGACATGGCACATGTGCTCGGGCTTATAGGGCCGGCCTTTCAGCAGCCTTTCAGTGAAGGGGCCGATATTGTCACCGGTTCTACGCATAAGACCTTCTTCGGCACTCAGAGGGGGGTGGTGGGCGGAAACTTTGTCCCTAGCGATAAGGAGTATCCGCTATGGGAGGCAATAGAGAGGCGGGCGTTTCCGGGGAGCGTTTCGAACCATCATCTCGGAACCCTGCTTGGGCTCTTGATGTCGGCCTACGAGATGAACGCCTTTAAAAATGAGTACCAGCCGAAGGTTATTAAAAACGCTAAGGCATTTGCCCGGGCCCTGTCGACCTGCGGACTCAAGGTTGCCGGAGACCCTGTAATCGACTACACCGAGACGCATCAGGTCATCGTCGAGGTTGGATGGGCAAAGGGCGCGGAGGTTTCGCGAAGACTTGAGGATAATAATATCATCGTCAACTATCAGGCTACCCCATGCGAGGAGGGCTTCTCCGCCTCGGGTGCTATCCGTCTCGGGGTTGCCGAGATGACGCGCTTCGGAATGGAACCCGTCGATTTCGAGACCGCGGCCCAGCTGTTGGCCGACTGCATAAGAGGCTCGGACGTGAAGGATGAGGTTTCAGTATTCAGAAGCCGCTTCACCGATATGCGCTACTGTTTCAAAGGTCGGGATATGGATTCAGCAATAGAAAGCCTTTTTCAGATGATTTAGGATTTTTGCGGTATCCGTGAAAAACAACAGACATCACTGGTCAACGCTGGACAATATTGGAATTTATCTATACATTCAAGATAATGAAACACCAGAAAATAAATGATAATATTCGTAATATTGCGATAATTGCGCATGTAGACCATGGGAAAACCACCCTCGTCGATGCGATGTTCAGACAGAGCGGTACTTTTCGAGACAACCAGGAAACCGCAGAACGTCTAATGGATAATATGGATCTCGAGCGTGAACGCGGGATTACAATAGCGGCAAAGAACTGTTCAGTGCTCTGGCATGATAAGAAGATAAATATCCTTGATACTCCGGGCCATGCAGACTTTGGCGGTGAGGTTGAGAGGGCTCTCTCGATGGTTGACGGGGCAATTCTGCTTGTTGACGCGTCCGAGGGGCCGCTGCCGCAGACTCGTTTTGTTCTTTCCAAGGCTCTGGCCGCGGGACTGAAGATTATTGTTGTTATAAACAAGATTGACCGTGCCGATTCGCGCGTATCCGAGGTTCTCGATGAGATTTACGAGCTTCTGATTGACCTTGATGCCGATGAGGAGCAGCTTGAGTTTCCGCTTTTTTATGCGGTAGGACGTGACGGTATTGCTTCAGAATCACTCGAGAATATGGGCAAGGATTTAAGCTGCCTTTTCAAGGCGATAGTCGAAGAGGTTCCTGGTCCCTCCTACAGGGATAATGAGCCCTTCCAGATGCTTGTGTCTGATCTTTCTTATTCTGATTACCTTGGACGGCTCGCCGTTGGTAAGGTTATTCACGGCTCTGTGCATTCGAAAGACAGCCTGGTATGTATCAACTTTGAAGGAAAGGCGCAGAATCTTAGTGTTACCAAGCTGCAGGTTTATGAGGGTCCGGGTCTCGCCGATACTAATCAGGTTGAACCGGGTGATATCGTAGTATTATCGGGAATTGATAAGGTCTTAATCGGTGACACCATATGTACTCGTGAAAATCCTAAAGCTCTCCCTCGTATTACTGTAGACGAACCAACTGTCTCTATGCTATTTGCACCCAATAACTCACCCCTACTCGGTAAGGAAGGTAAGTTTGTTCAGAGCAATAAGATAGGCGAGCGGCTGCAGAAGGAGACAATGCTCAATGTGTCAATAAACGTTGAACAGCTGCCTAGCGGAGCAGGCTTCATCGTAAAAGGGCGGGGCGAGTTTCAGATGGTTATACTCATCGAGACAATGCGTCGTGAGGGATTTGAGCTCTCCGTAGGCCGGCCCCATGTCATTTTCAAAAAAGATGAGGACGGTAAGACTATCGAGCCGATCGAACATCTTTTTGTTGACTGTGAGGAAGTTTATACCGGTGTTGTTACCGAGAAGCTCTCTCAGCGGAAGGGACGAATGACAAACTTCATCTCACACGAGAACGGTAGGGCAAGGCTCGAGTTTTCAGTTCCCTCGAGGGCGCTGATAGGCTATCGTGATGAGTTCCTGACTGATACCAGGGGAACGGGAATCATGAGTTCCTATATCTCAGGCTATGAGCTATATCGTGGTGACTTTCCTGAACGCCATACAGGCTCTCTTGTTGCCGATAGGGCCGGGAACTGTGTGCCCTATGCGATCTTCAACCTGGAGCCGCGCGGCAACATGTTTGTCATTCCCGGTGATGTAGTTTATGAAGGAATGATTGTCGGTGAGCATTCACGTGATAATGATCTCAATGTTAACCCTGTTAAAACAAAGAAGCTGTCTAACATGCGTGCCTCTGGTAAGGATGAGGCGGTTATTTGTACTCCGGTTATGCCTCTGTCGATCGAACGTGCTATCCAGTATATAAAAGAAGATGAGTTGGTTGAGATAACACCGAAATCAATTCGTCTGCGAAAGAAGATACTGACTGCGCAGGACCGAAAAATGGATAGAAACAGAAATTAATTGATTTATATAAAGAGGCAATTTCGAAAGTCAGTGACTTTTGAAATTGCAACCTTAGATGTAAATAATAAAAGGCCGCTAAAGGGATTCCTTTAGCGGCCTTTGTGTTTACCCGCTAAAGCCGGCAAACACAAAGGCGGCAGCTCAGTCGTAGGCGGAACCATAAGCGCCTCAGAGAGCAATGCATGAGGCGGCCAAAGAGGTTTTTACATAAGCCGGCGGGGCAATAATCATGGATACAGAGGTATGCTTTTTTGCAGTATCAGTTCACATTTTTTCAAGTTGCGGCCTGTCCCTCTGAGAGTCTTGTTTTCTAGGCAGGAAGATCTTTGATAATAAAACTAGAGATTCCATTAATCAACACAAAAAAATAAAACTCAGCAACTCTGATATGTTGTGCCCCTGAATAATCTTTAAAATGTCTAAATCATTCCTCTTTGCCACCTGTTGAAAAATTCTAATTTCCGCTTCCGGGACGTCGGTAGTTCTGAATTTGGCTGCTTTTGTATGCCGACACTGATGGCACCGGGGTCAGCAAGGGCCGACATTCGGGGGAATTGCAAGCAAATTCAGACTTGCTGAATAAAACTATGAATTATATTGTCGATAAATTTGACATTATGCATTTTCTATGTGACTAATTAATAGTTGTTATCTTGAGCAGTGAATTTTATAGACGGAGAATGCATGAAGTTGCTTATATTTGTGTTAAACAAGGAAGAGTATCTAGAAGAAGTACTCGAGGCATTCGTTGAAGCAGGTATTGAGGGGGCAACCATGTTTGATTCAGAGGGTATGGGTCGTTTTCTTGCCTATGAAATCCCGCTTTATGCCGCCTTCAAGGAATTTATGAAGGGCAACAAACCTTACAATAAAACCATTATTTCTGTTGTTAAAGATGAAAAAGTTATTGAGCGCGTAAAAAGTCTTGTCGATCAGATCGTAGGCGGACTCGAAAAACCCGGAACAGGTATAATGTTTACCGTTCCTGTTGATTGGGCGGCCGGGCTAGTTGAATTTAATGAGGAGTATTAGTTTATGCTGTCGATTTATTCGCTTGTTTCCCCGAAATGTATTTATATCAACCCGGACGTAAAAAGTAAAGAAGAGCTTTTACACATGATGGTGAATGGGATTTCTTCCGAACTTGGCATCGCAGATTCCGAATTGCTCTATGATGCTGTAATGAAAAGAGAAAAGATGTCAGTCACATCGCTTGGGTTTGGATGCGCGGTACCCCACGCTTTAACTGCGGCTGTTGAGAAAACATCAATCTGCGCAGCAGTGATAAAAAAGGGTATAGATTACACCGCGCCCGACGAACAGCCGGTGAGTATAGTTTTAATGATGATTGGCCCGGAGTCCGGCGCCCGTATTCATCTTAAACTTCTTTCTAGAATAGCCCGGTTCTTGCACAATGAAGATTTCCGAAATCAGCTGAAACAGACAGAAACCTCTGATGATTTTCTCAGAATTATAAAGAATGAGGAAGAAAAGTGCCTATGAAAGATCAGAGCGAATCTGATTCAGGCATGAGAAAACATCCTATCAAGCCTATTACACTGTGGAATATAATTCGTTTTTTTATCACTGCCGCCTTTTTGTTTGGGGTCTGGCTTATTTTCGCGTTCAGGTGGGATTCATATGCCGTTCTTTCCGGTTTAGCAGGATCTTTTGTTATTTCCGGTTTAACCTATAAAGTTTTTATCGCAGAACATGAAGCCTCCCTTAATTCCATAGTACCCTGGCCATTAAGGCTTATAATCTTTTTTGCAGTTCTTATCTTTTCGCTTTATACTTCAAGCTTCAAAATGCTTGTCGCAGTATTCAGCGGAAAGGGCTCACCCCGGATAGTGTATTTTAAAACCAGGCTTCGTTCCGATCTGGCTAGGATGGTTCTTTCTAATTCCATAACCTTCACCCCCGGCACAATTACTCTTGATCTGAACGATGATCATCTGATTGTTCATTGGTTCTTCTGTAACACCCGTCATGCCAAAGCTGCTGGTGAGGCTGTGAAGGGAAGACTGGAACGGGCTCTAAGCAGAGCCTGGAGGTAAAAAGGCATGAGACTGATTATGCTGGAAACAATGAGATGGTTTCTTTTGATCTGTGCCCTGGTATGTATAATCAGATTAATTATGGGGCCTACATCTGCTGACAGACTGGTTGCCCTTAACATTCTTTCAGGAGTCGTTCTGGCCTTTCTCGTAATCCGCGGAGTCAGTGAGGGGCGGGTTCTGTATCTTGATGTTGCTCTTGTTTATGATATTTTCGGATTTTTAGGATTTCTCGCCATAGCCAGGTTTTTTAAAGATAAGCTTTTAGGCGATGGGGAGGGTTCATGATGAGGATAACACTTGATATAATTGCAGCTGTTTCATTCCTGTCTACTATAGTATTTGGAACGGCCGGGCTTATAGGGCTTTTCCGATTCCCTGATCCCTATTCCAGGCTGCAATCAGGCTCACTTTGCGGCACAACGGCAGTGTTTTCAATGTTTATAGGAGCTCTGGCACTTGCACCCAACGGCGCAGTTGCGGCAAGAATCGTGATTCTGACCGTTTTTTTTATGGTATCATCTCCGACAAGCTCACACATTGTCGCAAGATTCATCTGGAATTCGGGGGTAAGCCCGTGGAAACCTGAAGAAAAGGACTGAAAACAGATGATTACAATCATACTGGTTCTGCTTATTGCCCTGTCTGTTTTCACTCTTCAACACCGTGATCTACTTCAGGGTGTTGTTGCACTCTCGGCTTTCAGCCTGCTCTCTGCTATGCTGTTTTATATGCTTCGAGCCCCTGATGTTGCAATTACTGAAGCCGCTGTCGGCGCCGGAGTCTCTACCGTAATTTTCGTATGGGCAGTGAAATCTACTGACCGAAAGGATGAAAGTTGATGGCAGATCGGATGAAAAACAATAAAATCAGTATATTTTATAAATTACAGATTTTTCTGGCGTTTGCCGCTGTGGCAGCAGTACTTCTGCCGGTTTTTCTGAATGACTCGCATTGGCCTGTATTTGCAAGAGATTATCTGGAGGCAAATGGTGAAGAGCAGACGGGGGCGGCAAATATTGTCAGCTCTATTTACCTCGGATACCGGGCTTACGATACTCTAGGTGAGACTATAGTTCTCCTCGTGGCAGTAAGCGGCACCATAGGAATAATTTCTTTCACCGGTAAAAATCTGGCGACAGGATATAATGAAGATGATTTTGAGGGCGGAAATCGTAAAAATAGAAAGCGAACGGTTCTTATGGAAGTGGTTACCGGAAAGCTGGGCCCCGTAATCCTTATTTTTGGTCTGTATGTTATGCTCTTCGGACATATGTCGCCGGGAGGCGGATTTCAGGGCGGAGTTGTCATAGCCTCCGGTATTATTTTCATTTCTCTGGGAACAGGGGGCAGTGAGAATAACATACTATCTCATTCCGGTGTTTTAGCAAAAATTGAAGCAGTTTCTTTTCTGCTGCTTGTTCTTGCGTCCGCAATCGGGCTGATTACAGGTATTGGATTTTTTGCCAACCCCTTTAACGGAAATCCCATACCACCGGTGGGTTATATAATATTACTAAACGCAATGATTGGTCTTAAGGTTGGCGCCGGAATAGCTTATATGTCTGTAGCAATGCTGGGGGATACCGATTTATGATTGATCGAATTCTGCTGCTTATACTTTTTCTGATAGGTTTCTATGGCATTATAGTGAAAAAGAATGTCATTAAAAAGATTTTCGGTCTTACTATACTGAACAGCACTATTGTAATGCTTTTTGTACTCGAAGGCTCGAAAATAGGCAGCCATGTACCCATACTTGAAGAGAACATAACTCCTATTGTAGATCCTGTTCCTCAGGCTCTTATGCTCACGGCCATAGTTATTGGAGTATGTGTTACCGCTCTCGCACTCTCGATTGTATACAGATTATTCAATTCAACAGGAACCTTCGATATTGATGAGATCCGCAGCAAACTCTATAAAGATGAGGAGTAGGCCGGCTAATGCAGAATATTTTAATTCACTCAGCTGAATTTGTTTTTGCTCCGGTTCTGCTGCCTCTGCTCGGCGCAGCAATTGTCTTCTGCGCAAAGGCCTTCAGCCGAGGAAGAATAGCTAAAACAATTGAATATACAGGCGCGGCCATTGGCCTTCTTCTTCCATGGCTTATGCTGTTTATCATTCTTCCCAACCTGCTCGGAGGCTCGGTTTATGAAGGAACCATTGGAGGCTGGGATAAAAATTTAGGCATCCTCTACAAGTTTGACGGACTGGCATGGCTTGTGAATTTTCTTGGTTTTTCTGTAGCTATGGCCGCCTGGTTTTATTCTCTTGGCGCGGGGCCCCGGGGGCCGAAATTCACCGCAATTTTTCTTATTCAGACTGCAGCTCTCTCCGCGACTATTATGACAGCTGATCTTTTCAACCTTTTTGTCTGCCTCGAAGTTCTTGGAATTTCATCCTATGTTCTGGTCTGTTCATCTGAAAAACCCGGAGCCTTTCTCGCATCATTTTCGTACCTTATGGTCAGTGCCGCGGCAATGATTTTCTTTCTTGTGGGAATCTACGGGCTTTACAGACTTACCGGAAAACTCTCGTATGAAGGCATTGCTGAAGCTCTGGCCGCAATGGACAACGGCGGCGGAATTACAGCCCTGATTTCTCTTGCACTGATTATCGCAGCGGTCGCCCTACGGGTAGCAGTCATGCCTCTCTACGGGTGGCTGCCGGATGCTCATGCTATGGCGCCGCATGCCGTTTCAGCGGTTTTATCCGGGGTTCTGATAAAAACACCGCTTTTCGCGCTGTCCCGTATTCTTATTATTTTTCCGGCCGGTTCTGATGCTGGTCAGCTGATGGGAGTTTCAGGAGGGTTAACGGCCCTGATTGCGGTTATAATCGCGCTATCCCAAAAAGATGTGAAAAAACTGCTGGCCTATCATTCAGTAAGCCAGATTGGTTATATAGTATGCGCATGGGGAGCGGCATTGCATATTGGTGTTGAGACACCTGCGGGGCTCGTACTGATGACCGCGGCCTTTCTGCACGCGCTTTATCACGCTCTGTTTAAGGGGACGCTTTTTCTAACTGTCGGGACCCTTATCGACAGGGCGGGCAACAGGAGTGTATACGAGCTAAGAAGGGGCGCAGGCATTTTAAAGAAGTCAGGCGAAAAGATTCCAGTTACCTTCATATCATTTATGTTAGCCGCAATGGCTATTGCAGCAATTCCTCCTCTAAACGGCTATGTCAGTAAAAATGCACTTTCTTATGCGCTGAAGGGACGTTGGGAGTATGTCGTGTTGACTCTCGCAAGTGTGGGAACTGTGGCATCTTTCATAAAACTTTCCCTGATATTCTTTCCCCCAGGAAAGAATCATAATGCAATTGCCTTTCTGGAAAACCCTCAGAAAGTGCATCCAGCCATGAAAGCTGCAGAACTTTTTCTCGCTATTCTCTGTCTTGCTGGCGGCCTGTTTTCCCCATATATTTCAAAGATAGCCGGCAGCCTTCTTAATCAGTCAGGGACAGTTGGGATTAATAGTATTCCTCCAGACCTGTACTCAGGCGGCAACCTTCAAAAAACCCTTATTATCACATTATCCGGGGCTGCGGTGTATCTGCTTTGTTCAACAAAACAGGGGAAGGCTGTACTTAAAAGAATAAGAGAACGGCCACGCAGCTTTTCAGGACTTTTTACTTCTTTCGCACTAGGCCTGGCAGGAATGGCCGCGTGGTTAATTTATAGAACTTTTAATTAGCCACGTGCTATAATGTCTATAGCTGTTTTTATTTCCCCAGTAAAAAGCCATTCAACTTAAGATCTTTATAGATCAGGCCAGCTGATCTAATTGCTTCATTTTTCGGATCAGTGACTCCATTTTCAGTTTCATAAGTTTGAGTTGTGTTTTTTCCCATCATCCAAATCATCTTATCGTTAGAGTTCTGGAAAAGCGTACTTTCGGTAGAAACGATGTAAGTATCCTTGTAATAGCCCGGCTTATGTATGGTTTCATATGTATATCTATAATATTTATAGTAGTAAGGATAATTGTAATAATACATCGGGTATGCTCTAGTTACAGTATAACTTTTACCCGGAATATAGCGTCTTTGGTTGTCAATTGATTTTGTTCGGATAATTAGAATTCCATCAATTCCTTTTTCATTGAATTGCTTTTCCATGCTGCCGTGTTCGTAAACTACGCCTGGAGTCATAAATTTCAGGCTTGAAATTGCCTCAGTACTTGAATCTGCATTGATCTTCTTTACAACTTCAGTTTCAAACTCTTTTCTGGTTGAGGAGTTTCTGAATACTCCTATTACGACTATTTTCTTAAATGAGCCTCCAGAATATGTAGAATCAACCCATGTTGTAGGGATATTTGTTGTGGCGCATGATGAACAAAAAAAGATAATGATAGCAATAACGGATAATAGTATTGGTACTCTTGAGATTTTATTGATTTTCATTCTGGCCTCTTGATATAAGTGTAGGAGCGTTTACTGTTATATGTCAATGAATAAGGGTAAACAGCAGCAATTCTGGATTTGACTGCAATTCCCTCGAATGTCGGCTTTTGCTGACCCCAGCGGCGGCATGCAAAGGCAGCCAAAATCAGAACTACTGACGTCCCGGAAGCGGGAATTAGAATTTTTCAACATGCGGCAAAGAGGATTGATTTAGACATTTCAGGGCCGGATGTCTGCCTCTATATAGTGTTGTATTTTTTTATACCTTGAACATTGATTGTCCTATATAATAAAATATGAGATTATTCACAGCAGAAAGTGTAGTTGAGATTACAAAGGAAAGAAAGCCTGATTTTATACAGATAGAGCAGGTTCTTTCATGTAAACGGCCTGATAGACCGACACTCTTTGAGTTCTATGCCAATGATCGAGTAGAACAGGAGATCTTAACCGCGGCTGGGGTTCACAGCATTGATCCATTGGAAAGGAAACTACTTTTTTTTAGATATGCAGGCTATGATTATGCCAATATAAACGCTTCTGATTTTACTTTTCACTCAAATATCAGAGCGAAAGGGGAATCTGCCTCATACAATTCACAAGGCGTGATCACTGATAGAAGAAGCTTTGAGATATATCAGTGGCCGGATCCGGAGAAGTATCCATTAACAGCATTAGAGCGAAGTAAAGAACTTCTGCCGGATGGTATGAAGCTTATGGTTTGCGGCCCCAATGGATTACTTGAAAATGTAATAGATTTATGCGGGTACGAAACTCTTTGCTACATGCTGTATGACGATAGAGGGCTTGTCAAAGATATTTTTGATGCCGTAGGGGCAAGACTTCTTGTTTATTATCAGATGGCCGCTGATTATGAACATGTAGGTATTCTTATGGATAATGATGACTGGGGATTCAATACACAAACTATGCTCTCGACAAACGATATGCAAGAATTTGTCTTTCCCTGGCACCGAAAAATAATAGAAGCCGCTCATGTAAACAACAAAAAAGCAGTTTTGCATTCTTGTGGTCAGGCTGCATCGATCTACGAATATATCATCTCAGATCTTAAACTCGATGGGAAACACTCATTTGAAGATACAATAGAGCCAGTGGAAACTGCCTACGAGCATTTAAAAGGTCGGATAGCAGTGCTTGGGGGTATTGATGTTGATTTTATGAGCAGAAAACTCCCCGGGGAGATCTATGCCAGAGCACGGAAGATATTGAATCTAACGAAGCAAGGCGGATATGCACTGGGTACAGGAAACAGCATTCCGGAATATGTGCCTGATGAGAACTATTATGCTCTGCTGCATGCGGCATTGGATTATAGTTCAATTTACTGAGGTTGCCGTATCCGTTTTGAAACATACATGAATTTCTCGAGACTGACTCCGGGCGGACAACTGTCACTATTAGCCAGGATGTAACGGCTTCCCTCCATTTTTTCGAGTAACTGATCTATGTAGAGACTGAACTCTGCCATGCCGGCGTTCTTGAAAACTGTCGGCTCAATACCGCCAATCAGAGCTATATACTCGGGAAGGTGTTTCCGTGCGTCCCAAAGTTCTATGTTGCCGGTTGGGGGCGGCGAGATGGATTCTATACAATCGATTTTTGATTCTCCTATGATCTGTATCAGATCTTTCAGTGTGCCGCAGGCATGCTGTATATAAAACTTATTTTCTTTATGAATGAGATCACACCAATCATTAATTTCCGGCACAATATAGTTTATATAGTAATCAGGTGAGATATTAGTTGTAGATGTATCTTCCCAGCTGATAAATCCCTCTGCATTGCTTCGCAGGGCCACTTTCAGGCAAGCCCTATTAAGCCTTCTCATACTTTCCAGAGTATTTAAAACAATTTCAGGATAATCATACAAAGCATAGACCAGAGCTTCTGTCCCCACCCAATATTCGATTAGGGCTTGAAAGGAACTTTTCATTTCCTGAATAAATAGAGGAACAATCAGGGCTCTCTCTCCAAGATCCGATTGAAGTTCATCTAAAATTGAGAAATCTTCTATCGGAGAAGCATCACTTTTCAGATATTCTAGTATTTTAAAGTCTTCAGCTGTTTTTACCGGATGTTCGGTTAAAAACCAGGTGTTACCGCTGGCAGAATAGGTGTATACGGATTGAAGAGAGCCAACCGGAGTCTTGTAGGTTTCAATGCGGGTATCTTTTTTCTGTTCGAGTTTATAGGTTGAATGTTTATACTTTAATTTTACAATTATCAAATTCTTGGGGGGCTTTTCATCAAAGGGGACATGACCTCTTATAAATCCATCTGCTCCTATTTGATCTAAAAAAGCTATTTCACCCTGTTTTTTAAAAGAAGCACTTTGGCTCTCCCACCAGTAAGCCAGGTTTGGACTCCATGGCAGTCGGTCAATGTTCTTACCCCTCAATGCAGCTAATACTCTTTCTTTTGAAGTCATTGTTCAGTACCTCTTTAGGTAAGTTTGATTAACTTTTAATTGCTCCAGCGACTAGACCTGAAATTACCTGTTTTTGCATAATGATGAAAAAAATTATACTCGGGATTGTCACAAGTATAACCGCGGAGAACATGGCGCCGTAATCACTGGCAAAAGCACTTTTAAAATAATACAGCGCAATCGGCAGAGTCCGTTTACTGACATCTTTGGTAAGCGTCAGTGCAAACTGGAATTCATTCCAGCATAGTAAAAACTGCAGTACTGCAGCCGTTGCCAAAGCAGGTTTAGAAAGAGGAAGAATTATTTGAAAATAAGTTCTTAGAAAACTAGCTCCATCAATATAGGCAGCCTCTTCAAGAGATTCCGGTATAGTTTTAAAATAACTCATCATAATATAAAGAGTTATTGGAATACCAAAGGCGGCGTAGGTAATAATTAGACCCGTCAGTGTATTGTACAGGGAGGTAGCAATTAGTGTTTTATACAAAGGCTGCAGAAGTGCCGCTCCGGGAATTACCAACCCGACAGAAAAAAGTAATACTAAAGCGTTATTAAACTTGAAACGATATCGAGCCAGGACATAGGCAGACATACTAAGGATGAACACGTTTAAACATGTTGAAATTACTGTAACAATAACGCTATTCCTGTAGAAGATTACAAAGGGCGCTAATTTGAAAGCGTTCCAGTAGTTTTTAATAACCAGGCCGTCAGGAAATCCTGCTACAGATGAGAGAATTTGCGAATTACTCTTAAAAGAATTAATAAAAACCCATAAAAATGGAACAATAGCAATTGAAACTAGGGTGATTATAAACAGAAATTTCAAAACGTTTAATATAATATATAGAATTTTCATAATTGATCTCTCAATTTCATTTTTTATTCATTCCGTAGATAAGGTTTATCAGCCAGACAATAGCAAGACCCATCAGGATAAGAAGGACTCCCAACGCGTTTGATAATCCATAGTTATTATCAACTAAAGCAGTTTTATATATATACATAGGCATATTCATAGTACTCACACCGGGTCCGCCCTTTGTTGTCATGATAATGATGTCCAGTTTCTGCAGCATACTGGTAGCAGCCAGGATGGTTGTAGTCCCGATAATATTTTTGAGTAAAGGAAGTTCAATAAATCGTGCAATCTGAATTCTGCTTGCCCCGTCAATGGTTGCCGCTTCATACAAGTCTTTTGGAATTGCAGTTAATTCTGCCATAACCAGGATGGTTACAATAGCTGCATAGAACAGCCATGTACTTGTCATTGTATAAAAGGAAGTCGACGGATTATTAAACCAGTTATGCATGAAATCGGGACGGAAACGACGGATTATATTATTCACCATTCCAAACTGGGGGTTGAGGATACATAAAAATAGAATCCCAATAGCCGCGCTTGATATGATATTGGGAATTATATAGATGGTCCGTACTATATCCGTGTACCATCTTTTCCGGGACAGGATAAGTCCTAAGGCTACCCCGATTGCAATATGGATGGTTGACTGCAGCAAAATCCAGACAGCAGTATTGGATAATACAATTTTCAGTGAATCATCATGAAAAAACAGTTGTTTAAAGTTTTC
Organism: Spirochaetales bacterium; assembly: GCA_016839055.1. GTDB lineage: Bacteria > Spirochaetota > Spirochaetia > UBA9216 > UBA9216 > Thalassospirochaeta. The sequence continues at coordinate 91,033 of JAEKNX010000011.1, forward strand.
CAGACCGGAAAAGATAATATCAGATCCAATAGTCCATTCACAGAATGAAGTCGCAAATAAAAGAACAAGCGGTATTAGATAGATGAAACAAAACAGCAAAAAGGTCGGCAGCAAGAATATTCCTATCCAAACTTTGTTGTTCTGCATAATGTCCTCCATAGGAATAGCAAAAAGGGAAATTGAAAAAACGGTCCTTCTCTTTTGATAAAAAAAGGACCGCTATATAACTATTTATTTTTCAATGCTGCCTCGGTAAGTTTTTTTGCCATTTCCGCGGGTGTTATCGAGTCAAAAACCATTTCAGGATAATAAACACCAAAGGCATCGACTACAGAAGCATAGGCGGTTTGATCAAAGGTTTGATACTGCAAATCAGTTTTGCCGCTTTTCTCAATAAGCTGAGACAGGAGAACATTATCTTTTCTGAATTCGTCGCTGATTACCAGAAGCGGACTGGCAGGTAACATATTAGCTTTGGTGAGATAAATTTCCTGGGCTCGCAGGCTTGTCATATGTTTTAGAAATATAATGGCTGCATCCTGAACTTCCTTGCTTTCTCCGGCTGTACAGAGTGAATAGCCTACATCATAAAGCGACACGGCACTATTATTCGGAAACATTGCTACTGCAACCTTTCTGTCGAAACCAGGGTTTGTCTTTTCCGGATTACTGAAATCAGGAATCATCCAGGGCCCGTTGGCAATCATTGCAGCCTGTTCCTGACAGAAATTATTGGCTGCGTTGGCATAATTTGCTCCCAAAGAATCACCAGTTGAGTAATCCTTTAACAATGTCTTCATCATGGTCAAAGCTTTGATCATCTCTGGTGTTTCATAGTTATCAGGGTAATGGTAATTCATGAATGCGTTTCCAGCAGCATTACTCGAGCCGACCATTGCCGCCAGAAAGAGGTTAGTGGTCCAGCTGTTTTCTCCGGTCATCATAGCCAAGGGAGTATAGCCGCCTGCTTTAAGCGCGGCACAGTTTGTCATAAACTCATCCCAATTTTTAGCTGGTCTAATTCCCACGGCGTCAAACATTTCCTTATTGTAAAAATATCCCAAGGTCCATTTTCCTGTTGCCAGCGAATAACATTTTCCATCAGAACCGGTATTGAAATCGATGGCGCCTTGACCTACTACAGCTTTCCATTCCGGGTCTGCATTTAAAATTGGAATGAGATTAACTGCCTGACCATTTTTTACTGCTAATTCTCTGAGTCCATTTTTGCTGTCAATAACGTGAGGAAGACTTTTTGAAGCTGCCAGAGTTTTCATTTTGTTAGTGTATGCGTCATCACTGGGCAGCTCTTCGATTCGAAGAGTTATTGTATCCTTATTATTTGTAATAAATTCAGCTAGTACTTGCCCTTCAGCTGGTGCACTTACATGCATCCCGACTCTATAGGTTGCGTAATCGACAGTGACAGTTTTCGGGACCTGGGCTTCTTCCTGTGTTCCGCCGGCAAAAACTAAAGCACCTGTAATTAATAGCAGAAATAAGAAACCTAACCTGATTTTCATTTTTTTCTCCTTTTTAAAAATAAGATTAAGAAAATTGTATTCTGCTTTGTTATAACCATAAATGGAACTTCTTGACTATTTATTAGAGTATTTAGTCATATTTTAGTCTTTATTTGTAATCTGATGGATTGTAATTAAAATCCTTGTGTTATTTTGTCTTTTTATTGTGATTTCTAAACTCAAGTGGAGTCTCGTTATTATATTTTTTAAATACTTTGCTAAAATAACCAGCATCAGGAATGCCTACCATCTCCGCAATCTCATATATTTTGTACTCCTTTTTATCCTCAAGGAGTATTTTAGCCTTATCTATTTTCATGATATTAATCATATCAGTTAAATTTTGTCCGGTTTCCCTTTTATACAATCTGCTCAGATATCCGCCGCTTATTCCCAAATCCCGACTAATCTCATTCAGGTGAATTTTCCTCATATAGTTTATGTAAATGTAATCCGTTACCCTGTTGATAGTCCCATTTTGGTTTTTACGTTGTTGGTGAATAAGATTCCCTATTTCTACCAGCGTTTTCAATCCGGCCTGGAAAAGAGAAAATAAAGTTTGTGTTTTGCTTACATCCATAAACAAGCCGACTTCGAGAGAATTAACATTTATTCCCTTATACCGATTATTCACGGATCCCATAATATAGGAAAGGATTTCAAGAATCTGCATCTTTGACTGAGCAAGCGGCTGCCTGGCAATCTTCATTTGACCTTGAAGCTTCAAAAACTCAGATTCAGCGTCTTTAGTACCTTCTGAAATCAGATGATGACAAATTTTCTCTTTGTATTCATGAATATTCACCGAATTGCCTGGGAGTATTGCTTCTTTTTCATATAACGAGCATTCATTTGATTCAGCAATCAGGTTTTCTAAGGTAATCTTTGATTCAGCACATGCTTTTTGTATATCAGTAAGAGAATCAAAACAAGATGAAATACCCACCTTAATCATGGCAGGCATCAGGTTTGAACATAGGTTGATAAAGGATTTGCATATTTTGCTCATGTTTCTATCAAGAATTTTCAGTTTGTCGGGAGTCGAAAGTACCATAATACAGTCCTCTGGCTCTTCTATGTTAGCAATATTCATTCCTTCACATGCTATGTGAAACAGATTGAAAAATTTATCTCTCATTTCCTCATGAAAACTGTCACTCTGGTGATTTATAATTAACTCACAGAAGCATACTCTATAAAAATATTTTTGATAAAAAGAGTTGAGTTCGACTAAATCTTCAAGATTTTTTTCAGATGTCAGAAGAGATCTTAGTTGAAGCTCTATTATTCTTTTTGGAAAAACTGTACCTGTTTTATTTTGTGATTTATCCACAATATGTTTTAGTACATTGGGTAATTCCTCAATAAAGTTATTTTTGATTATAAAATCACTTACCCCATAATGAATAGCTTTTTTGGCGTAATTAAAATCGGAATAAGCGGTTAATATGATAACTGCAATTTCCGGGTGTTTTTGCTGAATCTCCTTTGAAAGGCTCAAACCATCAAGACGGGGCATTCTAATGTCAGTGATTACAATATCGACCAGATTGGTCTGCAGGAAATCCAGCACTTCCTGACCGTTCGAGAATTCTGCAACAATAGCACAGCCTTGGTTTTCCCAATCCGTCAATTCAATAATTCCTCGACGGATTGTTAACTCATCATCTGCGACTACGACACTCAGCATCAGCGCCTCTCTCCTCGTTTGAAGTGATGGGGATTGTCACGGTGGCCTTTGTTCCTTTTCCTTTATGACTTACAATCTGGATTCCATAACATTCGCCGTAAATCAACTTTATTCTTCGATCAGTATTTTTAATTCCGATCTTTTCATGGGAGTCTGACTGTTCAAGTATCTTAGTCGCATCGAATCCCGCTCCATTGTCTATAATTTGAATATAAAGGACTTCATCACGGCTTGTTACTGAAAGTTCTATATGTCCTTCCTGTTCAAAATTCTTAAAACCATGATTAAACGTATTTTCAATAAGGGGTTCGATGCATAATTTTGGAATTAAACATTTTCCAAGATTCGGTTCGATATGAATATTATATTCAAGTTTATCTCCAAAACGCTGATTCTGTAAATAGAGATAAAATTCTATGTTTTTCAGTTCTTGATCAATTGTTATAAAAGCAACATTTTCTTCATAAATTCCGTTTCTTAATAGATGAGATAGTGAAGTTATCATTTTATATAAGATCTCGTCAGAACATTTTTTTGCACGAATCTGAAGAGTCAAAAGTATATTAAAGAGGAAGTGTGGATTCATCTGCTGTTGTAAAGATTTTATCTGCATTTCTTTGAGCATGATCTCTGACTCATAACTATCTTCAATAAGAGTCTTAACAAAACTAGTATTCTTTGCAGACAAAAGCACTCCTACGAAAACCATGAGGAGCGTCAAGAATAAGATTAATACAATATATCCTCTAATTTCAATGCTGTTTTCTTTAAAGAGATTAGCTTCGGGAACTAAAAAAATGATGGAGAAATTTGTTGATTCAATCGGTTCCTGATAATATACATACGAATTCTCTTCAAATGAACAATAAGAGACCTCATTTTGGTTACTGCTTCCGGAGGAGTTGAATTTAAGCTGAAACTGTTTTCCAAGAAGAGATTTGTCCTGAGTAGAATATATTGTATTATTTTCATCAACGATAAAAACCTTATTTTCGTTCTCATCTATCAATCCATTGTACTTTTGAGCGATATCCGCTTCAGTGGTGCCGACGAGGATTACCAAAGCCTCATCTTTTGTGAAATCATTTTTTATTTTCCGAGATTTGAAAATGAAGGGTCTATTTTGAGTGGGAGGGATTAATGAGGTGTAATCTGCTGAGGATTGAATGAATTGTTCAAATACGTCCCTTGAGTCCCTGGTTAAACCGCGGAGAGTATATGCTCTTGTATAAATGCTTGAAATCAGTTCATTATTTATAAAAACAGAAACATAAGCTAGCAGACCATATTGTAATGCGCTATTATAGGTGAGAAAGTGATGTATTTCTTTAAAAAGATTCTCTTTGTATACAACAAAAGATTCTCTGTTAAAATCAATAGGAGTCTGCTTATACCAAGAGGATACTACTTCTCCTGCTGTCAGGCCAATAATTGTGTTATCTACAATTATAAATGACTGACTTAACCGTTCTGCTGTCTGTAAGACGGCCGCGCTATTACTATTATGAATAGTCACATAGCTTTTTTGATAAATTTTCCATACAATGACACCTCCCAGTATGAGCATGGAACTAAAAATGAATATACCATAATAAATTACCATCCTTTTCCGAGAGGGGCGGGATTTTATTACTGAGTGTCGCTTGAACATGAGTAATTATACCATGACAGTAGTTTTCTAAGGAAAACACTTACCTGAAGATATTGTAAAACCAAAAGAATTCGGCAGTGAATCTTTAAAAGTATGTGTTAGTTTGGAAGGTATTGCTATTGACTATATGTGCAGAAAGACTTGGTGATAGAGCCAGGCCAATACCTGATGTTATAGACTAGGGCGGATAGTATTGTGAACAGGAAACAGCCTGCCGGAGCATGCGCCATACATGAACGAATATGCCTTGCTGCATGCAGGACTCGAACTTTGTAAAAAAATGTAAAAAGAACCGCCCATTTTTGAGCGATTCTTTAATTTTCCAATTCAGATGTTACAATATAATTAGAAATCTCTTCTTGGACTACGTTCTTTAGCCTCATTGACTCTGAGGTTTCTTCCATTGAAATCTTTGTCATTGAGCATTGATACAGCTGCTGTAGCTGCGTCGTCATCGAGCATATCAACAAATGCAAAACCTCTTGGTCTGTTTGTTTCTCTGTCCATGATAAGCTTTACGCTTTCAACTTCTCCGTACTGTGAAAAGAGTTCGTTAAGGTCCTCTTCAGTGGTCTGGTAATTAAGATTACCAACATAGATTGTTTTTGCCATTTAAATCCTCTGTAAATTTCTTTAATCAAATTCTCTATTACTTTTTACTATCTTGTCATAGCTTAATGTTCTACTGAATGACTTAATACAAAACAAGACAAGATATATAGCAGGTAATACAGAACAGATTTTCTATTATCAGGTTAAAATATTTATTAGCACTAGTCAAGCACGAAATTCCCATGAAGCGCATTTTAACTGATGTCTGGCATTCACTTGAACCATCGGGAGCATAATACTTGCTGATTCCTGAAAACAAGTGGATACGCTATCCATAAAAAGTTATTATCAGATGGTTTCGACGCAGTCGGTCGGCAGGGGCGGTATAATCCGTCTTGTGCGGGGCGGGACTTGTACAATTTGTTCTCAGATTGGCAGGAAATATGATGATATCAATCTGATTGAGGCCGGAGATGCCAATGCCGAGCTGGTCTACAGGGCCATAGCTCACTATATAGTCAAATCGATCGGCGCTAATTATGCAGTTTTAAAGGGGGATATTGATGGAATTGTTATTACAGGTGGACTTGCCTACGATAAAACTCTAATCGGCTGGGTTCTTGATTTTTTTAGATTTATGGGTACACTGTTCATATATCCCGGAGACAACGAGATGAAGGCCCTTGTAGGCGGAGTTCTAATAAGCCTCCGGAAAGAACAGAAGGCTCTGAATTATATTGATGAGGCTAAGAAGGTGAATGCTTGATACAAAATGACAGACGTGTGCGGATAATTTCCGGGCATTACGGGAGCGGAAAGACTGAATTCGCAGTCAATTACGCAGTGAAACTGGCTGAACTCGGCGGAAAACCCGTCCTGGCCGATATTGATATAATAAATCCCTATTTCCGCAGTCGTGAACGGGCTGTACAGCTTGAAGAACTCGGGATCCGAGTTATAGGCAGCTCGGTTTACGCTCCGGCAGTTGCTGTTCCCGCCATTGCGGCAGAGTGCTATTCAGTTTTTGACAATAGGGCAGTCGATGCCGTAGTTGATGTAGGAGGAGACCGGGCCGGCGCCGATGTGCTGAACCGGTTTTCAGATCATTTTACTCATCCCGAAGAGTATGATCTCTTTTTTGTAATAAATGCAAACCGTCCATCAACCCAGTCTGAAAAACAGGTCGAGGAATATATAAAATCAATTGAGAAAGGCTGCGGACTTAAGGTTACAGGTTTGATTAATACTACGCATATGTTAAAATCAACCACTGCGAAAGATCTTGTCAAAGGATGGGAACTTTCACAAAGTGTTTCGATGCAAACCGGGATTCCCGTAAAATATAACGTAGGTCTTGCGAGACTTGCTGATGAGATCCCGGATGAAATGAAGAATAACTTTTTTCCAATCGAGCTGTATATGCGCGACGACTGGATGAGCTAATTTAGAATATAGGAGGATCTATGGCAAATGGAAAAGTAACTTTCGATTATAACAGCTGCAAAGGCTGCGGGCTTTGTGTAACTGCCTGTCCGAAAAAGATTATTTTTCTCGATAAGGAAAGGATTAATCTGAAGGGATATAATCCTGCGACGGTGGAAAAGATGGAAGAATGCATTGGCTGCGCAAACTGCGCGATGATGTGTCCCGATATGATTATCACGGTTGAAAGACTTTAAGGGAGGATTTTGATGGAAAAACTACTTATGAAGGGTAATGAAGCAGTAGGAGCAGCCGCAATCAAGGCAGGCTGTCGGCATTTTTTCGGTTACCCAATTACACCGCAGAATGAAATCCCTGAATATATGGCTAAAGAACTGCCTCCTCTAGGCGGAACTTTTGTTCAGGCAGAGAGTGAGATTGCTGCAATTAACATGGTTTATGGTGCCGCCGGCGCTGGTGCAAGGGTAATGACTTCGTCGTCCAGTCCTGGAATAGCGCTTAAGCAGGAAGGTATTTCATACATTGCTGCAAGTGAACTTCCTTGTGTAATAGTAAACATGATGAGATCCAGTCCTGGACTCGGCGGAATTCAGCCGGCTCAGGCTGATTATTTTATGGCGACAAGAGGCGGCGGAAACGGTGATTACTACATGCCCGTTTATGCTCCCGCAAGCATTCAGGAAACTGTCGAGCTTGTAATGGAAGCCTTCGAAGTTGCGGATTTTTATTGTACTCCCGTTATGATTCTTGGTGACGGAATGATTGGACAGATGATGGAATCTGTTGAGTTCCCTGAGCCGAAGAAACGGAACCTGCCTGCAAAGGATTGGGCCACTGTTGGTACCGGCGGAAAACGAAAACCGAATATTATAAATTCACTCCGAATTGAACCGGATGTCCTTGAGCCGCATATTCAGAAGCTCCTCGATAAATATGAAGTAATTAAAAAGGATGAAACCCTTTACGAAAAAGTTAACTGCGAAGACGCCGATGTTATAGCAGTCGCGTACGGCACAATATCGAGAGTCGTACGTAACGCAATCAAGAAATGCGAGGAAGAAGGTATTAAGCTCGGCCTAATTAGGCCCATTACCCTCTGGCCATTTCCTTTTGCTGCATTCGAAGAAATCAGCCCGAACACAAAAGCCTTTCTCAGCGTTGAGATGAGTGCCGGTCAGATGGTTGATGATGTGAAGATTGCCGCTAATGGTAGAATTCCGGTTGAATTTTATGGCCGCTACGGCGGAAATGTTCCTAAACCGGATGAAGTCGTTGCTAAGGTAAAAGATATTCTCGGAGGTGGAAAATGAGTCTGGTATTTGAAAAAACAAAGGGACTAACGGATGTTCCCTTTCATTACTGCCCCGGATGTACACACGGAATTGTTCACCGGCTTGTTGCCGAGAATCTTGTTGAGCTCGGTGTGCTCGGAAGCACCATTGGTGTTGCTCCGGTAGGCTGTGCGGTATTTGCATATAATTATTTTAACTGTGATATGCAGGAAGCGGCTCACGGCAGGGCTCCTGCTGTAGCCACGGGTATTAAGCGTGTTCATCCCGACAATGTTGTCTTTACCTATCAGGGTGACGGCGACCTTGCCGCAATTGGAACCGCCGAGACTGTCCATGCCGCCGTCCGAGGTGAGAACATAACAATTATTTTCATTAATAACGCCATTTACGGGATGACCGGCGGCCAGATGGCTCCGACAACTCTTATCGGGCAGAAGGCAACTACCGCTCCCTATGGGCGTCAGAAGGAAGTTCAGGGAAGCCCTATCAGGGTATCTGAAATGCTTGCGACACTCGAAGGCGCTGCCTTTATTGAACGTGTTTCGGTAGATAGTCCGGGAAATGTTCGAAAGGCCAAGAAAGCAATCAAGAAGGCATTCGAATGTCAGATTCAGAAGAAGGGATTCAGTATGGTTGAGGTTCTCTCAACCTGTCCTACTAACTGGGGAATGACTCCGGTTGATTCTCTGACATGGCTGGAAGAGAACATGATGCCTTATTACCCGCTGGGTAATATCAGAACACCGGAGGAGGACTAAGATGGCGCTGAATGAAGAAGTTATTTTTGCCGGCTTCGGCGGACAGGGAGTTCTCTCCATGGGAAAGATGCTCTCTTATGCGGGGATGATGAAGGGGAAGAATGTCTCCTGGCTGCCGTCATACGGCCCCGAGATGAGGGGGGGGACAGCAAACTGCAGCGTTATTGTCTCTGATGATCTGATCGGAAGTCCTGTTGTGACTGAGGCCGATACCCTCGTTGTCATGAACAGGCCCTCCCTCGACAAATTCGAGAAGTCTGTAAAACCGGGCGGAATAATCATTGTAAACTCATCACTCATCGATCAGAAAGTTAAGCGTGATGATGTTACAGTTTATTATTTTCCTGTAAATGAGATAGCAACCGAATGCGGAAGCGCCAAGGCGGCCAATATGGTAATGCTCGGGGCTTATGTAAAGCTCAAGGGGTTTATATCTGAAGCTGATCTACTTGGTGCTTTTCTGAAAGTTTTTGGTGAAGGCAAGAAGAATTTGCTGCCGCTGAACGAGAAAGCTGTTGCAGCCGGAGCAGAACTGGTTAAATAGCCGGGTGTAAATCCGAAATAGAGCGCCGAATCCTCTGGGGTTCGGCGCTTTTTTATTCTGAATCGGTTATTACGTATTCTTCCCTGATTATCTTGAATTTGTATATTTTATCCTGAAACCGATCTTCTATTTTCAGATCGAGACTGCCGATCCACTCGTTGTTTACCTTATAGCTTTTATCGTTCCACCAGAGTTTGTCATGGCCATATACATAGGGCATGTCCTCTGTACCTCGTTTGTTGAAGATGGTTTCTCCGTCTTGCAGCAAAGTAAATTCAAACCATCTTGAAATAGCGTTTGTGAGTTCGGTTCTGCCGTAGGTTATAAACAGCATTCCTGATGCCGGCAGCCGGGAAAGCTGCTTTTTCAGGGCTTCTTCGGTTATTTCCCCGGTCGCGAAGCTTGCTTTGAGCTCTTCGATGAGAGTTTCACGCGGTTTGTATTCTACTGTTGTAAACTCGGCGCTGCTAGTGTATTCCGCGGCGGGAACAACGACATATCGAATTCCGGTTTTAGCTGCCTGCTTGGGTTCCGGGGAAATCTCCGGGGCCGGCAGCCAGACCGATGCTGTAATTTCTGCGTCCTCTACAAAACCAGCGACTCCGAGAAGCATCAAAAGCGATGCTGGATTCCATCTTCCTTCCACGATTTCTGGCTTTATTACAGCCTTGTTTCCGTACAATCTCACCGCTTCGGCGAGTGCTTTCTGCTCGAGCAGTTCACGGCGCTCTTCGCTGCTTTTCTGAAAGAACCAGTTCCAGTTTGTCAGGCTGCTTTTTACTTCACCCGCGTAGACAAGGCTGGTCTCCGAGGCCTTTTCGAGGATGGGGTTTTTCCCTCCGGGGTCGTTTGAAACAAGGTTCACGCAGCCGTTTAGAAAGAAGACGGCCAGTATGCTAACCGATATTGCTGAAAAAATTTTATTTCTCATAATGTTTCCTGTAATCTTCGGGGGTATCAATGTCATTTAAGACTCCAATCTCGCAGGCGGGAATAACAAGAGAGGGGAAGGCCGAGATTACATCCCTCATGCTGTCGGTATCCGAAAGGCTTAACGCATAGGCGACAGCCTCCCGGCTGAGGAGCACAGGATGTCCCTTCTTGCCTTTAAACTGTGGAATAACAGAGCCCGCAAGGCATCCGGAGTCCATGAAGGAGGCTGCCCTCAGATAGGTTCCGGGACTTACTTCCGGCATGTCACCCAGGCAAAGAAAACACCAGGGAGGCAGTCCCGCAACATCTCCGGAGGCGGCATTGAACCCGCAGCAGGCGGAGGCAAACATTCCGGTTTCCCAGTTAGCCGATTTCACAATTCTGATTTTTTCTCTCTGTTCCTCCCACGAAGGAGCATCAAAGAGCCTTGAAAGTTCTTCATGAGCCCAACCCGAGACAAGGATTATTCTGCTGCAGGCGGTGAGTGCATGTTTTACCGAGGTTTCGATAATTGTGGATTTTCCCCATGGCAGCGACATTTTCCATTGGCCCATTCGTTCGGATTTTCCGGCGGCGAGCATCACGGCGGGGATGCCTGTGTTTCTTGTTTTATCCAAGCTGATCTGTCCCAATCCTCATGTGCGGAGCATCCTTGCCGTTATTAACTGCTATAAACTCCGCCGCAATCGATATTGCAATCTCTGCGGCTGTATCTCCGCCTATTCTTAGGCCGACTGGAGTATGGAGCCCGGGCGGCAGTTCGAAGCCTTCTGATTTCAGAGTTTTAAGAATTGTCCTCACCTTTACTTTTGAACCAATCATCCCGATGTATGGAAGCTCTGGCGCTGTCTTGAGTATCTGTCTAAGGGTTGTAAGGTCCCACTCATGGCCATGGGTTGCTATAAAGCAACCTCCGCTTGCCCTTAGAGCTTCCGAGGCCGTGGAGATGTCGCTGTAATTAGCTATTATAACGGTCCTGTTCTCCGAATCAATCATTGAGCGAACATCATCCCGATTATCAAAAACGGTTACCTTATAATCAAGAAGTTCGAGGATTGGGGACAACGCACGGCCCAAATGGCCTCCGCCGAAGATGATGAATGATTTATGGCCGCCGAAATGTTCTAACAGGAGTTCTACACTGCCGCCGCACTGCATTCCGATGCCGGAGAGATCTATTTCCCGGAGCTCGGCTGAAGCAAGCCTTCTGGAGCCTTCGAGGAGCTCTATTGCCTCATCTATAATGGTTTTCTCAAGCGCGCCGCCGCCTATTGTTCCCCATGACTGACCTCTGCCGGATACGGCAAGTCTGAAGCCGGGTTTTGCCGGAGAACTCCCGGCTGCTTTTGTAATTGTAGCAAGGACGAAGGGTGTGCCGTCATCCGAAAATTCTGCAATCTTTTTTAATATATTCATGTGGTAATCTTATCTTCAAAGACAGCTTCTGGCAAGAAGAAACGGTTGTGGTACCGGGTTCTGAATTCTATTCAGGCCAGCTGAGGCGGTGGAGTTCTCCCTCGCCTTTGAGTCCTCGGTAGTCCGTCTGCCGAAGCGCTTCATAGACGGCTATTGCGGCTGAGTTTGACAGGTTCAGTGAGCGCGACTCGTCTATCATCGGAATACGGCAGCAGGAATCAGGATATTTAATGAGGAGCTCTTCGGGCAGACCGGAGCTCTCGGAGCCGAAGATTAGAAAGCTGTCGTCTGAGTAAGTCATTCCGGCATAGGAGCGTGGAGCCTTCGTGGTGAAAAACCTCATCTCGGCGGAAGGATGTTTAGCTAAAAAGTTTTCGAGGTCATCGTAGTAATGGATGTCAAGCAGATTCCAGTAGTCGAGCCCGGCGCGTTTAAGGCTCTTGTCGTCGGTAGAAAATCCCAGTGGCCGGACAAGGTGCAGCGAGGTTCCGGTCGCGGCGCATGTGCGCGCTATATTGCCGGTGTTCTGCGGAATCTGAGGATGGATGAGTACAATGTTCATAATTTCAGCTTGATCTCTTTGCACTCAGCCGCGGAGCCTCGACTTTGAAGACGGTTACGGCATTAACCGCTTTTTCACTCATGGGAAAGGCCTGCTCATCGGCAAATTTGGCAATCACTGCCTTTAGAGCCTTAGCCTTCTCATCAAAATCGGTTATAAATTCAGCACGTCCGGTTGCTATTATCGATTTATAATCCATTCCCCAGTCACAGGGACTGTCTTTGCCGTCTTTTTTGAAGGTGCTCAGATTCTCTACTTCAATGCAGACCCTGGGATCGGCCTTAAGAAGATCGAGTTTCAGTCCCGCTCCGGCGGAGTGGAAGTAGAAGGTGCCGCCCTCGTATCCGAAATTCATCGGAACAATGTAGGGAGCACCGCCTTCCCGGTTGATTGCGAGTCTTGCGACTTCGGCAACAGTTATGATCCTTTCAATCTCGCTTTTGTCAGTAATTTCCTGTTTGTTTCTTCTCATGACCCGATGTTACCCGAAGTCAATCCGCCTGTAAAGAAGAATCTACATCAATAAAACTATTCAGTATCTGTTTCAGATAATTCGTTGCCGGAAGTAATGCCGGGTTTAATTCCCGGTCCTTTGTTTTCGTTTTATATACCATTTAATGATGCCATCGATGAACGGCGGCATGCCGGAAGCAGTTTTTTCTGTTCCGCCTGAATCGTTTGAGCTCATAGATGACTCCATATCAATCATTTTCCCTTCAGGACCGTACATGTCAGCAAACATGTCGAGCACCTGTTTCTTTACCATTTTCTGAAACGGCAGGTGGGCAATCATCCCGTAGGTCGCGGCGCCGCCGGTCTCCGCGGCTTCCGGATGCTGCCTCACCCATGAAACTGCTTCCCGGAGGTCTTCAAGATACTGATCTACAACAACCTCGTGTCCGGGTGTTACCATGGCGTGGAGAGCGTCCGGGCGCTGCAGGCGGTCTATATGCCAATTCTTTTTCTCCAAAAAGTCGCCGACCGCGAAGATGTTTACATCGGATGATGTTGATGTATAGGCAAAGAGGCTCGCCTGCGGATTTCCGACTATTTTCAGATCCGGGATTTCGCTTATTCCTACCTTGAGCCTGTTGGTCGTCCTTAGTGTTTTTTCGGTAAGATCGATGTAACCATCCCGGCCGATGGCCTGAATTGCCGCCCAGGCTGCCGCATAGGCGCCTCCGGGGCGTGTTCCAAGAAGAGCAGGGGAGGCGAATACGCCGCCGGGCCAGTTTTGAAGGACAAACATCTGGTGTTTTAGAATTTCGAGACTGCGGTAGGTAATAGTAGATGCGCCCTTTGCGGCAAAGCCGTATTTATGAGTGTCGGCGGAAATTGAGGTTACTCCCTTTACCCTGTAGTCCCAGAGCGGAAGGTCAACATCAAGCATTTCAATAAAAGGCAGAATATAACCCCCTACGCAGGCATCGACGTGGAGCGGAATGTTTTTTGAGACCGCTATTTCCCCAAGTTCTTCGATGGGATCGATCAGACCGTGAGGGTACTCCGGGGCTGATCCCAGGATCATTACTGTATTACGGCTAACCAGTTTCCTCACGGCCTTCACATCAACCCTGTAATCCCTGTCAAGCGGGGCGTAAAGTGCTTTTACTCCGAAGTATTCGGCTCCCTTTGCCCAGGCCACGTGGGCTGTTTCAGGAAGAATCATCTCCGGACGTCTAATGTTTTTTTTAGCCCTGCCAAGATCCCTATAGGTTTTCACCGCAAGCAGGCAGCTTTCAGTTCCGCCGCTTGTCACAACACCGCAGACATTCTTGTCGCCATGGAGGAGGCTTGCCGTTGTCCTTATTACATCGTTCTCAAGCTGCTTCAGCCCTTTAAAAGCTGTAGGGTTTAGTCCGTTTGCAGAGAAATAACTGTTGTAGGCATCTTTAAGAAAATCGGTATGTTCTTCTCCAAGGTAGTAAACAAGGCTCCAGAGACGGCCGGTTTTATATTCCGGATCGGCGCTGCTGAGTGTTTTTAATTCATCAAGTATATCTTCTTTTTTTCTGCCTGTATCCGGCATTCCTGTTGTCAGCATGATCAGCTCCTATAAATTCCCTTTAAATAAAATTCTTCAGAAAAAGGGCGATTGATATTCCAAGATAGTTGCCTGCCGCGTAACCGATAATTCCTGTTGTCAGACCTGAGAGCAGCACATCCTTGTTTTTTAAAGCGGCTGCAACAACAGGAACAAAGGGTGGAGAGCAGATAGCCGATACTGATGTGATCAGGAAGGTGTCGGTATCAATTCTGAATATTCTGCAAAACAGCGCGTGAAGGAGAAGCGAGCCGACTATTGATACACCGACATAGGTAAGAATTGTGAAATCAATGGTAATAAGCTGCTTGAGGTCAGTCATCGATGCCACAACGAAGCAGAAGATGTAGATCACGTACATACCAAACTGAAAAGTTTTCCTGATGTTCCGTACTTTCGGGACGAAAGACAGAAGAATTGAGAAGGTTGTTATCAGGATAATGGTGAAGGCGGCAGAAAAATCCTCAGGAAAAAAACCGCTTAAAAACAGGGACAAGCCGACAACAGCGACTGACAGAAGCAGCGCGATGGCAAGACCTGTCAGTATTTTCTTTTTAAAGATGCCGCCATATGCAGTAATCGATTCCTCTTCCTCTTCAATTTTATGGACATCGGCACCGAGGCTTTTCGGTATTCTTGTCTCGGCGTCGAAAGCCGGGAGGAATTTACCGAAGAA
This sequence comes from Spirochaetales bacterium, assembly GCA_016839055.1. Classification (GTDB taxonomy): domain Bacteria; phylum Spirochaetota; class Spirochaetia; order UBA9216; family UBA9216; genus Thalassospirochaeta. The sequence continues at coordinate 106,117 of JAEKNX010000011.1, forward strand.
CTTTTGGGCTACCGAAATCAGGAACATGATATAGATCAGTGAGATAATAGTGTCATAGGTATGAAAGAGGATGTAGGTATTTCCGCTTATTCCCAGAGCTGCTTTTATTGCGGCCAGGTTCGGTGTTCCCCCGGTATAAACCCCTATGGACATTCCCGCCAGCATCCATGAATCTGGATAGGAACCCTTGAAAAAGATGAAAAGTGCCGATGCAACGGCAACAGCGGCTATAATCGCACCGAGCATAGAAAGGAGTGCCTTTCCGGCTATGCTGAACCATTTTTTTACGTTCATTGAAAATAAGAGTAGGGGAAGTGAGATGGCGACACTTGCTTCTGAGATAAATCCCAGCATGCCGGTGAATTCTTTCGGTAGAATTCCAATATTTCCAATTAGAATACCGCCGAGATAACAGAGTAGTACCGCCCCGATTTTATTGGCGGCCGGGAATTTAATACATAAAAAGAGAATCAGCAGTGGAAATAACAGATAAAAGATTGACCATAGAATTGTTATCATAGGTATTCCTTTAATTCACATTTGTGTAATATAATACACTGACATGATTCTCGTTGCAAGTTTTTTTTTAATAGTCTATATTTAGTATATGACAAAGGAAGAACGACGTGATCGGGAAAGAGAACTCAAACGTGAAATGATTCTTGATACCGCTGAAAAACTTATATTTGCTGAAGGCTTTGAACAGATAAACTTTAACGATATTGCTGCGGCGTCAGGTTATACAAGGCGCAGCATTTATCTATATTTCAAGGACCGGGACGATGTGTTTTATCACATTGTTCTTCGCGGGCAGAAGCTTCTACTGGAATATCTTAAATCAGCAGAAGAAACTCATCTCTCCGGCGGTAATACAGTTGATACTTTTTGCGACGCAATTTTTAAGCTTGCGAAAGAGTACCCGGAGTATTTTGAGATGATTTTATTATATGAACTGCGAAAACACGACTACAGTATCAAATATTCGGATACTGATGATATAAAATCCGCATGCCAGAATATCTCTGTCGATTATGGAGAAATCGTCACAAAAGCCGTCGGGCGGGATATAGAAACTGGAAGGTTGAAATCCAGGCTATCCGCGGGCCAGATGATGCTTGTCTTTTGGGGACAGATTTTCGGGTTCATGCAGATAATTATCCAGCGCAGTGAAAATTTCAGTGATATTTATGGTATTGAGCGAGAGGACTTGCTCCTCGAATTTAAGAATATAATCAAGAAAATATTCTGAAGAACTCAAAATTCAATTTTTTTTCTCTAACTTCAGCATGAAAAGCAGGATGTGTTCCTCAATTGTCTTAGTAGGTCCGGGCGTCCGGGAGCGCTCCCTGTATACGGCATTCCTCTTCCTCTGCTTGAAGAAGCGCAGCATCTCACGGGGATCTGCTGACTGGAATGTCGAATAAAAATTATCGAGGTGAAGGATGGATTCAATATTTCCCTTATTTATTGCAGTCATACCCTTGTCGTGCATCACCTCCCTGATTTTAACAAGTTCCTCATAGGTGAGATTAAATAAAAATTCCTCAAGAGCCTGAAACACTCCCTCGTCATTCTCTGAGCTGCCGAGAAAGTCAAACCAGACCGGATCAATGTTTTTTGCCATCTGCAGCATCTCGGTCATTCCCATCAGGGTCCCGTATATCGGAGTTAAATGTCTTCTTGATTTCCAGAGAGAACTCAGCATCGGAGCATAATCCTCTGCCGACTGCGTTAGTCTGTATTCCCATATATTCATCAGACGTATTGCAGCGGTTGTCTTAATATCCATATTCAGAGTCTTTTCCTGGATCAGCGACAGGTAAACTTCTTCACTCATCAGGGCAAAGATATTCAGGGTAACGAGTTCTTCTATTTTTGGACTTCTTTTTTTAAGTCTGAGGATGGACTCCGCCTCATATTTGAGCATCAAGATGAAATTTACCTTGGCGATTACGTAACTTCGGCCTATTATTACCTTTGTCGGCACATACATCACCTGGTCAGAGAAGTCCATACTGCAGATCATCTTTATAAGGGTTTCCATGGTAAAGGTTGAGTTGCCTATCCTCCTTGTGTCATAGAAAGAAGGGTAGGTTGATATTGTATCCGCGAGAATTTGGAGTGAGTTTAGGCGGTTTGTAATGTAGTCAGCCTCATCAGGTCTCTTTTTTCTTATAATATCAAGAGTAGATTGAATGAGTTCATTTTCTTCTTTAGAAAAGACTACAATACTTGCCATTATTAGTTTCTCATACTATTTATCGGTGCAGGGATGCGTCCGCCTCTATTAATAAAATCACTGTTGCCGAAATTATTAACCTTCATCACCGGTCCGCTTCCAAGAAGGCCTCCGAATTCAACTGTGTCTCCTACGGTCATTCCGGGTACGGGAATAATTCTCACGGCGGTGGTTTTGTTGTTGACCATGCCGATAGCCGCTTCATCGGCTATTATTCCGGAGATTGTCTCAGCACTCGTATCTCCGGGAACTGCTATCATGTCCAGGCCTACCGAGCAGACGCATGTCATTGCTTCGAGTTTCTCGAGGGTTAAAGCCCCGCATCTAACGGCGTCTATCATGCCGGCGTCCTCACTGACCGGGATGAAAGCGCCGGAGAGCCCCCCGACATAACTTGATGCCATCGCTCCGCCTTTCTTGACAGCGTCGTTCAGCAGGGCAAGGGCGGCTGTGGTTCCCGGCGCTCCGCATTTTTCAAGCCCCATTTCTTCGAGGATGTGAGCAACTGAGTCTCCCATTGCAGGAGTGGGGGCGAGGGACAGATCTACAATTCCGAACTGGGTATTAAGACGCCTTGAGGCCTCGCGGGCGACAAGCTCGCCTATCCGGGTTATCTTGAAGGCCGAGCGCTTTATCTGCTCTGCAACCGCGCCGAAGTCTTCTCCCGGAATTTTTTTTATCGCGCTCTGGACAACTCCCGGACCGCTTATCCCGACGTTGATCACCGATTCCGGCTCTCCGATTCCGTGAAAGGCTCCGGCCATGAAGGGATTGTCCTCCGGGACATTCGAAAATACAACGAGCTTGGCGCATCCTATGCCGCCTGAGTCCGTCGTCAGCGCCGCAGTTTCCTTGATTATTCGGCCCATCTGGGCAACCGCGTCCATATTTATTCCCGCTCGGGTTGTCGCTATATTGACAGAGGAGCAGACCTTCAGAGTTGACGCAAGTGCTTCGGGGATGCAGCGGATTAGTTTTTCGTCTCCGAATGTATAACCCTTGTGTACGAGGGCTGAGAAGCCGCCGATGAAATCAACCCCGGTCTCGGCCGCGGCCCTGTCCAGGGTTCTGGCATATTCGACATAATCCTCTTCATCCGATGATTCGGCAACCAGCGCAATCGGGGTAACCGATATCCTTTTGTTGATAATCGGAATACCGAATTCCGTCTCTATATCCTGAGCGGATCTCACGAGGTTTCCGGCAAGTCTTGTAATCTTGTCATATATTTTATCACGGGACTGTTTTCCGGAGAAAGAACAGCAGTCCCTGAGGGATATCCCCATTGTAATAGTTCTGATATCGAGGTTTTCCCTGTCAATCATCTCAATTGTCTCCAGAATTTCATCTGGTCTTATCATACTCATTCTAATTTTTCCTATATCCTGTGCATCGTGTTGAAGATTTCTTCACGCTGCATCCGTACTGAGAGTCCCGCGCCTTTTCCATAATCGGAGAGAAGGGTCGACAGCTCTGAAAATGAGCAGGTCAGACTGGAGGTGTCCACCATCATAATCATAGTGAACATCTCGTCCATGACCGTTTGATTAATATCCAGGATGTTAACGTTTCTCTGCGCGAGAATAGCTGAAAGACCGGCAATTATTCCGACCGTATCTTTTCCGATGACTGTAATGAATGATTTCATGTATAAACTCCGCTAAGATGAATTTTTTCGGCATTGTCCGCCGCTTTGATAAGCAGTTCCTCGATATCCAGTTTATCAAACTCTTCCTTCATTCTTTCAAAATCAGGGTGGGTGATTGGATGCTCGGGTGCAAAAAGAGTACAGCAGTCATCGAATGGCAGGATTGAAGTCCTGTACGCGCCTATTGCCTTAGATATATTGATTATCTCCTGCTTGTCCATTCCTATAAGCGGTCTGAAGATTGGAAGATCGGTTGCGCTTCCCGTGTATCTAATGCTCTCCGGTGTCTGGCTTGCAACCTGAGATAGCGCCTCCCCGGTTACCAGGGCAAGGTCATTCTTTCCTTTTGCGATCCGGTCGGCAATCCTGACCATAGCGTTTCTCATCAGGAGGGTTCCGGCCTTCTCAAGTCCTTTCTCCTTAATCCTTAGCTGGGCCTCGGTAAACGGGATGATGTAAAGATTGATTCCCATAGTATACTTGGCAAGAATACCAGCCAGGTCGATTACCTTCTGTCTGGCCTCATCCGATGTATAGGGATAGGTATGAAAGTAGATGGCGTCAATCGAGAGTCCCCGTTTAGCCATCAGATATCCGGCAACAGGAGAATCTATTCCGCCTGACAGGAGCAGCATTCCGCCGCCCGCGCAGCCTACCGGGAGTCCGCCTGGTCCCTTGTCAACTCTGCCGTAGACAAAGGCTGTCTCCCTGATTTCAACATTAATTGCCCAGTCAGGATTATGCACATCAACTTTAAGGCCGGGAATCCGGTCGAGAACAGCATCGGCAACAGCGCAGCATATCTCGTAGGAACTCATGGCAAAGCCCTTGTCCGACCTTCTCGAGTTTACCTTGAAATTCAGCCCGATTCCTTCTGCAATGTTTCGCTCTGCAAGCTTGATTGCTTCCCCGATAATGAGGTCAATGTCCTTCTCAATACGGGAGACCTCGGAATATCCGGTAATGCCGAAGGTGTTTGACAGAACCTGCTCAACAACCCTTGATGACTCCTTGGGAGCTTCTATAAAGAATCGTCCCCTGCCGCCGAAGACGGTGCATTGAATGCCCTTCAGGCTCATTTTGATATTCTTCTTGAGTTTTTTCTCAAAAAAACTCTTGTTATTTCCTTTCAGCGCTATTTCGCCAATTTTTATCAGGTATAGTTTGTCCAAAAAAATACTCCTGTATTTTACCTCTTGAGGCTATTAATAAGTATAGTGGATTCTTTTTCCAAAGTATCGCAGAATCGATGAATTTCTTCCATATCTGTTTTCGGGCCGGTGGATATTCTTACGGCCGAGAATGATTCATGGGTCTTTATTCCAATTGCATCCATAATCCTGGATTTTTTCTTCTTTCCTGTGGCACAGGCTGAACCGGTGCCGATTTCAAATCCCCTGTCGCTCATGACCCGGACCAGGATCTCACCAGGTACTGGAGGCAGACTTGCCAGGAGAATGTAGGGTGAAAACATTATAGGATTAAGAAGCTCTTCGGTGCTGCAGCGGGGAATGAATAATGATCCCTTTATTTTCGAGATTCTGTCAATAAGTATTTTTTTCAGCCCGAGCGCGTGATTTATATTATCATCAATAGCCGCAGTATTCGCTGCAGCGGCGAGGGCCGTTCCTATCATCCCGAAAGTGTTCTCGGTGCCGTGTCGAAGGCCGCCTTCCTGACCGCCTCCGGCATAAAGCATCTCTAAGGGTTTTTTCAGGTAGAGAAGGCCGCAGCCGCGCGGGCCCTGAAACTTATGGCTGCTTATTGAGGCGGAGTGAACCGGCAGGGCGCCCAGATTTAGCGGAATTTTACCTGCAGCCTGAACCGCGTCTATATGAAAATGGATGTTCTGTCCCGCCGCACTTTTTTGGATGAGTTTTCCAATTTCATTTACAGGCTGAATAGCACCGGTTTCATTGTTCACCATTATCAGAAGAACCATCCTGGTTTCCTCATCAATCATCGATGCCATTTTCTCAGGGTCAACTATGCTGCTGGGTTCCGGATTTACAATTCTGACTTTCCAGCCGAACTTTTCGAGCGAAGCCGCGGGCTCGTATATCGAAGGATGTTCGATGCCGGAGATTATTATATTTCCCTTCCTCTTTTTTTTTAGAAGAGAGAAAACCACCATATTGTTGGATTCGGTGCCTCCGGATGTGAATATGAGCTGCCTGGGGTCAGTGCCGAAACATCCGGCTAATATCTTCCGCTGTTGTCCTACAATGGCGGAAGCCTCTCTGCCGCTTTTATGGGGAGAAGAAGGGTTCGCAAACGACTTTAGTGATGACTCGAGCGCCTCATTTAAAAGTTTCTGATCGGGGAGGGCTGTTGCTGCCCAGTCAAGATAAATATGCTCCATAGTCCCGAGATAATATGCGTGATGAGCGATTTTTTCAAGAGGGGGGGCAGCGGTTAAGCTGTTCTCTGCCGAATATCGATGGTGGTACGTCCAGAATAGCTGGAATTATAAAAAAAACTATATAGCAATACTTGATAAAAAAAATAAAAGCGTGTATTCTCTCTTTCATGGAAAAAGAACATTGTGCAGATGGTGATATTAAAATTTTAGCCGAAAAACTGAAGGTGTGCGGACATCCCGTACGTCTTAAGATATTGTGTCTAATCGAGAAGCAGGATTCCTGCGTAACCGAATTATGGCAGTGTCTTGATCAATCCCAGCCTGTAATATCGCAGCATCTTGCGGTGCTCAAGGAAAAGGAAATAGTCGAATCTGACGTTCAGGGCAACCGGAGAATTTACTCAATATCCGATCCCTTTATCAAGAATATGGTTCAGTCCTTTCCTTTTCTTCAGCAGATGGGAGCCGGCTCGCAGTCTGTCCGGGCATAGACTCTCAGTATTTTCTCTAAATAAAAAAACCGACGGCAAATGAAAGATTCATTCGGCCGTCGGTTTTTTTATGCTGTTATTCGTCAGTCTTATGGTGTTGGTGTTGGTGTAAAAGTACTTATAAAGTCTGAGATTACTGTGTATACAGCAGTGCCAATGGTAACCCATCCTAGTATCATGCTGATATTTGAAAAGAATTCATTAGATGTTTGAAGAATATTCTTCTCCACGTAGATGAACGAACCTGGAGCAGGTTCCTCATCGAGTCCTATTTTTGAGCGGTTGCCGTACCTGTCTACGGCCGTTATGTTGTTAGGATCGGCGGTTTGATAATCAATTCCTCCGGCGAGTCTGATGTAGTCGAGGACGGTGTTTCCATTTACATAGGCAACAACGGGAGATATTGAGTTAGACACATTAACTGCCCCATATACACCGATAACAGTTCGTTCAACCGGAATCAGGATGTGATCCCCGGGATGAAGCTCGATGTTGTATTTCTCATCCCTCGTCTTCCAGAGGCTGTCGAGATCTACTAAAACCGTGTCGATAAAAGCCTTGCTTCTAATTGCTGTTTTATCGGTTATTGCATATGGAGTGGGTCCTCCAACCTTGTCAAGGACATTCAGAAGATCTATGCCCGCGTAAAAGGGTACCTCGAGTTTTATAGATGTCGTGGGCGCTGTGAATGGCGCCGTGCCAGGCATCCTCTTCCCGTATATTGCTCCCTCTATCGTTATTGTCTCGGAATTTTCCGTAATTGACGGAATTGATACGGCATCTCCGTTAAAAAGATCGGTGCATTCAGATTCTATCATGGCCGTTTTCTTTTTAATAACTTTTCCGTCGGTGTCGACCCGCGCAATCTCAATCCTGTCCTCCGAGGCTCCGGGGGTGAGTCCTCCGGCAAAATTCATGAGGTCGCAGAGAGTCTCTTCCGGAAGCATCTCATAGGTTCCCGGATATTTAATCATTCCGGAGATTGTCACAATTTCTTCGGCCATCGGAATATAGAGTTTGTCGCCCGGCCTGAGTTTGGGATTAGATTCGTAATCAGCATTCTTATAGAAGTTCGAGATGTCTACACTCAGCACCTCGCCGCCTCGTTCAATCCTGACATCTCTGTAGGAGGCGTTGGGTTTGAAGCCGCCGCAAAGCGATATCGCGTCTATTGTCGTAGTCAGCGGGGTTGCGCTGATATAGCCTGAGGCATTTACTCCTCCGTAGATGAAGACGTTGAAATGGGCGGGGGCTGCCAGATAAAATGATATATACTGAACGGGGGTTATTTCGGATATCTCTTTGGAGATGAAGGTGTGAAGCTTATTTACGCTCATACCGCGCACATTCTTTTTACCAACAAAGGGGAACGACATTGTGTAGTCCTGCTGCAGCTGAATATTATAAGTAGTTATATAGTCGGCTGACCTTTCGGTATTGGCTCCGTAATTTATAAGCAGGGTAAAAACATCACCCGGAGTAAGCGGATAGTTATTCAGTACCTCAAAGTTTGTCGGATCCCCCGTGTTTGTTGTTTGAAGGTTATCGGAACTTGTCAGCACGTATTTGAAAATATCGGCCTGAAGACCGAATCCGGGTTCGATGGAAGAGGCTGTAATCTCTGTGTCCAACGTCGAAGTTTCCTGATCCTGGGCAAAAACCGGTATGGTTAGGAGAATCAGAATGGCGGCAATGGTTATAAGCTTTTTCATGCTGGAATAATAACAATGAACACGGCCATAGTCAACGGCGCTGCATTTTGTTATACTTATAAAAGTATGGATAAATTTACTATTAATCTTGAAACCACGGAAAGCCTGATAGTTATTGATAAGGAAATAGCATTGGGTCGGTTGGAAATAAACCCATCTAATGCTTTAATTGTAACTGATAAGACTCTATCCGGTAATGCCGCACTGGCCTCTTATATAAAAAGCAGCGGCTGCCCGTCAGTTGTTCTGCCTTCGGGTGAGGCTTATAAAAATCTTGAATCCATTAAAAAGATAGCGGAGGCGGCGCTTCGCAGCGGCCTTGACCGGCAGGCTGTCTTCATCGGTATCGGCGGAGGAGTTATCTGTGATATGTGCGCCTTTGCGGCCTCAGTATATATGAGGGGCTGCCGTCTGGTTCTTCTTCCTACGAGCCTTCTTTCCATGGTCGACGCATCGATTGGCGGGAAAACCGGAGTTGATTTTCTCGAGAAAAAAAACCTCATAGGGAGTTTTTATCCTGCAGATAAGGTTTTTATCTATATCGATTTCCTGAAAACTCTCCCTGAGTCGGAATACCGGAGCGGGCTTGCCGAAATTATCAAGCATGCGCTTTTAACCGGACCTGAGCTGCTCGGGTTTCTGGAAGATAATAAAGAGCTGATAATGCGGCGAAAAGCCGGGATTCTTGAAGAGCTGATATCAAAGAGCCTCCGGGTGAAGGCGGAATATATCGAGACTGACTTCCGTGAACAGGGTATCAGGGCCCACCTCAACTTCGGGCATACCTTCGGCCATGCCCTTGAGGCTGCGGCAGGACTCGGAAGGTTCACCCATGGAGAGGCAGTAGCCTGGGGTATGGAGCGTTCGCTGCGTGCCGGAGTAAAGATTGGCCTGACAGACAGAAATTATGCCGAAAGGGTCAGGGCTCTTCTTCTCGGCTATGGTTATAATCTTGATTTTGAAGACTTCGACCGGAAACTGTTTTTCGAGGCTATTGCGGCGGATAAGAAAAAGAAGAACGGACAAATACAGTTCATACTGCAGAGGAACATCGGGGAGACTTTTTCAAAGGCCCTCGATTTAGAACTTGTAAAAGAGGTAATTTAACCTAAATGAGTTTTATTTCAGGCTATAAGGAAGACAGAGAAAAAAGGGGTTGCGATTTCGCATTTTTATTCGGGAATGGCGAACTCCTTGTCTCCGCAAACGGTGTGCCTTCGGTAGCGGAGGCGGAAGTATTGCTCGCGTCTTTCGGTGGGGGCGCTTGCCAAACCGAATCGGGGCGGTCGCTTCAAGGCGGCGTTTACCTCGGAATGATAGGCAGGCGCAGCTGTTATGCTTACAGGCTCCCTGAAGGCGGAAAGGGCGGCTGTGACAACCTGTCAAAAGCGGGCTGTGCCTCGCCGGCCGGGATAAAGCCTGCTGACGGGCAGCAATTTGTAACACTCAGGCGGTATCTGACCGAACTCGATGAGGACATCTGCGCCGCCGCCTGTTTAGCGGCTCATATTGTTCACTGGAATGATAAAACCCACTTCTGCGGACGCTGCGGAACAGAATTCAGCTGGCACGGGCGAGAACGGGCGAAACACTGCCGCACCTGCGGAAATGTCGAATTTCCTAGAATCTCACCGGCCATCATTATCCGCATAATAAAGGACGGAAAGCTGCTTCTGGCCCATAACCGGAGTTTTCCTGAAGGCCGTTACAGCCTTCTCGCCGGTTTTATTGAGATGGGTGAGACCATCGAAGAAGCCGCTGCGCGTGAAGTAAAAGAAGAAGCAGGTATCGAGATAGAAAATATCAGATATCTGGCAAGCCAATGCTGGCCGTTTCCCGATTCACTCATGATCGGGCTCACGGCCGACTACAAATCCGGAGAACTTGTTCCCGACGGAGAAGAGATAGTTCATGCCGACTGGTATGCGCCTGACAGCTTCCCGTCGATTCCGGGGCAGGGAACAATAGCGAGAAAAATAATTGACAGATATACGACCGAATATTATTCCTGAAGAACTTCCGGTTTACAGGGAAAAAAAGAGAATCCTGAGTGTTCTTGAAAAGAACCAGGTAGTAGTAGTTGAGAGTCCGACCGGCTCCGGGAAGACCACTCAGCTGCCGCTGATCCTCCATGAAGCAGGGTACTCGGAAGCGGGAATTATCGGGGTTACCCAGCCCCGGAGGATAGCGACCCTGTCTGTATGTGACTACATATCACAGCAGCTAAAGGTTGAGGTCGGCGGGTTTGCCGGGTTCAAGATGAGGTTTGAGGATAAAACTTCTCCCGAAACCCGGGTAAAGATAATGACCGACGGGATTCTACTTCAGGAACTGAAGGCCGACCCCTACCTGAGCCGATACAGCGTTATAATGATTGATGAGGCTCATGAGAGGAGCCTTAACATCGACTTCATCCTGGGACTGCTTAAGAAGCTGCTCGAACAGCGGGCCGACCTGAAGGTAATAATATCTTCGGCGACAATTAATGCGGAGATTTTTTCCGAATACTTCAACAAATGCCCGGTTGTTCATATTGATACTGAGACCTATCCTGTTGAAATGCATTATGAACCCGTCAAGATTGAAAGATCTGATGAATCGATGCTGCTAAAAATATCTGAAATAGTGAACCAGCATGTGAATAGCCAGACCGATGGCGATATTCTCATCTTCCTTCCCGGTGAAAGGGTTATCAAGGACTGTATGAAGATGCTCGCTGAATCCGGAGTGAGGAATGAACTTTTCATTCTTGGACTCTACGGCCGCCTGAACAGGGAAGAGCAGGGAAGAGTGTTTATAGCGCCTCCTCCGGGCAAGACCAAGGTTGTTGTCGCCACAAACATAGCCGAGACGAGTGTTACTATAAACGGAATTACCGCGGTAATAGATTCCGGACGGGCGAAGATGAATTTCTACAGTCCGCGGAATTATACCTCATCACTCATCGAGCAACCCATATCAAAGGCTTCCTGTAACCAGCGTAAGGGCCGGGCGGGGCGTACCAGACCTGGAACCTGCTATCGCCTTTATTCCAAAGATGACTTCACAGATAGACCTATGTTCACTACCGAAGAAATATACCGGACAGATCTCTCTGAGGTAGTCCTCCGGATGGCCGAGCTGGGTATAAAAGATTTCAGCAGTTTTGAGTTCATCTCACCTCCGGGGAAAGAGGGCATCATCTCGGCGGTCGAGACTCTGCGTCTTTTTGGGGCTATTGATGATGAAAACACCCTCACTCCTACAGGAGCGATGATGTCGGCCTTCCCGATGCTCCCGAGGCATTCGCGGATGATAGTCGAGGCCATAAACCGTTATCCGAATGTAATTGAAGAGACAATAACTGCCGCGAGTTTTCTGACATCGCACTCACCCTACATGCTTCCTCAGGGTGAGGAGATGGCCGCGAGGAGCGCGCATCATGCGTTCAGGGATTCTGACGGAGATTTTGTCTCATACCTTAAGCTGTATGACGCATATATACAGGCTGAGAATAAGGAAGCCTTCTGTAAGAAGTATTACCTCGATGACCGCATTATGGCTGAGATAGTAAATATCAAGATGCAGCTCGAGGATATCCTCCGCGAAAACGGCATCCCGATTTCCGGAGGCGGAACGAAGGTTGATTATCTCTGTGCCGTTTCCGGCGGACTTATGCAGTACGTATGCTGCCGGAGCGGACGGGGGGTCTACAGGAGTCTCACCGCCGAGCAGATTACAATTCATCCGGGTTCGGTCATGTTCCGTGAGAGCCCTGCCTTCATCGTTGCCGGTGAGGTCGTGAAGACTTCAAGGATGTTTGCCCGTTCGGTTTCACCGCTTCGGAAAGAATGGATTAAGATTATTTCCGAGGACCTCTATTTTGAACTGATGGAATTCAGCAAGGAAGGCGGCCAGGAAAGATCTAAGAAGGCGGCCAAGAAACCGGCCGAGAAATTGGCTGAGAAATCGGCTGAGAAATCGGCTGAAAAGCTTGGTGAGAGCCGGATCATGATTGGCGGAAAACACTTTCCGATGAAACCCTGGAAGAACGGGAAAAAGATAGTCGATCTGCGCTGGAGTGAGCTGAAACCGGTTATCAAGAATATTAATATGAATGATATTCCAAGATTCAGGAAGCTTCGTGGAAGGGTTCTCCTTGATGACGGTGAGCTGCTCAGCGGCATGAAGCTTTCAAACATTATCAAGACCTGCAGGCTGATAGATCCGGAAAAGGATGTGACAAAGAATGTTCCGGAGTCCTTCTATACCGGTGAAGGTTTCAACCGGGATAAGGTTTTTCTCGGGATTGAGAATATCCTGCATCTATACAAACGCAGCAAGACCAGGAAGTATGGATTTATTACCCTTCATTCAGACGAAAAAGGCGGTTACTGGTACAGCTCCGGAACCAGCTTTATAACTTCGCTTGAGGAGAGTATCTCGAGTCTTGAGGTACTAGCAGATGAGCTCACCGATGATGAAGCAATGAAGAAGATAGGAAAAGTTTACCGCCGTCTGAACGAGCTGCTGGAAGATTAATAATTGTAACAGATTGTAACAATATAGTCGTTTTTTTCTCTATTTTCAGGCACGGTAATTGCATAAGTTTCCTTACCCCTTACGGGGCTATTTATTTAATGAACTAAATAGATAAAAGAGGAAACAAAATGAAGGAAATTGATGATCTGACTCTCAGTATTCTTGACTGGCAGGAAACCGGTGAAGGATTTCAGGCAATTATGACGGAAGTCTCAAGGTTAATCCTGCGATATCCGATGAGGCATTACGGATGGACTCGTGATGCCTGTGCCGACTTTTATTGTTTTTTTTATAAACGCTGCGTGAGACTGCTGGAGTATTTTGTCTATCAGGATAAGTCTTTTATTGCTCTTCTGAATAATTCAATGAGCTGGCAGCTTCGGACTTATTACCGGCAGTTCAGGCTGAAGGAGAAGAAATCCGGCTGCGTGAAATATGACAGCATCATCCAGGCCGAAGAAGCCTGTGAGTGCTGCGGAGAAATCCGGCTCGAAGTCTCGGATGAGGCAAAAAAAATGCTTAGAATAGGGGACAGCGGGGAAATTGAAAACATCTGGATGAAAAAGAGGATTCTGATTCTTGCGCTCAAGACTGCGCCCTACCTGAATGACGGCTACATAGCTGCTGTTTCTAAACTGACCGGATGTGATGAAACCTGGCTGACGAGTGCTATTCTTGATCTGCGCGGCAGGATGGACGAAAGGTTGAAGAGGCTGAATTTATTCTGCGTTCGAACTAACAGGGCCTTCATTGAAATATGTCAAATTCACCGTGACATCGGAATCTGCTGCAGTGAGAAGGAGAAGATGATGCTTTTTGCAAAACTGGTGAAGGTTAAGCGGCGGTTTGACAAGGCCTCCGAGGGGAAAGCCTCGGTCAAGCTGATGCCCACTAATGCCGAGATAGCCGAGATAATGCAGATTCCGAAGGGTTCTATCGACTCGAGCCTGTATTATCTGAAACGGTATCTGAAAGCTCTTGCTCAATAGGATGATGCTTCAAGCCGAAGCGGTCGGCTATTTCGCGGCATTCGTCGAGGGCGGCCATCACATCCTGCGGCCGGTGGGCGTCCGAATTACAGACAACGCTTATATCATATTCCGCGGCTAATTTCCAGAAGTTCAGCAGAGGGTATCCCTTACGTGGCCCGTCCGGGGTTTTAATCTCCGGTCTTCGGAGGCCGTAGCCGTTAATTTCAAGCGGAATCCGAAATTCCTCGGCGGCTGAGAGGATGTCGCGGCTCAAGGCTTCGGCATTTTCATCCCAGCTCAGGTAGCCGAGGGCGAAGCTGTCCGGATGAGTCAGGAAGCTGCACAGACCGCTCTCCATGAGTCCGAGAAGCTCCCTGAAGTATTCACGAAGGTGGCCGGCTGTCCTTGCCTCTTGTATCCACATCCATTCCCCGCGATACTTTATCCAGTGAACGCCGCCGGCTAGGTAATCTATTTCACTCCGGTGCAGGAAGGTATCCTCATAATATGATTTAAATCTCGGATAGAGATCCATTTCGAAGCCGGTGAGGATTTTCAGCTCCGGAAAGTCCTGTTTTGCCGAAGAGATGGCGTCGAAGTAATCATCAAGTGCGCCCTCGTCGATGCGGAAGGCTGTCCATATGTCTTCGGGGATAAGCGGGGGATGTTCGGAAAATCCAAGCATCCTGGCTCCGGCGGCCACTGCCTCCGCCGCATAATCCGCCACATCTCCCTCGGCGTGTTTACACCTGAAGGTGTGGGTGTGCAGGTTGTAGGTTTGTCCTGGTGTCTCAATTGCTTCCATGGGTACTAATGTCTACTTTTAAGGCTATATGGTCAATAACCCCAGCAATTCTGAATTTGACTGCCTTTGTATGCCGCCGCTGGGGGCCCCGGTGCCGCCTGAGAAAAATTGAGGTCTTCCGAACCTTTTTCTGATGGCACGGGGTCAGCAAGGGCCGACATTCGGGGGAATTGCAGTTAAATTCAGAATTGCTGCAAATCCCCTTTTTGGCTTGACAGTTCATGTCCTGCTGTTATATTTAACAGATGGAAAATAAGGATATCAGGAATAATCTGAAAGAACTCAGTGAAGCTTTATCTAAGTCCGGCGACCAGGAGCTGATCTATAATTTTCTGGAATGTCTTTTGACAAAGAATGAACTCAGTGAGGTAGCAAGCCGCTGGGCGCTGGTTAAAATGCTGGACAACGGGATGAGTCAGCGGAAAATATCGGCAGAGCTCGGTCTCAGTCTGTGTAAGATTACAAGAGGATCAAAAGAACTGCAGAAAGCCGACTCTGCTTTTAAAAAAATGATAGATTTAATCTAAACGCCGGTTCCTGAAAACTTAAGTCGCATTGTAAACCCTTGTTTTTTGTATAAGCATATTCGCGAAATTAACGCTCAGTAGGGAAGACTTCTTATTGATCGATTCTTTTATTAATGCTAAACATATGTATAGTAGTTTAGCGTTGTTATGAAAAAGAACCTTTTTAAATACAGCTTCATCCACTGCCGCTCCCAATACAGCCTCCTTAACGGAGTACTGTCCTTCAGGCAGATATGTGAAAAAGCATCCTCCTCCGGCGGGACTGTGGTGGGACTTACCGATATAAATAACTTTCACGGTATGCCCGAATTTCTTGAGACGGCCTCCGGCTACGGATTGAGGCCGGTTATAGGTTCCGTGATCACTACCTCGGTTCCGCGTCATGAGCGTGAGTATCTTTTTACCGCCTACTGTCTGAACCGTTCCGGCTTTCAACGGCTGAACAGCATAATAACCAGGCTGAACTATGATTCTTCTCCGTATAAAACCTCCGACTGCGTCTATGATCCGGTATCGGACCTCCTCGAGAACGGCAGGGAAGGCCTCCTCGTTGTCAGCAGCCGGACTTCCGTCCTGGAGCGGCTCCGGGAGGCTGGAAGAGAGGGGCTATATACCGGTTTGTTCTGCGGAATGCCGTTCGACGGCCTCCTGAAATTTTCCAGGCGCCTTGATCTTCCCGCGGCGGCGCTTAATGAAGTAGTTTATTTTACCCCCTCAGATCTCAGCGCGCTGCATCTTCTTCGGGCCGTAGACCGCCGGACGGCCGCAAGGCGAATGGACGGGGGCTCTGATCCTGTTTTAGCCTGCGGGGCAGGTGCGGCCTCCGGGGCCGCCTCCGCCGCCGATGCCGGAGGTCCTGAGTTCGGGCGGTTCTTTTCGGCGGTTCCCGGAGCCCTTGCCGGTACGGCGGAGATAGCCGAAGCAGCGGCGGACGCCGAGCTTCTTCCCTCCGCATGGGTCTTTCCGTCCTATGACGGCCTGTCTGAGGCGGCTGCCGCCGAAAAGCTCTATTCACTGTGCCGGCAGGGAGTGAGCCGACGCTACAAAACGGCCTCTGCCGGGGAAGGCCTGCTGCAGCAGGTTGACAAGAGGCTGCGCTACGAACTGAATATAATCTGCAAAAAAGGATTCGCCGGCTATTTTCTTGTTGTCTGGGATATCGTCAGGCAGGCCCCCCGCACCTGCGGCCGGGGAAGCGCGGCATCGAGCATAGTATCCTATCTTCTCGGGATAACCCACGTTGATCCCCTGGCGTATAATCTTTTTTTTGAGCGTTTTCTGAATATGAACCGCGAAGATCCGCCTGATATCGATGTAGACTTTCCCTGGGATGAACGTGAAAAAGCCCTCAGCTATGTTTTTGAAAAATATGCGGGTTCATCGGGCATGGTAGCCGATCATGTCTGTTTCAAGAGGCGGGCGGCGGCCCGTGAGGCGGCAAAGGCCCTCGGCATGACCGAGACGCATACGATAGAAATGATGAAAAAATGGCGCGGCGGCCGGGGGCAGGATCTCCCTCCGCAGGTGGCCCAGGCCGCGGCCCTGCTCTACGGCCGGCCGAGGTATATCGGAACCCATCCCGGCGGGGTTGTTATTACTCCCGGGCCTCTTTCAGCTTACACCCATGCTCAGCCGTCAGCCTCCGGAGTTCCGGTAATTGCCTGGGAGAAGGACGGGACGGAGGCCGCGGGGCTCATCAAAATTGATATCCTTGGTAACCGTTCCCTCGCCGTTCTCCGTGATACAATTACTCTGGTTAACAGGGAGAGACAAGACGAGCTTGACTGGGAGAATTTTCAGCCGTACAGGGACGTCAGAACAAAAAACTATATTGAGTCCGGTGATACCGCCGGAATATTCTACATTGAATCTCCGGCAACACGTCAGCTTCTTAAGAAGATGGGCTGCGCCGACTTCGAACATGTGGTAGTTGCAAGTTCAATAATCAGACCTGCCGCGAATAAATGGATAAACGAATATGTCCGGCGTTTGAAAGGCGGAAGTTATCAGCCTCTTGATCCCATTCTCGAAGGAGTTCTTGATGAGACCCACGGTATAATGGTTTATCAGGAGGATGTTGCCCGCGTTGCCATAGCGGCGGCCGGGTTTAATCCCGGAGAAGCCGATCAGCTGCGCAAGACTCTATCGAAGAAGAACCGTGCCTCAAAGCTGGTGATCTGGAAGGAGAGTTTTATGAAAGGCGCCTGCGATCGCGGGCTGAGGGAGCAGGATGCAAAGCAGCTTTGGCAGGGAATCCTCTCATTTGACGGATATTCCTTTTGTAAATCTCACAGTGCCTCCTATGCTCTGGTCTCCTACCGGCTGGCATGGCTCAAACTTCGATATCCGCTTGAGTTCATGATCTCGGTGATAAACAACGGCGGGGGCTTTTACCCTAGGCAGGTCTACCTGAATATTGTCCGCCGCTTGGGCTTTCCCGTCCTTAAGCCGGATGTAAATCTCAGTTCTGCGGCATACCAGATTGAAGTGGTCTCTCCCGGAATAAAGGCTCTTCGGGCCGGACTCTCGCAGATAAGGGAACTTTCCGCGGATTTCATTTCCGCAATAATCGTAAACAGGAACGAGCAGGGGCCGTTTCGCAGTTTCGGGGATTTTGTAAAGAGGGTGCCGCCGTCCTACAGGGATATCAGGATGCTGATAAAGAGCGGAAGTCTGGACGCTATCTCCTCAGAGCTTAACCGGCCGCAGATGTTCTGGAAGTATTATCACCACGGGAAGTCAGGCGGCAGGGAGTTTTTCGGGGAGCCTGAAGTTCCCCCACTCGCGGGATACAGCAGCAGTGTACGGTTGAGCGATGAGATAGAAACCCTCGATCTGTTTTTTTCAGAACATCCCGCCGCTTATTTCAAGGGGAGGGCATCTGATGTTATGCCGGGGAAATGTATTGATTCGAGAGAGCTCGGATGGCATATCGGACGGCAGGTTTCGGTTATCGGCACGCTGGCTGCCCGGAAGGAGGTTCTTACCTCGACGCAGAAGGCAATGAGCTTCGTCAGCTTTGAAGACGCGGGCTCAATCTTCGAAACAATCTTTTTTCCGGATGAATGGGAGGCCTTTGAGCCGGTAATTGCCATGGGATTTGCCTTTTTAATCACCGGGCTGGTAGAAAATGATCTGGGTGCCGAGTATATTAATGTTAAGAATCTGCGTTGTCTTAACCGGATGCGGACTGTAAGTTGAAATTTAACAGCTTATATGACGATATTTACAGAGAGGCCCGAATTGAAAGTATTAATGCTTGGACGAGAAAAACATATCAATATAATCAGCACGATGGAAAAATTTTTTGAACTGGAAAAGGTTGACTCTGATTTACTGTGTTTCGACAGTTGTACGGATATGGAGTTAATTGGAAAACTTCAAGACTCTGATCTTTTTCTGATGTTTCCGGAGAGTCTCGGGCAGGGCTGTCTGTCTCCGGAGACGGACTGTTCCTGCCGTATTTTTGAGGCGGTTGCTGCCGGCTATGTCCTGGCTCATAAGGGGAGAATGCTTCTTTTCATCCATGAGCCTTCGAAGCTAAGCGGGATCTTTAATGGGGTGCCGGCGGTAGGCAGTATAGGAGAGGCGCTCTCTTATTTTCGGCGGGAGAGGAAGGTCTTTGAGAGCAACAAGCGTCTGCTTGATGCAAGAAGAAAAATATCCGAGGCCCATCTTAGTTTCAGCAGCGCAGGAATGATCCAGGCAGTTGAATACGGAATGCATTCGGAGACGCAGGCTTTTCTCTCGGCGGGGTTCTCTACAGCAACCGAGACCCCTGAAGGCTTGCCTCTGCTAAACATTGCAGTACGCAATGGGGATGTCGAGATCTGCAGGCTGTTGATGAGTTATGACGCGTCGCTGAACATCATTGCCCGGGATCGAATTACAAGCCCTCTGATGGATGCCGTGACGGCAAATAACCAGGAAATAACAAGGCTGCTCATAGAGGCCGGAGCTGATCTGAATTACCGGAACAGAAACGGGCAGAGTGCTCTGATAGTGGCAATAGGATCAAGAATGGCCGAGATAGCAGAGCTTCTGATAGAAAACGGTGCCGATCTCAGCATCAAGGACAGCCTCGGAATGACGGCAGCGGAATACGCAAAGCTTTTTTCACTTACAGGTCTATATGAGAAATTGAGTATATTTGAAACATAGTTGTAAAATGGCTTGACGCAGGCTCTGCGTGGGGGTATTTTTATTTTGATATGATTGAAAATAAATTAACGATATTTCATGTTTACCGGAAAAATGGCACTTCAATTTTTCTCTATCCCTTCACGAGGAAACAGAACCTCGTGGAACTGCTTGAGAAGAATGAAATTATCGGCGTATACGGCAGGGAGCCGCGCATTGAGTCTCTGACGCTGCTTCGAAATGATCTTTACAGGCTTGTTGAACAGGCTGTGAAGGATTGGACTGCGGAGAGGAAGTTTATTCCCCGGTTTTTAATCTCGACAGGCTTCTTCCTGTTCCTGTATATATTCATGTCCATGGTAATCCGTGATCCTATTCCTATGGTGGATGAACTGCTTATCGGACTTGCCGGCGGTATTCTTCTCTATATATTTCTTTCAAAGCGTGACTCCGACTCAAAACCCGCAACCGAGATGAAGGTAAGGCTCAGGACTAAAGTTGATGAGATTGTTTTTAATGAGGACTCCTTTGTGATAGAGGCCGAGCTCTACTTAAAACATTGTGAAGACAATAGTGATATGGAGCAGCTTCTTCTTAATATGATGAAAGACAAGAACAATGAGATGTTCACTCACTCTGATAAGGAGAAGGTTCGCCAGTTTCTCAGCAGTATCCGTCTCCTGTACAATGAAAAAGAGATGAAAAAGCATGAGAAGATGTTGAAGAAAATGTCAGTTGAGGAAAATGCCGATCTGAATCAGCGCAGGATGCTCAGGTGGATGTCCAGCCGTAAAGTTGATCCTTTTCTCTTTGCTGTTTATACAAAAATAAAAAGCGGAAAATCCGACTGACAGGCCTTATTCAACCCTGTTAAGTTCCTGCATTCTCTTGAGCAGCTCGATTGATCTGCTCGCGCTTGCTATGAATTCCTCGGCAGGCGTAAAATTATTATCAATCTCGAGTGCCGCTTCCCAGTATGCTATTGCCTTCTCCAGATCTCCGGAGGCATAGGCTTCCAGACCGTTGATGTACAGCTCGTCAACGAGGTCTTTCTTTTTATACCGACCCTCATCCCCGAGTTTTAGTTTTGCCTCTATGCTGAACCTGTCAATGGAATCGGTCTGTGTCGTCAGATCGAGAGTGTAATTCAGGTTGAATGAGGCTTCCTTAATATTGATTGTGCTTCCGAGTGAGATTCTCGGATTAGAACCCCGGTAGTTGAATCCGCCCTGGAAAGAGAAGAAATCTGTAACAACGGCATCAAAGCCGCCGGCAAGGTACCAGTTTTCGGCCGGCAGGTCGGGATAAAAGCTGACGGGCAGATTGAAATCAACGGCAAGCTTGAACGGCCGAAAGGGCGAGTAGGATATTCCCGCGGACAGCTCGGTCGGGAGAGGTTCTCCCAGGGTTTCAAAACCGACATTCTTGAATGCCAGGCCCAGCGTGAAGTTCTTGTCCCGCGATGAGTAAAATTTTAGAAGATTCAAGCTTGTATATAGTCCCGCGTCCGCCATCAGCGCAAGTGAGGACTGGTTGGTGTAAATTTCCGATGGAATGTGCCGGTAGCCCGCCTTGAGTGATAATCCGGCCGAGACCCCATTGAAATAATAGGACTTGAAAAAATTATATGCTGTGTTAACAAAGGCTATTGCCTCAAGAGGATATCCCTTCGCGGTCGGGTCTCCCCATTCATCATATTTCGTGAAAGGGACATAAAGCAGCTTTATTCCTGTGCCCAGGCCAAGATCGTTGTACCGAATTGTGAACATCACGCTTTCTATGCTGGTATCGGAAATCCAGTTGTTATGAAGAAAGGCCAGTTCGGTTAAATCCAGGACACTTGAAACCGCGGGATTGAACAAGATTGATGACGAATCGGACGCAACCGCGGTCTGGGCTGTTCCCATTCCCTCAGCTTTGCCTCCCGATGGAATTCTAAGCAGTGGAAAGACAGTTGTACCTGTGTTGATGTCATCGGTCATGCCCTGAAGGCTGCTGAGAGCGCTGTAGTAATCGCTGAAACTACTAGCCCAGCCGAAGGTGGAGGAAATTATCAGTAAAACTGCGGTAATTACAATTCGTCTCATTTATTAATCATTATACATCATAAAAATATGCTTTTCTATCACTCTTCTAATTAACGGCCTAAACGAAGTTAAAACTACGAAATCTTTTTCTTTTTGTGATAATATTTTAGCTGACAGAGGGTTTGTAAAGGCTAGAAACTTTTATAAATGCCGCCTTAATGACAGCTCATTAGGGGAAAGCATTTTGCCGATACTTAGAACAGGGATTTTCTGCCCAACTGGCGGAAAGGCATTGAAAAAATCAATGCTTTTATAAAAGGATTTAGAGGCTGTCTATTTGTATATAAAAAGGTTTAAAGTTGTACTGCTCATTATTCTCACCATTTTGATAATGCCGGCAGCAGATCTTTACGCGTCAGGAACTCAGGAAGACAGAATTCATGAGGCGAAGCAGCTAGTCGATGAGAGAAAGTATAACGACGCTATTTTCGTTCTCACCGAAATGCTGAAGAGCGAACCCGCAAGGATGGATGAGATACAGGCGCTTCTTCTCCGCGTCAGGAACGAGAAAGAAAATTATAATAAACTATATGAAGACCTTATCGAAACCTACGGCGGTGATAATGTTGAAGCAGCCTATCCGATAATCAAGGAGCTCGAAGAGCTTGATCCCCTGCCGAATGAGGCCACCAGAGAGTCTTTGGTGCTTGCGCGTGAGACGGCCGGATTTGTTTTCAATAATAATCGTTGGGTTGATATAATGGAGCGGGCCTCGGCACTCTTGGCCGAACAAGAGTGGGAAGCGGCTATTTTAACCTACATGGAAGGCTTTGACCTCAGCCGCGATATTTTTAAGGATTCAGGCTACGGGAACATAGATGTTGATGAAGTTTTTGCCCGCGCAGGCAAGGTGGATGAGCTGTCCAGGGAAATTGTAGAGATATATCCGGATTTTATTAATAAAGCTGATCTTGCCGAAGAAGCCTTCCGTAAGCGGAATGCAGCCGGTTTCATTGAGGCTATCGAACAGATTTATCCTGATCTCAAGCGTGCTGCGGAAGTAAGGGAAGAACTCAAGGATGCCTCCGATTACTTCCTTACCAAGGAGGAAAGCCTCAGAAATAGCCGCAGGGATGACAAACAGATTCACTATCTCATCTACCTCGACAGACTCCTGAACGGCCGGACGACAGTAGATGAGAAAGAAGGAATTACAGGTGCAGTCCATCTGTTCTGGAATGACTTCTACAGGAAAATGGAGGCTGATTCAACGAAATTCGCCGAAGAACTTTTTTTCGCGGCGAATCAGCATTATACTGAGGGTGATCTTGAAGCCGCGGCCGACGGTTTCAGGGATGTTGTCCTGATGGCCGAGAGTGTCAGGCTGACCCTGGATAATGGAAATGCCTTCGGCAAAGAAAATATTGATGCATCGAGAGATCCTCTTTTGACATTGGATGAAGATCTACTGAAGTCTGACAGTTACTTCATCGCAGACAGTATCAGGGCCTCCGAATCATTTCAGGAAATAATTGAAAAACGGCGCAGGCTTAATGAGCTTAAAAGCCGGATTGCGGCGATAGACGAGTTTTCCGATGTAATGAGGGAGACAGGCGGGGGAATTAAAGCCGGTCTCGCAGGTGAGACGGTGAGTATCTATGAGCAGCTCCAGCTCTGGCAGAATCGTAAAAATGAAATACTTCAGCTTGAAACCGGCGGGATATCAGTAGATCGGTCGGTTGCTGCCGTTGCGATTCAGATTGATGAGCTCTCGGCCATGTTGAAGGAAGCTGTGAATGCGGAGATAGGCTTAACCGCCTTGATGGCGGAGATTGAGCTTGCAGTTTTTGATACGGAACTGGACCGGCTGCTTGTCGCTGTCGATGAGAGCCGGCAGCTGATTGAAGGAGTTCCCGAAGCCGGGACTGATGATGGTGAGCTCGAGTTTGAGGTGACTTATAAATATCCTGAAGAAGCAGTTAGCAAGGTTCTTATGACCGAATCTGATCTGAGAGTACTAATAGACGGAATTCGGGAGGTAGAAAGACTAATTGATGGAGAGAGGGATGATATCAAATCGGGTGCCCCGGTAGCAGGCGCGGCAGAGCACGCCTCTGAACTGATGAGAAAAAGCGGAATTCAGCTTGCTAGAGCCAATGCCCTCGGTGACAAGGCCAGGGAACAGATTTTTACCGCCGAAAAGCTGAAACAGGAAGGCGAGCGTCGGATAGAGGAAGCCAGGAACCTTACACGGCGCGCGCAGTTTAAGGCGGCAAAAGAGAAGCTTGAAGCGGCTGCCGGCAAATTTGACGAATCTTTGTCCTACAGGGAAGACCCTGTCCTTCGAAAATACAGGGATGAGGAAATTCCGAGACTATATGAAGAAATTCAGACTGCAGAAAACAACCTCGTTGTCGCTCAGGTACGAGAATACCTGACAAGTGGAAAGGCAAGCTATTCTCAGGGTAATTTCGCCATCGCGCAGAGCATTATGATTAAAGCTCAGAGCAGATGGTCTGACACGAATATTGAACCCAACGCCGAGGTAGAGTACTGGCTTACGCTTGCCAAGACAGCCCTCTCGGTTACATCAGGACGTGTTATTGCCCCAACTGACCCCCTCTATGCGGAGATGAACCAGTATCTCAATCAGGCTCAGACGGACTTTCTGAAGGCAAAAGACGAATATTCAGCCGGCGGAGGAGCGGATGCCGACTTCTATTTTAACAGGGCCGAACAGAGTATTCTTATTGTTCAGCAGTTTTTCCCCTTCAATGAAGAAGCCCGGGTTCTCAACCTCAGAATAAGTCAGTATCGTAATCCTGAAAGGTTCAATGAACTCTTCAAGACGGATTTTCAGACCGCCCGGAGACTTATCGCCACGAATCCGCAGAAAGCGTATATCGATTTAAAGGATCTTGAAGCCATAAACGCTCAATATTCGGGACTGAAATCCGCTATAATTGAGGCTGAGTATGCCGCGGGTATTAAGGTAAGGCCTCCGGATCCGGATAAGCTCAGACGGAGTACCGAGCTATATAAGCTTGCCTTTAGTATTGTCAGCAGAAATATCAGATCGGAGTTCAATGTTGCGCTTAGTTATCTTGATGAAGCAATAAGTCTGAATACCGATAATTTAGAAGCTATACGGCTGAAGGACAGGATCTCGGCGGATGTCGGCGGAACGGCAACCATCGTAATGTCGAATACTGATCAGCAGGTCTATCAGGAAGCTGTAAGCGAATATACCGCGGGCAATTATCTTAAAGCAAGAATATTAGTTGAGAACCTGCTGAAGAACCCCGACAACCAGCGTAATACTAAGCTGATTGATCTGAAAGAAAGGATTGACCGAACAAGATGACAATATGCCGCAGATTCGGATTTTTTATTACAGCCGTTGTCTTACTACTGATCTCAGGTTTTTTCGCCTCAGTAAGGGTATGGGCTCAGGACTTTTACTGGGAAGATGAAGAAGTCCTCGTCTCCTCCGGTACCGATTTCTCCCGTAGTGCTTCGGGCGGAGGCCTCATGGCTTCGGTATGGCAAGAAGAGACCTTCGCGAATGCTGCGGGCGGAACCTTCTATCTATCTATGACATCTTCCTCAGGAGGTGGAAAATGGATAGTAAATAACCGCTTTCTCGGGCCATTTAAATATACTGGTAAGGAAAGTTACTTTTATTCATTTATTATCGATAATGCCGGCAAAATTATACTATCAGTTGCTGAAGATGATAAAACAATCGGTATCTATGAATCTGGGGACGGCGGCGGCACATTTTCGAGAATTTACAGATCCAGTGCCTTCCCTCTCAGAGTCAGTCCCAGACTATCTCTCCGAGATGACGGCGGACTGCTTCTGTTTGTGACCCAGGAATCGGCCCTCAATAACTTCGGCTCACTGGGCATCTACTATTCGGCCTCCGACAACGGCAGCACCTGGACGGAATATAAAGCTCTTGCACCTGAAGCTGAGCTGAAAGGAAATTTCCTGCCGTCCCATACTTCATACCAGGGACGTGATTATGTTGTATTCCAGGCTTTTTATATTGGAGCAACCTCGACCTTTCAGCTTTATCTGAAGCACAGCGATGACGGAGGAATCTCATGGTCGGATCCGGTTTATCTCTCCGGCTTCGAAGATCGGAATGAGTATTTTGCCGGTGACTCCTATGTATTTGATAATCAGAGACCGTTTGTTCTCGGAACGGCGTCAGGCCTGAGTCTCGTCTGGGAACGCGGCTATGCCGGCGGAAACCCGCAGATCTATTACGCGGATATAGGATGGGACGGTCAAATTGTCGGAGTTCCGGAACAAGTCAGCCGCGGATCAGCGGAATGCCGTAATCCAAGGCTAAGTACTTACCGGGGAGTCGATTATTTAATTTGGTTCGACAACAGGGTGGGTGATTACCATAATGTCATCGCCAGCCGTGACGGTCTGTATTGGTCTGACTATGATCTCAACAATGTTACCCCCGGGAAATCGATTTTCGGTAATCTTCTTGTCAGCGGCGGGGATATGTATGTCATGTGGGAGAACGAGTATCGAAACAAGAAACGGCTTATGCTGCTGTCTCCTGATAAAACGGTAGCTAGCCCAATCATAAGGGCTGCCGATTTCCGTGCCGGATACCCCGCTAAGCAAAATAGTTTTACGGTGCGCTGGAATTCTCCGGATGACTCATCTGGTATAGCCGGTTATTCCTATACCTATGGGCGTGACCCCTCCGCGCGGCCCGAGGAAAAGCTTCTGATGCTTGACCGGCAAAGAAGTTTCAGCATGGATTTTGATGAGGACGGGCTGTGGTATTTTCAGCTCATTGCTCAGGACTATGCAGGCAACTGGTCCGAGCCCGCCGTAATAGAGATGAATCGTGACACGACACCTCCGGGGAAAATCAGCTTTATCGAACCTGAGACCGATGAGGATGGAACCCTGCTTTCAAATACATCGAGCCTCGAATGGAGTCCTCCCGAAGACGGAGATCTATCCGGTTACAGCTACAGGATGCAGTACATGGCCCGCTGGACATATGGGGGTGATCAGCAGGCGTTACGGCCTCAGCTGCCCTCAAATAGTGTGCAGACGACCTCGGAAAAGTACTCATTCAGGAATCTTGATAACGGATTGTGGGCATTTAGTGTAAGGACTATAGACCTTGTAGGAAATGTCGGTGAGGCGGAGACCTATTATTTCAGGATTAACAAATACATTCCGGTTACCTTTATTACAGCAGTAGACAGTAACAGAGATGATCTTGGAAATGTAACCCTCGAGATAAGTGGAAGAGGATTCTCGGTCGGGGGCAATATTGATCAGGTTATTCTCGACAGGGACGGCCTGGAGCCCTACGATTACATTTATCGCCAGGGAGATGAACTCTATGAGGTGGAAACAGACCGATTCATCAGCGGACCGGTACTTGAGGATATTGATACCGGAACTTACAAGATAGGACTTATACATCCGCGGCGCGGTCTTTATTTTACGAGATCCGGTATAGATATTGAATCATCAGGAACTGTCAAATTCGGGGATTTCTCAGTGGTGCCACAGCCGTTGTGGTCGGTGGTTCCCGAGCGGAGAATAAATGTTCCTTTCGAATATATTCTAATTGCGCTTATTATGGTTCTGCTGCTGTTTCTGTTTATTTTTACGCTGCAGAGGACTGCCTCACTGGTCTCTGAAGCCAGAGTCCTGCGTCATCATGCAATGGTCCTCATCGAGGGAGGAATTATAGGTGCCGAAGAAAAAAAGAAGAGGGTTGCTCAAATGTCAAAAATTCGCATGGGATTGAGAATTAAATTTGTTTTAATGTTCACATTCCTGGTTTTATTAATTGTCGGGATGATCTCGGTACCCATCACCATTTTTACATCAGAAAACCAGAGGGATATACTTGCCTCCGGACTGGAGGATAGAGCGGAAGTTCTTCTTGAAAGCATAACCTCAGGCGCCAGAACCTTTCTGCCTTCTGAGAATATACTCGAGCTGAATACCCTCCCTTCTCAGATGTCCGCTCTCGGAGACGACGCCGTGTTTGTGACAATAACCAGTGCCGGAAATTCTGCCGCCCCTAATTATGATCCTGACGTTTATGATTATGTCTGGGCTACCAATGACCCGGGACTTCCGGAAGAAGCCGGCCGGACGACAGCCTTCTATAAGATGGATGATGAGATTGCCGGAATTGCCGATGAACTTGGAGCCATGATCAATGAGCGGGCCAAGGCCAAGGTAGGTTTCATAGTTGAAGAGATCCGGCGGCTCAATGAACAGGTTGAACCCTTGGTTGCTCGTTTTATCCGAACCGGAGATACTGAGGCTGAAGATGCTATCAACCAGATTCAGGATGAACTGAGAAACCTTGATCAAGAGCTGAACCTAAGACTCTATGAGATAGGAAATCAGGTAGCCAGTTATCCGCCCTATGTTTCGGAAGAACTGACCGCCGCCGTTACAAATTTCACCTTCTATAAGCCTGTAGTTTTCCGTACTCCGGGGGCTGATTCATATTTCAGGGGAATTGTCCGTCTTGGCATTTCAACTAGCGGCATCCTTCAGATAATTACCGAGTCGAGGCAGCAGCTTATAAAAATAATCTCTGCCATAGCCGCCGCGGCCATGATTATCGGTATCATCGGTGCGCTGATTCTCGCGGCCATTATTATCAGGCCGATAAATCTGCTTGTGAAGGGTGTTGAGCTGATTCGGGATACAGAAAATAAAGGAGATCTCAAGAATCATATAATAAAGGTCGGTACAAGGGATGAGCTGTCATTACTGGCTACTACAGTAAACCAGATGACTGAAGGGCTTGTAAAAGCCGCAGCTGCAAATGAAATGCTGACAGTAGGTAAGGAAGTACAGAAGAAATTCATTCCGCTTAACGAGGATTCTTCGGGAGCCAAGCTTTCAACCGGAAAAGATGAGAACGATGATATTGCATTCTTCGGTTACTATGAGGGCGCGAAGGGCGTCTCCGGTGACTATTTTGATTTCAGGAAGATTGATGATGTACATTGGGCGGCAATAAAATGTGATGTTGCGGGCAAGGGAGTTCCTGCATCGCTTATCATGGTTGAGGTTGCTACAATTTTTCTCAGTTTTTTCCGAAACAGGAAGGCTGTCAAGAATAAATCAGGTAAGTCGCTGCCCCCGAATATTGCCGAACTTACATACAGTATTAATGATCTTGTCGAGGAAGTAGGATTCACCGGCCGTTTTGCCGCCTTTACTATTGTCATTATCAATGAGGTGACCGGTGAACTCTATCTCTGTAACGCAGGTGATAATATTGTTCACCTTTATGACAGTGGGCAGAAGGCGATGATTACTAAGATCCTTCCCGAATCACCGGCTTCAGGAGTTTTTCCATCGGAGATGGTGAAAATGGGTACCGGCTTCGTTCAGGTAAAGGATCAGTTGAAAAAAGGTGACAGCCTGCTGATGTTTACTGACGGTCTCGAGGAGGCTCAGAGGCATTTGCGGGACAGTTCTTTTAATATTATTAAGCCGGACGCGAGCGAAATAGCTGATAAAAATCTGCCTGTTACGGTTTCTTCGAATGACGGCTTTGAAGAATTCGGAACCTGGCGTATTCAGGCTATGATAAATACACTTAAGGAAGGCGGAAAGTACCATCTTGAGAAATACTATAATCCGATGAATGATGAAGAACTGATTTTTGATTTTACCGACTGCGTAGGTTCTATTGAAGAGATTGTTATGGCTTCGGTTTCGGTTGAGCGTGTGTTCAGGCTTTACCGTACCCCGTCCTCAGGTCCTGATGACCGTGTCTTGATCGACAAGCCTATCGCGGCCTTTCTTAAAGACCATTTTGATGGCTGGAGTGAATATTTCAGCCATCCATTGCCTGCCAGAGCGGAGGATCAATATATTACCTTTACCCACCTTCAAGAGGATGAGCAATTTGATGACCTGACAATACTTGGAATCTCTAAGAAATGAGTCAGAAGTTTTTCTGCGACAACTGCGGGTGGCAGGTAAATAAAGACGAGAGTATCTGCCCCCACTGCGGCAGATATTTCAAGTCTGTAAAATGTCCCGCCTGCGGATTCGCGGGAAGGGCCAGTCTGTTTTTTGACGGATGTCCGGCCTGCGGATATGCGGGGGAGGGTGGAGTAGACCTTGACTTTGCAGAAGAAGCCCGCAGGAAGAAGCCGAAGGGGCTCTTCTCCGGTAAATTCTACCGGACAGCTATTCCGGTGCTGACCGCTCTTTTTATTTTTCTCTTAATCTGGTTTTTCAGAATTCTCGACCGTTGACGTGTAAAGTTCGGGCGGAACGGAATTCCAGATCGGATCATCGGGAAGATCCGCCTTCAGAAAGATTTTCCTGCCGTCTTCGGGGTGGGTGAACTCTATTGAAAGCGCATGCAGATGAATGCCGCCGCCAGGGTTTGTTCTTCGTGCCCCATATTTTACATCACCCTTAATGTGACAGCCTGATCCCGCCAATTGGACTCTTATCTGATGTCTGCGGCCGGTCTCGAGAATGATTTCGAAAATATGATATTTATCCGTCTTGAAAATTTCTTTGTAGCGGAGGGATGCTTTCTTTGTACTCTTGTCCTCAGCATTTCTCAGATAGACTTTGTTCGCCTTGTTGCCGGACGGAACATGGATGTTATCGGTAAGTCGTCCCTCGCCTCCGGGCAGGCTGATGTCAGTAGCTGCTAAATAGCGTTTCACCGGGGTGTGAAGGCTGAACTGCCTGCTGAGGTCAGCCGCGGCCGCCTTAGTCCGTGCGAATATTACTATTCCGCTAACCGGAGTATCAATCCGGTGCACCACAAAGAGGCTGCCGTACTCGGGCTCAAGCATTTTTTTAAGTGACTCGGCGCTGTTTTTGCCTTCCTGCACCGAAATGCCCGCTTTTTTATTTACAGCCAGGATGCTGTTATCAAAATATACTACCATTAAAACGAGTTTCGATATAAAATGACAAAAAGTCAATCACTTGTGAGTTTATTCTACCATGGAGGAAAAAATGAAGAAAAAGATTTTATCGTGTTTGGTTATTCTTATAGTTTCGATCACCGGTTTGTCCGCCGGAGATATTGGATTTGCCTTTGAGGATGCAAGGTTTCATTCCGACTATCTGGCAGGTTTCGCTCCTCTCTATCTGAGAGTTGGTGTCGATTACAGCGGTTTGGAACTGCTGGAAGGGCAGAAGACTAATCTCTATGTCATCGGCGGAGGAGCCTTGATTAGTTCAAGTCTCTGGACTAATTCTCTTGGACGTCCTATTACCCCGAGCATAGATAATACAACAGATGTTTTCAATGATCTGAACTCCTATAGCAAATGGCAGGGAGATCTGTCCCTGAAGCTGAAGCAGGGTCTTATCCAGGAAGAGGGCAGGGAAGACGAGAAGGCCTTCTTTGCAGTATACGGAAAGTACGGCTTTCACCTGACCTCCCCCCATGAGAACGCCGACGGCAGCCAGTCCATCTTCTTAAGCGGCAGCAATTCCGCCTACCCTGATAACGCGGGCACCCTTTCGAATATCCTCCAGGTCGGTTTCGAAATTGACAGGCTCGACCAAGGCGATGTATACAACGGATTCAATGTAGACGGTTCGGTTATCTACGGGCCGTCATGGCTGCTCAACACTCTTAATGGAACTACCGACTTCGTGTCGGTTAACCTTACGGCACAGGGCTACCTTTCCCTTCTCGATCTCAAACGAGAGAACAGTGAGCTTGAACTCGTCGGAATTTATCTTGCCAACAGAATAAGAGCGGATTATACCACCGGTGCCGCTATACCTCAGTTTTATCAGGAAGATCCTGCGATGGGATCGAAGATAAGGGGCTTCGAGGGCAACAGTCTAGGCACTGAATTTTCAATTGTAAACAATCTTGACATCCGGGTTTATGGAATAGAGTTTATTGACAACATAAACCCGGTCTTCATCGCCTTTTTCGACGCGGGATATTTTGCCGGTAATTACTACAACACCCAGTATCCGGGAAGCGGATTCCTGTGTTCCGCCGGATTTCAGATTGCGCTGAACATCATCGACTTTGCACAGATAGGCTATTCATTCGAGTTCCCGCTTGTTGGATCCAATATGGTGGAAGCCCCGATGCTCTCGAGCCTTATGCTTATGTACAAGTTTTAACAAAGGAAAAGCCCTGTCCCGAGGTTCCGGAGCAGGGCTTTCTTTTTTTCTTAAATCGTTTATTTAAAAAGTTCCTTTATCTCATTTTTATACATTTTTTCTACAACATTACGCCTTATTTTCAGCGATTGCGTCATTTCAACACCTATTTCAAATTCTTTAGGCAGAATTATGAACCTGAATATTCGTTCAAAAGCCTTGAACCCCGTTTTTGCGTCTACAAGAGACTGAATCTCTTCCTGCATCAGTTCGTGAATGAAGGGGTTGTTCACCAATTCTTCTTTCTCAAGAAATGAGATTTGTTTCTCGATCGCGAGTTTTTCGAGTTCTTCCAGATTCGGAACAATGAGGGCACCGAGGAATTTCTGATCCTGACCCACAACCATGATCTGTGATATATAATCCGACTGGTTGAGTTTGTCCTCGATTGGAACGGGTTCAACGTTTTCCCCACCGCGGAGGACGATGGTATCTTTTGAGCGGCCTAGAATTTTAAACTCGCCGGTGTGAGTGAATACCGCTATGTCTCCGGTATTCAGCCACCCGTTTTTAAGAATTTCAGCAGTTTTTTCAGGCTCTTTATAATATCCCTGCATAACCTGCTGGCTCTTGACGTGGAGTTCTCCCTTGAAGCCGATTGGCATGATTGCTCCGTCCTTGCTTATTACCCTGTACTCGATATCTTCAAGAAGGGGGCCTACCGTGTTTGGAATAGGTCTGGAATCCTTTCGAACCGCGAGAATCGGTGCGGTCTCGGTAAGGCCGTAGCCTTCGAGAACTGTGATGCCAACGGTCCTGAAGAACTTGTCGATGTGGGAGGGAAGGGCGCCGCCTCCGGAAATTCCCGCCTTGAATCTTCCTCCGAGTTTTGCCTTGAGTTTACTGAAAACCAGAACCTGACCAAGTTTCTTGAAAGGAGTCAGGACAAGCAGTGGAATTATGCTGACAGCTATGTCGATGAAACGGTTTCTCTTGGAAAACTGAGGCAGCAAGCCTGTAAACATGTCATATAAATAAGTATGAATCTCGCCGATAGTCAGGAAAAAATAAAACAGAGTTTTCTTGCCCGCGCTGCCGCTGTTAATGTTTCTTAACACCGCAGCATGAACGCTTTCCCAAATCCTCGGAACCGAAGTAAGCCACTGTGGTTTTACCTTTGCCATATCCGGCATCATCACAGGCCCGATAGGTTTTGAGAATGCCGTTGCAAGACCAAGGAAAACAGAGATATACATGCAGGCCCTCTCGAACGAATGCCAGATAGGGAGTACTGAAAGCATGATTTCTCCTGGGCATAGGTCGAGATGGGGTTTAATCCTGTCAACTTGGAAGAGAAACGCCTTGTGAGTGAGCATAACACCCTTGGGGTTGCCGGTAGTGCCGGAGGTGTAGATTATTGTTGCTGTTTCTTCACAGCTGCCCTTTTCCACTTCCCTTTCATAAAAATCTGGATCATTTTTATAAGCCTCTTGGCCGAGTTTAACGACATCGTCGAATGATAATATCTCGATGCCCTCAGGAATCTTGAGTTTCTCGATACCTTTCGTATCATAGAGGACAATCTTTTTCAAAAGCCCGATATCTTTTATTTGCGAGAGGATCTTCTCGGCCTGAGCGCAGTTCTCGGTAAAAGTCACCTTGCAGTCGGCATGAGCAAGGATGTACCGAATCTCATCGGATGTAGAGTCGCATCCTCTTGGAACGTCTATTGCCCCAAGACCGGATAGTCCAAAGTCGGTCATTATCCATTCTTTTCTGTTTTCGGAGATCAGGCCTACTTGATCTCCCCGTTTGATTCCTATCGCATTAAGGCCCGCGCTGTAAATTTTCAGAGATTCCCAGAAGTCCTTGAATTTTATCGGCTGAAAATCCTGATTCTGATCCTTAATAAGAAAAATTGCAAGGTCGGCATATTTTGTGCAGATCAGTTTTAATCTTTGGGGTAGAGTATCGTTACTGCTTTTCAAATCTGTTCTCCTTCAACTTAAACTAATCATTTAGAGTAACAGAAGACTGCCGGGTTGTCTATTAATATGAGGAAGATTATCGGTCATCGGCCGATGAGATCTCCAGTTCGGTGATCATCGATTTTGTAATTATTTCCGGAAGCAGGACCGCCTTATCCGAGCCGGCGGGATACCAGGAGTAGAAGGGGACCCCGGCCCGTCCGAAGTCAGCCATCCACTTATTAATCTCCGGATTCTTATTTGTAAAATCTCCGTGAATAAGGACGGCGCCGGACTCTTCGAAAAAACGGCTGATATCCTTGGTGAAGATGACCGCTCTCTCATTCGTTCTGCAGGTCATGCACCATTTTGCCGAGAAGGCAACGAAGACCGGTCTGTCTCCGCCGGCGGCGGATCTTACCGCATCCGGAGAAAACTCCTGCCATCCCGCATAGCCGGAGTCAGACTTCCCAATCACCTGCTTCGGGTCATCGACGGCCGGGCTGCCTCCTGCCAGGACTATCCTAGCAGTGAGGGCTATGATTATTACTGCAAGGGCAAGCCCCGTAAGCCGCTTTCGCGTGGTGGCTCCCGGTCCTGATAGTTTTCCGTACAGCCACAGGGCAACGGTGACGGCAGTCAGATAGATCAGGATCCTTGTCAGATAAGCCGGGCTGCTCTGATACATCAGTACGTCTATCAGCCAGACGGAGGTTCCGATGAGAAGGAATCCCATGACTTCCCGAAATGTATTCATCCATGCCCCCGGCTTAGGCAGTCTTGATACAATGGCAGGGAAGAAACCAATTAATATGAATGGAAATGCCAGCCCAAGGCCAATCATTATGAATATGGCAATAATAACGGCAGGCGGCTGGGAGAACGCGAAGCCTGCGGCGGTTCCGAGGAAGGGTGCGGTGCAGGGTGTTGCCAGAAGAACCGCGATAATTCCGCTGAAAAAATGAGAGCCGGCGTGGCTTTTTTTCCCAATTGCCGGTCCTCTGCGCATTACAGGCGCAGATATGGTGAAAACCTCGAAGAGCGACAGGGCGAATACGAATATAATTGTAAGGAGAACGAGTACGAAATTCCTGTTCTGAAATTGAAAACCCCATCCGACCTGCTGTCCTGAGGCCTTTATGATGATTATTATTATTGCAAGAACAAGGAGCGACATAACCACCCCGGCAGTGTAGAGCATGGAGGAGGAGAGAATCTGTCTGCGGTTTTCACCGCCCTGTTTTACAAGACTAAGCGCCTTTATCGACAGCACAGGCAGAACGCAGGGCATTACGTTAAGAAGCAGTCCGCCTAAAAAGGCCATAAGTAGAAAGATAAGCAGATTTCCGGTCCGAATGTTCACCGGAACCGATCCAGCCTGCACTACCTTGAGTTCTGCCGTTACAGTATCAGATTCCGGAAAAAAACAAGTACCCTCCTCATCACAGAGCTGCCAAGCGGCTTTCAGACGGAGTTCGGTGTCTTTCTCAGGATCCCAGCCCAGGAGTTCCGCCTCGAGTATGGTCTCTCCATAGAAACTGTATTCTTCACCCGCATCCGGAGCCGCCGGATAGGATATTTCACCTAGTGAGGCTGTATTCGGAGATATGATGGAGACGTAGAAGAAATCTTTTTGAAAAGTCTGATGATAACCTTCCGGAAAATTATAGATTATCCGGACAATAGGATTTTCAGATGTTCCTCCGCCTATGACCTCCGCTCGCACTTCGGCGGGCGGTACATTGATCTGTCCGGAGAGGCTGAAAACCGCTGTAGTAAGCAAAAGAATGAGAAAAAACAGTCTTGAAAATTTATTCATAAGACCCCCATCATGCTGATAATTAATACGGAAAAATTATATAGACCGTGTCCTATCGAAATAGCATGGATTGATTTCGTCTTCGTGAAGACGAAAGAGAGAAATACCGCGATTACCGCCGTCGCGGCAAAGGCATAGAATCCTTCGTAGATATGACCGCTCCCAAAAAGCAGTGCACTCACCGCGGCGGCGGGCACTATCTTTAAGCCGGATTTTTCGAGAGATTTTACCAGGTATGCCCGAAAAAAAATTTCTTCACTATATCCGGTTGCTATGCATGAGATTACTACCAGCGGGATAAGTGACGGATTTCCGAACTGCCAGCCCGCGCCATAGACTACAGGATTTCCAAGATCGGGCACGAATATTTTAGAAATGAATCCGACGGGAATTATGCAGATGTAAATTCCCAATAGAACCGCGGCCGCTTTCAGCAGATCAGCCGGCTTAAATCTGTTGATATTATAGTCACTCAGCTTCCGGCCTGGTTTAAGGATAATTATGTAGAGGGTCAGAAAGATCTGAGGAAGCGTTGTCATGATGTAAAACAGGTTAAACCAGGTGCTTTCGAAGATATCAGAGTCAAATTCCTGCATCCCCTGGGATATATAACCAGGTAGAAAGAAGACAGAAAAGAGTAATAAGGGCTCAAACGCCGTTAAATTGATTTTTTTAATGTTTCTACTGGAAAAAATATCATTCACCTTGTAGAATATTACTGATATTCTTATGAATTGCAAGAAATTTCGGACGGTTACAGTTAATAAGGTAAAAGATCGATACTAATATTATGTGGATTATTATAGGCGTTATTTTTGTACTTTTAATTATTCTCCTTGTTGTTCTCAGGAAAATGGGAGGTGGAAACTTTCCCTGGATCCAGTTTTATGCAAAAGGCCGGGAATCCGGATTCAGCATGAACGAATGTCGTCTTCTCCGGAAGGTTGCAGTCGAGAACCGGCTTGAGAATCCGACATCTCTTTTCTGGTCAATAAATCAGCTTGATAGATCCATCAGGGGAACCATTATAAGGTTTCGTGATGAGGGCGGCCTGACAGATGAAGAAAATGTGAAATTTGTGTCAAAGCTGTTTGATTTTCGGCGCAGAGTTGAGCTGAATCTGCCAAAATATAAACTAGGTCTTAAATCCAGCAGGAAAATCGCCGCTCATCAGAGAATAAAGATTATTCTTCCCGGCGCAGGAAACTACAACGCTAGCGTTGTCGAGAATCTCAGACGTTATCTTGCTATTTCATATCCAGAAGGACCAGTGCTGCCGGAAGGTTTCGACTGGAAGGGACAGCCTATCAATGTGTTCTTCTGGCGGGGTGATGACGCGGGTTATGTATTTGAATCAACCGTACTCGAAGACTATTCGGAAAAGAATTATTCCATCCTGCATATAGGTCATTCGGACAACCTTACTCGAAGTCAGAAGAGATCCTCGATAAGGATCGATATTAATAAGCCAGCCTATCTTTACCTTCTTAAGAGCATCGCAGATGCTAATGACAGGGAGGAGAAGACTTCAGGACTGCGCTGTCGTGTTCTCGATATCTCCGAGGGTGGAGCGGCACTCATGATCGGCGGAAAGGCCAAGGTCGGGATAGCTGTGAAGCTGCAGATCAATTTATCTTCCTATAAGATTAGAATGTGCGGAACAGTAAAAGGTGTTAATTTTAATCCAAAGAAGAACCAGTCAATTCTTCATCTTCAGGCTGTGTCGCTGCATCCTGTAATTCGCAATCAGCT
Organism: Spirochaetales bacterium; assembly: GCA_016839055.1. Lineage (GTDB taxonomy): Bacteria > Spirochaetota > Spirochaetia > UBA9216 > UBA9216 > Thalassospirochaeta. The sequence goes on from JAEKNX010000011.1 coordinate 143,232, forward strand.
GCTCTCTTATGTCTATAATATTTTCGGAGAGAGGGAACCCCGTACCAAAAAAAACAGAGTTTCAAGTTACTGAGGGGATTTAATGAAAATAAAACCGGTCAAAGCTATTCTATTACTTCTGATTATTCTGACCATAACAGTTACGCCTCTCTTTGGTGCGGATGATTCGGAAATTGTAGAAGCATTCAGAAAGAATTTTACGAGGGGAAGCCTCGCGACGAAGGTTCGTGTACTTCAGGATTCTATCGAATATGAAGACGCTGATATGGCGCCTCTTTATACTCTCTCTCTTGAATTTATTACCGGTAATTCGTGGATGCTTCAGAGTGATAGTCTCGGTAGGGAATTGATGCTTTTTACAATCAGACTCCTTGGAACACACCGGATTGAAGAATCGGCGCCTCTGCTGTGGGAGTTCTTCAATGATATCGATGATAATGCTCTTCGCATCGAAATCATGAGCTCGCTCGGCGCGACCGCGGCCGGTAATTCTGTGATTATCTATGGAATTAATGCCTGGCTGCGAGAATACAACGGTCGTTTTAAGGCAGGAGAAGAGGTAGATCATAAGCTTGCCGCTGAAACGGTAGCGGCGCTCGGGAAGCTCGGAGATCCGACGTCTTTCCCCATCGTGTTCACAACCGGTACCATCGGGTATTCTGATATTGTGAATCTCAGCGCAGCCGAAGCCCTGGGCGGGATAGAAGGTTATTTTACTGATCATATAATCCAGGTCATCAGGAGTAGCGTTCCAGAAGAGAAGCTTGCCGCTCTCAAGGCCGCCTACGGCCAAAACAGTCTGACCCGCGAGGACAAGGCGTCAATTGCCATCGTCGGACTCGATATAGGGCTTTATTCTGAAGTTCTGGATACTGAAGCTGAGGGATTTCTGCGCGAACTCCGATACGAAGCTGTACGGGAGCTTACCGCTCTGAACTGGTCCGGCGGTACAGATAATCTTATTCAGCATTTTGATAATACAGTTTTTGAATACGAACAGAAATTATGCAGGAAAGTGAATCTTATTGAGGCCATGGATGCACTCGGAACTTCCGGCTCACATGATGCCGCGGTAAGATTGACAATATATCTTGAAGTGCTGAATTCTTATACTGAAAATGGACAGATTGTGGATGAACAGATAATTCTCAGTGTCATAAGGAATTTGAGTGAACTCGGAGACAATACAGCTTTCGATTATCTTCTTTATACCGGATATTTGAATTATTCCGGTTCGGTGAAACGAGCTGCAAGGGAGGCACTGAAAAATCTTAAAAATATTTAAAAGTATTTTTATTTCCAAAATTTCCGCGAATCCCGCGGTCTACGGATTTTTTCTTGCCTTTCTTATCCGTCTGCTTCTGATAGAGAATCTCAGCAGACATCTGCGAATAATTATTCCAATCTCCGCCGCCTGCCTGTCGGCGGTCTTTTTTCTGATAATATTACTGAAACAGAAATCTTCTCCCAAAGAAAGTGTACGAAAGCTGTTTTTTCTTGCTTCATTTTCGGTCGGGCTGGTAATATCAAGTGGATTCGGCTTGGTAGAGGAGGGGCAGGTTCCCTGGCTGGGGTTGCCGGTAGAGCAGGTTACGCAGTTTACCTGCTACGCCCGCTCCGACAGCAGGAAGCTTTCCGGAGGAGGGTACATCCTCGAAGCGGAGCTGCGCGGAGTTCAGAACAGCAGCGGTGCCCGGACAGGAGCCGGAGGAAAGCTGCTTTGCTTTTTTGAGTATGATCCCGTAATTTACATGGGTGGGATTATTTCTGCGGAGACCGGACTTAGGGCCAGCCCTGAGCTTGCCGAAATATATAAATCTCAAAACCTTGGTAATATTTCGCTTTTGAAAGAGCCGCTATGCCTTACCGCCTATCCGAGAGCCGGAGAGCTTGTAAGCCTCGGGCGAAAGTCCTCAGTATGGAGAATCAGGGAGGCTCTTTCCAGGGGGATCGAGCAGAGATGTTATAAGATGGGGGAAGATTCCGGAGGCCTGCTGCTTGCCCTGCTTCTCGGCAACAGAGATGGTCTATCAATATGGGAGAGCCGTATATTTCGGGAAGCCGGATGTTCACACATCCTGGCCCTTTCGGGGATGCATCTGGGAATACTGTCGGCCTTGATTCTCCTTATCCTGCATCCCCTTCCGGGGCGAAAGCCGGCTTTTATCGTAAGCTCGGTAATAGTTCTGGTATACCTCATCCTTACAGGATTCGGAATATCTCTGGTCAGGGCTGCCCTTATGTATTTTCTGTTCGGATTGTCGAATGCGTTTTACCGGAAAACTTCCGCTTTTGATATCCTGCTGCTGTCTTTCGTCGTACTAACCGCTGCAGCTCCCTCGACTTTTTATACTCTGTCGTTTCAGCTCTCCTTTCTCGCGGTCGCAGGAATTCTGACGGCAGCTCCCGAGATTAATCAATTTTTAAAGCCCTGGCTTCCGGCTGCCCTCAGGCTGCCGCTTTCCTGTTCAGCAGGAGCGCAGCTGCTGGTCATTCCGCTTCTGCTGCCGACTTTCGGGGTAATCTACCCGGTCGGGTTGATTGCCGGTATCATTATAGCGCCGATGGTGACTCTGTTTATATGGTCGGGCCTGATTTTTTTGATTACAGGGCTCAAACCGGTTTCTATTTTTTCTGATTTAATTTATAAAGCTATATGCCGGGTTGCCGAGACAGCTGCCGCTGCTCCGTCTGTATCCTATGACGAGTCGGCCCTCTGGCTGGTACCGCTTCTCGCGGGCCTTATTATTTTGCTGTCAATGTACAGCATCCGCAGGAGAATGTTGAATGGAATATCCGGTAAATTATGATTCTCCGGGCGAGCTCAGGGATTTTCTGGAATCAAGGGGCCTGAGCATGAAAAAGAGGTTCGGTCAGAACTTTCTTGTTAACCGCGGCGCCCGTGAGAAGCTGACAGGCTTTCTGCCGGTAGAGAAGGGAAGCCGGGTTTGGGAGATAGGCCCGGGTCTTGGGGCAATGACCTGGCATCTGCTTGAAAAGGGCGCAGATATTACTGTGTTCGAGATAGATCATGGGTTTATTAGCTGTTTGAAGGAATTTTACGGTAATCTGCCGAATTTTACCATGATCGAAGGTGATTTCCTTAAGAATTTTAAAGGTACTTCCAAATTGCCGGCAGTTCCTGATTATATTCTCGGGAATCTCCCCTATGTGAGTGGATCTGTTATGATAGCCTCCATCGTTAGGTCGGGGCTGCTGCCGAAGAAGATGGTTTTTACGGTGCAGAAAGAAGTCGGCCGGCGAATGGCCGCGAAGCCGGACAGTAGTGACTTTTCCAGTTTTTCACTAGTCTGCCAATCGAAATGTGATGTGGCCCTGAGGGGAGAGCTGAAATCCGGTTCCTTCTATCCGCGGCCTGCAGTCCAGTCTATTATTGTCGAAATGACTCCGCACGGCAGATTCAATCCCGGAAATGAGGAGCTATACTATCAGCTAATTGATGATCTCTTTCTTGCGCGCAGAAAGAAAATTTCAAATAATCTTGGAAGCGGAAAGACTGCCGCGACTTTCGGGAAGGAGAAGGTCCTATCAGCCCTTGAAAAAGCCGGAATTTCCGGAGGAGTAAGGGCCGAGACGCTCGCGGTAGAGGATATAGAAAAACTCAGCAGATTAATATCGGAAATTTAACAAAAATATCTACAGTTGTTTTGACTATTAGAGGACTTATTCATATAATTTGAATGAGTTTATAAGGCTTTCAAGGAGTAATTTTGATGAAACAAATTATTATAAGCCTGTTTGCTGCCGCGGTATTGTTGACTGCCGGCTGTACAACAGTCTCCGATACGCAGGATGCGGATGGGAAAAACAAAGGCAATTCCGCAGTCGAAGGAAAGGTTCAGGAAAAAAAAACGGTCTACGTAGCCAATGTTGTCAGGGAAACTAGTTTCTTTAATGACGGATATATCAAAAGCTATACCAGCTATAGTTATGATGAGGATATGAATATTGTTCGGGAAGATATGTTTGATTCCTTTGATCAGATTCTTGAGTCTGCGGTTTATGAGTATTCGGAAAGCGGCATAGAAAGCCGCCTGCTTTATAACAACAGAGGCGCTCTTCAATCGTCTAAAAAGACTATAAGGACAGCAGAAGGACAGCCTCTGTCTGAAAGTTCTTATGACGCCGAAGGCACACTTCAGACAGTATCCAGTTATGAGTACGATGTCGATGGAAAGAAGATAAGGTGGACCGTCGCCGACGGCGTAGGAATAATTCTTTCGGAGACTCTGTACCTCTATGATGGCGGACTTCCGGTATCAATAGAACTGAATGATGCCGGCGGAAAGATGCAGGAGCTTTTTAGTCTTGAATATAAGGCTGGTCTCCTTGTCAGAAAAAATCACCTTGATGCTGACGGTAAGATAATCTCCGGAATTCAATATGAATATGACGGCAGGAATCTCATTTCAGAGAAATACTTACGGCCTAACGGCTCAACCCATAGAACAGTTCTATTTACAAATGATGAGCGAGGAAATCCTGTAAAAGAAGAGTTTTTTGATGGAAACGGTGATCTGAAAGACTGGATAGAGCGGAAATATGAGTATACCACAGAAGAAATTCTGGTTTGGGAATGAGACGGGAAATGATGAGAAAGATAATATTGAAAGCTATCATAATGGTTCTGCTGGTGTCGGCATCCGTGACGCCGGTATTCGGTAATGAGTTGTCCGCTGTCTGGTCAAGAATCTATAACACAACCGAACAGCTAGGCGCGAAACTTGTGGTCATGCAGAACATTGTTGATTTGCATAACCGGGATATGGAACCTGTTATTACTGACGCGCTTAAAGAAATAATATACACAAGAGATGAATCTCTCAGTTTCAGCGAAAGGCAGGAACATAATGATTTAATCCGGATCATGGTGATGGAGCTCGGTAATCTGAAGGCTGTGGATGCCGCTCCTGATATATATGAGGTTGTTAAGATCACCGAAGATGATTTTCTACGTTCAGTTGCCATTGTCGGACTCGGTACAGCAGGCGCACGAGATTATGCTGATGAAATCGCAGAATTTCTACGTAAGCTGAATCTCGAAATAATTATTATTGAGAATAATGAAAAACGGGAATCTCTTGTTAATGCCTGCATTCTCGCGCTTGAACGGTTAAAGCATCCTGACGGATTTGAACCGGTATTTTACGCATCGGTCGGACGTTACTCACGCGATAGTGTAGCCAAAGCCGACAGAGCCCTTAAAAACATGCTCGAAGATCCTACAGATCTGCTGATAAAAATTGTGAAGGATGACACTCCCTTCAGCATAAGGCTTGCCGCTCTCGAAGTTGAGAACCGCTCTGCCGCCTCAGCTGAACGGAAAACCGAATTAGCCAACACGGCAATAGAGGTGAGCCTTATCTATAATGCTGTCACTCCGTCAGAGCGAGAGTACCAGACCAGAACTAAGGTCAGGGCTTGTGAGATGATTCGAGATCTAGGTGTCGCGAATCAGGCAGCCGTACAGTGGCTTGATCTGATGCTTAACTCAAGTGAGAATGTAAATGAGATTGTTATCTGCCTGCAGGCCCTCGGGACATACTCGAGTGATGAGGCTGTCGCCGTACTTTCGAAATATCTTGATTTTCATAATGAGCGGAGGGCTTTAGGCATTCTTTATAAGGATGAACGGGCAATTCGTGAATGCATAAATGCATTGGGCAGCAGCGGAAATCAGAACGCCAAGCCTTCACTGAGGATGGTTGAGTTCTCCAACTGGAGCAACCAGACTATCAGGATGGCTAAGAATGCGGCAAAGAATCTGTAATATTACTTCAAACTTATTAAAAAAGGCTCAGCTTGTCATTAAGCTGAGCCTTTTTTTTTGGTAAAAGTCTCCGGAGAAGTCCGGGATTTGTTAAAGAAGCCCTGACTTCTCCATTGTTTCCTTGAAAACCTTCTTGTCTTCATCACTCATCTCGCAGAGTGGAAGCCTGTAAACATCGGTCATCATTCCTTTGAGAAAGCACCCGTATTTAACAGGAACCGGGTTTGTGTCTATGAACAATGCCTTGAAGAAAGGCATGAGCAGGTAGTGCAGCTCTCTTGCCCGTTCAAAGTTTCCTGCATTCGCTGTTCTGACAAGTTCTTCCATTTCGGTGGGAATAATATTGCTTGCAACCGAGATTATTCCTCGGCCGCCGCAGGCAATAATTGGAAGGCCTAGATTGTCGTCACCGGAAAGTATTGTAAAATCGGCAGGTTTGTTCAGGCAGAGATCCATGACCTGCGGAATGCTTCCGCTTGCTTCCTTAACCGCGACAATGTTCGGGTGGGAGGCGAGTCTTAGCATCGTGCTGTTTTCAATATTCTTGCCGCTTCTGCCGGGAATGTTGTAAATGACAAGCGGCATGTCGACTGCTTCGGCAATTGCCATGAAGTGACGGTAGAATCCCTCCTGTGACGGTTTGTTGTAATACGGCGCCACCTGGAGGCTGTAGTCCGCTCCCGCCTCTTTAGCGTGCTTTGTCAGTCTTATTGCCTCGGCTGTTGAATTAGAGCCTGTTCCGGCTATTACTGGAACCCTGCCCTTGCCCTGATCGATGACTAATTCTATAACCTTGTCGTGTTCATGATAATCAAGGGTGGGACTCTCGCCGGTTGTCCCGACAGGAACGAGTCCTGAAATACCCTTATCAATCTGAAACTCAACTAATTCTCTGAGGCTTTTTTCATCAACAGATCCGTCTGTGTTAAACGGCGTTACAAGTGCCGTAAATACTCCCTCTAAACTCATTTATCTCATCCCCCTAATGTTTCTGATATAAAATCTTCGACTCTGAAAAATCCGTTCTTATCCTTCAGCCATTCAGCAGCGAGAACCGCTCCATAGGCAAAGCCGCTTCGGTTTCTTGCCGTATGTATAATCTCTATCGAGTCGGCATCGGAGTCAAGCAATACCGAATGCGTGCCGGGAATTGACCCGCCTCTGACTGATCCTACATGAAGCTCATTCGGCTTAATCGCCCGATCGAGTCTGTCGGTGACAATATCCGTCTTTAATGCCGAATTGCTGATTATCTTTTCGGCTATCGTCAGAGCTGTACCGGATGGTGAATCCTTCTTCAGCTTATGATGATATTCATTGACCATGATATCGTAGTTATCTGCGGCGTTCATCAGTGATGCCGCTTTTTCGGTCAGGATAAAGAGTATGTGAGCGCCGATTGAGAAGTTGGAGCCCCATAGATAACTCCCTCCGGCCTTTTCGACAAGCCTGCAGACCTCTTCGCGTCTATCGTCCCAGCCCGTTGTGCCTACTACGGCCGGAACTCCGGCAGCGCAGTATAATTCCGCATTCTCCCGGACGGATGCCGGCAGTGCGAATTCGATGACCATATCCGCTTTTGCAACTATTTCTGAGCTGAGCTTTGTATAATCACCGCTGCCGCTCGGATCGACCCTTCCTGCAATGCTGTGTCCCCGATCAAGCAGGATTTTTTCAATCTCACGGCCCATTCGACCGTATCCGACTATTAATACATTCATTTTTTAAACATAAGCTGATAAATCCCAATCTATCAAGGGGTTAAGGGCCGATTAATAAAAAAATCTTCTCCGATATTCCGGAGAAGATTCCTGTAACTGTTTTATCAGGTTCCTACTTTGATTGAGCCATCGTGACAGCTGAGGTTGTCACAATGTCTTCAACGCTGCAGCCTCTTGAGAGGTCGCTGACCGGTTTTGCAAATCCCTGAAGGAAGGGGCCGTAGGCATCGGCTCCGGCGAGTCTCTGAACCAGTTTGTAACCGATATTCCCGGACTGAAGGTCCGGGAAAACCAGGACATTTGCCTTTCCGGCAACCTTTGAGCCTGGCGCCTTGCTGTCGCCTATCGCGGGGATTATCGCCGCGTCGAGCTGAAGTTCGCCATCAATGTTGAGATCGGGTCTTTTTTCGTTGGCAAGTCTTGTTGCTTCGACAACCTTGTCTACATACTCGTGGCTTGCCGAACCCTTAGTCGAGAAAGACAGCATTGCTGTACATGGTTCGGCTTCGAGGAAGCTTTTACAGGACTCTGATGCGGCGATTGCTATCTCAGCAAGCTGCTCGGCTGTAGGGTTTGGGATTGTTGCGCAATCGGAGAAGATGATGTTTCCGTTTACGCCCCAATCTGTGCCGGGAAGATACATGATGAAACAGCTTGAAGCGGATTTTACTCCAGGTGCTGTTTTAATGATTGTGAACGCTGCTCTGAGCACGTTTCCTGTGGAGTTTTCCGCACCGGCGACCATAGCATCTACATCACCGAGTCTTACCATCATTGCGCCCCACTTGAGCGGGTCGACAATAGCCTCTTTTGCTTCGTCTTCTGAGATGCCTTTACTTTTTCTGAGTTCGAAATATTCGGCCGTGTATGCATCGAGTCTGTCGGAGATTGCCGGATCGGCTATTGTTATTCCGTCGAGTGAAACCCCGGCCGCGGCCGCGGCTGCCTGGACAGCGGCAGTTTTTCCAACAAGCACAACAACTGAAGCGTATTTTTCGTCGACAATGATTCTTGCCGCCTTCAGGGTTCTGGACTCGGTGCCTTCCGGAAGTACGAGTTTTTTCTGAAGTCTTATTGCTTTTTCTTTCATTAATTCTGCGAAAGCCATATTTATATTCTCCTTGAATTACGATAAGTGAAACTTCTGCTATCAAAAGTCTCTAAAATAATAATATTAATAAATGATTTTGCAAAGAAGCTGTAAAGTTTATATATACTGATTGAGCATTTTTGTTAAAGAATTTATTATCACTGCATGAAAATAGCAGTATACGGAATGGGGAGGTTCGGATCTTTTTGGGCGTCCCTTCTTTCTGAGAGATTTTGTGTAGCAGGATATAGCCGGAGCGGAAGGGTTTTTCCTGATAATGTAAAGAGGATAAAGGAAGAACAGCTAGGGGAATACGATACGGTATTTTTATGCTGTGCTATTAATGCCGTTGAAGAAGTGTGCAGGCGTATAGCTCCACTTTTAAAACCGGAGGCTGTAGTAATTGATACATGTTCGGTAAAAGTCGCGCCGGCAAAGCTGATGGAGAATCTCCTGCCGAAGAGTTGCGGGATAATAGCAACCCACCCGATGTTCGGTCCTGATTCAGGCAAGAACGGGGTGGAAGGTCTGCCGATTGTCTTCTCTCCCATCAGGGACAAGGGCGGATGTTTTAAATTCTGGCACGATGTCTTCGCCGAGATGAAGCTTGATATCCACCAGATGACTCCTGATGAACACGACTCAGAGGCAGCCTTTACCCAGGGGGTAACCCACTTCATCGGCAGGGTACTCAATGAACTGGAGCTTAAGAATAGTCCTATAGCCACTCTTGGTTATCAGAAACTACAGGAAATAGTCGAGCAGACCTGTAATGATCCGCTTCAGCTCTTTCTTGATCTTCAGAAATTTAATCCGCATACCGAAGAGATGAGAGTAAGGCTGAAGAAAGCCCTTGATGACACGATAAAGCTGTTCTGACTTGACAGCGGTATTCAAGCTAGGTACATTAGGAAGATATGAGCGATATTCAAATACAATCCATAGATGAAGCTGAAGTTGATACGATAATGGCCGGGGATATTGATTTTACCGGTAATCTCGGATTTGATAAATCTCTGATGATAAAAGGCCGGATGAAAGGTGACGTGAGGGCAACGGGCAATTTTTATATTGACAAGTCCGCTGTCATTGATGCCAGGATTGAGGCGAATATCGTCTCGGTTAAAGGAACGGTTCACGGTGATATTTTTGCCTATGAACGGGTAGAGATTTTTTCCTGCGGACATGTTGACGGTGATATAACAGCACCCGATATCATCATGGAAAGCGGATGTTCTTTTAATGGCATCTGCAGGATGAAGTCTCCAGATGAGGTGGAAAGAAATGAAGAATAAACTGATTATCCTTATCCTTATTTTTACAATCGGATCTGCCGCCCTGATGACAGCCCAGGACCGCGCCGACGCGCTGCTGGAATACAAGAAGGGAAATTACAGTCGGGCTGAGGAAATATGTATCAGCGAGATAGAGAGGATGCCCAGGAATCTGGACTCCTATGTCGTTCTCGGCTGGACATATATAAAAACCGGAGATTTTCAGAAGGCGCTTGATACCGGGCTTTCAGGATTGAAGATCGCCGGACGTGATACTCGTATTCTTGAGATAGTCGGTGAAGCCTATTATTATCTGGGTAAAAATCTGGAATCGCTTAAATATTTTGAAGAATATACCGTCCTGTCTCCGACGGGAGACAGGATAGAGCTGGCGTATTTTTTCATGGGTGAAATTTTCATCCGTCTCGGGGAATACAACCATGCCGACATTGCCTTTACAACTGCTGTGTATCATTTTCCTAATTCGGCAAGATGGTGGTCCCGGCTCGGTTATTCGAGAGAAATGGCTGAAGACTGGAAATACTCACTCGAAGCATACGAAAAAGCACTGCAGCTCAACTCGTCCTACAACGAAGCCGTCAGAGGACGGAGCAGGGTTAAAGCTAAACTGGGGGCTGGATGATGAAGGTCTTTCTACGAAAGCCTTTTTTACAACTTTCCGGAGAAAAATTGTGAAGGCTGCCGTATACACACTTGGCTGCAAGCTGAATCAGTGTGAGAGTGAAGCCCTGGCATCGTCATTTGACAGCCGGGGTTTTTTTATAGGAACCTACAGAGACGATGCCGAAATCTACATCATAAATACCTGTACGGTCACCTCGAAGGCTGAACAGAAAGCCCGGAGAATCATCAGAAAGCTCTCGTCGGAGCATCCGCACTCGGCCGTGGTCGTAACCGGCTGCTATGCCCAGCTTAACCGGGAGGATCTCGAGCTCGCGGAAAATGTCATAGTCGTTCCTCATGATAACAAGACTGATTTAAACAGGCTTCCCGAGTATCTGACAGGCTTGGATTTTTCATCGGAGAAGGGAAGCCTCGCGGATTCGGTAAGAAGTTTTTTCGATAAAACAAGTTCCAGGCAAGATGATCCTGACCGTTTCTGGTATGACTCAGTTGATTTTAACTATCACACGAGGGCATTTTTGAAGATACAGGACGGATGTGACAACAGTTGTGCATACTGCAGGGTCACCATTGCACGCGGCGACAGTGTCAGTCTTGATTCTGATTCAGTTCTCAGGCAGTTTAACCGGCTGCAGAGCGAAGGTTTTCGAGAGGTTGTTCTAACTGGAGTTAATCTATCTTCGTATAAATCCGGCGAAATTGACTTTACAGATCTCCTCGAAAATCTATCCAATCAGGCCTTTAGAACCAGAATCAGACTTTCATCGCTTGAGCCTGAGACCATCGACTCGCGGATGGCCGGCGTTATTCGTAATGAAATGATCTGCTCTCATTTCCACATACCGGTACAGTCAGGCAGCGACAGGATTCTTTCTCTGATGATGAGGCATAATAACCGTGACCGTATTATCCGGGCCGTGGATGCTCTTCGGAGCGCCAAGGACGACCCTTTTATGGCAGCCGATGTTATCGCCGGCTTTCCAGGAGAAACCGATGAAGATTTCGAGCAGACAAGGAGTCTGCTGTCTGAATGTGATTTTACACATCTCCATGTTTTTCCCTTTTCAGCCAGACCCGGAACGGCGGCCTTTGACATGAAGCATAAGGTTCCGGAGCGGATTGCCGCCGAGCGAACGAAAATTCTAAGGCAGTTATCCGAGGAAAATTTCGCCAGATACAAACGTCGCCAGACAGGACGAGTTGTTGAGGTCCTAATTGAGGAAGAAAGAGACGGTTTTCAGGTTGGAACAAGCGGAAATTATTTAAAATCCGCAATATGTGATATAATTAAAGAGGGGAGCGGTGTATGCAGAGCGGAAGTTCTGGCCGATGATTCCCCTGGAAACTGCGGTAACGGCAGTTTTTCCTCAGAAACTCTTGCCTGCAAGTTTATCGAGTGGACATAGTTTTGATTTTATAGAGTTTTTGACGATAATTGAGTAGGAGGATCCTGATGAAATCAATGATAAAGGCGGCAGTAGCTGCTATTTTTATAGTAATAGTATTTTCTTCCTGCCAGCAGGTTTTTACTTCGAGTGTTTATTTCTGGGCTGAGGCTGATATGTCGACCATGACAGCTGATCAAAAAATCTCTTATGCCGAGGATTTGCTCTCCTGTGGTACCACAGCGGAGCTTGCCGCGGCATTTGCCGAGATATTCGCCCTTCTTCCCGATGATCTGAGCACGGCTGATTCTGGTCTTCTTCTTCTTGCGGCGGATCTCGCTGTTGGTTCTTCCGGACTTGGAGCTGCGATTACCGGAGCTCTCGAGGCTGTTACATCCGGTGGGGATTTAGGTGCAACCCTTCTCGAGGCAATTGATACTACAAATCTTGCGACAGCAGTTAGTCTGATAGCCGCGGCTGAGGACAACGGGGCGGATCTTTCGAGTGAGCAGTATACAAACGCCGCCGCCTCCCAGCTGCTGGTTGTTGCCGAGACGGCAGGAGGCATTGATAATTTGGGTTCAGTTGCCGCCGATGATCCAGGTCTACTTCAGGCTCAGACATGGGCTGAGGCAGGCGGAATAGATATTGAAGCATTACTTGCCGGTGGTTTACCTGCTTAATGGAGTTAAAAATGTATAAGAAAATTACATCTTGTTTTATTCTGATTCTGATTCTGTGTGCATCGGTTTTTTCTCAAACAGCACCAGATTATTATGCTGATGACGTCTATTTTATTACCGGAGTTGATTCCGGTTTGGGCGGCCCCTATCCTACCGATAACAGCGGGCTGGAGAGTCTTTTCGCGAATCCGGCCGCATTCAAGTCGGCCGATGAAGAGCTGTCAATCACTAATACCACAATTTTGCTGACCGGGCCTATTTTCGATATTGCGACGCTCGTGATCAGCAGCCTTTCATCAGGCGGAGACTTTGCGACAATTCTCGCCTCGCCTTCTACTCAGAGCATTTTATCTGGACTTTATTCCGGTTTCTCTATGACGGGCCCCCTCTTCTTCGGGTATGTCGGCGACGGTTTCGGATTCGGACTGTTTAATTCCACTGATTTCCATCTGCGGAGCAAAGGTGCTCTCTCTCTTGCCATGAATTTCAGCGAAAAGGTTTTTTTGGCCGGAGGTTACGCGTTTAGAATTCCGCTCTCTCAGGATGAGACCCATGCGATCGATATCGGAGTAATGCTGAAAGGCGGAGTCGAGGGAGAAGTAGTAATAGAGAAATCATTTCTTGAGCTTCCGGCAATGCTTGCAAGTCTAGGTCCCGATCTTCTTCTTGGCGAACAATTTGAGTTCAGCACAATTATTGGACTTGATTTGGGTGCTCTCTATACATGGGAAGGCTTCCTTTCTGCCGGTCTCAGTCTTCAGGATGTGTTCTCGCCGACGGTAAAGTATACCTATGCAACGGGGATAAATGGATTTATCGCGGCCGATGACCCGATAATTGAAAACGGATTGATACCGTTTAAGTTGAACGTAGGCGTCGAGATTAATCCGACAATTCCGTTTTTGGAGCAATGGGTAACTAATCTCAGATTTATGGCTGCCTATGATGATGTCCTTGATTTTCTGTTATATCCCACAGAAGCTACAAATATGCTGCTTCACATTAAGACCGGTCTTGAAATTACAATGCTTGATATTCTTGATATCAGACTAGGTCTTGCCGAAGGGCTTCTTAATGCCGGATTCGGCCTAGATCTACAGATCTTTACACTGAATGCAGCTATGTTCGGCTCTGAACTTTCAAGTCAGCCTGGAACAAATCCTGTTTATAATCTCGTTGTAGGATTCAGCATTTAGGACGGTACGCTGCCTGGAAATCTTATTGAAAAAGACAGTTGATTCGTGTTGACATTTTATTTCATTGTTGTTATATTCACCGAGCAATTAAGGCATGGGCCGCTAGCTCAGCTGGTAGAGCAACGCCCTTTTAAGGCGTGGGTCACAGGTTCGAATCCTGTGCGGCTCATCTAATCAAACCCCTTCGGGGTTTGATTCGGGAGTTTTACTCTTTGAGTAAAACGTCCATGGGATTAACCTCCTGTGGAGAGATGGAGTTTTTTCGCAAGAAAAAATCTCCATAAGCTTTCGCGAAGCGGAAGGTTATGTCTCCTTCGTCTAGTGGTTAGGACACCGGGTTTTCATCCCGGCAACGGGGGTTCAATTCCCCCAGGAGATATTAATATAGAGCACTGTGAGAAATCACAGTGCTTTTTTTTTGTTTCAAAAAAAACACCGTCGTGAACCGGTGTTTTTTGTAATGTCCTTGTTTGATTGATTAAAACCAGAAGCGGGCGCCTATGGCTCCCTGAAAGCCGAATCCGATAGTTGGAAGAAGGGTCAGGAAGGGATCAATTTCAACGAAAATTTCCAGAGGTTCAATTGGAAAGATTTGAAGTCCGGCTGCCACTCTCGGGCCGACCCATACGGTATTGGTATTTCCAATCGCGAAGCCTCCGAATACTCCGGGTCCCATATAGAGATTGATGATGCCGACCAGGTTTTCGTGGTACATCCACCAGTCCGCGGATGCGCCTATTGCAACTCCGTTCTGAAAATTCCAACCGATACCGAACATCATCGGGAGATCGTCAAGCTTCAATGATAAAGCAAGGTTGGATGCGTAGGGAGTTCCGACGAAATCGAGACCGCCCTGAATGCCTATGCCTGTTGCGAAAACGCTAGCTGATGCAACAAAAAAAAGGATTAGAACAAGTAGTAAGATTTTCTTCTTCATATTAACTCCTGAATAATATATATGTTTTTATAAATGTAATACATTTTCATTTAATTTTCAGTAAAACTCTCTCCAATAAACTTATTTTTTATTGTAGAATGGATAAAATGAGTTTATAGGAGAATAGATGAGTAAAATAATTTTAAAAGCTACTGACCTTGACGGGTATCTCACCAATAGCGATAAAGAAAATATTGAAAAAATGCAGGCGTATTATGATGAAGCCATGAAATTGTATGAAGTAATCAGTTCCTCAAATTTTACTGACAAGATTGAGGCAAGCAAGAAAGATCTGATAATAATATACAACAGAATGGGTGAGCTCATGCAGAAGATCGCCGAAGATACACCTGCAATAAAAGTATATTCGTTTGAAACTCCCCGGGAGACTCACGGAGAAGCCTCCAGGCTTATTGCGAAACTTCGGGATGTCAGGACTGAAAATCACGAATTTCTTTATTACATTCAGCGAGCCTACGAGATGCTGTTTAATCTTGCATACGGCGGTGCCTCTTCTGAAAAGAACTACCTTATTACCAAGACTCCGGTAAATATTCCGGTGCAGAATTATGCTGTACATAAAATTCCCGATGTAGATGAGTTGGTCGAGAATTCGGTTATGTGCGTAATGCTCAGGGGGGCACTGCTGCCGTCCATGATTATGAGCAAGGAGATTCAGGAGTATTCATCGAAAAGTTATGTAACTCCATTCGCTCTTTTTAAAATAAGCCGTGATGATTCAAAGAATGAGAAGAATATGGAGTATATTCTAGACTTAGAGAAATCCTATTTTAATCTCGAGTCATTAAATGGCAAAGACCTCATCTTTGCAGACCCTATGAACGCTACCGGCGGCAGTATGGTTACTATTGTTAAATACCTCCAGGATAATAATGTTAAGCCCAAATCGATCAGCTTTTTCAATGTTATATCTGCCCTTAAGGGTACTTTGCGAATTGTGAGGGCTCTTGAAAACGTTACCGTTTACACTCTGTGGATGGATCCTGTTCTTAATCACAAGGCTTATATCATGCCCGGCCTAGGCGATGCCGGAGACAGGCTGAACGGAACCGATTCTGAAGATCATCCAAGGAATATAATTCAGCTTATTGCGGATTATGGTGCCGGCATTTCACAATTGTATCGCTCTCAGGTCAGAGAAATTGAAGAGACGGTTCTGGGTAACTGAGTGAGTTCTGTGATTAGAGCTTTTAGCTTCCGAAAACTGCGCCGAAGGCTGCTTTTGGGTATGCTTACGGTATTTTTAGTTTCAGGATGCAGTACGGAAGCCGGAATAACAGTTACGGAGGCTGCCGATGTCTGGTATAACCTGGGAAACGCTTATACTGAACTTGAGAGGCACGAGGATGCCGTTGAGGCATTCGCGAGGGCAAGAGAACTGGATCCGGAACTTTTCAGCGCCGGCTACAATCTTGCCCGCGTATATATTCATTTAAAGAAATATAAAGATAGTCATGAGCTGCTTGATGAACTGCTTAAAAATGATTCTGGAAACAGAATAGCGGCGGAAACAAAGGCCTGGGTGTATCATCTACAGGATAATGATGAGGACGCGTTAGCCCTGTATGATGAAATCCTTGGCTTCTCATCGGCAAGCAGGAATTCACTCTATAATTCAGCAATGATTCTGACAGGTCAGGAAGAGTATTCCGAGGCTCTGTCGAGGCTGCTGCGGCTGGTTGACTATTTCCCCGATGAAAAGACTGTATATTTTAATATTGCTTTTCTTGAAGCTGAGCTGGGTAATGACGCAAATGCTCTAGAGTGGCTGCAGAAGCAGCTTGAAGTCGAGCCGGATGATGTTAGGGCTTGGGAGCTGTCTGGAGACATTTATGCGGGGCAGAGCCGGTATGGTGAATCAGTTACCGAGTATCGGAAAGCCTTATCGGTACTTGTCGTTGAGGAAGAGGGTGGGAAGCAGGCTGTGAAACCTGATTCGACAACAATAGGCAGGCTGAATTTTAAAACGGCGGAAATTTTATTGGTGCACATAGAAGATGAAACAGCCGGCCTTGATGCTCTGCAGAAAGTGAAAAAATCAGGATGGATAGGTGAAGATGAATTTAAGCGTTTGCTCTCATATGAAGAGAAAGATTGGCTTGAGAAGGCTGCTGAAATTCTTGATTATAATCCCGAAAACGAAGAACCCGAGGCTGGTGAAACAGCTTCTGATTGATCCCGTTTGTATTTAAATGAAATGGGAAAGATTCGCTAGTGAAATCTCTCCCGTTTAAATTATAATCCTTAGATTGTTTCTATCATAGCCTTTGTGTTCGCAATGACTTCGGCCACTGTTCCGCTTCCGTCAACATCCTTCAGGAGATTCTTGTTTTTGTAGTATTCAATTAAAGGTTCTGTCTGATCATAGTAAACCTCTAATCTGTTTTTTATTGATACGGGAGAATCATCAGGTCTGATTATGAGCTGTTTACCGCATTTATCACAGATTCCTTCCTGCTGAGGTTTCATGGTCTCGGTATGGTAACCTGTTCCGCAATTTGTACATAGCCTGCGGCCTGAGAGTCTCTCTACAACCTGTTCGTCGCTTATAGTGAAGTTTATCACAGCGTCTATTTTGCTGAAGTCGGAAAGGGAATCGGCCTGGCCGATTGTTCTCGGAAATCCGTCAAGGATGTATCCCTTGTTTGTGTCATCATCTTGAAGTCGTTCTTTTACGAGGGCCACTGTCAGTGCATCGGGAACAAGATCGCCTAATTCAATTATTACCTGAACTTTTTGACCTAGCGTTGTCTTGTTTTTGATGGCTTTCCTGAAAAGATCTCCAGTTGATATGTGCGGAATTCCAAGTTTTTCGCAAATCGGTGTCGCGATAGTACCTTTTCCTGCTCCCGGCGGGCCTATGAAAATGAGCTTCATATCTGTTCCTCCTTTATAACTTAACTTTCTGTTTAGTCTTTTGGTGAAATAATAACACCGTCTTCGCCGTATACTGCTTCACATTCGACCGAGCAGAACTTATTATCACGGTTTTTCTCAGTAATCAGGAAAAAATTACCACAGTTAGGGCATCGGGTAAAGGTGTGGGTGCATTCATTAGAGCAATAGATTTTCTTTATACTCTGATTTTCTTCAACATATTTTCCGCAGGTCCGGCACCGAATGTAGTTAGGGTCATTGTTTTCCATCTATTTGCTCCATATGTAAGGCTTTAAATAAAACCTTAATCAAAATATAGAAAAAGCTTGAATTACCATGAAAGCAGGTCTATCCTGTAGAGTATTACATAAGGGAGGAATTATGTCTATTTACGAGAAGTTGCAGGATGGCTTAAATGACGGCTTGGCGTATAGTATTGAAACATCAAAGCAACTCCTGAAAAAAGCAAAGGAAACAGCCGGTAGTATAGAAGAGTCGAGTCTTCTGAAAATAGATTTGAGAAGGTTGAATACCAGAAAGAAAGAGCTTATAGGTGAACTTGGAATTAAGGGATATGAAGCCTTTCTTGTGAACGGTCGTAAATCACTGTCCGAATCATTTTCAGGTGTGAAGCAGATACTTGAAGATCTCAAGGATGTAGACGAGAAGATTATTGAAAAGGAAGATGAGCTTAGGCTTTCTGAAGAGGTTCGATCCTAATCCGTCAGATCTTGTATTGTTTCTTACTCATATATGAAGCCGATTATTATCGAAGTAAATCTAAAAGAAAGATTATAATATCTGTTGACATTTATTTCTCAAATCAGTATACATATCAAGCCTTGTTTGAGAGCAGTAAATACGCTTTTAGACAAGGGCTCTGAAGCAAGCAACTACTGAAAATACTTAAAAACATTTTCACCAAGCGCTTGACACAGGAGGCTGTATTTGGTACAACAACTGCACGCTTTATGTGAACAACAGAAGCTTATAAGAACACTCTGAAAGGGGTGCGCGGGATTAGAAGAATGCTTCTTGTTCCATTATAAAATCCTACAGGGTTTTGTATAAAGAGAAGTTTTATTTGAAAACTTCTTAATTGAAAAGTCGAAGACTTTTCAATCGTTCTTTTACATAATTAGGGATGGAGAGAGTTTATGTTT
>JAEKNX010000012.1 GCA_016839055.1 Spirochaetales bacterium
ACAAACTTGCTCTTTATCATTGTATGGGAAAGTTGCCAAGACCTGAATCCAGTTTCAAATTCTTGTGAGGAGCCATAAATAGCAGTTCAGAATAGGAATAATCACTTGTATGTAAATCCGAATTAATCCTTTATAATGTAATTGTAAAATTTGAGTTAGTGTGGAGATAAGCATGAATGTGTTTGATTATTTATATAGACTCTTAATTTCATATTCGAATTTTGAAAATGACTCACTTCTCAGGGCTGGTATAATATCAGCGTCAATTTTTTTACTTATAGAGCTTATTTCCTTTCTTATTATTAAGGCAGCCAGAAAAAAGCAGAAATTAAAATATAGCGCACTGATAATATCATTGTTTCAGGGTTTTCGTATTTTTTTCAGGTTTCTAATTGTTTATCTTTTCCTGATAGGAATTAAATCTCCGGAAAAAGCGATGTATCCTGTAAGTATAATCTATAGAGGAATAGAGCTGGCAGTATTAAATATCGGATCGATTGCAGCTATTATGAAAATGATTCAAGTTCTAAAAAGAAGAAGTATAGAATCTTCAATAGGAACTACCGCAAGCGGTAAACTTAAAACAACTTCTGAAAAAGGAATTAGCCTCATAGTCATACTGCTTGTCTTCAGCATGTATATCAGCCAGCTCAAAAGAGAATTTTCCTATGAACTGAAGACAGAACTCTGGATATCTTCGATAGTTATAATTAACTCTGTCCTTCTGATGATGGCGCTTTTTTTTGCAGTTGAGAAAATTCTTCCCCGTATTCAGAATTATCTAAATACTCATTTCCCCTCAGGTCTTGCCAAATATTTTTTATCAATAGTTGCAGGTCCGTTGAAGATTTTTGTTATTACAGTATTTCTTATTTTAATTAAACCCGTAATGATTGAACAGGCCAAAATGATTGACGTTGTCGTAAAACTGATAGAGATCACAATTTCAGCTTCAATTATCTGGATTCTGTCTAATTTTGTCGAAATATTCATTTCACGTCTAAGTAAATATTCTGAACTTGATACTAATTCCCTGGATAAAACTCTGATTGAAATGATTCGCATGATTATAAGAGTTTGTTTTATTGCGGCATTTCTTTTTTTATCCATTAGGGTTCTTACCGGAAAGCCTCTCACAACGCTTCTCGCTGGGCTTGGTATAGGAGGTTTGGCGGTTGCTCTTGCGGCGCAGGATACTCTTAAGAATTTTTTCGGCAGTATAATGATCATGACAGACAAACCATTTAAAGTTGGAGAGCGTATATCCGTTGAGGGGTATGATGGTGTTATCGAATCAATCGGCTTTCGCAGCACGAGAATCAGAACCCTCACAGGAAATCAGGTTGTGATTCCGAATGACAAAGTAGCTCAAGCGTCTATTGAAAACATAGGCAGACGGCAGTCAATCCGCAGGCTGACCAATATTAACATTACCTATGGAACAACACCGAAAAAAGTGGAAAAGGCATTATCAATTATTCGCGGTATTTTAGATAACCATGAAGGTATGCTGCCGGATATGCCTGCCAGGGTGTTCTTTAACGAGTTTAACGCCGACTCGTTAAATATTTTAGTACTGTATTGGTATTCTCCGCCGGATTATTGGGAGTTTATGCGTTTTACAGAAGAGGTGAACCTGAAAATAATGAAAATGTTTGACGCCGAAGGTATCGAATTTGCTTTTCCGACATATACTACTTATCTTGAGCAGGAGGACGGCAAATCTATTAAATTGAATATTAATGATTCTACGATAGTGTAGTCAAATTTGATTAACCTGATTGATACTAATAATAGAAAAAGATATCGATGACTATGAGAAAGCGCTTCGAGGCTGATAACCATTTATAATTTCAATTAAACAGTGCATGGAGACCGAAACCTCAGCCGACCTGTCAAATTAGCTGTTAGTGTCATGTTTGCTTTATGCCTGCCGTCCTCAGCTTTAATTTCGTCATTGTTTTTACTATTTAAGGATGTGTCAGATGGAACCTGATCTTTTTCTGACGATTCCCGGATAAACTTTCTATTTTCATTTATTATATCAAAAGTGTTTTGGTTGAAAGCCGGAAAAGAAGAACCCGCCCTTGAGTAATTCAAGGGCGGGTCTGGATCTGCTAGGGGAATATAAATTATTTTTTTGTGGATTTTCTACTCTTTCTTATTCCTATCACCAGTCCTCCTGAGATTGCTCCGGCTATAAACATCATTAGATACATTATTGCTCTGGACACTGAGAATGACCACTTTAGAAAAGTTAAGTCTACAACTTGCGGATTCTGGGCTACAAAAATCAGTACGAAAATCCCAATAATTATTCCAAAAATAAATTTCATATATTAAACCCCTGTTCTATTTCTTGATTAGAAGAAACTCTACTCTTCTGTTTTTCCATCTATTAGTCAGATCACTATTAGGCACAACAGGCCTGCTTCCGCCGTAACCTACAGTTAAAAGCCTTTCTGCGTCTATACCTCTTCGCACCAGAGCATCCCTTATAACCTCAGCTCGTTCGGTCGATAGAGGCATTAGAACCTCATCCTGTTCGGTCTGCATTTTTGCCGGATTGTCCCAATAAACCCTTACTGCATGCCCTTCAATTTGGATTTTGTATAGATTGTATTTTTTTAGAATCACAGCTAATCTATCGAGAGTAGCCAGATTCTTCGCAATTTTATCTGTGTCAAGAGATAGATAGTCAGCCTTGTTGGGAACAAAGTAAATACTCGAGATGATAATCTTAAGATTGTTCCCATCTTTCATAACAAGAATGTCAATAGCAATCTTTGAAGATGCATAGGATATGTTGCCGACTTTATCTTTTACAATATATTGTATATCATAATCTGACGCTGACTGAACAAGTTCTTTTTCATTTGAAAGTCCGTCCCATTTAATAACATTTTTAAGTTCGCCCGTACCGTTGTAAGTCTTGAAAGTGTTGCCTGCCGGATCAATTATTTTGATGATCCAGGAATCAATTCCCGAGGCATCTTTTGCTGAGCTTTTAATTTCCAGAATGTCGTCTGTTCCATCCTGATCAGGTGAAAAAACGGCTGGAGATGTGGAAATGCTTAATTGAGGTCCTGTGATATCAATTAAAAATGAGTCTTTAGTTTTAGATGAAACTTCATTTCCTTTGCTGTACTCTACGGCAAGTTGAGCCGTATATTCACTTTCCATTACAATACCACGCTCATCAAGGCCGTTCCAGTCAATCCGGGGAGGGAGAGATGTATTTACCTCTGTTGATGAAAATGTTTTTATTAAGGTTTCTTTTTTATCCAGGATTTTCAAATGCCATATTCGGATTTCTTCCGGAATATCTGTAGTCAAGGTAAAGGAAATTATATCACTAATGCCGTCACTATTCGGTGATGCCGACGTATTCATTGCCGAAACGTTAATTACCGGTTTTCTTGTGTCAATTCTTATTCCCTGCAGCTCATGGGAAACCGTGTTCTCCGCGTTATCAGTGCAGTCAATCCTGTAACTGTAGGTTCCGTCTGCAGCTTTCTTTCCATTGTTATCAAGGCCGTTCCAGGAAAACTTGAACGCATGGTTTTTCCAGGAAAAAGACTTTACCACTGTGCCCTTGCTGTCCAGGATTGAAGCTGTCCACAGCTCTTCCTGACTCGAGCTCTGATTAATGTCGATGCCATCTTTTTTTCCGTCTCCATCGGGTGAGAAGAGCAGGTAATCAGTAGAGACGTTGATTATCGGAGCAGAGTTGTCAATTTCAAAAAGCTGTGAAACCTCGTTGGATTCACTTCCGTTTTTATAGAGGACACTTATGTGGCTTTTATAAAAACCATCATTAAGCAGCAGTCCGTCATTGTTTTTTCCGTCAAAGATCAGCGAATCGGGCAGAGTTGTCTCACCTGAAAAAATCCTGACAGCGACTCCCGTTCTGTCATGAATTGAAACAGTCCACGACATCATCGTTGAAATGTTAGCTACTTTAGGCACAATCTTTATTGTATCTTTTTTGCCATCAGCATTAGGAGAGAAAACATTCAAATCTCTTGTTATGGAAACAGGAGATTTGGTTGTATCGACGATAATACCTGAAAGAGAAAACTTAGCTTTGTTTCCTGCCCGATCAGTACTGCCGACCTTGTAAGAATATTCACCATCGGGGGAGGGTTTATCCTGTTCATCTAGGCCATCCCAGGTGAAATCCCGTGCAAGACCGTCCCAATTGAATTTTTTAATAGTTTTACCGGTAGTATTGGCTATTACTCCGGACCATTTTTCTTCAGCACTGGAGAATCTCTGAAATATTCTTACAGTATCAAGTCGTCCGTCGCCATCCGGGGAAAATAGAGGATAAGCGGCTGAAACCTCAACACTTGGAGGTGTATTGTCAACAACTACAGTGAATTTTGGCGATGTGAATGTTTGGGTTGTTCCGTAGGATATTTCTATATGATATTTATAATCTCCATCGGGAACAGCGTTGCCATCCTTATTCACACCTTTCCAGATGAAAGATGAAGGAATACTGAGGTTCTGGTTGCCGGATTTCTTTGAATCCTCACCGGATGAGAAAATTGCGTTGCCGCGCTGATCTGCTACAATAATATTGTAGGCCTTGATTTTTAAATTTTCATAGGCAGGGATTTTGATTTTTACATCAAGATAGTCTTTGACTCCATCCTGATTCGCCGGTGATATCCAGGTTACTTCCGGAGGCATCCCTTCCAGATCCATTGGACCTTCAAAGGTAGCGCATCCTAAAATGATGATGGTTGACAGTAATATTGCTGTTAACCCGTGTTTTTTGTAATTTTTTTTCATTTTTCGACCTCCTGACTTATTTTAGCTGTTATTAAGTTAACTGATAGAATGCTAAACTGTTTTAACTTCCTTATTGTCTTCACCAGAACCTGCTAATATTTCCACCTTGAGAATTTCGACTCCGAGACTGCGTATCCGGCTGAAAATACTGAATAGAGCCGACTGATCTTTTATATGTCCCCGAATTATAGTGGTTCCTTCATGTGTTTTTTCAACACTGATATCATTCATGAAATCTAACCATTCCCGATCCAGATGTCCTTTTAGGATGATTTCAACAGTTTCCATTGGTTGTATCTCCGCATTGTTAGAAGTTTAATAACCGGACCTCGAGATGTAACCGGACTAAAGTATGGTTTTGAGAGATGCAAGGTTAGGTTTCTGATAGTTTAAGACTATAGACTCATTTCACGGGCTTTCAGGACAGCCTGAGTTCTGTTTTTAACATCCATTTTGCTGAATATATTATTAAGATGCCATTTGACGGTACCTATGCTGATGAAAAGTTTGATACTTATCTGCTGGTTTGATAGACCATCACAAAGAAGAACTAAAATTTCTGATTCTCTTCTGCTTAAAGATTCAATCATCGCGCCGGTTTTTCGTTTAGCTTGTTTTGGTATTGAGGGTTCTTCCTGACGTATTGTCATTATTTCATTGAGAATCTTCGTTCCGTCTTCAAATATAAAATTATTGACATCTGTCATTGCTATAGCCTCGACAGCCTTTTCGGCATATTCAAATGCTTTCTCTACATGATTTTCAACCAGGTAAACCCTCGCCAAAGCTGATAAAATCATGCCTTTTTCTGGTTTAAATATTTCATCAGATGGAATAGAAAATAATAAGTCTTCACCGGTTTTTATAGCTTTATCTAGTTTGCCTTCTTTTAAAAAGGCATAAATAAGATTATTTATCATAGCGTGATAAATAAATGAATATCCATCCGCCGGTATGACTTCGCGGGCTGCCGTAAGAACAGCAGCAGCTTCTGCATAATTACCATTTAGTAAAAGACTTTTGCCTAGAATTAGTCTTGCCATACCCGAAAAAAACGAAATCTCGTTTTCTAATAGGCTCAGACTTACTTCAGCATAGTTTTGACATAGATGGTCTTTATTATCAAAAAGAATCCAGGCTTTCAGGCATAATAACCTCCCGTCTTTACTGGAATATGAATCATCCAATTCCATTTTCATTATGCTGTTTATAATATCCGGAGAAGCCTGGCCATGAGTTAAGTAGTCTGCCCATAAATGGAAAATGGAAATTTCCGGATCACTAAATGGGAATTCGCTATGATCACTGAAAAACTGCGAGATTATATTAAAACGGCCTTTCAAAAACAGAGTATCGGAATAACGGATTACAAGTGAATTAATTTGAGTTTTATTTTTTGACAGGAAGGCGTATTTTAATGCAGAAGATATATTATTATGAAGAGCGAACCATATTGATGCACGAGTATATATTTCTGTCTGCTTATCATTTCTATATGCCGATTTTATATATTCTGAAAATAGCACATGATATCTTTTCCAGTTATAATCAATATCCTGTAATAAAAACGGAAATGATTTTTTTAGTAATCTTGTAATTATCCGGTCGCTGTCATCACGGCGCCTGACGAAATCACAGAGCTCTTGATTGAATGATTCAAGAAGAACCGTATCCTGAATAAATTCGATAACTGAATTATCAAAAGAAGTAACGACTGAATCTGAAAAGTAATCGATAACATACTTATAACTTAAAAGCGATGTATCTATGGCTTCAATTCGCTTGTCAGCCTCAATAGTTAACAGATACATTGCTGCTAAAGATACCGCCGCCGGCCAGCCTTCTGTTTTTAGCAGTATTTTTTTCAGATATTCTTCCGGAATTGTCAAATCAAAATAATTATTGAATAATTATTTTATCTCTTCCAGGCCGAAGGATAAGTCATTCTGACGTATTTCAATCAGGTTTTCTTTAAGTCTTAGGCTTGCAATGGAAAGAGGAGGATCCTCCTGTGATAATATGAGCAGATGGAGATTTTCCGGAAGATCATCCAGAAACACTGTCATGAAACGGTGAATATTCTGATCCACAATTTCCTGATAATTATCTATTACCATAGATAGCTGTACTTCAAGATGTTCAAGTTCATAAACAAAAAGCTCAGCCATATATTGAGGCGTTTTGACAATAGGGCTTGTTATTGCTGAGTTTATAGATTTCCCAAAGGCTGGAAAGTTCTTCTTGATACTTTCAGTTAAATATCTAAAAAAGGAATTAAAAACATTATCAGCCGTCCCTATAGTCAGCCAGGACACTGCCTCTTGCGTTTTTATCCAGGAGGCGGCAAGTGAAGTTTTACCATATCCTGGCGGTGAAATAATCAGTGAAACCGCCTGAACCTGTTCCGCGGCTCTCATGAGTTTTAACTCAAGTGAAGGTCTTTTGATGTAAGAAGAATGCAGTTTCGGCGGGCAAATTTTCGATTTTAAAATAATTGAATCCATAAGTTTATTATACACGATTTTTCTGCAATTTGGAGCCGTTGTTAATTTTAATAAAGATTGTCAATTTTCTGCTGTTTATTTTGTTTTCTGAGGGAGTAAAAAAGTGTTCTATGCTTTATTAAGATAGAAGAATTTCACATTCAAATTTGGCTTGATATAAAAAAAAACCGCCCTTTGGCGATCTTTTTTTATGTTACGTCCAGCTGGGTTCGAACCAGCGACCTACGGCTTAGAAGGCCGTTGCTCTATCCAGCTGAGCTATGGACGCATGATGTACAGGACGTATCCTGTTAGTCGGAATGAGAGGACTCGAACCTCCGATTTCCTGCTCCCAAAGCAGGCGCCTTAGCCACTAGGCAACATTCCGTTACTGTTGAAGTTTGCAAAGTATAAGAATTATGATGATGAGAGTCAAGTAAGATTCAAAACAAAACTACTTAAATTTAATTATAGAAACGAATTGTCGAAAGACTCCAAGGGAAGCTAGCCGGATGTTAAATATGAAGGCCTATAGACAATTATCCCAGGAAGGTCATGATTACTTTTATAATTCTTTCAATATTTTCTTCCTTCTCAAAATTGCTGCCAAAATGATATTGAAGTTTCATCTTCTCGTGTTCGAATATGAATCTGCGAAGGATATTGGCAATAATCGAATAAATAACATAGGCAGAAGCTGAGCGATAAATCCATGTTGATATCTCACTGCTGTCCATTTCGTCTATAAAAAGATTCTGATAGAACCTGATACCGTTTAACTCTTTTTCATTTATCTGATCCAAGAACCGGGTATTGTATTCGAAGCTTAGAGAAAGCCAGGTGGACATGAAATAGGGGTTGAGTTTCGTCATATGGAAGAAGCATTGCAGAATGGGAGATTTCTTTATGATACCGCTTCAAATCTGCTTTCAGAATAAAATATCCTTATTATTTTTGTCCTGCGATTTGTTTTTCTTGACATACTGAGAAGTGAAAATTAACATGACATACGAGTCAATCATAATTATAAAAGTAAAGGATGTAAAAATGCAGTCTTTGTCCGGAAATATTGCAAAACAGACTATGACGAGAGGGAAGGTTGTTATATTTGCTTTCGGAGGCTTTGGGTGGTCGCTGCTGAGCTTCGCGCCTTCAAATTTACTAACATACTTCTACTTTCCACCGGAAGTCGGCGCCAATACTTTTCCTGTCTTCATCTTTCAGGGAGCTGTAATAGGTGTGCTGACAATTCTCGGTGTCATAGCCTTTACGGGGCGAATCTTTGATGCGGTTACAGACCCTATAATTGCTGGGATTTCGGACAGGTCTAAATTTAAGTTTGGACGCCGGAGAACCTTTATGCTGATAAGCGCCCTGCCTTTTGCCCTTCTTTCGGTAATTGTTTTTCTCCCTCTCACGCCGGGTGAAAGCAACCTAAACGCAGTCTGGCTAGTGGTAAATCTGTTTCTGTTCTATCTGTTCTTTACGATGTACGTAATCCCATATTCCGCGATGATTCCAGAGCTTGGGCATACTTCAAAACAACGCTTACTGCTTTGTACTATAGGTTCGGTAGGCTGGGCGCTGGGGTTCTTTATAGGCAACAGCATATATGCTTTAAAGGAAGTGCTTCAAAATCTTGGATTAAACGAAGTCAGAGCCATGCAGAGCGGGATAGGGCTTTTCGCCATCATAGGTTTCATCTCCTGTATGCTTCCTGTTATCTTTATTGATGAGCGGAAGTACTGCGAAAAACATTCTTCTAATGAGAAACTCTTTCAGGCTCTTAAAGGGGCTCTTGTGAATCCGGATTATGTTTTTTTCATGGGAAGCACCTTTGCCTATTTTGTGGGAAATCTATTTCTGGAGATAGGTATAATATATTACGTAACTCTGCTAATGAAGCTCCCGGCGAGCATGGCCAGTCTGTTGATGGCTATCATGTTTATCGCGAGTTTCTGTTTTTACCCCCTACTCTATAAGATAGTCGACAAGATAGGGAAGAAAAGGCTTCTGTCATGGGCTTTCTATCTTCAGACCATAGTCTTTGCCTTAATTTCCCTAAGCGGGTTGGTTCCTTTTATTCCTGCAAGAATAATGGGATATATCGGGATAGCTTTAGCTTCCCTTGCCGTGGCGGTATTCGGGATTATTCCAGGAGCTATAAACTCGGATATTGCAAGGATGGATTCGATAAAAACAGGTAATCATAAAGAGGGAATATTTTCCGGATTATATGGTTTTATGAACAAGGCGGCAATTTCTTTCAGTAACCTGATCTTCCCTTCCTTTCTACTTCTCGGCCGCAGCGAAGCAAATCCTCTTGGAGTAAGGCTGGCGGCGGTAACCGGGGCGGTTATGATGGTGATAGGGGTTCTATTACTCCGTAAATATAATGAAAAACGGGTGAACTCGGTTTTAGCTACTGAAAACGCGGACTAAAGAACGGAGGAAAACTATGAGTAAACTCGAAACAGAGTTCTGGAAGCTGGAGATAAGTCAAAATCAGGCCGAATCCGGCTATCTCTATAGACTATCTGATAAGATCAATAATCGGGTATATTCAGATATGGATTATCACTACAGTATTTTCTGTGAGGAGAATGCGGGTGAGTTTCCCGTCGAACTTCTCCGGGGAGCTATAGATCCTGCAGTTATTGCCGGGATGCTCAAGCCGCCGGAGCTGCCCAAGTTAACCTCCAGAGAAATTCTATAAAAAGCGGAGAGCCTAACCATCGAAGGTGCTTTTGACAACGGTTTGATTTTTTCCCATACCTTTACAGCAGCCGAAGGCGGTCTTCGGCTGCTGGAGACAATCACTGTCAGCAATACCGGCTCTCTATCCATCTCTCCTTTAAGTCTTGATTTTGGGTTTCGCAAAATGCTGCTTACCCAAAAGGGAGGCTGGCAGGAAGATCTGGATCGCTGGATACTGGAAGCTCTCCCGACCAGGCGTTACTGTTCACAGAAGGTTGACCGCAGACGGGAGCATTATACTGCCTCCGACCTTCTCTACGCGCCCTTTGATGATGAAGAGGAAAATTTGAAGCCGGGATTTGCCGCTGAAGGCTGGATTTGGGGGTCGGAAGAGGGGCGGATACTGAAAAACAAATACAACCCCTCTGAAATTGAGTTTTCCCGGTTTCGGCGCATTCCAATCCTCCTTCCCGGCAGGGGGATGGGAAATACCGCCCTGCTGTTCGGAGGAGCAGCGCAGTACCGGGGAGATCCCGAGAGATCGTTTGACGAGCTGTGGGGGTGTGAGCTTATGTGGAACCCTCTGCAGGATCTTCTCTCCGGTAAGGCGCTCTCACTCTATGAATACAATCTTTCGTGCCCAATCCCCCTCTATCTGCATATTAATTCGGGATGTGATAACTCAACAATGCTACAATTCTGGTGGTATGCGTCGACTGTTAGGCACCTAGGCATAGGAGGAATCGCAGATGAGAATACGCTGGAATTCTCGAATCTGCATTCGGATCTGAAGCTGTATAAGACTCTTAGGAAATTTCTGGTATACGGCATCTTTTACGGAATCGAACCCTTAGTACATCTTCATACTTCAAAAGAGGTTCGGGGGACCTATCGAAGATGGTGGAGAGGAGAATAGAAGCGGCCCATAGCCGGAGTCGCTCTAATTAATCGTGACCCCGGGAGAGCGCAGCCACCCGCTCAGGAGACCTGCCTTGATTTTAATTGGCCGGTGGAAGGATTGATTGACCGGCTTGATTATGAGCTATGCAGGCAGACTTACCTCGGAGATTCATTTCCTTTTATTAACCTTGACTGTTTTGGCCCAGGCCTTGCGAGTGCGTTCATGGGAGCCAGAGCGGATAATTCAACAGGTGGAGTCTGGTTTGAACCTGTAGAGAAAATCCCTATTTCCAGGCTGCATCTTGACTATGACGGTGGAAACCCAATGCTTCTTCGTGTCAAAGACCTCTGCCGGGCCGCAGTTGAGCGCTGGGGGGGAGTGTCGTTGTCGGGATGGTTGATTTAGGAGGAATCCTGGACATACTTCAAATCTTCAGGCCTGGCGAAAAACTTCTTTTGGATTTCTATGATTATCCTGATGAAGTTCGTCGTCTCAGCTGGGAGATTCATCATCTATGGCATCGCTATTATTTGGAAATTCATGAAATACTTCAGAAAGCCAGTATGGGCTATTCAGATTGGAGCGGCATATACTCTGAGAAACCGTTTTATACTCTTCAATGCGACATTAGCTATATGATTAGTACGGATATGTTCAAGGAGTTTGTCCTGGCTGAGCTTCAAGCCTCGGTTAACAGGTTGGACCGATCAGTTTATCATCTCGACGGAACAGGGGCCCTTAAGCATCTTGATTCTGTGCTGGAGATAAGGTTCTTGTCCCTACTTCTATGGTAATTCTGATTAGAATCTATTTTATCCTATATAAACCGGTTATGGCCTCGCTCCGATTTATATTATTCATTAAAAGGCTGTTTTGCAAAGGATAATTTAATCCGGACTTTTATATTTTAAACCTAAGTTTTTGCCGGAGATAAGCTTGGACTAATAATCGTTTTTTATAAACGGAACAACACTTTTTGCCAGAAGTTCGGCAATATCGGCCTTTCGGTCATGGGTCATGTCGTCATCCTCAATTACGAGGCTGTCGAGACGGCTGATGAAGTGTTCAGGACGAAGCTTTAGTTTTTTCAGTTTCTTGTTGAGGTATCGCCCTGAGGGTTCAAACTCGTGGTTCAGGACGAACGCCAGGCTACATAGGCTCTTCAGGAATCCGCTGAGAGAGATTGTGTAGAAAAAGTCGTCATTTTCCATCACAGCCGACTTTACGTCAATCAAATAGTGCTCCATCGTAGCCTGAGAGGAGATTGCAAGCATGCGCCAGAAGTCATCAGGAAGTTTCTTCAATTTCTGCTTAATGTGGTCAAGCCACATGTTTTTCTGAATAAGAACTTTGCCTGTGAGTATCCGGTAAAACATATAGGTGCCCGAGTCTCTGAAAGCCCAGAAGGAATCGGGTTTCAGTTCGAGAATGTGGTTGATACGGTCAAGGTTTTTAAACTCAATTCTAACGGGTGTGTCTTCAATGAAGAAGCGGTCTTTTTTGCCGTAACTGGAAGATTCGAAGGCTCCGACATCGGAAAAGAGCTGGTGACGTGTCTCGATTTCCGGAATATCTCCCTTGTAAAATACATCAAGACTGATGAAGAAATAAGGACTTGTCATTTCTTCTTCAGCAGATTCAATAAGTGTTATTGCGTCGACCTGCTCCCATTTTGAAAGACGTTCGGCCAAATCGGTAGATATTCTCTGTACTTTGTGTTTCATACTATATATTCTAACATATTTGGGTTAGGATTCAAATAGTTATAACTAAGATTAGGAGAGGACCTGTTGTATATAGCAGTACTGTATCCCCCCAACAATGCCGACACCGCTTTTTTAAGAATAAAAAGAGAACTTTTTCAAGAAAAATCATTGTTATCTGCATGGGCTCTTCGCCCCATGGTTCCGTTTGCCGTTTACTCTGAGCCTCCGGAAAAACCGGAGCGCGGAGAACTGCCTAGGGTTCCTTCCGGCGGACTTCATTTCGGCCCGGCGGCGAGGCTGGGAGATCAACTTTATCTTGAGTCTGATGAATGTTCGGACTTCTGCGCACTTATAACGCGGCTGCCGACTTTCGCAAGCAAGCCTCGGATAGACGACCAGGCTGCAGGAGGTTTTCGTGCCGGAAGCGGCCTTCATCTAATGGACTTGCGGGAGCGGGGAAGTGATGATGCAGAAGAAGTCGTCATGAATAAAATTGAGGCCCTTGATGACAGTGTCAGCTTGTGGCAAACCTGTTCTCTTTGTCTTTTAAAGGCTAGGTTTTCGGATGAACTTTGGTGGAAAGAGGTTAGTCTTGAGCAGCTTTGGGAGATTCGTCTCCAGAGATGTCGCTAATGTTTACAATTTTGTTTCTGCCGGAGTCCTTTGCCGCATAGAGGGCTTGATCGGCTGCCGAGTTCAGGTCGGCTGCCGCCTTGAACTCCGGAAAACACGCGAGGCCGCAGCTGAAGGTTACATAAAAATCACCTTCAGTGGAAATCTGCCTTATCTGTGAAAAACTCTGCCTTATGTTATTCATTATTAATTCCGCGTTTTGGATATCGGTATTTAGCAGAATGACGGCAAACTCTTCTCCGCCGTACCGGCCTATGATGTCGGTTCTTCGCAGCCTGTCCTGAAGCAGCCTTGACAGGCTCTTTAGCACCCTGTCACCCGACATGTGACCGTGTGTATCGTTGACGTTTTTGAAATGATCAATATCTATCATCCCGAAACAGAGATTGACCTCCGTCCGTTTGGCCCTGAGAACCTCGTTGTAGAGAGCTTCCTTGATGTTCGTATGGTTTAAAAGGCCCGTGAGCGAGTCTCTCTCCATGAAATAGCGCAGCTGGCGGTTGCGCTCCGCTTTTGAAGCAACGGCCGAGATTAGGTGAGAAGGCTTTATCGGTTTGGTTAGAAAATCATCGGCGCCGAGTCTGATGGCCTCAAGCTGGATATCTTTATTCGACTCAAATGAAAGAAAGACTATCGGAATACTGACAAAGGCTTCCTGCTGTCTGATAATTGCGGCGAGCTCAGTGCCGTCGCAGGTGGGCATGTACATGTCCATCAGAATTAAATCAGGTTTGGACTCGGAGAGGATATCCAGAACTTTCTTGGGATCTGAGGCGACGGAAGTTATCATTCCTGCCTGCTGCAGCAGCAGGGCATAGTATGATACTTGTTCCTGGTCATCGTCTACTATCAGGATGTGATAGGGGTTCATGCTTTCGTCGTTGGTCAGGCTGTCGACCCGGTCGATCAGCCGGCTTACATCCAGCGGAATTGTAAAAAAATCATCGCCGCCTGCCTTGACGCAATCGAGTCGTACATTGAAGTCATCCTTATCTGAAAAATATATGATGCCCAGATGACGGTTCGAATCATCCTTGATTTTTTTTATAGCCGCGGCTGTCATAGGCTTGTTCTCAATTACATCTGTGTTCATTATCAGAAGCTCATTTCGGGCTTCCTGCATATGGTTTTTGAGCGTGGAGAAATTATTCAGGATGTCAACTGTATAGCCGAAGTATCCAAGCTGCTCTGACAGATCTTTAGAAATGGAATCCTTTTCTCCGAGGACGAAAATTATTTTTTTTTCCTGCTTGTCTGAGAAATCAGAAATAGGATATATCACATCGGAGGGATCCGTGTATTTCTCCGGATCAGCGCATATTTCCCTTATGTTCTGAAGATGCCGGATAAGCTCTTTAGATGATTTTCCTGACAGGGTTTTATTTTTCGATAGAAGCTCTTCAATGTAGACTTCAAATGATTTTGCGGCTTCTGTCAGGGCTTCGAGACCGAATGTGGCGGCTGAGCCGGCCATTTTGTGGATATTTATCCTGAGATCGGTGAGAGTCGCTATAGATTCACCATTTTCTGTTGCATCAACGGAGAGTTTCTTGATGACATTATATCTCCCCGGCAACTTGCGTATATAGTCTTTTCTTAGCTCAAAAAGCTTTTTGTTTGTTTTTTCTGATATTCCATTCATAAAATACTTTATTCTCTTAATGATATGCTTTATAGTATTACTATTATGTCGAATTGTAAATCTCTTTCGCCTAGTCTGGAAGATTATATTGAAGCTATATTGATTCTCGAAACCCGCCATAGGGTTGCCAGGGTAAGAGATATTGCCGCCCATCTTGATGTTCAGATGCCTTCGGTAACCGGAGCTGTAAAAAATCTAAGGGAAAAAGGCCTTGTAAACTATGAAAAGAACTCTTTTATCAGTTTGACTGATGAGGGGAAGGCCGCTGCCGAGGAAATTTTCAACAAACACTCTGTTATGGTCGAATTTCTAGAGGCAGTGCTTCTTATCCCGCATGAAAAGGCTGTAGAACAGGCTTGTAGTATCGAGCATGTTATTGACACCGAAACAGCTGGGCGAGTTAGAAACTGCTCGGAATACATCAGGGAACTTCTCGATAGCGGGAAAACCGTATCTGTCAGCGAATGGTCTAAGAGAATCGGGAAAGGTCTTTAAACTTCCAGGTACAGAATCTTTCAACAGGACAGCTTCCACACAGAGGCTTTAGTGCTTTGCAGAAATCTCTTCCGAACTTATTAAGCAGCATCGAGAACTTATACTGAATATCCAGCGGGAGTTGTGCTGCCAGGTCATGTTCAATTCTATCCGGGTTCTTCTCAGCGGTCAGATTGAGCCTTCTGGCTGTTCTTGAGAAATGTGTATCAACAATTATTACCGGAAGGCCAAAGCAGGCGCCTCTTATCACGTTAGCGGTTTTTCGTCCTACTCCGGCTAATTTCAGCAGATCTTCCATCGGTTCAGGTACCATTCCCCCGTACTTTTCATTGATTATTCCAGCGGTTTTTATGATGTTTCCCGCTTTAATATTAAAAAAGCCTGTAGAGCGGATGATTTCAATTACATCATCTTTTTGGGCTGATGCCAGATCTTCCGGAGAGGGGTAGCGTCTGAAAAGAGCAGGGAGAATCTCGTTGACCTGCCTGTCAGTTGTCTGTGCCGAGAGGATTACTCCGATCAGCAGCTGGAAGTTATTCTCTGTTTTAAGAAAAATTATTCTTTTTTTTTCTAAATCATTTAAGATATTGTAGATCTTAATTATCTTCATGCGTTCACCTTTACATAAAATAGTAATTCTGGTATGTTACTAACCCAGTAGACATGCAGAAGGTAGGAATATAATGGCTCGTAAATGTGATATATGTGGAAAAGGAACGATTAGCGGCAACAATGTCAGCCATGCTCATAATACAACAAGAAGGGTATGGAAGCCGAATCTGGTTAAGATGCAGGCTCTGATTGGCGGCAGTAAAAAGACAATAAAGATTTGTACACGTTGTCTTAGAACTGGAAAAGTTCAGAAAGCCCTCTAGTTTCATCCGCATCAACTTAAATTACAATTTTTAACCCATCAAAAGCAGGGGCTATGCCATCGGGTAGTTCCTGCTTTAGATCTTTGTGCAGCACATCATGGCAGAGATGAGTTAACCAGGTTTGCCGTGCTCCAATAAGCCGGGCCGCTTCTATTGCTTCATTAATTGTGAAGTGCGTAGGGTGCGGCCTGTATCTTAGAGCGTCAATTATTAGATACTCAACTCCCTCCAATTTTTTAAAACTCTCACGAGGAATACTGTTACAGTCAGTAAGGTAGGCAAAGTTTCCAATCCGAAACCCCAGCACATTTATCTCCCCATGTTTAAGAGGAATCGGCAGGAATGACAGCGTCTTGATGTCTATCTGCCTTTCGGTTTTGAGATCGTCGTTAGTAATAATATTGAGTGTTATCCTGGGTTTTCCTCCTCCCCGCTGGGTTTTTTTGAAGATATAAGCAAAACGTTCGCGGAACTCGGTTATTGTCCATTCATTGCCGTAGACGGGAATAGGATTCTTGAACGTATAGGGCCTGATGTCGTCAAGCCCGTGAATATGATCTGCGTGGCTGTGGGTTATCAGAAGGCCGTCAACTGTGGGTATTTTCTCACGAAGAGCCTGCCGCCGGAAATCTGTTGATGTATCAATTATCACTGAAGTGCTGCCGTCGTCTATCCAGATAGAGGCTCTGGTGCGATCATCATGGGGATCCTCCGAGCTGCAGACCGGGCAGTTGCAGTTTATTGAAGGCACCCCGAATGAGGTGCCTGATCCAAGTACAGTAATTGTCATAAAGAGGATAATACTCTGAAATACCCGCGATATCTATAGTTAAAGATGATTTACTTTGACATTGAAAGTCTGTTTACTATAATTAAAAAGAGAGTAAGGCGGTTTTCCCCGGTGAAAAGATGGACTTTCCTTTTAATACTGTTTTCGATCATAAATGTATTTCAGATTGCCTCAGAAGATGAAGGCGGACTTCTCCGTATTGCGTCAGAGCCGGATTATCCGCCCTTCTGCATCGTGGATGAGAACGGTGAAGCGGATGGTTTCTCGGTTGAATTATTTAAGGAAGCTGCCAAAGTTATGGGACTAAATGCAGAAATAAAGGTCGGCACCTGGAATGACATTAAAGAAGAACTATCTGAGGGCAGAATTGACGCGCTTCCGATGGTAGGAAGATCTCCGGAGCGGGAGGAGTACTATGATTTTACATTTCCATATCACACCATGCATGGAGCCGTGTTTGTCAGAAAAGGGACAGATGGAATTAAGAGTATCGAGGACCTGGAAAATAAAACGATATTGGTGATGAAGGGTGATAATGCTGAAGAATATGTCAACAGGGTCAATCTTTCACCTCATATTGTTACCACCGAAAATTATTTTGAAGCATTTGAACTGCTTTCCTCCGGTCAGTATGACGCCGTAATCGCGCAGAGATTAATGGGAATACAACTTCTGAATATTATGGATATTGAAAATATCATTCCACTTGCTATCGAGCTTGATGGTTTTTCACAGGATCTCAGTTTTGCTGTTAGAAAAGGAAATAGCAGGCTTCTCTCTACTCTGAATGAAGGCCTGGCTATAATTATTGCCGACGGCACATATGACAGAATCCACAGTAAATGGTTTACCCCGGATTTGCTTCCGAGAGTTTCATTGAAAGATATTATTGTGAGAACTATGTATTTCATCATACCTTTTATGATAATTCTGGTTTTCAGTGCGCTCATCATGCTCCGTATTCAGGTCCATCGAAAAACATTAGGCTTGAATCAGGAAATAATAGAGCGAAAACATATTGAAGAAGAGCTGAATCAGCAATTGTCAGAAAAACTTGTGATTCTGAAAGAGGTACATCACCGCATTAAGAATAATTATGCAGCTGTAGAAAGCCTTCTATCCATGCAGTCGGAATCAATTGAAAATGAGGAAGCTTCTTCAGCGCTTCAGGATGCTATAGGACGGGTGCGCAGCATGCGTATTCTATATGAAAAAATGCTGCTCACTGATGAGTATAATGTAACTTCAACCAGTGAGTATCTGAATAATCTTATTAGTGAAATAAGGGGCTTGTTTTCCGAGCATAAAAATATAAAACTTAAAAAAAGTATTGATGATTTTCAGCTCGAACAGCAGCAGTTATTACTTATAGGTTTCATTGTAAACGAACTGCTCACAAATATCATGAAATATGCCTTTGCCGAAGGAGCCTCCGGTTCTATTTTGATAGAGTTCACCAAAAACAGTAATGCGGTAACTTTAAAAATTCAGGACGATGGTAATGGCCTTCCGGAAGATTTTGATATAAATAGCCTTGATTCGTTTGGATTATCATTAGTTAAAACGCTCAGCAGTCAGCTTAACGGAACCTTTACAATCACCAGCGATGAAGGTGTAAAAGCCAGGCTGGAGTTTCTGATTTAAGCTAACAAAAACTACTATTTATTCTTTTTTAGCTCATTGTCAAACATCTTTTCCATGGCCAGTGTTTAAACTCCTGGAGAGTTCTGTCAGACAGCATTTCGGCTATTAACATCTATGCATCAGCTCGCCGCAGGCTAAACGGAGGCACCTGGTAGTACCGGGTCGGGCTATCCGCTGCAATGCCTTAGTCTGCGGCCTTTAATCCGGCTCTGTGCCCGCCGCCGCAGCGGCAATTCCGCTTCTCTCCCTGCCGAGAAAATTACCCGATCATGAAGCCTTGGAGTTTTTATGGACAAATTTAAACATAGAGTTTATAATTGTCCATAAATGATTAAAAGAAATATTGAAGCAGAGCTGTTTCAGGCAGCTAAAGAATATCCTGTAATCACGATACTAGGGCCCAGGCAATCTGGGAAGACTACATTGGCAAAGATGTGTTTTCCAGATTACGTCTATGCTAATCTGGAGGACCCTGAGCTGAGGGCCTTAGCTGTAAATGATCCGAAGAGTTTCCTGAAAATGTATCAGGCGCCGGTTGTAATCGATGAAATACAGAACGTTCCCGAGCTTCTTTCATGGATACAGGTTATAGTTGATGAATCACCCCGCACAAAAGCACAGTTTGTTTTAACAGGCAGTCATCAGTTGATGCTTGGAGAAGCAGTCTCACAATCACTTGCAGGGTGCACAGCTGTGTTAACGCTGCCGCCGTTCTCATTCAAAGAAATGGGTTCCGAATACATGAAAAGCGATAGAAATATACTGATGCTGAATGGTTTTATGCCGAGACTGCATGAACAGGATATAAGACCCCGGCGTTTTTACAGTGATTATTTTCAGACCTATGTTGAAAGAGATGTGAGGAAACTCATGGCCATTGAAAATCAGCAGGCATTCGAACTGTTTTTAAAGCTTCTGGCCGGCAGGGCAGGACAAGAAATTAATTTCAGCAGTCTTTCGAATCAGGTTGGGATAAGTTCTCCTCAATTGAAGAAGTGGCTTAGTATCCTTGAAGCGTCATTCATAGTGTTCAGATTACCTCCTTTTCATAGCAATTTCGGAAAAAGGCTGACAAAATCCCCCAAGATATATTTCATGGAGGTTGGCTTGGCAGTCTATCTGCTTGGTATAGAAACAGCTGAACAGCTTGAGCGCGATCCTGTTTTCGGCAGTTTATTTGAAAATATGGTGATAGCGGATATCTATAAAGAGAGGTTGAATAGGGGGTATGAACCCAGTCTCTATTTCTTCCGGGATCATCATCAAAATGAGGTTGATTTGCTTTATCCGGCCGGGTCTTCTCATCTTCCTGTTGAAATTAAATCTTCAAGAACCTATAGGGAAGATTTTCTTAAAAATATTAGGTACTTTCAAAAACTTGCCGGTATGGACAAGGATGGTCTCCTTATTTATGACGGGGAGCTTGAATTTGATTCGGGGAATATCAGGATAAGAAATTTCAGAAATGTTTTTTCTTAGACCCCGGGTGATTACTCGGCTGTAGAAATTGCGTTTTCATTGATCGTATTATTTGAAGGCAGTTAAAGTCTTTTGTGGTTCCGATTCCCTGATTACCTTCTTTTTTCTTTCCCCGTTCATATCCTTTTCAAGCGATTTAGTCATAACAGAGTCAATTGCATCACCGAATATTTTTTTAACAAATGTGATTTTCACAGGATAATAAAATTCCGATTCAAACCATCCCTTATCGCGGTAAAAGATGAAATCACGGTAACTTTCATCCAGCATCATTTTAATTCTTGTTCTGCCCAGTCTGAACATCAGCATTTCAAAAAACGTTGGCCTGCGGTATTCGTTTTTCACAAGCTGCTGGTAAAAATCTCTGCATTGCTTGCCAATTATCCGATCGATCTTTTTCTGTTGTTTTTCAGTCATTGGTTCGAGGGTCATGATACAGCTGCTTTTTACTACATTGAAACCCTGGGGTGAACCAACAAAATCTATATATGCTGCTATCTTTTTACCGCCCCAGATTCCCTGAGCAACAATCCCGGTATAAGTTTTGCCGAAGAACTCCGGCCTGTGGCAGATATATGCCAGCCTGTCCAGAAATACCTTCATAAGCCCTGAAATCTGAAATGTATAATTGGGGACTGCGAATACTACTCCGTCGGAACGCCTCATCTTCTCTATCAGAATGTCTCTGTCATCTTTTAGCGGGCAGTGCTGTTCTCCTTTTTCAATGCACAATTTGCATCCCCTGCAAATCTGCAGGTTATAGTCGGACAGCCGGATAATTTCGTATTCCACATCACCCATGGTTTTGAGGTTCTGTAAGAATTTCTCAGCTGCCTGCCAGCAGTGTTTTTTTCTGGCGCTTCCGATAAATGCCGTTACCTTCATAGTTTTCTCCTGCCTTTTTCAGTCCGCTAAAGCCGGACTCAGTGCAATTTCTACTCCCTTGAGATATGCTTTGGAAGTGAGCGTTGCACCGCTTATCACATCGACCTGGAGTGACTGAGCTTCAATTATTCTGTTGTATAATTCTCTGCGCTCTGCAAATCCGTCTCCGGAATCAGATAAATCCTGCAGATCAATTACAGTCACTTTGCCTGAAGAAACAGTCACGTTCACCTTATTGGCCCGCCATCGGTACATACCGCCTTCATATTCACCTGTATAAGTTCCGTCCTTTAATTTACTGAAATTAATTGACGTAATTGGCAGGTTCCGAGCTTCATCATGTTCCCGGCTCAGCGATACACAACCGGTACCGGCCGAACCCCCAATAATCACCAGAACCGTTAATAAAATTATCAATACCACAATACTTTTCTTTTTCATCCTGTCTCCTCCCGGTCCTCCTGCCGGATTTTTTAATTGTTAATATAATCTATAATTGTTTTTATTCCGCTGCGATCTACATGATCCTTGTCTTTGAGCATGTTAGCGCTGATTTCCGGATCTTTTTCCATTTTACTGCCCAGCCTCATTGCAAACCTGTGCAGCGGATTAAGCTTGGCGAATACCATACTTCCCCCCTGCGGGAAGTATTTAATTTTACCGGCAATTTCCGGTTCAAAACTGTTTTCCATAACTTTCCGAATCGAAGGATCATCGGGAGCTGCACCCGAAGTGGTATACAGGATAACTTTCCTGTCGGCCAGATATTTCCATTTTTTATTTATCCATCCGGCTATAACAGGCTTACCGGCAAATATTGGACTGCCGAGTATTACAATATTTTTCCCCCTGATAGTTTTTTCACCGGCCTTCTTTATATCCACTGCTGTAAACCCTGTTTCTTCGCTTAGCCAGGTCGCATACTGCTTTGTTGAACCGTAATTTGATTTGTAGATAATTATTCCATTCATTCTTGTCCTTCCTTATTGTTTTTTAAGTCTCCCTATAAACAGGGCAATATGTTCAAATAAATGTTGTTGTCTTTCAGCTTCATTCTTTCCGTCCATCAGCATCAGATTGGTTTCAATAGAAATACCCTGAATAAAGTACACATACTGTTCTGCGGTTTTTCTAAAGTCGCAGTCAATAATCATTCCTCTCGAATACATTTCTCTCAGGATGTTTTCTGTCAGCACCTTCTGGATATCAAACATTGTGTCCAGAAAAAATTTACGACACTGCTTGTTCAGATACATTTCATTGGTCAGAATTATTGAAATCTGCTGCGATAGAGGAGGCTGATGCTTTAAAAATTCTGCCGCGCCCATCATCCAGAATTCTACCGGATCTGTA
This sequence comes from Spirochaetales bacterium, assembly GCA_016839055.1. Classification (GTDB taxonomy): domain Bacteria; phylum Spirochaetota; class Spirochaetia; order UBA9216; family UBA9216; genus Thalassospirochaeta. The sequence goes on from JAEKNX010000012.1 coordinate 22,384, forward strand.
GTATCATCAAAAGGGAGGTCGGATTTTGTAAGCTCCTCTGAAGCCGTCTGAAACCCCTGCCTGTGATAATCAAGGATTGCCTGCATAATGGCATTTTTGCCGGGGAAATGATTGTATACCGAGCTTTCCTTGATTCCAACTTCTCTTGCCAGTTCTCTTATTGATGTTCCATGAAATCCCCGTTCTGCAAAAAGCCTTACGGCGGCTGTGAAAATCTTTTCCTTGGTTGTCTGCGTATCAAAATCTTCTGTTTCGGTCATGTTGCAACTCCTAACTAACGTTCGCAAGTAATTATAGCTAACGTTAGTTAGTAACTATAGCTAACGTTCGTTAGTATGTCAAGAAAAACTTTTCCAATATAGTATTTATGAAAATAAAAGAGAGTATATCTATAGGGGCTCATGCCAAATAAACATTTTGCGCTAAATTTTTTCTAAAGAGTCTGCCAATTCAAGAAATTGTTGATTTTTGAAATTGGCTTAATTGTTAATTCAATCCATAATTGGTTTAATTCCGCTGCCGGGCATCATGGCAAACCTGTGTTAACCTCTCCCGATGAATTCGCCTGGAAGCCCCGTCCTTCAGCTGATGTCTGAAATCAACTCCAATTTCTACTTGTAGACCCAAAAGACCTATGATAAAGTGTTTCTATGTATAGAAACAGTACTTCCGGCCAGAGCCAAAACAGCTTAGACAACCAACTGAAATACCTCGAAATACAAGCAAAAGGGAATGGATATTTACTACGAGCCTATCATAGGGAGGGTCAGAGTCCTCTTCCATGGCCCTCGTTTGATTTCATGAAGATCACCTTTTAGAATTATTTCTGAGATCATCTCAATAGAGTCCTCCCGGCTGAGCCCCGATGAACGAGTGCGGAGGAGGTCGGCTGTCTCAGAGCGCGTATATCTTCTTTTGTTCCGCTTGATGATACGCATGAGAGTCTCGCCGTAAGCAGGACTGGTTGTCACCTCTTTTCTGCATACGTCACAGCCGAAGCAGGTGTCGGGTTCTGCTCCAAGAAGGCGCATGAGCGATTCGCGGCGGCAGACCCTGCTGTTTTCGGCAAAGGAGAGCAGGGCTGAAAAACGGGCGGCGGATGCGGGGTTGTCAGCACCTCTGAAGGAAGACCGGTCTGAAGGCGCGTACAGCAGGATTGCCTCAGCCTGGGTTCTGTCCCGGCCGGCCCGGCCGGATTCCTGCAGATATGCCTCTACCGATGGGGAGAGGTCATTATGAAGCACCGTCCTTATATTTGCCTTGTCAATACCCATTCCGTAAGCGGTCGTTGCGCAGAGTATTCCATTGTCGGAACTGAAGAACCACTTTTCAACCCTTGTCTTCTCCTCCTTGCTGAGTCCCGCATGGTAGAAGAAGACCTCATCATCTTTCAGCCGCATTCGGAGTTCAAGTGCTGTCCGTGAAGCCTTCTTCCTCGTCGAGCAGAACACCAGGGCAGGGCGGCGCACAGCATCCGGGCTCCCGGGCCTCAGGAGGCGCTCCAGGCTTCGAATTTTGCAGAGAGAGGGCAGTACGGTGTAGGCGATGTTCGGCCTGTCGGGGTTGGCTGATATGAGGTGGGGAGATTCGCCCGGGAAGAGGACCTGTTTAACACGGCTTAGCACTGTATCCGAGGCGGTTGCTGTGAAGGCAGTTACCACCGGAATCTCTGCCACAAGGTAGATGCGCCTGCTCTCAAGATAGGCCGGCCGGAAACTGTCTCCCCACTCGGAAACCGTGTGGACTTCATCAAATACAAGGTGGGCAAAACGGCAACCTTTCAGCCTCGGCAGCACCTTGTCTGAGAGGGCTGTTTCGGGATTGGTTAGTACAATTTTGATGCTTCCATCTGCAATACCGCTGAATACTGCATCACGTTCGGTGGTGCTCTGCCCCCCGGTGAGGCTCGCAGAACCTATGCCTGCATCATCACAGCGGCGCTTCTGGTCTGAGATGAGTGAGAGCAGCGGGAAGATTACCAGGGTGGGGCCGGATAGAAGGACCGCCGGCAGCATGAAGCAGAGACTTTTACCAGCACCGGTGGGAAGAATTACAATCTGTTTTGACAGCGGGTCGGCCCCGTCGTCGGTGCCGTAAAATCCGCCGGCCTCGAGAATGTTTGAGATAACCAGCCGCTGAAACGGAAAGAGGTAGTTTATTCCAAAACGGCTCTGCGCGGTTGAGGTGAGGATGTCGGGGACGGTTGATTGATCCATATAATATTAAACTGGAAAAAGTATTCGGTGCTTCAGAATTAGAATTGTTTCATAAAAAAATCATAAGTGTCCAGGATGATTATAACAGAACAAAATATAAGCAGGATGATGGGCGATAGCAGATTTGAACTGCTGACTTCTACCGTGTGAAGGTAGCACTCTCCCACTGAGTTAATCGCCCGCTGACCAGTAATGGATACAAGCAGTATATACTGAAAATTAAGGCTCGTCACACAAATTCGAAATAAAAAATTATAAAAACATACACTAACTTCTGATGTTATAGTCAGTTACAACAAAGAGCTTTTTATACTACTTTGGAGAACAAATACTTGCATCAGCCTCTTTTTCAGGTTTCCTGCGACTCTTCATTTTACTCTGTTTTCGCCCAAATTCTCAGAGGTTTTCTTATCTATCAGCCTCGAGATGTGAGACTGTTCTGCCTGGAAAGCGCGAGATGAGGAGTCCCTGATGGAATTCAACCTGATTCCCGGTGATGATTTAAACATCGGCTATTTTTTAATCCAAGAGGATTTAACTTTTTACTATCGAAATTGTTCAGGCTAAAGCTTCTGCTGTTTTCTGATCTGTTATAAGTGTATTTATGTATCCGCCCTTGATGGCACCGATAATTGCAGGAAGCTTGAGTATCGAGCCGGCAACACCAATTCGCGTAGGAATTTTCAGGAAATCATCGCGGCCCACGGCAATTATTTTTTCATCGAGTGAGGTCTTCACCGGCTCGCCGTTTTCACAGTAATAATGAGTGCAAATTTCACCGACAGGGAACTTTTGCTTCTTGTATACTATCTGCTCGTCACTAATTGATGAGATATCAGGCTCATAGCTTGCGTCTCCGATACCAACAACGGCGATGGTGCATGATTTGATGATATTATAAGTTTCAAGGAAAAAAGGTTCCTTCATTATGGCTTTTTTAACTGCCGGACTGTTAACAATAACGGGGGCAAATAGAAGGGCCGACTTAGCATTTGTTTGTTTGGCAAATCTGTGAACAATATCGTCTACATTTACATTTGAATGTTGATTATTGCGGCCGCCCATTAGCTGGGTTATTGTCAGGTCGTCAAATTGGATAGAAGGCATGCAGTCGACGAGGGCGGAAATGCTCCGACCCCTGGAAAAACCGATTATATCTCCATTTTTAATGATGGTGGCAAGATATTCAGCTGCAAGTCTACCGATGGCGGTATAGATGTCATCATTTAATGAGGTGTTGGATACTCGAACGGTCTTGAGATTATACTTTTTTTCTATACTGTTTTCGAGATTGATATTTGTTTCATCCATGCCCTCGACATTGATTTTTACTATTCCGTCCTTAAGACATTTACTAAGTACGCGGTTTATCCGCTGACGGGAGAGATCCATGGTAATGGCAATCTGTTCCTGAGTGAGTCCGTGATTATAATAATAATTTGCAACTCTGATGTGATCGGTTCTCGACAGTTTCCTGTATTCCTTCATGCTGAAATCACCTTAATACAGATCTGGCGGAAAATCAATCACAATCCTAAACCGCCCATTAGCAGGGCATCACGATCGGCTGGAAAAATAAATAATGGAAATCTCTTGACATTTGCCGGATATGATATATCATCAAATGTCGACATATGATATGCAGTGTGAGCATATGTAACAAAAATGATTTTTAACATTATAAATACTTTCAGGAGCAATAATGAACAATACAACACATCGAATGAATCATATTTTTAAGCCGGATGGAAAGACTTTCATTCTGGCAATGGATCATGGGGCGAATTTTAACGTCTTGCCTGCACTGAAGAAGCAGGGAGAGATGATAAGAGAGCTCGCTGCAGCCGGAGCTGATGCCTTTCTTGCAACCGTAGGAATGGCCGAGAGGTTTGCAGATGCATTTTTAGGTAAGGGCTTAATCCTGCGGATAGACGGCGGAGTCTCCTTTCTCGGAGATAGATCCAAACCGATGCAGATTGTCGCGACCGCCGAAGATGCACTGAGGCTTGGGGCTGACTCGATCATCACGATGAGCTTCCCCGGTTCGAAATTTGAGAGCGAGGTGCTTAGCAATCTGTCTAAATGCGTGATGGATGCTCATAAATGGGGGCTTCCTGTTACGGCCGAGGCCTTGCCCAGAGGATTTGAACGGTTTGATGATGCAAGAACCCCTGAGAATATCACCTTTGCCTGCCGTCAGAGTGTAGAGCTTGGAGCCGATATTGTGAAAACAGTTTATACAGGTGATCAGGACAGTTTTAAAAATCTCGTTGAGAGCACCTATGCTCCGGTAGTAATTTTAGGCGGTTCACAGAAGGTAGAGGAGAGGATCCTTCTTCAGGAAATTAAGGACGCAATTGAAGTAGGCGGAGCCGGTGTTGCTATGGGAAGAAATATATGGGGACATGAGAGTCCCGTCAGATATGCTGCCGCGATAGCAAAACTCATTCATGAAGACTGCAGTGTTGATGCTGCACTCAAAGAAATGAATAAACTGCATTAAAAGGAAAAATGATGGAAAAATATAACGTAAGCGTGATTTCCGGGGTAAACGAAGTTGAAACCCTTGAGTTTGAGAAAAAGAGCCCTGTAGGCCGCCAGGTCCTTGTTAAGGTTGAATACTGTGCAATTTGCACCCTCGAGCAGAGAGTATTCTCCGGTGTGATGAAGAGATATCCATTCGCAGGCGGTCATGAAATTTCAGGTATTATCGAGTCAGCTGGTGATGATGTTACTTCGGTGAAACCCGGCGACAAGGTTGCTGTCCGGATGCTGAACTCCTGCGGCGAATGTTATTACTGCAAGAGCGGACATGAGAATCAATGTGTTGTCTCTTTTAAGGCCTCAGTACATGAGGGCCTTTTGGGGCCGGGCGGTTTTTCTGAATACATGCTGCTTGATGCGATAAATGTCTATAAGATGGCTGAGGATGTTGACCTCGCTCATGCTGCTCTGGCCGAACCCCTGGCCTGCTGTGTTCACAGCATAAACAATGCCCAAATCAATCTTGGAGATGATGTTGTCGTAGTGGGCGTAGGTATAATGGGAGCCTTCCATATTCAGCTCGCGAAACTTAAAGGCGCCCGGGTAATAGCCTGCGAGATTGATGAAGGCAGGCTTGAGGTTGCCAGGAAGATGGGAGCCGATATCCTTATCAATTCAGGTAAGGAAGATGCTGTTGCAAGGGTGAAGGAACTTACTGACGGCCGGGGAGCCGATGCGGTTTTCTGTACAGTAGCCTCTACCTCTTTAGCTTCCGACAGTATCGAGATGACAGGAAAGCTTGGCCGCGCAGTTATGTACACGTCTTTTCATCCTGATAATCCTGTTGAGATTAGCGTTAATAAGATTCATTCAAGTGAGATGATAATAACAGGCGCGGTTAATCCTAAGATGTCTGATTTTCTTATTGCATCGAGACTCATTTCAAATAAGACTATAGATCTCTCAGAATTGATTTCGGAGACGGTGTCTTTGGGGTCCATAAGCAAGGGCTTCAAGACGGCATTGAAGCCCGATAGTTACAGAGTTCTTGTTACTGGAAAGTAGCATTAGCATATTTAATGACTGATATCTAAAAAAGTTGATTTTCGGGAGGTATTCCTAAAAATGTGTTCCGCTGGAAGATTTTTCTTCCATGCGAATGTCTGATTAACTTTAAGGAGAAGTTTATGTCTAATTTACAAGAGAAAGTAAAAAGCGGAGGATCGATAGGTCTCGTACAATGCGTGACAATCATCGTCGGTGGGATGATCGGTAGTGCAATATTCTCACTATCGGGAATGACAATCTATTCAGCCGGACCCGCGGCATTGGTGTCATGGATAATTGCCGCGATTATTCTGTTGATGTACGGTCTTCAAATTGCTGAGCTGTCAACAATTTTTCCAAAATCCGGTGGAGTCTTCGTCTTTCCGTCAAAAGCTCTCGGCAGTACTGAGAAAAAAGGCAAGATCTGGGGATGGATATCATTCTGGGGATATATCAACGCAAACATTGCAGGTATCGGGTTTGCAGCGATCTATGTCTCGACATATCTCGGCGTAGGTTTTCCGATATTTTCAGGACTGCAGATTCCTATGGCAATTGCAGCAGTATTGTTCTGTTTTCTTCTGAATACCCTGAAGTTTACCGTAACCGGAAACGCAAGTACTGTAATGGTCATAGGCCTTGTTACCACGATGGTTATCTTTATCGGAGTCGGACTCTTCGGCGGCAGCTGGGATTCAACCCAGTTTACTCCCTTCCTTACTCAGGGAGCCATGGGATCAACCGGTTTCATGACGGCGATTCCTACCGCTATGGTTGCTTATGGATCGATTGTTGCCATCGCATTCATGGTGTCTGAGGTAAAAAATCCCAACAAGAATGTTCCCAAATCTATTTTCATAGCGATGTCGATCGTTGTCGTTCTATATCTTCTGATACTTGTAACTACTCTCGGCCTTGTTACAGCAGGCTTCCTCGATGCAAATCCTGGAATGAGGTATATTCCCCTTTATGCCGCGGCATTTACAAAGCTCGGAGCATTTCCATGGATAGCCAAGCTGATTTCTGTTGCAGCGGTTCTTGCGCTTCTTACAACAATACTTGTACTAATAGCGCTTACTTCCCGTGCCATCGCGGCGGTTGCTGATGCGAAGATGATTCCTAAATCTCTCGGAAAGCTCAATTCCAAAACCGGAACACCGCTGAATGCAACAATAGTTGTAGCCATTGCAAGTATAATAATTTCCTGTTTTCCGCAGCTGACCTCGCAGATTGTTAATCTCGGAGCTCTATTTGCCGCAATAACAATAAGCATTAATTGTATCTCTCTATTTGTAGCTAGAAAGAAGAATGTCTATGTTCCCGGCAACTTTCGTGCACCGGGTGGAAAGTTTTTACCCATTATTACAATTGCTGTAATCGTCATGGCCTATATCCCGGGAATAATAAACGGATCGGCATTCTGGTACTACGGATTAATCTGGTATGGTCTGGGTGCACTGTTACTTATCATCTCTCTGAAAAAGAGTGCTAAAAGCGGCGATGACCTGACAGTTAGTTAAGGATGATATAATGGAATATATTGATGAAGCTGATTATTCTATGAAAAATACGATAGTTGCTTTCGGCTGTTTCGATGGTCTACATCAGGGTCACCGAATGGTTTTAAATTCTCTTATGGAGAACAAAGAGGGCTGTGATCACGCCGTTATTCTGAGTCTGGATACAATTTGTTCGGAACTCAAGGGTGATATTAAAGTAATTTATACCGAGGAAGAGAAGGCCGGGCTTTTAAAAGGCGATGCGGCAGATGCTATGGTCAGCCTGCCTCTCGACGCGGTTGTCCTCGCGATGGAAGCAGAAGACTTTGTAAAAACAATTCTCATCGGGAAATTCGATGCCAAGAAAATTGTCGCGGGAGAAAACCTGAAATTCGGCAAAGACAGGGCAGGCGATATTGCTCTACTCGAAGAGCTCTCCGGAAAATACGGATATGAACTAATAAGATGTGCGACAGTAGAGCATGAAGGCCGGGAGATTACATCGGATTGGATCAAGATTGAGCTTGAAGAAGGTGATCTGAAGAAGGCCAATGAGCTGCTGGGACATCCATTTACGATATTCGGTGAGGTTGTTCATGGAAAGGCTCTGGGGCGTACCGTTGGTATGCCTACCGCGAACCTAAAGGTGCCGGATTCAAAAATAATGCCGAAATTCGGTGTTTATGGATCCCTTTCTGAAATTGAGTCAAACACTGTTAAGGGGTTGACGAATATAGGAAGACGCCCGTCGGTCGATGATCATAGTTATGTAACTATAGAGACCTTTCTTATTGATTTCGCGAGTGATATCTATGGTGAACAAATTGCCCTGGAATTATATGCCTACATTCGGGGAGTCGTAAAATTCCCTAATCTTGAGGCAGTAAAAAAGCAGGTGGACAAGGATCTTCAGGTAATTAGAAGTGAGCTTGACCGAGTATTTATAGCATAATTTCTGACAACAGAATCCGTCATGTCCGAAATGGCATGGCGGTGATATTCTAACATTACGAAGAGGCGTCCTGATGCAAAGCAATTACAGATGTTTTGAGCTTACAAAATTTATAGTCGGCAGAGGTTCGATAGAATATTTAAAACAAATTAAGGCCTCCAGAGCTGCAGTAATCCATGGCGGAAGGAGTCTGCCGGAAAGTCTTAAGACAAGGATAATCGAAATACTATCAGAGTCCGGGACGGAATGCCGTTTTATTGCAAAAATACTGAATGAACCCTTCTTCGAAGATATATATGAGGTTCTCGATGTCATGGAAGAATATAAACCTGATTTGCTCATCGCCATTGGCGGCGGAGCTGTCATGGATACCGCCAAAGGTATTCATCTTTTCTATGAGCACCCCGAGCTGGCCCTGGAAGATGCGCTGAAGCCGTACCAGCTTCCCGCATTGGGTGCTACAGCCAAGATGGTCGCAATTCCCACTACAAGCGGGACGGGGTCTGAGACAACCTCCGCTGCGGTCTTTACCGAGAGAAAGACAAACAGGAAGCATCTGATGCTTGCCGATGAGCTGATTCCCCACTATGCGATACTCGATGCCGATCTGACCGACTCACTGCCTTCGAAAATTGTCGCCCATACCGGTATGGACGCACTCACCCACGCGATGGAAGCCTCCGTTTCGGTAGCCGCCTCTGCAATGGTAACTACGATGGCAATATCCTCCGCCCTCGATATCTTCGAAAATCTTGAGGCCTCCGCGGATGAGAGCTCTTCGGGGGATCTGAAGAAGACTGCCCGGGAAGCCTGCCATGTCGCGGCAAGCCTGGCAGGGGTAAGCATTACCAATTCCTGTGCGGGGCTTGCGCACGGTTTCGATCAACCCGGCCCCTGGTTTGGACTGCCTCACGGTCTTGTATGCGGACTGCTGCTGCCTTATACGACGGCCTTTACCGGAGTCCATCCGTCATATGTGAAACTCGCTAAGCGTCTCGGATATAAGAGCAGCAGCGATAAAGAGCTGTGCCAGATGCTGGTTGACCACATAATCGCCTTTAATGAGACCGTGGGGATCCCGCGAAGTTTTTCAGAAGCAGGCATAGATGAGGGCGAGTATTTAATGAAAATAAATGATTTTGCGGCATTGGCCGTTGAAGCAATAGCCACGAAGCTCTCTCCGAGGGTCCCGACTCTTGATGAGGCAAGGGATTTATACAAGCAGGTTTTCTACGGAGAAAACCCAATTGTCTCAGGTCCGCTTATTATGGAAATATTATTGTAAAACAGCAGATAAGGTAATTTTTAAAGAGATGCGCCCTTTGTGGCTTTAATCAATTAAATCTTAAGGCTTCAGGACTACAAGGAAAAACTGAATATAGCAGCAGGCAGTATCAAAGCCTGATTAATTAACTTACACAGGACTGCTCAATCGGGCAGTCTTTTTTTGAGATAACACCTTACGGATTAGATAATGTATTGACCTGGATTGGGGACAATTGAAATAGAGATTGACGGTATGCATTGTGGCCCTGCCATGCTTCACTTTTATTAGACATTTTAAAAGTTTACTCCTATACTTAAGTCATTATCAAGGGGAGAACTTATATGAAGAAATTGCTTATATTGTTAACTGCTCTCATTTTGCTTGCCTCCTGCGCTACAATAAATGATACCGATACTGTGATTGAAGACATTGCCTGGAGTACTGTTGAACTTCTTCAGGATTATGAAGGATATACCCTGGCTGTCTATGACTTTAATTCGGAGGATGATGATGAACTCGTCTCCTATATCAGTCAGACTCTTACCGTCGAGATCGCGAATGCGGCTATGTATGAGGAAGTGGACATAGCAGTTCTCAGCAGGAAGAATATTAATGAACTGATGAAAGAGCAGGCATTTCAAATGTCGGAGATAACAGATACAGATTCACAGGTTGAATTCGGACGTCTTCTCGGTGCTGATTTGATCATGACAGGCAGCCTTAGCTGGGAGGATGAAGATGTCTGCAGCCTGAATATTCAGATTATTGAAGTAGAGTCGGGAATCATCGTCGGCGGTTTTTCAGAGGATTTTTATGTAGGAAAATAGTTGACATATTCTCGAGTAATGACTAACATCCAGCCATCATTTTAAGTAATGGACAATAGATTTTCGGGGTAAGGTGCGTAGAGTGGAACATTCTGTTTTACTCGGCAATTCCTGACTGGCGGTACAGCCCGCTACTCCCTTCGATTCCGAAGGGACTGAACCGGTTAGATTCCGGTGCCAACGGTATAGTCCGGACGGGAGAAAATCAGAACAGATCCTTTTTTGGATCGTGTTTGCCAATCAAATTCATTTTTGAGGCGCATAATTTTAGTTTCGAAATTTTGTGCCAGTTTATACCCGAAAGCTCCTTGTCCAAAGGAGAAACAAAATGACAGAAATATCAGTAAAACTCAACGCGGAAGGTCGGAATTTTGCCCTCGTTATCGGCAGATTTTATTCGCAGATAACCGAGCAACTTGAGAAGGGGGCCTGTGAAGCATTGCTCCACCACGGTACGGATGAACAGGATATTGTCACCGTCAGGGTGCCGGGCGCATTCGAGATCCCGCTTGCGGCTAAAAAGCTTGCCGAGTCCGGACTTTTTGATGCGGTAATCTGCCTCGGTGCGGTTATCCGGGGCGGCATGGCACCCTTCGAGTTCGTTGCATCCGAGACTGCGAAGGGCATTGCCAGGGTCTCGCTGGACACCGGAATACCTGTAATCTTCGGAGTGCTTATATCTGATAGTATCGAACAGGCCCTCGAGAGGGCAGGCACCAAGGCTGGGAACCATGGGTTCAACGCGGCGGTATCGGCGATAGAGATGGTGAATCTGTTGAAGGAGATAGACTGTCTTGAATCAACGGACTCTCATTGGGCCGAGTAGCACCAGAGTATATATTAAAAAATAATACGGAGCCGCATTATTTTGATTCGTGGCGGGTCGTTGAACCTGAGGAGAAAAAATGAAAAAAAGAAAGAAGCTGCGCGTCCTTTTAATTGTGATATTAATTTTTGGAATATATTCATTGCTCGAACCTCACCTCATATTAACTCGCACGCATCAGATTAAAGATAAAGATGTTCCGGAAGATTTCGAGGATTATAAAATTGTTTTTATCACTGACATTCATCATGGCCCATTTTTCAGCAGACGAAGAGTCGAAAGGCTTATTCAGAGTATTAATGAGATGTCTCCTGACCTCGTTTTATTAGGCGGAGATTATGTGCATCGAAGTTCTGAGTATATAGATCCGTTTTTCAAGGAAGTCTCATTTGTGAAAGCATTGCCGGAATGGATGTGATAGTGTCAAATGGTATAGGTACTATTACTCCGCCACTAAGATTCTTTGCTTGGCCGGAGATAACTGAAATAATTCTGAAGTCTGAATAGAAGATTTTTTTTGAGATACAGAGCTGCCATAGATGTAAATACAGTTTCTTTATAATGTAGAGGGAATTCCAAAAGGCAGTGACTTTTGGAATTCCAACCTTAGATGAATATGGAGTATTTTTAACAACTTTCTATGTAGTAGTATTAATTAAAATGGTGCAAAAAATACTCCAAAGCTTCTTTTAAAACTAACCGGGTTTTGAAAGAAGCTTTGCACATACTTAATTGCTGTCATTCAAAAACACTGCAGGGGTGATTTTTCAAAATGACCGTTTTTGGAATTCCCTCAGTTATTTGAGTGTAATTCAAAGCCCATCGTTCTCCGCAGCAGTGCAATCTTGGCCTTTGCCAGTTCTCTTGCTCTTTCGGCTCCATCGGCGAGAACCTTGTCAATATATGCCTTGTCTTCCATAAGACTGTCATATTTATCCCGCATTGGAGAGATTGTTTCATTCAGGACCCTGAATAGTTCTGCCTTGGCCTCTCCCCATCCCATGCCTCCGGCTCGGTATTTAGCGGCGAGTGATGCCTGTTCTTCCTCAGTGGCAAAGAGCTTGTAGAGGGTGAAAACGTTGCAGGTTTCCGGGTCTTTTACTTCTTCAACCGCCTGTGAGTTAGTAACAATCTTGTTACATAGCTTTTTGAGCTTTTTCTCCGGCAGAAAGAGGGCAATAGTGTTGTCGTAGCTCTTGCTCATTTTTCGGCCGTCGAGACCGATAACAACCTGGGTAGATTCGGAAACCACGGGTTTTGGAAGTGTTAAAAGTTCTTTGTTATATGCTCGGTTTACAGCCTCGGCGATATCAACAGCCATCTCGATATGCTGTACCTGGTCTTTGCCGACAGGAACATAATTAGTGTCGAACAAAAGAATGTCGGCAGCCATCAAGACTGGGTAGGTGTAGAGACCCATATTTATGTTATGATCTTCGGGCTTCCCCTTTTCCTTGTTAACATCAACTTGAGCCTTGTAGGCGTGAGCCCTGTTCATCAGCCCCTTGGTGGTGAAAGCCATGATCATGGTTGTAAGCTCGAAGGTCTCCGGAACATCCGACTGCCTGTAGATCAGGGTTTTTGAAGGATCCAGTCCGCAGGCCAGCCAGCAGGCCGCGATTTCATATGTATAATTCCGAAGCATCTCCGGATCCTTGATAGTGTTGAGTGAATGATAATCCGCTATAAAGTATCGGGCATCATATTTTTCGGCCAGCTCAAGTGCCGGTTTGATGGCACCCAGGTAGTTTCCAAGGTGAGGCATTCCGGTGGGTTTAATACCGGTTAAAGCAACTTGTTTGCTCATCAGAGTTCTCCCGTCATAAGGTGATTGAATGACTCCGCGAAAATAAGGTGTACGGCTATTTACCCCGTACCGATTGTCGCCCTTGCAGGCAAACCTCAATAATTCTCAGAGGAATCATTAGCAGATAATAGCATACGGCGACATTCAGTATCAATGGCTCGTTCAGATCATAACTGCTTTGAAATGAGGGCTCTTCCTGTTTTTCCATTAATCTTGATGACTAATGGTGAGTCGAAACGTACAATCCGTATGAACTCGCTATCTGTGACAGCCTTCATCGAATCAAGCGCTTCTACCTTGAATATACCATCCTCTATATCCGGATTGATAGTGAGATATCCACAGCCGAGGGATGTAATATTCTGGAAGAAATGAGTTCCCTGGCTGGGCTCCACCCTGAAATCACGGGTTCCCGATTCAACAATGATTCTCGCCTGCGAGATGTCAGGCCAGGATAGCGGGATTCCAAGCCAAGGATCAGTTGACCCGAGGCGGCCCTGTACAACGAGCACATAGCCTTCGTCGTCGTCAATGTAACCTTTATTGATTGTGTGCAGCAGTTCGCTCATTTCTTTCGTTCTGGAGCGGTCGAAACTACCCGGTTTGATATAAACAATGTCTTTGATGTTCTTGTATACTCCGTTTCCCAGTGCTTTTTCAGAATAGATTATCGTGTTTTCCGGCAGGTTGTTCTCTATCTCTGTGTCGCTGATTTCAAGGTTTTCGACGATGGGGCGTATCTGCAGGAAGCTGAAGAGGGCAGGCTCATTATCGGGTGTATCAATATTTATTGCAAACTCTATCTCGATGGGGACATTCATTGCCTCCCGGCCTATTTTGAGCAGAGATGTAATTATTTCAGCCAATGGAAAGTGTTTGTACTTGAGTATTCCGGCAAAAGTAAGCACCTTTTTCCCAATACGGGTTCCACCGTCCCGCAGCCTGTTGTTTTCGAAGTCAAAGGTCGAAACCAGATGCTTCATTGAACCATCATTCTCAGCCTCAGAGATATTCATTGAAATTAGATAGCTCTTTCCGCTTTCTTCTGGGTGAAAGTCTTTCTTGTCGAGATTCAGCGCGAAAAAATCCTGCTGGGTTGTTTTTAATGCTGTTGCCGGATCAGTCAGCTGGATTATCTTTTTAGGGTAGGCCGGGGAAAACCTGAGCGCGGTGCCGCCGTCAACGACGGTTTTACCCAGACCAAAGGCAATTTCGGCTATTCCGTCTTCAGGTTTTTCGGGACCAATAGGGTAGAAATTCAATGAGCGGGCCACTCCTGATATATTTGGATAGAATCGGCGGCCGTAGGCTCTTCCGACTACCTCCTGAATGACTATCGCCATTTTTTCATCTTCTACTATATTATTTGTTGATTTCATGTAGGCCTTGCTGTGCTGAAAGTAGGTTGAAGCGTAAACAGCTTTGACGGCTAAAAGAAGCTCTCTTCTTCTGATATTGAAATCCTTATTTTCATTTGACAGCATGTAGGTCTTGTAAATTCCGGCAAAGGGCTGGTGATGACTATCCTCTAAGAGACTGGATGAGCGAACGGCGATAGGCGTGGTTATTTCTTCTAAAATTGTCTCAAAATCAGGAAGATATTTTATCGGCATTTTAGCCTCTATAAAAGTCTGGAGGATTTTCCCGTCATCAGTTTCATTAAGGGCTGTCGAGTATAGATCATTATCCGATATAAAATCATCGAAAACCTTGGTTGTGAGCACTATTGTGCGGGGAATGGAAATATTGATATCCGGGAATTCCGATAACAGATCATGCTCTTTAAGTTGTTGATTGATGAAGGCCAATCCTCGGCCCTTTCCGCCCAGGGAGCCGTTCCCTATTCTTGAAAAGAAACTGAGTTCGTCAAAACGAAGCTTGTCAAACTCGGCAATTACTCCCTTTCCCATATTCGTTCTGTATTTCTTTATTGATCCTATAATGAAATCCCGCATACCCTTTATGTCACCGGTATCCTCAAATGAAACGGCTCTAATCTTCTTTGCGAGGTTGAAAAGAGAACGGGCCATCAGCCATCTGGAAAAATCATTTCTGTTTACATGATAAGTAAAACTCTTATCGCTCAGGGTTGAAAGTTCCTGCTGCAGCCCTCTGAGATCCCGTACATAGCCGGTAGATTTGCCTGTAGAAGGATCTCTGAAAATGAAATCTCCGAAGCCGTAGTTTGTTTTTATATAATGTTCGAGCTCTTTGAGAAGGGTTTTGGTCTGTTTATGAATGAATGCCGCTCCGTGCTGCAGGGCTCTATGCTTGTAGTCTGCGTTCGATGACTGAAGGAGGATCGGTATATTCAGATTCTCAGCTCGGATGTGGGAACATAGACTGTATCCGGCGTCATTATCGATGCTGCCGTTTTTATTATACGCGATATCCGAGATCACGCCGAGCAAGTTGTCTTTATATTTTTCATAAAGGGAGACTGCTTCCTCAAAATTTCTTGCCAGCAGAATTTTGGGCCGGCCTCTCATTCTGATTGTCTGCTGCCACTCATTGAGGCCCTCATTCATAGCATTATGGGCCTGTCTTATTAATGATTCATAGATTACCGGAAGGTAGCTTGAATAGTAGCGGACTGAATCTTCTACGAGAATGATACACTGAACTCCGAGCTCCTTTACATCTCGATCTACATTCATACTATCTTCGAGAAGTTTAACCATGGCGAGCATGATGTTCGAATTCCCCTGCCATGAGAATATATAGTCTATCGCCCTCAGTTCATCAAGCCGGAGGATTCTCATGGTTTCTTTTGTTGATACCGGGGTAAGAAGAACTATGGGCTTAGCCGGATATTTGACCTTAATTGTCTTGGCAAGATCGGCGGCTGAGCTGTCTCCGACGCTGAGCATTACTATCACTAGATCGAAAACTTTTTCGGCGAGAAGCTCAACGGCCTCTACAGCTGATGAGACGTGAGTGAACTGCGGAGGGTAGCGGAGGCTAAGCGATACGTACTCTTGAAAGAGCTGCTCCTCGATCCTGCCGTCTTCTTCGAGCATGAAGTGATCATAATCGCTGCATACAAGAAGTATCTCTCTGACTCGAAGAGACATAAGGTCCTGAAAAGGGAAGTTGCCTGATAAAGATGTGCTTTGTGTGGTGAAATTTTCCATTATACCTCCGCTATTATTATTACTCAAAATCCTTCTATTTACAAGAATATGAAACTCGTAGAAAAATAATTATTCTCAACGATTTACGTATTGACTCAGCCTGCTAATAGGCGTATTGTACCCGCATATCTGTAATTACGGAGGTATGAGAGTGTACAACCGACAAAAATTTATTTCCGAACTTGAAAAAAGGAATCCTGGCGAACCAGAATTCATCCAGGCAGTCAGCGAAGTGTTAGAATCGGTAATTGATGTTGTTAACAATGATCCCGAATATCTAAATGCCAGAATCCTTGAGCGTATCACGGAACCAGATCGTGTTATTATGTTTAAGGTTGAATGGGAAAATGATGAGGGTGAGGTATGTGTTAATAAAGGCTACCGAGTCCAGTTTAACAACAGTATCGGTCCATATAAGGGCGGTCTTCGATTCCACCCGAGTGTAACCCTTAGTACAATGAAATTTCTTGCTTTTGAACAAATTTTCAAAAACAGTCTTACAACCCTGCCTATGGGCGGCGGAAAAGGCGGCTCGGATTTTAACGCGAAGGGCAAGTCTGACACTGAGATTCTTCGGTTCTGTCGTTCGTTTATGAGCGAATTACAAAAATATATTGGGCCCGAAACAGATGTTCCCGCAGGTGACATAGGTGTCGGAAGCCGCGAGATAGGCTACCTCTACGGACAGTATAAGAGGCTTCGTGATGAGAACAGCGGCGTTCTGACCGGAAAGGGAAGAAACTGGGGCGGCTCACTCATCAGGCCGGAAGCGACGGGTTTCGGCGCAATGTATTTTGCCGATGAGGTCGTGAAAGCCCATGGCGGAAGCCTTGAAGGTATGAGTATTGCTGTTTCCGGATTCGGAAATGTGGCATGGGGCGCCTGTATGAAGGCAACCGAACTTGGCGCGAAGGTCGTTGCCATCTCGGGTCCCGATGGTTATATCTATGACGAAGAAGGCGTATCCACAAAAGAAAAATGGGATTATATGCTGCAGCTTCGTTCTTCAAATAACGATGTAGTTCAGCCCTATGCTGAAAAATTCGGTGCAAAATTTTCTGCCGGGAAGAAGCCCTGGGAGCTCAAGGTCGATATAGCATGCCCCTGCGCCTTCCAGAATGAACTGAATATTGATGACGCCGAAGCCCTTACTGCTTCAGGTGTTAAATACGTTATAGAGACCTCCAACATGGGATGTACTACTGAGGCGGTTAATCTGTTTCTGGGAAAGAAGATTCCCTTTTGTCCCGGAAAGGCTGTCAACGCCGGTGGTGTTGCCGTATCGGGTCTTGAGATGTCACAGAATTCACTCAAGTATTCCTGGGAAGCAGAGGAAGTAGATGCGAAACTCAAGCGTATCATGAAGGATATTCATGTAGCCTGCGTTACCGACGGAACCGAAGCAGATGGTTATATTAACTATGTGAAGGGTGCGAATATTGCCGGCTTCCGCAAAGTAGCCGATGCTATGCTCGACCTAGGTTATTAAGATAAGATTATCATATCAGCTCGGAGCCTCTGTAATGGAGGCTCTTTTTTTATCCGGCAAAGCCCGGCACTTATACGGCAGATCTTGAAATGGAGCCGTTGATGTTTTGTCTGCAGGTTTCAGAAGAGGGTCGGAGGGAGGTCTCCTCGATACGCCTCCCCTTGAATTTTTTCTCTAAATGCTATACATCTCTAAGCGACAATGATAGATATTTGAATATCTGAGGACAGCTGTGGAATGGAATAAGAAGGGATTTAAAAATATTACATCAATAGAAGAAGCAAAAGATATATTAATTGAGCTAATGAATGAGAGGACCATACTTCTTGAGAAGATTCGTAATCTCATGGGTCAGCTTGAGCAGTCAGAGCGAACTAAGCAGAGCATCAGTTCGAAGCTGATGTTTGACAGTATTACCGGTCTTCCGAATCACCGGAAGATGGATATGGATATGGGGCCGCTGCTTTGGGATTTTTTCAAGCTGTCAAATCCACCCAAAATTTCTGCGATGCTGATCAGGCTGGATGATAACTTCAGACACTGCCGGCAGACTTTCAATACCGAAGTTTTTAACAGCATTCTCTATACAATCGCATCCCGAATCAGGGAGATCGTGCATCAGCGGGGACTCCTCTACCATCCAAGGACTGATGAATTTTCCGTCTTCCTGTTTGACAGTCTTTCTGAAGAAGAATTGACCGTTATTGCCAGGAACATTCAGTCAAATATTGAATCAGTAATAGACAACCAGGCATACAAGGTGAAGATCGGCTCCTCCGTAGGTATAGCTACCTTTCCCGATGATGGTCTTAACAAGAGAATGCTGTTGTCAAACGCCGATATAGCGCTTAATAATGCGCTATATCGAAAAACCCCCATTCTGTTTTTCAATGAAGATATGAGAAATCATGTTGTAGGAAATCTTGAAATGCAGAATAAGCTTCTTTCGGTGATGGAAGTTAATTACGGGAAAAAACTTGCCGAAAATTTCGCGTTATTTTTTCAGCCGATAATCACTATCGCGGAAATTAGGGAAAACGGCATAGTGCCGGACAAGATTAAGGCGGAGGTCCTTCTCCGGTGGCATGATTCGAACCGTGGCTCGGTTCTACCCCGGAATCTGATAGAAGTCGCGGAGGAAACCGGCTTGATTCTTCCTATTGGACGATGGCTGCTGGAATCGGCTATGGAGACCCTTGTCGGCTGGCAGGTGCGGTATCCTGATCTCGAACTTTCGGTTAATATATCTCCGCGGCAGTTTTTTAACAATAATTTTTCAGAAGACCTGATGGATATCGTAAAATCAACCGGCATAGATCCGTCCTCTGTTTATCTTGAAATTACCGAAACTTGTCTTTTCGATGATCAGGATCAGGCAATAGAGGAAATTGATCAGCTTAATAAAATAGGGTTTAAAATCTCACTGGATGATTTCGGCACCGGCTATTCATCATTAGGTTATCTTAATAAATTCAAAGCCGATGTCCTGAAGATTGACCGTGTTTTTACAGATGGTCTTGAGCACGAAGGGAAGAAGCGAGATGTTATTACCTCGATCCTCAGGATAGGTAAAGAGCTCGATATGGATATAGTTTTTGAGGGAATCGAGAATGAGCTTCAGCTGAAAAAGGCTTTTGACCTGGGCTGCCGGACTTTTCAGGGCTTTCTTCTCAGCCGGCCTTTGCCCCAGGATGTTTTCATTGCCTTCCTCGATAAGAGCCGTGACGGCCTGATTCCATTCCAGGATGTCTGATAAAAAAGCATTCTCTTGATACGAGGCTCTACTGCTGTTATTATATTAAAATGAAGAAGATAGATCATGCAGCCGCGGCATATAGGAAAAGCAGTATCAAGCCTGTTTTGAATGAACAGGGTTTTTTAAAAACATCCATAAAGAAAACCGAGCAGGAGACTATTCCGAAGGACGGACTAAAGTCGGTTCAGTCGGGCTATTTGAAAGCTGCGAAGTTTTTACTATTAATTGGTCCCGATCAGGCTGCCGAGGTCCTGAAACAGTTTTCGCCCGATGATGTTGAAAAGATAGTAAAGGAAATAGTGTTGGTTCGGAAGCTGAAAAAAAAGGAATCAGCTGAAATTCTATCTGATATGGGCAGGCTTGTTCCAGGTAGTCTTGTGCGGCCTTCAGCCGATGCTGTTGTTACCGGCGGCGCTGATAAGGCCATGGAAATGCTTCTAGCCGCCTTCGGGAAGGAAGACGGCACTCGAATATTCGATAAGGTTCTGCCGTTTGGCGGCCGGCGGCCCTTCGATTTTCTCGATGAGCTCCAGCCCGAGCAGATCCTTGTAATTCTGAAAAATGAGCCTCCCTATGTAATGAGTATAGTACTGGCCTTTCTTCAGCCCGTTCTTTCGTCGAAAATTATAAGCAATCTTCCCCCTGAGAGCAGGAAGGAGATAATTCTCAGGATTGCCCGCCAGGGAAAGATCGCTCCCGGGATAATCGAAAAAATGGAGGGGATCTTCCGTGATCGGATAAGAACCCAGGGCAAGATTATTACTGAGAAGATTGACGGTAAGGCAGTCCTTGCCGATATTCTGAAACACATGGATTTCGGCGCAGAAGAAAAAATACTCGATGAGATTACTAGTGCTGATGAGGATCTTGCAGCACAAATTAAGGATCGTATTTATACTCTTAATCTTCTCCTTCAAATGAATGATCAGGATATACAGTATCTTCTCCGTGATTTTGGTAATTCAGAATTAGCGATAATAATTAAAGGCAAGTCTGAGCAGATGAAAAGCAAGCTTCTTACGAATATATCTGAGCGACGCCGAATAATGGTCGAAGAGGAATCTGTATATCTCGGTGAGATGCGGCGCGCTGATGTTGATAAGGCGACTAAAGAACTCATCGATTATCTTATGGAACTGGAACAGAAGGGAGTTGTCAGCGTTCCACGGGGTAAAGAGGAATACATCTGATCTCCGGTCAATTTTAAATCTATTGAGTATATTTCAGAATTGAAGGTATAATCAGACCATATGGATATTGAAAGCTTAATTGACGGCAGAATTGGAGACTGGCTTGTGAAAGCAGGCGAGATGACCGAGAATCAGGTTCTCACCATACTCCAGAAACAGAATGACGGGGATTCCCGCCTGTTCGGCGAGATTGCGGTTGATTTCGATTATATAGATATTGGAAGTGTGATTCGCTATATAGAGCAGGGGCAGAGTTGATTCGTTCTTACTCCTGGTTTTTGGAATCGAGGATGATGGTTACCGGACCGTTGTTTACCAGATCAATTCTCATTGAGGCACCGAATTTGCCAGCGGCAGGTTCTCTGCCGCTTAGGGTACCTACTTCACGCAGAAGCTTCTCATAGAGCGGCACTGCCTGCTCAGGCGGCGCCGAGAGGGTGAATCCAGGTCTGTTGCCCTTTTTCGTTGTAGCATACAGGGTAAACTGACTGACAATCATTATTTCGCCGTCTATGTCTTTTACCGAGAGATTCATCTTACCCTCATCATCTTCAAAAATCCGCAGGTTTATGAGTTTTCGCGCCATCCACTCTACATCCGCCGCGGTATCTTCCCGGCCAATCCCGGCTAGTACCATGAGTCCTTCACTAATTTCTCTCGTCTCATTTTCGTCAATTGTTACCGCCGCCCGCAGTACACGCTGAATTACAAATTTCATGCGCGGATAATAACATGAATTACGGTTTTATCCTATCTGGAAAAATAGTACAGATAATTCCAAAATAATGAAATTTGCAGAGGGTTAAGCGGCCAGCTGCCTTCAGAATGGTTGAGATCTATTTCTCGAGAAGTCTGCCCTGTATTACGTTCAGCATCGTTTTTCCTGTTCCCTTTGTTGGCGAGTCCCATCTCAGGTTATTGAAAAAAACATGAACCTTGCCGTAAATCTGCTCTTCGGCGCTCAGGGATGAGGTTTCATTTAAGATGATGTTTCTCTTAAGTTCATGAAGAAGCCTGACCGAGTCGCTCAATTTTGTGTTTATAATCCCGGATTCCATTTCAAGCTGCTGCAGCGCCGCAGAAAGCTTTTCGGCTGAGAACTCGGGATTGTCCCGTTTTTTAAGGGCTGTCTTAATCTGTCTGATTTGAGTATCGAGCTTGTTGATTTTATCTGTATTGTTTTTGACTGAATTCTGAAGTCCCTCGAGTCTGCTGAAGGTGTCGAGATCGATCCCGAGAAAGAGTTCGGTAACCGGTTCATTTATTGATCCTAGTTTCTTGCATTTTACAGACCCCCCTGCAAGCAGCCGTCTGCCGAATATTTCCGCCCTCTTTCCGGTCAGGATTATATCTCCCCCCGCCTTGACCTCCGAGTGCATGATTGCCTCTTCAACAAATATGTTTCCCTTGCAGATAATAGTCGCGTTTTCGATGTATCTGGCATAGAGATCTCCCTCGCAGAGTATTTTCCCCTCGTCGTTTCCGGAAATTCCGGCTTTGAGGATTACATCGCCGCCTGAGAGGATGTCTACCCGGCTTACCGACTTTCCTATCTGGACATCGCCCATTGCCTTCAATTTGAAACCGTCGGCCACTCGTCCTGCAACATCTATCGATCCGTTGAAATCCATATTGCCGTTCGAATAGTCGACATTTTCAACTGAGATGAGAGGTTCCATTATAACCGTGTTGTCCTTCAGTTTTGCGTTTCCGTCGATAGTTGCAATTATCTGTTTTTCATCGTCGGTAAGCTGGGTTCCGGGGCCGGCGGTGAAGGGGGCCCTCTCGGCGCCCCTCTCTGCGGCTATAGTTTTTCCGAAGATATCGGTTCCATCCTTCGGATCAATCGGTTTTCCGAGCTCTGCCAGCAGAGATCCCGCCTTCATGTTCTGAATAAAGTTGAGTTCCTTAAGATCAATTCTCTGGAATTCCAGTTCCTTGAACGGTCTGCCGCGGTCGGTTTCGAAAAAATATTCCGGAATAGGTGGTTTTTCATCCACCGGGGGTCTGCCGAAGGCAACCTTGACCGGTTGATTGTAGATTTGCTTTAGTACCATAGTCTGAAGGGTTTTTTCTTCTACTCCATAGATGATTTGTTTAGATTTAAGATATCGGCTTATTATCTGTACCGACAGAGGTTCTCCTCCTTGTTTTTCGGGTGATATTGTAATAGAAGCGCTCATCCGGTCTTCGGCTACGTCAAGGACAATGAGGGGACCAAGTTTTTCGCCCTCAGGCCATGGCGCCACCGGCACAGGTTCTCCGCTCTCTTCTTCGAGAATATCCATTATCTTCTGTCTTCTAACAGAATGGATTTCAAGAATTTTTAGTCGACCTATAATTTCTTCCGGATAAACGGTCCTTCCGGTGTCCGATTTAGGATAAACTGTGAGACAGGCATAGCCGTCTTTGTAGTAGATTTCAAATGTACCTTCAGTGCTCATGACCGCCCCTTATCTGACCTGCGGTTATTCTAAGCCCAAACGTGACTTATTTCAAGAAAGTATTTAAAGTTGTTCTGCACACCTTAGGCCGAACATTCCAATTGCAGACTGTCTTGACATTGAGGTCCATCGTAAATACTATCATACCCATGACAGGTAACGAATTACGCGCAAAATATATTGAATTTTTTACATCCAGAAATCACGTGGAGATTCAGGGCAAGTCTCTTGTTCCCGAGAATGATCCTACGGTTCTGTTTACGACGGCGGGAATGCACCCGCTCGTGCCCTTTATTCTGGGAGAGACTCATCCGGCCGGAAACAGGCTGGTGAATTTTCAGAAATGCATCAGGACGGGCGATATAGACGCGGTGGGAGATCCCCATCATCTGACCTTCTTTGAGATGCTGGGAAACTGGTCTCTTGGTGATTATTTCAAGGATGAGGCCATAAGAATGAGTTTTGAATTTCTGACAAACCCTGAGTGGCTGGGAATTTCAATAGACAAGCTATCGGTAACAGTTTTTTCCGGTGATGATGTGGTTGAAGCTGATGAATCTTCAGCCGCTGTCTGGAGAGAGCTGGGAATCCCTGAAGAACGCATATATTTTCTGCCCAGAGAGGATAACTGGTGGGGACCCGCGGGACTGACCGGCCCATGCGGACCTGACTCTGAGATGTTCATCGACACAGGACGAGAAGCTTGCGGTTCCGACTGCAGGCCAGGCTGCAGCTGTGGAAAGTACTTTGAGATCTGGAATGATGTGTTCATGCAGTATAACAAGCAGGAGGACGGCAGCTATAAGGCAATGGACCGCCAATGTGTAGATACAGGCATGGGTGTTGAGAGGACTTCAGCCATACTCCAGGGGAAGACGTCAGTATATGAAACCGAGACCTTTATTCCCCTCATCGGGGCGGTTGAGGAAAGTTCCGGATACTCCTACGGCAGTGATGAAGAGAAGGATGTGTCTGTGAGGATAATCACCGACCACGTTAAAACATCAACGATGATCCTCGGTGACGAGAGGGGAGTAGTCCCTTCCAACCTCGGCCAGGGTTATATCCTGAGGCGTCTTATCCGAAGAGCCCTGCGGCACGGCCGGAAGCTCGACATAGAGGGTAAATTCCTCGGTGTAATCTCGAGAATTGTAATAGATACTTATAAGGATGTTTATCCCATGCTCAGTGAGAAGCGTGATATCATCCTTAAGGAACTCGAAGATGAGGAGGAGAGGTTTCTGCGGACTCTTCAGAAGGGAGAGCATGAATTTGAGAAGCTGCTTCCGAATCTCATGAAGAGTCCAAAACGGATAATACCGGGACGGCTTGCATTTAAGCTGTATGATACCTATGGTTTTCCGATTGAAATAACCGAAGAACTCGCCGCCGAGCATGACTTCGAAGTTGACAGGGAAGGCTTTGACAAGGCGTTTAAGAAGCACCAGGAACTTTCAAAGCAGGGAGCTGAGAAGATCTTCAAGGGAGGCCTCGCTGATCAGTCAGAGCTCACCACAGCGCTTCACACGGCCACTCATCTGCTGCATACTGCGCTTAGAACCGTTCTCGGCGAGCATGTTCAGCAGAAGGGTAGTAATATAACAACCGACAGACTCCGGTTTGACTTCAATCATCCCGACAAGATGACCGACGATCAGGTCCGGGAAGTCGAATTGATAGTTAATAAGCAGATACAGCGGAAGCTGCCTATTACCATGGAGATTATGTCTCTCGAAAAAGCCAAGGCTGAAGGCGCCATCGCATTCTTTGCGGATAAATATGAGCAGCAGGTTAAGGTTTACAGTATCGGAGATTTTTCCAGAGAAGTATGCGGAGGCCCGCATGTTGAGAACACTGAAATACTCGGTAAATTTCGTATTGTCAAGGAACAGTCATCCTCGTCAGGCGTCAGGAGAATCAGGGCTGTTCTTGAGTAGGATCAATAAGGCTTGCTGAGACGTTGTCCGTAGCAAGCTGGCCGCAGGCCGCGTTCAGGCCGCGGCCCCGCCGGTAGCGCCGGGTGATGGGAATTTTTCGTTTTTCAAGTTCCCTGCAGAATGCATCCACCCGGTTCTGCTCAGGCTCTTCGAAATCTATCTCCGAAGCCGGATTCCAGGGGATAACATTTACAATAACACTCAGCCCCTCGCTCCACTGTGCAATCAGGGCCGCATCATGAACAGAATCATTGATGTCTTTAATAACCGCGCATTCGAGGGTAATTCGTTTTCCGCCGCTTCTTTGATAATCAGTCAGGGCGGCCTTGAGATCATCAAGGCTGTTGGTCTTTGTAACAGGCATCAGCCGTGTCCGGATGTCCGGATCGGCTGATACAAGGGAGACGGCCAGTCTGACCGGAGGGGCCTCGGCTGCGAGAACTCTTATTCCTTTTGTCATCCCGCAGGTGGACAGCGTTATTCTCCTGGCGCTGATATTAAGTCCGGCCGGATCGGTGAAAAAATTAAGAGATTTGATGACCTCGTCTGTATTAGCAAGCGGTTCTCCCATTCCCATATAGACAACATTACTGATATCGCCGTAGAGCCGTCTGAGGTGGAGATACTGCTCAACAATTTCGGCTGAGCTGAGATTACGGAGCAGTCCCATCATTCCGGTCCTGCAGAAGGTGCAGCCCATCGCGCAACCGGCCTGGGATGAGATACAGGCCGTCCTCCGATTTCTCTCATCGGTCAGAAGCACGGACTCGATAAGGCGGCCGTCATTAAGCTCAATCAGAATTTTGACAGTATTGTCGTCGTCGGAATCTGATTCCTTAACGCTGCTTGAGTAGACCGAGAACCCAGCTTTGAGATCTTCTCTCAGCTGAAGAGGCAGGTTTGTCATCTCGTCAAAAGACGAAGCTCCCGATGTGATCCAGTCAAATATCTGCCTGGCCCGGTACTTCTCGCGAAGATCCGCGGCCATGACTATTTCACAAGAAGGAAGCCCTGCGAGGGAGGTGCGTTTAACAGACATCAATAGGCCGGGAACTATCTGTTCCCGGATCGCAGTTTATCAAGAAGATTTGAAACAAAGGTGTTTCTGATTCCAAGTTTCTGGAAATCAGCAAGAATCTCAATTGCCTTGCTTTTGTTTCCGAGAAGCATGTAGCATTCTGCAATTTCAGTATATAGCCTGTGGTTCTTGGGGTCGTTTTTCAGAAGACCTTTCAGGCTTTCGATTGAATTCTCGTAATTGCCTCTTAGCTTGTTAATCAGGGCAAGACCGAGAATCGCGTAGACGTCAAATTCAATATTTAACGCCCTCGAATAATAATCTTCCGCCTTGTCCCATTCTTCGAGATTACGGTAGGCATCCCCGGCCCTCGTTAGAATTACCTTATTCTCCGGATCTTTTTTAAGGATTTTATCCCAGTATTTTAAAGATTCCGAATGGGAATTCATTCCGCGGTAAGAGTCAGCAAGGCCAAATAGGGCGTAGAAGTTATTCGGTTCAAGTTCAAGGGCCTTGTCGAAGTAAGAGGTTCCCTTTTCAAAGGTTCGAAGCTTCCTGTGGCAGTTTCCGAGTGATGTCAGTACCCTTATATCGACATTGTTCTTATTCAGTTCATACATCCGCTCCCAGTATTTGAGAGCTTCACGATATTCTCTGAAGTCATAATGAAGATGGCCCAGGCCTATAAGCGCATAGGCGTTATCTTTTTCCATCTCAAGGACTCTGAGGTATATTTCTCTCGATTTCTTGAAATCACGAACCTTTCTATATGCATCCGCAACTCTCGTGAGAACCGTAATATTCGAGTCATCATGGAGGAGGTATTCTTCCCAGATTCTTATTGCCTGGTTGTATTTATTAAGCGCTTTATAACAGTCCGCCAGACCGAAAAGTGCGTAGTTATTGCCCGGATGATTTTCCAGGCAGCGCTGATAGTATACTACCGCCTGTCTGAAGTCCGCACGTTTTCTGGCGGAATCGCCTAGTCCAACGAGTGCATAATTATTTAGTTCATCTTTTTCGATGATTTCTTTAAAACAAACTTCAGCTTCTTCCACCAGACCTTCTTTCAGCAGCTGGTATCCGCGTTTTGATAATTCGGAAATTTCATTAAGAAGCTTTTCCTCAGCAGACTCTTCCCTCATTTCGTCCGGATCGAATTCCGAATGATTAGACATATCAGACATAATCCCTTCCTTTGTTATTGATAATTCAATATTTTTAATCTTCTTTTAACCATTTGCCTACAGCACCTGATGCCTTGGTAATCCACTCTTCAACCCTGTCCGGTGCCGGGGCAATCCAGTACATCCGTATGGCTTCGACAGGATTATTTTGACTTAGATACCAGTCTCCGATACGGATTAATCCATCGGTATAACCAGTAGTAAGGAAAATGCGTTTTGCCTTCTCGTATTCACCATCATTGAAAAAAACATTACCCTTGCGGATAAGCGCCGCCTTATCTGCTCCTGATATGCCGGCAGGTTTATCAGATGTGAGTTTGATGAAACCTTGTTGCGGAATATTTTTCAATATGTTTTCTATTTTTTCCTGCATCTACTAAAACTATAGTAAATATTTTACATATAATCAACAATTATATTATTGATTATTATTTTGATAATGTACCCTTTGTCGAAAGAACTTTATCAGCTGCGGCGGGTTTATAGGCCATCCCAAGGGCTTTTCCGATAGCTTTAAAGAGAGCTTCGACCATGTGATGGCTGTTCTCGCCGTACCTGCACTCGGCGTGAAGGGTAACCCCTGCCCGGTCGGAAAAGGCTTTGAGAAATTCTTTTAGAAGGAAAATATCGAAGACACCGGCATTGGGTTGAGGATAATCGGCTTTGTAGACAAGATACGGCCTTCCAGATGCATCAATGGTAGCCTCGGAAAGGGAGTCGTCCATCGGTACAATGAAGTGTCCGAATCTATTTATTGCAGGGCCTGATTCGGCCGCTTTTTTGAAAGCGTCTCCGAGAACGAGGCCGGTATCTTCTACGAGGTGGTGAGGATCAACCTCTATATCGCCGGATGCTTCGATTTTGAGATAGAAGCCTCCGTGAAATGCCATCGAATACAGCAGGTGATCGAAGAAGGGAAGGCCGGTGATGATCCGGGGAGTCTCACTGCTGTCGATATTAAGGGAAAGGGCTATATCAGTCTCTTTCGTAGTTCTTCTTATATCTGCGAGCCTGGGGTCCATGACTTCTCTCCTTCTTTAATTTCATCTACTAATTTATTTATCCGTTTATAATTTAATTTGTAATAAGCCGGATTCACGATTAGATGTACCTTTATATCGGCAAGTTCCCTTATTACCTCGAGGTTGTTGGCGCGCAGGGTGTTGCCTGTTTCCACGAGATCTACGATATAGGGAGCAAGGCCGAGTACCGGTCCTAGTTCAACTGAGCCGTTAAGCTTTATTACCTGGACCGGTTTGTTTTTTTTGTGGTAATAATCACGGGTGAAACTGGTGAATTTAGTTGCAATTTTGAGTGCCGCGTCATTTCCAAAGTTATGAGCTCCCTTAAGCCCCGCGAGACACATCTTTGTCCCGCCGTAGGAGAAAGTGTGAAGTTTGTAAAAATCGTGTCCGGATTCATAGATAACGTCCGACCCGCAGACGCCGATTCCGGCAATTCCGTGATTGACGTAAGTTGGGAGATCCGAATTTTTTACGAGAAAAAATCGGAAATTTCCTGAACTGTCTGCGGCAACGAGTTTTCTGTTATCAAATGAGAAATCAATTCCCATACTTTGAAAAAGGTCTTTTGACTGTTCCATCAGTCTGCCCTTCGGCAGGGCGAATAATAACGGCTGTGTCATAATATTACGGTCTTCCCTTCATTTCTAATCTTTTCCGCTTTCAGGAAAGATTCAATTATCTCCTCATCTTCATCCATTTCTATCATCCCGGATGGCAGGCTGAACCGCTGTTTTCGACCTATTCCAGGTTCAATCTTCCGCTGCAGAAGTGAGAATCCTACCGACGGCGCATCGATTCCGAAGTTGCTAAGCAGATTATCATAGCGGCCTCCGGAGATTACGGCGGTATCCATTCCGTTCATATATACCTGGAAGACTATCCCTGAATGATATGCCTGGCTTCCGGCCTCCGAGAGATCGATTCTGAAGTTGTCTCCGCAGCCGGCTTTCTTAAGCGCTTCCATGACTTCATTCAGGTATTTCAGCTCTCCGGATGCGGAATTATAAACAGCCGCGGATTTTTTCTCAAGTCCGGCTGTCATTTCCTTAAGTTCTTCTCCCGTGCCTATGAAACTGAAAAGTTCGGCGGCAATTGCTGCGTCAGACCCGCCGAGGGCGGCCGAGCACATTTTTATTATTTCTCCGAATTCCCGAAGTGAAGTCAGTTTGAGAATTTTCTTCTTTTGAGAATCGGAAAAAGAGCTGAAAACACTGTTGAAGAGGGCGTGTGAGCCCAGATGTACCGTTGAGGGAATGTCGAGAAGTAATAGTGTTTGTGACAGAAGCAGAAGCACTTCCATATCTCCCCGATAGCCTGATTTTCCGATTAGTTCTATCCCGGACTGAAAGAATTCATTATGAGATATATCTTCAGAATCCTGATGACGGAGAATGCTGTCCGAATAACAGAGCCTTGATGGAAGATCTTTTTCAGAGAGGATTAACCCCATCTGCCGCGCCAGGAAAAGTGTGATGTCCGACCTGAGCATGAGGAGGTCCCCGTCTCTGTCGATCAGCCTGTAAACCTTGTCAGCCTCACCATCGGGTATCAGTGAGCGATATGCGTCGAAGAGGTCGAATACAGGGGTTTCCACCGGAAGGTATCCCCAGCTGTTAAAAAGATCCTGCAGCGCTTCCGTGACTTTTCGGTGGATGTACGCTTCTTCAAAAAAGAAGCCTTCTGAGCCCTGTGGTACTTTCATTTTGTTCTTATCTGCCATGAGGCATAATAACAGAGAACAATGGTTAAATACAAGCAGGAGGCTGAGCTTGGAAACAGATCAGGATTGCTGACTATACCTGAAAAACAGAAGGATTGAGCGGCCGTAGGCCCGGCGGTCATAGACGGTGAACTTCCCGATATTATCCGGCCATTTTTCTTCTGATGGATAGTGGATTATCAGTCGGCCGTCTGCGGCCAGGATGCCTGATTCAGATGCCTGTTCGATGAGTTTTATCTTGCCGTCCATCGGAAAGGGCGGATCCATGTATACAAGGTCGAAACTCCTGCGGCAGACAGACATGTATTTTTCGGCCGACATCATTTTTAGACTGATATCTTCCTCGACTATGGTCATATTTTTCTGGATTACAGTTTTCTTTTTAGAATCTTTTTCTATGAGTACTACCGGATCCGCTCCGCGGCTTGCCGCCTCTATTCCCACGCATCCTGAGCCGGAGAAGAGATCGAGAAAGGATTCATCGGCGATGTTTCCGAGAATTGAGAATAATGATTCTCGCATTCTGTCCATAGCGGGTCTGATGATCCCCTTCGGACAGGTTATAGTTCGGCCGCGGTAATTTCCGCCGGTTATTCGCATATCAGCCTCCAAAAATATCGTCTGAGAACGGCGGGCAAGCCTCAAGAAGGCGTCTCAAGCAGCTGTTTTCAGCCTTTAGCAGCCCCGGGTCATCCGCGACGAGGCCCTCGGCAGCCCTTCGCGCATCCTTGAGAATGTCGAAGTCGGTATTCAGATCGGCAATCGTAAATGGTATAAATCCGGACTGTTCTAGTCCGCTCATATTACCGGGGCCCCTGATCTTGAGATCCTGCTCGGCAATCAGGAAGCCGTCGGTACTTTCCTTCATTATCCGCAGTCTTGCCGTCCCGGCCTCGGTCAGCTCCGGGCTATAGATTAGAAACGCGTAGGAACTATGTGTTCCACGTCCAACCCGCCCCCTGAGCTGATGCAGAGCTGAGAGGCCGAACCTTTCTGCGTGTTCGATGACCATACAGGAGGCGTTCGGTACGTCAACACCGACTTCTACAACTGAGGTCGCGGCTAGTATGTCTATCTTGCCGTCCCGGAAGTCATCCATTATCTGTTTTTTCAGGTTTTCGTCCAGCCTTGAATGTATAAGACTGACCCTGTAATCGCTGAAAATACCGTCTTTTAGCTGTTTAAACATAGATTCGGCATCTTTCAGCGAGGATTTGTCTGAACGGCTTATAAGGGGGTAGATGAAGTACGCCTGCCGCCCTTTTTGAAGCTCTCTACGGATGAATTCATAAACTTTTTTTTCATTACCTATCGCGGCAAGATGGGTTTCAACCGGAATTCTTCCGGGAGGCAGCTCGTCAATGACCGAGACTTCCATGTCGCCGAAGACCGTGAGGGCTAGTGTTCTTGGTATAGGTGTCGCGGTCATAAGCAGAATATCCGCGCTGCTGTTCTTTCCGGACAGGGCCAGCCGCTGCAGAACGCCGAACTTCTGCTGTTCATCAACTATTATGAGTGACAGGTTCCTGAAGACAACCGTCTCGCTAAAGAGGGAGTGGGTCCCGATAATCAGGTCAATGTCTCCCGCTGCCAGGGCACGCAGCAGCAGTTGCCTCTTGTCAATCTTGACGCTCCCGGTAAGAAGCGCAATCTTGATTCCAAGCGGGCTGAGCAGCTTGTGAGCGTTCTCGGCGTGTTGTCTTGCAAGAAGTTCAGTGGGTGCCATGAAAGCCGCCTGTCCGCCTTCCTCGATAGCGCTCAGGGCCGCGATGAAGGCTACGAGGGTCTTACCGCTTCCTACATCGCCTTGAAGCAGCCGCGACATGGGTTTTTCAGCGAGGATGTCGTATTTTATCTCTCCGAGAACCTTCTGTTGTGCCGCTGTGAGCTGGAAGCCGATTTTCGGGAGCAGCTTAGCTTCCAGAATGCCGGCCTGCGGATGATCGGAGGGGGATGCTTTTAACCTCGAGGCCGCGTTTTTTCTGCTGTAGGCGCGGCGGAGAGCCGAAAACTGAAAGTGAAAGAGTTCCTCGAATTTAAGACTCAAAAGGGCTTTTTCTATCATCTCTTCGGATTCAGGAAAATGGATTTCTCGTACCGCGTCGGGCTTTGAGAGAAGGCCGTTCTCAGTCCTGAGGGTTTCAGGAATCTCATTTTCGATGTTCTGTGCCCACTCCTGGATAGCGTGGGTACAGGCCTTCCTGAGGATGTTCTGATTGAGTCCCGAGACAAGGGCATAGACAGGCAGTATTCTGCCGAAATTCTTTGAAAAGCCGCTGACGGCCTCGGGTGCGGGAAAGGCTTCTTTAACAATATCAGGTATGGGTTCGAATTCGAAGCTTGAGCTTTGTATTTCATTATACCTGCTCTGAAAACTGCCGTAGAGAAGGATGCGGCTGTCGATTTTCAGCTTTTCGGCAAGGAAATTCCGCCCGAAGCAGACAAGAGAGGCCGTAAGCCCTGCCTCATCACGGACAATAACTTTCAGGGTTTGTTTTGGTCCCCATCCAAATAATTCATGTGAGAGGACAACCGCCTGCGTATTGATTATGACGGCTTCGGTTCTCTCGGCAGCCGCCGAGAGAGGGACCTGCCTCAGCCGGTTTTCATAGGTTCTCGGGTAATGCTTGAGAATATCATTTATCGTGAGGATCCCTGCGGCAGATAGAACGGCGGAGGTCTTCGGTCCGATTCCATTCAGACGGGTAATCGGCTGTCTCAGTTCGCCCTGATACATCCCTTTCTAAAAGGGTAGGGCGACGGCGAGATTTGTCAGGTAAGGAAAAAGAAAGCGGCCGGCGATGTAGAGAACAAGAAGGATCGCTATCGATATTCCGAGCTGAGTGGTGTAGGGGGTGAACTTGTTCCGGAAAATTGTCTTGCGTACCCAGGTGGTTATAGGTTCAATTATTGAGTCTATTCCAACAGACATTGAAGACAGAAAACCGCCCGTTGCTATTGTAGAGCTTATCAGCCTGATCACAGTGAGAATGATGAATAGTATGAGGATGAAAGAGATTATCGACCATATTCCGTTTACAAGCAGAGCGAGTATTATTCCTACCGTAATTTTCCCATAGGCGGCTATGCTGTTGAAGATATTTATCACAAAACCGAGGATTACGAAGGCGACTATCGGGGAGAAGTCTAACATTCCGAATTTTAGAACTGAAAATCTTCTGAACCAGTTAAGGTAAGGATCGGTAATTGCCGCAAGATAGCGGAAGATTTGACTGTTCTGGGATGTTTTAAACCAGGTAAGCATAACCCTGATTATTAAAATAATCATGTAAACTGATAGAACAGCACTGATTGATTTGGCTAATATTTCCATTAAAAATCTCCTGAGTATGGGGTTGTCATCGGGTTGTTATTCCTTCCATGCGTCTGAAACTTCCGGTTTGCTTTTAATTGTTTCAAACAGAAGGTTGTTCGGGTCGACGAGTATTTGATTTGAAGCCTTTATAATTATTTCCCTATCGTGTTTTTGTAGATGAAAAAAGACCGGACTTTCTCCAGAGTGGTGCTGCAGGGTGTTACGAAGCTCATATAATTCTTCTTCGTTCCCGGTTTTTCCGTTGAGACGGATGTGGAATTCCTTTATGGTATTATTCTCGAACTCTTCAGGTTTAACAATCCTCTCCAGCTGAAGCGATGGTTTGCCCCTTGAATTGTCGAATTTCCCCTCGAATCCGAGGACCTCATCCACGTTGATCATGGAATCAATCTCGGCATAGGTTTTCGGAAAAATAACGGCTTCAATCGATCCCCTGTAATCTTCCAGGATCGCGAAGGCCATCTTGTCACCTTTCTTGGTTATTAGAGATCTGACTGATTTTATCATTCCGATAAGCTGATATTTCTTTTTGTTTGTAGACCGGTCGGGATTTGACAGGTCGATGTTGGTAGCTTTCTCCCAGAGCTTACGGTATTTATCCATGGGATGGCCCGAGAAATAGAAGCCGAGAAAGTCTTTCTCAAATTTCAGCAGTTCTTTCTGCGGCCATTCCTCTATCTGCTCGAGTTCGATTGAGTGAAATTCCTGGTGTTCAGGCGCTTCAAAGAGGGAAACCTGACCGACACCCTGATCGGCCTTTGTCTGGCCGACGAATTCGAGTATTTTTTCGAGGTTGTGGATAAGGCTCGCCCGGTTTAAACCGAGAGAATCAAATAGTCCGGTCTGAATTGAGGTTTCGATGACCTTCCTGTTTACCGTCTTCAAATCAACCCTTTCGGCAAAGTCGATAAATGAGGTGAACTCACCGTCCTTATCTCTTTTCTCCAGTATTTCGATGACAGCCGCTTCTCCGACGTTTTTAATTCCTATCAGCCCGTAGACAATTTTTTCGTCAACAACGGTGAATGTTTTTTCAGAGAGATTCATATTCGGCGGGAGCATCTCTATGCCCATTTCCTGGGCTTCACTGATGTACTCCGCGAGCTTGTCGGGGCTGTTGATTTCGTTTGTAAGGTTGGCCGCCATGAACTCAGGCGGGAAATTGGCCTTGAGGTAGGCAGTCTGGTAGGCAAGCACAGAGTAGGCCGCGGCATGCGATTTATTGAAACCATAGCCGGCAAAAGGAACAAGAAGCTCGAAAATCTCATCAGCATGTTTCTTGTCAAAGCCCTGGGTCACTGCTCCTTCGATGAATTCGATCTTCATCTTTTCCATCTCTTTGACTTTTTTCTTTCCCATGGCACGGCGGAGAATATCCGCTTTTCCGAGAGAAAATCCTCCTATAATCTGAGCAACCGTCATTACCTGTTCCTGGTAGACTATAACACCATATGTTGGTTTCAGTACCTCTTCAAGACTCGGATCAGGATACTTGATTGCCATCTTTCCGCTCTTGCTGTCGATGAACTGCGGGATGTACTGCATTGGGCCCGGGCGGTAGAGGGCATTCAGCGCAATGAGGTCTTCTATTGAGCCTGGCTTTGCCTGTTTTAGAATGCCCTGCATTCCAGAACTCTCAAACTGGAAAATGCATGTACTCTTTCCTTCTCCGAGCATCTTGAATGTCTTCTCGTCATCTTCGGGGATGTTCTCAATTGAAAAATCCGCGAATTTTTTTCTGATGAGTTTCTCGGTATTACGGATGAGAGTAAGAGTTTTAAGTCCCAGGAAGTCCATTTTAACCAGTCCGCATGGTTCTAGCTGTTCCATGGTGTACTGGGTGGAGATCGCTCCGGTTTTATCACGGTAGAGCGGGACATAATCGGTGAGTTTGGTCTTGCCTATTACAATTCCAGCCGCGTGGGTAGAGGCGTGGCGGCTTAAACCCTCGAGACGGCGGGCGGTATCGAAGAGCTCGTTAAACGCTCCGCCCCTCTCGGCAAACTGTTTCAGATCCGGTTCCATCTCGATGGCTTTGTCGACAGTCATCTTGGCTTCGACAGGAACTAGCTTTGATATAGTATCCGACTCGGAGAAGGGAATCTCGAGGACCCTTGCTACATCCTTTAGTACGGCCTTTGTCTTAAGGGTTCCGAAGGTGATGATCTGTCCGACTTTCTCCTTGCCGTATTTCTCGGTAACATAGTTGATGACTTCCTGCCTTCGTTCATAGCAGAAGTCGATATCGAAATCCGGCATCGAAACACGCTCGGGATTGAGGAAACGCTCGAAAAGCAGGTTGTATTTGAGAGGGTCTATATCGGTTATCTTTAGAGCATAGGCTACAATGGAACCCGCGCCTGAACCTCGTCCCGGGCCTACCGGGATGTCATGCTGACGGGCCCAGTGGATGAAATCCCAGACAATTAGAAAATAACTCGGGAAATCCATCGAGATGATAATATCAAGTTCGAAATCAGCCCTTTCCCTGATATCCTCACCGAATCCGGGATAACGTTCTTCGAGGCCCTCGTAGGTCAGGCCCCGCAGGTAATCTCCCGGCCCCGTATAGGGTGGCGGAATATCATAGACAGGGAGGAGCGGTCCCGGATATTTAATTTCGATG
Source organism: Spirochaetales bacterium (assembly GCA_016839055.1). Taxonomy (GTDB): domain Bacteria; phylum Spirochaetota; class Spirochaetia; order UBA9216; family UBA9216; genus Thalassospirochaeta. Next base: position 58,172 of record JAEKNX010000012.1, read on the forward strand.
TTACATTTTTCGGCCAGTCTTACGGTATTCGAGATTGCCTCAGGAATCTCAGGAAAAATGAGGGCCATTTCTTCCTGTGATTTGAAGTAGAACTCATCGCCGCTGAAGCGCATGCGCTTTTCGTCATTCTTATGCCGTCCGGTTCCAATGCACAGGAGGATGTCCTGCGCGTTTGCATCCTGCTTGTCGATATAATGACTATCGTTCGTAGCAATCAGCGGAATGCCGGTTTTTTTTGATATTTCAATGATTCCCTTATTGGCAATCTTCTGTTCTTTAATGCCGTGGTCCTGAAGTTCGAGATAGAAATTCCCTTCTCCGAACAGATCTCGGTAAAAAAGAGCCTTCTCCTCCGCCTTCTCCGGTTTGCCGCTTATAATCAGTGCTGGAATTTCACCTGCAATACAGGCGCTGGACGCTATGAGATCTTCGGAAAACTGAGCAAGGAGCTCATCGTCTACCCGCGGCTTGTAATAAAAACCTTCGGTATATCCGGCCGAGCAGAGCTCAATCAGGTTTTTGTAGCCTCGTTCAGACTTAGCCAGCAGGACGAGATGATAATATTTATTTCCCGTCTCGGCGCCGGATTTTATAAAACGTGAACCGGGAGATACATAGAGCTCGCAGCCGATGACAGGATTAATTCCCGCAGCCCTGCATGCTTCATAGAACCTGAGGGCTCCGAACATGTTTCCGTGATCGGTAAGTCCGACATGTTTCATTCCAAGGGCCTGAGCCTTGGCGACCATTTTTTTTATTGAGGAGGCGCCGTCGAGGAGAGAATAATCAGAGTGGGTATGCAGGTGTACAAATTCAGGTATATTTTCCACCTTAAAATAATACTTAGGAAAGGTGATTTGTACAAGCAGAACCTTGTTGTTTTCAGACTAAAGAGTATCGTTCAGCTGGTGGAGGAAGCTAAGGAACATTCCTTCTATCTGTTGTCTCCGAAAAGGGGAGATCTCAATGTCATTTGATTTAAGGGCCGTCGTCAGTCTGTTGTAGACGGGATCCTCGGTAAGACCGAAAATAGGAAGCTTTCGGCCCGACAGAGCATCCTCGAAATCTCTGACCCTGAAGATGGAATTGTTGCTGAATCCAATTGAGAAGCGGATGTCCGAGAGGACTTCCTTCTGTACTGAGGCAATGAAGGCGAAGGTCATAGCATTATGGTAGTCTGATTTTAGATCTCCTGTTATCACAAAAGCCTGATTGTTGAAATTGTTGAACGGAATTCTGATCCTTGTCAGCACTTCACCGGGCTGAAGTCCTTCAGATTCGATCATGTACTTCTTTAGATTTATCCATCTCGAACCGCCATGCTTGCGGAGTTCAAGTCTTGTGTCCAGAAGTGTCAGCAGAGGGAAGAGTGTTTTTTTTCGGTAACTGCTGCAGATGTTGCCGCCGAGGGTGGCCAGGTTTCGAACTTCGCAGGTAGCAATGCTCTTTATCGCCTGATACAGCGCCGGCTTGAGAACATGCTCACCTATTCCGAGTATTTTATTCAGTTTGGCGCAGGCGCCGATTTCCAGATATCCCTCCGAACGCTTTATTGCGGCAAGCTCTTCGATTCGCGAGAGTAAAATGATGTTGTTCGGAAGAACTGGATACTTCTCCCTTCGGCCGTAGAGAATTTCGGTACCGCCGGCGAAGAGAAGGCTGTCGGGCATCGATTTATACAGCTGGAGAAGTTCATTTACTGTCTTTGGGTAGTATACAAGCGGGGATCTGCGGTTTTTTATCATCGGAGCAGCTCTCCCCGGAGTTCCCTGTTCTGGAACGCGTACTTCACACCCTGAATGAAGGATGATACTGAGGCGCAGCCGCATGCATGATCTGAGAGCAGGGCCATTATTTCGGAGATCTCGGGTGACCTTCTGTTATCTATCAGCCTGTCTACCGCAAAAACCTTTCCATTGAAGCAGAAAGGGCAGGGGGTGCATTTTGCCTCGGAAAAAGCATTGATAATATCAAGATACTTCTCTGTTCCCCGAAAGCCCTCCATGGTGATTAAATGTTTGGCTCTGATTGTGAAAACCGGAATTTGACATGCCGGAATTGTCTGTCCTTCCAGAAGAACAGTACAGCTGCCGCATTCGCCGGAGTAACAGGCGTTTTTCGCACTTAAAAGGCCGAAGTCTTCCCGGAGGACATCAATGAGTCTTTTTTCAGGGGGGGTGTCGGTTGAAACTTTTTTACCGTTCAGTGAAAAATCAATTCTCAATTTTTTCTTTCTCCTTATGATTGAGCTGCCGGAAAAGATGCTCGGAGGAGGACGGCAGACTGGTCAGCTTTGTATTCATAGCGGTGGATATTGCCTCAAGAAGGGCCGATGGAACCAGGCTGTCAGGAAGTTCCCCGAGGCCGCCGGATTTTAATTCTTTGCTGTCGATAAATTTCGTGGTAATTGAAATATTCATAGCTGGCTGGGCGGGGGTAAGGGGGATTCCTTTCTCGGTATATTTCTTTACAGGCGGTTTTATTGTACTGCTCGTTATAGAGCGGTAGATTTCACTCTCAATCTCGGCTTCGGCGAGTTCCCTGTTCAGGATCTTGCCACAGTCAGCGGCAAACCAGACTCCTCTTACCAGGGTTGTGAGGTTTATCGGATCGGTCTCAGTCTCTACTACTGCCGCTCCCCAGCTGACAACTGGAAAGGGATTTCCGCTGAAGGTCTCCGGATTCCATCCATTCGTCCGGGGAAGTCGGAAACTGCGCTTGACCTCTATCGGAAGCGGCAGTCGGAACCGGCTTTTTTTAATGGCGTTACAGCATTTTTCGATGAGCTGAATGATTATCGTGATATTTCTTGAGAACAGGCTCGGTCCGGAATCCGGGACTAGTGAAGTGTCCGTTGTCTCAATTTTAATATCCGCAGGCACTATCTCGAGAATTTTTCCCGCAATCTCCTTCCAGAGCATTGCTGTTTGGAAATTCTCCGGTACGGCTGAGGTCATTATAGAGAGTTTGTCGTCGTTGTCGAGTCTGGCTGAGACGGTGTATTTTTCATTCTCTTCGACTTTTCCCATGAAGCCGTTTCCCTGACAGCATACAGAGATGCCTATTCCTCTCTTCTTGCCAGAGAAAACATTCTGTTTTACGGCCGCCAGCTTGTAGGCAGCGTATTTCCTCGTGTAGTCCGACATTTCAAGAACGGTGTCAAGAAGGATTTCCAGCTGCATCGGTTTTCGGCTTTCCCAACCCATCGGGAGGTTAATCTGCTTTTTCGCTACATTTTTCAGCCGCCATTCGGAGGGGAAGAGGCCTGCGGCTGCGGCAAGAGAATTGCTGTGGGATTCGGTGGCAAAAAAGCTCTGATGAAATCCCATGCCGTTGAAGGCACCTGACGGAGGCCTGTTTGTTATCAGACTGCGTGCCGTGATCCTCAAAGCCGGTGTAGAATATACGCCTGCCGCCGAAAAGCAGATGCGGTTAATCATCTCTTCAGAAAGCATGGGGAAGGCTCCGGAGTCTATCGTGATATCGATGCTTCGGCTGAGAATTTTCCCGTCCTCATCCAGACCTGTTTTAAATTTAAATTTCGATGCTGCCCGGCCCGGTGTGTAAAGGATCGAATCAGTTTTAGGAATTATGCAAATCGAAGGTTTTTTTGTTTTCCAGGTTACGATTGCGGAATAGCAGGCAAGCAGTCCCGCGTACCAGAGTTTTCCGCTGTGTGTCTTGCCCATCGCGGGAACATTGACCGTAACATCTTTTGCAGGAATTCCAATACAGGCCGAAACATTGTCCCTGACGTTGAACGGCCATTGAGTCGCGCAGGTTATCTCAAGCTTCTTCTTGCTGATGACGGTCGCGGCCCCCTGCGGTTCGAGATCATAATGGTTCTGAGCATCGGTCGTGTACTCTTCTTCAATAATCCTGAAGGATTTCTCAAAGTTTTTATCGGGTTTTCCACGCTGATAATTGATTTCACGATCAATCTGGTCTTCGGTATAGATCTCCATCGATTTGATGGTGTAATCAGTATCATATTCAATGCTTATCTGTTCTTCCGTTTCTTCAATTTGCTGTTCGTTTGATCCGTAGAGAAGCAGGATGGGTTCACCTTCGTAGCGGATATTGCCGTCGCTGAGGATGGGCATTTCCTTACTGAAGACCTTGAGGCATCTATTCTTGGGTATGTCACCGAACTGGATTATTCCGGCATCGCCCTTTAGTTCGGGAATATTAATTTTTATAATATTTCCGCATGGGACACTTGCCCGGATTATCCTGATTATAATCATTCCGGGGGTGTAATAGTCACATATAAAACGTTTGTCTTTATGTGTGTCAGGCACTTTTCTGCTCCTATGACGGCTACTAAAAACTTCAGCTTTTAGTGGATTACCAAATTGTACATTGGTGAGAGGATTTCAAAAATCTCCGCTTTTTTGAAATCTCAATCCTGGATATGAAAAACTTCGGGCGTCCCGGATAAGTCTATTTCAGGCTTGTTTGGTACGCCAATATTTTTTTCCAATCTGGAGTACTGCATCAATTATCCGTGATATTTCGCTTTCGGTCAAATCTGGATAAATCGGAAGGCTGAAAGAAGTCTCATATTTTTTAAGGCTCTCCGGGAAATCTTCGGGTTTTAATCCGTACTTGTTCCTGTAATATGTCATCAGATGAAGCGGCTTATAATGTACCGAGGTTCCAATGCCCCGCTCTGTCAGTTCATCAATCATCCTGTCCCGGTCGATAGTGAGTCTGTCTGAGTCAATTCTCAGGATATATAGATGGCGGCTGCTCCCGCCTGAGAACGAGGGAGTTTTCAGGAAATTGTAACCGCTGAAGCTTTCATTGTAGAGAGCGGCTATCTCCACTCTTTTTTTACGCATCCAGTCAGCTTTATGGAGCTGGACGAGTCCTATAGCCGAGGCTGTGTCCGGCAGATTGTATTTATAGCCGGGGGCTATGATGTCATACTCCCAGGCTCTTTTTCCGGGCTTGCGGTAACGGTCCCAGGCTTCCCGGTCAATGCCATGAAACCGCATTGTTCTCATCCTGTCGGCGGCGGCGGCGTTATTCGTGATTATCATTCCGCCCTCGCCGGTTGCTATACATTTTGTGGCATAGAATGAGTACACGAGAATGCTCTCGGAATCAGTGAGCAGGGGCTCAGGCTGAAGATGCGCCCCATCCTCGATAACAGCAAGGCCCTTCTGTCCGGCCATCTCGAGGATGGCTGGACGGCGGCAGAGTTCTCCGCCGACGTGAACCGGAATAATGGCCTTGATGGCGGCATCCGACGGAAGGCTGCCGGCGGCTGCCTTCCTGTTTAACAATTCCTCAATTCTGTCGGTCGAGATATTGTAAGTCTCCGGTTCAATATCGGCGAAAAGCGGGTGAGCATCCAGATACCGGATGACCTCGGCAGTCGCGGTGAAGGTGTATGGGCTGGTGATTACATAGTCGCCGGCCTTGATTCCTGAAGCGTCGAGGGCCAGATGGAGGCCTGAGGTTGCTGAATTAACCGCAAGAGAGTACTTAACTCCTGCAGCTTCAGCGACCTTCTTCTCGAATTCGGCCGTAACCGCGCCGGTGGTCACCCATCCGCTTCGGATGACGCTCACCACGGCTTCTTCTTCTTCGGCCGAGTAAGACGGACGTGCAAAAGGAATAAAATCAGTATTCGGGTTCATTTTCGGGTATTTCCAGTTCGGGGATGTATTCCTTCAGAATCTTCCTCAGTATTCCCCTGTTTCGGTAGTTTTCAGTCGATTCAAAGTCGAAAAAACAGATGCCGGAAAGTCTATCAAGCAGCCTAGTCAGTTTTCCGTTGAATCTGGCTTTCTTTTCAAGCTTGATGATTCCCGGGTATTCCGTGTCCTGTGGAACCTCGTCGGATGACCATAGTTTCTCTTCCAGCTTCTCTCCCGGTCGGAGACCAATCGTGACAATTCGAATTTCCTTCTCAGGTCTGAACCCGTAGAACCTGATCATCTGTTCGGCCAGGTCGCGGATAACTATTGGTTCTCCCATATCCAGAAGATAAAGGCTTCCTCCAGTACCTACTCCGCCTGCTTTGAGCACGAGGGACGCCGCCTCAGGTATTGTCATGAAATATCGTTTTATCGCGGGATGGGTGATGGTCACAGGGCCGCCCTTTCGGATCTGTTTCTGAAAAAGAGGCACAATGCTGCCGCGTGAACCTAGCACATTACCGAAGCGGACAACAATCATCTCGGTCTTGCCTGCCTCGGCTGACAGCACAATCTCCTCGGCAATCATCTTCGATGAGCCGTAGATGCTCACCGGTTCGACGGCCTTGTCCGTGGAAATAAGGACAAACTTTGAGACCCCGCTTTTTATTGCGGCATCCACGAGGTTCTTGGTGCCGAACACGTTGTTCTTAATCGCCTCAACCGGATTTGTCTCCATCATCGGGACGTGTTTGTAGGCGGCGCAGTGGAAGATGACATCGGCCTTCAGTCTGTTGAGAATAAAGTCCATGTATTCCCTGTCCTGGAGATCTCCTACTACCGGGACAATGGTTGCCGCCTCGCCGACGCCTTCCTCCTGAAGGAGTTTAAGCTCAGCCTCTATTTCATACAGATTGTTTTCGCCGTGATCGAGGAGATACAGTCTCTGGGCGCCGCCCGAGAGAAGCTGTCTCGAAAGCTCCGAGCCTATGCTGCCTCCGGCTCCTGTTATGAGGACCCTTCGTCCTCTGAGGTATGAAAGGCTTTCTTTCAGCGATATAACAGCCGAGTCCCGTCCTATAAGGTCTTCGGCTAGGAGCTCTCTTGTCTGAATCAGGTGGGCGTCTCCGTCGATAATTTGCGACAGGCCCGGTAGTAGCCGGACGGCCTTGAGCTCGGTGTCCTTTAGTATCGAATAAATACGCTTCAGGGTATCACCAGGAGCACCGGGGATGGCAATGATTGCCTCGTCGGCCGGCTGCTCTCTCATAATTCTTTTCATGTCGCTAATCGGTCCGAAAACCGGAGTGCCGTCTATGCTGGTGCCGATTTTCGCCGGAGAGTCATCGATGAAGGCGGTAACCCTTCCGAAAATTTCTTTGCGGCTGAGTTCCGCTGCGATTTCCTGACCTGCGAAACCTGCGCCTATTATAAATATTCTGTTATTCTTGTTTTCCATTATTTTCTTCTGCTGATTTTATAACATCAAAGCCTAGATCTACAAGCAAAGAATTCTTATTAAGTGAAAGTCTTATCTTTGCTCTGCCTTTTCTTCGGTCAACTCGGACAATTAAGCCCTCGAGACCTTTCATCGGGCCGGATTCGACTACGATTTTGTTGTTCTCATTGAAATAGACTTTTGATTTCTCGGCTACTTCCCCGAAATTCAGGAAATGCATCAGGACCTCACGGTCGGCGCCAGTTAAAGGTTCTATATGCTGGTTATCCTTCAGGAACCTGAAGAAGCCGGGAGTTCGTCTGATTGCCCAGTGAAGCTCGGGTGAAAGATCCTCTCCGAGATAAAACAGGTAGCCCGGATAAAGCGGTTTGAGAGAAGTCTTGCTCTTGCCGCGTTTTTTTTCCGTCAAGGCTCTTCTGGGCCACAGAAGACTTTTACTTATGCTTTCAGGAAAACCGCTCCTGGAAATATTCTGCCTGGCAAGTTCAATGAAACGGTTTTCATCACCTGTTCTGACCTGAACAGCATAATAGTTCATTTTCTGAGGCTCAGGCTTTTCTTGATCTCGTCGAGTTTTTTTGATTCTGCCGGATCTGCTTTTATCCTCGCGATGTACTCCATGATAAACGATATGAAGATTGCCAGAAACATTACGGCAATGGTCACAATCATGCATATCTTGGCCCTGCTGGGCTTAGACTTGAGTTCCGGCACCTCGGCCGTCTCGATAATCTGAAACTGTTTTGAGTTGTCGGCCTCCTCGAGTCTTACTGATTCGAGCTGGCTTTTAAATGTGAAATATATCTGGGCCTGCAGGGTCACATCCTGCTGAAGATAGGTGAAAATAGCCGAAAGCTCCGGCAGCTTGTTCTGCGGGATGTAATCGGAGGTTGACGAGAAGTCCTGGAAGCCCGTTGTCTTCGCGTCGATTAACTGCCTGAGGGATTTTATATCGTTTTCAAGCCGCTTTACCTGAGGGTCGGCATCCCGGCGTTTTTCCAGTAGTCCTTTCAGTTCGACCTCTTTTTGAATGAGTTCCGAATTCATCCCTGTTATCTCTACTATTTGAGCCTCGGTCTGGGCCTCTATGTTAAATATTCCGTAGGTTTTCTGAAACTCTATAAGCTTATCTTGACTCTTTTGAAGAAGGTTTTCCTGATCGAGAAGTCTTTCAGAAAGAAAGACCTTCTTTGTAGTAATATTTTCCATGGTTAAACCACGGAACCTTTCTTCCAAAAGCTCAAGTGAGCGGTTTACCACCCTCGTCGCGAACACCGGATCGATGCTCTCGAAGCCGATAGTCAGAAAGCCGGTTGCAGAGTCAAAGTCGGTAGTTAGATTTTCACTGAACATCCTGCGGCTGGTTGATCTGGGATTCTCTTTGATATCAAAGAGCTCAATGAAGTTAAATTCTTCGGCAATTTGATCAGCCAGGATATTACCCTTAATTAAAGCTTGAGCGAGATCTGCGTTGGAGTTGCCGCCGCTGCCCGATGATACAAGCCCTGAGAGCAGTCCAAGCTCACTGCCGCCGAGTATACTCTGGAGGGTTGACGAACTGCTTGAGTCCTGCAGTCTCACAATTACTTCAGGCTTGAAAATATCCGGAAGTCTGTTGAACATCGCGTCCGGTGCCGCTTTTTTTGTATAGACTGAATAACTGAGTATCAGGACGGCGGCGATAAACGTGCTGAAAAAGATGAATTTCCATCTTTTCGCTATTACGGCAACGAGATCCATAAGGGATATTTCATCTTCATTAACTTGCGCTTCAGCTCTGACTGGTTCGTTGGGCATACCTTCTCCGGGTTTTATATTTAATAAAGAGTAAAATATCATGTAATTTGAATAGCTTCAAGATTAACTGTCTTTTTCCGATACTGTGGCTATGAAAAGATTAGCTTTAGTTATGATTCTTACATTTGTTTTTCTGTCAGTATTGCCGGCGGAGACAGTGCTGCTCTGTATGAGTGACGTCAGTCCCGAACTTGAGAGGGCAGATTGGCCGCTGTTGGTGATGAGGGCGGTCGAAGACGGGATAATGGATGAATTTTTTGAGGCGGGCCATATTGTTACAAATACTTTTTTTAATGAAGCCGCCGATGACTCTGATCCGTCTATGCCCCCCGGCAATATTCCCATGACCATCGCCGACAGGATATATGATCTGGGAAAGACCTATGGGGCGGATATTGTACTTTATTTGACGGTATTTTTTCCGGAATCACCCGATGATAATCTTCCCATGCCAGAAAAAATTGAATATACAGTCTACCAAATCGGCAGGCAGTCGGGCATTTTCATGGATTTCCGGCTGGACGTACTTGACGGAAAGACCGAATCCACCGGTCTTGATTTATGTACAGAGGCCGGTAGGATGCTTGCTGACCAGGTTTTTACGGATGTTGAGGTGTTCTAATTGTTTTTATTAACTAAAAAGATTAATTTCACCTGAAAATTATCCGATTATCAGATCAGGAGTCTCTTTATGATGGATATTTCTAAAAAAGCAATAATGATTATCTCAGCTATTTTACTACTGTCAGTATCAGCAGTTATAAATATATCCGCAGAATCGATATGGGAAGGCAGTGCCGCCATGGGTCGATACGGAGAGTTGCCGATGTCAGGATATTATGGTGCGTCTAATTCTTTTGCACAGAATGCCTATGTTGAGGTTGAGAACCTTGATAGTGGCAAGAGGACGAGGTTGATAGTTGTTGACAGACTGAGTAATTCAGGTCTTTTAATGCTGGTCTCGAATGAGGCAGCAGAAGAGTTGGGAATTTATCGTAATGATATAGTTCGTATTAAAGTCAGGCTTCTCTCATCGGCCCGGAATGATCGGGCAATAGAGTATGATGATCTTGCCTATAATCCTGATCCTGATATGAATCCGGCGGCATCTCTGGTGAGTCCTGAAGAACTTGCATACAACAAGATAAGTAGTACCCGTAATATTGCAGCGATTGAGATGTTGGAAGCTGATGAACCTGTGGTTGTCAAGGCTGAACCCGTGGAAACGGCCGAAGTTGTTGAGACCGAAAGCCCTGTAATAGTACTTCAGCCTCCAGTGACGGATGAGCTTCCGGGAACGACTGAAGAAATTCCGGAAAAACCTTTTGGCTGGCCCGATAGCATAATAGTAGAAACAGAAACAGAAACAGAACCGGAGCCGGAACCCGAACCGGAGCCTCTGTATCTTGGAATGGATAATCTTGATGAAGGGATGTCTGTAGAAGAATCTGTTGCACCGGTGGCTGAATTGGAACTGCTTTCTTCGGGTCTTGCCGAGGCAAAGCCTGTTTCTGTTGCCGAATCCCGGTTCAGCACCGAGACCCTGCCTGAGGTTGTAGGGAAAATCCGGGAAGAAGGTGAATATATAACCGAGATAACCGACTATCATAGTCCGGAGATGAAAGATCAGCATATTGCCGATGAAGATCTTCCCTCTCCTCTGCCCAATATTTCGGTAGAAGTTATAGCGGCCCTTGTTGGAGATTCGACGCATATTGCGGACGCTTTTCCTGAGACCGAGGGTCTTGAATCATCATATCTCGAAGCTCCTGATGTTGTGAAATCTGAAGAAACCGAAGATAGCAGGCTCCAGCCTGATCTCGCGGAAGCTGTTCCCCTGTCAGACGATACTGCTAATCTGGTTTCCACAGCCCTGCCGGAACTCCCGGGGGTTTCGGATAAATTCCCCGTTGATGTTGCTGACGGCTATGTCTCACCTGAGGATGAGGTATTTGAGACTGATATTGCCGATTTTCCCGATTATACTGAGTCAACTGAATCCTCGGAGATGACTGAGGTTGCTGAAACTGCTGAAACTGTCTCCGCAGCGGAGTCTTATACTGAAGAGGGGCCTGTCCTTGAGGATGAGCCCCCAAGCGATGATATTAAGCCGGTAGTTCCCGAGTATGATGAAAATCTTGAGTTAACCCTCGAGCCCGCTGAGTCTCGGCCGCCGGAGTTAGTCGAGGAAGATATTGTTATAGTCGAAGCCGAGCCCCTTGCTGCTGAAGTAGATGCCCATGCCGGACAAGCGTTGGAGGCTGCAGCTTCGAGAGAACCGACTAGGGTGTTTCCTGTTTCAGTTCCTGACCGGGTCGTAATGGCCGATAAGCTTGAGCAGAAACGACACTACCTTCAGCTTGGAGCTTTCAGGGAAAGGAATTCCGCCCTACGTGCCGCCGGAAAGCTTGAAAATGGCTACCCTGTAACAATTCTGACCGACGGCGGCGGAGAGGCTGTCAGCTATAAGCTCCTTCTTGGACCTCTGTCCGAGGACGAGAGCGGAGCCCTGCTTTACAATTTCAGGGCGGGAGGCTATTCTGATGCCTTTATCAGGAGGATAGAGTAGCCGAATGAATAAGATTGAAATACAAGAGGAGATTCGAAGACTTTCGAATCTCCTTCGTTTATATCAGCACCTTTATTATGTGGAAGCTGTCCCCGGGGTCAGCGACTTAGAATATGACAGCCTTTTTGACAGGCTCCTCGAGCTTGAACAGCAGAATCCGGAACTTATTGAGCCGGATTCCCCGAGCCTCAGGGTAGGCTCGGATCTTGCCTCCGATCTCCCCGAGGTTGCTCATTCTATTCCTGTATTGAGTCTGGACAAGGCATACTCGGCCGAAGAGGTTGAGGCCTGGATGGCTAAAACCAGGAAGAACGCCGGAGGCAGTCTCGGCTTTTCCGTTGAAGAAAAAATAGACGGTATTTCCATTGTTCTCTATTACGAAGGCGGCATACTTACCAGAGCGGTTACAAGAGGCAACGGATTTATCGGGAACGATGTGAGCTCAAACGTCAGAACTATCGGCTCGGTACCGCTTAAGCTTCCCGAGGCTGTAGATTTGGCTGTCCGGGGAGAGATCTATCTCCCGCTTGAAAAATTTGAAGAACTGAATAAGAAAATGGATCCGCCCTATGCCAATCCGAGAAACCTGGCCGCCGGAACCATCCGCAGGATCAGGAGTTCAGAGGCCGCGAGGATACCTCTTGATATTTTCGTATATGAGGGGTTCTTCTCCGACAACCAGCCATCCGAACATGAAGAAATAATTAACCGTCTTTCGAATCTTGGCTTCAGGATTAATCCGAGACATAGGTTCTTCGATGATGCGGCTTCACTTGCCGAATATATCAGGAAAAGCACCGAAGAGCGGAGCAGCCTTCCCTATGAGATAGACGGCCTTGTTATCAAGGTGAACCAGATTTCAGCACGCGACGAGCTTGGATATACCGGGCATCATCCCCGCTGGGCAATTGCCTACAAGTTTGAGTCGTCACAGGGGACAACCGTTCTCAACGGGATAGATATTCAGGTAGGCAGAACCGGCCGGATTACCCCGGTAGGCAGGGTTGTGCCGGTGCTTATCGGAGGATCCACCGTCTCCAACGTCACCTTGCACAATCAGGAATATATCAACATGCTCGAGATTGCCCCTGGGGACACGGTTGCCGTATCAAAACGCGGAGATGTCATCCCGGCCGTTGAGAGGGTGATTGAAAAAGGCGTGGCCGAACATCCTGTATGGATAATTCCCGGCAGCTGCCCTTCCTGCGGCAGTACTCTCATAAAGAGGGGGGCTCATCATTTCTGCCCTAACCGAGCCTGTCCGGACCAGATTAGGGGACGGATTTTCTTTTTCATCGATAAAAAGCAGATGGATATTGAAAATTTTGGCCCCGAAACAGTCGAGTATCTCATCGAAAGAAATCTTATAACCGATGTCGAAGATCTGTATACATGTAATTATGATGAACTGATAGGAGAGAAGGGGTTCGGAGAGAAGAAAATTAACCTCATCAAGGAAGGGATTAAAAAAAGCCTTGATAAACCGTTTATCAATGTCCTCAGTTCCCTCGGGATTCCCGAGCTTGGGAAGAAGGCAGCCGAACTTCTCATCAATGCCGGATTTACTTCAATAGATTTGCTGATTAAGGCCGCGGAAGAAGAGGATACCGAAAAATTTATTTCCATTCACGGGATAGGGGAGCGTACTTCTGAGCTGATAATTGATGAGCTCAGGCGGCCGGAGCTCCTGAGTAAGATAGAGAAACTGAAAAACGCCGGCCTGAGGTTTGAGGCGGAGCAGTCGGAACTTAAGGTCACGGGCGGTATTTTCGCCGGCCAGAGCTGGTGTATAACCGGCAGTTTTGAGAATTACAAACCGAGAGAGGCCGCCCTTGAAGAAATTAAAAAACGCGGCGGCGCCTCCGTCGGCCAGGTAACCGGAAAAACCACCCATCTGCTCTGCGGAAAGGGCGGGGGCAGCAAGAAAACCAAGGCTGAGAAACTCGGAATAGAGATAGTCAGCGAAGAAGATTTTCTCAAATTAATTCAATAGGGCGGGGTTTATGAGTGTCACAAATGAAGAAATGATCCGGATTCTTGAGAATAAGGGCTATGGGATAATTCCGCCCGAGCAGTTCAGGATTGATATGGAAGACAGTTTTAAGGCAATCTGGGCTGATGTCGGAGCATATACAATGACCTCGGTTGAACGCGGTTACGCTCTCTATAAGGCGGTTCATTACATCATCGGAAACGCCGTCGGCGGAGACTTCGTAGAATGCGGTGTCTGGAAGGGCGGCTCCTGTATGCTGATTGCGCGAACCCTGCTCGAACTCGGCGTCACGGACCGCAGTATTTTTCTCTACGACACCTTCGAGGGAATGCCCGAACCCGGCGGCAATGATTATATTGCCTGGAACGGCAGATCGGTACATGAAAAATGGGAAGAGGACCGCCTCGGAGAAAAAAATAATTTCACATCCTGGGCCGTAGATCTTGATTCGGTAAAGGCAAATATTAAATCGACAGCCTATCCCGAAGATAAGCTCATATTTGTTCGGGGGCCCGTCGAAGAGACTCTCAGGAATGTCCGGCCTGATAAAATAGGTCTTTTAAGGCTGGACACCGACTGGTATGAGTCAACGAAGGCCGAACTCGAATTGCTCTATCCAAGGCTTACCTGCGGCGGAGTTCTCATTCTCGATGATTATGGGCACTTCACCGGCGCTAAAATGGCTGTGGATGAGTATTTTGCGGGCCACGGGTCTCCGCCGCTCCTGAACCGGATAGATTATACCGGCAGGGTTGCAGTTAAAAACTGACAAAAGATACAGCAGCTCCGCCTTTCACTCCGGTGCCGCCTAAACTTCCGAAAACCGACATCGCTGTCGTTGTGCCGGGGATGCGGATGCCTGCCTCCAGCGCGGCCGAAAATCCCTGAAAACCTGGAAATCCATAGCCGAACTCCGGATACTCCGGCGAGGCTGATAAACCAATCCTGAAATCTTTTCCTCTAAGCCATACTCCTGCCGGAGTCAGAAGCTTCAGTACAGGTACCCCTGCCGCCGTTCCGTCGCTGAGGTAGAACGAGCCGGAGAGTCCTGGAGAGATGGTCAGTCCGGTTTTAAGGCATCCAAATGATAAGACATATTCAAGCGGAATGGTCAGCGAAAGGCAGTTCCGGCTGTTATACGGGCTGCCCTCAGCGGCACTAATGAAGGTTCCCGAAAGCGCCGCCGCGGCATTGAAACCGGAGGAAACCGATTTATTCAGACTGTACTTTACCGCTGCCGCTGCGCCGACTGCCGTATCCTCGATATAATTAAGGCTTATATAGCTTATGAATACGGCGCTTATTTCGAGATTCCCAATAGGAACAGCCCTGAGCCCAGCGCTGAAGGGGAAGAATTGGTCCTCATAGCCCATCTGTGTGATGAACTGGATTCCAGGCTGCGGCAGTGTTCCGGGTTCAGGACAGAGAAAAAGTCTCGGGCCCTGGCTGTGAAAAAAAGAAAATGGATAATCCGACGAACTTATTTTTTCTGACGGCGCGGAAGTTTCACTTTTAGTCTCCGCTATTTTCAGCTCGATCGATAGTGTTTTTTCGCCGCCGTCGAATATCCTTACTGTTTCGATATGGGTCTTCCGCCCGGCGCCCTTGATGATGACAGTGTATGAGCCAGAGGCGAGTTCATTAACGCCCTGCCTGAGGGTGATACCATCGGCGAGGATTAGAGCATCAGCAGGGTTCGTTTTTATGTTAAGGGTTCCGATCCATTGCCTCAGCGCGGTATCTATTATTAAGCCTGTATTTTTTTCGGCATGAAAGCTGATGGAAAGCTCATCATAACCCGGTTTTCTAAGTTTCAGGAGGTGGGGTCCGGCAGAAGGGAGGGGCAGGCTGATGTCGGTCACTCCCATATAGGCATCATCGATGTAGACTGCAGCTCTGTCGGGAACGGAATTAATCGTTAATTCGGCGAGAGCCGACAGTTCCTTCGAGAAGACCTCTTTGGTAATGCTGAATTCCTGCGAGAAGACCGGAAAACAGAATACTGAAATAAGCAGGAATGAATTGAGTATAAATTTCATGATAATAATGTAGCCCCATAGATATTCATTTACAAGTTGTTTTCGTGTAATGATGCGGGCAAACAGGCCGATAATTAAAGAGATAATTATTAATGGAGATGAATTTGATAACATCAGGCCGGACATGTGCCGCTATTTTTGCATTTTTACTCATTGTCTTCACGGGCCCCTTTATGTGGGCTCAGTCTGGTCTGAGTTCTGAGGCTTCGCGGCAGGATGAGGCAGCCGGAAATCCGACGGAAGTCAGAGCTCTCCCGCTTGGTTACGGAGATATCGAACTCGGAATGGACCTTGAAACAGTGCAGGACCTCTTGAAAAGCAATCCTAACTTCAGTTATAGAGGTGAACCGGACGTGAGCATGCGGCCTCTGGATAAGCAGGAATTGATAGACTGCGACGGGGTGTTTTTTATAGACAGGGCGTTTTTTCAGTTTGAAGATGAGAAACTCTTTTTAATTATAATAGTAATGGATCAGGAATATATTGATCATTACAGCATATATACGTCATTTCTGGAAAAATACGGAGAGCCGGCTTTTCTCAACCCCTCAAAGGCTAATTGGGAGAATGAGAATGTAATCATAAGTCTTGAGAGGCCCCTGAGCCTGAAATATATAGATAAGAAGGTGTTTGAGCGGCTGCAAACCGAGAGTGAAGCCAAGAGCACAATGGAGACTATATTTAGAGAAGATTTTATTAATTCATTTTAGGAGCTCCTATTAAGGAGAACATCATGAAAAAAAGTATTTATATTCTGTTGATATTATTTACCCTGGTCAGTTGTTTCCTTCTGATTGCGATGGGGTCGAGGGATCGTCTTGAAACCCGTCAGATCAGCATAGGAGAGGCTTTGATTGAGGTTGAGATCGCCGACAACGCGGAGACTCGCAGGACGGGGCTTATGAACCGGAAGTCGATGGACGAAGATCATGGAATGCTCTTTGTCTTCGAGCATGATCAGAAGCTGTCGTTCTGGATGAAAAACACCCTGATTCCGCTTTCAATCGCCTATATCTCTGCCGATGGGGAGATTCTGGAAATGTACGACATGAAGCCGGAATCTCTACGGCCTGTCGAATCGATTAATTCTGTCAGATATGCCCTCGAGATGAACCATGGCTGGTTCGAGCGGAAGGGTGTTTGCGTCGGAGATTATCTGAACCTCTGAGAGGTGCGGGCTTTTCGGTGATTATGCGCCTGAATTGCCGTTCAGCTCGGGAAACAGCTCGAGGTTCGGCTCGTCGCCGTCGGCCTTGACCGGTTCGTTAACAAGAATCTCAATTTTTCTCTCTACCTTGAAAAGATCCTTCTCCAGGCCCTTTGCCAGTCTTACCCCTTCTTCGAAGAGTTTCAGAGATTCATCAAGATTGCCTCCGCCTTTAATTGTCTTATTGATTTCTTCGAGTCTGTTCAATCTTTCTTCAAAATTTTTCATTCATTATCTCCACTTATCTCTTGTTCCTGTATCAGGGCTGAGGCCCTGCCGTCGTGGAATCTTATCTCGGTCTCTGTCCCCGGAACCGCGTCCGAGGCCGAGGCTATCAGTCTGCCTGTTCCGCGTTCGGTGACAACTGAATATCCTCTTTTGAGGATGGAATAGGGCGATACGGCATTAAGCTCACGTAAGGCCGAGTCGAGTCGGTACCGCGTCTCCCTGATTTTGCCTGTAAATTCGGACAGGAGTTCTTCCTTGTAATCGTCGAAGAGCGAAAGAACCGGCTGCATCAGAATATAAAAGTTCTCTTCGAGATTGACTCCCGTATACCGCGATGACAGGAGCCTTATCCGTTCGGTCTGATTTCTCATCTCGCGGACGAGTGATTCATAACTGCCCTTCACTCTGTCGGCTAGCTCTTCGCGGCCCGCGCTGACAATCTCGGCCGCCGCCGATGGGGTGGGCGCAGAGACATCGGCCGCATAATCCGACAGGGAGCTGTCAATCTCATGTCCCACCGCCGAGATAACCGGAAGACTGCATTCTGCAATGGCTCTGACTACTACTTCCTCGGAAAAAGGCAGCAGATCTTCGAGAGAGCCGCCGCCGCGCCCGATTATCACGACATCACCGAGTTTGTACTCATCTGCTCGGCGAATCTGCTGTGCAATTTTATCCGCCGCCGCGTCGCCCTGTACCGGAGCCGGCAGGATGATGATATTGAGACTGGAATTACGCCGGCCGGTTACATGCAGAATATCTCTAACAGCCGCCCCTGTAGGGGAGGTTACAACCGCTATTCTCGAAGGAAAAAGCGGAATGGGTTTTTTAAGTGAAGAATCAAACAGACCCTCGGCAGCAAGCCTCTGCTTCCTCTCCTCAAGTATTGCCAGAATATCGCCTTCACCGGCCTTCTCCAGGCTGTCGCAGATTATCTGATAGGAGCCTCGTAGGGCATATACGGAAATATTTCCCGATGCGTTAACCAGCATGCCGTCTTTCGGGGTGAAAGATAGTCCCCTCTGTCTGCCCTTGAACATTACCGCGCTTATCATCGCGTTTTTATCTTTAAGGGTGAAATACAGATGGCCGGTACTCGATGGACGGAAGTTCGAAACCTCGCCGCTGATGCGCACGTTTCGAAAGCCGGTCTCGAGACTGTCTTTGATGAGATCCGTTATTTCGGAAACTGAAAACAGTTTATCTATGGTTTCAAACATAATTAATTGCAGAATACAATTTTACTTGCTGGTATGCAACCTGATTATCTTGTAATAAGGGGGGGCTAACCTGTCGATAATCATCATATGAATAATATAGTAATAATAAACGCCTCCGGACTGTCGGAATACGCAATGAAAGATATGGGAAACGGCAGGAATTCGGTGGAATTCGCCGTGGAAGCGGCTCTCAAAATGCCGGCGACAGGCAGGGCGGTCATTATAGATGAGCTATGCCCCTGTCTTGAGTATCTATCGTCTTTCACAAAGAAGACGAGGGCGAAAGCTTCCGCCTCCGCCCTCATTCAAGCCCTTATAGAGCTGTCCGAAGGTTATGACAATATATTTTATTTTTACGCGGACTGCCCGCTGATTGATACCGATCTTGCAGGAAAGATGTATAGAAATCATCTGAAGTATTTTTCAGAATATACCTTTGCCGACGGCTATCCCGTGGGATTGACTGTGGAGATAATAAAGACGTCGGTTCTGCCTCTTGTGGCCAAACTTGCCGAGAACGATGACTCTGTAGCCGGACGGAACACGGTTTTTTCGCTGATTGAAAAAGATATTAACTCTTTTGATATCGAAACCGAAATTTCACCCGATGATCAGAGGCTGCTGAGGCTGTCGCTCTTTCCGGACACGAAGAGGAACTTTCTTCAGCTAAAGGCTATCATGAAAGTGATCAAAGATGGAAACGGTTTGCAGCCTGAACAGAGTCTATCAGGTGAAGTACTCAATGCGGTTAGGAAGCGGGGTGAGTTTCTCCGGACGCTTCCGGTATTCATCGAAATCGAGACGAGTTCTTCCCGTCCGCAGAGAATATCCTATATGCCCGAGGCTGCGGCGTCAGAAGGGGAGATGGCTGTTGAAGACTTCAAGGCGGTCCTCTCAAAAATATCTGATTTCTCCGGCGACGCGGTCATTAGCCTCTCTGTCAGAAATGAGCCGTCTAGTCATAGTTCTCCCGCGGCCCTTGCCGGGGCTGTGCTCGATCATCCCGATTTCAGTCTGCTTATTGAGACTTCGGGAATCGGCTGGACCGAAGAGCAGCTGAACCTTATTCTCGGTCTCGATTCTTCCAGGCTTACCTGGATAGTCGATCTTGATGCCCTCGACCGCGGACTTTATTCCAGTCTCCGCGGTGACGGACTGGATGAGGCCTACAGGTTTGCTTCATCAATGGTTGAGAAATCACCTGGAAATGTATGGCTTCAGGCCGTCCGGATGAAGGACAACGAAACGGATATGGAGCAGTTTTATAAATATTGGAAAGAGCGGACAAAAAATGTTATCATACAGAAGTATGACTGGTGCTGCGGGAGGCTTCCTCAGCGGAAGGTTACCAACCTTTCCCCTGTTAAGCGTCTTCCATGCTGGCATCTGAAGCGAGAAATGATAGTTCTGCCCGATGGTAGAGTTCCGGTATGCAGGGATGATCTTGACAATGAGATGGTTCTTGGGAATATTTTTTCCGATGATATTGAATCTCTCTGGCAGAACGGGACGAATTACTATAAGCAGCATCTAAATGAGGAGTATCCGGATTTATGTCGGAATTGTGATGAATACTACACCTATAACTATTGATAAGGTAAACTATACAGTTGTCGGGGGAAAGCGTGAGCCTTCGCTGAGGCGGCATTCTCCCCTCATTTCGATTGTTCTTTTGAGCAGAGCCGGAAGGGTCTTTAAGGCTGAGGCCTTATCTGTTCTGAGCAAGCTGAATGTTTATGAGATTATTTCCATCGAGGGAGAAGGAGCAGGCTGGGATGTTGAAGCTCTGTCGGTCAGATTTTCAGAGATAAGATTTGTCAGAATACACAAGAAAAACATCACCGAAGGTGAAAAAATCAACATCGGTATTGAAGAGTCTCAGGCCAGATTCATCCTTGTTCTCTACGATGATATGAGTGTGGCCTCCGGCGGTATTTCAGAACGTCTTCTCGAGAGAATAACCGGGAGCGAGGCCGTCTGCACGGTTCCCCTCATTCAGTCGCGGAAGCAGTCAACGGTGCCAACAATCATGAGTCCGGCCTTTATGCGGAATACGCTTAAGATTGTTCAGCTTCCGCCCGCGGTCGACGGGATGGACAGCCTGTTTCCCTTTGACTTCTGCGGAATTTACAATCGTGAGCTGTTTACGCAGCTTGGCGGATTCGATAAACGGATAACGGGAAAATGGTGGCAGAAGCTTGATTTTGGATTCAGGGCTCATATGTGGGGGGAGAAAATACAGTGCAGCACATCCTTCCGGATTAAATATCTGGATGAAATCCCGGAAGAATCGATTACCCCTGATCAGAGTTACCGTTTCTTCTATCTTAAAAATCTTACTGTCAGGTTTGACGGCGACACCGGTTCAATTCCGGCAGGCAGGTTTCCGGCCTATCATCTGAAAAGCGGCGAAAGTTTCTTTACATCCCTGAAAGAGTTTCGTGAGGCCCGCGAGTGGGTCGAGAATAATAAATATCGTTTCAGAATGGAAGCCAGGAGCATCACCGAAATATGGGAGGCCCCGGAGCATTGAACGGAAAAACCGGAATTTTTCTTCAAGTCAGGCTGAGTTCCACACGGCTTCCCCGCAAGGCTCTTCTGCCTATCGAAGGCAAGGCAATAATCACTCACGCAATGGAATCGCTCCGGCTGATGTCCGCCGACAGTTATGTTCTTGTTACAGACAAGGAGAGCAGTAGGGAGGTAGAGCCCTATGCCTCTGATGCCGGCTTTCTTGTGTTCCAGGGGCCGCGAGATGATGTTCTGAGGCGTTTTGTTCTCGCGGCGGAGTTCTTTGGAGTAGATACGATCATCAGAGCTACCGGTGACAATCCCCTTGTCGACAGCACTTTGGCCGCGATGCTTATTGAGGCTCACCGGAGTATTTCAGCTGACTACAGCGGATTTGATGGGCCTCCGATAGGAAGCGGGGTGGAAATCCTGAAGACTTCCGCCCTCATTCAGGCGGATGCGATAACATCGGACGGTTATGACCGTGAACATGTGAGCCCCTATCTGTACCTGCACCCTGAAAAATTCAGAATTAACAGGACTCCGGCACCCGCCGAGTTCTGTCTGCCTGATTCGCTCGTTACGATAGACACCGCGAATGATTATGAATATATTCGAAGACTCTATGCCGATCTTTATAGAGGCAGCCCCCTGGGGGTTATGGAAATAATCCCGTGGCTTGTGCAGAACAGGCGGCCTGTATGAAAATAAAAAAAAAGACAATTCTTCTTATTCCTTCAGTAAAAAAGGGCAATGGGACCGGTCATATAAAACGCTGTACTGCTCTATCTGAGAGACTTCAGTCTTTGGGTGCCGATACCGGAATTCTCGTTGATTCATCTGAGGCCAGACGTTACAGCTGCTATTCGGCAGGGGACGTAGAGCAGTTTTTGACAAAAACACGAGGGAGAAAACCTCAAATTCTGACTGATTCGGTAGCATCAGATTGGGATGTCTGTATTTTTGATACTAGGCAGGCACGAACCTCCAGGCTGAACAGCTTCAACGGAATAAGCCTCTGCATCGGAATTGATGAGGGCGGCGCCGCGAGGGAGTTTTTTGACTATCTCATAGATATTCTTCCGAATCTCGAAAAAACTGATCCGAATATTAGTTCAACCGGTTTTCTTCAGCTTCCTGATGTTTCTAAGGCCGGGCCCCAGCTCGATTCAGTATTTAACAGGAATACGGTAAGAATTCTTATCACCTTCGGGGGTGAGGACCAGAGTGACCTGACTGGTAAATTCCTTTCGATGATGGAGGATACCGGAATCGTCCACCAGTCCCAGCTTACCGTCGTTGAAGGGCCGCTTTTTAAAAAGCCCGTCTCAGGAGAAGGGTGGGAGATACTGAAGGCGCCGGCGAACCTGGGTACGAGACTCAGGGAATGGGATCTGGTAATCACATCTTTCGGTCTAACCTGTTTTGAGGCCCTCTACAGCGGTGTACCCGTTCTCCTTTTTAATCCTAGCGCTTACCACCGGAGTCTTGCAATAAGATCCGGAATTCCGGAGATTGGGGTAAATAATCCTGATGCCGGAAGGCTTGAAGATTACCTGAACAATCCACAGCGGTTGTACCGGGCGGTTGAGAATTATTCAGGAGCAGCCCGACTCGATCTTGCCTCCTACATCCTGGGGCTTTCTGTTGATGATACCAATATCTGCAGAGGATGCGGCCGGAAGCATCATAAGATAATGTACAGGACGCTGGAGTTCAGTTTTTTCAGATGCTTCAACTGCGGCATGGTAAACCAGCAGTCTTTCGGCAAAACTTCGATAGAGTACGGAAAAGAATATTTTTTTGAAGATTACAGGAAACAGTACGGCCGTACCTATCTCGAAGATTTTAATAATATTAAGGCAGCCGGCCTCGTGCGATGTGCCGCGATAGGCAGACTGTCAGCTCAAGGGAATCTGCTTGATATCGGCTGCGGCTACGGTCCCTTTCTATCCGCGGCCGATGATTCAGGATATAACGTCTTCGGCATCGATATATCAAAGGACGCGGTTGCCTATACCAGGGATGAGCTCGGTTTTCGGACCGCCGCTTTGTCCTTCGAAGACTTCAATTCCGGAACATTTGAGCTACCGTCCTTCGATGTTATATCGATGTGGTTTGTCATCGAGCACCTGGCAGAACCGGCGCAGGCCCTTCGCAGGGTTAATTCCCTGCTTAGAAAAGGCGGCGTCTTTGCCTTTGCCACTCCGAATTATGACGGCATTACAAGACGGCGTTCGATGCGAAGGTTTCTTGATGCAAACCCGCTCGATCACTACACTCTATGGAGCCCCTGGACGGCAAGAAGACTGCTTAAGAAATACGGATTCAAGCTGAAGTATATCCGTACACCTGTTGTCCATCAGGAGAGATTTTTCAGGGATCAGGATGCCTACCGAAGGCTGAATCCCAGGGTCAGGAAAATCCTGGATTGGCTTTTAGGGCTTATCAGCAGAGTGTTTCTCTTAGGTGATACATTTGAAGTCTACGCAGTGAAGCTGAATGACAGATGAGGAATATAATCAGTGAATAATGATTCAATTCTAATATTAGGCGCGGGAATAATGCAGATTCCTGCCATCAAGGCCGCGAGAAATCTTGGATACCGGGTTGTTGTGGCAGATGTGAATGCTGAAGCTCCCGGAATCAGGGAGGCTGACGCCTACGCAGCTATCGATCTGAAGGATTACAGGGCGATAGCCGCAGAGGCTGTGCGGCTCAGAAAGGAAGAGAATCTCGCCGCGGTCTTCACTGCCGGCACCGATTTTTCCTCAACAGTAGCTTACGCGGCGGTCCAGGCCGGCCTTCCGGGTGTTGACTACCCTGCAGCCCTCGCGGCGAGCAACAAGATACTTATGCGCAGGGCATTTTCGGAGGCCGGGGTTCCTTCTCCGGCATTTTACCCGGTGAAGAATGAGCTTGAAGCCTTTGAAGCCTGCGAGAAGCTGGAGTTCCCTGTTGTAATTAAGCCTGTAGACAGTATGGGCTCCCGCGGGGTTATAAGAATTAACAGCATGGATGACGAATTGGCAGTTCATGATGCCGTCAGGAAGGCTCTTGACGCTTCAAGAACCTCCGAAGCCCTGGTCGAGGAATTTATGGACGGCCCTGAGTTCAGTCTTGATGCACTTGTTTATAAGGGGGAGATAACAATCTGCGGATTCGCGGATCGGCATATATTCTTCCCTCCCTACTTTATCGAGATGGGGCATACCATGCCCACCATTGTGTCCGAAGAAATGCAGAAGGATGTCATCGATGTTTTCTGTCGCGGCATCCGGGCGCTTGGAATTGATAACGGTGCGGCCAAGGGTGATATGAAATTTTCATCCGGAAAGGGAGCGATGGTAGGGGAAATTGCCGCCAGACTCTCCGGAGGATTTATGTCTGGATGGACTTTTCCCTATCACAGCGGGATTAGTCTGACCGAAGCAGCTATCCGTATTTCCGCAGGAAGGGCGCCTGGCAGCCTCCGTCCACTGACTGCCAGGGTTTCGGCCGAGCGGGCTGCAATATCCATTCCCGGCAGAGTGGGGGATATCACCGGAATAGAGGATGCCCGCAGTCTTGACGGAGTCATGGATATTTTTCTTCATACATCAATCGGGGACAGGGTAGTTTTTCCCATAAATAACGTGCAGAAATGCGCAAACATCATCACCGTCTCCGATGACTATCAGATTGCGGTTGATGCCGCTGAAGAGGCGGTGAGGCGGATACTGATAAGGCTGAAGCCTTTTGACCGGCAGACCAGGAATTTTCTCCAGCGGAAAGGCTGGGAATGGGTTCCTGACGCGTTCTCTCTGGAGCATCCGGATAATATTAGTGAATTTGAGAAGCTGACCGCAGATGAAGGTAGGCTTCTGCCCTTCATCGATGAGGAATCGAAGGCCGACTGGCACGGATGGAGGCTGGGTGAGGCCTTCCGGAAGGTTCAGCTCGTAACCGGCTGCGCTGACCGAGAGTTGAACAGGGGGTTCTGGGACGCTCTCCTACGGGGCGGAGTGCAGGGCGGTATCTGGTATATCGATACGATCAGGGCGGAGGAAGAGATCTGATTATGAAGCGGCTCTCTTTAATTTTGGTATTAATCATGTTTCTTCTTATTTCCTCCGCGCTTTTCGGTGAAGATGGAGATGAATCTTCTCCTCCTGTGCTTGTAGATATATCAGAATTAGCCGGAGAAACAGGAGCCGTACTAAGGTTCGATTACTGGAAGGGGATTTATGAACTGCGCAAGGGGAGCCGAAGCGTGAGGTTTACTGCCGGTACTTCCTGGTATCTCCTTAATTATACTGAACTAAGACCTGAGCTTGTCTCGGAGCTCACTAAGGACGGACACTTCCTTATAGATTATGAAACAGCGGCTGTAATAAAAGAGTTCTTCGTCAAGGCTTCTCCCGGGTCTTATGGAATAAAATATATAGTCCTGGATCCCGGCCATGGCGGCAAAGATCCAGGGGCAATCGGTTATTATTTGGATGATAATAACGAAAAGAAGGCGCTCAATGAAAAGGATGTAGTCCTTGAAACGGCAATGGAGACTGCGGCTCTTCTGGAGGCGCGCTATCCCGATAAAGAGGTTATCCTGACTCGAAGTGATGACCGTTATCTAAAGCTTGAAGAACGAACCGGAATTGCAAATTCTGTCGAACTCGCGGAAAATGAGTCCATGATTTTCGTATCAATTCATGCTAACGCGTCATTCAATTCAAAAGCCCGGGGATTTGAGGTATGGTATCTTCCTCCTGAATACAGGAGGGATCTGATTGATCCTGAAAGTTTCAAAGATATTGATTCAGATGTTCTTCCTATCCTCAATACAATGCTGGAAGAAGAATATACAATAGAGAGTGTAATTCTCGGTGAAAAGCTGCTTGTTTCACTTGACGGGCAGGTTGGCAATCTTACCGAGAACAGGGGGCCTAAGGAAGAGTCGTGGTTTGTTGTGCGGAACGCGAAGATGCCCTCTGTGCTAATTGAGCTTGGTTTTGTCACGAACAATGATGAAGCCGTGCTTCTTGCTTCCCATGCATACTTGAAGAAACTCTCCAAGGGAATCTATAATGGAGTTGTTGATTTTATTAATGACTATGAACATACCAGGGGGTATATAAAATAAATATGAATGTCAAACGGTTTTCAGGCAAGTTTTTTATACTATTGTCGATCTTTATTGTTTTTTTCCTAGTCACTCTAATTTTTATAACATTCGATGCCGACAGAAGGTTAGAGAGGGTTCTCTTTTTTCCTGATGAAGACGGTCAGCAGCTGCTTGGCGAGCTGAGAAGATTGCCTGTTAGGGATGAGCTTGCGGGAAACATAGAATTGTTCATAGATGAATTGATTCTGGGTCCCGGCGAGATTGATTTGTACAGGCTGTTTCCTGAAGAAGTAAAGCTGGAAAGTTTGCTTCTTGATGGAAACACGCTATATCTCGGGTTTACAGAGAATCTGGTCACTATGGCGGAAACGGTACCGTTAGGTCTTAACGGAATAATAACGGCCGTTGCGGATGCTGTAGTTTTCAATTTTCCTGAGGTTAAGGAGGTAAAAACAGCAATAGGCGGAGAACCCGTAGCAGAGAGTGTAAGCGATGTTGAAAAAAAATAAAAATCGTTGACAAAAAGCTTACAGTTCGTATAATTTTAAATGACAAGCAATTAAATTGATAAGGAGCAATTAGATGAAACGTTTCGGAATTCTTCTTTGTATAGTGCTGATAATGGCAGCATTTCCTGTTTTCGCAGAAGAATCAGTACTTATAGATTTTGCGCAGCTCGCGGCTGATAGAGATGATGGTGAGAACGAGCTTACTTTCATTGATTTCTCCGATAAAGCCGGCGCAGGCTTTACTGAAGAAGAGAAAGGGTACATGAAAACATCTCTCGCGATAAGCAACTGGGAAATACAACTTGCATCATCAGCAAAAACAGTGACCAATCAGAGATACTCATATGTTCTTCCAGCACCCGTAAAAGAGGGTGCGACAAGATACGGCGGAGAAACAGTACTTGGCGCAAGAATCCATTTCCCCGATGAGCCGTATAATTCATGGGCGATCGTAAGACCACCCTTCGATATTCCTGCATATGAAAAGAAAGATGAGCAGGATCTGGCTGGATCAAAATATGACGGTCTTGGTGTAGTAAAGAATGTTGGTGTAATTAAGAGCTTAACTGTAAATATTCTTGGAAAGAACTTTCCTAATGGTTTCGGCGTAATTCTTGCGAATGAAAACCACGAAGAAAAGAATATTTTCATGAGCTATCTTGATTTCGACGGTTGGAAAACCATCACATGGAACAATCCTAACTACATCGAAGATGTAAGAAACCGTGAAGTAAGAAAACTTCCGCTCTATCCTAATGCAACACCTCTTTATAAGATAGCAGGCCTTGTTTTCTACAAGGACGGCGCTCAGACAGGCGGTGATTTCATTACCTATGTCAAAGATATTACTCTGACTTATGATAAGGCTTTCCTTAATCTTCAGAATGATATTGACGATGAATCTCTCTGGGGTATTCTTGGAGACAGGGAAGAGGCCAGAAGAAATTCTGAGTACGAAAGACTCGGAAACAAGCAGGTTCTCAGATACATTGAAAAGCAGAAAATGCATTCAGATGTCGAAGTAACTGAATAATAAGAAACTAACAATGTAAAAAAGACCGGTCTGTTAAAGACCGGTCTTTTTTTTGCCCTTATGGCGGGAAAGAATGCAGGATTAAAAATTATCTGGTATAATAATAGGAAAAGGCATAGATGTGAGGTGCTAAATGAAAAAGGTGATTTGTATTGGGTTTATTCTGCTTGTTTTTACAACAGTGTTTATTTCTGCCGATGAGGTAATCTGGGGTTCCATGTATTCCGAGGGTAATATTAACCTTGGGGCTGATGTAGCATATGAAGTCAGCGGTACAATGGCTCAGTTGGCCTTATATCCGGCGGCTGAGATGATATTTCTAAAGCCGATGATGGGTGATCTCGGTTTTTTGGATATCGGCGCGACGGTAAAAGGCCGTGTAGGCGTTCCGCTTTCATTTGGTACCAGTCTTTCGGCTGGAGTGGGAGCTCTGGCTAGCCTGCATTTCGGACTCAGGGGGCTGGATATTCCGGGTTCAGAGTATTTTGAACGGCTTGATTTATTCGCCGAGATAGGATTGAAATTCGATATAATCCCCTCAAGCCTCACTGACACCTTCGGCCTTGCGTTTAGTTCCGGTGTGAATTATTTTCTTGATGATAACATCGCTGTAGGAGCGACCTACACCAACTGGGGCGGCTTCAATGGCGGAGGTGCCTCTGTTTTCCTGAAACTTGGTGAAAAGCCGGCGGTTAAGGGTATTGATGTGGACTGGCAGGAAACTCCGTCAGTTTTTGCCGTGCAACCTTATCTGCTGCAGTTCTATACCCTGTTCTACTCCGCGCATTTTGCGGGAGGGTTTTACCCGAATGACTATCCTGAAGGGAAGGGGACTGTTCATAGAATTACCCTTATCGAGGAAGATGATGAGAGTTCATATTTCGTTGAAAAAGCGTTGCTCAGGAAACTATCCGACGGTAGGATGCTCTGGATGATGGATTACAGGGATGATGAGGACTCGGTTTATTACGAGTTCATCACCGATGCGGAATATAAGGTGATCACTGTTTACTTTAGATCAGATGAAGACGGCATTCTTGAGTTACCAGCGGACGATGAATTGTATCCGCAGTCGAGGTATATGACCTGGGAAGACTACGGTGCTGATGTCAAAAAAGGTGTAAGTATAGATGTTAAAGCAGGGCGGTTTAAGACTGATGAGTACAATTATGAAGATGGAACGGGGGTGAGGGTAAGCTGGTGGCTCTCAGGAGATGTTCCGGGGCAGCTTGTAAGCTATATGATGGAAGATTCATCAGATATAGTTACTTCTGAGCTTATTGAAATTACAAAGAGTAATAAAGCAAGCTTATATATGAAGTAACTGCAATTTAAAATAGACAAATTCAGTCCGGGGGCTCCCGGACTGAATTTGCTTAATTATTAAAAGCATCAAGGTCAAGCGAACAGCCTATTGTCGCGTTAAACAGAAAATTGCCGGGAAAAGTAGACGCGAATGTCAGCATGTCTTTGGTTGTTGCGACTGTGTCTTCATTGTAACCGAATGAATAGAGTCCGCTCTCAATTCCGAGAAAGATTGAAAGAAATTCGAAGGGATTTATCGAGAAATCAGTTCCCAGAACAACATTGTAGAGGCTCTGAATATTGGTTGCGGCAATAGTCCTTACCCTCTGCTGAAATGCAAGTTTCAATTTTGCTGTGTAAGGAATATTCTTCTGAAATAGATCGAATACTAAGGCGTATTCGGTGAAATCTTCATTGACTATACCGAGGGTCGCATCTACGCGGCTGAAGCTCTTCGTGTCGAGCATCACCGTACATATGGCATTGTAGACATAAAAGCCCGCCGAAATACTGTTTGCTTCCTGGAGATAGTCACCGGTTGATGTTAGACGCCCGCCGATTGTGCTCTGGGTGGCAAACTCCGCGAAGGCAATTCCGGGAATGTTCACCCTGATTGAAGTTGCGATACCTGATTTTATCAGAGCCTCGGCCGTATTGAACAATCCGAAGAATGGTCCGACATCAATACTGAAAAGATCCTCTTTGTAGTAAAAACTGGCATAGCCGAGATTTTTCATTACAGGATCAGTTGTAAAGCCCACCTCAATACCGGACTGATCATTAGCTTCTTTCGTCCAGAAAAGTGAGCCTCCCCATAGAAATTCTGTTCCCGGAAATTCTGTGCCGGTAAGGGGTGCAGAGGTGAGGTTGTTATTTCCAATTGTAAATGATGCTCCAGTTTGTTCTGAAAAAGCCGGAGTAAGCAGGACGAATGCAAGGATAGCTGTAAAAAATAATTTCTTCATAATTAAAACTCCGCTTTAATTCCAATATAGCCTTCAAACATTGTAGAGAGATCAAAAGGCAGAACTGTGATATTAAGTTTAAGATTCCATAGAACTCCTGATGTTACCACACCGATGTAGGGCGAGACTATAGTCTTGAACTGGTCGGTTGTTAATGCGGCATTGTAGGCCAGCTTCGTGGACAGGCCTCCAGTAACCGGGAATTCCTCATAATCGCCGACCTGGAAATCTAACAGAAGATCGATGGCGCCGCCTTCGTTTGTGGCTATGTTATGATAGTAGGAAGGATGCCAGAAGAATGAAAGGTTTATGCCGAAGATGCCGAAGTTCAGTCTCGGTTCAAAAAGAAAATAAAACAGGTTTATTCCGAAAGGATCAATGACCGGATCCCACCGGGGTATTCCAATCTGGGCGAGAAAGCTTCCTGTATCACTTGCCTTATAAAAGAGAAGGATTCCTGCTCTATAGATGCCTGCTGTCGATACCGGGAATGAGGCGCCAACGAAGCCTTCAATTTTCAGATCTCCGAGATTGAAGGCGGAATTTGCATCAGCTGAGAAGAATCCGCTGCCCAGGTATGCATCCTGATAGACGTACAGTTTGGTGTAGTTCCAATCTGTACCAAAATTTGAAGATAGGGAAATTCCTGTTCCGGCAACCGAATGAAGACCATCATAATTTATTCCGTCACTAAAGGCCATGTACCCGCTGAGGTTGGGTTCAATTATCCCCGTGCCGAAATAAGTATGGAATATGTCTCCCGAGCAGAAATCATCGATAATTCCAGTATAATATGAAATGCTGAACGGCAGATCGAACAGATCATTAATCGAAACCTCGGCGGCATGGAATTCAAGTGCCGGCAGGTCGTTGATATCATCGACGACGGCATTCTCGATGCCGATCTTCAGCTTACCGCCGAATTTGTATCCGCCTTCTATATTCATCTCGAAGGAGCCATTGGTCTGCATGGTGAAAACTCCGGAATCAGAATACATCCGGGATAAAAGTTCAAGCGTCGGAACGAAAATATCCGCGCTAAAACAGAAAACCGGCAGGAGGATGAAAAAAAAGAGAGAAACAAAGTGTTTTTTCATAAATAAAAGCTCCTATTTATTATACTTATTATATCGAAATTTTTCATGGATAAATTGAGGATTTCATCTAAAACATTTTATTATGTATCAATAAGAGTTAAAAAAAGTCTTGACTTAAAACCATTGATCATTATCATTAATACTAAGATGAGCGATTACCTAGATCCAAATAACGAAGAGCTGTTAAAGGACTTTTACCTCGAAGCCGAACTGCAGGTTGATACCTTTGAGCAGAACATTCTTGTACTTGAAAATGAGCCTCAGAACAAAGAGGCTATAGACGAAATCTTCAGAGCTGCGCATACCCTTAAGGGAGCCGCAGGCACGGTACAGATGGATGAACTCACACACTTTACCCATCTCTGTGAAGATACGCTGGATGAGATCCGGTCCGGAAAAGTTGAAGTTACACCTGTTGTAGTGGATATTATTCTAGGCGCCATAGATATCATCAAGTCCATGCTTGAGGCAAGGATGGACGGGCATGTTTACGATGAGGATATCAGCGTAATATCAGGCCGGTTGGAAGGATTCATCCGACAGGAGTCTGATGTCCCGGCGCCGGCAAGAAAGGGCGCAGCAGCTCCGGCAGCTGTTTCAGGGAGCAGGGGCACTGTCGCAGTGACCGAATATGAACTTCTTGAGCTTAGAGAGGGCTGCAGGGAAAATGAGCAGCTGATTCTTGTTCATATTATCTTTAATGAGGATAATCCGATGAATACCGTCGGCGGGGTTCAGGTTTATGCCGCGCTGAAAAAGAATGGTACAATTTTGAAGAGCGTTCCTGATTTTGATGAGCTTTACAAGGATGTTTTTCATCCTGAAGCTGAATTCTATATAGCCACGGAGCTCTCGCCTGAAGAAGTCGAAAGAACCATCCGGATACCGGATGTCATCCTCGAGTCGGAAATAAAATATATTGAAGGTGAAACACCGGAGCCTCAGATGACCGAAGCCGCGGCAGTACCTGGCAAGAAGCCTTCATCGGTACATATTGAAACAGAACAGGACGCAAACCTGCCTGTTCCGCAGAGAGAAGAAGGGGCTGAGACAAGCGCTGAAGACATAATAAGGGAAAAGGCCGAGAAGGAGCTGAAAAAGTCCGCCAGGGGCAGTGGTTCCGTTCTCAGAGTAGATTCCAGACGAATAGACAATCTTCTGAACCTTGTTTCCGAAACCGTAATAACAAAGGCCTCATTTAACCAGATTAACAGCAGTTTCTCCGAGAACGTAATTGAACTCCAGATGAATCAGAATGTTTTCCGTGAAAGGCTTAAAGAACTTTTTGAAAAGCTCCCGGATTATCTTCAGAAAATACAGGGTGGAGTCGACATTAAAACAATCAAGAAAGAAATTAGTGACAGATACGGAGACATGTATAATATTTTCGATGGAGTCGAGGGTCAGCTGAAATCAACGGTAGCCAAGTTCCAGAACACCTCACAGAGTCTTGCCAGGACAACGAGTGAGCTTCAGGAAGGGGTTATGCAGATTCGGATGGTTCCTATTTCCCAGATTTTTTCCAGATTTCCGAGGCTGGTACGTGATCTTTCCCGTTCCTGCTCGAAAGATATCCGGTTGCTCATTGAGGGTGAAGACACTGAACTCGACAAATCAGTAATCGATGATCTGCTCGATCCGCTCATTCACTGTGTCAGGAATTCAGTCGATCATGGTATTGAAGATCCTGAAGTAAGGCGTGAAGCCGGAAAGCCGCAGCAGGGGACAGTTCTCCTGAAAGCCCGAAACGAAGGAAACATGATTGTCATCGAGATATCCGATGATGGAAAGGGCATAGATGTCGACAGTGTCCGCGCGAAGGCTATCGACCGCGAACTGATTCATCCATCAAAAAACCTTTCTGATATTGAAGCGTTCAATCTTATTTTTGAACCCGGATTTTCGACCGCCAAGGCTGTTACCAATATTTCGGGCCGCGGAGTAGGTCTGGACGTCGTTAGAAAACAGATAGAAAAACTCAACGGAACAGTCAGCGTATATTCCGAAAAAGGCAGCGGTTCGGCGTTTACGATTAAGCTCCCGCTTACCCTTGCGATTATTCAAGGCCTTCTTGTAAAGGTCGGAACCGAGATATATGCCATCCCCATAACGTCAGTAATTGACAGCCACAGAATTAAACCTGATGAAATCAAGATGATTGATAATTATGAGGTTTTCAATGTTCGGCAGGATGTTGTTTCATTAATCCGCCTCAGCCGACTGTTCGGAATAGCCGCCGAAGAACAGGGAGAGTACCACTTTGTAGTCATCGTGGGCAGTGGTGACAAGAGAATGGGACTGATGGTAGACTCGCTTATCGGAGAGGAAGATGTTGTTATAAAACCGCTCAAAGATAAGTACACCAATTCACCGGGGATAGCGGGGGCGACAATTCTGGGAGACGGAACAGTATCGCTTATTATAGATGTGAGTCAGTTGCTGGACCTGGGGCTGAGACGAGAAAAAGAAGAACGTCAGTTAAGGGAAACAACCATCGGTTGAAATGAGGTAGTATGAGTTCAGAGATTTTAGATATACAGGATCTAAACCTTCCCGTAGGAAGCAATGCGTCAGGATATAAGGAAAATACCGAGGTAATTGATTACAAGATGGTGACTTTTTCTCTTGGAGGAAAAGACTACGGTATAGACATTATGAAGGTTAAGGAAATATCCAAAGCCGCAAAGTTTACCTTTGTACCTAACTCCATCCCCTTTGTGAAAGGGGTCTACAATCTCCGCGGAGATATTATTTCCGTTATTGATTTGAGGGTAATGTTTAATCTTCCAATACCGGAAAGCAACAGCGCACCCGAGAACATGATTATTCTGAGGCTTGAAGATAATGTTCTCGGCGTTATTGTCGACACCATCGATAAGGTAGTTGCAATTTCATCTTTGAGGATTCAGCCTCCTCATCCGCTGTTCGGAGACATAAACATCAAGTTTATCAAGGGAATTGTAGAAAATGATGATAAACTTTATATAATTATTGATGTAGAGAGCGTTTTTGACCAGAAGTCTGCCGACGCAGCCATGAAAAAGCGGCCTGTTCATAGTTCTGTCAAGGGTGCTGAAGCTCAGATTGAAGCTCCTGCCGCCAGGGTTCCGGGCACTGCGGCTGGTGATATTGACTATAGTTTTATAGTCGAAACGCTCGCCACTTTCAGTAAGTTTTCGGTGAGTCAATTTAATGAAGGCTGGATTAAATCGCGTTATTCAACATGGGTTCAGCAGCGAAAATCATCCGGACAGAGCGTTCAGTTGAAAAGCGGCATTGATTCCGATGAGTTCTTATCCGGTTTTTCATCACCCTATAGCGGGCTGTTCTGGGATAAAGATTATGCTGATATGATTACTGAACTGCTGCCGGAGACCGATAACGCTAATTATTCCGCCTGGGATGTGGGCTGCGGAAAGGGTGAAGAAGCCTATTCTCTGGCTTCTGCGCTGAAGAAGAGGTATGGCTCTAAGAGGATTAAAATTAACGCTAATGATAGAGATCTACTTAGTATATCAACGGCGCCTAATCTGGTATTTTCAAAAAATACTGTTCCTGAGATTTATGATGAATATATTACCGAAGGGAAAAACGGATGGCATTTTGTATCGTTAATAAAAGATCTAATACTGTTTGAGTATCATGATGTAACAAATGGAAATCAGCTTCCACCGGTAGATTTGATAATTGCACGAGATGTAATATCATTCCAGCCAAGAGATGATCAGCAGAAGCTGTGTGATATGTTTTATGAAAAATTGAAGCCGGGAGGAATACTGATTGCAGGAGCTAATGAATTAGTCTTTACAGAAGGCTGGGTGCCGGTCGGGAATGGTCTGGTTTCAGCATACAGGAAAAATTGAGTATAAGGAGTTATAGATGAGAGTAGAATATATTAATCCATTTGTTGAAGCAGCATTTAATATTTTGAAGGAAGTTGTCGATTCTGATATAAAGAGGGGAGAGTTGTATTTGAAATCAACCTCTCAGCCTGTTTTGGGCGTGGCCGCGATAGTCGGGCTTGCCGGAGATGTTGAAGGCAGAGTACTTTTTGACATGAACGCAGATACAGCACTTGGAATTGCAAGTAAGATGAACGGAGAAGATCTCACCGAATTTGATGATCTTGCTAAGGCTACAATTACTGAACTTGCAAATATGATTACCGCCCAGGCTGTTACAAAGCTTCATGAATTAGGGTTTACCTTTGACTTAACACCTCCTGCCATTTTTACTGGAGAAAATATGGAAGTGTCTGATTCCGGAGTTGAAGCTTTAATAGTTCCCATTGAACTCAGTTATGGTAAAATGGAAATCAATGTGGCCGTGAGAGAAAGGTAGAAGGTGAAGGGAATATGAAGAACAAACAGGATTTTCCAAATATAAATGAGCGAAAACCGGAAGGGCAGAAACCGGACGGATCAAATTACAGGGTGCTGATCGTTGATGATTCGATGTTCGTCACAAAACAGATTAGCCAGATTCTTACTTCAGAAGGATTTGACGTTGTTGGTACGGCGTCAGACGGGCAGGAAGGCTATGAGATGTATAAAGAGCAGTATCCGAATGTCGATCTTGTTACAATGGATATTACAATGCCCCGGATGGACGGAGTAACAGCCCTCGAGAAGATAATCGAGTTTGACAAGGACGCCAAGATTATTATGATAAGTGCTCTCGGCAAACAGGACCTTGTGAAGAAGTCACTTCTCATCGGTGCAAAAAATTATATCGTAAAACCGCTCGATCGAGCAAAAGTTCTTGAAAGGATATTGATGTCTATTAAATAGTCTGATATATTAAGCCTCACGAGGGCGGCTAGCTCAGTTGGTTAGAGCACTTGCTCGACACGCAAGGGGTCGTTGGTTCGAATCCAATGTCGCCCACAAATAAACCCTTGCAGGGTAAATAGCTACAGCGGTAAGTTTTACGACTTACCGCTTTTTTTTGTGTGAAGAATTCATTTCACTCTGAACTTTTTCTACACCGCACATCAAAATTTTGATATAATCAGCCAACACAAAACAAGAACTACCGGGAGCGCTTTCCAATGAGTCAAGCTACTAACAATCTTGCTGCATACATCTGGTCTTTGGCCGACCTGCTGCGGGGAGACTTCAAGCAGAGCCAGTATGGCCGTATAATACTTCCCTTTACGCTTTTAAGGCGGCTTGAGGGCGTTCTTGAGCCCACCAAGGCTGCCGTACTCGCAGAATATGAGAACGTAAAGGCGATGAACCTTCCCGAAGAAGCAGAGGAAAAACTAGTGCTGCGGGCTGCAGGTAGTCTCTCATTCTATAATATTTCAAAGATGGATTTATCCAGGCTTGGTGAAACAGGAATAAAGGAAAATTTAGAGGCCTATATCCAGGGCTTCTCGAAGGATGCGCGTGAGATTTTCGAGCACTTCAATTTCGGTGAGTTCATAGCCCAGCTAAATGATGCTAATCTTCTGTACAAGGTCATCCAGCGGGTTCGAAAGGCGGATCTCAGCCCTGAAGCTGTATCGAATCATGAGATGGGGCTCGTCTTTGAGGAGCTTATCAGACGCTTTGCAGAAGGCTCAAATGAGACCGCTGGAGAGCATTTTTACCCCGCGCGACATTGTAAGGCTTACTACGTCCCTTGTTTTCATGGAAGATGACGATGCTCTATCAGAACCCGGGATAATAAGAACCATCTATGACCCTACAGCCGGCACCGGCGGCTTTCTGTCTTCCGGCATGGAGTATGTCCATGAGCATAATAGCCAGGCTGCACTAAAGCCCTTCGGGCAGGAGCTGAACCCCGAGAGTTACGCGATCTGTAAGGCCGACATGATGATAAAGGGGCAGGAAGTCTCAAATATCAAACTCGGTAACACGCTCTCAAACGATCAGCTCTATTCAGATCGTTTCGACTATATGTTATCCAATCCTCCCTTCGGCGTGGACTGGAAGAAGATTGAAACAGCTGTTAAAGATGAACACAAACTTAAAGGATTTGAAGGGCGTTTCGGGCCCGGGCTACCGCGGGTCTCGGACGGCTCACTCCTTTTTCTCCTCCACCTTATAAGCAAACTACGCAATAGCTCAGAAGGCGGCGGGCGCATCGGTATTATTTTAAACGGTTCACCCCTATTCACCGGAGGTGCGGGATCCGGAGAATCTGAGATAAGACGATATATTCTCGAATCCGACATGCTTGAAGCAATAGTCGCTCTGCCGACGGATATGTTCTACAATACCGGAATTGCCACCTATGTCTGGATATTATCAAATAAGAAAATCGAAAAGAGGCGTGGGAAGGTTCAGCTTATTAATGGGGTAAATCTGTTCGGGAAGATGCGTAAGTCTCTCGGCTCCAAGCGAAATATAATGGGTGATGAAGATATCGCACTTATTACAAAATGTTTCGGCAATTTTGAGGCCGTTGATACCCAGATTCTTGATAAACCGGCTGAAACAAAAAGCAATCGGGGGCGTCAATCGGAGAATGGTAAGACTGAAGTTCCGAAGACCTTCGGTTGCAAGATCTTCGATTATCATGAGTTTGGCTACCGGCGGATAACCGTCGAGAGGCCGCTCCGCGAATCTTATCAGTTCAGTAACAGCAGGATTGAAACCCTCAGGTTTGCGCCTAAACCTCTTTACGCACCCATGGAAGAATTATATCAGAAATACGGAACCTCATGGACTGATGATACCTATGGAATGCTCGAAGATTATAAGGAAGAGATTAGAGCCTTCCTGAAAGATAGTTATCCTGATTTAAAAGAGAAGAATATTAAGGATATCCTGGATCCTAAGAAATGGCAGAGCCAGAGGAGGATTCTCGGCAAGGCTTATGAATTACAAGCCGCAATCGGCACCGAGCAGCATGATGATATGAACGGCTATGACAATGTGCTGAAAGCATCTGGTGTCAACCTCGATCCACCAGAGAAGAAGCAGATAACCTCTGCCGTAAGCTGGAAGAACCCGGGGGCCTCTAAGGTTATAAAGAAGATTCACAAGATTAAGGCTGATCCTCTCTATGGCCAGTTTGAAGTTGATGGACGGGTTTTTGAATACAAGGCCGATGGCGATCTCAGGGATAATGAGAACATCCCCCTCGATCCGTCCCGTAGTGTTAAAGATACAGTTGAAGATTACTTCAAGGCGGAAGTTCTGCCCCATGTTGGCGAAGCCTGGATAGACTCAAGCAAGCGTGATTTAAAAGATGAAGAGCTCGGTATAGTTGGTTATGAGATACCCTTTAACAGGCATTTCTACGTTTACAATCCGCCCCGCGATCTTGCCGAGATAGATGCCGAACTCGACGAGCTCAGCTCAGAGATAATGGAGCTGCTTCGCGAGGTTCATTCATGAGTCTCACATTTAGTTTATTGGACTGTGATATTCCCGAAGATATGATAAAATATTACAGGAGGATAGATCATGTCACGCTCTGAAATAATCGAAGTATTAAAAGCATTCAAACAGCAAAAAGCAGAGGAATACGGAATAATTCTCCTTGGATTTTTCGGTTCAACCGCCCGAGATGAGGCAACCGCAGAGAGCGATGTCGATGTTGTTGTAAAGATTGAAAAGCAGGATCTATATAACCTTATTGGTATAAAGCAGGATCTGGAAGAAATATTTCACAAGCCCGTTGATGTTATAAGCTATCGCGAGAGCATGAACTCTTTCCTGAAAAGCAGGATTGATCAGGAAGCTCTGTATGTATGATAGCCTCATCTTTGATGTTTGTGATACTAAAATAAATCCTCTCATTCAAGCCATCAGTTCGATAATTAAAGACCTGAAGTAATACTACCGGAGAAATTGATGCAAAAAAAGAAGTATAAACCCTATCCTGAATATAAAGACTCCGGTGTTGAGTGGCTGGGGAAGGTTCCGGCGGATTGGGAACTTAAAAAATTAAAGTATATTGCATCAGTTATGCCAAGTAATGTTGATAAAAAGACAAAGAAAGGCGAGAAAGATATCTCCTTATGTAATTATACTGATGTATATTATAACGATTTGATTGAAAGCTCGTTAGATTTTATGAAGGCAAGTGCGACAGCTGAACAAATTAGCAAATTTGTACTTGAAAGCGGTGATACTATCATCACAAAAGATTCGGAAGATCCGAATGATATCGCTATTGCTACATTTGTTAGTGAAAATCTTTCAGATGTAATTTGTGGATATCATCTTGCTCTGATAAAACCATTTAATAGGCATAATGGTGCATACTTAAAACGGTTTTTTGAATCTGGATATTCACGCTCCTATTTTTCTACAAGAGCCAATGGTTTGACCAGATATGGATTAGGAACATACTCAATTCAAAATGTGAATTTTCTGCAACCTTCTTCCCCTGAACAAACCCAGATAGCAGCCTTCCTCGATCATGAAACCGCTAAAATTGATAAACTCATCGAAAAGCAGAAGAAGCTTATCGAGCTGCTGAAAGAAAAGCGACAGGCGGTTATCAGTCATGCTGTTACAAAGGGGTTGAATCCTGATGCACCCATGAAAGATTCCGGGGTAGAGTGGCTTGGGGAAGTCCCGGCACATTGGAAAGTAAAAAGAATAAAACATTTAGCATTCACTATTTCAAAAGGAACGACTCCGAGCACTGTTGGAGGGGAGTTCATTGATAGTGGGATTCGATTTTTAAAGGCAGAAAACATAGGAAAATCTGCGTATGTTTCAGAAGAACCTACTTTTTTTATATCTAAAGATGTTGATGGGTTAATAAGTAGAAGTAGATTGAAAGAGAATGATGTTCTTGTGATTATTGCAGGAGCCACTACAGGGGCAGCGTCTATTATGCAATCAGATTTTTTACCAACGAATATAAATCAGGCTGTTAGTTTTATACGGCCGAGAGTATTTCAATATTCAAAACTAATTTTTAATTGGTTATTAACCGATTTTACTAAAAGAATAATAAAAGAGGGAGCGGTACAATCCGCACAACCAAATTTATCAATGGAAGATCTTGGTAATATTCCTATTATTGTTCCTCCGAAGATAGAATTAGAGAACATAACTAAGTATATTGATAAGCAAACAAATAAACTTGATTATTTAGTAATGAATGCAATGAATGTTATCTCCCTCCTACAAGAACGTCGCACAGCCCTCATTTCTGCTGCCGTCACCGGTAAGTTCGACGTTCGGGATTGGAAGGCTCCTGAATCTGTAATAGCTGAAAATAATATGCCTGATAAAGAGGCATGTTTAACATAGAGAGGAAAATATGCCCTTATTTCAAAGAGAAAAACAAAAACTGTCATTAATAAAACCGGGAAAGTTCGCGAATGAGAAAGAGCTTCAGGCTCTGTTTGAATCCAACCTCAGTGAGATCTTCAACTGCCGCTTTGTGGCAACCGAGTTCTCAACTGGCCCTGTTCACGGCGGCCGTATCGATTCACTTGCGTTGTCTGAGGATAATAACCCGGTCATTATCGAGTACAAGGTTATAGGCTCTTCTCAGCTAATAAACCAGAGTCTTTATTATCTTTCCTGGATGAATGATCACAAGGGTGACTTCGAAATAGCAGTTCAGAAAGTCTTTCCTGACGAAAATATCGAGATTGACTGGTCGAATATCCGTGTAATATGCATTGCTCCGGAATACAAGAAGTATGATTTACATGCTGTTAAGATGATGGGCGCGAATATCGAGCTCTGGCAATACCGTTATTACGAGAACGGGGCATTATTCTTCGAGGAAGTATACAAGAGATCGGTGGTGATGGCATCGGCACAGAACGAAAATGATATAGGTAAGAATCCTGTTATGGTCGAAGCCGGCAAAAAGGCTGCCCTTACAAGGGCAACGGGTGTTTATTACATAGAGCCGCATCTCGACAAGATAGAAAAAGAAAAGAGGATCCTGGCTGAATTACTTCAGGAGTTCATCATCGGCCTCGATGAATCTATAGAAGAGGTACCGAAAAAGCACTATATCGCATACAAGATATCGCAGAACTTTGTCTGTATGGAAGTTCAGAAGAGCAAGATACTGCTTTTCCTTAAAATAGATCCTAATACTATTATTGATATGCCTGATAACTGCAGGAATGTTCGGAATATTGGTCATTACGGCACCGGTGATTTTGAAGTAACGGTGTCAAATGAGGCTGATGCTGAAGCGGCAAAAGAGTTTATCCGTCTTTCATTCAATAACATCGGCGGGAATTAAAATGTTCAGTTTATATCAGTCTGTAAATTTCACAAAAACTCCTATGTTTTTGTGAAAAAATGGAATGTATTATATTTATGTAAAACGTTACAATAAAAGCAGTTATAATAATTTTTTTGATGATTAGAGGTGTCTAATATTTTCGAAGAGTTTATACAGTTTTTTCGTGGGCAATGGTAAGAATTATTATGTTATAATTTCCAAAACTGGAGAAAGAGATGAGTAGGATAAGAATAAAGAATTTCGGACCGGTGAAGGCCGGTTGCACTGATAACGACGGTTGGATTGATATTAAAAAGGTAACTCTATTCATCGGTAATCAGGGTTCTGGAAAGAGCACCGTAGCAAAGCTAATCTCGACATTTCTCTGGATAGAAAAAGCTCTCGTCAGGGGCGACTATAAAAAAGAGTGGTTTGAAGAGAACAATAAATTTATAAAGT
Source organism: Spirochaetales bacterium (assembly GCA_016839055.1). GTDB lineage: Bacteria > Spirochaetota > Spirochaetia > UBA9216 > UBA9216 > Thalassospirochaeta. The sequence continues at coordinate 99,479 of JAEKNX010000012.1, forward strand.
TTCTAGGATATCATAGACTTGAGAATTATATTGTTAGTAATGAGCCAAGAAGGACCCCTGAAATTGAATTTCAAGGTGAAATCTATATCTTTAAATATCAAAAGGAAGTTCTTTCCATAAAAAAAATAAATGATAATCAATATACACTTCCGCAAATAATGTATGTTCCGGCCGAGAGAAACTTTATATCTTATGTACGGTTCCCTAAAGAACTGAATATTACATCATTAGCTTTGAATGAATTTCTCGGTGTATTTGAAAACGCTAAGACGGCTATGAAAGATTCAATTAAATTGCCAATTAATAATGCCCTGCTTCAATATGATCGATTGAACGATAATCTGAATATCAAAGGTGGAGATTATCGTGTTCGTCTTAGTCATGCCTCAAGCGGCTTTCATTCGATTGTACCTCTCTATCTCGTATCGAAGTATTTATCAGAATCTGTTAAGAATGTAGAGAGCAACATTCATTTAATGAGTAATGAACAAGCTGCAAAATTTAAAAACGAATCTAACATGATAATGAATAATAGCGAATTCACCGAACAACAGAAACGGCTTGCATTATCCACACTTTCTTCAAAATTTAACAAGGGTGAGTTTATCAACATCGTAGAAGAACCCGAGCAGAATCTTTATCCCTCATCGCAGTGGGAACTGCTGAAGAGTTTATTGACGTTCAATAATTACAGTTCCGGCAATAAACTGATAATGACTACCCATAGCCCTTATTTTATAAATTACCTGAGTCTTGTAATACAGGCTAATCAGATTATGGATAAAGGCCCTGCTGAAAAACAGCTAAGCAAACTAAAAAAAATAGTTCCCTTAGGTGCTCTGACTAAGTCTGATGATGTTGTTATTTATCAGCTGGATGAGAGAGGCGGAACAATTTCGCGTCTGGATAATTATGATGGAGTACCATCTGACAAAAACTATCTGAATTTTGAACTTGAACAAGGAAATGTTCTTTTTGATAGATTACTCGAAATTGAAGAAGAACTATGAAATTAGATTTCTTTAATCCTCGTTGTCAGGAAACTCCACGTTCTGATGTGCTCTTCGGGATCTGTGATGATGAAGATGGTACAAGGGCATATACTACAACAGATAATAACAATTCATGGGTGGCGAGTGTCATCAATGAAAGAGAAATTGAATTAACTTTCACAGCCGTAGATAAATGTGTTTTGCATGATGGTGATATGCCTGGACGAGGGCGTTGTGACGGAATGCTGACCTCAGATAAGCACCTATTTCTAATTGAATTGAAGAATCAAAGTCCTCCCTGGTTGTCTGATACCCAGAAACAGTTGGAGTCTTCAATCAATTTCCTTGAAGAATATCATGAGGCTGAGCTGAGAGGTTATCAGATTAAAAAGATTTTTGCATGTAATAAGAAAAGACCCAGGATGAGGGTAAACTCATCCTATCGAGAAATGAAGACTTACTATAAGAAAAAATATAATTTCTGGTTTGAGTTTGGGGCAGAAATAAGAGTAGTGTAAACCGCAGATTTAAAAGGAATATTTAAAATGACAAACGATACAACCAAAGAACAAACCTTTCAGGACAATATAATCGAGCAGCTTGTCTCAAACGGCTGGCTGCTTGGAACTCCGGAGGGATATAATCGTGAACTCGCCCTCTATGAAGAGGATGTTCTCGGGTTTGTTAAGGATACCCAGCCTCAGCAGTGGGAACAGTTTTGTAAACTATTCCCCGGGAATCCTGAGGTGAAGTTTCTCGAACGTGTGGCCGTTCAGCTGGGAAAGGTTGATCCTAATGCAGCTGATAAGGACCTAAGGACCTTCGGTACCTTGGGTGTGCTTCGGCATGAGCTCAAAATACGCGGAACACGTTTCTCTCTCTGTCAGTTCAAGCCGGAGCATGATCTTAACCCTGATGCGATTGATAGGTATGAAAAAAATCGCCTGAGGATTGTGCCTGAGCTCGTCTACAGCCCCTGGGCGGGGAAAAGACCTGATAACAGTGTAAAAACAAAAGCCTGGCGTATAGATCTTGTACTTTTTGTCAACGGGATACCTCTATCTACTATGGAGCTGAAGTCGGAGTTCAAGCAGGCTGTAGAGAATGCAATTAGTCAATATAAGAGAACACGTCTGCCGATAGACCCCGCCACGAAGAAACCCGAACCTCTATTAACCTTCAAACGCGGAGCCCTTGTACATTTCGCGGTGAGTCAGTACGAAGTTTACATGACAACAAAACTCGAAGGAGCAGATACCTTCTTCCTTCCGTTTAATAAAGGAACTTCCGAGGGTGGAGCAGGGAATGATGTGCCTGATGATCCCGATTGTTATGCTGCCGATTATCTCTGGAATGAGGTGCTTCTGCCGGATAATCTATTGAACATCCTTGCACGCTTCGTTCATCTTGAGATAAAAGAGACCGAAGACTGGGAAGGCCGCAAATATAAAAAGGAAAGCCTGATCTTCCCAAGGTACCACCAATGGGATGTTGTTCGAAAACTGATAGAGGCGTCCCGAACAGAAGGACCGGGCTATAAGTATCTTATTCAGCACAGTGCCGGCTCGGGTAAATCTAACTCTATTGCCTGGACTGCCCACCAGTTATCGGCTATCTATAAAGATGACGGATGTAAGCTGTTTGATTCGGTAATAATTGTAACCGACCGAACTATCCTCGATGATCAGCTTCAGGATACCATTTACCAATTTGAGCATAATGATGGTGTGGTTGGTCGTATAAGCAGAAGAATTGGGGAGGGATCAAAATCAGAGAAGCTCGCCTCTGCGCTTGAGGGTTCGCAGCCGATAATTATCGTCACCATTCAGACCTTTCCTTTTGTACTCAAAGCCATCGAGAAGAGCATCAGCCTGAAAGAGCGGAGCTACGCGATAATTGCCGACGAAGCTCATTCCTCCCAGTCCGGAACTACCGCCCGGCAGCTTAAAGAAGTTCTAATGATAGACGCAGCAGACGAAGAACTTTCCTCCGAGGACATCCTTGATGCTACAGTTGCCGCAAGAAGAAATTCGAAGAATCTAAGCTATTACGCCTTCACAGCCACTCCGAAAACAAAGACTCTTGAGCTGTTCGGCCGTTTGCCGAAACCTGAAGAGGCGCCTTCCAGGACTAATCTGCCTGTTGCATTTCACGTATACAGTATGCGTCAGGCCATTGAGGAAGGTTTTATCCTTGATGTACTGAAGAATTATACCAACTACAAGGTTGCCTATAATCTTGCCCTTAAAATCGGCAGTGAAGATCAGGAGGTTGAGAGCAGAAAGGCCCAGGTGAAGCTTAATCAGTGGGTCAGGCTTCATGATTATAATATCGCACAGAAAGTTAAAGTCATCGTAGAGCATTTTAGAGCCAATGTTATGGGGCTTCTCGGCGGACAGGCCAAGGCTATGGTTGTCACGAGTTCTCGTAAAGAAGCTGTCCGCTATAAACTTGGAGTTGATGAGTATATAAAAAAGAAGGGGTATAAACACATCCGTGCTATGGTCGCATTCTCGGGTGATGTTGAGTTCAGCAGCAATGATCCTAATTCAGAAAAATTGCTCGGCAACAAGTATAATGAAAAAGGGATGAATCCGGATCTTAACGGACGTGATATGCGAAAGGCATTCGATTCGGATGATTATCAGGTAATGATCGTAGCAAACAAATTTCAGACTGGTTTTGACCAACCGAAACTCTGTGCAATGTACGTAGATAAAAAACTCGGTGGAGTGGAATGCGTCCAAACCCTTTCACGATTGAACCGGACATATCCGGGGAAGGCTGAGGTCGGAACCTTCATCCTTGATTTCTTCAATGAGCCGGATGAAATCCTTTCGTCTTTTCAGCCATATTATCAGACCGCTGAGCTTGCCGATGTCTCCAATCCGGATCTGATCTTCGATCTGTTTGAAAAACTCAATACCGCCGGAATCTATCTCTGGAGCGAGGTTGAGAATTTTTGCGTCGCATTCCATCAGAAAAAGAAAAGCAATGCAGCTGTTAGTAATATCTGCAAGCCCGCAGTAGATAGGTGGCGAATCCGGTATAAAGAAGCGGTCGCTGAATATAAAAAGCTGAAAGACAATTTTGAACGTACAAAGAAAACGGGAGATCCAGTTCTTCGAGCGAATGCCGAGAATGCCTTGAAGGATGCAAAAAAAAATAAAGATGCCCTTGAGATTTTCAAGAAGGACCTCGGAACCTTTGTTCGGTTCTATGAGTTTATGTCGCAGATAGTCGATTACAATGATAAAAGCCTTGAAAAGCTATCATTGTATGCCCGAAATCTACGACCAATGTTGCGCGAAGCGTTAATAGATGATGATAATATTGATCTTTATAGTGTTGTATTAAGTCATTACAGACTTTCTGAGTTAAAAAAGCAGGATTTAGTCCTCGACAGCGATTCCAGGGAAAAGCTTATTCCGGGAGAAGGGGCAGGTTCCGCGAAAGCAAAGAACCGGAAGGAAGAACTTATCTCTGAGATTATTAACAAATTGAATGAACTTTTTGATTCTGAAGACCTCTCAAATAATGATATGGTCAATTATTCCTATACAATCAGGGATAAGGTCATAGAGAATAAATTTGTGATGACCCAGATTGAAAATAACACACGCGAGCAGGCGATGCTCGGTGATTTCCTGCGGGCAGTCGATGATGCAATTATTGAGAGCAGTGAGGCTCATCAGAATCAGAAGATTCAGCTTCTGTCTAATCCTAATAAAGCAAAAGCCTTTGCCGAATTGATTTTTGATTTGATAAAGATGGTGAGTTGAACCACCTTTGATTACTGTTGAACTCTTAACATGCTTTTTGTAATAGGATATCATTCATAAACGGTGTAGACCTGCAAAGATGGAATTATCTTCAATTACATAGATTATCCAGGATGCTCGCAAGCTGCGAGGAAACGGTCATTCTCCTCGCAAAGCTAATTCTTAGAAATGGAAATATCGTTTTAATTTTTTAAATGAACTCTGACGGATTATTTTCCTTGCGAGCAGAAATATGAATGCAAGCGATCCGGCGGTAATGGATGCCTGGAATGACCAGGTGAGCTCAATGTTTCCCGAGTTGAGGTCAAGAATCAATTCAACAAGAATGCTCAGGAGCGCACCTGCGGTCAGGACTACACCACTGGCAAAGAGTCCGCCCTTCCTATGGTTTTTAATAATGATCGCCGGCAGAAACACCAGGGTGAAAGAGGAAATAGTTATCGGCAGTCCTGCGGTCCAGAACCATGTAATCTCGCCCCGGTAGAGATCCAGTGAGAATAAGAACGGAACCGTCAGACAGAACAGGAATAGAAATATTGCTTTCCAGTTCTTGATGAATCCGAAAAGACAGATTAGAATTCCGATGAACATTCCGAGTGAACTTAGTACATAGGGTGAAAAGGTTAGCTGCCCGTTTGCATACCAGTCCTGCATTGTATTATTGAAACCCGTGAAGATAACAATGAGTACAATAACAATGAATGCAATTGCTTTTCCTCTCTTCTTGCGGAGTTGTTTAAATACCTTCAATTCTTCATAATAGTTCTTTAATTCAATTTCTTCTTTTTTTATGTCAACCTCGTAAGGGATTTCCGGAATAGAGAATGAGCATAGTGGGCACTCAGTGATATTATAGTCAACTTCTACTCCACATCTTGGACAATACGGCATTCTTACCTCTTGATTTCGGGAATTGTTTTTATTTTTACAGGAATTCCTAATTTACGAATCCTCTGGAAAAATAAGCGTTCAACAGTTTTGTTTTCTGTTAATGAACCGAATGTAAAATAAAATTTATCCTTAAAACTAAAACAAATCATCTTTACCAGGTTTCCGGGACTGGGAGGAGGAATAATATTAACCGATTCGATCCTCTCTTCAATCTCGGGAGGGAATTCTAGTTTCCCGAGATTTGATATCCCGCTTGTATAGCCTCTCTCTCCCCATAAATTATACAGTATCGGCATGATTGATACTTTTAATATCAGGGGCATAACCCTGACAAAGATATTTCGTTCAAGGTTGATGTTACGTTTAATCATTTTTCCGACAAAACGGCGGTCAAGTTCAATATTCAGATAATTCTGCACATGTTTTATTATATCTTCTTCAGAGAAAAACCCTATCCGTGGATCTATTGCCGGGGTTATTGAGACGAAAAAATTATACATTGTTTCGCTGCCGAAGATGCCGCGCAGATTTACCGGCAGATTCAGAATTATCGGAGCGGGTTTTGCTTTCTGTTCATAGATTATCTGCTGGAAAACTTCGAGATAGATTACGCAGATAAGGGCTGTAATATTAAGCTTCTTTTCTTTAGAAAGCTTTCTGATATCTTCAAAATTCACCATTCCGGTTGTCACATGATAAATTCCCTTAGGTGCAAGTTTGAAATTAAGGTGAAATGCCCGCTGATTTCTTCTTATGCTGGCCGGGCTGTGGACGTTGTAAAACTCCTTAAACCCATCAGAATATTCATCCGGATTTATTGGCTGACCGGGGATTTTGATACCGCTAGTGTCCGAAACATCAAGATTATTAAGGGAAAAATACCGGAGTAGCATAGATTTCATAAATTCAATTGCGCCGAAACCATCTGTGATGGCATGGGAGAACTCTACTGCTATAAGGTATCTGCTGTATTTCACAGAAAACATGAATTGGTTTTTTTTAAAGTCGTACTTAGTGCAGGGATAGTGTATATCCTCGGAAATAACGACTCTATTACTCACCTTTTTGAAGTAATACCAGAATAATCCCATTTTTAAATGGACCTGAAAGTAGGGGAACCGCGGCATTATCTCGTCAACAGCTTGTTGAAGCAGCTCGGGAATAACAATATCTTTAGTCGTGACGACGTATCTGAAAAGTGTTGTATTTCTTACATTGATATTGCCCGGGTAAATTTTTCCGGCATTATCCAGTTTGGACCAGTCTTTTTCCATAAGTTAATAATAGTATATCAGAATATAAAAATGATAGCAAAAGCCAATAGTACAATTATCGATCGATTCTGAAATCATTTAGAAAGTCCTCGACTCCGCCAGTTATAAGGTGCTCAATTTCATGGGCCAGCTTATTCAGGCTGATATCAATTTCACCGAGAAACCATTTATAGAAGAGGGATATCGTCCCCGACATTACGAAGGTAATATAAAGATTCAGTTCTCCAATATTCTCCGGGCGGATAATACCGCTGCTGTTCTTAAGAAAGAAATCGACGAAGCCGTCCTTTATTTTATCGAGAAGGATGATGGACTCCCTGCACTGAAAAAATTTCCGGTTCAGGATCGATTCGTTCTCGAGATATCCGGTTATTTCGAGTAAAAGAGGCAGGGGCTTTGTGAGCACTGCTTTGGCCTTGAAGCTGGATAGAATTTCGTTCATGCTGCCGAGGATTTCCTGCTCTATGCTGTTCCAGAGATCGAAGACGTTGCTGTAATGGAGGTAGAAGGTGCTGCGGTTAATATCTGCCTTTGCGCAGATGTTTTTTACGGTGATTTTCTGGAGTTCCTGTGACTGCAGCTCTTCGACGAGAACTTCTCTTAATATTCTCCTTGTTCGTCTAACTCGTCTGTCTTCCTGAGGTTTCATTAAAAAACTCCCTGTTTTCCGACACAACATTACCAAGTGACGTATTGTAGACAACTGGCTCGCAAATGATTGTTGTAAAATTCGTCTATAACAGTTATAGTATAGTCCACTATTGTCGTTAAATCAACAGTAGTCTATTAACGGTGGAAACAAGTTTAAGGAGGAGCCATGTCATTCTCGATAACTGAGCTCTGCATTGGATGCGGCGCGTGTAAAAAAGCCTGTCCGGTTGCGGCCATTAAGGGTGAGATTAAATCAGTCCATGAAATCAGCAGAGGATTGTGCCTCGAGTGCGGGGCCTGCGGTAGGGTCTGCCCCAGCGGGGCTGTTTTAGATTCAGATGGTGTGCCTGTTGAAAAAAAGAAGAAGTCTGAGTGGCCAAGACCGGTTGTTGACGCGGATAGGTGTTTTGCCTGTGAAAACTGCGTTGGAGCCTGTCCTGCCGGAGCCCTTTCGATGAAGTCTGAAGATTTTCCTTTTACTGAAAACTACGCTGTCTTAAGCAGCCCCGAAAAATGCGTTTCCTGCGCCTGGTGTGTAGAGAACTGTCAGTTTGACGCTATTTCAATGGAGATCTCATATGCGCGTAATTAAGGGAACATCAAATAGATATCTTGATATAGATCTCAGCAGACAAAGCTGGACCGTTTTCAGCCCGGAAGCTGGTGACCTTTCCGTTTATCTCGGCGGAAAGGGGCTTGGGCTGAAGATATTCAATGATCGTTTTGCCGGCCGTCTGGGCGGGGTTGATCCGCTCGGCGAGGAAAATCTGTTGATTTTTTCGATGGGGGTTATGCTCACAAGCGGAGCTCCCTGTACCGGCCGGTTCGAGGTTCTTACCCGTTCACCGCTCACAAACCTTATGCTTGCTTCCTCCTGCGGCGGTTATTTTGGTGAGGCCTGCAAGACCGCAGGCTGGGACGGACTGATAATTTCGGGCAGATCGGAGCAGCCTGTCACGATAAGGATTGATGAAGACGGGGTGAGTTTCCATGACGCCCGGGAGCTGTGGGGGCAGGGTACTCATGAGGTTCAGCAATCGCTCGCTCTCAGCCCTCGGGAAGGCGCCGCGGTCATCGGCCCAGCCGGGGAAAACCTGGTTCGCTACGCAAGCATCTGCTCGGGTCACCGCTTTGCGGGGAGGGGAGGCGCCGGCGCGGTGATGGGAGCCAAGAACCTGAAAGCGGTGGTCGCCCGCGGAAAATCAGTCCGTTATGAGCCAATGCTGCCCGAAAAGTTTGAGCGAACAAATAAAAAGGCCAGGAAATATATAGTGCGGAACAGCATGACAAAGGGCTACCGTGCGTTCGGAACAAACGTAAATGTCAGGCTCGGCATCAAGGCCGGATTCTCTCCGGTCAGGAATTTCCGGGATCGCTATAATCCTGAGACCGAGAAAACTTCCGGAGAGGCAATGGCCGAGCGTTATTCAACCAGGCATTCAGCCTGCCGTCACTGTTCGGTTCTCTGCGGCCACAAGGGGCATTATCCCGACGGTAAGATTCGGCAGATACCGGAGTACGAAACCACCGGCATGTTCGGCAGCAATATAGAAAATTACAATCCGGATCTCATAGGTGAATGGAATGAGCTGATGAATGAACTCGGGCTCGATACAATCTCAGCCGGCGGAACCATTGCCTGGGCTATGGAGGCTGCCGAGAAGGGGCTGCGTAAATCAGAACTCAGCTTCGGCCGGACGCAGAATATTGCCGGTATTCTCGAAGATATAGCGCTCCGGGCGGGAGAAGGGGACGAGCTTGCCGAAGGCAGTATGAGGCTCAGCCGAAAGTACGGCGGAACCGACTTTGCCATGCACGTCAAGGGCCTCGAATGCGCTGCCTATGATCCGAGGGCAAGCTGGGGTCACGGCCTTGGATACGCCGTCTATAACAAGGGAGGCTGTCATCTCGGCTCATACATGATATCACTCGAGCAGCTCATGGGATACATGCCTCCCCATACCACCCTTGGAAAGGCTGACTGGGTCGTGTTCATGGAGGACCTCTTCAGCTCGGTAAACTCGCTTCAGGTCTGTCTGTTTTCGGTCTTCGGTATCCTGACTGAGCCTCCTATTCCGAAGTATCTGCCACGGCCGGTACTCAAGGTAGCAACAATCTCGATGCCTAAGGTAGCTATGGCGCTGATGGACTGGAGTATACTAAGCAATTACTTCTGGTCGGTTACCGGAATAAAGATGAATAAATGGGATTTCCTGAAGGCCGGAGAGCGGATTAATAAGCTTGAACGCTGGATGAATGTACAAATGGGGCTGAAACCGTCGGATGATACGCTGCCGGGCAGATTCACCAAGGAGAAGGATACAGCCTACAAAGGCAAGAATACCGTTGTCCCCATAGAAAAAATGGTGAGGCAGTATTACCGGAAACGGGGTTATAACTCAAGCGGCGGCCCTTCTGCATCCGATGTCGGAATGACGGAAAAGCTCGGCCCAGGCGAGGTCATTGTAAAGCCGTCGGCAAAAATCATTAAAAAGATCTACTGCTCGGTGATAATGGCCGTTCTCGGTTGGTTTATTCCGAAGATTGCCTGCCGGAAAGAGTCGGTCCGTGATGAGGTCCGACTCTTTCCTGAGAATTACACCTGCACTCTGGGGGTCTGGCCAAGTGGGCCTTCGGTGGTCTTTAGGCGGGAAGGTGACAGGCTGAAGAAAATTGGTGGCAGGACAACTCGGGTGGATCTCGGCATTTATCTAAAGAGTATAGATGCCGCCTGGCTGATGTTTACCTTTCAGGAGAGCACCTGCCAGGCCGAGGCGAATAACCGGCTGCTTGTCCGTGGTGAGCTTCAGCATTCCTGCACCTTCATCCGTCTAATGGATAAGGTCGAAATACTGCTGCTGCCGAAGTTTATAGCGAAGAAGGCTGTTAAGAAATGGGAGAAGGTGAAATGACTGACATACTAAAACCTGCGGGAACCTTGCTGTTCGGCAGGGCTATGCTGGCTCAGCTGGCCCATGAGATGGATCTTCTCGGCGTGAGGAATCCTGTGATGATAACCGATAAAAAACACCTCAAAAGGGCCCGGAAGGCTGCTTCTATGCTGGCCTCTGAGCTCTCCGGCGGACTTAAGCTCACAGTTGCATCTCCGTCGCCTGACGCGGATTTTCTGATTCTCGCCGGCGGGAAAAAGGTTGCCGATGAATATGCCGCAGAGCCCCGGCTGAGAGCGCGGATTATTCTCGGTGAGGCCGAGCTGGGTGATTTTATCGAGCCTGAAACCGAATTAACTGTTCTTGACAGCGTATTTGTCCGTGATGGGGAGGCCATCAGATTGTTTATGAAGAAGTTCGCTTCTTCTATCACGAGCGGTCTTGCGGGCTGCCCCGGCCGGCTGAGCATTCCGAAAGCTTTTTCCTATAGCTGCGGAACAACTATGTTCGCGGGCGATGATGCCTTGAGTGAACTGCCGCGGCTGCTTGCCGAATCAGGTTCATTGCGGCCACTTGTTCTGACCGACAAAGGAATAATTGCCGTCGGCCTGTTTAAAACACTCTCCTTGGCTCTAGACGGAGTTGACTTCGAGGTCTTTGATAATATTCCGCCGGACTCGGACAGCAGGGTTGTTAATGAGATAAGCCGAATCTATACCGAAGGGAACCGTGACAGCATCATCGCTATGGGAGGAGGTTCGGTACTCGATACAGGAAAGGGAGTCTTTCTGAATGTTTCTCTAGGCGTTGATGATCTGACTACCCTTGCCGGTTCTAACCGGATACCTAAACTGAAAACTCCTTTCATAGCCATTCCGACTACCTCGGGAACCGGCTCTGAGGTGACAAAGGTTGCCGTTATAAGCGATACAGAAAGACACCGGAAGATTCTCTATGTATCGTCTCATCTTCAACCGGCCTTCAGTATTCTTGACTCGAGACTTACGGCCTCTCTCCCGCCTCATCTTACATCGATCACCGGGATGGATGCCCTCTCCCACGCGGTAGAAGCCTACACCTGTCTCGGGAAAAATCCAGTAAGCGATCAGATGGCCTGGACGGCAATAACATTAATTCGTGATAATTTGATTCCGGTAATAAGTGATCCGGGGAACCTCAAGCTGAGACTGAATCTCGCGCTTGCGTCGAATATGGCCGGGCAGGCTTTTTCCAATTCCATGGTCGGAATGGTCCACACAATAGGCCATTCGGTGGGAGCCGTTTGTCATGCCCCCCACGGAAGCTGCATGTCGGTATTTCTGCCGTTTGCTCTTGAATATAATTACCCGGAGATCCAGCCTCTGCTCGCGGAGCTTCTGACGGCCTTTGTAGGTGAGAAGCAGGCAGCCTCTGTTCCGAAGAAAGATCGGGCTAATGAGATGATTGACTGCATAAGGAGGATGAACCGGGAGCTTAAACAGCTGACCGGAGGAAGGCATCCTGAAAGCCTTCGTGATATCCTCGGGAGAGACGGCGAGCCTTTGATACGCGAGAGTCATTTTCTGACAATTGCCGAAAAATCACTCGGTGATGCCTCGATTATCTACAATCCGGTAGAACTCCGAATTCCCGATATTCTGAAGGTTCTTGCGGACAGCTATTAAAGGCTTACCGAATTTTTTTTCTGACTATCAATGCGATTATGAATGTCAGGGTGAGCGTGATCGAGAACAGCAGGAAGATTGCCGGTATTGAATATTTAATTGAAACCCAGCTTCCAAGCATAGGGGAGACAAACCAGGCGAATGAGCCTACCATCGTCTGAATTCCGAAGAGGAAGCCCCTGTTCTTAGAGCTCACCCTTTCGCTTGTGAGAGACATCAGAAGCGGCTCGACTCCGCCTATGAGAAAAAATGTCAGCATCAGTGCTCCTGTCAGCGTACCGAAGGCCGGGAAGAATATTATCAGTGCTGATGTTAGGCTTCCCGCTCCGACTAAAATAGATAGAAGGGTTAGCCTGTTCATCCTGTCGCCGAGCCGCGACAGCGTCAGCCCCGATATTGCCGACATGAGTCCTATTCCGCCGGACAGGATTCCTGTTATCCTGGCACTTCCGTCAATTGTTCCCCGGAGTTCCTGGATGTAGAGCGGGAGGAAGGGGGTGGGAAGGGTTCGTGACAGTCTCATGAAGAAGAACAGCAGAAAAAGCATTATGATGGAGGAGGTAATAATGCTTCCTCCCTTGGCTGTGCTGCCGCTGCCGTCAAGCTGTTTTCCCTCCTCCTGTGTCTCTGACACGGGTTCTTCAATCAGAAAGATAACGAGAAACAGGCCTATAAGTACAATTCCGGCCCCAATAATGAAACTCATCCTGTATCCGAAGTGTTCGGCAATCATTCCGCCAGCGGCGGGGCCGAGTGAATAACCTATAAAGGTCGACGATGATACAAAGCCCAGCGCGTAGGATAGTTTGTTATCCGGTGTTCCGCTTGCAACCAGGGCCGCGCTCGAGGTTACAGTTCCGGTAATAAGGCCCTGAAGTATTCTGAAAAAGAGAACCCAGTATACCGATGTTGACAATCCCATGCCGACCATTACTATGGTACCGCCGATCATCGCCCGCAACAGCATGGGTTTTTTTCCGAACTTATCGGCCAGAGTTCCCCATACCGGCGCCATTACAGCGAGTGCCACGGCCGGAGCGGCGGTGAGTATTCCCGTCCAGAGCTTGAGTTCGGCCGGATCGGAGATTCCCAGGTCCTGAATGAAAAAGGGGAGAAAAGGCATTCCAAAACCAAAGCCGATGAGAGAGAATAACTGGGTAAACCAAACCGTATAGAGATTTTTCTTCCACTTTTGCATAGGAGATTTTAGGTTTTTCTGTGAAAATAATCCATACCATTTAAACTTCGGTTTATGGTAAGATTGGCTATGAAAAAACGGTTTGATGAGAGAGATACCATATTTTCGAGGATGCTTGAGATCTCGCCTTTTACAGACAATTATACTGATTACTACCGAAGGAATCCGGAGAGGGAAGAGCAGGATGCGAAGCTGAGGGAAGAGACTGAGGGCGTTTTCTCGCCCCGGAAGGCGGAGCAGAGGCAGATAGCCGCGATTTTCGCTTTGATCAAGGAACTCCGGCCGCTTGCCGGTCACCTCGGCGGTAAAAGTCCCTCGACCTCTGCGCTTCAGATGGAAGCTGGCCCTGCCGCCGGGAGGATAAAGAAGATTGCCCTCTCCTACGGAGCCCTCTCCTGCGGAATTACCGAAACCGATTTAGCCTGGGCATACTCAGTAAGGGGCCGCGGGCCGCATTACGGAAAAAAAGCCGGGGTGATCCTGCCCCGGACAATCGTCTTTACAGCCGAGATGGATGAGAATGAGATCAACCGCGCACCTGCTGTTGAGGAGTCGGTTGAGGTTGTGAAGGCCTATCTGAATGTTGCTGTCATTGGCCTTGCTCTAAGCAGCATAATTCGCGGCTGGGGATGGAATGCTGTTTGCCATATGGACGGCGAGTCCGAGCTGGTGCTCCCTCCGGCAGCCGAAGCCGCCGGACTGGGCTCAATAGGTCTTCCAGGACTGCTTGTTACCAGAGAATGCGGTTCCAGGATACGCATCGGAGCTGTAACTACCGATATGCCGCTTGCCTCTGACGGGCCTTCGTCGTTTCAGGTGGCAAAAACCTGTCGTACCTGCGGGAAGTGCGCCGAGCTCTGTCCTTCTGGCTGCATTCCCTCTTTCAGCAGTTACAAATCCGGCGAGCGCTTTTCTATTGACTCAGAGGCCTGCTTCAGAACCTGGCGTGAGCTCGGGACAGACTGCGGAGTATGTCTTGCCGCCTGTCCTTATTCGCATCAGAAGGCTAAGGACAAAAATTCCGGCGCCTCCGGAGATGAGCCTGCCGCTGATTTTCTAAAAGGTTTTATGTTCGGCGGGGATTAAAACGGAGCAGGGCTTCTGAAGCTCATCTTAAAAGTGGTTGTCGGATGGAGGAACTCCAGATCCGAGGCGTGAAGCAGTATGCGGATGCCCTCCGCGTGCTCCCTGTCGCTGCTGCTGCCGTAAAGCCTGTCGCCGATAATGGGGCAGCCGAGGCCTCCGCTGCCGCCGCAGCCGGCAGGATGAGATGAGTGCAGCCGCAATTGGTGGGTCCGCCCGGTCAACGGAGTGAACTCAACGCGGGTTTTGCCTCCGGCAGCTTCAAGTTTTTTCCATAATGTAATGCCGGCCTTGCCCTGAACAGGGTCATAAACCTGATAGGGACGGTTCTCCGGGTCGAGCCTGAAGCTGAGCCTTATTTCCCCTGAGTCACCTGCCGGCTCACCTTCGAGAATGGCGATATATTTTTTCCTCACCTCCCCGTTTTGAAACTGGATTGAAAGGTTACGGTGAGCTCCGGTGGTGAGCGCGAAAACCATCAGCCCCGAAGTGTCCATGTCGAGGCGGTGGACCGACGGCTGGACTATGCAGATGGGAAACATCTCCCTGATGCGCAACGCGGCACTGTCTGTCATTCCTTCGCCCCGCCCTGGAACCGAGAGGAGACCGGCCGGTTTGTTAAGAACAACGATAGAATCATCGCTGTATAGTATCTCAATCTTCATTATCAGCCCCGCACAGCATATAGCCGAGAATAGGCGCGCATTTATCATTACAGGGCGCGTAGAAGCCTCGGTGCTGCTTTGTAGCCGAACGATTCTCGCGTCCCCAGAAGAACTCGGCAAGGCTCAAGGGTTTGAGCCCATGAAGAGAGGCGTAATTAAGCAGTTTCGGGGCGCAGCAGTCACCAGTTCCGGCCGGTATTCCAATTCGGCCGCTAAAGAGAGCGAAAAGGCTGGTAGTTTCATCTTTGAAGTTCCGGATTGTGTACATATCGTGGATTTCCCTCATATGCAGCTGTGACAGTATTCTCCGTTTTTCAATCAGTGTGCGGCGTTCAATTCCGGGGGACCTGGCGTCAATTTCGGTGCTGAGTGCTTTTATTGCCGGGTCGGCAAGCTTCACCGCCGCATCGAATATCGCCGGATCGAGCAGGGGGGGAGCCCATCCGGGAATCTCCCATATTCCGTTAAACTGGCCTGAGAAGGCTTTAAGGATTATCTCCTGTCCGCCGGGAATTGGGGGCGCGCAGACGAGGATTCCGAACATCTGGCCCCGCCCCTCTCCGAAGAGAGGAAGGGTGGACAGTCTCTGGTCGGTTTCAGAGCCTGGGTGCTCAAAGTCGAGACTGCCACAAAGTTTCAGCCTGTCCATCAGCTTGAGGCAGTGTGCGCGGGCGGACTCATCAGCTATGCTGTGAATTTTTCCGCATGAGGCGCATCTGAAATCAGGCATACTTAGAATCTCTCCCATTATCAGCTGCGCATCATGTGGCAGCGAAACCGTCGCGGCCGGGAATTATTTCAAGCATTGTGATCAACCGTTTGGCTATTTGATTCATGGGTAAATTTAACAAAACAGAGTTTTTTAACGCTTGAGACCTTTTCAACTTCTGCGTTTATGTGAATTATTTTTTTAGTATCATGGATGGGGAATATTCTGATGTCGTCCCCTTGCTTGAGGCTGTTCGACGGATTCTGAATAACAGCGCCATCATTGGTAAGCAGCAGAATGACCGATTTCCAGTCCCCCTCCTGATCCTCATGCTCACTTCTTATGTTTACTTCCAGGCTTATCTTCCGGCGTGCAGGCTCTTCTTCTTCTGCATGTCGGGCTGAGAATAATTCTAGTTTTGATTTTACAATTTTTAATGTGTAGGTTTTGAGTCCGCCGGGGGCGAAGGCGTAGAGGCTTAGCTTTTCGTCTACATCGAGGATACTGCTGTTTCCGAAAATTTTTATCATGATATCCGCCTCTGAGACTGAATAGATCTCAGCCTGGTAAACGTCCTTTGATTCCAGTTCCAGATATACAGGCAGTCCTCTTGATAAAGAACTGGTTGAGAAGTAGTTCTTTTGATCTAATTCCCCTGAGAATCCTGTTTTTTCTTCTATCAAACTAAGCAGGCTTGTTTCTTCCTTGGAAAGTTCTCCCAGTTTACGGACTGCTTGATGGAATGTTCCCTTATTCACCAGAAGCAGATATTTCTTCTCGGGTTTGCGAAGGGTTTCTGCCATTAGGGAAATCAGATCAAGCTCAAGGATGGTGAAGTTGTATTTTCGAATCAGTCTCTGATAACCCGCCTCGGCTGATTTTCTGATTCTTTGTTTATTTCTGACTCTGACAATGGTGGAGATGACGATGAAAAGGAGTACAATCGAGACAATTACCACAGTAACTGTAATTACATCATATTTGCCGGCATTCAGAGCCTCGGCAATTGCGTCTAGGGCTGTTCTTGTATAATTATTCATTGATGTTATTGTACCACCGGAGAGTCATTATTGTAAGGATATTTCCTGGTCTATTTAAAATCAATATATTCTGATGCGACATCAATAAAGGCTTTCAGCTCATCTACGGCTATCAAATAGATGTTTTTGTCAGTATAAAAAACCGCAGCATCTTCCGCGCTCTGGGTTATAAGCTTCACATTCTCACCGTTGGACAGTTTGAAAGAACCTGCCCTGAAGTTTTTTACGGCAGTACCGTTGAGTTTCACTAGAGGTTTAAATCCGGTGTCCTGATAGTCTTCAATGATCAGAGCTTTCTCAACCTCATTCCAGTCAAAGCTTATCTTTCCATAAGAGGTGGATTCTACGCCCTCATCATCTATTGTGAGCTGCGACGGCCGGCTGAACATAAAAAAAGTAAAGGCGAAAATGACGATAAGCATACCCAGGGAGAGCAGCTTTTTTCGAAGATCACCTTTTTTTAAGAGCATACTGAGAATTATTACCACAAAGATAATGCCGAATATTAGGAGAAGTGAGCCGGCCGAATTAATTGTAATAGTCATAAAACGCTCCCTAAAACCATCCTACCCTTAAATACAGCGAAGCGGGAAAAATATTCAAAAAATATTGGGATTTTCATTAAATTATGTATTTTCAGACTTGCGAAGCAGCCTGTAATGTAATATCATATAGTTACAAATGTAATATCAGTGAGCATATGTAACACTCACGTAATATCAAAACAACCAGCCTAAGGAGGCAATAGATGGCTTTTGAATTTGGCAAAAAACAGTCTCTCGAAACGATGAAGCTGATGCTTACATCACGGCGTTTTGAAGAGAAGGTTAACGAGATGTTCATGCAGGGTCTTATTCACGGGACGACTCATCTCGGTATAGGACAGGAAGCATTGCATGCGGGCGTAAGTCCCGCCCTCGATAAAGACGACTGGATTCTCCCGAACCACCGCGGTCACGGTCACTGCATAGCAAAGGGATCGACTCCCTATGACATTATGGCTGAGCTTATGGCAATTCGCGACGGTGTCTGCAAGGGCATGGGCGGTTCGATGCATATTATCGACACAAGATATAAAAACATGGGAAGTTCAGGAATCGTAGGTTCCGCAATCCCAATGGCTGTCGGCATGGCCCTCCAGATGAAGAGGGAAGGCAGGAAGAACGTTGTTTGTACTATGTTCGGCGATGCCGCTAGTAATCGCGGTACCTTTCATGAAGCACTTAATATGGCTTCAATATGGAAGGTTCCATCGCTCTTTCTCTGTGAGAACAATCTCTATGGAATGTCCGTTCCCGCGAAATACTCAGTATCAGTTGAAGATATTGCTGTACGTGCCACATCATACAATATGGAAAGCAGGGTTATTGACGGTAACGATGTTGAGCTTGTCTACAGTACCGTAAAGGAAATTACCGACAGTATGCGGATGAATCCCAGGCCGTTTCTGCTTGAGGCGAAAACCTACAGATGGCTCGGACATTCAAAGAGTGACAGAAGAGAATACCGTACCAAGGAAGAAGAAGCAGAGTGGAAGGAAAGATGTCCCATTTCAATGTTTAAAGATAAGATGATTGATCGCGGATTTATAACTGAGAAAGCCTTCGAGAAGATGAAGGCAGATGTTGAGGCTGAGATCGACGCGGCGACAGAGGCGTGCAAGGGCAAGGAAAGAGTAAGCCTTAATGAAGCGTTCGATTATGTCTACAGCAGTTAGTTTGAAACCCGCATTCATGCGGGAAGCTAATCAGGAGATAAAGATGGCAGAAATAACTTTTTTACAGGCAATTAATGAAGCAATGAGTGAAGAGATGAGGGCAAACAAGAATGTTGTTCTCATCGGTGAAGATATTGGTATTTACGGCGGGTGCTTTGGTGCCTCACGCGGAATGCTCGAGGAGTTCGGAACCGATCAGATGCTTGAGACACCTATTTCGGAAGAAGGTTTCATGGACCTTGCGATGGGTGCTTCAATGATAGGTATGCGTCCAATAGTTGAGATAATGTTCGGTGATTTCTCAACCCTCGTCTCCGACGGTCTTATCAACCATGCGGCTAAATATAAGTTCATGACAGGCGGGCAGGTTGAAGTCCCCCTTGTTTTCAGGGCGCCTTTCGGCTCGGGTACCGGCGCCGCAGCACAGCACTCCCAGAGTCTCGAGACGATGTTTACAAATACTCCGGGTCTCAAGATTGTATATCCTGCTACCCCATATGACGCAAAGGGGCTTTTGAAGTCGGCCATCCGGGATAACGGACCGGTTCTTTTTTTCGAGAACAAACTGCTCTACAGGGCCAAGGGCGAGGTTCCCGAGGGTGATTACACAATCGAAATCGGGAAGGCTGATATCAAGCGCGAGGGAACGGATGTGAGTATCATAACTTACTCAAGAATGCTTCCGGTCTGTCTTGAGGCAGCCGAGCAGCTTGCCGCAGAGGGCATTAGCGCTGAGGTCGTCGACCTGCGTTCACTAAAGCCCCTCGATACCGAAACAATAATCAAGTCTGTCATGAAGACCTCCAGAGCGCTTGTTGTACACGAAGCGCCGAAATTCGGCGGATTCGCGGGCGAGGTAGTCGCGGCAATAATGGAGAGTGAAGCCTTCTATCATCTTGACGCTCCTGTTGCAAGACTCGGCGGGAAAGAGATGCCGGTTCCCTACAATCCGGATATCGAGAAGCAGATTGTTCCTGTTATTGATGATGTTAAGGAAACTGTCCGGAAACTGGTTAATAATGGCGGTGTGAAGGTATGAATATTGTCCCGGCTGTTCCTGCTGCAAGAAGAATCGCGGGAGAGCGGAACATTGATCTCTCGATGATTCGCGGTACAGGAGATTATGGGGCAGTACTCACCCGTGATGTAATCAGCTTCAAGGAAACAGGCCTCAAGATGACCGCGGTAGCGGCATCCATGGCAGATTACTATGGAATAGATACCGGCTCGCTCGGCAGTGAGGGCGGAAAAATCAAGAAAGCAGATGTGCTTGCTCAACTCCAATCCGTGAATGGTGCTTCGGAAGCCTCATCGGTTGCGGAATGGGATGAGCTCCCGATGAGCGGCATGAGAAACGTGATAGCCGGGAACATGCTTAAAAGTATGAGTATTCAGCCTCAGTACACTATGTGTGCCGAGCTTGATACAACTGAAGTGTTCAAGTTTCTCACCGAGGCAAAGGCTGCTTTTATAAAATACGCCGACTCGAAGCTTACCTTCACCGACATAATGGTGAAATTATGCGCGATAGCGCTAATGCACCATCCGAAAATCAATTCATCACTCGTGGACGGCAAGATTAGACGCTACAATACTGCGCATATAGGTATTGCCGTGGCGCTAGATGACGGACTGATTGTTCCTGTTGTTAAGAATGCTGAGAAGCTTTCATTATCTGCAATAAGCAGGGTGGGCCAGGATCTGATATCCAGGGCGCGTGCGAACAAGTTGACTCAGAATGAATATACCGGTTCCACCTTTAGTATCAGCAATCTCGGGAATTATCCTGTTGATTTTTCAACACCTATTATAAACTCGCCAGAAGGCGGAATACTCGGAATATCGAAAACTTCGAAAAAACCAGTTGTTATGAATGACGAGATTGTAATTAGAACGATGACAGGCTTCAGTCTGACGCTTGATCACAGAATTATCGACGGAATCGAAGGCGCGAAATTCCTCAAGACTCTTGAAGAACTGCTCGCCAACCCGATGTGCGTTTTAGTGGATTTATAGGTCAGGAGAATTATTCAAATTGAACCTCGTGTTCAATTTGAATTTGTAGTTTGAAAAGTTTCAAACTGCGTACCGAATACCCGCATCCGTGCGGGTCGTTACAGGAGAATTATTCAAATTGAACCTCCGTGTTCAATTTGAATTTGTAGTTTGAAAAGTTTCAAACTGCGTACCGAATACCCGCATCCGTGCGGGTCGTTACAGGAGAATTATTCAAATTGAACCTCCGTGTTCAATTTGAATTTGTAGTTTGAAAAGTTTCAAACTGCGTACCGAATACCCGCATCCGTGCGGGTCGTTACAGGAGAATTAAATGGGAAAATTTATGACCATGCCCAAACTTGATATGTCAATGGAAGAGGGTGTTATCGTTGACTGGATGGTGAAAGTGGGCGATGAAATAAAGCGGGGAGACATAGTAGTAGAGATTGAAACCGGAAAGCTGAGCCTTGAGGTTGATAACCCTACGGCTGACGGTACAGTTCTTGAAATCTATGCTGCTCCCGGCGATACTGTTATGGTAAATGAGCCGATCATGTATATCGGAAAACCTGGAGAGACTCCTCCCTCGGTTGGGAAAAGCAATCCTGAAGTCGTTGCTGAGGAGACATCAAAACAACAGGGGGCAAATTCGATTGAAGAAGCGGTAGCTTCTTCCGAGGCTGCCAATGCAGCCTCCTATGATCTCGCCGTTGTCGGCGGAGGCCCGGGCGGATACGTATGCGCCATCAGGGCGGCTCAGCTTGGCGCTAGAGTTGTGATTTTTGAGAAAGACTCCTTCGGAGGGGTCTGTCTTAACCACGGATGCATTCCGACCAAGGCTCTGGTGCGTAATGCCGAAGCATGGCAGGATGTACTGAACTCTGAAGCTATGGGCATCAGTCTGTCTAATCCCTCTTTTGACTGGAAGAAGATTATAGGCCGGAAAGACAGGGTTGTTCACACCCTCGTCAGCGGTGTAGAAGGCCTTCTAAAGAAGAACAAGGTGGAAATAGTAAAATCTGAAGCTCAGGTAGGTGCAGGCGGAAAGATTACATCAGGCGGAAAGACCTACTCTGCCGCTAAGGTTGTGCTGGCAACCGGAACTAAACCCCTCGAGATTCCTTTCGAAAACGATGGAAGCATGAAGGTTTACAATTCAGCCGAGCTTCTTTCGATAGACAAGCTTCCGAAATCAATTGTGATAGTCGGCGGCGGGGTAATCGGTGTTGAAATGGCATCAATCTACTCAGCATTCGGCGTTCAGGTTACAATAGTTGAGATGCTCGAGCGTATCATAGCGATGGCGGATGCCGAGGTTGCCGAGCTTCTTGCAGCCGAACTAAGGAAGAGCGGCGTTGAAATTAAAACATCCTCAGGCTTCAAGGCTGTTAAGGATGGCAGGGTTCTCCTTTCAAATGGCGATGCAATCGCGGCGGAAGCCCTTCTAATCGCTGTCGGCCGAAAACCTGTCACAGGCGGTCTCACGGCTGACGCCGGTGTTTCGCTTAATGAGAAAGGCTGGATAGAAACTGATGATAACTTAAAAACATCTGCCGATAATATCTACGCCATTGGAGACATTACCGGAAGAATCCAGCTTGCACACGTTGCAAGCGCTCAGGGGCTTCAAGTTGCCGAGAGTCTCTTCGGCGGCAAGAGTAAAAGGGGCAACTATAATGCCGTTCCGTCCTGTATTTTTACAAAGCCGGAAATTGCATGGGCGGGAATGACTGAAGTTGAGGCTAAGGCCAAAGGGCTGCAGGTCAAGGTCGGTAAGTTTCCTTTCAAGGCAATAGGCAAGGCTCTTGCTTACGGCGAGACCGAAGGTTTTGTTAAGGTTATAGTAGATGAGCGATGGGACGAGATTATAGGTGTGCATATTATCGGACCCCATGCCTCGGATCTGATTGCCGAGGCAGGGGCTGCAATACATCTTGAGTCTACTGCACAAGAGCTCGCGCGCGCTGTTCACGCACATCCGACATTTGCTGAGGCAGTGATGGAAGCATGTGAGGCTGTCCACGGCAAAGCAATACATTTTTAGTAAGGGGGAGATATGGAATTGAGCAACGTGAAATACGAGGTTAAGGGCACAACAGCCTATGTGACTGTAAACAGACCGAAGGCGCTTAACGCTCTTAATATCGATGTGATAGCAGAACTGAAAAGAGCCTTTGAGGCGATTGAATCCGATGATGCCGTAACAGGAGTCATTCTATCCGGGGAGGGCGAGAAAGCCTTCGTCGCCGGCGCGGATATCGCGCAGATGAAAGAGTACTCAGCACTCGAGGCAAGAGCAATGGCTACAGCCGCTCATTCGGTTATGAATTCCATCGAGGAATGTACAAAACCGGTAATAGCGGCTGTGAACGGCTTTGCCCTGGGCGGCGGATGTGAGCTTGCCATGGCATGCGACATCAGGATTGCCTCTGAGACTGCAAGAATGGGCCAGCCCGAGGTCAACCTCGGAATTATTCCCGGCTTCGGCGGAACACAGCGGCTGCCGCGTCTTGTCGGCAAGGGAATGGCGAAATACCTGATAATGACAGCCGAGATGATCGACGCGGCCGAGGCGTACCGGATAGGCCTAGTGCAGAAGGTTACAGCTCCCGGAGAGCTGATAGCGGAATGCGAAAAGGTTCTTGCAACAATCAATAAGAAGGGCCCTTTCGCAATTAAGCTTGCGAAAAAGGCTATCAATAATGGAATGCAGGCCGACCAGAGTTCGGCATTAAAAAATGAGATTGAACTTTTTGCCCTGACCTTTGCGACGGACGAACAGGAAGAAGGAATGGCTGCTTTTCTCGAGAAGAGAGCTGCTGAATTTTAAATTACATCTAAAGTACTTCGTACTTTCTGTAATTTTAAAATTTTGAAGTTTGGAAGCTATGCTTTCAAAACTTCATTCACACTATTCGCCAGACCTTCGGTGCTACGTTGTAGTCCGTGGCGAAAACTGAATTAAAGGGAGATAGGATGATTGATTTTACATTTACAGAAGACCAGGACATGCTTAAGACAGCTTTCAGGGAATTTATTGAGGCTGAGATAGCCCCGAATGCGGCAAAATGGGATGAACAAGACCTCTGTCCAGTAGAACTGTGGCCTAGGATGGGGGAAATTGGAATGCTCGGAATATTTATTCCGGAAGAATACGGCGGGGCAGGACTTGGGCATATAGAAAGAATCATGGTTATCGAAGAGATTGCCAGATACAGTGCAGGTCTTGCCATCGCTGTTTTTACCCACCATCTCGCCATGGGAGCCATTCTTGACGGCGCAAGCGAAGAACAGAAAAAGAAATATCTTCCTGAGCTCTGCGCGGGAACAAAAATATGCGGTCTGGCGGTTACCGAGCCCGGCGGCGGATCTGACTTTACCGGACAGAAGACAACCGGAGTAAAAGACGGCGATAACTGGGTAATTAACGGCCGTAAATGTTTTATTACAAACGGCGGACCCGCTGATATTACTGTTGTAACAGCGGTAACAGGCCAGGATGACCGAGGCAGAAACCAGCTCTCCTGCTTTCTCTTTGAGAAGGGCGATGAGGGTTTCGGGCCCGGCAGGAAAGAGCACAAGATGGGGCTTCGTGGAAGCTGGACCGGCGATGTTATTATGGATGAAGTAAAGGTAAGTGCTGACCGGCTCATCGGAGCCGAGGGAGCGGGCGCAGGTCTGGGAATGAAGCAGATTGGTGAAATAGGACGTGCGTCAATGTCAGCCATCGGCCTTGGAATAATGAGGGGAAGCCTTGAGGAGTCAATCAAGTTTGCAAATGAAAGAATTCTTTACGGCAAACCCATCAGTAAATTACAGGCTATTCAGTTTCATATCGCGGAAATTAGGACATGGTATGAAGCCGCCAGATTACTTACCTACAGAGCTGCGTCACTTAAGGATAAGGGTGTAAGTGCCATTACTGAGTTTGCGCTTGCAAAGTATTTTTCAGTGGATATGGCCGTCAAGGCATCACAGAACGCAATTGAACTAATGGGCGGTTACGGGGTAATGACTGAATATCCTGTTGAAAGATTTCATCGGGATGCTCTTGCCAGTATTTCTTCCGGCGGAACAACCGAGATTCAGAAACTGATAATTGCAGGCGATACGCTCAGGTCTTTTAAGGCATAGCCGAGAGGAATGATAAAAATACCTCCATGCATTTTTATCATTTTGGAGTTTGTAAGCAAAGCTTCCAAACTCCACCTCTGGAACCTGCCTTCCATAGCAGGAATTTCTTATAGGAGTTTACATGAATATTGGCGTATTGGTTAAACCTGTTCCGGATCCGGAACAGTATAATACTATAACTATTGATCCGCAGACCAAGAGGCTGAACAGGGAAGGGGTTCCGTCAATCGTGAACCCCGCCGATAAATGCGCAATTGAAGAGGCGCTGCGCTTGAAAGAGAAGTTCGGCGGAAAGGTTGTAGTTTTCGGCATGGCTCCGCCTGACGGACGTGAGAAGCTGCTTGAGTGCCTTGCGATGGGCGCCGATGAAGCAGTCCTTGTAAGCGACAGGGCCTTTGGCGGGGCTGATACCCTTGCCACTTCATATACCCTGGTTAAGGCGCTTGAAAAGAAGGCTGCCGAAGGCGGCTCTTTCGATCTGATTCTCGCTGGTAATGAGAGTGCTGACGGGGCAACAGGCCATGTTCCCGCGCAGGTGGGTGAACAGATAGGTTATAATCACCTCAGCGGCATTGTTAAGATAGAATCAGGCAGCGAATCAGAGCCTTCCACCCTAACCGTGTTTCAGAAGTATGAGAACGGCAAGAATGAATTTACCATTAAGCTGCCCGCCGTAATCGGTGTTTCAAGAGACATCAATAAACCTCGCTACACGTCCGCTATGGGTGTTATCAAGGCGAAGAAGAAGCCTTTTGACATCTATGACACGATAAATCTTGAGCACGACAAAGAGCGTATTGGACTTGCTGGTTCACCGACCAAGGCCGGAGCCATCTTTTCTCCTGATACAAGGCGGAAGAGCGAAGAGCTTTCCGGCAGTCCTGAAGAAATTGCCGAAGAGCTTGTTAAGCGGATAAAGGCAACAGGCGCTGTTATTGTTTCAGGAGGCGGATGTCATGAGAGATAAAAAGATCTTTATTTACGCTGAAGACGACTGCGGAAAAGTGAATAGCGCTTATTTTGAGCTGCTTTCGAAGGCCTGTGAGATAAATAAGACTATCGAGGCTCAGGACGGCGCGCCGGCCGAGCTTTGCGCTGTAGCTGTCGGAGCTGCCGGAGAAGAGGCAATGAAGAGTCTTGTAGACTCCGGTGCTGATGTTGTTTACAACATCAAGGGCAGTAAACTTGATGTTTACAACCCTTCAGTTTTTTCAGAAGCTTTAACCCAGCTATGCAAGGCTGAGGTTCCCTATATCTTTCTGTTCGGCTCAACGGCGCAGGGTACTGAAATTGCTCCAACTCTCGGAGTAAAGCTTCATACCGGCGTCGCGGCTCACTGTGTCGATCTGCGGATTGATGGCGAAGGTGCATTCGTTCAGGACGTTCCGGCATTCGGTGGAAAGGTTATCGGTGAAATTATAACGCCCGATACTCTTCCTCAGATTGCGACCGTCAAACCAGGTCTGTTTCAGGTCACAAAACTACCATCGAAGGCGGCCAAGATCGTAAGCTTTCAGCCGATTCTTGATGAGGTTGAAAGCGGCGGAATTGTCCTTAAGGAAGTTCATATTAAAAAAAGAAACAGCCTGCCGGTTGATAAGGCCGAGGTCATAATCTGCGGCGGGTTCGGAATGGGCTGTGATGAGAACTGGGAACTTCTTGAGAAGGTCGCAAATTATTTTGAGAAATCGGCCGTAGGTTGTACAAGACCGGCTCTCGATGAGGACTGGGCTGTTGACGAGGGAACGATGATCGGCACAAGCGGCAAGACTGTCAGGCCTAAACTCTACATCGGCGCGGGTATCTCGGGGGCAATGCACCACGTCTGTGGTATCAGTGATTCAGATTTTATAATAAGTATCAACAAAGATGAGAATGCGGAGATCTTTAAGACTTCGGATCTTAAAATTGTAGGTGATGCCGTGAGAATTCTGACGGCTCTCGAAAAGAGGCTTTCGAAAGAATAAACGGAATCTCCAATAAAAGAAATGAGACTTTATTGGAGATTACCCTTCATCTGATTAAAGCTGTAAATTGACCAGTAATTCCCAATTTAATCTCCGGAAGCTCCTGAATAATCTTTAAAATGTTTAAATATCTTAACCATTCCTTTTTGCCGTGTGTTGAATAGTTTTACTTCCCGCTTCCGGGAATTAAGTGGTGTTGAATTTGGCTGCTTTTTTATGCCGCCGCTGGGGGCCCCGGTGCCGCCTGAGAAAAATTGAGGTCTTCCGAACCCTAGTCTGATGGTGTCGGGGGCAGCAAGGGCCGATATTCGGGGGAATTGCAGCCAAATTCAGAACTGCTGTAAATCAGCCTATTATTCCGAATCATTCTCATTATCCTGAAGAAGAAACATGAATTCTTCCTCAGAGACAAGCTGCTCCCGTTCGGAGACGGTACTTATTGCATCAAGCGTTTCTTTCAGTTCGGCCGCTGCGTCTGAGTGATCCTTCTCAATTTTTCTGAAATCTTCCGTATAATTTCTGCAATAATCTGCAAATTTGAGTCTGTCGTTCATCAGGTCGTCAAGAAGCTCGGTAAAAGAAGTTGAAACCCTTATTAAGCCTCTGATATGCTCGGGAGACTTGAGATGCACCAACTCGGTTTTTGACGAATAGAGTTCCTTGAGGGCCTTGCTGATGAACAGCAGTTGATTTATCGTGTATTCAAGAAAAATTGAAGGGTCTATATCGATAGAACAGCCTCTCCGCAGTGTCTTGATCATTTCCTTTAGCAGAAACGAGTCTTCTTCGTAATGAATTTTACTTCCCATAGTACTTATATTTTCGGAATAAAGTGAGCTTCACTATAGAAAAGATGTATAGCAGCCGCTCTGAACATGATTGCAGTCATTTGCGTGGACAGCCACAGCTGTTCTCATTTACACTGCTGCTGATTTTTATCCATAGTTTGGACTAGTTGCAGCTCTTAATTGTGTCGTTTTAAAGAGATTCTGACCAACTACCGAATTTTTTAAAGACGTACAAGGGATACAACTAACAACTACAGGTTAAAAGTATAATAAGCCCAATTTAGGATTATTAGAGGTTCCCATATTTTAAAAACCAAATGACTTGATATCTTAATTATAACAAATTATCATTTAGTTATGAAAGGAAAAGCAGCGAACATTTTTGTGCTGCTGCAAAAGATGCCCTAAAGGATCATTCATTTGACTACGAGACCCGGCTTATGAAGATTAGCGAGGAAAAGTACCGTATTCTGGCTACTAATGTCCCGGGCATGATCTATCGTACCGGTCCGAATTGGTCAGTTGAAATCATCACAAATAGTGAGGCGGTCTGCGGTTATTCGACCGACGAATTTTATACTAAGAAAATAGACTGGCAAAGCCTTATTCATCCGGATGACAAACAAGGTGTTATGGATGGAGGGGCCGAACTTTGTATAAAACCGACATCCATTGTGCAGGATTACAGGATTATTGATAAAAACGGGAGTACACGCTGGGTGAGCGATCACAAGTGCTCGTTTTTCAAAGAAGACGGATCGTTTCGAGGCCTTGTCGGCATTGTGCTCGATAGCACGGAGCGCAAGCAGGCAGAGAATATTACTGAACGAAAGAAAATGGAAAATGAATTGAATCAGCGTACGTCGGAGCTGACTCAACTATCCTCCCGGCTGAGGAGAGCGCGTGAGAATGAGCGGGCCACGATTGCCAGAGAACTGCACGACGAGTTCGGGCAGGCACTCACGGCGGTGAAGATAAATATAGACCGTCTGGAAAGTGAATTCATGAATCAGGGGACAACGGATGCCATGAAGAGGCTGCGAGAGACGAGTGAGCTTACGGACAGGTTGCTGGAACAGGTCAGGGATCTGGCGCTGAACCTCCGGCCAAGCATGTTGGACGACCTAGGGCTGGTGGCTGCGCTGCACTGGTATGTAAGAGGTTTTTCACGTAGAACGGGTGTTGAATGTAAACTCCAGGTTGAGGGTCAGGAATTACTTTTGTGCGATGAAAAGCGGATAATGATCTATCGGGCCGTACAGGAAGCTCTGACCAACGTTGCCCGGCACGCCGAGGCGAAGAGTGCCGGCATCTTACTGAGATTCGGCACCGACCTCCTGAGCGTTGAAGTGAAGGATGACGGGAAAGGCTTCGATGTAGATGAAGTATTTGGTGCTCAATATGAGAAATATCCTTTTGGACTTCTGGGAATGCGGGAGAGCACGGAAGAGCTCGGAGGAAGATGGCGCATTCAATCTATAGCGGATCAGGGGAGCAGTATCACCATAACCATCCCGCTTGGGGATCTGCAATGAAGTTGATACAAGTATTCTTAGCTGATGATCACACAATTGTACGCAGCGGCATCCGTTCGCTGCTTGAAGCCGAAGACGGAATCGAGGTAGTAGGCGAGGCGGAAGACGGGAGAGAGGCGGTTGAGAAAGTCAGGGAAATCCGTCCCGATGTCGTATTGATGGATATCGGTATGTCCGGTCTTAACGGCCTGGAAGCCACCATCCAAATCAAGCAAGCCTGTCCGAAGGTGAAAGTGCTCATCCTCAGCATGCACACAGACGAACAATATGTTCAGCATGCCCTTCAGGCGGGCGGGTCCGGGTATCTGGTCAAGCAGGCAGCGGAAGCAGAGCTGCTTGTGGCAATTAAAGCCGTCAATATGGGCAAGACTTATTTGAGCCCGGAAATCTCTAAAAACATCGTTGAGGGGTATCTGCGCCATTCATCTGATGGGGAAGAGGATGATGAATATTCAATCCTGACGAGCCGTGAACGAGAGGTGCTTCAACTAGTGGCTGAAGGACAAACGAATAAAGAGGTGGCTGTGCTGCTCGATATAAGCGTCAAGACTGTGGACGCCCACCGTACCCACATCATGAGCAAGCTTAGGGTTAAAAACTCAGCCGAGCTTGTTCTCCATGCGTCCCGAATGGGGCTTCTGAAGTAAAAAACGCTCCAATAAGGTTTTTTAGCACTGCAAATAGGGTATTCACCCTATCGATTTTCCTTCTCTACACCCCCATACTTATAAAAATATAGCAAGAAAACATGAAGAAGATTGGGAGGATTACCATGACGGAAATCAACCTTTTGATCGTGGATGATGATCCGGGAACCTGCGAAACACTTTCAGATATTTTCAAGGAGAAAGGACATACTGTTACCATTGTCGGTACTGGAAAGGAAGCACTGGAGAAAACGAAGGAAGGTAACTTCAATCTTGCTATCCTGGACATCAGGCTGCCCGACATGGAGGGAACTGATCTAATAGCCTTGTTGAAGGAATCCAATCCCGACATAGTAACAATCATGATTTCGGGCTACGCCTTCATCGTCAAGCCTCTAGAGATAGACCGGGTGCTTGAAAGAGCAACCGAAGCGCTCGATATGCAGAGGCTCATCTGTGAGAAGCGGGAGGCGGAAAAGAATAATAATGCTATTCGGTCCCTTATGGACACCATTCCAGGTTTTGCATTTATTAAGGATAGAAACTTAGAATATATTGCTGCAAATCACACTTTCTGTGATTTTTTAAAAATCCCGTATGACCAAATTGCAGGAAAGACAGATTATGATATTTTCCCGCCAGATTTGGCAGCAAAATTCATTGCTGAAGATACTAAGGTAATGAAGAGCAGGAAGCCATTTCTCGGTGAAGAAATCACGGGGGAAAAAATCTATAAGGACAAACGGATTATTGTTGCAACCAGAAAAGTTCCCTGGTTTGATGAAAAAGGAAAGGTAGGCGGGATATCTGGACTAGGGATCGATATTTCTGAACTGAAGGAAATTCAAAAAGAATTGGCCGAAAGCGAGAAAAAATTAAGAGAAGCACAGAAAATGGCTCATCTTGGATTCTGGAGTTGGAATGTCAAATCCGGTGAGGTTGAATGGTCAGATGAAGTATTTAGAATATTTGGCCTGGATCCGGACACGTTCACCCCGCAGATTGATTCAATACTAGCGTTGTCGCCATGGCCGGAGGATCATAATCGAAATACTGAATTAATCAACCAAGCTGTTGAATCGCATAGACCGGGACATTATGAGCAAAGGTTCCTCCGTCCTGATAATAGTATTGGCCACTATTACTCGACTTTTCAAGGCAAATATAATGAAAACAGTGAACTTGTATTGATTGTTGGTACGGTGCTTGATATCACCGAACGCAAGCAGGCGGAGGAGGAGATAAGAAAGAGCGAGGAACGGTTTAATCAGGTGGTCAATTGTGCTGGTGAATGGATATGGGAGATCGATGCCGAAGGCATGTACACCTATGTGAGTCCGGTCGTGGAAAATATGCTTGGCTACATACCGGATGAGGTTGTGGGCAAGAAACATTTTTATGATTTTTTCCGACCCGATGAGAAAAAGGAGCTGAAAAAGGCTGTATTCAATGTATTTAAAAGGAAAGAAACGATCTCCGGCTTAATGAATATAAACATCCACAAGGATGGCCATGAAGTAATCATCGAAACGAGCGCCCTGCCCATATTGGACGAAGATGGAAAGCTTTTGGGATATCGCGGCGCGGATAAAGACATTACTGAACGTAAACGAGTGGATGATAACTTGAGAAATTCAGAAGAAAGGTTGAAGGTTTTATTTGATTACGCACCCGATGCATATTATCTAAACGACCTTAAAGGTAATTTTATTGATGGCAATATTGCTGCAGAAAAGTTGTTGGGTTATGATAAAAATGATTTAATTGGAAAGAGTTTTCTAAAGTTAAATCTCTTATCTCCTAATCAAATATTAAAAGCAGCAAAATTATTATCTAAAAATTTAATGGGACAGAGTACAGGTCCCGACGAATTTGTTTTAAATAGAAAAGATAGATCAGAAGTTACTGTTGAAATAAGTACTCACCCCATAAAAATAAAAGACCATGCGGTTGTCTTGGGTATTGCAAGGGATATCACCGGGCGCAAGCGGGCTGAAGATGCTTTACGCGAAAGTGAATTGCGATTTAGGCAAGTATCGGAAAATGCAAGAGAATGGATTTGGGAAGTGGATGAAAAAGGTTTATTCACGTATGCAAATCCGATTGTTAAAAAAATATTGGGCTATGAAGCTGAAGAAATCATTGGTATTAAACATTTTTATGATTTTTTTGATCCGGTAAATAAAGAAGAGATAAAACAGACAACACTTGGTATATTTGCCCATAAAGAAAATTTCAAAGATTTTATTAATTATAATATTCATAAAGACGGCAGAGAAGTTATTCTTTCAACCAGCGGTGTACCCCTATTTGATAATAAAAAAAATCTTTTAGGTTATAGAGGCTTAAATGTTGATGTTACCGAGCAGAAGCGTGCGGAGGAAGCTCTGCTTGAAACTTACACAAGGCACTCTGCGATGATAGAGAATATTGGTGATGTAATTGCCATTATTGAGGCTGATGGAATAGTGAAATATCAAAGTCCAAATATTGAGAGAATGTTTGGATGGAAGCCGGAGAATCTTAGCGGTAAAAACGCTTTCGAATTTATACCTCCGGAAGATGTTGAAAGGATGCAGAAAGAATTTATTAAAATACTCAAAAAAGAAAACACCTCGACAATTGAATACAGATTCAAATGTAAAGATGGCACTTATAAATGGATAGAAGCTACTGCCGTTAACCGAATCAACGAGCCCGCGATAGGTGGTGTGCTGCTTAATTACCATGACATCACCGAGCGCAAGAATATAGAAAAAGAGAAACTCACAATATTAGCACAGCTGCAGCATGTGCAAAAACTGGAATCCATCGGCACGTTTGCCAGCGGAGTGGCGCATGAGATAAATAATCCTCTTATGGGAATGATAAATTATGCAGACATTATCCAGGATGGGGTAGAGGATGTTAAATTGAAGGAATATGCCGCGAGTGTAATGGATGAAGGAAAACGGATTGCAGAAATTGTTCAGAAACTTCTCTTATTTTCTCAGCAAGATCAACAAAGTTATAGCTCTGCAAGTATCGCCGATATCATCAATGACAGCCACTCATTGACTGCAGCTGTGCTTCGGAAACACCAGATAACATTTATAAAGGACATTCCAGAGAATCTGCCGCTGGTTAAATGTAGAAGCCAACAGATCCAGCAGGTGATCTTGAACCTTCTAACAAATGCGATCTTTGCCCTCAACTTGAAATACCCTGGATATCATGATGATAAGATTATTAAGATAATTGTGAAGCTAGTCATAAAGAATAATGTCCGTTGGCTCAGGACCACAGTCGAAGACCACGGAATTGGCATCGCTGATGACATTATTGATCGCATCTTCGATCCCTTCTTCTCTACAAAGGGGCGTATTGAAGGCACCGGACTCGGTCTTTCTATCAGCTATGGAATAGTCAACGAACACCGGGGTGTCCTCTCTGTGGAAACAAAGTCAGGAGAATATACTCGATTTCATATTGATCTCAGAGTGGATGACGGATGATTGCAGGAGAAAAACTTACTTCAATGAGGTATTTTATCACCGGTAATAGGGTATTTACCCAATCGTTTTTTCTTCATCACCACCCCATACTTATTAAAAGACCTATTTGAAATCTAACGGGCGAAGAGGAGTCCTCGTGGATGTTGATCAAAAAATAAGGATATTGGTTGTCGATGACAACGCCATGTTCAGGCAGGTACTCATAGATTTCCTGGGCAGCCAGGGTGACATGGAAGTGATTGGAGAGGCCTGCGATGGAGAAGAGGCAGTGAGAAAGGTCATCGAGTTACGGCCTGAGGTTGTGACGATGGATGTGAGAATGCCGGTCATGAACGGGCTTACCGCCCTCCGCGCTTTCAAGGCCCTGCCGTCATCGCCGAAGGTTATCATCCTGACAGGATTCGACACCATCGAGTACAGGGAAGCCGCCAGGGTCGCAGGTGCGTCAGACTTTGTAGGAAAGGCTGCTATAGCAAAAGATCTTGTTCCCGCGATCAAAGAAAAATCGAAAAATGGAGAACCATATGGAGACGACTAAGCAAATACGCGAAGAGCTCGTTCTTATTTACACCATAGACGGGTTATCGTTTGGACTTCCCCTGAGCAGCGTGGAACGCATTGTAAGGTCGGTTACGGTAACACCTTTGCCTGATGCGCCGAACACGATCCTGGGCGTGATTATTGTGCAGGGTCGTATTATTCCTGTGGTAAACATGCGGTTGAAATTACGGCTGAGGAGCAGAGCAGTTTCCATAAAGGACAAGTTCATTATTGCAGGCACTGGGAATCTCATGGTGGTATTGGTGGCAGACGAGGTCGAGGGAGTCGTTAAGCGTCCCTTGGAGAAGGTCGCCACTGGTGAAGAAGCCGACGCGTGGATGAAAAGCCTGGAGGGTATAGTCAAGCTCGATGACGTTCCGGTTCCGATTCACAATCTTGATTGCTTCCTGTCGGAGGAAGCCGTGAGCTATAGTGATGCAGACTAAGTATGATCGTGAAATGACCGATGTCGACAGGCCTATACCTGAGACCTCTCTTAGCGCCTTTAGTTCATTTATATCGGGCGGTATGGGCCTTCACTTTCCCCTTGAGCGATTTGGCGACCTCACGCGCGGCCTGCGGTCTGCGGCAAAGGAGTTCGGTTTCGAAGATTCGGAGGCCTGTATTCAATGGCTTATGTCCTCACCCTTGAGTGAACGGCAGATCGAAACCCTGGCCAGCTATCTGACGGTTGGAGAAACCTATTTTTTTCGGGACAAAGCCGGTCTCGACATATTCGAACAACGAATTCTCCCGGAACTGATCGAATCACGGCGGATGAACAGCAGGCATCTGAAAATTTGGAGCGCCGGTTGTGCTACGGGGGAAGAAGCCTACACCCTGGCGATATTAATCAACACCATGATCCGCGATTCGAGTGAATGGAAGATAGACATCATAGGAACGGATATAAATTCGGTATTTTTGCAAAAAGCGTCTCAGGGAGATTACGGAAAGTGGTCATTCAGGGGCGTTTCTGATTGGATAAAAGAAAGATATTTCACCGCCTCAGACGGGGGGAAGCTCAGGATCGATGAGCATATCAAAGAAATGGTGAGTTTTCAGTACCTCAACCTGGCGGAGGACTCCTTTCCTGCTTTTATGAACAATATACACGGGATGGACGTCATATTCTGCCGCAATGTTCTCCTCTATTTCAATGAAGAACAGGCCGTGAGGGTGGTAAACGGACTGTACCGCTCCCTTGCCGACGGCGGTTGGCTGGTTGTCGGACCTTGCGATCTGTTGCATGTAACATCTCTTGGAATTATTCCAGTGGATTTTGAAAGTCCAAACTTGTACAGAAAGGGTTTTCCGGAGCCTCTTCTCCCTACCTTGCCGCCCGCGAGAACGCCGCCATCTGAATCTGAATTAAAACCTCATCCTGCGCCTAAGCCCGTTACACAAATCCCAAAAGCACCGACTGCACGAAGTGGATATGGAGAAGCCCTTATTTTATATCAGGCCGGCCAATACGACGCGGCGGCGGGCATGCTTATGGAAGCGCTATCCACTGGACCGGATACCGGGCCGGCCCAAGAGAGAGCGAAGAAGATGATGCTTCTCGCCCGCTCTCGTGCCAATCAGGGAAACCTCACCGAAGCGCTCATCTGGTGCGAGAGGATGATTGCCGCCGATCATCTCAGTACGGCCGGCTATTATCTGCGTTCATGCATACTCCTGGAAGAAGGACGGACGGAGGATGCGGCCGGGGCTATTAGGCAGGCCATTTTTCTCGACCCGGATTTTATATTGGGACACTTTGTTATGGGGAATATAGCCTTCGCCCGGGGAGCTCGGGTGAAGGCTGGGAAAAGTTTCCGCCATACACTCCGGCTGCTCAGCCGCTGCCCGGAAGACCTGGTTCTTTCCGAGTCTGAAGGAATAACTGCCGGCAGGCTTAAGAAAATAATCGAGATTGCCGCAGAAAGGAAAATAGTGTGAACGATAATAGAGACGAAACTTTCCTGTCAGAATCCCGGCTCGAGGAATTACGCCGCCGCCTGGAGGCCAGCAGGACAACCATCGAGGAGGGCATCGACCTGACGGAAGAGGAGAAGGAAAGGATACTAAAAGGCCGGGCAAAGGACCTGGCAAAAGAGACCGCTGGTGAAGAAGGAGCGGATACACGGATATGGGTTGTTGAGTTTGTCTTAGCGAAGGAAAGATACGGGATAGAGCCGGACTTTGTCCGCGATGTCTTCCCGGTAAAGATACTTACACCGCTGCCGGGCACCCCGGCCTTCGTGCTCGGTATCACGAATATGAGGGGCGAAATCCTGTCGGTAATTGATCTTAAGCGATTTTTCGACATCCCGGATGTCGGAATTGGCGACCGCGCTAAGGTTCTCGTTCTTGAATCGGAAACTATGGTGTTCGGTTTCCTGGTCGACTCAGTGATTGGCACCCGGTCGATACCACTGGACTCGATTCAACCAGCGCTGCCGACTCTTACCGAAATACGCAGGAAGTATCTGAAAGGCGTCACCAATGACCGGATGGCCGTACTGGACGGTGAGGCCATACTCGGTGATGAAACCCTCATCGTAAACCAGGGTGTACATTGATGCGCTCATACAGAAAGGAGAAGTTATTATGAAAATAGGAACTAAGATCACAGGCGGTTACGGAGTTCTCCTTATGCTGATGCTGATTATCGGAGTTGTTGTCTTTTCCGGAATCAGCCGGATCAGCGCTGCAACCGAGGTCAACAGGAAAATAATTTCCGAGCAGTTACTTCTTTTCGATTTACGCTTATTTGTATTCAAAAAGGATAAAATAATCGCGGATACTATAATTAATCGGAATCTCGCCGACCAAGAATCCGCATACGATGCAGTCCGGCTTTCAATGAAATCAATAGATAATGAGGCTGATTTACTCATGGACAATACTGAAGAAGTTGCATGGATGAAAGAGTTCGATGAAGCCAATGCAAATCTGGACGCCTTGTACGTCAACAGTATCGTGCCAGTAGTGGAGAATGGAAATCGGGACAACTTAAGTGATCTGTATGAACAGGAAAAACTTCTTATAACTATCATGCTGGACAGAACTACCCAATTCGTGGACGCTCTGCACGTTGATGCTGAAAACTCGAGGGCTGAGCTACACAATACAAGCGGGCAGGTCCTGATGATTACAATAATATTGATTATAATCGCGGTTCTTGTCGGTATAGTTGTCTCGATTCTGATAACCCGCAGTGTTGTCCGGCCCTTGAGAGCCGCAGTAACTGCGGCCCGCAAGATCGAAGTAGGCGACCTCTCGCTGAACCTCTCGGAATTGAATCGGCAGGACGAGACGGGCGACCTCTTGAGGTCTTTTGCTCAAATGAGTGAATCTTTGCAGAAACAGATGAGTGAAATCGCTGAGGCTGCAAACGTGCTGGCATCAACTTCTAACGAGATTCTTGCACTCTCCTCACAGCTAGTAGCTTCATCTACCGAATCATCCACTGCCCTGATGCAGACCACCACGACCGTGGAAGAGATTAAGCAAACCTCCCAGAGCGCGAATGAGAAAGCGAAGAAGATCTCCGCTGACTTTCAGAAGACGGCGGAGATTTCCCAGGAGGGCGAGCGGGCGGCCGAGGAAACCGTTGAAGGGATGAACCTCATCAAGGGACAGATGGAGAACATCGCGGAGAGTATCGTACGCTTAAGTGAACAAAGCCAGACGATCGGCGAAATTATCGGCAGCGTCGACGACATCGCCGAACAGTCCAATCTCCTGGCTGTCAACGCTGCGATAGAAGCGGCGAAGGCGGGAGAGCAGGGCAGGGGGTTCGCCGTTGTAGCCGGAGAGATCAAGACCCTTTCCGAGCAGTCCAAACGTGCCACCGCTCAGGTGCGGAGCGTTCTGAATGACATTCAGAAGGCGACCAGCAACGCGGTGATGGTGACCGAAGAAGGCAGCAAGACCGTCGACGCGGGTGCCGGGCAGACTTCGAAGGCCGGAGAAGCGATACGCCTGTTGGCGGACAGTGTTTTGAAATCATCTCAAGCGGCTATACAGATTGCCGCCTCCGGCCAGGAGCAGCAGGCGGGGATGCAGCAGATAGCACAGGCCATGCAGGACATCAGGACTGCGAGTGAGCAGAACCTGAGCGGAACGAAACAGCTCGAGGAGGCGTCTCACAACCTGAGTGACCTGGGCACAAAACTCAAAGAAATGACGGGGCGGTACAAGATCTCACTGGTCGCGAAAGCATGAATATAGCGGGGCTGCTTAAATGAACAAGCAGGATGAAATTCTGAAAAAACTCCTCGTCACCTTTACAGACGAGGCGAATGAACACATACAATCAATCAGCTCGGGCTTGGTGATTCTCGAGAAGGGGCAGGAAGAGAACGAGCGGGAGGAAACCATCGAGACCATCTTTCGCGACGCCCACAGCTTGAAAGGGGCCGCTCGTGCCGTTAACTTGAAGGGTATCGAGACGATCTGTCAATCTCTCGAAAATGTCTTCGCCGGTTTCAAGAGTGGAGATAAATCGACCTCTCCTGGAAAATTTGACAGCCTTCATAAGGCTGTCGACGCGATTAGTGAACTCGTGGAACAGCCCGAAAAAAAGATGAATGAGATAATAGTGAAGCTGGCGATGGAACTCGACGGCGTATCGACGCAGGTTGAAAAAGCCCCTGAAACTTCTGACCCGGTACCCTCCGGCCGTTCTTCAGATTCGGCTCGCGGCGGAAGTGGACAGAAGAGTATATCAAAGCGTTTATCAGCGGCTACGGTGAGGATACCGGCACAGCGTCTGGATGCGCTTCTTCTTCAGGTGGAGGAGCTTCTTGGGGCAAAACTCGCGGCCAAACGTTGTGCCGGAGACTTGTTCGAGATCACGGCAGGGCTTGAGACATGGACTAAACGATGGGCAAAGGCTCAACCTGAGGCGCTCATCGCCGGTCGAATCCTGGACAAGGAAAACGAATTTCGAGAAAAACGGAAAACCGGCTTGGGCGCGCCTGTAGGCAAGATACTCGATTTTCTCAATTGGAATCATTCCTATATTGAGTCACTGAAAAGCGGCCTGGCGGTTCTGTCTCAGTCCGCCGACGCTGATGCCAGGTTTCTCGAACGAATGGTTGAAGATCTGCTCCGAGATATGAAGCGGGTCCTCATGCTCCCGTTTTCCTCGATCCTTGATGTCTTTCCTAAAATGATGAGGGATCTCTCCCGGGAAAGCGGGAAGGAAGTGGAACTTGTTATTGAGGGAAGCGAGGTCGAAATAGACAAGCGCATTCTTGATTCCCTGCGGGACCCTTTGATCCATCTGCTTAGAAACAGCCTGGACCACGGAATCGAGGACCCCATAAAACGCGAACAGGCAGGAAAGCAAAGATGCGCTCGAATTAGCGTGGCGATAAAGCAGGTTGACGGCAGCAAGGTCGAGATCATTGTGTCGGATGACGGATCGGGGATCGACCCCGCCCGCGTCAAAACGGCAGCCGTAAAGACCGGAGTCCGGTTCGACGAAACCGGAGAGCAGGGCGAACTGGATCTTCTTAGGCTGCTTTGCCTGTCGGGCATCAGTACAAGCCCGATTATCACCGATATCTCAGGCCGGGGCCTGGGCCTCGCTATTGTCCGTGAGAAAGTCGAAGAGCTTGGCGGAGCTCTTTCTATGAAAACCTTGCCCGGTACAATGACGGCTTTTCGAATCCTGCTTCCTCTTACTCTGTCCGCATTCCGGGGAGTGCTTATCAAGGCCGCCGGGCAGGAGTTTATTGTGCCTAGCATTAATGTGGAACGGGTCCTCCGCCTGAAGCGGGAGGATATTTCTACAATCGAGAACCGCGAAGCCGTTCAGATAAACGGCGAAGCGATATCCTTCGTTTCGTTTGCCGACGCACTTGGACTCCCCGAAGAAGGACGCAATAACAGGCCATTATTATTGATAGTTATTCTCCATGCCGCCGGAAGACATATTGCCTTCGGCGTTGACGAGATTCTGGGTGAGATGGAAGTACTTGTCAAGAAACTAGGCCCCCAGCTTCTGAGAGTGCGCAATATCGCCGGGGCAATGATACAGAGCTCGGGAGGTGCGGTACCTATTATAAACATTCCTGACCTGTTCAAGGCCGCGGTGACTGTTTCCATTCCCTCTTCCGGAGAAACAGTAAAAACCAAAACCAGGACTGAAGGGTCAATCCTGATTGCAGAGGACTCGATCACATCACGAATGCTTTTGAAGAATATCCTGGAATCGGCAGGGTACGTTGTCACGACCGCCGTGGACGGTATCGATGCTATAACCGTGCTTAAGACACAGGACGTAGACCTTGTGGTCTCGGATATCAATATGCCGCGTATGGATGGTTTCGAGCTTACGGCCAAAATCCGGGGCGATGAGAAACTTTCCGACCTGCCGATCGTACTGGTGAGTTCTCTGTCGAGCCGCGAGGACCAGGAGCGGGGCGTGGATGCAGGGGCAGACGCATACATTCTAAAAGGCAGTTTCGATCAGAACGTTCTGCTGGAAACGATAGAACGGCTGATTTAGACAGGAGAAGATTAAGGAGGAATGATAAAAAGGCATCTAAAGTACTTCGTACTTTTTGCCTTTATATCATTTGGAAGTTTTGTGCACAAAACTTCACCTCGCACACCGCCATGCATGTGGCGCTGCTTCGCAGTCCGTGGCGTAATTCTTTATGGGAGACCGATAAATGAAACTTGATAGCAAGATGAGAATAAATCCCCCCGACATCCTGGTTGTCGAGGACAGCCCGACTCAGGCAATGAAGGTGCAATTACTCCTTGAAGACAGCGGTTATCATGTATCGGTAGCAGTAAACGGCGAGGAAGCTCTCGCCTTCCTGGACCAGCACAAGCCAAAGCTTGTCTTAAGCGATATTGTTATGCCGAAGATGGATGGTTTTGAACTCTGCAGACGGATAAATGAAATGATGGATGACTTGCCCGTCGTCCTTCTGTCCCAGCTTTCCAACCCGGATGAGATCAAGAAGGGGCTGGAAAGCGGCGCCCACGCTTTCGTAATAAAACCTTACCGGGATCAGGCTCTACTCTCGCAGATCTCCTCCACCCTCGCGTCGCGAAAAATCGGGGAAACCAAAGAAATCCACATTCTCCTGGTAGAGGACAGTGCCACTCAGGCCCAGCACCTCCAGACACTGCTCCTTCAGCAGGGATACAAAGTTACCCTTGCCGGCAACGGAAACGAGGCCCTCACCCT
Source organism: Spirochaetales bacterium (assembly GCA_016839055.1). GTDB lineage: Bacteria > Spirochaetota > Spirochaetia > UBA9216 > UBA9216 > Thalassospirochaeta. Next base: position 140,340 of record JAEKNX010000012.1, read on the forward strand.
TATGCGGAAAGAGAAGCCGAATTTTGTCATCAGCGATATCATCATGCCCGAAATGGACGGCTACGAGCTGTGCCGGAAGATCAGGGAATCAGCGGAACTATCTCATATCCCTGTGCTGATTCTCACATCCCTGCTGGACTCTGAGGATGTACTGCAGGGAATAGCTTCAGGAGTGGACTACTACCTCACCAAACCTCTCGAAATTGAATACCTCGTTAAGACCATCGATAAAATTTTCAGAGGAACTAAAAAGAATAAAGTCGAAGACGATTTTAAAAATATAGAATTGGTTATCGGCGGGAAATCTTACTTTGTATCCAGCAGCGGGCGCCGCCTGCTCAATCTCCTTCTCTCGACCTACGAGAATGCGGTACGGCAGAACAAGAAGCTGCTGGAGATCCAAATTGAGTTGGAGTCGCAGAAGACGGAGCTCCGGCAAGCTGCCGATCAGCTTGGCATAAAACTCAAGGAGCTCCAGGCATCGGAAGAAAGGTTCCGGACCGTGGTCCAGACCGTGCCCGACATCGTGTACCGGATCGATGGACAGGGGAGGTTTGTCTTTCTGAACGACGCCGTCTCCACCCTTGGATATGAGATGGAGGAACTGATAGGCAAACATTTCAGCTTTATCCTCGCCCCGGAATGTGTTGAGCAGGTGAGCCGGGATAGCGTCCTGTCCCGCTTTAACGGCAAGACAACCGGCGACAAGGGAGCGCCTAAGCTCTTCGATGAGAAAAGGACCGGGGAACGGCGAACCCGCGGCCTAGAAGTAATGTTGAGGAGAAAACATGGCGGCAGAGCAACACCGGCGTCGGTGACCATGGATGTAAACAACATAGTACCCGTTGAGGTGAACAGCTCGGGACTGATAGATATTGATGTTGTCAAAGACTACATTTCTATAGGCACGGTAGGGACTATCAGAGACATCTCCGAACAAAAGAGAGCGGAGGAGGAAATAAAGGCTCATCGTGACCGGCTCGAGGAATTAGTTAAAGATCGGACTCAGGAACTGATGACGACCAATTCCAATCTTCAAAAGGAGATCCAGGAGCGTCTGCAGGCAGAGAAGACTCTCAGGTATTTTCAGCACATCGTCGCTAATTCAACCGATATGATTGCCTTGCTGGATACAAACTTCACCTTCCTTGCTACCAACAACGCCTACCTGGAAGCCTATGGACTGGCCTCTGCTGATGTGGTCGAACATACGTTCACAGAGGTTTTTGGAGAAGAATACTATCGAACAGCTATCAAGGCCCAAGGTGATCAATGCCTCACCGGGAAGGAGATTCACTTTCAGAGTTGGTTCGAATTTCCCGACGATAGTCGGTGTTATATGGATGAAGCCTATTTCCCATACTTAGGCGGCCAGAAAAAAATTGAGGGATTCATCGTTACCATGCGGGATATTTCTGAAAAAAAGAAAGCCGAAATGGAGCGGGAAGAACTGCGCACCCAGATAATACAAAGCCAGAAACTTGAGTCCATAGGCACCCTTGCCGGGGGTGTCGCACATGAGATAAACAATCCTCTCAACGGAATTCTCAACTATGCTCAATTAATCAAGGACGATTTAGAGGCGGGGAGCAAGTATGGTGAATTCGCTTCCGAGATTATTATCGAAACCGAGCGCGTGACGAATATCGTTCAAAACCTGCTCACCTTTGCGAGGCAGGACAGGCAGGAACACAGCCCTGCGCGGATGGCAGACATTGTAAAAGGTGCGACGACCCTCATCCAGACCATAGTACGTGGTGACATGATTAAGCTCGAGATCGATGTGCCTGATGACCTGCCGGAGTTTAAGTGCCGCAGCCAGCAGATCCAGCAGGTGATTATGAACCTGCTGACCAACGCCCGGGACGCCCTGAACGAACGTTATACGGAATATGACGAAAACAAGATCATTCGAATCCGCAGTTATGTTATCGAGAAAGAGGAGCGCCGGTGGATCCGAACCACAGTGGAGGATTGCGGAACCGGCATTCCGGAGGAGATCCGGGAGCGAATATTCGATCCATTCTATACAACAAAGGGCCGAACCGAGGGTACCGGCCTCGGCCTGTCGATCAGCCACGGGATTGTAGAAGATCACCACGGAGCGCTAACCGTCGAGAGTGTGCCGAATGAGTTCACCCGCTTCCAACTGGACCTGCCGGTCGACAATGGATGGAAGATCGATGAACAGTAGAAATCAAAGACGTAGCAGGGTTTACCGGCAAACGAGGAGCAAGTAGTGATAAAAGTTATGATAGTAGAAGACTCCTCTACCACGGCCGAATATATTAAATTTATTCTTGAGAGTGCCGGTGGTTTTGAGGTGTTTCCTGTTGCCGCCGATGGTGAGAAGGCCGTTAGCCAGGTAACGCATAGTAAGCCGGACGTCATACTCATGGATATCAATATGCCCAGGATGAATGGATTTGAAGCGACGCGCGTGATTATGGAAACCAACCCGGTGCCCATAGTTATATTCAGTGCTAGTTGGGACCCCGAGGATGTGAAGAAGACCTTTCAGGCTATGGATGCCGGCGCTCTTGCTGTTCTCGAGAAGCCTCCCGGGCCGGGAAGCCCCGGGGCTGACAAGATGACCCGGGAGCTCGTCCAGACCCTCAGGCTTATGTCCGAAGTGCCGTTAGTCAGGCGCACGACCAAATTACAAAAAATAGAAGTGAGCCCAGGGCATACTCGCCGAATGGAAGAAGCAGTCAACATAGACGAGATAGAGCTCGTGGCGATCGGGGCTTCGACCGGCGGCCCTCCCGCGCTTTATAAAATCTTATCGATGTTACCCTGGGATTTTCCTGCCCCGATAATGGTAGTTCAGCATATATCTACCGGATTCCTCTCGGGACTGGCCCGCTGGCTCGATGATTCCTGCGCAATAAAGGTGCAGGTCGGCCGGCACCGGGACCTCCTGAAAGCAGGCAGGGTCTATCTGGCGCCGGATGAACTTCACATGGGGGTTGCCGGCAGCGGTGCTATCGTCCTGAGCGACGCGGCCCCCGAGCACAATGTTCGTCCCTCAGTGTCTCATCTGTTCCGGTCCGTCGCTTTTGAGTACGGCAGAACTGCGGCGGGAATCCTTTTAACCGGTATGGGCAGGGACGGAGCGCAGGAATTGGGAGACATAAAGAAGCGCGGCGGAATTACCATCGCTCAGGATGAGGAGAGCTCAGTGGTCCATGGTATGCCCGGAGAAGCTATCAAGCTCGGGAATGCCGCATTTGTGAAGTCACCGGAAGAAATCGGGGAAACCTTGAAGAAGCTGGTTAGTAAGCTATGACAATTCAGCTTGAAAACATGAGGACAGGTACCCGCCTCGTACTGGGATTAAGCCTCGTAATTGTTGTATTTCTCATTATAGGCTGGCTCACTTTTTTCAATTTGAATACGATGTTCAGCTATACCGAAGGGCTCTACCGGCACCCCTATGCAGTCTCCACTGCCAGCTTGCGGCTTCAGAGAGATATAATCGCTATGCATAGATCCATGAAGGATGTGGTCCTCGCCTTAAATGTGGAGAGCATCAACGACACGAGGATAATTGTGGACGAATACGAGCAGTCGGTATACAAGGAATTCGATATCATCCTTGAAAGATTCTTAGGTGATAAAAAGAAAGTTGAAAGTGCACGGCAACACTTTGTAGAGTGGAAGCCCATCAGGGACGAGGTGACCTTTCTGATGCTGGCCGGGGAGAGAGAGCAAGCTGCTGCCATAACCAGAGGCAGGGGTGCACAGCATCTTCATCTGCTCCTTACCAATGTGCAGTGGATAGTAGATTATGCCGAAAACAGGGCTCAGAATTTTCAGGATAAAGCCGCGGAGAGCAAGAAAAACTTCATGATGTTTGTCAGTATTGGGATTCTTTGCAGCTTATTTCTAGCGGTCTTTATCTATTGGACAATAGCTGGATTAAAGAGAGCGGAGAAGGACTTAAAGGCCTACCGCAACAGGCTCGAAGAAACAGTTGCGGAACGGACTCAAGAGTTTTTGACAACAAATATCAATCTCCGAAAGGAGATTCAGGAGCGCCTGCGGGCAGAGGAGACTCTCCGGCACTTTCAGTACATCGTCTCGAATACCACCGACATGATGGCCTTGCGGGATACAAATCTTACCTACCTTGCCGCAAATACAGCCTACTTTAATGCCTTAGGGCTGACTGCCGCTGAAATAATCGGGTTTAAGGACTTCGAAATTTTTGGTGAAGAGTTTACCAGTATAACTATCAAACCCCATGCCGATCGCTGTCTCGCCGGGGAGGAAGTCCATTACCAGGACTGGTTCGACTTTCCTGTTACCGGGCGAAGCTTTATGGATGTTGCTTATTTTCCTTGCTTTAACAATCTGGACAAGGTTGAAGGATTCGTCATAGTCGCAAGGAATATTACGGACCAGAAGAAGGCTGATGAAGAAAGGGATAAATTGCGTGTGCAGGTGATACAAAGCCAGAGACTCGCGTCTGTCGGTACTCTGGCCAGAGGGGTAGCGCACGAGATAAACAACCCGATCAACGGAATTCTCAATTATGCACAGTTAATCAAGGACAGTATAGATATCGGAAGCAGGGAATACGAATTTGCTTCGGAGATCATTGTTGAGACCGAGCGAGTTGCAGGCATTGTTCAAAACCTGCTCACCTTTGCGCAGCAGGACATGCAGGCTCATAGCCTGGCGCGCATGACGGACATTATAAAAGGCGCGACGAGCCTCATTCAGACGATAAATCGAGGCGACATGATTAAGCTCGAACTTGATGTGCCGGATGACCTTCCAAAGCTGAAATGCCGCAGCCAGCAGATACAGCAGGTAATCATGAACCTGCTTACCAATGCCCGGGACGCGCTGAACGAACGCTACAAAGAATATGATGAAGACAAGATTATTCGAATTTACGTCCGCACTATCGAGAAAGAAGGCCGCCGGTGGATTCGAATCACAGTGGAGGATCACGGTACCGGAATTTCGGCTGATGTCCGGGAGCGAATATTTGATCCATTTTATACGACAAAGGGTCGAACTGAGGGCACCGGCCTCGGCCTTTCGATCAGCCACGGAATAGTGGTAGACCACTACGGCGAACTGACGGTTGAGAGCGTGCCGAATGAGTACACACGCTTCCATCTCGACCTGCCGATAAACGACGAGGATGAATAAAGGAGATTTTTATGGCACGAGTTCTGGTAGTAGATGACGAGAAAAGCATACGAATCACGCTCCGGGAGTTCCTGCAGAACGAAGGTTACGACGTACAGATAGCAGGCGATGCGATAGAGGCTCTCAGAATTCTGAAAACCGAGGAATTTGATGTAGTACTAAGCGATCTTATCATGCCGAAATTGACCGGCGTTGAACTGCTTGCTCAAATCCAGATGAATTCTTCAAATGTCAAGGTTATAATAATGACCGGTGAACCGACCGCGGATACCGCGGCGAAGGCCCTTAGGAATGGAGCTTTTGACTATCTAGTAAAACCCATAAATAAAGAGTCGGTGTTAAAAGTAGTAGCAAGTGCTTTCGGACTCAAGAGTCTGGAGGATGAGAACCGAAGATATCGCGAAGGGCTCGAACAGCTGGTGGAGGACCGAACCCGAGAGCTCAAGCAATCCGGAGAAAAATATCAAAGTATCGTAGAGAATATTGGGTTGGGTATAGCACTCATAAGTCCAGAGATGGAAATACTCGAACTCAATAATCAGGTGCGCGAGTGGTTTCCCAACATCGACCCGGGCGAGAAACCAATTTGTTATCGGGCTTTTAATGACCCGCCTCGCGAGATCTTCTGCGACGACTGCCCGGCGGACAGGACCCGACTGGACGGGCAGGTACATGAATCAATAACTATTTACCCAACGGCCGGTGGTAACCGCCAATATCGAATCAGTTCTTCACCAATTATGAATGAGAAGGGCGAAATAAAGGCCGTAATCGTAATAATGGAAGATATGACCGTACGATTGACTTTGGAGGCTCAGCTCCGGCAGGCCCAGAAACTCGAGGCTATGGGAACGCTTGCAAGCGGTATTGCTCATGATATTAACAACACCCTGGCGCCAATAACCCTCTATACCGACGCATTACTCGAAAGTGAAGAAAATTTAAGTGAGCGGGCTAGACGATTTCTGACAACAATCAAACAGGCTGCCGGGGACATAGAAAGCACGATTGGCAGGCTTAGCACATTCTACAAGAAGGATGGCGGCGGGTTGCTTATCAAACCTGTTGATTTGCACGATTTATTCCAGCAAGTGATCGACATGACGCGGCCCAGGTGGAAAGACCTGCTCCAGAAAAGCGGGAAGACTATAGAGATGAAAATTGATATACCCGAGCATAGTCCTGTCTTCTCTGGAATCGAAAGTGAAATCCGGGAAGCTCTTGTCAACCTCGTTTTAAATGCAGTTGACGCAATGCCCGGTGGAGGAATCGTTACTCTGCGAGCTGTGGAAAATGAAGAAAACGTTATTCTGGAAATCGAAGATACCGGCACCGGCATGAACGATGAGCAAAAGTCAAAATGTCTTGAGCCTTTTTTTACAACCAAGGGGGATAGCGGATCAGGTCTAGGTCTTGCAATGGTGTTCGGGACTATGCGGCGTCATCATGGTGAGATTGAAATAGACAGTGAAGAAGGCAGGGGAACGACAATCCGTTTAATTTTTCCTCAGTTGAAATCGGGCAATGGGGCGCAAGCTACCGAGCTTGTTCCCAATAATCTCCCCCCGCTTCGAATACTGTGCATCGATGATGAGCCGGCAGTTCGCGAAGCGCTTAAAGAAATTCTTGAGATGGACAATCATCAGGTAGTAGTCGCCGGGAACGGCATGGAAGGTGTTAAGGCTGTTGAAGAAACGACGAGAGAACTGAATGATTTCGATGTAATAATCACAGATTTGGGTATGCCGGATATGGACGGATGGGAAGTGGCCGAGCGGATAAAGAAATTGAGGCCAGACACCCCCGTTTTTCTGCTTTCCGGCTGGGGCAACTTTATTGATGATTCGAAAAAAGAAGTACAGCTGGTGGACGGAATTATGGGAAAACCTCCGCAGATAGCTGAAATAAGAAAAGCTCTGCAAAAAGTTTTCAGCCCGATTAGTGAGGATTTACTAAAATGAAAAACATGCCTACGATTCTGATTGCAGATGACGAGCCTCGAATAAGGCAGGCACTGAGCGATATTCTTCTCATAGAAGGCTATAATGTAATAGAGGCTGAAGATGGAAATGAGGTTATGAATAAAGTCAAATCTGAATCAGTCGATGTAATCCTGCTGGATATAAACATGCCGGGGAAAACCGGAATAGAGCTTACACATATTCTGAAATCAGATAACAATTTAAAGCATATCCCGGTGGTCATAGTCACCGGACAGAATGATCATGAGTCGAGAATCCAGGCGCACAAAGCCGGTGCAGATGACTTTCTGATCAAGCCTCCGCATTTTGTGGAATTATCGGCTCGTGTAAAATCTCTGGTAAAAGTAAAGGCATATAATGACTATATGCGGAATTATCAGAAAAATCTTGAAAGGCAGGTAGCTGAACGAACAATACAGCTTCAAAATGCCATCACCGATCTTAAGGAAGCATCTCTTGATACAATCCACAGACTATCACGAGCCGCCGAATATAGAGATGAGGATACTTCCACCCATATTCAGAGAATGAGCAGCTATACAGCAGCTCTTGCGAGGCGTGCAGGGCTTTCCGAACAGGATGTTGAAACAATTCTATACTCCTCTTCCATGCATGATATAGGTAAAATAGGGACACCTGACAATATCCTTCTCAAAAAGGGAAAACTCAGTCCGGAAGAGTGGGTGATTATGAAGGAACATACAGTTATGGGAGCAGAAATTCTTAAAGGTTCTTCCAGTGAATTTCTGAAACGAGGAAGAATAATTGCACTTACGCACCATGAAAAATGGAATGGAGAGGGGTATCCAGAAGGCCTGGAAAAAGAGAATATTCCGCTAGAAGGAAGGATTAGTGCGGTAGCAGATGTCTTTGACGCGCTGACTACACGAAGACCCTACAAAGAAGCTTTCCCGGTGGAAGAAGCGTTCTCGATTATCAGGGAAGGACGTGGCAGTCATTTTGATCCCAATCTTGTTGACTGTTTTTTATCAATTTCTGATGAAATTCTTTCAATCAAGGATAGAATTAATGAAGTTAGTAATAGTTAATAAATCAACTTTGAGGATTTTCTCAAATGAAAGACAAACCTAGGATTGAGTGATGTGAGGTGATTATGATAAAGATACTTGTTGTTGATGATGTGCCCATGATCCGGGAAGCAATATCAGTCCTGCTCGAAGAAAAGGGATATGAGACCCGGACGGCGAAAAATGGGAGAGAAGGTATGAAGGTCTTCAGCAGCTACCAACCAGACCTGGTGTTGACCGATATAGTCATGCCGGATATGGAAGGAATCGAATTTTTGAGGACTCTCCGGGAGAAAGATAAAAAACTGCCTATTATCGTGATGTCCGGAAACTACGTCGGTGAAGATTTCCTGAAACCGGCACTCCTTTTGGGTGCCGCAGCCTTCCTTAAGAAACCTTTCTCCAACGAAGAGCTCCTAAGTACAGTAAGTAAGTGTTTATTATTTAATACAGGGGCAAATCATGATTCCATCTGTCCAGATTGATAAGGGATGATGAAAGGAACAAGAAAAACTGACCGAAATCCGTTAGAATTGCTGACATGCAATATATTGACTAAGACCTTTTCCTATGGTATTTTATCCTGACCTCTTTATCCGTATCGTATGAAATGCGGATCATATAGACCATAGGGAGGAAAAATGAGAAACTACGAAGTTGTTTTTATTTTTCGAACTGAAGTTGACGCTTACAAAAGCGGCCTTGATAAGGTGAAAGAAGAATTACAGAAAGCAGGGGCTACAATCGTTAAAGAGGACGATTTAGGCGATAGAGAGCTTGCTTATCCGATTAAGAAAGAATCAAGAGGACATTACCACTTCTTCGATTTGGAACTTAAGCCTGATCAGATAGTACAAATAGAAAAAAATATCAAACTCATAAGTGAAGTTCTGAAATTTTTATTCGTTAAAAAAGAGCAATAACCCCATACAGGAGCTGGATACAAAATGGAAGATGTAAATTACGTAATCATGATAGGCAGACTTACAAGGGATGCTGAGCTTAAATATACAAACTCAGGCCTCGCAGTAAGCAGCTTTTCACTCGCAGTTAACCGAAGGAAGAGGTCCGGGGAAAGCTGGGAGGATGAAGTATCATTTTTTGATCTGGCATTGTTCGGTAAAAGAGCTGAAAGTCTTAACCAGTATCTGACCAAGGGGCAGCAGGTAGCCGTCGAAGGCACACTCTCGCAGGACCGATGGGAACAGGATGGCAAGAACAGAAGCAAGGTGAAAATCATAGCGAACAATATTCAGCTTTTAGGCGGCCGTGGTAACGCGGGCGGCGGACAGGGTGGCGGCAACATGGGCGGAAATAATCAGCAGGGCGGCGGAGCGCCTTCGGGCGGCGGTTCTAACAACGGCGGTTATAATAACGGCGGTTCTAACAACGGCGGCTATAATAACGGCGGCTATAATAACGGCGGTTCTAACAACGGCGGTTCTAACAACGGCGGTTCTAACAACGGCCAGCAAGGCGGAGACAAGTTTCAGCCTAATAACGATTATTCCGTAGATTTTGAGGATGATATTCCATTCTAAACAGGAGAATTACACATGAGTGATGAAATAAGGAAAGCTCCGGACGACAGGGGCGACGATAAGGGCGGTTACAGAGGCGGTCAAAGAGGCGGAGGCGGAGGCGGTAGATCTTTCTTTAGAAAGAAAGTCTGCAGATTTTGCACTCAGAAAGTCGCAATGGACTATAAGAACCCAGAGGTGCTTAGAAGGTTTGTTACAGAAAGCGGAAAAATTCTTCCCCGAAGAATTACCGGTACATGCGCAAAGCATCAGAGACAGCTGGCCAAGGAAATCAAGAGAGCCAGAGTTATTGCTCTTCTGCCTTTCATGAAGAGATAGTTAAATATGCTTCTAAATCAGGGAAGCAGCCGCCGATTGAGGGATGCATCTATTGCAGTAATACTGGCAACTGTTTTCAGTCAGTTTGGACTGCTTGTTTTTCTTTTTACGGTTCCGCTATACGCCCTGTATTATAGAAAGGGTTTTTCGGATTTACTTGCCGCGTCAGGTACCGTTCTGGTTCTGCTGCTGGTTATGGCGGTCTGGAAGACGAGATTAGTATCCGATACTGATCTTAGAAGAGCGTTAATTATCATGGATATGATAATCCCTGTGTTGTTAATGCTAGGATTGTTCTTTGTCATAGATGTTATTCCCGTATTATCGGGATATCGAAGGCTTATCAGGATGCTTGTAGCAACCGCGGTTGCGATGCTTGTTTTAGTGCCGGTTTATCTGCTTCTTAAAGAGAATCAGGTATTAATCGATGTGGTAACTGCCCAAATCAATGCGATGTCGGGTGTGTTTACTGCGGAAGGTTCCGGAACTTATGAAACAGAGGTCATGAAATCCTATCTTGGAGAAGAAGGCCTGATTGGATATATGAAAAACTTCTACCGGAAATCGGCGGGAGCTATTTATTTTCTGATTCTGATGATATCAAGCCGGGTCGCCGATCTGGCAATGTTGAGATTCGGGCGGAGAGATATTCTTAGACTTGTTGATTTTAAAGTCCCTGAAATACTGCTCTGGCCGATGATGCTCTCTGCTGTGGCGGCATTGGTTGAAGTGTTCGACTTGTTGAAGCTGGGAATGATGTCCCCGATTATCTGGAATGCCGGATTAATCCTGCTGTTCTTATATGGACTGCAGGGATTGGCAATATTGAGAAGTCTGTTTATCAGATTCCATGTCCCGAACGGACTTAGGCTGATGACGGAGTTCATTCTCATTATGATTCTGGTTATGCCGGGAATAAATATGATTGTGATAATAGGACTTCCGGTTTTAGGTGTATCTGAAACCTGGATAAATTTACGAAAATCTATAAGGAGTACTTAATCGTGAAGATAATACTTAACGAAGATGTATATAATCTCGGAGAAGAGGGCGATGTTTGTGAAGTCGCAAACGGCTACGCGAGAAATTACCTGCTTCCGCAGAATCTTGCGGTAGCTTTTAATAAGCAGAATTCATCTGTCTTTGAGCATAAAAAAGAAGCAATTGCTAAAAGAAAAGAAGAGAAGAGAGTAACTGCTCAGGGTCTGAGAGACCAGCTTGAGAATCTTTCACTTACAATCAAAATGCCTGCAGGCGAAACTGGAAAGCTTTTCGGTTCCGTAAACAGCGCGGTTGTGGCTGAAGCTCTTGAAAAAAAGGGAATCATCATAGAGCGTAAGAAAATTGATGTTCCATCCATCAGCATGAAGACAATTGGCAAGTTCAGCGTCATCATTAAGCTTTACAGTGGTGAAACTGCTAAAATAGAAGTTGTTGTCGAAAGCATTGACGGTAAGGCTGAGGCTGCTCTTGCCAGGAAGCAGGACTCTGTAAAGTCAAAGAGTCAGAGAGCTGTTGCGCTTGAACCCCAGGTAGAACCAAATGCTGAAGTTGAGGCTGAAGTTGAGGCTGATGTTGAGGCTGATGTTGAGGCTGATGTTGAAGTCAAGGCTAAAGTTGAAGAATCCGAAGTTGAATCCGTTGTGGATGAGACTGAGGAGTAATGACGCCCCAAGTTCTGAAGGATAAAGTACCGCCCCACAATGATGATGCTGAGAAAGCGTCTCTCGGGGCAGTTCTTCTGGATCAGGATGCTATTGATACGGTCCTCAGATTTCTGAGGGCCGATGATTTCTACAGGACAGCCCATAAAAAAATCTTTCAGGCTATTATTGATCTTTCAAATCAGTCACAGCCTGTCGACTTGATTACACTGGCCGAGAAACTTAGGGATAAAGGCGATCTTGAACAATGCGGAGGTTCCGGCTATATCTCAACACTGTCGGATTTTGTACCTACTTCCGCCAATGTCGAATATTATGCCAAGATAGTTCAAGACTGCGGCATCAGACGTAAACTGATTAAAACAGCTTCGGAAATAATTGCTTCAGCCCACGATGAGACGCTTGAAGGGAATGAAATCATCGAAGAGTCTGAAAAAAAGATTTTCGATATAACAGATTCTCACAGTAATTCCACATACAAGCATGCCGGTGAGGTTGTCTCAAGGACAATAGAGGCTATTGAAAGACTATATCATACAAAAGATGCTTACACCGGAGTTCCGTCCGGCTTTTCAGAGCTGGATCAAATGACCAGCGGTTTTCAGAAATCAGAATTTATAATTATCGGAGCAAGACCCTCCATCGGTAAAACCGCTCTTGCTCTTTCCATGGCCGCGAATATGGCCATAAAGCAGCGGATCAGTGCTGGATTTTTCTCACTTGAGATGTCCGATATGGCGCTGATGCAGAGACTTGTAGCCTCCGAGGCCAGAATTAACTCGAGTCACCTGCGCTCCGGAATGTTCAAGATGTCTGATTTCTCAAAACTTACCGAGGCCGCCTCGAGAATATATGAAGCGCCTCTATTTATAGATGATACTCCGAATATGAAATTGCTGCAGATTCGTTCAACAGCCCGAAGGTTGAAGGCAAAAGAAGATGTACAGATTATTTTTATTGACTATATAGGTCTTATTGAACCCGAGAATAAGGGAAGGACCCCGAGACATGAACAGGTTGGTGAAATTTCCAGATCACTTAAGGCTCTTGCCCGTGAGCTGGAAGTGCCAATTGTCTGTCTTTCCCAGGTAGGCCGGCAGTCTGAAGGGGAGCCGCCCCGTCTGTCCGACCTTAGAGAATCAGGGTCGATAGAGCAGGATGCTGACGTAGTTATGTTCCTTCACCGAAACCGAATGGGTTCGGATGATGAGCCTGGTTCAGACAGAAAAACAGAGTTGATAGTTGCCAAGCAACGAAATGGTCCGGTAGGGAAAGTTGATCTAGTCTTTATTCCGCAGTATACTCGTTTTGAATCTTATTCCAGGGAATATGCATAAGGAACACTGGCTTATAACCGATAATAAAATCGGAATATCGTGGTACGGAGTAAATCTATGGGTTTTAAAGAAGATTATGAACTTGAGTATCTTGAAAATGAGGCAGAAAGTCTGGTTTTCAAAGAACTTGAAGACCAGCTTAGTGAAGACTGGGCGAAAGATATATGCAAGTGTCAAGACTGTGTTCTTGACATGGCGGCCCTCTCCCTGAATACTATTAAACCTTTTTACAGAGTATCCCTTCTAGGGAAGGTCTACGCGGGAAGCCTTACCGGTTCGGACTATACTGATGAAGTTAAAAAAGCAGTTACCAATTCGATCGTGAAAATCTCTTCCAATCCTTCCCATTAAATTGGTTTCTGCCGGTTAATGTGATATCATTAAGATATACACACATCCAAAGAGGAAAAACATGATTAAGAAAATAGTTTTTATTTGTCTCATTATTCTGATTACAGCGACTGCGGGGTTCGCGGAAGATTTTCTTGTGAATTATATAGAAGGCATTCTGGAAGTGAATGAAGATGGTGACTGGTATGAGCTTTATATCGGTGATGAATTGTCTGAAAATTCTATTGTACGGCTTGATGAAGATTCCTACGCTGAATTGAATAGGCGGGATGATAAGATTAGGCTTTCTCGTTCAGGAACCTATGAGCTGTCCGTCTTGCTGGGAGCGCGGAGCGATGTCCGAAGCAGCGGGATGGGAACACTTATTTCCGGTAAGTTTAAAACACTAATTCAGGAAGATTCAGGTAAAACCCAGTCAGCTGTCGGAGGAGTCAGGGCCGCAGAAGCCGAAACAGTCTCCATCGACTGGATGAGCAGCGAGACAGCAGAACTTATTGCCGACGGCCGGAGGGCGCTTAATGACGGTCTGCTTGAAGAAGCAATGACTTATTTTGCTGACGCATATGATTTTGCAGCTGATTCTTATGAAGAAGCTGAAGCTCTTTATTTTATGGGGCTGACAAGCGCTATTGATGAGGATTACTCCTCGGCGCTCGAACACCTCGATGAAGCTGATATGGAGAATGATTCCGAATACTATACTGATTTCTATCTTCTTAAAACCCAGCTGCTTGTAGAGAGCTTCGCCTATGGTGAGACTTATGATTTTTTATCGGATTTTGACACAGAAGCAGCCAGGAAATTTCCCGGAAAGCTTCAGGATATTTATTTCCTTTATGCTGTTGCATCGAATAATACAGGCCGCAGAAGCGAGGCTGAATCAATAATAAAGCAACTTATAAAGATAGAACCCTCTTCAGAAACGGCCATGGCCGCAAAGAAGTACAGAGATAATCTTTAAGAAAGATGAGGCAATTTCAACAAATCTCTGATTTTTGAAAGAACCTCAGATAATTAGTAAAAAAGCAGCACCGCCGGTGCTGCTTTTTATTTAACCCAATCGGGAATGAATATTTTCACAGTGTTTAGGCCTGCTATATCGGTAATCATTGCGTAATCATCCATCAGTTCAATACCTGCCGCGTACACTGTATCACAGACACTGACAAGCTGAGGATTCTCGGGAATGCTGATGTCGTAGATTGATAGCCCTTTATAGCCTTCGGCCAGATAAAGATATCGCTGTCTTATTACCGCTTTTTCCGCGTAATATGTTTTTATGAAGCCTGTCTTGACAGGCTTTTGTTCATTGCTGATGTCGAATATATGTATACCATTTCTTCCAGAGACAAAAAGGAGATTGTCGTTCATAACCATGAAGTTAGCGCCTTCTATCTCAAATCCAGGATAGGCTCCCGGGGAAGAAAGATCAGCTATGTCATACACCAAAAGACCTTTACGATAGTCACTGATGTAGGCAGTCCGGTTTTTTATCAGGCAGGCTCGGGCGTCAGGTAAACTTATGATGCCGGCCGGTTCATCGTTCCTGAAGATATGGATGCCGGTCTCCTCTGCGGCGACACATAGGGTCTCTCCGCTTACCGATAGTGTTCTGATGGTAGTAGTCAGTTCAAATGATGTTTCTATAGTTCCTGGGGACTGTCCCTGGATGAGGCTGTCGACATTGAAAACAGAAATAATATTCGGCTCGGTCGCAAGATATAGCCGGCTGCCTGAAAGGGTTGATGGTCCGGCATAGGGCGGCCTCTCGTCCGACATGAGTTCTACAGGCGAGGCCGGGCTCGATATATCTATGACGCGAAGACCGCTGTTTTTTCCCGAAATAAGCGCCCAGTTTTTAAAAATCGAAATATCTTCAAGTTTGCCATCGAGTTTGAGATAATTGATAACGAAGGACACTCCCTTAAGGAAGGTTCTTACCGCTGACAATCCTTTTTTTTCAGCAATAATTAAATTTTCACCGTATTTATCTACCGACAGTGCTGTTCCTGTCTCGAATGAGTCGAATACGTGGGGCCTGGCCGGATTTGAGATATTCAGCACTTTCAGGCCCGCTTGGCCGTCGGCAATATATGCGTAGGAATCATTGACGACTATTGATTCAGCATCTTTTAAAGTGAAGGTTGAAAGAAGTCGTGGTTCTTTCGGGTTTATTATGTCGTAGATAGTGAGTCCGCTGGTTTTTGACAGAACAAAACAGTTACTCTCAACAACCGCCAGATCGGCAACATTTTCGACCTTTATCTCAGAAAGTTTTACCGGATCCAATGGTGAGCTTATGTCGTAAATAAAGACTCCATCTGAGGAGCCGCTTATCAGGATGTCACCGGATATAAAAATTGAAGTTGAGCTTAAACCGCTGATCAAGGCTGCCCGAACCGGAAATCTGGCATCCGAGACATCAATTATCTTGATACCGGACTCTCCATCGGCTATAAAAACCCATTGATCCTTGAAATCGAGATCGAGGGCATTGATTGTCGGTCTCGTACCGGCGGCAAATGGATTACCGGGATCCATTATATTGATAACAGCTAGCCCTTTTTTGCCGCAGGCCAGATAGGCATAATCGCCGCGGACCTTCACGGCAAGGCTCTCGGGCTTTTTAAGCATTCCGGTAACTCCGAGATTATCAAGGTTGGTTAGATCTACTATTCTAAATCCATCACTTCCCGCGGCCACATAGGCGTAACTACCGGTGACATCGATATCCAGAGGTGAGAAGTCGGTCAGCAGATTTAGTTTCTTGATGCGCTCTTCGGGAGCCTTGAGGATGGCGGCTGAGGCGACCTTACTTCTTGAATATTCATGGCCGGCCGGGGCTACCGCATAGTAGTAGTCAACACCGAACACAACATCCTTATCAACAAAATTTGTTCCGGGCTGTTCCTCTTTTATAATCGAAAAATCAGCCGTTCGGCCGTCGGAGCGAAGGATTGTGTATGATTCGGAAGCTCTGATTGAGTTCCAGCTTAGCTTAATCTGCCGAAACTCTCCAGCGGTTTTCAGGTTGAATGTATTCCCGTCGATTGGAATCCTCTCCTTGGTAGATGACCAAAGATTTCCATATTCGGTTTCAGCTTTAATTCTGGCTTTATAAAGATTCCCTGTCATTATCCCTCCGACTGCGAGGGGAGGGGAAACATTTCTAAATATTCTCGAATTATGCTCTTCCGGCTCACTGCCGTCATCGGTAAGATAGAGCGTATAGGTGGATGCTCCCGGCACCTCTCTCCAGGATGCCGTTAAGACATCAGCTTCGGAGGCGAGTCTGAAATCGGTAATATCACTGCTTCCTTTCGTGATATCTATTGTGAGTTCCGAGCTGTTGCTGTTTTCTGCGAAGGCAGTCAGGAAAAGCTGATGCCGGCCCGTCAGTTCCGCGGCAGGAATCTGCAGATTGAAATTACTGTCCGAATCAAGTTCGGCAGTCCCAGTCAGGGGGGCAAGGTTGAAATCATCGATCGAACTGATTGTGTATGATACTCCGCTGATGCCGGCGGAAGACGTTCCGGTGTATGGATCGATAATAGTTCCAGTAAGATAAATGAATGCGCCGAAGAAAGAATCTTTTCCAGGCGAATCTATAATGATTTCGGGTTTTCTTTTACCGTCCCGCAGAATGAAAAAGCTTCGTCCGGTATTACCGTTATAATCTTCCGCGGTAACTTCAACCGGAAGGAGCCCTGAAAAATCAGAAGTATAAATATCAAGACTGAAACTGCCGTCGGTATCAAAAAAGATGAGATTGTTTTTAGAATCTGCTCCAGGAATGCTCCAGGAGAGACTTTTAACAATATCGAATGGCTCTAAGCCTGATTTATCCGGAATAATACTTCCGCTAAGCAGTATTGATCCGCGGTAAAAATCACCTGATATGGGCTGGGTTATCCCCAGTTCAGGCGGAATTCGCGCGCTGTAAAGCGACCTTGTGATTTGAAATTTCTTGTCTCCATTTTCGGCTGTTATCCTCAGCATCAGCCTGTCGGCAATACCCGAGAGTTTTAGTGGAAACGAAAATGCTGACTCGCTGGTTATTACAGTACCGGATAGTCCTGAGCCTGGGATATCCCAGAAAATTTCTTTAAAGCCCGGAGCCTTGCCTGTTACGATTATTTCACTCTCAAAGACGCTGCCGTCTTCAGGACTGGACAGCAAAAGAATCTGCTCGGTCTGCTCTGTTGTAATTGAGATGAAGTCAGTTGATTTATTGTTATTATAATCTTCGGTTGTGATTTTTAAAATAAACGGTTCATCTGGTGCTGATTCAAAGACAGGATGGGCTGCGTTTATTTTGAAAAAACCGTCAGCGTCTGTTACAAGGGGAAAACTCATGGAAGAGTCTATAATTTCTATCTCGGAATTCTTCACCTCGTTGACGCCCGGATCTCTGGGAGAATTAACTATCCTGCCGGAGATCTCAAGATTCTCGGTTTGGGTTATGCTGTAAATATTTTTTTCCAGCATTATTTCCGGGCCGGTTTCGTCATTTACGAGAAGAAGAATCTGCTCAGAGGCGAAGCTTCCCTCTGTTTCTGTTGTTAATTTGATTTTAAGTGTTTTCGTCTGTCCCGTTGTGTCGACGGGGAAACTGAATTTCTCACCGTCACTCAGAGATAAAATCCCACCCTGGTTAGTGCCGGAGAGCTCCCATTTAAGTTCTGTCTCAGCTTCAATATTGGATACATAACCCGTCACCAAGGCAGACGAGCCGTAATATGAGATAGTCTCCGGACTTGTAATTGTTATTACCGGAGTTCCCTTTGTCCTTGGTGGAGTCTCCCATTTGATTTTCTCGGGTTTGGCCATTGTTATAAGCCGCGGCTCCGTCCTGACAAGAGGAGCTCTTTCAGGTTCAGGAGCCGGCACAGGTTCAGGAGCCGGCACGGGTTCGGGAGCCGCTTCAGGTTCGGGAGCCGCTTCAGGTTTGGGAGCCGCTTCAGGTTCGGGAGCCGCTTCAGGTTCGGGAGCCGCTTCAGGTTCGGGAGCCGCTTCAGGTTTGGGAGCCGCTTCAGGTTCGGGAGCCGCTTCAGGTTCGGGAGTAGCTTCAGGTTCGGGAGTAGCTTCAGGTTCGGGAGTAGCTTCAGGTTCGGGAGTAGCTTCAGGTTCGGGAGTAGCTTC
>JAEKNX010000028.1 GCA_016839055.1 Spirochaetales bacterium
TCTTCTTCTTCTTCTTCTTCTTCTTCTTCTTCTTCTTCTTCTTCTTCTTCTTCTTCTTCTTCTTCTTCTTCTTCTTCTTCGAGAACCTCAGTCTCAAGCTCGAGGCCCCTCATCTTAATGAAATATGTCAGGCTGGTAAAAGGTTCGAGGGATATTCCGACATCCTTCTGTGAGACAAAGGTTCCGACACCTTTTTTTATGTACAGGTATCCTTCATCTATTACGAGTTTGATTGCATCTCTGACAGTTCCACGGCCCACCTGATATTCTGAAATAAGCTGCTGTTCTGATGAGATTTTCTGGTTTTCCTGCCATATTCCAAGACGTATCTTCTCAATAATGTCGTCTTTGATCTGTATGTATGCCGGAATTGCTGGTTTATATTCCATCGAAGCCTCCTTTGGATTCACTGTCCAATAAAACACCATGGTTTATAAGACCGCTCGGGTCTATTATCTTCTTTATTACTCTCATCGAATCCAGATCCTCTTTACTCATCATCTGCTTTAACAATTCTTCTTTAAGTCTACCTATGCCGTGTTCCGCAGTCACGGTTCCACCCCACTCAACAACCCTGTCTGCCCAGGAACTTACCATCTGACGCGAGGCGTTGTAACTATTAAGGTCTTCCGGCAGGAGATTCACATGCAGATGATTATTACCGATATGCCCGAAAATAATGCGATTCAAATTATTATTTTTTATATCTTTCCGGTACATCTCCAGTACATCTTTCAGATAAATATCCGGTACGGCCATATCGGTACCGACCTTATTTATCTCAGGTACTATCAGCTTAAGATCTCCGATCCGGATATTAACACATTCAGGCACGGCATGACGAAAGTCTTTAAGTTTTTCAAAATCTGAGGGTTCTAATGCAAGCCATTGTTCATCCTCATTTATCCCGAAGTCATTCAGATTGTTAAACAACTGAGCTAAAAGATCTTCCAGCCCCTCTTCACCGGCGAGATGAAACTCCAGATAAAGACCTCCCCGGTATTCATCAGCTATCCCGGGCAGATCAGCTATTTCCCTCTTCAAATTCCTAAAACATCCTAGTAGCTCGAGGGTATTCTTATCAAAATACTCTATGGCAGCCGCATTCATTTCATTTCGAAGCCAATCTATAAATTCTATGAGTTTATTGCCTTCATTTAAAAATAACATCAGCCCCATCTTTATTTGCGGAGCATCCATGAGTTTGAGTTCAACCTCGGTTATCACACCAAACAACCCCTCACTGCCGATAAACAAATCTATCAAATCCATTTCGTCCTTACAATAAAGTCCGGCTACATCCTTCAGATTCTCATTATTATGGTGCCAATCAGGCAGTAGGTTATTTGTATCAAAGAGCTGATTTATATCCTTATATTGATATTGACCGCGTTTAATATGAACTTCTTCCTTAGATAGGGTAACTATTCGAAGTCCTTCCACAAAATTCCTCGTCGAACCATACTTAAAAGAAGAGGCGCCCGAGGCATCACAGGCAACCATACCCCCGATTGTAGCAGTTGATTCGGTTGGATCCGGCGGAAAAAATTTTGCAGCCGAACTCTTAAAAATTTTATAGACTTCAATATCATCTGCAGGCCAGTGTGAAGTATCTATGCTCTTGCTTTTCAGCAAGTTATTTAGATCTTTCAAAGACAGGCCCGGTTGAACCTTCAGATAAAACTCTGTCCTGCCCTCATCATAGCGCATTCCAAGTATACCATCCATCTGTGACATGTTGAATACACAACCTCCGTAAGGCACTCCGCCGCCGCATATTCCGGTCATTGCCCCCTGGATGGTAATCTTTGAATGTTTTTTACTACATTCATTTATAATATTTACGACATCCTTAGTATTGTGACAAAAGACAATCTCATCGGCCCGGCCCTGTAATAACGATGAGTCTTTGAGGTAGTCACTGTACCTGTCGTCTGACGGATTATCTATCTTAATTCTCTGCATTCAGGCCCCCATCAAGCTGCATATCTTCCAGTAATCCAGCCATTATAAGCCTGGAGTCTTCTACAATGGCGATATCTGCATAATCAAAGATCCTTGCATCGGCATCATTATTTACAGCGATTATCTTTTCAGAACCGATTATACCATTGATAAATGGAGTTGCTCCCGAGGCTCCTATCACAAGACAGAGCTCAGGCGATATCGTATTACCGGTTTGTCCGATGAGCTGATGGATGGGCAGCCAGCCATGATCTATAACCTTTTTTGTACCGCCGACTACAGCCCCGGCCCTCTCAGCCCAACGGGAAAGCTCTTCTACTGCAGCCTTACTTCCTAGGCCCTTTCCGCAGACAACTACAAAATCAGAGTCCCGCAGCCCTTGCTCTTTTATATATTCCGTCTCACATTTTCGAATAAACTTTTTATCACAAACAGATCTATAATCCATAAAATTTATACCGGCTTCTCTGTTTTTTAATTTGTCACTTTCTTTCCGACTGTGATTAAATGAGATGACTGCGGGTTTTCCTATACTGTAGTGAGCCATGGCGTTTCCGCCGTATACAGATTTTTTAACTGTAAATTTATTTACTAATATATCAAATCCAATTGAATCACATTCAAGAAAAGATGCTGTTTTCAGTTTGATGGCTGCCCCTGGAACAATAATATCTGCATCCTGCCTGGTACTGACAATTATCATTGAAGCATCAAATCTTGCATTGTAGTCTTCTATGGCTTTCACGCATTTTCGAGGAGTATCATTTCCGCTTATCTGATTATAGATAAAAACTGAATCACAGGGCAGTAGATGCTCTTTGATAGGCTCCAGCAAGAGGAGATCTATTTTCACATCGCTTCCCATATCCAGCTGTTTAACCCTATAAATCGAATCCAGTGTATCAGGACTCAACCCATTCCGGTCGGCTTCACCGAGGATGGCTATCCTCATATTAGTCTTACTCATTCCGACCTCGATTTTTAAGGAGCTCTTTCAGCTGATCCGCCTTTGACTCAGCCGGCTTGTCTTCGATGAAAACACAGTGTTTATCCGGTTTATTGATTGATAACTCCTCCAGATTATAGAGGGAGGCGAAATCTGATAGCCCGGCTGCTTCCAGATGTTCAATAGGTTTCTTCTTTGCTTCAAGCACGGCCTTGAGTCCTGCCATTCTGAGCAGCTTATTATCAGACTGAGTCACGGTTATAACAAAGGGAGCCTTCAGGTAGAGATGCTCAATTCCCTCATCCACCATACGGCTGACCTGGTACTCATCTTCTACTTTTTTAATATCTATAACCATGGTAAAACAGGGCCAGCTCAGCATTTCCGCCAAGAGCTGACCCGTCTGACCATTACTGCCGTTATCAGCCTGTCTTCCACAGAATACCAACTCTACATCCGGTTCTCTTTTTATGACATCTGCGAGTATGCAGGCAATCTTCATCGGGTTAAAATCAAGATCACCCGGGGGCGTCAATTCTGAGCGCCTCATCTACACCTAGGGCCAGAGCCTTGCGCAGGATAGTTTCACTGTACGCAGACCCGATTGTCACAACCTTTGTATGAAGCGCCTTTTCTGTATCATTCAACCTGAGCATGAGCTCAAGTGAAGTCTCGTCAAAGGTATTCATTATTCTGTTGGCATAATCGATGTTGATGCTTATCCCATTTTCTTGAACCACCCAGTCGTTTTTAAGCACTATGTCGAGATCACGTACCTGTTTTATACAGCTGATAACGGTCATTTTTAATCCTGTTGTAGTAGAACACCCTTATTCATGATGCCGTTCGGATCAAAGGCTTCCTTGATTCTTTCAAGCATAGAGTATGATGAACCAAGTTCTTCCCTCATCCACTTTGCTCTGTATCTTCCAACTCCATGGTGATGACAGATCGAACCCTCATGTTTCAATGTTACTTCCATTATGATGCCAAAAAGCTGATCATAGGTCTTCTATGCGGCAGCTATGTCGGGGGCACACATTGCGCCGAACATAAAATAAATATTTGTTCCCTGCTGATAGCTGTGTGAGCTATGCCCGGTTACTGCAACAAGATGAGGTACTTCAGCCTTTACTCTCTCTATAACTTCATCATAAATATTTCCAATATCCGACCACATAGCTGAGATCTCACAGGTGTCTGCTACAGCTCCCTGTACTGCATACATATCAAGATGATCACAGATATCATTTCTATGTACCAGCCATACCTCAAGCGGTTTACTTCCAAGCGGCCTGGCGCCGTATTTAAGGGCAATCTTCTCAACAGCATCAGCTTCAAGGGCTGCAAAACCTTCAGGGCCTTCAGATATGAAGAGCATTATGCTTTCGCCCTCTTCAACAAAGGGGCCGTAGCTTTCGGCAGCTTCAGTCTTGTCATGGAGCCTCGTGACTGCGGGCTTCCATCCAGCCTGCATAATATCTTTAATTACAGCAAGCCCGTCTTTGAATTCTTTGATAGCGAAGGCCTTCATCACCCGCTCCGGCGCCTTTCTGAAGATCTTAACCGTTACTTCGGTAATAATTCCGAATGCACCCTCGGAACCGAGCCAGAGCTGCCTGAGGTCTGGTCCTGTTGATTTTCTGGGATTATTTTTAATTTTACTAATGGTTCCGTCAGGAAGGATTCCTTCAATTCCGACAAGCAGATCTTCAATTCCGCCGTATAGGGTTGAAAACTGACCTATACTCCTAGTGGCTACAAGACCGCCCATCTGAGCCAGAGGTAATGACTGGGGAAAGTGGCCGGAAGTATAACCTTTTTTATTGAGCGTATCTTCGAGAACCTGGAGAGGAACGCCGGCTTGAGCCGTTATAGTCAGGTTTTCTTCGTTAATCTCAAGTATTTCGTTCAATTCACTCAAGTCCAGTACAACAGACTGTGAAGGAGTTTCCAAACCCAGACAAACGCCCGAACCACCTGTCCTCGGAATGCTTACAATTTTCTCAGCATTCAAAAACCTGATTGCCTCTGAGGCTTCTTCCTTTGTCTTGATCATTAATATACATGTTGCTAAAGAGTCCGACTTCCAACCGAAGTGCTTCTATACCATCCTGAGCCCTGTAATATCCGTGGCATATTCCTGGAGTACCGAAGAGTCGGTTATTACCCTCTGCTTTCCAAGCATGTTTTCAAAATATTCAACTACCTTTGTCTGTTCCATCTTATTCCTCTCTAATTTTCGATTTTATTGTTCTTGTCGCGATTATGTCGACACCTGTATTTCCTATGTTCTTTAAAACAATCCCGCCTCTTTGGATCGGACTTTTTAAAGTAACCTTATATAGCATTTCAACCAGTTCAAATAATCTATCCTTCGGAATCTCATCCGAGCTGATTACCGGCATCCTCTTTACTGTACTCCCTGTTATCTTCACAGTGGTCGTCAGCATTCTCATCGGGTTTTTAAATTCGTTCTCACCGAACCTCATTCCCCGCTTGCATTGATTATTGCTAACGCTCAGCACACCATCGGTGTCTTCTACAACGAGATTGCAGCTTACCGGACACACTATACATGTAAATTCTTTCTTCATACGACACTCCCGGTAACGTTGATGATTATGCCGTTCTTGCCGGCATTCTCACAGATCGACGAGCTTTCAAGCTCTTCGACTAACATCTCAGGAGGCAGTACAATGCGGTGTTTTTTTCTGTAGCATACACAATCACCTGCAATGGCTGTGACTACAACATTTTCATCCCGACTTTTGACTCTGAAATACAAGGGCAGTCCGGAATCAAGGTTGCCCGCCCTTATTCTCTGAGGCACTACAAAGGAAACATTTTCTCCCGGAGTTATGTCTGTGTATTCCTCTTTCAGCTTAAGACTTCCCTGAATATATCCGGCCGCACCCCGAGCAGCAATTTCACCGGATTGCGAAACATAGTCAACCAGATCAAAGACCGTCACGACATTGCCGCAGGCGAAAACTCCGTTCATTGATGTCATGAAGTTTTCATCCACCCTGGGACCATTAGTCTTCGAATCTATTTCAATATGGAGCTGCCTGGTCAGTTCATTTTCTGGTATTAAACCTACCGCCAGAACGAGGAGATCACATTCTATATATCGCTCAGTACCCTTTATCGGGTTACGCTTTGCATCTACCTCTGCAACTGTAACGCCTTCAATCTTTTGTTGTCCATGAATGCGGACAACCGTCGTAGACAGATGCAGCGGGATATCATAATCGACAAGACATTGCGATATATTCCTGGTTAAACCCCCGGGCGACTTCATAAGCTCATAGACTCCCTCAACCGACATTCCTTCGAGGGGCATCCGTCTTGCCATTATCAGGCCTATATTCCCGGAACCTAGGATGACGGCCTTTTTGCCGGGCAAGTATCCTTCAATATTTATATAACGCTGAACCGTTCCGGCTGTTAAGACTCCGCTGGGCCTGGTTCCCCAGATGAAGGCCTGAGACCTTGTTCGCTCACGACATCCCATAGCCAGAATAATTGTTTTACAGTGATATTCGACAATTCCCTCATCCGAACTCATAGCATAGATTACTTTTTCCGCTGTGATTTCAAGGACTATGGTCTCATATGCAACTTCTATTTTTTCATTTTCTGCTTCAACAATACAATTGTCTGCATATTCACTACCCGAGAGTCTTTTTCCAAACCTGTGCAGACCAAAACCGTCGTGTATACACTGCTGCAAAATGCCGCCCAGACAATTGTCTCTCTCAATTATTATTACCTTGTCTATTCCCTGTTTTTTTGCCTCTATAGCAGCCGCAAGCCCGGCCGGGCCGCCGCCTATCACCGCTAAATCCATCAGCCTTTTTTTCACAATCCTATTCCTTTATCGATGAACGACTATTCTTAAGAAGCACATTTGAATCAGATCCTTTCAAGGTGATATCAGTCAGTGATTTCCCCATTTCTCTTGCAAGAATTTCAAGAACCCTTGGCCCGCAGAACCCGCCCTGACAGCGTCCCATCCCCGCCCTTGTTCTTCGTTTGATCCCGTCTACTGTAGTGCCTGGAATAGATGAATGAATTGCATCGATTATCTCACCTTCGGTGATTAACTCACATCTGCAGACAATATTTCCATACCTGGGATTTTTTCTAATCAGCTCATCCTGCTCTTCATGGCTTAAGTCCCTGAATCTTACCGCCGGCTCTCTTGTCCTTTTAAAATCAGTCTTCTTCCTGATATTCCCATCAATTCCTAAAAGAATGTTCTCAACCATCTCGACTATTGCCGGAGCTGAAGCAAGACCGGGCGACTGTATTCCCGCTACATGGATGAAGCCCCGTACCTTGCGTGATGCTTCGATGATGAAATCTTCCTTATAGTCAGCGGCTCTTATTCCAGAAAAGAATGTGATTATCTCATTTTTCTTGATTTCATCGGTAATACCGCTTCCGAGATTTAAAATATATTATAGGTCCTGAGGTTCTACAGTTTTTTCATCTTTGAAAGGAGTATCAGTTACAGTCGGTCCCCACAGCATATTTCCTTCAGGGGTCAGGCTCGCGCCGCCGCCCTTGGTGTTATTTGTCCTGTCAGTATTGCTAACGACTCCGCATGGCGTGTTTATAAACCCTTTCCGACTCTTATCAAAGATTGCTATCGCACCACGCCTGGGATGGATGGTATAAAATCTGTCATCAACCATCTCTGCAATAACATCAGCCCAGACCCCGGCACAGTTAATGAGGTATTTGCATTCTATTATTGAATGATTTGTTATCACCCTCATCTTCTCATCATCAGTCTTTTCAATATCCAGGACTTCTGTTTCAAGCTTGATTTCAACCCCGTTCTCGACAGCATTTTCGGCAAAGGCCATGCAGACCTCATGGGGCTCGACAATTCCCATTGTCGTCATCCAGAAGCCGCCGATAGGTCTTCCCTTGAGATTAGGTTCAAGCTCGTTTACCTCAGTCTCATTAAGCCATTTAAGTCCTGGAACCTTCATAAACTGGCGAAGCGGTTTTATCAGATGTCCGAGTCCGGTTACTTTTAGGAACTTAAGCAGCCTGGCAATAAGTACTTCCGTCTTCTTATAAAAGACAACAAGCGAGCCGGGTCTCTTTAGTTCAAAACCCAGATCTTTTGATAACTGCGTATACATTCTATTGCCTTTTAAATTCAATTCGGCTTTCAGAGTTCCGGGTTTTGCCAATGTTCCCGGATGTATGTTTCCATATATTGGCCTTTGTCGCTTCCTCGGATATATCAGAGTTTTTCTCGACTAAAAGAATATTCAATTCATACTGACTTAAGGCTCGGGCCACTGCACAGCCTGAAACTCCTCCGCCGATTATCAGGACATCAGATAATTCAATTAGTCCGTTATTTTTAACCTCTTGAATCTTCCCGGACTTATCTGTTTTTTCTATTTCAAACTCTTTAGAGATGATATCATTAACAACATTTTTAACGCCCTTTACCCCGGCTGCAAGATGTCCCGCTTCTACCACCTCTTTCCAGAGGTCAACCATCCCCATTAATCTAACAATATTATACTCAGATACAGTAATATTGATCTTATAGCGGGCGATGTTCTTATTTTTGTTTATTGCTTTTTACACACGCTTTTCAATTGTCATTCTACTTAATTCCTGGTACTCAATTCTAACATCTTCTTATATACCGGCTGTAACCGCTTATATGTAAGTTTATAAACATCCTGATATAATTTTTCATAAATTTTTGCTATCTCCGGCTGCGGCTCATAGGTTCTGGTAATTCGCACCATCTCATCGACTGCCTCTTCAATATTCTTATATTGATCCAGATGCACATAGCTGAGTACAGCCGCACCGAGGGCCGAAATCTCATGTGACTATACGACATATACCTGTTTATCAAAAAGATTAGCCAGCAGCTGACAGAGGATCTCACTCTGAGAACCTCTGCCTGATAAACCTACTCTTTCTACATTCTTATGGGTTTTATTCTCAATACTCTCTATGCCCTCTTTGATCGAATACCCCAGGCCCTCGATCAATGCTCTATAGAAATGAATTCTGGTATGATTATCATTGAAACCGATTACTGTTCCAGAGGCTCCCGGATGTCGGACGTCACTCATCCAGTACGGCTGCATGAGAAGTCCATCCGAACCGGGCGCAATTTTATCCAGCTTTTCATTTAATAATCTTTCAATACTAACGTCTCTATCGCAACATTCATTCTTTTCCAGTTCTGCGAACTCATCGATAAACCAGCTTATCAGCCAGAACCCCCGGGTTATCCCTAATTCAGGGGTAAACTTTCCTTTTATGGCAGCAGGAAATACTGTGCCGAGGGGATACAGGGGCATGTGTGTGTCTGTCGTAGTTTCAACAGTTACCATTGATGCAAGAGACACACTGACAGAGGAAGTATCAAGACATCCTATTCCCAATGTCTCGCAGGCCTTATCTGTTCCTGCAGCAATTACAGGGATTCCTGAAGGTAGTTTAAATGCGGCAGCAGCAGCTTCTGTTAATTTACCTATCTCATCACCCGGTTCTACCAACTCGAAGAGATGTTTCTTTTCCAGATGGAATACCTGGCTCTCAATATCACCTTTTCCGGCCCAATCAAGCTTTTTTGTTGAAAATGGAATATAACCAACTGTGGAGGTTTTGCAGTCTTTGTATAATCCGGTCATCTTGAAATTCAGATAGGTTGATAAGAAAAAAAGTTTATGAACTTTTTCCATGAGCTCGGGTTCATTCATTTTAACCCAATGATAGGGACAGCCTCTGTTATAGCTGTCAATCGCATCCCAGACTTTTAGAAGTTTATATAATCTTTTTGATAGACCGCTAATCTAATAGTTGTCTTTCAATTTACGGGTATCCATCCAGCTAATGGCGTTTCGCAGGGGTTTTCCATCTTTATCTACAAAAACGCTCGTAGATCTTTTCGAGGCAAGCGTCACGGCTACGACCTTATCCATTATCTCCGGATTCTGCTGCCAGAACTTCTCAACCGCGCTGCAGGCACTATCCCAGAATATATCGGGGTGCATTTCAATAAAGCCTTCATCGGTCGTTTCATACGCAGGATATTTCACCTTTGCTACTCCAAGAAGCACACCCTTTGCATCGTAGACAATGCAGCGCATACTCTGAGTTCCGCAATCAAGCACAAGAACATAACCGGTTTTCAAATCAGTAACCACCTTTTCTCATTTAGACATTCTCTCATACAGACGTCCATACCACTTCTACTAAGGCTCAATCCTGCAGCTGTCAAGAAAATAGTTTTTCGCGGCTGGCTAAAAATAACCTTGGGGGAGATCTAAAAAAGATGAGATGAAAGAATGCGGTTTGGGAAAGAGGTTATAATGCAGAAATTAAACCGGACGGAAAATCATTCTCCGCCCGGAATAGCTTATTTTACGCGCACACCGTATAGAGTCTGCGTCGATCCATCTGACTTCGTAAGAATGAAGGAGTCAGTTCCACCTACAGACTGCCTGGTAAAATCTGAGAGAGTAGATGTACTACCCCATCCGCTACCGTCTTCATAACTGTTCAGGTTAAGGCTGTAACTGGTTCCTGTGATTAATGCTGACCGAACGAATTGCGGCAGGGAAAGACTCACTTCAAGTCCATCCCAGTTTGCAGTACGTCCTATGAAGAAGGTCCCGCTGTCGTTGAAGACCAGAGTCATATTCATTGTCCGCTTTTCATTATAGAAATCACCGACAACAGGGGTTAAGTCAGAGCTGGAAACAGCGACTACGTAGGTCTCTGACTGAAGATCCTGATTAACAGACATGTATAAAGGCAGATAGGAAATTCCTATGACCTCAGTACCAGTCGGAAAATATGAAGGATTCTCCTGGTTCCATGAATCTACAAATCCATGACGGCTTGAGTCCTGTCCATCCCAGTAGTATGCAACCTGATAGGTATCAACCAGCAAAGACATATCAAGAGGTGTGCCTGCTTCATAGCTGGTCATAGCCTGAAGGAAGGTTGTCTCTAAAGTTTCGCCGTCATCACCCGGATGATAGATATAAGTCTTTGCAAGATATCCGTAATCAGAAGGTGCAGACCATGTGGCTCCTGCCCCTGTTATCTTCTTTATACCAGATGTGGAGGTATAAACATGGGTAGTAACATCGGCAAGATAGGTATGTCCCTTGATACCAACACCGCCGCTCATTTGAATGTTGATGGTATCAAATTCCAGCTCGCTGACTCCGAACTCAAGGTTCAATGAAGTCTCTGCAGTAAACACATCACTGAGGCTGCCTGTTAGATTTATAGTTTTATTAACCGCAATTGAGCCTACGGTTGTTGAGTCAGAATATCCCTGGGTAAATCTGATCTCATCGATAGTGACCTGGAGGCCATCAACCTCAAGCATCTGAAAACCGGCCTGCGCAAACATAGGCAGGGCAGTAATTATAAGAATTGCAATGATGAATAGTATCTTTTTCATAAGCTCCCCCTCCCTAATCCAGTTTCTCTATAGTAAGATTTACGTCTACCGACTTGGTAAATAATGAACATGATGAAAATGAAATAAATATACTTGTTATAATAAGAAAAAATAATACTGACTTGAGGATCTTTCCCATCCTGGCCTCCTGCTTTTCTGCAAATAGAATAGCTTATAAAAATAGTAAGCTTTACACTCAAACCTAAGGATAGTGAATGAAAATATAAAAATCAAATTAATAATCAAAGAAAGTACTTTCAGAGTCCAGCTTTCGGGTGCACCCGACTTGAAAATATTAGAGTCAGAGTTATCTCATTAAGATCAAAAAAAACAACTATAGAATCTACAACATTTTACACCTGAAAGTATTATAATACGTCGTATATAACGGAGACTTAATATGAAAATATTTGTTATGGGTGCAACAGGCTCTACCGGACGATATTTAGTAATACAACTTCTAAATCGTGGTATCGAAGTTAAGGCAGTAGTGAGATCAGGTGAAAAACTCAAAAACATCCTTGCATTAGAGAATACCGACGGGCTTGAAATCATAGAAGGTGAAGTTATTAACATGAGAGGCAATGAACTTCAAATAATGCTCAGCGATTGTGATGCGGCGGCATCATGCCTTGGGCATAACCTGACCTTCAAGGGAATGTTCGCCAACCCCCGTTATCTGGTTCGAGACTCGGTCCGTCATGTCTGCGAAACTACCCTAAAACAGATTAGAGAAGATTATGGACCCTTCAAATTTGTTTTAATGAACACGAGCGCCAACCGGAATCCTGATGAGCAGGAAGGCAGAAATATCGGAGAAATACTTCTTTTCGGATTGATACGTTTACTGCTTCCGCCTCACCGTGATAATGAGCAGGCTGCCGAATACCTGCGATGCGAAGTAGGTAGAGACAACCCAAGAATTGAATGGGCTGCCATCCGGCCGGATAACCTTATCGACAAAGGCTTTGTTACCGGCTATGAGATTCATCCTTCACCCGTGAGAAGCCCGTTATTCAATCCCGGCAAAACCAGCAGGATTAATGTTGCGGCCTTTATGGCAAGACTATTGGAGGACGAAAGAGCATGGAGTAAATGGAAGGGAAGAATGCCTGTCATCTATAATGAAGAAGCATGAATAGAAAACGCATCATAATATTTACTCTGGCCTGTCTTACTGTATTACTATTGCTTGAAATCTTCTTTCCCTCTGACATACTCCAGGAACCACTTACTAAACCTCTGGATTTTCTCTCAGGAAAACCCTTTATCGACATTAATTTATTCGGCACAGACATCATATTAATAGTCCCCTCATCTACATTCTTTGTTTACCTTCTTGGAATTCAGACAGTAATTCTTGGAATCTCATTCCTAAAAACAAAGAACAGCACTAAACACTCTTGGTGGAGCTTAAGCTTTATCTTCTGGGGGATAGGCGCGCTACTCGCCGGAACAAGCTACCAGGGCCTGGGATGGGAGTTAAAATGCAGGGGAATGGAATACTGCCTGTTTTCCTCCTGGTTTGAATTGAGCTACCTCTTCTTCACGGCCCTGAGTATGGCTGCCATGACAACAGCCATTTCAAAATCTGTGCTGTCCAAGGCCAAAGAGAGGCCATTAATCATCTACGGAGGGATTGTACTATCGGTTTATATGATATTACTACTTACAGGGACAATAGCCTCAGTAAGATTCCTAATATCATACGAATTGTTTACCCTCTTTTTCATGCCCATGTTTATTGTATTCTTTATTATCAGCATAATTGGATACAGAAAACATAAGGATAAACTCAATAAAACATTAATAATCACCTGGATCCTCTTTCTTGTGGTAAACCTGTCGTATTACGTTTACCTGTTCAGCGGATTAACCGAAACACTCTATCAGAATTTCAATATCTGGTTCAGCGCAAATGATGTACTGCATGTGACATTGATTTTCTGGATGCTGTTTATTCAGCTGAAGCTTAAAAAAGAGATTTCTGCAAAAATATAGAGCCGATTATGAGAAAAAAAAACAATACTTAAAGGATTTGCAACCGGACTTTTTCTTCAGTTAGCCATAGGCCCGGTGTTCATATTCATATTAAATATCTCAATTCAGCAGGGTCTGTCAAACGGCCTTGCCTCAGTAATAGGCGTGACTGTTGTCGACTATATCTACATCATCTTGGCAATACTGGGAGTCGGAAAGCTCCTGGAGGTTAATCGGATTAAAAAAGTATTTTCACTGCTTAGTTCAATTGTACTGATTATCTTCGGAGTCATTCTTCTGGTGAAGGGAATCCAGTTCAATAATAGCGAACAGAGCAATACTGCTGAAGCATCACTTTGGGGAAGTTTCCTGATTACCTTTATGCTGACTATATCAAGTCCATTAACAATACTCTTCTGGACAAGTATATTTACAACTAAAGCAATTGAACTGTCTCTTAGTAAAAAAGAGCTAAAGGTATTCGGAATAGCAGCAGGTATGGCAACATTTATGTTTCTCGGAACGAGCGTACTAATACTCTCCTTATTCAGACTTCAAGTACCGAAGATTGTATTTAAGCTTTTAAACATAGCTGTAGGTGCAGTTTTAACTGTATTTGGGATTACAAGGATTCTAAAAACACTGAAACCTCAATAAACCTAAATATGCTGGAAGCCTCTAAATCAGTTGACTTTCTAATCCTTATACACTGTTTCTGTACCTCAAATTAGAATTGAAAGATATTGTTACAGGCGATCCACTTCCCCGTATCTGGGAATTGAAATACTTCGCTGAATAATAAAGTTATTTTATCAGGCATATGAACTGATAGTTTTCCCTGGTCTTAAAATGCATCAACTGCATGTTCATTTCTTCGGTATTGAAATCCAGACTGCTAATAATATCTGCGGTTTTGCCTGAAGCTTCAACGATATCATCAGATTTTACAATAACTGTTTTGTGTTTTTGAAAACAGCCGTTTAAAATGACTTAATTGTCGAAAACTCTCCATTCATTGAGGAAATCTAATTATTATGCGGGGAAGTTTTTCGATAACACGGTTTTTCAAAAGAGCCTTTATATAATTGCTTTTTTAAAATTTTTCTTGACCCGATATGAATCGACAGTGTACCTTTTGTTACAACTTTTCAAAAAAGGATCTCAATATGAATGAGCTTAAAAAATCTACACTATCAGCTTCCGAAAAGCTGTCACGCCTGGTTCAATACAAAACAATTTCCTACAATGAAGAAGACCGGTTTGATTCAGATCAGTTCCAAGGATGCGCCCGAGAACTTGAGGTTCTCTTTCCTGAATGTCATCGTGTTATGCAAAAAGAAACCTTCGGTGACTATGCACTTCTTTACAAATGGGAAGGTAAAAATCAGGAGATAGATCCTGCAGTTATTATCGCGCATTTCGACGTTGTTCCCATTGACGATGAGAATGAATGGACCCATCCTCCCTTCAGCGGAGATATATCAGAAGGATTCATCTGGGGAAGGGGAACTATTGATATCAAAAATCAAATATGCGCTGTGATGGAAGCATGTGAAAATATGATTACCGAGGGGTTCCGGCCGGAACGAACAGTCTATCTGGCCTGGGGCGGAGATGAAGAGGTCTCGGGAAACCGCGGGGCAAAGATTATTGCCCGCAAACTCGAAGAGCGCGATGTCCGTTTTGCCTTTCTTATGGATGAAGGCGGAGCCGTATCACCAGATCAAATGTCGATGCTTGATAAACCAGTGGCATTGATTGGAGTGGAAGAGAAGGGCATTATAAACCTCCTCCTCTCTTGCAGCGGAAAAACAGGGCATTCATCAATGCCGCCGGCTCACACGGCTATAGGCATATTAAGCGCAGCCATAAAGCGAGTTGAAGAACATCCTTTTCCGACAAGGTTTACAACAGGAAGTATAGGTCTCTTTAAAACAATTGCTCCCCATTGCAGGGGCATCTATAAAATCATATTTGGTAATTTTGGCCTTTTTGGAGGATTAATCAAACGCGTTCTATCCTCGAATGATTCCACAAACGCCATGATACGGACATCCCAATCAGTAACCATGATAAAGGGCGGTTATCGTGAGAATGTCCTTCCTGACAGAGCTGAATGCAATATCAATTTCCGTATTCTTCCCGGTGAAACCACAAATTCAGTTAAAAAACGCATTGAGGATGTCATCGATAATCCCGAGATCAAGGTTGAGGTTAACCCTGCGGTATCTCCGAACGAGCCGGTACTTATGCGCTCCCTGGACACCCCCTACTTTGATGCCGTATGCAAAACAATTAATAAAATCTGGCCCGATGCAGTGCCTGCGCCCTATCTTGTTATGGGAGGAACCGACAGCAAAAACTACGAGAATATAACCGATAATATTTTCCGTTTCTCACCAATGATGCTCGAGAAAAAAGAAATGGCCGGCATGCACGGTGTCAATGAGCGCATAAGTATAGAGAACCTTGAAAACATGGTTAGTTTCTACCACGCGCTTCTGACTCTTACATGCGGGAAAGAGGAATAAAAGTGAAAACAGCAGATAAAAGTACAATCAAAATTGGCGCTAGATCTTTTTTAACGGCCTTTCTCATCCTCTTCGCCCTAATGACTGTTACCGGAATCCTTACGAGGATCATTCCTTCGGGTGAATACGATAGGGTTGTATACGAAAGCAGGACTATAATTGCTGATGGCTCATATCACTCTATCGAAAAACAGGCAGTTCCTGTATATCGCTGGTATACATCTGTCATTGAAGTTTTCTGGGGGGAAAACCGGCTTACAGTTATTGTTCTTGTTCTCTTCATCTCATTTCTGGGAGCCTCCTTTACCATCCTTGAACGCGGGAATGTTTTGTCAACTATTATCAGCCTTATTGCCGGGCGGTTTGCAAAACGAAAGTATCTTCTAATGGCTGCCATCATGTTGCTGATGATGTTGATTACTTCCCTGATAGGCAGCATTGAGGGGCTGGTACCTGTAGTTCTGATCATAGTGCCTCTATCCATCGCACTGGGGTGGGACTCTCTCGTCGGGCTAGGCATGAGTCTACTGGCACTTGCGTTCGGTTTTTCAGCAGCTATTACAAATTACTTTACAATCGGTGTAGCCCAAACCATTGCGGAATTGCCGCTATTCTCCGGAACATGGCTCAGAATCATTTTTTTCTTCGCGGCCTATGGAGCAACATTCTTCTTTGTTTATTCCTATGCCAAAAAAATCGAAAAGAATCCCGAGAAATCACTCTGTTACAATGAGGATCGGGAAGTCAGAGAACGCTACAGTATCGAGAATATACTCAAAGACCAATATATGTATGAGGAAGCATCGATGCGCAGGGCAATCTGGTGGTTTGCAGGCTGTATACTGACAGGCTTCGCTTTCATGCTTGCGGCGGCACTTGTCCCTGTGATCCCCAATAATATTGCTTTTCCTATAGTAGCGATACTATTTCTTGTCGGAGGACTTGGCGCTGGCAGATTCACTGGAATGAAGGGAAAAGTTCTCGCAGGTCATTTCCGAAGCGGAATTCTGAACATGCTTCCCGGAATTATTCTCGTCCTTATGGCTATGTCCATTCCTCACGTGATGACTTCAGGGGGAGTAATGGATACCATCCTCTTTCGGGCCAGCACTATCGTTGCCGGTACTAATATATATACGGCCGTTATCCTGGTTTATCTCTTAACCCTGATTCTGAATTTTTTTATCTCAAGCGCCTCTGCCAAAGCTTTTCTGATGATGCCGATTCTTATTCCTCTGGCCGATATGATAGGGCTGACCCGGCAGACAGTGATTCTTGCTTTTAATTTCGGTGACGGTTTCAGCAATATGTTCTATCCGACAAGCGCACTTCTTTTAATATGCCTGGGATTCACAACTGTCGGTTACACCAAATGGATTCGCTGGACAATGAAAGCTCAATTGATGATGTTCACTCTTTCACTAATCTTTCTCTTTTTTGCTGTAGCTATAGGATTCGGCCCGTTTTAATTAACTTCTACAATTCTACCGGGGATTGTCGCTTATAGCATTTAAACGATGCCGACGTGAATGCCGACAGCGATGCCCCCCCGGTATTACCCTCAGCCACAGAGAAGGGCGTTTAGATAATTGAGGATTAATTAGACACCTCCGACGGACAGAAAGTATGTATCCTCCTGCATCACGGGCACAATCAGATAAAAGCATTTGTTCCCGGCGCTCTTGGAAGCATTTGCAGCAACGACAGTTCCTGTTGCAGTCACCGGTGAGGACAATTCCTTCTCTTCTTACTTCATCATTGACAGAGCATCATAAGCAATATTAGAATGCATTATCGATAACGCCGGGATGTTTAATTATCTAACTTCAACAGACAGGGGACCATCAATATGGAAAACAATAATATTCAGGAACAGATAAGAAGCGGACAGACAACTGTCGGCATCGAGCTGGGTTCAACCAGGATTAAGGCTGTCCTGATAGGACAGGATTTCACCCCGCTCGCCTCTGGCGCGTTTGATTGGGAAAACTCACAGAAGAACGGAATCTGGACCTACTCACTCGAAGAAGTTTGGAGCGGTATCCAGGCATGTTACGGCAGCCTCCGGAATGATTCAATGAATAAATACGGAATTATTCCGGAACGATTAAAATCAATCGGAATCAGCGGAATGATGCACGGATACCTTGTTTTCGATAAGGATGGAACGCAGCTTACCCCATTCAGAACCTGGCGAAACAACATCACCGGCGCTTCCTCAAAAGAGCTCACCGAACTTTTTCAGTATCCAATCCCACAGAGATGGAGTATTGCACATCTCTATCAGGCCGTCCTTAACGATGAACCTCATGCAGGCAGCATTTCCTCAATGACTACTCTGGCCGGTTATGTACATCAGAAATTAACAGGAGAAAATGTCATTGGAGTTGGAGAGGCCTCCGGAATGTTTCCAATAAATATTGACCGAAAAGACTATGACCTTCAGATGATGGAAAGCTTCGATAAGCTCCTGTCCCCCCGCGGATTCAGCTGGAGGATAATGGATATACTGCCTAAGACAAAGTCGGCCGGAGAAACTGCGGGAAAACTCACCCCTAGGGGAGCACTCCTCCTTGATCCGACAGGAAACCTTGAAGCCGGCATACCGCTTTGCCCACCTGAAGGAGACGCCGGAACCGGCATGGTAGCCACAAACTCGGTAAAAGTGCGCACCGGAAACGTATCAGCAGGCACATCTGTTTTCGCGATGCTCGTGCTGGAGAAAGAACTCAAAAAGGTTCATCCCGAGATCGATCAGGTAACAACCCCCGACGGGAGCCTTGTAGCCATGGCTCATTCCAATAACTGCAGTTCCGAATACAGCGCATGGATCAACCTCTTCGGTGACGCGGCC
This sequence comes from Spirochaetales bacterium, assembly GCA_016839055.1. GTDB lineage: Bacteria > Spirochaetota > Spirochaetia > UBA9216 > UBA9216 > Thalassospirochaeta. Next base: position 18,753 of record JAEKNX010000028.1, read on the forward strand.
AGAGTGCTGGGCACGAACATTTCTCCTTCAAAGTTATTCGACACCCTGATGAAACTTGCACTCAAAGGAGACTCCGACTGCGGAGGCCTTATGGCATACGGCTACCATTCAGGAGAACACATTACCGGATTCAGTGAGGGGCGCCCTCTCTTTGTCCGCTCACCAGAGAGTAATTTTACCCTGGAAAACTTTATCAGAACACAGCTGTTCACATCTCTCTGCGCCCTAAGAACAGGTTTAAACATCTTGTTTGATGAAGAAAAAGTCGTAGTTGATGAGATAAGAGGTCATGGCGGCTTTTTCAAGACGGAGGGTGTCGGTGAAAAGATCATGGCCGCCGCAACAGGGGTTCCCGTTTCAGTACTCGCGACCGCCGGAGAAGGCGGCGCCTGGGGAATAGCTCTGCTGGCTTCTTTCATGACCCGTGAGGATCAGAGCCTGTCTCTTCCTGATTTCCTAAGCAGGGTATTCTCAACGAGTATGGGCGAGGCTGTCAGCCCTGATCCGGCGGACGTAGAAGGGTTTCAAAAGTTCTTTGAGCACTACCACCAGGGACTGGCGGTCGAGCAAGCTGCTGTCGATAATTTGAAATAACAGCCTGTAGTTTATACAGGCAAAGATTTAATCAATCAAATCGTCCAAGCTTAACCGACAGAACGGCGAGCCCCGATGAAAGATCTTCACGTTGCACTACAACGTTTGGGGGAACATGAAGCTTTACAGGTGAAAAGTTCCATATACCGCTGATTCCGGCTTCTATAAGCTTGTCGGCTGCGTTCTGAGCGCCTTCACTGGGAACAGTTATTATACCGAGTCTTACCTTCATTCGCTGACCAAGATCCTGCAACTGTTCCAGAGGAAGAACCTTCTTGCCATGTATTATTTTACCAATGACCAAAGGAGAGACATCAAACGCTGCCACAATATTGAGTCCATGATGTTGAAAACCGGTGTATCCAAGCAAGGCGGAACCTAGTGCACCTGCCCCAACAATAAAAGCATCTGTCAGATTATTCCAGCCAAGAAAATTGTTGATGGTCGCAATAAGTTCATCTACTTTGAAACCCTTCTTTGGTTTCCCTATAATCCCGGTGTGCGCCAGATCCTTCCTTACTTGAATGGGTTTCAGAAAGAGAACTTCGGAAAAATCGGTCGTGGATATCCATTCGCGACCCTCCCTCTCAAATTCCTCAAGTACCGTCAGGTAGAGGGGTAAGCGCCTTACAGAAGGCAGCGGTGCGCTGCTATGTAATATTTCTTTTTCACTCAATATTTCATCTCTCCATTCCTCGATTTTTATTTTACCATATAGTCCTTTTTTTATCAATCTTGACATTTTTTTAATAAGGTATTTAAGGGTAAATTTTTATCTATACCCACTCAAGGCAGCAACACCAAAAAAAAGGGCATACTCAGTGTTATTCCAAGAAAAAATACCCCTATACAGGACTTAACAAGCCGATCTTCAAGCTTTCCGGCCTCACTACAGGCTCTGATGATGAGAGCGGCATCCTGTCGGCACAAAAAGCGCTTGTCAAAGACATATAGATTGTTAAAATTTCCGCAATTCGTTGAATTTTTATAAATTAAAGAGGCATGAAATAATCTTTTATACCTGAGAGAAGCATCTGGACTGCGAGGGTTGTTAAAATCATGCCCATCAGGCGTTCAATAGCTCTGAGAACACGGTTACCGAGGATTTTTCTGAGATAATCTGAAAGAACAAGAATAGTCGTTGTAATAAGCCAGGCAATTAACAACGCAATAAAGATCTCAATCTTGGCCTCAGGGAACTGACTTGAGGCAAGAATTACGAAAGCCATCGAAGACGGACCGGCAAGAAGCGGCACCGCGAGAGGGACAATTACCGGATCACCGTCTACTTCCTCCGCGGAAGCCTTCCCCTTTCCGGGAAAGATCATATCAATCGCAATGACAAACAGAATTATTCCGCCGGAAATGTTCAGCGCGGGCTGTGAAATATGTAGTCCCTGAAGAATAAACTTCCCGAAAAAAAGAAAAAAGGTCAAAATCAAAAAAGCTATCAGGCTTTCGCGAAGGATTATTCTCCTCCGCTTTTTTTCATCAAACTTTTTGAGCGCGGACATGAAAATCGGAATATTTCCGAAAGGATCCATAATAAGGATCAGGGTCACAGCCGCCGTATAGATATTCATTTAATTCTGCTGTTCTTGTTTGTCAACCATTGTATCAGTTTCACTCTCTTTTTCTTGATTGTTGCTTCATAAATCCGTTCAAGTCTGTCAGTCAGGGCATGAATTGAAAACTGTTGTGAGAAGATCTTGGCCTCTTCTGACTTCTGCTTATAAAGTACCTTGTCGTTTAACAGCTGGATTGTTCTCATCGCGAATTCTTCAACCTTACAAGAGACCATAAATCCGCCGTTGTCACCCTGCATAACAGATTTAGTTCCCAGCTCTCCTACTCCGACAACCGGCGTACCGCACATCATTGACTCTACAGTAACAAGTCCCTGAGTCTCGGTTCTTGACGGAAAGGTGAATACATCACAGTATGTAAAATAATGCTTTATTTCCTGATGAGGAACATAACCGAGAAAATAAACATTTTCTTCAAGATTTTTCTGTTTGATTATATATTCCATTGCATCGCGAATTGGACCTTCTCCAATCATAAAGAGGACAATGTCCGGAATATCCTTTTTAACACGCTCAACTACATCGATAAGGAAATGCAGATTCTTTTCAATACCCAGCCTGCCGACGTACAGCATACTCTTCTTACCGATGGATTTTGGAGAGATTGATTTAATCTTCTTTTTCGCAATTTCAGGATCAGCATTGCTGAACACTGACTCATCAGCTCCGGTAGGAAGAATCTCTATTGGAACCTTTACTCCGTTTCGAAGCTGCAGTTCCTTAATGGGTTCAGTCGGAACAAGCAGAATGTCTGTCTTGTTATAGGTAAGCTTCGATCGGGTTCTCACATAATGAGAAGCAAAATATTTCGGAATAAAGGGAAAATAAATTTTAATATATTCTTCAAAGTGAGTATGACTCGTAGCAATCAGCGGCAGATGTCTCTTTCGTGCATATTCAATCGCAAATTTGCCCATAGTAAACTCGGTCTGAACATGAATCAAATCGGGTTTTATCACATCAAGGGTCTCAAAGACCTTGCTTCTCTGAAAAAGATGAACCATAGCGTCTTCAGTATTCAAAATAAACTTCATTTCATAAGATGAAAAACGATGAATATTTGTCCTCTTCATCTCTATATCAGAAATATCGGCATCGGGATAATTGGGACAGAAGACATGCACTTCATGACCTCTCCTCTCCAATCCACGCTTAAAAGTTTCGATCGAGACAGCCATCCCGCTTATTCGAGGCCAATAATTATCAGTTGCATAAACAATAACCATATTTTTTCCTTAAATTAAATTCCATATCTTTTTTTCAGCAAAAAAAGCCTAGGGTAATAGTAACATAGAGACTACTACCGCTAATAAAAATATTATCAAGATTCTTCGACTAATGCTTCAAATTATATCGTTTGCCAACTCTATCTATAAAAAGGATGAATGCCGGTAAGAAAATAAGTGTGGAGAGCATCGCCGCAAACAAGCTTATAGATACGAGTATTCCAAAAAATATAATCGGCTTAAAACTTGCAAAACTGAGAATAATAAATCCTGCAACAATTGAGATAGTCGTTAGAACTATAGGCCTCCCTGTTATTACAAATGTTCTGCTTACAGCGATCCGGCAATCCTGTTTTGCCAGAATCAGCTGCTTCTTATATTGTAGAATGAAATGAATTCCATCATCTACACCTACACCGATTGCAACATTAGCAACCAGAACAGTCGTAACATCCAGTGGAATTTTAAACAATGCCATAATAATATAATTTAAAGCTATTGCAAAAATTAATGGAATGAGAGATAAACTCCCTAATTTGAATGAATGAAAAAATAATGAAGAAACGATGAAAATTAATACAATAGATAAAAATGAGGAAAAAAGCTGATCACGCTGTATCTGAAGTCCAGCATCATAATTAATCAGTGTATTTCCCCAAATATAGATTTCGTCGATCTCATTAAGATATTCATTTACAAATTTTTCCATAGTTTCGGCAAGATTAATTATATCATCAGCCGCTATAACATTACCAGTTTTACCATCATAAACTTTTATATAGAAAGTTGTCTGAGAATAATCTTCATTAACAAAACCAGCCTGAACCCCGGAAGTAATATCCTTACCGGAGTCTTCCAGCAACTTGAAATACCGGGACAATAAAAGTAAAAGCCCCTTCTTTTGCGGAAATTCAGTATTCCCGGTCATCACACCATTTATCTGCCCCATGAGTGTGTAGTAGGAAATTAAATTTAATACATTTTCATCGGCGAGCAGTGCTTCCTGTAATGAAATCATGTTTTTAATTACATTTTCCTGCAGAAAATATTTCTCTGATCCCTCGGGAGCCTTAAGTGTGATATTCATGGACTGTGCTCCTCCGGAATTCTCCAGAATCTCGAAGGTATCCATCACGATCTTATCTTCTTCTGGAAAATAATTGATGTAATCAACTTTACGACTGATTTCCTGATATAAAAAACCCGAGCCGATCAGAACGAGAAAAAAAGTAAGAACAAGTAACCGGTTTCTCTTCTCTACAAACCCGCCTATTTTTACAATAATCTTTGTAACGAAATCATTACGAATCTTCTCTCTATGAACTTCTTTTGGAGGAGATAATTTTGACAACAAAGCTGGAAGAAAACAAATCGACAATATAACACAAGTAAAAACTCCAAAACTTACAGATAAGCCGAATTCCTTGAGTGGTCCGATAGAAGTGAACAGCAGGCTGCTGAAGCCTATCATAGTAGTTACTCCGGCGAGAATAACGGTCATAACAACATGTGAGACTGCCTCAGCTAAACCTTCAGCACCGTTCACCGCATCGTACGATCTGAAATATTCACTTATGATATGAACAGCATAAGAGCTTCCTATTGCCAGGATAATTATTGGAAGAACAACACTGACAACAGTTAAATCATACCCTATCCAGGCAGAAAATCCGATTGACCAGAGAGCTCCTATACCAACCGTAATAAGGGGTAGAAAAACAGCACGGAAAGCTCTGAAACTGAAATATAGAACTATCAGAATCACAAAAAATGCAAGTATTAACAGAACGAACAGATCACGTTGCAGATATGAAACAGTATGCTCTGAAAAGGCAACATCACCTGTGTAAAGAATTTCAAATTCACCCCGAAGAGGTTCAATTATCCTCTCAAAATCATTCATGAATTTAGTGGAATCTTCAATAGTAGTATTCACAAGAAAAGCATTAAGGGTTGTCCCATTGTCTGAAACAACTACATCCTTCGCGAGAGGTTCATTTAAAAGACGTGAAGTAAATTCGGCTAACTCTGCCTCGTCGCGCGGAGCGTGAGATGCTATTTCTTCGATAGATAACCGTCCGCCTTTATTCTTAAAAGTTATAAAATTAAAGGGATTGATACATTCGGAAATTTCAGGATGAGCTTCGAGTTCCTGAAGAACATCGTAAAGAATCCCCAGCTTTCTAACCGATAACGCATCTTCAGCAACAACCGATATCAGAAGATTCATATCAAAATCCTCAGCTATCCCTGCATGCTCCAGTAACAGTTCACTTCTCTCACTACTCTCAGGAAAAATACTATAGAAATCCGGATCAAAAATTATTTTTGAAGCGGAAAAACCCATGCCCACTGTTATCAGCAATATCAGGCCGATAACTATATTTGCATGCTTTATAGTGTATGAAATTATTTTTTTCATGTCAGGGTTGAGCTCATATCATATATTTGATTATTACAAAACATTAATAAACATCCTTTAAGATATCCTATTCCAAAATACACGTATTTATATCATTTAATTAAAGCAAATACAATGTCAACAGGATCAAATCCTCCTCAAAAAAACAGAGCACTTCATTCTGAAAAAGCGGGTAGAACACTAAACTGAGGCTGTCAACTTCTTCTTGCTCTTCTATAAAATTTGCATTACAATTACGAATCATCACTTAATCATGTACTTATAGAGGTTAACAAGCTGCCATGTCTTCAATCTTTTACAAACACCCGAAGTTATATAATGCAATGTTACGAATTCTTCATGGAAAAAAACTCATTGAGCGATATAAGTTTCTGGCATCTGAAATAGGAAAAGAGCAGATTGTATTTGAACTTGCCTGCGGCAGCTGTTTGTTTTATAATTACATAGATCCGTCTTGTGAGTATATAGGATGGGATCTGAACCAGATATTTATTGATCAGGCAAAAAAAGATGGATTAAATGTCAATTTACAGGATATCTTCAACTATGACGAATACCCCGATAATGACGTAGTGGTCATTATCGACGTCTTACACCACATTGTCCCCCGACATGAGGCCTTCCTGAAAGAAGTGATTAGTAAAAGTAAAAAAGTCATTGTAATAGAACCATTTAAATCTGTAAATTTACTCGACATTTTACTGCTTAAGAAGGGTCCTGTCAGGATATTTATGAAAATACTAAATAGATTTTTTGGCGATAACGATGGAATAAATCATCCTGATTCGTTTTTTGAATGGAAATATACTGAAGAAGATTTAGTATCATTTTTTAAAAAGATCAAACCGGTAAAAATTACTAAATCCGGAAAAGACTTAATCGCGGTCTTCTAAATTTTGGCTCCTCACAAGAATTTGAAACTGGATTCAGGTCTTGGCAACTTTCCCATACAGTGATAAAGAGCAAGTTTGTAGGTACTAACAGTACGGAACCCATATGCTCGATGGGAAATAACCTTTGCTTTATTATTCAAGCCTTCAACAATTCCATTAGAAATGGGAACCTTGAAATAGTTTAATATTCCTTCTTCATGTCTTCTTACCATCCATGCGAAATCACGAATCGGATTAAGTCTAGAGTGGGTAGCCCACCAGAACCATTGTTTCAAATATTTTTTAGCCCATCCGAGATATTTATATTCCCACACATATTGGAAACTCTCTTTAAGAAGATAAGCTCTGTTTATTTTAAGATTCAGTTTCTCAAGAGTTGAAAGTTTAACCTGCTTGTTTTTCTGTAAGATTCCACGGATTTTTAAGCCAGATATATCTGGTTCCTTTAAGAAGTTCAGGCTCTGTTTTCTTAAGTTCCAGGGCTTCTTCACGTCGGACTTCATCAACAGCTTTATTGAGGTGACTTACAATGTGAAACTTATCAAAAACGATAATAGCATCAGGGAAGTACAGCTTCAAATTATCAATGTAAGGTTGCCACATATCACAGCAAATAGCTGTAACAGAAGCATTTAGCTTGTGACCTACATCTTTATAAAACTCATTTATTGTGTTTTTATTGCGGCCCTCACCTGACCAAATAATTCGTTTTTCTTTGAGGTCATAAACATTGGTTAGATAAACCTGACCCTTTTTACGGGATATTTCATCTATCCCAAAGTAGATAACATCTCCTATTTCCCGATGTTCTAAACCGTATTCAACTATCCGTTTTACAGCGTTTCTTACGGTGTTCCAATGGACATGAAAGAGCTCCGCTACCTGCTTCCAAGGAAGCAGTTCTGCCAGGATACCAATATGGGAAATCAATGGAACTGATATACGACTTTTCCCCATGGACCATGGAATATCTTCTACAACAAGTTTTCCGTTGCACATTACCCTACATGGAGAATAAATAATCACTACTTTTCGTCCCCAGAGAGAGACATGCTGCCACCTTCTTCCCGGAAGATTATCTACTACTTTGTATTTTCCATCATCATTCTTACAAGGCAATAACCGCCTTTTTTTATGACTTATATAGATTTCTATTGTTCCTTCCGGGGTTTCTTTTACTTTATCGATCTTATGATTCTTGAGTCCTAAGGTCTTTCGTGCTATAGTTTTTACCAACATACGCTTTCTTCCTTTATAGATAGTGTGGTAACTTCCTATAATATCAGAAGTTAGCGTATGTTTTTATCATTTTTTATTTCAAATTTGTGTGACGAGCCTAAATTTTTAACACAGATGAATTGCCCTGTCCCCCTTCTTGTGCTACCCTGAAGCATGCCCTGCAAATGTGAGCTGCGACGGAAGATAAAAAGCGCGGCCGTTCCCTGGATTCCGGAGAGGACGGTTTATCTCGACTATAATGCCACAACCCCGGTCGATCCCAGGGTTATCGGTGCATTTGAACGTGCCTGCAGGAAAACCTGGGGGAACCCGTCCAGCCTTCATTCAGCCGGAACCGCCGGTTGGAACGAACTTGAAATACTATATGATTCAGCTTCCTCATTTTTCGGAACCGATGCCGAAGGTTTTCATCTCTGCTCAAGCGGCACAGACGCACTGTCGGCGGCAATATACGGAACTGCGGGCAGGGAGAAAGATATAACCTTCATTACAAGCGCTGCCGAACATCAGGCTGTAAGACATCCGCTTTTTCATCTGGCCAGACGGTCGCCAGCGGCTCCTTCAGGATTCTGCGGCGGAGTCGTCAGCCTGCCTGTCGACGAGGACGGCAAGATCGACCTCCAGAAACTCAAAGACGCCCTCAGAGGCCGCAAGAAGACGGCAGTTGTAATTTCACCTGTCAATCACGAAACAGGAGCTCAGCAGCCCATCAGAGAGATTGCTGAAACTGCCCGGAGCGCAGGAGCGATTGTCATCCTCGATGCCGTCCAGGCTGCCGCAAGGCTGTCCCCCGAAGAATGGGCCCCCTATTGTGATATTTTCTGCATAAGCGGGCACAAGCTTTACGCCCCGAAAGGAACAGCCCTGCTGTGGCGCAGCCCTGGAATAAGACTACGTCCGCTCCGGTTCGGGGGCGCGCAGGAAGGCGGTTTATTCCCGGGAACCGAGAACACCGCCGGAGGGGCAGCCCTTTCCGAGGCACTTAAGCTTATGAAATCAGAACAAAAGGACGAGCTCCGCATGCTTAAAACCCTGCAGCGTGACGGCCTCAACATTCTGGAGAAGGCGGGAATCTGTTTCACTATCGAGAGTCCGGAGGATTCGGTCGCAGGCATCCTGTGTATAAGCCTTAAGCCTCAGGTTGCCATGCAGGATCTGATCTTCTCGCTTAACAGCTTGAACATCTGTATTAGCCGCTTCTCCGCCTGCAGCGACCGCATAGACGGCAGATCCCGAATTCTCGACGCCATGGGCAGACCGGCCTTGCGATCAGCCAACTCAATCCGGATTTCCTGCGGACGATGGAGCCGGCGGGATGATTTTCACAAACTCGCCGCCGCTCTTAAAAAATGCGGCTGCTGACGTCCCGGCAATTAAATAACAATTCCCTTGCCCTATCTTTGAAATGTTTGTAGAGTAAATGATTGTGAACACTTTAACCAACCGGCAGCTTAGCCTGCTCAACGATAAACCATCAGTCCTCTTCTTCAAGCTTTCTGTTCCGGGCATCATCGGCATGCTCGTCTTCGGATTCTATCAGTTCATAGACGGAGTCTTTGTCGGTCAGATAATTGGCCCCGCGGGGATGGGAGCGGTCGGAATAGTCTATCCTTTCTCCCTCCTCAACAACGGCATCTCGGGGCTAATCGGCACCGGAGCGGCATCAATCGTATCGCGCAGCATCGGAAGCGGCGAAAAGGGCGTTCTCGAACGAGTTTTTCCGGCTATTTTCCTGCTGAATTTCATAATCTGCGCGGTCGTAACCGTAGTTTCAATAATATTCGCACCCCAGATAGTCGCCTTCATGGGCGGAACCGATGAAATGCTCGACCTCGGGGTTCAGTACATGAGGATAGTAATTGCCGGGACCTTCTTTATAAATTTTGCAGCATCATCAAATATGCTGATACGTTCAGAGGGAATGATCCGCGACGCGATGATAATCCTCGGAGTGGGCGCGCTCCTTAATATCATCCTTGATCCGCTTTTGATGCTCGTCTTTAATATGGGAATAAGGGGAGCGGCAGCCGCTACAGTGCTGTCTCAACTGGTAAGCATGGTACTGAGCCTCATCCACCTGAGATCAGGAAAGAGCATCATCGACGTTAACTTCTTTTTTAAACGGCTTGATTTCAGCTTTATAAAAAAAATCCTCAAAATAGGATTCTCCGCCCTGGCTCTTCCTGTCATGGCAATTATTGAGATAGTCACGGCATACAAGATGCTCGACCTCTTCGCCACCCAGAATGATGTAATAGCACTCGGTACTATCTTCAAAATATTCAGCCTGCTGCTGCCGCCGGTCTGGGGAATTGCCCAGGGGATGCAACCCTTTGTCGGGGTAAACTTCGGCGCAGGAAAACTAAAGAGGGTAATAAAGGGATATGGAACCTTTACAGTTTACGCCACCGTTTTCACCCTGATATTCTGGTCAATACTTATGATTGCTCCGAAACTTGTTACAAGCTGGTTCATTGTCGATGATTCAATTCTAAATGAGATATTCAATTCACCGAAGATTTTCTTCTGCCTCTATCCTCTCTACGGTTTCATGTTCAATACGCTTATCCTACTCCAGGCTACGGGTGAGGCCAGAAAAGCGGCAATCTTCGTCAGCTGCCGGATGCTCCTTTTCTTCGTGCCTCCGATGCTGGCAATATGTCCTTTTTTTGGAGCCATCGGCGTATGGCTTGCAAACCCTATATCTGACTTACTGACAAGTCTTACCGCGGGAATAGCTATAATAGGCGTCCTTGCAAAGCTTAAACACGATCCGGAATATGAATAATATCACGCGGTTTGCTGCCGTTGGAGGGCCCGACAATTCCGCGGTCTTCCATTTCCTCGACGAGTCTTGCCGCGCGATTATATCCTATCTTCAGTCTTCGCTGAAGGTAGGATGCTGAGGCCTTTCCGGCTTCTACAACTATAGAGACGGCAGCATCCATCAGCGGATCACCCGACGCCCCGCTCTCAAGTTCGAAATCGGATCCATCATCGTCCGAAATAAAGATTTCATCATCTATATAATTCGGCTCACCCAGGGTCTTTACATGGTCGGTGATCCGCTCGACCTCATCATCAGAGAGAAAGGCGCCTTGAATTCTTGTTAAATTAGGGTCCCAGGCCGAGGTAAACAGCATATCACCCTTACCCAGGAGCTTGTCGGCACCCATGTTATCCAGAATAATTCGTGAGTCCATCTTGCTTGCAACCATGAAAGCTATTCTCGACGGAATGTTCGCCTTGATAAGACCGGTAATGACATCAACCGACGGGCGCTGGGTAGCGAGAACAAGGTGGATACCTATCGCCCGGCTCATCGCGGCAAGACGTGAAATCACACTCTCAAGCTCCTTGCCTGTAGTAGCCATCAGGTCGGCAAACTCATCCACAACAATTACTATGTATGGAAGAGGCAGGACGGTAAGCCCACCCTCCTTGACCTTACGGTTAAAGGATTTAATGTCTCGGACGCCGAGAGCATTAAGAAGCGTATAGCGCCTCTCCATTTCACACGTGCAGTACTGAAGGGCCTGAAATGCCCGCTTAGGTTCGGTTATCACCGGCGTCAGAAGATGCGGAATATCGTTGTACATCTTAAGCTCAACAATTTTCGGGTCAATTAATATCAACTTAACTTCATCAGGACGTCTTGAATAAAGTACTGAACAAATGAGCGAGTTTACACAGACTGATTTACCCGAACCTGTAGCCCCGGCAATCAGGAGGTGGGGCGTCTGAACAAGATCAATTATCCTTGCTCCGCCGGTAATATCCTTTCCAAGAACTACAGGAATCGACATCCTTGATTTCCTGAGGTCTTCGGCTTCGAGAATCTCCTTGAATGAGACTATCGCCCGGCTCTTGTTCGGAATTTCGATACCGACAGCGTGTTTTCCCGGAATTGGAGCAACAATTCTTACCGGCGATGCGGCCAGACGGAGCGCAATATTATCGGCAAGATTCACTATCTTGGAAAGCTTGACGCCTGGTGCCGGCAAAATCTCAAACATCGTAATCACAGGTCCTCGGCTGATTCCGGTAACCTCGGCAGCTATTTTAAACTCCTTGAGGGTCTCACGAAGAACTTCGGACGCGGCCTTTGTCTCATCATCAACAATCCAGTAGTTGCTGTCCTCGTTAGTATCCAGAATATCGTTGATAGGAACCGAATAGTTACCCCATTTTTTCCTGGGAGCGGGTTTTAAAGCAGGCTGAACAGGTAAAAGTTCCGACACGGCAGCCACCGCTGCTACAGCTGCTACGGCAGCCTCAGCAAACACCGGTTCGGATTCTATCTCGGCGATAATTTCAGGATCATCATCAAGTTCCGTCAGCGAGCCATACTCTACCAGCTCTTCTTCCGCTTCAAACGCGCTTTCATAATCAGGTTCATCCATAAGCGATATTCCAGCCGCGTCCTCATCCGTTCCATTGGCGGGAATTCTAAGAAAAGGGGTTTCCTCGTCAATGCCTATCCTCGGATCAAGATCAATATCAATAGCCACCTCATCTTCATCCGGAGCCTCCAAAACGCCCTCCGCCTCAGAGGCTGCTACAACGGGCTCACCAAAGGCGTCTCCGAGACCAAGCTGTTCGACCTCGGCCCATACCTCTCGGGCGGCGTCCTCAAGTTCAACCTCATCACCCCTTAGCGGCGCATCCGGAAAAAAACCTTCCTCAAGAATCGGAGGCGCCTGATCCTCACCTACCAGGCCGGCAGACGGATCAAGGTCAAGCGGTTCAATTATCTCTTGCTCATGAAAACCCTGAACAAGATCCTCATCAGCAAAGCTCAGGACGCCAGCCCCATCTTCAGGGATTATCTCTTCAATTTCCAGATCGTCGGGAAAAACAAAGTCAGCTTCCGCCACCGCCTCGATTTCACGAGAAGAGCCCTCACTGCTTCCGGGGTTTTCTTCGAGATCTTCTTCATTCGCAGGCTCTTCCGCTTCCACAGTCTCTATTTCAGAATCCAGAACTTCATCAACTTCATCAACTTCATCAACTTCATCAACTTCATCAACTTCATCAACTTCATCAACTTCATCAACTT
>JAEKNX010000013.1 GCA_016839055.1 Spirochaetales bacterium
AATTCTTTACTTTTCAAGCAGTTTCCAAACGAAAAGTTTGCGGGAAGTGTTCCGGATTTAATGCGGGAATCAACAGATGCCAGCTTCTCAACCCTGAACAACTGGACATTGTCAGACGATGCCATTCCCCGCATACAGTCTGATAATGTATATGAAGGAAGTAATGCAGTGCAGTTCGGATCTATTGATAGCTATGGGGACGACAGTAGTTTTGAAGTTATAGTTAATGTGAAAAAAGCCAGCGTAATTTCATTCTATGCGTTAAAAAACAATAATATCGGGACTTTAAGATTCGATGTGGATGGCTACTCGAAATTATCTACCTCATCAACTATAAGCCCATGGACTAAATATAGCTACAGTCTAAGTGCCGGAGTTCATACACTTAAATGGTATTATTATAAATATTCTTCAACGGCGGAAAATGTGTATATCGATGATATAACCATAAGCCCTTAATCTATAGGAAGAAGATTGTTAAGGCTTCAGGTAGGAGCCCTGCCTGAAGCCCATATCCATGGCCAATAATCTTCAATATCTTATCCGTGAACCGCTACAGAGCCTCGCATACAATCCGTGTGACCACATATCTGGGCAGCCTATATCCGTGGCCAATAATCTTCAATATCTTATCCGTGAACCGCTACAGAGCCGCGCATGCAATCCGCGTGACTACATAGCTGGGCAGCCTATATCCGTGGCCAATAATCTTCAATATCAGAATATCGGCTGTCGCCTCCTGTACTTATTTACAGCCGATTCTCTTCTATAAATAAGTTCTCCTTGGCCCATGAATGCATTATTGCCATCACCTTTAGAAAATCTCTGCCTTTTGAAGTTAGACTGTATTCCACCTTGGGTGGTACTTGATTATATGATTTTCGTTTAACAATGCCGCTCTCAACTAATTCCTTTAATTGGGACGTCAGCGGCCCCTGCTTCACATTAGGTATTTTTCTCTGTAATTGCGAAAATCTTACAGGATCTTTTCGGAGCAGCCAGATAATGAGCAGCTTCCATTTACCTCTGATTATCTGCTGAGTCGAACAGATATAGCACATATCATCCTTGACTTCATCCGGAAAGGGGCACGAAATGCATTCGTCCTGCAGAGTTTTCAAGTTCTTCTTCATAAATTGTCCTCAAGCTTGACTTAAGTGTGTAGTCACATTATTAGTACTTAGTCATAAAATACTGCGTACTTGTGTAAATAAGTATATAGGATATAATACCCCTCATTAAAGTCAAAGGATGTACATAATGGTAAAATTACCAAAAATTATCAGAGATGAGTGGGAGAAAAAAATAAAAGCCCCGATTGTAACTACTGTAGACAGTATGGGTCAGGCTAACTCTATCTACGCTTCCTGTGTTTCAATATTTGATGAGAAAAAAATACTCATTGCCAATAACTATTTTGATAAGACCTTGTCTAACATAAAGACCGGCTGCAAGGGTAATATTCTCTTTCTAACTGAAGAAGGCAATTCATATCAATTAAAGGGTACTTTTACCCATATGACAGAGGGCGAAATGTTTGATGATATGAAAAGCTGGAATCCTGAAAAACTCCCGGGAGTCGGTGTAGCCGTTCTGGAAGTAGAATCCATATACTCAGGAAACAAAGAAATAAAGATCGATTAATTACATTTATATTTGAAAAGTCAGAGCCTGCGAACTTTTTACTTTGCAGGCTCATTAATCTACCGGCCCCCACTGCGCCGCAGCCCATCTCCGTTGATACGAGGGAATTACTCTGTAGAGCGGCTATACCGTGTAATCAGTATAATCCTTAAGAGCCCTATTGTCCGCAAAGCCGTATTTCCTGATAACTTCATCAATATCCTTTCTGCTATCCTCTGGTATATCCGTTATAAGCCCTCCCTGACAGAAGTATTTCGGGTTTTGGTCAGGTTTGGTCCATAATAATTCAATATGCAGATCGGCGAATTCTCTGTTAAAACTTTCAGATTCAGGCAGCTTCAGTTTTATATGTATTCCCATGTCCGTTCTAAGCCTGGTCTCGGAGATTATCATTATCCCGTTTTCAGACATGTCTCCGAGCCATCCAATCTCAGTCCCTTTTTCGGCATCGAGGACATTAAGATACATTATTATATGCCTTCTAATTGGAACATCACGCGAATCCGAATGTTTTGACATGTTTCCTCCTATACTCCCTATACTACTTTTCAACTGTTGAAATGGTCTATATCGGCTGTCAGCTGCTGCAGGTCATGCAGAGTTGATTCAAAATTATTAATCTGACTTCCTATCATGCCGTTTATATGCTCATATGATGTTTCAGACTGCAGCAGAAGTTTCTGAAAAACCTCCTGCATGAGTGAGGATAATTCCCATCCTTCTTTTATTTTTTCCGACTCTTCCTGTCCCGCGTATACAAGATTACTTGACGATTGCTGAATTTCCTTAATCCGTTTTCTGATTTCCTGGGTAGAAAGAACTGTATTATCTGCCAGCCGTCTTATTTCGGAGGCTACAATCTCAAAATTCTTGCCCTTCTCTCCGGCTGATGAAGCTTCAAGCTCGGCATTGAAGGCGATAATTTTAGTCTGCGCGGCAATACCATTAATAATACCGACAATCTCCCAGATTCCCTCTATCTGATCTCCAAGATTCTGGATACCCCCGATAGTGTCGTTGCTGGTTTCCTGTATTTCCGTCATCTTAAGTATCGTGTCCTCTATATATGAGACGCCGTTATTGACAATATCCTTATTCTCCTTCGACAGATCGAATATTTTCGCTATTCCGCTTTTGCTCTCTTCCCCGTTTTTTTCATCTCCCGATAAGACCATAACGAAATTCATTATATTAGTAATTGATTCTTTGAGTCGCCTTGTAAGCAGAGACGACATCTCTTTTCTGTTCAGACGCTCATAATGAAAACAATTTTCAACCTTATTAAGATTATTAAAGATTGCAATTGCCATGCCTCTACAGCTGCCGTATCCGCAGGCTCCGCAGTTGAGGTGATCCTTTTCGATATATTTATGAAGCTCTTTATAGACAACCGTTAGTTCCGCGTCATCCGGATAGATGATATTATTCTGGCTGCTGCGGTCGATATATGATCTGTCGTATAAATTCTTTTTCCAGTATTTATTAACTGTCCGTCTGACCCTCGCCGCAGCCCCGGCTTTGGTTCGAATGCCTTTATAACGTGCCTGCATCTGAAGATTTCTCTGTTCAACAGCATATTCAATATCATCCGGCGATTTTCCGATATTCATTGTGCCAGGTCCGCCGTTGCATCCTAGCTCACAATTAAGGCAGTCAATTACGGCCGGCACCTTTCCGCCTTCTATCGAATCCGTCAGATGATCCAGATAATTATAGATTATATCCGGTCCTTCGATTTTCCTAGTTCCTCTGCTCACCTTCGGAGCTTCCCGCTCAAGTGTCCTCATAAGCCCTCCGGGAGTGGAGAAAAGAACGGCGCGTTCTGCTGCTGAATTCATGAAATCTACGTCGTTATAGATTGAGAGGTCCAGATTATTATCGGTTAAATATGAAGAAATAGACTTGTATGTGATATTAAAATCACCAAATCCTGTTTCATCAAATTCTCGTTTTTTGGCATAGCATGGAGAAATCACCGCGACCTTGTATGAAGAATATTTTTTATAATATTCCTTAATCATTTTTATTGTATGAAGCATAGGGCTGTCAGCCGGAGCAAGAAAAGGAAGCAGTTCCGGTTTATAGGTTTCTATATATGTCACAATAGCCGGGCAGGGCTGGGATATCACTGTTTTAGGTTTGTTTTTCTTTACATGCTCAAGATAGCTTTTGATGGTAAGTTCCGCTCCGAAACTTACATCGAAAAAGGCGGAGACTCCGAGGGTTTTCAGCCATCCATTGAGCTTCAGGTATTCACCCGGGAAATTCGAGGCTGCAGCCGGCGCTGTTATTGCTATTATCCTGTCGCCGTTATTGCAGGCATCCAGGAATATGGAAAAATCATCCAGACCATATCTCGCTTCATGTGTGCAGGCTGTAATACAGCTTCCACAGCCGATGCAGAGCTGTTCATTTATAGTAACATGGTCACCGCTACCGTCATTACAGAATTTAACCGGACAGGCACCTATACAGGCATGGCAGTTTACACATTTATCTTTATCAACCTCTACTATCTTTCGTAAACCTTTATCATTCATATTATCACCTTTTATTTAAAATCAAGCGTCAGCGAACCATCCCAGTTTTCGGGCGGGGTTTTTAAAAACTCTTCACATCTGCCTATAAATGTCTCAACAACAGTATCTTCGGGTATGAGTTTGTGCAGCCCGGTAAAGTACTCAAGAGCTGACGTGAAATTGCCAAGACGGTACATCTTATACGCCTTCTTGTACTCTTTTAAATATTCAGGCTCAATAAGCCTTGAATCGAATTCAACAGCAAACAGACTCGTCGCGATATCCTTGCCTTTCACTTTTACAAAATCTATCTCCCGGAGCGGGAATCCGTCTTTCAGCTTATCTTTCATTTCTTCTGAAACAAGAATTTCTCTTTTATAGTGTTTTGTCAGACTCTCGAGCCTGGCCGCTAGATTAACCGTATCACCAATAGCCGTATAATCAAATTTTGTCGAGGATCCTATATTTCCGACGATAGCATCCCCTTCGTGAAGACCTATTCCAATCCGGAATCCTGGTTCCGGAATGTTCATTCCATCTGTGGTAATAGTCGGCAGAGCCTCTATCATTTCTATCGATGCTTTCGCGGCTCTAACGGCATTGTCTTCATAGCTTATTGGAGCTCCGAAAATTGCAAAAATGGCATCGCCGATGAATTTATCAATATTGCCGCCGTACTTTTTAATGATTGCTACCTGAGTGTCAAAATAACGGTTAAGAAAACTTACTACCTGTTCCGGAGTATTGGTCTCAGAAATTGTGGTAAATGCGCGGATATCGGAAAATAGCACAACTATATTGCGTTTTTCGCCGACCATAAGATCCTTATCCGATTCCTTTTCAACCAGGTCGTTTATAATTTCTTCAGGAACGAATTTCGAAAATACATGCCGAATTTTATCTTTCATCTCCAGAACTTCTTTGTAGAGAAGCGAATTCTCTACAACCATTCCGGCCCCGTCGGCGAAGATTCGGATATTACCGGTAATATAATCTGAATAATAATTATTCGAAAAATTACCGAGATGCAGAGTACCTACAACCTTTCCGCCCTTGCCCATCAGATTAAAACAGGAATAGGAGCTGATTTTTTTATTGTCGATTCTTTCTTTCTCGAAATCATCTCTTGTATCAATACTGAAGATTGTCTTTTCTACATCCTCAAGATTAAGCCCCTGAAAGCTTTCATAGAAATCATTGAGGCAAATTTGCTGAAAATCTTCAAGATCTGATCTGAATACATTTTCATTAACTCGTGCATATGAATATGGCCTCTTTTTATATTCGAGCATCAATATGCAGATATGGCTTTCACATACTTTATTAAGCAGAAATATTATCTCTCTAATCGTGTCCTGTAGCGACCGCATAGATGAATGACTTATTTCTCCGAGAAGGTTATTGATTGTGGAATTAAAAAGCTGAACATCAAGTGTCAGGCCTATCATCTCGAATATTCTGTCTCTTGTAAGCGTGGAGGCCTCCTCCTTAATCGCATCGACGCTGTATTGTGGGTGGTCTAAAAGCGTCCTGACTTTTTCAAGCAGCAGATCCAGGTTATCAAAGTCCTTTGTAACAAAATCATCTGCCCCGCAGGATATTGCCCAATACTTATCGCGATCATCTGAAAGACTGGTATGCATCAGAATTGGAATATCCTTAACCCATCTTCTTGATTTCAGCAGACGGCTCGCCTGATATCCCTGCATAATGGGCATTTCCACATCCATGATAATCAAGTCGGGGATCATATTATAAGCCTTCTCGATCCCTTCAACCCCGTTGCAGGCCCTCTCTATCTCATATCCGTTTTCTTCCAGAAACTGCGTTAGTACGCCCGAGACAAGGTCAGAATCATCAACTATTAATATTCTATTCATTACCAGCCCCGCCTAGCCTATCAGCTTCTTAACTTCATCCATAAGATTTCCTCTTTCAAAATCAGACTTCACGATGAAAGAGCTGGCGCCCAATTTAATAAAACGCTCTTTCACTTCCGCCGTATCAAGCGATGAAACTACGATAATCGGTGTCTGACTGTATTTTTCATTTTTACGCAGATTCTCAACAAAGGTATAACCGTCCATTCTGGGCATTTGAATGTCGGTAATAATAAGATGGTAATACTGCGCTTTTGTCTTTTCGAGTGCTTCAATTCCATCCACAGCGGTGTCCACGCTGTAATTTTCCGCCTGCAGTATCGATTTCTCGATCTCCCTTGTTGAAAGCGAATCATCAACAACAAGAACTTTTTTATAGTCTCTGTTGCCTGAGGAAAACCTCTTCCTGGAATCAATGCTCCTTATCCGCTTAAACCGCGTGATTACTTCCGGAACAAATAATATATTTACGATATTAAAGCTCTCATCAAAAACAATGCCCTGGATTATTTTCAGCTTATTCAGGCTTGACGGAAGGGGTTTATAGACAAGAGACGCATATTGTATGACTGATTCGACTATTATGCCTATCATTTCTCCAAGCGATTCAACCACAATTACAAAGTATTTCTGTAGGCCTTCGGTTTCATCCCTGTCCAGGATATCCGAAAGATGATAGATGGGTATTATTTTATCCCGGAGCTTGATAGCCTTTTTATTGAGCAAATCAAGCTTGTCTTCCTCTTTAATAATAAGCAGCTCTTTAACGAAATTAGTCGGAATAAGGAATTTCTCGCCGCCTGCTGTTAAGAAAAATCCTTCAACAGTAGCCAGAGACAGCGGAAGCGCCAGAATAAATTCGCTCCCCACTTCGACATCGGAATTGAGGGTAACCTTTCCTTTAATCTGTTCGACATTGTATCTTACAATGTCGAGGCCTACGCCCCTGCCGGAAAGATCAGTTATCTTTTCCTTTGTCGAGAAACCGGATTGAAAGAGAAAGGTATTGAGTGATGCCTTCCCCATATTAGTTATCTCATCTTCCTTCTGAGGATTCATTTCTATTGCTTTTTCCCTGAGCCGGTTATAATCGATTCCCCGTCCGTCATCCTTGATTGAAATAATTATGTTTCCGCTCTCGGAAGTGCATTTTATTCTAATACTGCCGGTTCTGGGCTTTCCGGCTTTTTCCCTCGTGTCAGGATCCTCAAGCCCGTGATCAATGGCATTTCTGACAATGTGGATGATGGGATCATTTAATTTTTCAAGTATCACCTTGTCAATAAGAATATCAGTCCCGACCATACTGAGCTCAATTTCCTTATTGATCTGCAGCGCTGTTTCCTCAATCATTTTGCCCAGCGATCCGAGAATCAATTCAAGCGGCAGCATCCGGAGGCTCAGGATCTCCTCCTGGACTTCGAAAGTTCCCCGTTCCAGCAAGGGAAGCTCTTCACTGAAGTTCTTCCTTATCTGCTGAATCAGTTTAAGACAGTCTGAATATTTCTTGTTGTATTCGGCAGACGCGCTGCCGGATGTGCTCATATTGTATTCGGCAAGTTCACGGAAGTTCTGTTCAAGCTCACTTAGAACATCATTTTCTTTTTTAAACTGAAACTGCCTTATTATCAGATTATTTAATGATTTTACGATTTTATCAACCTGACTGATCTTAACCCGGATACTCTCCTGCTCCGGAAGCTCATTTTTCTCGGCAGCAGCTTTTCCTGCTCCCTCAGCTTTTCCTTCCCCAGGCAAGGCCGGAGCTTTGGAACCGGGAAGGGCGGCATCCTTCTGAAGCTGTACGGCATCAAGCGAAAAAGGTTCATTGGCATAGGCTTTTTCATAGATATTCAGCAGTTTTTCTATCTCAAGGGCTTCGTCTGATTTATCGTTTTTTATCATTTTAGCGCCAGCGTCGAGATAATCGGTAGTAGTAAAGACTAGCTGAATAATGAGTTTTGATATTCCGTACCGTTGCTCCTTAATCCCCTTAAAAACATTCTCAAGTCCATGCGCGATCTTTTCGATTTCTCTGAATTTAAGCATTCGCGAGGAACCTTTTATTGTATGCAGTGCCCGGAGGACAGAGTTCAGCTCTTCTACATTCTCAGGATCCTTTTTCAGTCTAAGAATTCCAGAATTAATCTTTTCGATATTATCCTTAAATTCCTCAATAAAATTATCAATAAACGCGTTTCTATCTAAAGCCATAGATTAACCTCATATTTTCTTCAGCCATTGTTCACAAATTCTCAAAAAATATTTCCCATTAAAACCTTCAAGGAAAATCTGATATTTATAACTGTCTTTCCTGATATATTCCTTAATTGCCGTGATACATTTCTTCAATACTTCTTTTGCTTCCGCGGACTTTCGTTCCATCAGGATTGAAGAAAGATAAAAACCCGCAGGCCAGAGTGTACTATCCATCATAAGCGATTTATTAAAATACTCAGAGGCCTGATCCTTTTTATTTTTAATAAAAAAGGTATATCCCTTCAGAAATAAAGTCAGAGCGTTCAAGCCCGTCATCATTTCAAATTCATCAATTTCAAGGACAGCCCGATCTATCTCATTATTATTAATCATGTAGATTATCCTGATAAGCTTTACCGCCGAGTCATAATTAGGATTCCGGACAAGGTTGAATATACGGTTATTTAGTTTGGCTGCCGCGTATTCCAGGATCAGATCCAAATCTATTTCCTCAGTGATGGTTTCTAAATTATTACAGGCTTCCGTAACACCCTCTTCCTGGAGTTTTAGAAGAATTGATGGTATTATTTTATTCTGTTCCAATTTTTCGGCAATACTTTTTTTCTGAAAATAGAAGGAGCCATTTGTTTCAATAAGGTTCAGATCCATATGAGAAATTAGCGGCATTTCAGTAGCCGAAAGAAACAGGAATCCGCCTGGTTTTAGTTTCTCTACTACTGAATCAATTATTATTTTACGTTTTTCCAGGGCGAAATATATTATTGTATTTCTAAGAAAAATTACATCAAAGAGTTCACCGAAAACGCCCCCGTTAAAATCAGAAAGGTTCAGGTTTAGTTTATTTATTTCTTTAATTAATTCCGGCTTTATCCTGAATGATTTATCTTTGACAACCGAGTTTTTCTTAACAAGAGCATGGTATTTCAATCCATCTTCTCTGAAGGAATTGCTCCGGTAGACACCGCGTTCAAAATGCGCGAGGACTTCCACGTTAACATCGGAACCGGAAACCTTAAAACTGCAGTTGTCCCCGAAAAAATTTTCCGCGGTTAAATACAGTGATATTGCCTCTTCTCCGGTCGAACAAGCGGCACTCCAGATATTTACAGACTTCTGCTTGTCTGCTAAGGCCGGAAAAACAATATCATTAAGAAGCGTAAAATGTTTCTCTTCCCTGAAAAAATAGGTTTCATTGATCGTCACTGTATCAACAAATTTGTTATATTCAGATTTATCAGAATCAATCATTTTAAGATAGCCGCTGAAGTCAAGAGATTTTTCGTTCAATTTCGCTGACAGATAATTCCGGACAATATTGTAATTTGTTAAAGGCAGTTCCATTCCAATTCTTGATGATATATAATCAAGAGAAAGTTTAAAATCCAGGTCGTTCAGGTTACTGTTCATCTGTTCTTAAGAATCCTTAAAATAGATCCGGCCATTTCATCAAGCGGAACGACAAAGGATGCAGCCCCCATCATGGCAGCCTCTTTCGGCATACCGTAGATTACCGAAGAAGCCTCATCCTGCACCAGAGTTGTTCCGCCTGCCTTCACTATGCTCAGACAGCCCATCGCGCCGTCGCTTCCCATACCGGTAAGCAGAACCCCAAGCAGTTTCGAACCGAATACTGAGGAGGCTGAATTAAAAAGAACATCGACAGCCGGTTTCTGATTCAGAACCTTAGCCCCGTCATCAGGGTAGACTCCCGATCTGTCTACAACTATGTGCCGGTCGGTAGGAGCCAGAAATACTTTCCCGCCTGTGCATTTCATTCTGGCATTTACAAGAACTACATCAAGATCGGTTGCACCATTTAGCCAGTCGCGGTAACCTTCCGCGAATCCTGATTCAAGATGCTGAACAAGCGCAATTGGAATTGGAAGATCCCCCGGCAGACCTGACAGGATTGTCCGAACGGCCTTCGGGCCGCCCGTAGAGGCCCCGATTACTATCATTTCAGGGATATTTGTCTTCTCTATTTCTTCCGGACGCAAAACATCAGTCCTAAGACGGCTGCTTTTTTCCTTTAAAGCGGATTTGCTTCCAAGCAGACGGATTTTAGTGAAAAAGTTTTTTAAAAAAACTGGATCATTATACTGGCTGATATCTGGTTTAGCCATGACATCCATAGCTCCTGCCTGACAGGCCCTGAAGCTGGTATCAGCATCTATCATCGAAGAAAGAATGAGAATCGGGCAGGGATTTTCAGCCATTATTATTCTTGTTGATTCAATACCGTCCATTACAGGCATGTTTATATCCAGAATAACCAAGTCCGGTTTTAAAGCCCTGACGGCCTCTACCCCTGATTTACCGTTTGAAGCCTCGCCGGCTATTACAATATCGTCTGTATCAGAAAATACCTGCTTGAGAATGCTTCGTATCAATGCTGAGTCGTCAACAATCAGTATTTTTATCATTCTATAATCCTGTCCTTAAAAAGCGAATTAAACATAAACTGCTCAATATCTATAAGAAACTGAGGGTATCCGTTCTCTTTGAACCTCATTCCGAGTATGCCTCTTCGGAGCTGAAACTCCTGCATTGCCCCGGGAAGCATCTTTATCTCGGAAAGCGGTATGGAATTTATTTCTGCCTGGCTTCCTATTTTAAGAGAAAGATATTTAGCAGAGACATCTGAGTCTTCCGGGAAATCATCTAAAATGACTTCGAATCTTTTCTTGTTCATTTTCGTATAGACGGTAATGTCGCAAATAAGAGCGAGCCTTAAATCGTCCGTACTTTCAAAGCTGAATTGCTCGTTAAGGCATTCATCCATATTAAAAGTAAAAAGTTTTTCACCGTTATATTCAGTAAATTCAGTATTCTCTTCAAGATAAATACTGGAAAAAAACTGATCCCGGTTTACAAGAAATCCGATTTTCTCATAAGAGAGCTCGAGAAAATCATGTTCAATCGGCATTAAGATCCCTCTCAAGCCTTTTAAGGATTGCTTCTGTGTTCAGAATAAAGATCTCTTCACCCTCTTCAGAGGTAATCGAACTTACAAAAAAGTCTTCGTTCTCATCCCTTAGTGTAACCTTATGAATATGTGATTCAGGGGTCTTCTGAATTTCCAGAACGTCATTGATCATAAACGCAACCTGATCGTCCTCAATATTCATTATGAAGAAAGTTGAAGATTCGAGTTTCTTCTGTTCAAACAGCATGTTAAGATCAAAAACTGTATACGGCTCTCCATGACGGTTGATAAAACCTCTTATATACGACGGAACAAAGGGAACGTAAAAAAGCGGTACATCAAGAACTATTTCTCTGATCTTATCGGCATACAGCGCATAAACCTTCTTGTTGATTCGAAAGACAATAAGCTTTCTTATTGTTTCATTTACATCGGTTTTATTTAGTTTTTCACTTTTTCCTGCTTCGGAAATCCCTTTCAGAAGTTCATTTGTATCCATTAGCGATTACCCTTTACTTTATATTCAATTACAGTCTCGTTAAGAGCATCTGCCTGTGATTTAAGATTATGAGACGCGGTTGTAGTTGCTTTTGTAGATATAACGAAATTATCTATGCCCTCGGAAATCTGTTTCAAGGTTAGAAGAATTTGCTCAAATGCAGAGACCTGCTGCTTTATTGATATTGAAATATGTTCGGCCGATGTGGCTGATATTTCTGATGAACTGAGGACATCCTCAAATAGTTTTTTCAGGGCATTAGAAAGTTCCCAGCCCTTGCTGATCTTGGTTGTCCCCTCCTCGCTGGAGATTATAAGCCTGTCGGACGAATGCTGAATTTCATTTATCTTTGTTTTTATCTCATTAGTAGACGATACGGTACTGTCCGCGAGCCGCCTGATTTCTGTTGCTACTATCTGAAAGTTCTTCCCTGCATCACCCGCGGCTGAAGCTTCAAGCTCCGCGTTAAAGGCGATTATTTTTGTTTGATCGGCAATTCCATTAATAATATTGACGATTTCCCAGATACTTTCTATCTTTTCTCCAAGCATTTTGATTCCGGAAATTGTACCTGTATTCGCCTGACGTATCTCATCCATCTTCGACAGGGTTTCCTTAATGATAGTAAATCCGTCGTTGACTACCTTTTTCGTATTATTCGAGACTGCCGTAACCTCTTCAATCTTGACCGCTATACTCTTTGAGAGGTTGTCGGAATCTTCCATTGTGCTGACAATTTCCTTAACAGCGGCAGCCTGTTCATTGGAGGTGCTGGAGATCTCCTGACTAGAAACAGACAGCTCCTGAACTGAATCAAGCAGAACATGGGTTGTATTTCTCACCGTTATCAGCATATTGGAAAACTTCTCAATAACCGTGTTGAACTGATCGGCCATCTGTCCTATTTCATCTTCACTCTCAACCTCCAGTCGGAGCGAGAGATCTCCCTCCGAGACGAGTCCGCTTATTTCCTTAGCTCTGGAAACCGGCGCGAGAATTCTGGAGAAAATCAGATTCACTATTATATTTATTATTATGATACTTCCCGCGGCAAGAATTATCATCATCAGGAATATCTTCCTCAGAAATACAGTTGTTTCATCAAGCGGAATCTGTGAAATTACAATCCAGTTCAGATCGGCAATGTTTTTATAAACGGCGAGTTCCTGAACCCCGTCTCCAGTTTCAGCAAGGGTTAAATCTGCAAATACTTTTGTATGATATGTATCGGGATTGTTGACTGCCTCTGTAATTATCTCGTCAACTGTTTTCCCTCCCGCCTCATCGATTTGTTCATAGATGTTTTTTCCCGTCATTCCGGGATGGAAAATCAAATTGCCTTCCGTGTCTATAACCCAGGTGTATCCATTCTTTCCTATATTAATACCCGAAAGGCTTGAGCCTATTTTCTCGACATTAATCAATGAAGTAAATTCGTTTTTATATGATGAAGCCCATATTATCAGATCCCATGGTTCAAAATACGCCATACCGCCTGCCTTTATCCTGGGAACTTCCTCTCCGACATTCGCCCATTCATATTCAATAAATCCGTTTTTAAGGGCGGTTGCCTTCTTCATGAAGTCATACTTGCTTGCGTCAACACCCTGAGATTTTGGATGTATTGCCAGAATACCGTTTGAATCTACCCCGGCAAGATATCCTGTCTCGCCAACCCTTCCAAAAACCGGATCAAGAATGAATCTGCTGAAGGTATTGTAAGCTTCTTCTTCTGAAATTCTGCCGGACTTGAACTGCTGGTATTCATATTCAGCAACCTTTTTTACGTCTTCGGCGAGTAAAACAAGATGATTCTCCACCGACATATCGGTATAATCAGCTACTAATGAAGATGCGACACTTGTTATAGAACTTAGCTCGCGGACAGCTTTCTGCATGAGATCCGGCTTGATAGTAAGATACATTACCGCCGCGAAAAGACATAATGCAATAATAAAAAATACTGCAAATACAAGCTGTATTTTACCTTTTAGTCCTTTAAAAAAATTGAAAACCCTCTTCATATTCAGCCCCTGTTTATCAGTCTCTTCATCATTTTATTGAAAATGTATTAATTAATTGTTCAAGCTCCGAAATAAGTTTCATCATATCGTGCGTATTTTCCGCAATATGGTTTGTTGAAGCGGCAAATTGCCCGATTCCTGAGGATATCTGCTTTAGTGTCAACAATATCTGCTGAAAAGCGGAAACCTGCTGTTCGGTTTTTAAAGAAATACTGCCTGAAAAATCATTTGTTGAACTCGCCATCTCGCGCAGTCGTTCCATAAGCTGTCTTAACTTTTCAGTGGTCTCAATGCCTTCGGTTATCCTGGCGGTTCCTGTCCTTGATGTTCTGCTGAGTGATTCAGAATAAGACTGGATATCGGAGATGGAATCTTTTATTCTGGCAGTCGATGCTACGGTATTATCGGCAAGACGCCTTATTTCAGTAGCAACTATCTGAAAATTGCGGCCGGCGTCGCCTGCCGCCGTGGCTTCCAGCTCTGCATTGAAGGCTATTATTTTAGTCTGATTTGCAATATTGTTAATGATATTCACGATTTCCCATATGCTTGCTATACTGTCGTTCAGCGTTTCAATGACCACCACCGTTTCCTTGTCGGCATTCGTAATCATCTCCATCTGTTGTCTGTTCTCCTCGATCAGTTTTACTCCCTGGTCCACGCTCGTTTCTATCTCGCTGGAACGTTCGTCAATTTCTCTGACATTGGATGCAACCTCTTTTGAAAGCCTGGAGGATTCTTCCATTGTCGTAACAATTTCATTAACGGCTGCAGCCTGTTCATTTGAGGTAGTCGAAAATTCCTCAGACATGGAAGAAAGGTTCAGTGATGCGGTGGAAATAGTAGAATTGTTTTTCTGAACCTTCTCTATCATTATTCCGAGATTTTTAAAGGATACATTAAGCAAATAAATAATATACTCCATTTCATCTTTAATCGTCGTCTTGGTCTGCACTTTCAAATTACCTGAATTACTTGCAATAACATTGAGGTTTAGTGAAATTCTAAAAAGTATGTTTTTATATGATCTTATTACAAGGAGACCAAGACTAATATTGGTTGATAGATTTATTAGAATTACAATAATTATCTTAAGACGTAAGATGAAAATGGAAATTCCCGAATGAAAAGATGATTCAATAGCCAGATATACAGTGAGTGTAGTAAAAATGACAGGAATAATGATGAAGTATAAGTTATTACGGAAGAAACTGATTCCGAAATGTTTTCTGCCGGATAAATCTTCAACAGTAAAGCTTATTTCAGAAGATAGATTTTCCAGCATAGGCCTGACAAGTCTGAAAGCAATGGTATATGCAAGAAGCCCGGCTATATAACTGCCGTACATTGCCAGGATCACGGCCAACACGGCCTGAAATGTATCAATTCCAATTACAAACACCATATAAAACCCTGCCGCCACGGAACCGGCGGCCACCCTGGCAAAAATAGCCACGGCGTGTACAATCGGCAATTTGTGCAGGGCGGTGAACAGTTGTATCTTCTCTTCCCTTCCCGGATTCTCTTTTCTAAGAAGTCTCATGACCCTTCGGCTGATTATAAAATTTATCGGCATTCCAACAAACATGACAACCATAATGCCTAATACGGCTAACATTATTAGGACTGAAGTGATTTTATCGGACGGAATATCCGTTAATATTATCGCATAGGCCGCGGCTATAGGAAGCCCTACTCCAATACCTGCAATTTCGGTACCTAAGAATTTTTTAAAGAAGTTACTCGGTTTCATTCTATCTCCTGCATTATATAATTATCGTTTATAGCGCGATTGATTCAAGTACAAATTAAATTAAAAAATTGTTTTTGCTGCTAAAATAGCACGAAAACAGGCTTCAATTTTAATGATAATGAATCAAAGCAACAACTTGCTCATCCGTAAAATATTAAAGATATTTTACGGACTCTTTGTTCAGGGCGGGAGGCAGGATTTAAAAACCTTTTTTCTTAATTCGTGAACCGCTACTTGCTCTGCTATTCACATCAGTGTTAGGCCACCGCGCCGCAGCCCATGTCCGTTACCAATAGCCTCCGGGATAGCCCCTGGCTCTCGGCTCAGACCAATTTGTATGATATTACATAAAGCTTATCAATATCAGGATAAATATCCTTTATCACCTGTTTCAGCTTCGGCAGCTCCATATGTTCCTGCTCTGCATGAACCGCGCTTATCTCATCAAAGGTAATAGGAACAACCGAAACAATCTCTATGTTGCAAACCTTTCTATCAGTTTCAAGGACATAAACCTCGACAATAGTTCCAGGAACATAGTGGCTCTCAGTCTCATCTCTGATAGTAATAGTCTTCTTCCCCGACTCTACATAGGGAATAAGCCAGTCAAAAAAAGTAATCTTAGACGGATGCGTCATGATATTAACTCCACAATTAATCTATGCCGGTATTACTCAACCCCTGGACCAAGTGATTTAATGAAAGGAAACTACTCTCTCTCACCCAGCTCTCTGCCGCGTTAAAGAGTACAGGCCCAAAGCCCTGACCTCTGAAGTTCTCGTCGATAACCAGCCCGGTTATCTCAACAAAAGAGTCGGTGTAAAAATACTCTGTAACCTATCTGAACCAGGAGATCCAACCCAATTTCGGCAGCCTGTTCTCTTCTATGATCAGAAGCAGTATTGATAGAATTCCTCTATCTCATCATCATCGGTAAACCACTTGCCGTCGCTACCGGATCCGTAACGGGGACGATCCTCAGTTGTGCCGTCTTCACTCAGGGTATAAGTCTGATAATCACCAACATCATCGTCGGCGGTAAACCAGATGCCGTCGCTGCCTGCGTCATTGTAGCTTATTTGTTTGACAATCTGGCCGAACGCATCATATTGATAAACTATTGTATTAAAAACCGTATCATCATCATTCATCGGGATCTCGTCTGGCCCCTTAAAATACGAAGTATATCTATTATAATTACCATTTTCATCAATATCTGATTTGCAGTAATAAGACACTATATCATCATTAGTTCGAAGCTCTCCATCAGGACCGCCATCTTTATACCAAGTTTCAGTCGCAGCAGTTTTAGCTGTATTATAGGTATTTGTAGCACAGAGTATAATAACATCGTCTGATGTGAACCAGATTGAGTCAGCACCATAAGTACCTTACATTATCCATTCCGAATAACAACCTTCACCATCATAAATATAATCATAATAGTCAATAATAGCATCATCATCGTCAAACCATACCTGGTTAGTTCCATTGGAATTCTTATTGACACATCTAATTGTTTTTCCTTTATCATTCCTTTGAATATCGGCGTAGGACGATACCTCATCATCATCATCAGTGTTAAATATGCCGTCTGCACCCGAAAGGTATTTGGTTCTCCGAGTTCGCGGGTACCTGACACAATAGTCAGCTGAAACCTCGGGAGATAGAGAGCGGCCGAACTTTATAGCTACTGCTCTTATTTCAACCGTTGTGCCGTTTCCCTCAACAAGGATTGGCTCGGCGAACTTTTGCGAATCCTCTGTCGGGCTTGTTCCGTCAAGCGTGTAATAGATTATTGCATCAGGGTCAATGCAGCTTATTGTGATTTCTGAATCCTTAAACAACCGCCCTGATTCAATTGAAAAAGAAGGGCTATCTGCAGACTCGCCGGTACAGCCTGCAAATAAAACAATAATTAAAAGACTTAAGAAGGTTTTCAATAGTTTCATAATTTTTCTCTCTTTTTAATTAATTATTGAATATACAATTTAACAGTAACAATATTTACATAGGTATATCTATTTGTCAAGATTTCTAAGATGCTTCTATAGGCTGTAAGGCTGTGGTTGTTAAATGCTCTGTAGAAAAGACAGCCTAAGTAAATTGTGAAGGTTTACGATTTTCAAGGTGCAGTAGACAACAATAATGATTTGGAGTATTATCTCTACATATCAAATGCCTAAGTTAGCAAATGGTCACCCATTTTGTCTGCATGGTGTAAACTTTGGACTATATCATAAACATTTAGTCCTGTGCTTATAATCAAATATTGTGTTTCAGTTTTATATGGTTAAAAACGTGGTGCCTGAGGGTTTCTCGGATTATCACAAATTATGAAATACTGGTGTTGGATATTCTATTTTATAATTCTGAATAAAAGTATCGACTTTATCTAACTGCATGAAAATCTTTAAATAGTTGAATTGTGGGAGGTCATCTCCAGCTCGGAAACTAAAAATGTGTTCATTTCAAATTGTATTATATTTCTTTAAATAAAATTCTTTTCTAATTTTTCATTTAGTTTGATATTAATCTTATTCTCCTACCTATTCGGACTGTAAAATCTATAAAGAATAAATTCTAGCAGCGTATTCTATTGTAGATAATTGACATTTTTTTCAAAGAAAAATGACTTTATTTAACTCTCCTTACTTATTTCTAATTAATTTTAGATAGGAAACACTATGAAACTAACTCATGAAAATAAAAGGCGCGTTACTACCGCAGTACTTCTTGCTGCAGGAACCGGCAGCCGTCTTTACCCATTAACTAAAAAAGAACCTAAATGCCTAACCATGGTAAACGGCAGTCCAATATTAGAGAGACTGATATCGAATTTAATTTCTCATGGTTTTACGAAATTAATTATTGTCACAGGACACCTTGAAGATTGTATTAGGAATTTCCTGGGAGATCGTTCAGGAAATTTAAAAATTGAATATATTTTCAGCCCCAAGTATAAAACAACTAATAATATCTACTCTTTGTGGATGGCTCGAAAAAAAATAAAAGAATCATTCATGCTGGTTGAAAGTGATCTTGTCTTTGATGAATCACTCCTGTCTGAGATGATCTATCCTGATAGAATAGCTGCGGCATATATGCAGCCGTGGATGAATGGAACCTGCGTAACATTTAACGAAGATAATAAGGTTGATGCATTTTTAGCAGATGATGCGGAATGTTTCGGACGGAATAAATATAAAACTGTTAACATCTACAGTATCTCTTTTGAGTCATGGTTAAAAATACTGACGAGGCTAAATGAATTTATTAAAGACGGAAATGTAAACGATTATTACGAGAAAGTATTTGCCGATATGGTAGCCGAAGGCAAGCTGTCATTTGAAAAAGTCTCCTTTGATGACAAAGCCTGGTATGAGATAGATAATCTGGAAGATCTCGCGATAGCTGAAAAACTTTTCAGTGTAGAAAATACAAAAAAACGTAAAACTGAAATTATTTCGAAAACTATAAAAAATCCTATCAAATTGCTAAATGCCGCGGTAATATCCCAGAGTACAACAGGTCGTTTAAATGTCGCCAAATAATTTTCATTCACAATCCGAGAAATATGATTATATATTACACCAGCATGGCGGATACTATCGTTATAATTTCATTGATCATGCCTACCTTTATAATCTTTATTTTCCTCCGGAGGAAATTTTTACTAATTTCAAAGAACAGGTTCATAGTCTTGTTCTTAATTATCCGGTTGCCCAGAGTGAACTTGCAGAGTTAGTTGGTACTATCATCGACCAGCCGGCCGAGAGAATTGTAGTTGGCAATGGCGCCGCGGAATTAATAAAAATTGTATCCGGCAAAATAGCCGGTAAATTAATAATTCCCGTACCCTCCTTTAATGAATATGCTAATGCCGCACCATCCGGGCAGGTTGTAGAATTTCCGCTTGATTTTCCATCCTTTCAATTGGATGTAGATAAATTTGCCGAGGAAGCGATAAGAGTAAAGGCTGATTTCGCTGTCGTTGTTTCACCCAATAATCCGACATCTATTCTTGTCCCGAAATCAGAAATAATTAGGCTTGTCAAAAAGCTTGAAAAACATAATTGCATACTGATTGTAGATGAATCTTTCCTTGATTTTTCTGAGAATCCGGAACAGGTAAGCCTTGAAAAAGATATTGCAAAATACCCTAATCTTGCGATCTTTAAAAGCATGAGCAAGGCCTATGGAATATGTGGATTACGTTTAGGATATTTACTAACAGCTAATTCAGTTTTTGCTGAGGCAGTCAGAGCAGGCGTGCATATCTGGAATATTAATGGTTTTGCCGAGGAATTTTTGCGACAGCTTCCAAACTATAAAAATGAGTTCATTGAGAGTTGCGCTAAGGTCAGAATTGATAGAGACAGATTATATGAGAAGCTAGCCGGACTTGCCGGAATGACTGTCTATAAGCCTGATGCAAATTATATTTACTGCAGAGTACCGGATGACGGAGAAAGCGCTCCCGAGATTGCCAGAAAGCTATTTATTAAGCATAATATTCTCATTAAAGATTGCGCGGGCAAAACTCAGAGAGAGGGTGACCGATATCTTCGAATTGCCAGCCGCAGTGAAATTGAAAATTCAAGCTTGGTTGAAGCATTAATAGATGTAATGGCGACAAAAGCAGAGGAAAAATAAATGATGACAGATAGAACAAATGAAAATAATTCTCAAAACCCCTCGATGATCTCATTTATTAAAGATCCGCCAAATATCTGTTCGCTTCTGGGGCTTTTAAGTGCACTTATCGGTATCTACTTCGCCATAGCCGGTAATTTTTCCTTAGCTATGGTTGGCGTTATTTGGGCTGTCGTATTCGATTGGACTGACGGGATTGTAGCTCGTCGGCTCAAGGGGCGGACTAAGTATCACCGCTTATATGGCGGACAGCTTGACTCATTGATTGATGTCGTAAGTTTCGGAGTATTTCCTGCAATCTTTCTTTTAAGTTACGGCGGATTTAATCTGTGGTTTCTTCCCGGTTCATTTATTATAGTAGCAGTCGGCGTCATCAGGTTAAGCTATTTCAATGTTTTCGGTCTGGTAGACAAAAAAACCTACATGGGACTGGCTCTTGATAACAATGTAATTATACTGGCTTTTGTATTTTTATTTGAAAGGTTCTTTCAGCAGGAAACCTTCGCTATAATAATGTACATACTGCTTGTTGGAATGTCCGCTTTCAATCTGGCTTCAGTAAAAACACCTAAATTCACCGGGAAATGGTTCTATGTTCTTATCGGATATTCTCTGATTTTAACTGTCATATACGGCTGGCTATAATTAGGGCCGTTCGATACTCTTAACAAACTCAAGGCCCATAAAAGCGCATACTTAATACAAACGCTTCTCCAACTATAGCGTCTTCATAAATAGTGACGCGTGAAATGAGTTTTGAGTGCTGCCTAATGAGGTATTCGGCCACGGATGGCAGCAAAGATGTATGTATCACACACGGATGGTGAGGGG
Source organism: Spirochaetales bacterium (assembly GCA_016839055.1). GTDB lineage: Bacteria > Spirochaetota > Spirochaetia > UBA9216 > UBA9216 > Thalassospirochaeta. The sequence continues at coordinate 20,953 of JAEKNX010000013.1, forward strand.
TGTGGCTCTTATTAATCAGAACAAAAGAAACGGTGATTCACGTATGAATCCACTATTTAAGCAACGTATGATGCATTCCTGCAGTAAATCTATCGACGTTTCACAAATATTCCAAAACAAAAAAGATTACAAGGCAAACGGGTATAAAGTAAGGGCTATCTGAAAATGATATTCAGATAGCCCGCTTTATTATTCCATGGCGCTCTCTGCTTTTGCAATAATCTCTGAAAGATCGACTTGGTTCAAAATAGCTGTTACTTTAGGAATGCTAGATATTTCCGCGTTTACGGCTTTTTCTATCATCATCTTCTGTTCCAGTATATTTTTTTCAAAATCAGCAATCTCAGTCGAAAAGTCAGCACCTGGATTGCCGTATTTGTTGTTCAACGACTGTACAGTATCCCAAAGGTCCATAACTCCTACAATACGTCCTGTGCCCCAAAAAAGATTGTCGGCATTTTCAGGCGCGAAAACCTGGTCAATATGGTGCTGAACATTCTCTTTACTAAAATAATAGCTATACCAGTGAAGCTCTATATCCCATAGCAGTTCATCAACAACATAATCAACTTCACCATTATATAACCGGATACTTATGATAAAATCCGCACTGGCATTCTTGAAGTATTTTAGAGATCATAAAAGCGAGATCAATTTTGATCACGATGAGTTGAGCGCCTATTTAGACGATTTCTTAGGCATAGATAATGACAGCAACTCTTACTGGTCTGCCGTAGATAAACAGATTTTCATCTTTGGAAACAACGGTAATTTCACCCAGGCAATCCAGATAGACACCGAGTTTGCAGATGATTTGATCATGCGTCGCTTCTAAATTAACAACAGGTGTAATATCTTCAGCCTGACAATCGACGATAATAAGGAAAACGCTAAGCTGCTGTGTATCAAAAGAGACTATCAGGCGCTACATCCCGGCAGTTATATCGTAAATAACAGGTTTCAAACCGGAGATCAGCTCATTTGAGAAAGGCAGAATCTGGGAAAGGATAATCACCGCCATCTTCTCTTTCGGAGAAATATAGAAATGAGTACTCGCCGCGCCGCTCCATCCGTAATCACCGGCATGACCATATCTTCCCATTTCTTCAATCTGAACACTTCCCCCCAGCCCGAAGCCGGTACCCGGATAGAGCAGATCACCCTCTCTAAGCTGATTCTTGAACATCTGTCTGACCGAAGACTCTTCCAGCAGCCTCCGACCGTTATACCTTCCATGGTTCAGCAGCATCTGGGCAAATCTCATGTAATCAGAAGCAGTTGACACAAGTCCGCTGCCGCCTGATTCTCTTCGGTTCGGATTTTCCCCGATATAGCTGCTATTTCGGTAATGTTCTTCAATAATTAAAGAATGAGAATAAGAGGAACAGAAGCGGTCGACCTTAGCGGTGGGCACGAAAAAACCGGTATCCGTCATCTCAAGCGGTGAGAAAATATTCTTATTAAAAAAGTCACCCAAGCTCTCCCCGCTTACCCTTTCGATTAGTACGCCGAGAACATCGGTTGCAATGCTGTAGTGATACTTCTCGCCCGGCTGATAAAGAAGGGGCAGACTGGATGTTCTTTTTATAAACTGATCATTAGACGTGACATGGAGAGGATGCCTTTGTTTGTACAAGATGTCTACGGCAGTGCTGCTGAAGTAACCGTAAGTGAATCCGGCAGTATGCCGCATAAGATCACGAACGGTAATACTTCTTTTTAGATCGACCTTTTCATTACCCGATAGCACCTTTAGCTCTATAAGCTCAGGAATATATTTCAGAACCGGATCATCGAGTTTAATTTCGCCTCTTTCAGCCAGCATCATGGCCGCGACAGTTGTAACAGGCTTTGTCATGGAGTAAATACGAAAAATGGAATTATCTTTCATTTCCAGATTTTCGCCGACATCCCGATAACCCGAAGCGCTGAAATAGAGGCTCTCATCTACGCCGGCAACCATGACGACGGCCCCGGCTATTTTATTATCGTTTATCTTCCCGTTTATAAAAGAATCAACCTCCGACCAGGTGGAAGGTGACTCAAGACCTCCCCGCGCGAATGAAAGACGGCAGGGAAAAACCAATAGACCAAAGGTGAAAATGAATAAGAAGAATCTTTTCAACACTATAGGTTTCAAAATATCAACCTCGACAGTTTAGCTTATTCTGATAAGAATTAAGTATGATGCATTACAGTCAAAAGTCAAGCTAAGCGCCTGTTTTCTGTCTTCTGAGCATTCCCATTTGACAAGGACATAACTAAGATCTTATATTTCGTTTAATAACTCTTTTTAAAAAGGATATTCATTTTTGAATCTTGATATCACAACTCTGGCTTTGGTTGAGCCTGTTATTTTAATGGTCGGGGTATTTATCCTCTGGTTTCAATTCCATTTGGCGAAAAGTTTTGTTTATGTTAAATTCTGGATGACAGGCACAACTCTTATGGCCTGCGGGGTCTTCTTTATGCCCCTGGTCAAAGTCCCGACGCTTCTATTTTTAGCTGTAATCTCTAATCCTCTTTATGTTATGGGACTTCTGGTTATCTATCAGGGAACTGCACTTTTTTTGCAAAAGAGATACCGAATCCGGTTGATAGTCCTCATATATTGTACATTCCTGATTCCATATTTCTTCTTTATATTTCGAAATAATAACGTTTGGATGCGCAACCTTATAGTTAATAGTACCTATTGTATTATTTTTCTTTTAATAGCCGGTGTTATTTTAAAGAACAGGAAACAACCTAAAGCAGTATCTTTTCTTTTTACCGCTGGAATATTTTCGCTTGCCGCAGTCTTCAGTTTATTATGTATCATATTATCTTTAAACAAACCATTTGATATTGATTATCTTGGATTAGGCATTTCCCTACCCCTATCCTTTCTAATCTTTGCTATTTTAAGCATACTATGGACCTTTGGTTTCATTCTTATTCATCAGGATGTAATTAATAATGCTGCACTCAAGCCAAATGACGCTATATCCAAAGGCCTTTCAAGCGAAAAGAACAGCCTGGAGCAGCAGAATCCTTATAATTTATCTGAGCGGGAACTAGAAATATTATTCTTTCTCAATCAAGGATTAACCTACGAGGAAATTGCAAAATCATGCTTCATATCCAAGAATACGGTGAAGACTCATATAAAGAACATCTATAGCAAATACAATGTCAGCAGCAGAATAAATCTTCTGCTTAAATTAAAAGAAGAGAACATTCCCCTAATTTAAATCTCCGCAACTTACAGCCCCCATCCTCACATAGAGCTAATTCACCCCTTCGGGTGATGCTCAATGTTGATTTCAAGACTATCTTCAATTAGTTAAATAGCCAGCTTTTTTATAAATCAAATTTTGGAGTTTAAATGAAATTATTACCCTCGGTTCTACTCGTAACAATTATTACGAGTATGCTGTTTTTCACCTCTTGTGATCCCAATGCACTTTCTGAGGCAGAATCAATTGCCATTGATAAAGCGCTTCTTGAAATAGTTTACTCTGGCAGTGATACAGCTACTAGTGTTAATGCAAATGTTACCCTAGCCTCAACCGGAAGTTCTGGTACAGTTATTACCTGGGAAAGTAATTGTGTCAATGTAATAACTGCTGCAGGTGTCGTTACAAGACCAGCTTTTGCTGATGGGAACTGTCCGGTTGTTTTGACGGCAACACTTACTAAGGATGATGCCACCGATACAAAAACATTTAATCTTATAGTTATCTGTTTGGCTGCAACAGATGCTGAAGCTGTTTCGGCAGACAAAGCAGCCCTCAATACAAATAATATAATATTTGCCGCAGGAGACACCGCTACATCAATTACCGGCGATTTTACTCTACCCTCAATTGGTTCTAACGGAACCACAATTACCTGGGAAAGTAATCTTGTAAATGTGATAACTGCTGCAGGTGTCGTTACAAGACCAGCTTTTGCTGATGGGAACTGTCCGGTTGTTTTGACGGCAACACTTACTAAGGATGATGCCACCGATACAAAAACATTTAATCTTATAGTTATCTGTTTGGCTGCAACAGATGCTGAAGCTGTTTCGGCAGACAAAGCAGCCCTCAATACAAATAATATAATATTTGCCGCAGGAGACACCGCTACATCAATTACCGGCGATTTTACTCTACCCTCAATTGGTTCTAACGGAACCACAATTACCTGGGAAAGTAATCTTGTAAATGTGATAACTGCTGCAGGTGTCGTTACAAGACCAGCTTTTGCTGATGGGAACTGTCCGGTTGTTTTGACGGCAACACTTACTAAGGATGATGCCACCGATACAAAAACATTTAATCTTATAGTTATCTGTTTGGCTGCAACAGATGCTGAAGCTGTTTCGGCAGACAAAGCAGCCCTCAATACAAATAATATAATATTTGCCGCAGGAGACACCGCTACATCAATTACCGGCGATTTTACTCTACCCTCAATTGGTTCTAACGGAACCACAATTACCTGGGAAAGTAATCTTGTAAATGTGATAACTGCTGCAGGTGTCGTTACAAGACCAGCTTTTGCTGATGGGAACTGTCCGGTTGTTTTGACGGCAACACTTACTAAGGATGATGCCACCGATACAAAAACATTTAATCTTATAGTTATCTGTTTGGCTGCAACAGATGCTGAAGCTGTTTCGGCAGACAAAGCAGCCCTCAATACAAATAATATAATATTTGCCGCAGGAGACACCGCTACATCAATTACCGGCGATTTTACTCTACCCTCAATTGGTTCTAACGGAACCACAATTACCTGGGAAAGTAATCTTGTAAATGTGATAACTGCTGCAGGTGTCGTTACAAGACCGTCATTCAGTGACGGTGACTGTCCGGTTGTTTTAACGGCAACACTAACCAAAGAAGAAGCCACCGATACAAAAACATTTGCTCTTACGGTTATCTGTTTGGATGCAACAGATACTGATTTAGCTTCGGCAAATCTTGATACAAATGATATAATATTTACCACAGGTGATACGGCGACCTCAGTTACAGCTGATTTCACTCTACCCTTAACTGGTACTAACGAAACCACAATTTCCTGGGCTGAAGGAACTGATACCGCTAATGCTGTCAGCATTTCAGGAAACGATGTAACCGTATCACGTCCTAGAGGTAATGGCAGCAATGACGCATCAGTGACCATAAGAGCTACTATTTCAAAGAGTGGTATTACAGATACAACAAAAGATTTAACAATTATTATTTCGGACATAATTTCAATAGCGAATTCTCCAAATGGGAACAGGCTTGCTGTAGCCTCCGATGGTACCCGCTACTATCTTGAAGGCAAATCTCTTGAGATAACTGCTGTTCACAAAAGTTCAGACGGACGCGAATGGACAACGCTTTCGTCAACAGGTTTACCCACAGGCCCCGAGACTGCCTACTATGGTTCATCAATAGCCGTTGATTCTAAGAAAACCGTTTATGTCCTTTCTAATATAGGTAACCCCTGCCGAACAAATGTCTATAAGCTGTCAGATGGAGGTACTTCATGGTCTCTTGTAGGTAATGAAGATTTTGCAACTGAATCAAACGAGAGTACAGGCAGGATCGTAATTGATTCTAATGACAAGCCGATTGCAATGGCTAATGTCTCCAGTGCCCTGCACGTTTTTGAACTTGTAGAGAATGTATGGACTGATATTTCTCCAGAGACTACATCGTATAAAGCTGATATCTATACCGATGGCAGTGATATCTATTATGTACATGGTGCAGGGAGTAGTTATTATAGCGTGTATAAACGAAACTCCGAGAGCTGGTCTAAAATTACAGATACATCAAATATAACAGGCGAGTATAATTTTAAGTATCCCTCAATATCTGTAGATAGCGGTATTGTAACTGTAGCAGTAGTTGAAAGCGGAAGTGTAAAAGTTGTTAGATGGGAATTGGGTTCGTGGACAGTGCTTTCATCAGGAATGCCTAAGATAGATGTTTCTCAGAATACCTGTGGATATATTCAAGCCTTAACTATAGCTTCGGTATCATATCTTGCAGCTCATGATGGGACTCTTATTAAATACAGCTCCGGTTCATGGTCTAAATTGAGTGATTTCACAAGTTGCAGTAGTGCTGGAATAAACACTGATTACGATCCGACTACCGGGAAGATAGTTGTTCTAAACGGCTATCCGTCAAGCGGCAGCTGGTTTATGCTTGATGTAACTCCATAAACTTAATTATAATTTTCATCCAAGGACAGACCGCCTTCATATTTCTTGAGGGCGGTCAATTTTTTTAAATAACCCAAACCACTCTGGTAATCTTACGCGTTAGTGATTGGAGGGGCGCCGTAGGCGGTGGAATGAAAAAGCGAAAGCTTTTTCATTCTACGTGCCCCCGGAAAGCACGGGCCCTTGCTTTGCAAGGGTAACGCCCGACTTTACAAGAGTATAACAACCCCGCTGTAGGGAGCCAGGGTGAGAACATCCGTGCCATCTGTGCTGCTTAAAATCTGATTAATAGCTGAACTGCTATATACTAGCCGTCCCTTCATGCTGCCCAAGTCTACAGTCCCCACTCTGCTGCCGAAATTGGCGGCTACTAGGGCGGTTTCTCCGTCATGCTGCCTTAGGTACATTAGTATATCTTTTTTTGCCGGAATCATTTTGCAGTCTCCTCTGTTTAGCAAAGGAAGCTCTTTTCTTAGTTTTAAAAGCTGCACATAAGACTGCCACAGACTGGAAGGCTCATCCATCTGGGTCTCAACATCCCGCCCCTCTGTATGGGGAATGACGGGCAGCCAGGAGTTCTCAGGAGTCTCTGTGAATCCCCTGCCTTGAGCCGCTGTCCACTGCATGGGAGTCCTCGCGTCATCGCGGTTGAGGAGTATTCCTGCAGCTTTAGCGAGCCATTTGGGCACCCGGGAGTAATCTTTGGCAAGAGGATCTGTTGCGCCCTTAATAGGCAGGTCATGGTTTCCCATTCCTATTTCATCGCCGTAATACAGGACGGGAACTCCCCGAATTGTCAGCTGAAGCAGGGCCAGAAGCTTTGCCTTTGCGAGGTTGTTTTTAACACGGCTGATTCCCCTGCCGCTGTCATGATTACTGTAGACGAGGGTCGGCAGATAGGGAGAGGCAAACTCCCTTTCCATCTTCAAGATGAAGTCCTTGAAAAACTTCTTAGTGAACTTAAAATGCAGGAGTTCAAACTGAAAAACAAGATTCAGGCCGTCCTGTTTTTCTCCAAGAAAACGCTTGAGAACCCCGTCATTGCCGCTGACTTCCCCTATTAAAAAGCGCCCGGGGTACTCGTCGATTACCCTGCGCAGCTCCCGGGCCAGCTTGAAGGAATCGGGATGGTTAAAATTATGAAGTTTATTCTGCCAGAAACAGTGGTCGTTATCATCGGGTTTTGGAAAATATTTCGGGTAGAAGGGATTATCCGGAAAGCTCTGGTTTTTACCCAGACAATTAAAAATATCGAGGCGAAATCCATCTACGCCCTTTTCGAGCCAGAAACGCACCATATCAAACATGGCTTTCTTGACCTCCGGGTTATTCCAGTTCAGATCAGGCTGGAAGGATAAGAAGCTTGAGTAGTACCAGGAGTCGGTAGCAGGGTCGTAATTCCAGCCTTTTTTACCTACCATAGAACGCCAGTTGTTGGGAGGCTTCCGGCCGCCGGACTGCAGTCCCTGCTTCCAGATGTACCAACCGCGTTTTGGGTTATCCAGACTCGAGCGTGATTGCTTGAACCAATCATGCTCTACCGAGGTATGATTTATTACCATGTCCATGATAATTTTCATGCCGCGGCTGTGAACCTCTTCTATCAGGCGGGTTGTTGTTTCCATATCTCCGAGCAAGGGGTCAATTGCATAATAGTCACTTATATCATAACCGTGATCCTGACCGGGGCTTGCGTAAAAGGGCGAGAGCCAGAGGGTCTCAACCCCCAGCTGCTGGAGGTAATCGAGGCGATCAATTACACCCTCCAGATCACCGACTCCGTCGTTATCCGAATCCTGAAATGACCGGGGATATATCTGATAAATAGTTGTGCTTTGCCACCAGAGTTTATTCATGCCTTTAAACCTCTTAGTATTATTTTGAGCGAGAGATCAAAATACTCCATCGTAAACCCGGATTCCATCTTGAAGACTTCCTCTCTGTGAACAACCCGAAGCAGGTATCCCATCAGGGTATGAAGAAGTGAGTGAACAATCATCTCGAAGTCTCCATCGGGAAGAACCAGGCTTCCGTCTTTCATGCCTCGTTCGAGAATATCCCGGAGCAGATTTACAATATTAAAGTTTATACCCGACTCCAGGATTTCCCTGTCGTTTCCGGTATGGTGAAAATGGTACTCGAACTGAATTGCAAAGAGAATGTACGGCCGGAAGTCTGCCATTTGGCTCATCCAGGTGGAGAGTACATGCTCGAGAAGCTGATAGCCCGTATCTTTGGGCGGAAGATCGAATGAGAGTTCCTGCTCACTATAGCGATGATAAATTTCACTTGCTATCTCTTCCTTGCTTGTAAAATAATTATATATTGTCCTTCTGTAAATTCCGGCCTTCTTTGTAATATCGCTGATGGTAGTCAGGGCAATACCTTGCTCAGTAAAGCAGGACTCAGCAGCAGAGAGGATATTCTCCCGCTGTTTTTCACGGGTTTTACTGTCCATCGGAGCCTGCAACTACAAGCTTCGCCACCCTCGACTCCGAGAGTTTATAGAAAAAATAAAACAGTACGACCGCCACAATCTGCCCTGCTACAGGATAGAGGGTATTCATACGCCAAATCTCATTTAAGACTTCGGTGCTTTGTACCTGATTTGCCGCATAGCCTGCCCGGGCTAGGGCGAAGGCGCCCATTATTCCCTGAAGCGCGAGGGTCATTTTAATGGAGAAGGTCTGAACCGAAAAAACAATCCCTTCATTACGCTTTTTTGTCCTGGAATAACCGTATTCGAGGCAGTCAGAAGTGAACATGGCCATCATGAGTATTGGCAGGTTGAGGGCCATATATTTGAGGGCGATGAAAATAAAGACGAGAGGAAGACTTGAGTATCCGATAAAATAAAACAGGATTGATGATACAATAGAAATACTCATTAGAAGAAGAAATAGCATCCGCTTTCCGAATATACGTATGAGTTTCGGCAGAAATATCGGGAGAAGTATCGCAGAGGAAGCTCCGGCGAGGCTTATCATTGGAATAAGCATTTCATTACCAAGGTTGTATTTCACAAAATAGACGATTGTTGCAGAACCCGTATTTGTCAGGTTTGAAATTATTATTACTGCATAAATCAGCATGAGATAGCGGTTTTTCAGAAGCCCCTTAAACATTTCTTTCATTGAAGTAGAGCTGTCTCTCTGGTAGCTGATTCTTTCAACGGCCTTGAACTTGAGAGGAAGCATGACGGCCATTGCAATGAGCGCAACAATGATGATTGCGGGCGTCCAGCCAAGAGTGACCGTCAGGGGCGTGATGATAATCACTCCCACAAGGGCTCCTATACCGGCGGCCAGCCTTCCGACAGATATTATTCGAACCCTCTCATCCTGATTGCCTGTCATAACGGTGGCCAGGGCAAAGATGGGAATGTCGCTTACTGTGTATATCATTCCCCAGAGAATGTAGGTTATGAAGGCCCATGTAAGTTTTCCGGTCATGCTGGAGGCTGGATTCATAAAAAGGAGGATTGTCGCAAGCGGAAGCAGAAAAATCACTGCGGTGATCCATGGTTTGAACTTCTCACCATTTTTAAAGCTAACCTTGTCTACAATAATACCCATTATCGGGTCGTTCACTGCATCCCATATGCGGGCAATTAGAAAAATCAGACCTGCAGAAGCGGCGCTCAGGCCGACTACATCAGTATAAAAGATCATCAAAAACTGCAGGACGATGATTAAAATAAAATTCTGTCCCCAGAAATAACCGCCATATGTCAGTCTTTCACCCCGGGAAGTAACACTCTTGTTCATAAGTACCTCTTTTCCCTACCAGTGTAGTACTCATTAATGTTTTAAGCAATCTTTTTATACACAAGCTGTGTATATTTATATTCAATAATGTTGCTGCCGGAAGCCCCGAGCTTATAGTTTCTATTGTTCAGGATTTATTTTTTATTCCGCTTAATAAAATATCTTTAAACAACTGCTGAAAATCAACCTGATCGCAATATTCATTTTTAAGATGTTTCTCTCTTAAAACCAGACGCTGGAACAAGGCAAAAAAGTTCTGGCTTATGAAATGAAAAAGATTGTCTGCACTGATATCATTCCGGATAGAGCCATCCTCGATACCTTCACTTATGTATTTGTATAATAGATCATTATGAGGATTCAAGGACTGCACAAATGATTCTTCAAGCTGGGGTGTTGGGTAGTCATTTTGAAAGTATCGATCAAATTCCGCTGTAAACTTCATCAGCTCTTTAATATCTTCAAAGTTAACATTGTCAAAATATTTTTCTATTTTTTCAAAACCGGTATTGTTTTCTGTTTCTTCCACTTCGATAGAAAGGTAATTCTGTATCTGCTTCATTACAATCATTTCTACTTCAAAAGCCAGTTCATCCTTTGTCGGAAAATAGCGGTAGAGAGTCCGTCGATTAATATTAATCGCTGCTGCAATATCCTTCATCAGGGTATTTGCTATTCCGGAATCAATAAACCTTTTTTCCGCTTCCTGCAGTATCCGTTCTTTTGTTGTCATTTTTTCATCCTAGTCATCAATAGTACAGATTTCTGATAATTGCCCATCCTCATCCACCAAATAGATTTTCATGGAATCATTTTCTACTTCGATTTTTATTGCCTCATAACCGCTGTTAGCTTTTCTATAACCTCCCCCGACAATAATGGGGAACTTAAATCTATCGCCATCAGCTTCAATAAAATCCGATTTATGTGTATGGCCTGAAATCAGCGCATCTATTTCTATACTATTGAGGATCTTCACCCACTCTTCTTCGGTTTTTCTAAGCGAAGAATCCTCTTGTGTAGATTCATACATATTTAAGGGGATATGATTGAAAACTATTTTAAACTCAGCTTTTTTCCAGGCTTCGCTTTGAGAAACATCTTTCAGCCATTCGCTCTCAGTCTCTCGATAAGCTTCAAAATCCGCAAGCCCTCCGTATTCCTCATGAGAATCCGGTTTGTCTTCTCCTGCGTCCAGAACAAGGCCGAACACAGGTCCATAATTAAAGGTATAATAATAACTGTCGCCCGGAAGTGCCAGATAATCCGGTAATTCTCTTGCTGAAGCCCCACGGGTTTCATGGTTTCCCCTTACAAAATAAAAAGGTGTGAATCCTTTCGAATAAGTCGAAAGGGGTTTCAGCATTTCATCAATTATTATATCTTCCGTATCGACTGAAGATAGTAAATCTCCGTTCAGAACCAGAAAATCATAATCATTCCCTGACAGATATTTTTCATAGAGATCTTTTCGTTCATGAATATCGCTTAGTACATAAAAAGATATTTCATCATTATACTTATTATCTTCAAATTCAATAAACTCGCTGTAAACTGTTTTACCGAATACAACATTATTTTGAAAAAGTTCTTTTATATCTTTGCTCCCGGCTCTGAAAATAAAATTATCATTCTGATTACCGGACATTATTATCTTATGGGCCCTGGTATTTGCCTGAATTAAGCCCTTTTCCGACATTTGTTTTACAGATAACTGATTTTCATCCGGACCCCATTCTATCCATCCGGTACTTTTTCTGTTCGTAGTCCAGATTACGGCAAAATTATCATCATCTATGTATTGAATGCTGGGCCCGGAAGTTATTCTGATATTTCCGGGAATATTAATAGAAACAAACAGGACTAACAGCAGAAGAACTGCTGCCAGGGCCCGGCTCTTTCCATTTTTCGATAATTTTGTTTTCGGGAAAATAATGGTAAAATATAATACTGTTGCTGTAATAAGCAGCCCTGGTAGAAGAGTCAGTAGGTTTCTTGAAAGAATATTTATTTCCGATCCGAGCATCTGACAGAGATATATATTAAAAATAATAAATATCAAATTAAAAAAAATCAATATCACTGAATGTACCAGGCCGCTCTTTCTGATAATAAATAATACCAGTGTATATATACATACAGCTGTTGATAGTATCCAAAAAAAGATTGACCAGAAGTTATCAATACTGCCGATATTTCCTATTTCCTTATCAATAAAAAACCATATAGGTTTTAAAGACCAATATACAGCGGCGTTTGCCAGGGCAATAGCTGTCAGAATACTATACAAAACCAGGTTTTTTCTTTTCATACAATCCTCTTAAATTTGGATTTATCAAGCAATACGCCACACGTGTGGCACTTTTTTATACTAAATTATTATCTGTAACTTGACAAGTATTAATTTGCAGCGATATACTTTGATAAACGTGCTGAACTAACTGACTACATTAACGGGGTTGACCATATAGTATTTCTTTCAAGCAATTCATTCTTGTTAAAAGCAACTACAAGAATTACCAGAATCAGGTAACCTGCCGCTATGAATATTATCAGGGGCAAGAGATCAATTATCACAATTTTCAATAAGAAATTAAACAAAAAATGCATCCACATTGCTATCAGAATGTTTTTACTTTTATTATAAAAGAAAGTCATTATTACTGAAAATGAAACTACTGCCGTCATGAAAGCGACCATATAATACACCAGTTCCAAACCTGAATACCCGGATAGAATCATAAGCGGAAGATGCCATAATCCCCATACCACCCCGACTATCACTCCGGCTGTAAGCGGAACATATTTCTTCTGTAATATGTTTAACGCATAACCGCGCCATCCAAGCTCTTCACCTAGGGCTCCGCTTGTTAAATCCATTATAAGAACAGGAATAATAGATGAAGATGCTATAAAAGTCATAGTACTAAACGGCTTATTGTTAACTATGAAAAATGCAATTACAGCCGCAGCTGCTACTGCCGCCTGCAATAGGAATGAAGAGAGAAAATCCCTTGGCTTGATTTTCTTCGTAAAATGCAGCTTCATGTACTGCTTGATAGTGGTATTGGGATACAGTTTCTTAAACATGAGAAGAATTACAAATGTTGGAGTCCATGCACAGACGTTTTTAATTATACTCTGTGCCAGCACTGGAACTTCTATAGATATAAGAAATCCTGTTAATCCGAGTAATAACCAAAAAACCAGGTATGTGAAAATGAAATAAATCTTTAAATTCTTTGCTTCCGCTTTATCCATATGCTCTCCTATAAAAATCTTCGCCACGGATGGCGAATATCAGAGATGGAGTTTGCAAGCATCGCTTGACAAACTCCAAAATGATAAAAATACACGGAAGTATTTTTATCATTCCTCCTTATTGAATACATTGTCAGGATAAAGCCTGGTACTGTACTATGGTCAAGAGATTTATTTCTTTAAAGGTAAAAAAATCTCCAGATATGACTTCATAGAGCCCTCGTCTTTGGCCATAAACAGTATATTCGCATACGCTGTGCCCGTAATCTCGTGATCATGCTCCTTGATAAAACTAAAGAAATCCCGCTGAATATCCGCCATAAGGCTGTCAGCTTTTTTAGAGTCTTCTCTAACGGTGTATAGGCACCTGCCAGGTCTGCAAATATCAGGCTTCACGTTTTTCCCGGCGTCCACCGGACCGGTTATCACCATCTTACTCTCAGCAATACAGTCATTTTCGAAGATGAGTTTTCTCGTCAGCTTCCTGACAATCGGTTTATCAGGATCAAATTTCTGTGAAGCGTGGATTTTATTATACTCCTGATAAGAACGGAAATCGGTAAGCTCATCGTAGATTTGAAAATCATCCATATCACGAATTATTATCTTATTGAGATTGCTCTTTATATTTTCATAGTCGGCAAGGAAGCCCGAAAGATTATCGTTGATGCGGGTCAGCTTCCCGAGCTCCTCATCAACCGCCTGTTTTTTCGCCTCGATCAGGCGCTTTATATCCTCAAGCCCTCTGTCTTTACAGATCTCGCCAATGCTGTCGATACTGAGATCCAGACTCCGGTAAAACTCAATGAGAAGCACTGTGTCTATATCATCAATGCTGTATTCACGATAGCCGTTATAAATATTTTTATCAGGGTACAGCAGGCCCTTCTCTTCGTAGTTTCTTAATCTGTCTCGGGATATTCCGGTTATTTTCGACACTTCGCCTATTGAGTACATCAGGGCTCCTTATCAATCTTTTTATAATCTGAGTGCTCTTTTAATTTTAAATAGCTAATTGAGAGCCTATTATATTTATTTCCAATCTCTTTTAAATCTACTGATAACCCCTTCAAATACTTATCGAAAAAACCTTTCACTAATTCCCTTTGTAATTCCATTGCTTCTTTATCACCCTCATTGATGAATTTCAGATCAGTAAAATTGTCATGTGAAAACCCTTTAAGTGTGACCTGATAGCAATCCTGCTTTGAGTCTTCAATAAAAGTTAATGATCGTAAATATCTACTGCCCTCTTGATTGCTTGAGACAAACATAAACGGAACTTCAAGATCATTTTCGTATAAATCACCAAATTGAAATCCATCTAAATTTATACCTGCTTTAATTTCAGTTTTCCCGAAGCACATTTGTCCTGCGGTTGCGCCACCTAATGAATGGCCAAAAATTCCTACTTTATTAAGATCAAAAATTTCATGGAGATTATCATCTTCAACATTGATAATTTTCATCTTCTCAATCACAGACTTTACATCTGACGCCCAGAGCAATGTACTTTCATTATGTAATGGAGTTAGACGCAACATTTCCCTATATGCGTCATTATTATCAGCAAGATTATTAGAATTCAAAATTATTGATTGCAATCTACCAATTTCTGCCCCATTTAATTCAGGAGCTCTTTTTGAATAAACCTCATTGTCGGGGTTATTAGCTATAACCCTGCCGTTCTCTTTTATAAGTAAGGCCGATTCATCTTCGTGGCCAATACTTACAACTATATATCCATGACTGACTAATTCTTCAAAAACAGTTTGGTATGCTTGGGTAAAACCACCGTATCCGTGATTATAAATAAGAACTGGATATTTTTCATCTGGAACAGCCTGGGCATTTGAAATAGTATTACTTTCAATTTTAGAAAAATAACTTATTACGAAAGTCGGTAAACCAAGAAAATTTGATAAGCTGGAAATTACCTGCTCTGTTCGAAAAGATTGTTTTTCAGTTGAATCATGATTAGAAGGATACCATATTTGAAAAGAAAGGAGTCGCTCATTACCTGATTGCGTTTTATCATAAAAGAAATTTCGCTGTCCAACATTGTAGATACCTGTGGGTTTAAGCATTTCAGGTAATTCCTTTATTAGCTTATCTTCTTCTCCGAAAGAGATTTCCAAAATTTTATATTCATCATTCTGCTCTTCAAATACAGCTTTAAAAGGATGAGAAACGCTGTCTTTACCAACTTTTTTTGTGGTTAAATTCCCATATTCAAAATACAGTTGACCAATAATATTAGTAGAATCCACAACATAATCCACATTTTCAATATCATTTCTTGAAAAAATAAATTCGTAGATAGATACAATTCCAATTCTTCCGAAAACCGGCATTAATTCCGTAGTATAAAAAAGAGCATCGACATCAAAAATGTCTTGGATTGCTGTAATGTTATTTTCATTTTCAGCTTTCTCTAATCGTTCAATTTTATAAAAGTTATTTTCGGGCTCTTGTCCATTACAGGAAAATAACAGACATGTAGCTAACAACAGTGTAATAAATTTGATTTTCATTATTTCTCTTCAATTCTAACATACGCATCATCGGGAAGCAATAAATTTATCTAAAGCCGACGCGGCAATAGAGTTATTCACGGCCTCCCCGACTACTGGCAGATATGCTGATTTCATGTCATAATAACTCTATGATTGATTCTGATAATCTAAGACGAAACTTCATCAGTCCCGGTTTGATGAATCTTCTCAGAATTATTCTCGGGAGTGTAATTATATATTATATTGTCGAACGCTCACTTTTTTCCTGGAATAAAGAGATTCCTTCGATCTATTTCTTAACAATTCAAAGCAATCTGATTCTTGCCATATACTGGATACTATCACCCCTTGTCAGAAAAAAGGCTCATCCTGTTTTTTCTCTGGTTGTCACTACGAATATGGTTATAACCGGAACAATATTTATTATGCTGATTGATGAGGGTTTCACTGATAAATTGTACTTAATGCTGGAGAACAAGAGTATCTCGAGTATGGTTCATTATATAAGTATGGCTTCTTCAATTATCACCCATTATATGATGCCGGCATTGGCTCTTCTCGATTTTCTACTTTTTGTAGATCTTGAGACATTGCAGCCTGGAAAAAAAATCTTTGTGCTTGTTTATCCTGTATGCTATTTCATTTTCCATTTAATTTACTCTTCTCTATCTGGGAATTTTATTTACCCGTTTTTTGATCCTGATTATCTTGGTGGGAATGTTCTTGTTGTTCTTCTTACTCTCGGAATGGTGGTTGCTGTATTTCTAATCGGGATAGGGGTAGTAGCTTTAAATAGAATAATACAAAGAAGAATCAGTCGTTATTTTGAGAAACTGCTGCAAAGCTGACTGCAGAGAAATTTCAAGATAACTAAAATTTCTAATCAGAATATATCCGATTAAAAAATTAGAACGTTTGTCACCGTCAATGTATTACATTATATTCAGATTACCCAATTAGGAGATCAGCATGAAATTAAAAACACCTAAGACCTATAGGGTTTAGCGCAGATTATGATTGAATAGCCAGGGTCTCCCCTGATAATTTCTATACTCGTTATATCACAACAATTATATTCATCATTTAAAATAGATTTAAGATTGATGAGTTATTCTGTAGCTAAAATATTTTTAGGGGAACCGATGAAAAAGAACCGAATCATTCCATTTTTACTGCTTTTATCTATTCTAATCATGTTCATGTCCTGTGCAACCTTATTTACTAAGGGCGGATTTGAATACAGAGAAGCAGAGAAAAATTTCAAAGAAGGCGATTACGTCTCAGCTATCAGTAATGTTTTAATTGCTCTTGAAATAAATCCTGAGTTTCCGGAAGCTCTTGAGCTTTTCCCACGGGCTTTCAACGGTGGAACAGACTCCCTCCTGGCTATGACAACTGAAAAGACTCCAGCGAATGCGGGCACGGCCTATAAAGCATGGCAGAAACTGGACGCAATGAACAAGCTCGTTGCAGCTTCCACTCGAAGTGAAGTACCTGTTACAGATTATTCGGCTGAAGTTGAGGCGGCCAAAGAGTATGTAATAAAAGTGAATTACAACTATGCTGTCGAATTATTGAGCACCAGAGATAGGGAAAAAGCTATCAAGGCTGTCGACTATTTCAACTATGTTTCACAGCTTGATCCTGACTATCTGGATGTAAACTCTAAAATTGAAGCAGCGATTGAAGCTGCTACCGTTGATATTGCCATTGATACTGGTATACCCGGGATAGCACCTTATGCGGAGTTTTACCACAGCATCCTGACAGATGAACTTAAAAACGAGCCATATGTCAGACTTCACACAATCGGCGAATTCAATTTGATTGGAACTCGTAAGACTGTTGAGCCTATGACTTTGATGGAAGGCGGCATTAAAGACGGAAGAATTGATTATGCAATCAGCATGAACAGTACTGTTAATATTGATTTTCCGATTATTTCAGAAGATTGGGCGGTGACTAGAGATTACGAGGTAAGCCCAGACGGAAAAAAGCATTTAATTAAATACAATGTGCATTCAACTTTGAATTATGAGGTTTATGGTCCCGGGTTTTCCAAAATAGATACAGGTAAGATAGATGAATCAGCGGGCGAGAGCATTTGGCTGTTCCAACTCATGGGGCGTTTTTATAAAGACATTGATCTTAATGATGGCAAGGGTAAAAACAACCTTATTGTAGCAGAGATGTACAATGATGATCGTATTACAGATCAGAAGATCAGCAATATGCTGAATCAGGTAACTAAAAAGACTCTGCGCTATGGTGTTCCTTATGAGATGCAGGCTTCACCCTATGACCATGTTAAATGGAAAGAGTATTTTATCAATAATTATGATTTCAAGTCACTTTCAAAGGAATTTAATGATGCCTGGTTTTCAGATACAAAGGTACTGTTTACAGCAGACAAAAAAAGTTTTTGGCTGTTGTTTTCCCAGGATCCTTCAGAGAACGATCACTTAACGAAGGTCTCATCGATGATGTTTCAGGGTGTTTTTGGTGCAGCCCGCGAGTTGGCTAAGGATGCTGTAGAGGACGAAGAGTATTACCATATGGTCTTGGCTAAGAAACTGGCCGAGCACATTAAAAATACTTTCTAACTTATGGGGACTTCTAAAAACTGCAGTTTTTAGAAGTCTTCCTTAGATGTACTATATAGGGCTGCTTCGGCAGCCTTTTTTGATCGCTGCAATGCCCTGCTCTGCACATCTGTGTAACAGCAGAGCTAAGCTCAAAATTCGAGAGTCACTACTCTTATCTCTTGTTTAGTCTTCATCCTGCACAACCTAAATAATCAATTCTGATTATTTTCCGATTTTCTTGAATGGAAAAAAGCATAAAACGCTAAAGAAAGAACTATGCACAGGCCGGCCTGATAAAAAAGCCAGCCCGGAAGAAGACTACGGCCTATGCCATTGTGCCCTGAATCCTGATAATTTGACGCTATAAAGTAATTAAGAAAATCACAGCCCAGCACAAATAAAATTCCAAATACAAGCCCCCATTTTAAAGGGAGTTTGTCGCTGAGTTTATATACCGGAAACGATGTTTGTATATTTATTTTAAAGCCCTGCAACCGCGAACCAAGGAACATTGCCAGCCATGAGGCGGAACATACTATAAATACTGCCGGCACCGGACCTGAGCTGAGTAGTCCAACCCCGAAAAGAAGGGTAAGCCCCTCCCCTGCTATTATGGAAAAAAAAGCGCCAAAGGCGTTCAACCGTTTTGCGTACAGTCCGCCGAATATTAATGGAGAGAGAGCGGCATATCCGAGAAAACTTGACTTGTTTATGAAGTCAAGAATATTATGCGGCGGGAATAGAGCAATTACCAGACCTGCCGCCGAAATGGCCGCGGTAATCAATCTGATATTCTTCTGGCCGGCATCCTTTTTTCCGAGCAGATCCCTTGTTATTATTGAAGACAGACTTAATAACTGTGAATCCAGGGTAGACATTATTGCAGCAAGAGGCGCAAGCATAAAGACGGCAAGAAGCGACGGCCTTGTTGCCCTGGAAATCAGAATGGGCCAGATGCGGTCCGATTCATTCACAGGTAGTCCCGGCAGAACCCCGGCTCCTATAACGCCTACGGATATTGTAAGGAAAAAGAGTATCATTGTGATGAGAGGATAGATTGTGACGGTTCTTTCCAGTGATTTTTGATCTTTTGCAGCCAGAAGACGCTGATTCAGCTGAGGAAACATAGGATCAGCGAAAAACCATAAGACTATATAACCGGCAAGAACTGCAGGCCCGACGCCTTTGCCGCTGCCGAATCTGCCGAGAAGCTCCGGTGCTGTTTTAAAAACGAGCAAATGGGCTGCCTCAAATCCTCCCATAGAGCGGATAACCGCGGCGTAGGCTGCTGCGGCAAGAACAACTATTAGTACTCCCTGAAAAAGGTCAGTTCTTGCTACCGCGCGCATACCGCCTCTGGTTGTATACAGACCTACTACTATCGCGCAAATAATCACGCCTAAGCGATATGGAAGCCCGAAGGCAGTTTCAAGCAGGATTCCTGCGGCCATAGGCTGTAGCGCAAGATACGGGAGGGTGAGAATGACTAAAACCACAGCGTATATCCGGGTTAGCACTGGAGATTCATACCTGTCAGCAATAAAATCAGCAGGACTGATATAATTCCGTTCCCGCCCGAGTTTACCAAGCGGAGCACCGATCAGATACATGCCTAGGGCCATAAACCCGGTTCCAAAAGCCATTACAGGATAAAAGGCATATCCAATCCGGTAACCCGCACCTGATAATCCGAGAATTGTGAATGCGGAAAAATTTGTAGCTGCCGTAGAAATAAGCAGAACGGCGGTTGTCATGGTTTTCCCTGACAGAAAAAAGGTGTTATCGGAACCGGTCATATTTAACAGTGACAGATCCTTCTTCTTTTTCCTGTCGGGCAGGTAATCAAGAAGAATCATCACAATAATATAAACTGATAAAATTAATATTGCTAAGAGCATAAAACAGTCTCCCGAGCCGGGATGGTTATAAAAACCTGACATAGCTCTTAATTTGTATTGGTATTAACATTACTACCCGTATGAAATACGACAGCTGCTATATTTTATGCATAATTATAATTGTTTTCAAGTATCTTTTACAGACAACAGTGGTTAATCATAGATTCTCTCATGCTCGTCTGCCGAAAACATACAAGCAAAAGGGAATATGTCTCAGCAATTCTGAATTTGACTGCAATTCCCCCGAATGTCGGCCCTTGCTGACCCCGATACCATCAGAAAAAGGTTCGGAAGACCTCAATTTTTCCTGACGGCACCGGGGCCCCCAGCGGCGGCATACAAAAGCAGCCAAATTCAGAACTACTGACGTCCCGGAAGCGGGGATTAGAATTTCCCAACACGCGGCAAAGAGGAATGATTTAAATATTTAGACATTTTAAAGATTATTCAGGGGCTTCCGGAGGTCAAAATTAGACAATTGCTGAATCTGTCTTTATTTCTTTGACAATAACTCTCAACTAACTCACAATTAAAAGTAATGGAAAGAAAATTAGAATTTGATAATGAGGATTTTCTAAATCTCATAAACCACTTGTTCGAACCCTTAAACTCATTCATAAACTATGCTTTTTCTGTGAAAAATAAGAAAGATATTATTAATACCGATTTCCTGGGACGGTCAAAATCTGCCGCCTCGAGACTGGAAGAAAGTCTGGATCATTACAATGCTAAAAACAATCTCAAATGGAAACCTTTCAGGGAAAACATCGCTTCTATAAAACTTTTTACAGATGTGTCCTATATTACTCTTCATTTAAAATCTACATCTCCCCAATATAAGCTGCTCAGCGGAATTGACACCTTTCTCTCAGATACGGAGGACGTCCTTAGTCAATTTTCGTCCTCACTTTACCTGATTTTTTCTGAGCTGATAAAGAGTTCAAAATCAATTGGATTAAAACAAAATACCGGGATTGATAAAAGTTTGTACAAAACCATCGATTTCCCCGAAGGGAGACTGGAGTCTGATCTTAAGAAAAGCAAAGTTGAAAAACCCGAACAAGTAATTGTAAATTTGGCCACATCATATTTGAATCTTGCGAGTGAAAGTATTTTACTGAGACAAATAAAGAATGTCAATTATCATAGTTACAATGAGCTGGTTCCCGATGTTATCAATGAAAATTCAATCAGAATTCTGGAAAGTAAATTCCATAATCTCCAAAGTCTATATGATACCTATATTTCCAATACTGATATTGAGAACACTGATGTTGATCTCAAGCTCATGCGTGGACATACTTCTATCGTTTATCATTTGCTGGAAGCGGCAACCTGTATAATTCATTATTATGAACGTCATATAATGCATTTGAGTGAAGCTAAACAGAGAGACTCTCATCTTCCAATAAGCACACTGACGATACTGGAAATACTGGTAAATTATTACCTCAATTACTCCGAGCAGTTTTTAACCGCGGGAAGGGCTCTTTGCAAAGAAGTTATTAAAAAATACGCGGAGGAAGGTTCTATCAATGTTAGAGTTCCCGGATACAGAGGGTTTCATGTCAGACCCTCTACTCTGGTCTCCAAGATTGTGCTGCATTATGGAAGTGAAGTGTACCTGCTTATAGAAGATGAGAAATTTGATGCTTCCAGCCCCATGAACCTGTTCCGAGTAAATGAAAAAATCAATGCCGAGAAAAGAAGGAATCTTGCACAAAATATCAACACCCTCAAGTCTATTACCAATTCTGAATGCAACGAGAATTTCGAAAAAGGATTGAAAGAAATTTTTCATGAACTGCTCGAAGAGAATAAGATCATTAACTACTCGGCAGAGTTTATCCTGCCTGACCTGAAATCTATCTCTGAAGAAACTCTAGGGGAATTTGCCAACAGAGCAATTGCAAGCCTTCTAGCGCAAGGTCAGATTGATCTGAAAACGGATTTGAGTGTCTCCTTCCAGGGAGACAAACGAGTTTTAGCCGATCTTGAGATTCTTGCGGCCTGCGGCTATGGAGAAGACTGCTATGGAAACAACATTGTCCTGCCTAAGGAATTATCCTATCTAAGAAGGTAAAAACTTTACGACTATGCTGACTTTCTGTTACTTAGACGCCTATTCTTCACCGGCACTGCAGATAAACTTCCAGTTTAATGTATCAGATTTACGCATTTGATTAATATACTACATTTTTATCATATGCGGAAATCTTGCTTATCCGCGCACCAGGTGCTAAATTGGTATAAAATCAAAGACCTTTAGACAGCATCCGGAGGATTCAAATGGAAATAAGATTTATAGGCTCAGGCGACGCCTTCGGCAGCGGGGGCCGGCTGCAGCCCTGCATGATAGTGACAGACCAGGCGAGCCGTTATGCTCTGGATTGTGGATTGACTGCTCTAATAGGTCTCCGCCAGCAGGAGATTGCCCCCAACACCATCGATGCAGTTCTTATAACACATCTGCATGGAGATCACTGCGGAGGAGTGCCCTTCCTTCTGATGGACGCGATGCTGGGCTCTAAAAGGGAAAGCCCCCTGACAATCATTGGCCCTGTGGGCATCGAAGCACACATTAAAATGCTGCAGGAAGCACTCTTCCCCGGCAGCAGCATAATGCAGCCGAAGTTTAAGGTGGAGTATTTTGAAATAACTCCTGATAGTCCCATCCAGTTTAGAGAACTTAGAATAACTGCCATAAACGCTAGGCATACGGCCACAACCTTACCCCTGGCTCTGAAAATCGAGACGAAAAAAAACACAATAGCTTATACCGGGGATGGTGAGTTAACCGAGGGCCTAATTGATTTTACGGCCGGAGCTGATCTGCTGATAACCGAATGCTACTACTTTGACAAGCCCGTTAAATGGCATCTCAACTATCCAGATATTAAGCATCTTAAAGCCGGTAAAACGGTTCTGACTCATATGCATGAGAATATGCTCACGCATATTGATGAAGTGCCGGAACTCTGCGCCTATGACGGGATGGAGATAACCATAGATTGCCAATAATGTTTTACTCCCGGCAGCTCCAGGCTGTCGCCTCGTGGGGAAGAATTCGTTTTCTCGGCCTGAAATATGTCCGGGGAGAATGATCATAGAGATCCGAGACCCGGGTCATATAGATACAGGCATATTTTTCAACCTGCTCGGCGTACCGGCTCTCCTCCGAACCTGCCCGGAGTATTTCGCCCCAATAGGGATTAAAGAATTTTCGGTATTGAGATATAAGGTCTGAAATCCTGGAATTAAGAGCATCAATACTGCGATACAGCTCATCGAGCTGGCCTCTGTTCGCTGGTTTTCCTTCATATTTTTTTATATCAATCAGGTTGATATTATTTTCAAGTTCTTCCTTCTCTTCCATAAGGCTGTCGATGGTTTCCTGCACAACCTGAGATTTCCGGAGTCCCTCCATCTCAACCTCAAGGTCGCCGAGAACCAGGGCCGTCCGCCAGCCGCATTGTTTCTTGATTGAGACGACATCTCCGTAGATGTGATCACCTAAATAGAGGATCTCACTTCCGGCCAGCCCCAGGTCGGCCTGAAGAACCCGGGAACAACCACCCTGATACAATCCTTCAGTTACGGGTCCTTCATGATTCGACATCAGGCCTGATTCCAGATCAATGTTGAGAAAACGTCCCTTCTGTTCAAAAAATTTGGGTTTGTCGGCCAGGGTGATGACAATATCAAAGACATCCTGCCAACGGGAATGCTTTTCCAGGAAAGGATTCAAAGCATAATCAAGGAGAGTTCTTGTATATCCGTAGTCTGAATTTGTAATGAGCATCAGTTTCTTACCCGCATTCTTGTAGCGCTCAAGCATCTTCCCTACCCGGGAATCCTTTATCACATAGGTTGGAAAGTCCTTCCGTAGCTCAGATTTAAGGGTATCATCTTTATGCAGACTGTCTATTGCCTCCATAACATCTCCTTCCAGCTGGTAAAAATCAGGGAGGTCAACTCCTTCCTTTTTCAGCTGCACGAGCTGAGAGAAAAGAACTCCGTAAGAAATGGCGAAGGAGGTATCAAGACTGACATAATCAGAATCCCGAAGGTCTACAGCCCTGTTTTCATAAATCTTATTCTGAACGGAGAATGGAACCTCTTCAGTGCCGAAGCGGGAGGATTTAACCTTGTTATAACGGCTGAGCTGAAGCAGAAAACCGTTTCGTTTATCTATTATCAGCCCTACAATAGCGCTGTTAAAATCAAACTCAAGCGTCCTCACCTGCTCAGGGTAACCGAGAGTCTCTACTAGACGGTTTTGAGCCAGACTATAGGTAAGACGCTCGAAGGCTTCCACATTATAAGGAACAAGGGTATAGTCCATATCAAATCCGATAAGCTTTATCTTCTTCATATTCAGAGTACGATTTACAAAAACAGGCATTTCCCGCCTCCCCTTTTTTCTTATTATGACGCTAAACTCAACGAAAATCCACTGCAGCTTTATTAACAATTCATGAAATTTCTCTGGTTGTATAAGAACAAAAGGATTACAATAGTCTTCTTTAAATGGAGGATATCCTGCCGTAACCGGATGGATAAAAACAAATGAGAACATTAGAATTATCTCTATCGATTGCGGCCTTATTATGCGCGGCTTGGACCTTCCTTCCTAATCCTAGAAAGAAAAATGGATTAAAGTTCCTTATTGGGGCTGCTGTAATCCTCTTCATTTTACATCTACTGCTCGAAGGCCTTCGCTGGCAGATGACCCTGGTATATTTAAGCCTGGCGGTCCTATCTTCAGGTTTCGTTCTCCAAAAAGCGGGACTGTTTAAATCTGCCCCCCATAGCCGGAGAACATCGATCCTGCTTAAGATTGTCAGTGTTATTTTCTTAATTATTACAGTCTTACTGCTCTGGCTGTTTCCGGTTCATAAAATGCCGGTACCCGGAGGACCTTATAAAATTGGAACAATAAGCTGCGAGATAAATGATGACGATCGGTTAGAAATATACGGACCAGCGCCCGGAGGCCCGCGGCGAATTAAATTCCAGCTCTGGTATCCGGCAGACAAAATAGAGGACGGAAAACTTACAAAATGGATGACAGGCGGCAGGAAGGTAACAACCGGCATCCCGAAAATGTACGGTGTCCCCGACTTTGTACTGGCTCACACAGCATTGATAAATTCCAACAGCTATAAGGGAATTACTGTAAGTGAAAAGGAGGAGTCTTTTCCTCTGGTAATAATTTCTCACGGATGGACCGGCTTCATGAATCTCCACTCTGATCTCGCTGAGATGCTGGCAAGCAATGGTTTTATAGCTGTCAGTATTAATCACACCTACGGTGCACTGGTAAGTGTTTTTGATAATGGAGATGTTATCTACGCCGATCCAAATGCTCTTCCAGATAAGAACTCTGTGGATAATTATACTTCTTATTCAAGGGCTCTGGTAAACACCTACGCGCAAGATACCGCCCTCGTTCTTAACTTCCTCTCGGGACTCAATGACAAACCCGGGATTTTGGAAAACAAAATAAACATGGATGCACTCGGAGTTATAGGACATTCAACCGGCGGCGGCGGAGTTGTTCAGCTTGCGATTGGTGACGCCCGGGTGAAGTCTGTATTTGGAATGGACGCATGGGTTGAGCCTATTGATCAGATAATTTTAAAAAAGGGCCTGCAGGTGCCCTCATGCTTTCTTAGAAGTGAGCAATGGGAGACAGGTCCCAATAATGATTCTCTGCGTCAGCTTTTTTCATCTTCGAAAGAAGTACCCGATATTTATCAGATAAACGGCGGTAACCATCAGGATTTCAGCATGTTATATATGTATGATCCTATGACAAGGCTCACCGGTTCACAGGGCTCATTAAACAGCAGGGTAAATGCATCACTTCAGCAGGATTGGGTGTTAACTTTTTTTGACAATACATTAAAAGATAAATGGGTTGATCTAAACCAGTTGAGTGAAAAATATGAGGCTGTTGTCAGGGTCAGAGATTTTAAGTAAAAGTTCAGAGGAATTTCATCAACCGATTCCTCTGAAATCTCTGAGGTCGACTTACGAAAAATAAGACTGATGCCTAAAGCTTTTTCTCATAGCTGTCAATATCTTTCTCAATCTGCTCCACAGCTTTTAGCAGTTCCTTTATCTCGTCTGTTCCCTTGGAAATTGTCTGCTGGCCTTCTTTAACCAGGATCTCATAAACATGACGGCCAATTTGAGCAAAGCGGTTTTCTGCCTGTTTTTCCAATTGCATTATAGTAACCTTAGTGACACCTTTTTCACCGAGTTCCTTGCTTTTCTCGGCAGCTGATTCGATTACTTCTTTAGTTGATATTACGCCCTTATTGAGCATCTCTTTTGATCGTTCCCAAAACCCCATAGTAGTCCTCCAAATAGAATATATAAAAATATTATTGGAAAGGAAAGAAAATGAGATATTGGATGCTGCATACTCGGCTATGCTATAATCTATTTCTGGAGGATTTTTATGGCAAGATTTTTAAAAAACCGGGAAGCGTCCAACGGGCGGGCACCGGGCGAAATTGTTTTTATCGGTGAAAAGAAAGTGCAGGAAGCAACTTTAAAAATGATTGATTATGATAATGAAAACCTTCTTGAGCAGGAAATAATCGACCTGAATGAAAGCATTGCCTTCAAAGATACACCGACTGTAACATGGCTGAACATTAATGGCCTTCATGATACTGATCTAATAAAAAAAATAGGAGATGGATTTGATCTTCATGCTCTCGTGCTTGATGATATTGTGAACACCAGCCAGCGCCCTTCGATGGAAGAATATGATGACTACCTGTTTATGGTCCTGAAAATGATGTATTATGATGAAGCTGCTAAACAGATTAAGAGTGAACAACTCAGCATAGTCCTGGGAAAGACCTTTCTGATTACATTCCAGGAGAGACCCGGAGATATATTTGATCCGGTTAGAGACCGGATACGAAAGCAGAAAGGAAGGATAAGGAAGGTCGGTATTGACTATCTGGCCTACGCACTCCTCGATATTATCGTAGAAAACTACATCATGCTCATAGAAAGGTTTGGAGAACAAATCGAAGATATTGAAAATGAAATTCTGGAGAATCCTTCCCAAAAAATACTTTCCAAAATACAAAAATATAAGCAGGAGATGAATTATCTTCGAAAAACAATTCGCCCGGTTAGGGAATTCATTCTTCAGCTGAGCAGACTAGATTCAGATCTATTACAGGATCATACTCTCCCATTTATCAAGGACCTCCTGGATCTTTCAACTCAAGCTGTCGAAGGAATTGACTCTTACCGGGAGATGCTCTCTGACCATATGGATATTTACAATACCGGTATAAATAACAGATTGAACGAAATAATGAAAGTTCTTACTATTTTTTCAGCAATTTTCATTCCCTTAACTTTCATTGCGGGTATTTACGGTACAAATTTTGAGAATCTCCCCGAGCTGCATTTCAGATACAGTTATTTTATATTCTGGGGAGTTCTGGTTTCCGTCGCAGTCTTCATGCTGAGATTTTTTAAGCGAAAAAAATGGCTGTAAATATCATTTTACATTTAAAAACAGAACTGTAAATCCAGTTCCAATCTTTTCTAATTTCTATTCGAGAATAACTCACCTGCTCTAGCCTGCAGTCCGCTGAAGATTGACTATTTACACAGAACCTTCAGCTGCATTACTTTTTCAAAATCACCCAGAATACTTTTATCTCTTATTTCAAAATTACAGGGTTTTGACTTGCCGACATCTTTGGTGGATCTTATCCTCTCTTTCATATCTTCACTGATACCAAGCTCATACACACGCTCCAGAAATTTATGCGGAAAATAAATAGTAGCCTTCATAAAGCCCTTCCATGCCGACATCCATATGATAGTGCGCTTCTTCTTCTGAACCTTACACAGCCAGGCCTTGCCGTCGCGGTAATATCTCCATTCAAATGACATATCATTGTCATTAAAAAGACTAAGAAGCATGAGATAAGTTTCATACGAGGCGCCGAGGGCCTTCCGAAGAACCACATCATCGGGATAAATACTCTCGTCTCTTAATTCGATATTGTTTATGGTTTCCATGGGTTTCATTTTACCATGTTATTATAAAATTGATATAAAATTCTCCATAGCCTTCTTCTCAATAACAGATGCCAGCATGCATTTCTCCGAAGCCTGCTGTAGGTAGTTTTGCTCGCCGCTTTTTCCCGCCTTCTTTATCAGGTCGGCAATCCCGGACCAGAGATCTGCGGCCTGCCTGTACAGCTCTGCTCCTTCGGAGAGCTTGGTGTTCCGCGGATAATACTCCAGGGCTTCATACAGGTAGTCTCCGAAGAAGTTCCTGAAAACAGCACCGCCTGTTCCGGAATTTTCCATCATATCAGCCTGTTCCAGCAGATCGGTGCCGGGATCAGGCGCACATTCCAGCCACCCGGGCATCTCGCCGGCCAGTTTCTGAATGCCCAGATAACGAAAACATTTCAGCGGAGGGTTTAGAAATTCCTTTGCCGTTTCTCGCAGGGCCCTGGGTATAATTCCGGCTACAGGCGTCATGTTTGCGGCTCTTCCCACAGTATACGACAGAGCCTTCCCAGCCATCGGCCCCCTCTCGAATCTGGCCTTCTCGAGATTTTCAACCGAAACCCTGTCCAAGGCCAAGCATCATCGGCTCGCTTAATTCAATATCATCATGAAATAAAAGAGTGCCGGTCGCGGTGGTCTCACAATGCCCCCCGTTATATAATCTAAGATCTTGTATAATCGACATATGACAATCTCCTTTTAATTAAATAGTACCATTTTATATATGACAGCAGTATGTCGGGAATAGTTTTTGGCAGCTGAAATTTGTGAAAATCCTTGAATGGCTCCCCTGCTCCGTTCATTAATCAGTGGAACCAGGCATCTTTGAAGCCCCTGTCCGGGGTGAAGAATAGTTGAAAAGTAATTCAGGGAATAAAAAAGAATTGACTGTAATTAAACAATCAATCCTTTATAAGTAGCCGGGCTGGTCCTGAAAATCCGATAATGAGGAGCATAGACTTCCCGGTAGCGGGTACTGTGATGCATGACGTAATTTCCGTTTTCTAAAGCCTCAAGGATCTCCTTGGAATCTTTCTTGAAGTTTTTTATAATATCACTATGTCTCTGCAATATCCTAAATATTATATTCCACTTCTTCTTCCATTCATCTTCATCGGACACCATGGATTTTGAAGCACTGGCCCAAAAAGCAGAAAAGTAGTCATCCGCCCTGACAACTTTGTCCAAAACCAGATCCATGGGAACACGATAAAAATTGCGGCCCCTTCCGCAGGGTTCCGTATTACAGCGTCCACGGCTTTTCATGGTTTCAAGCTCCTGTTCAAAAAAGCTCCTGGCTTTTTCAGGATTTACAAGAAGATGCCCCGGGCCGAACTCATCCTGAAAGAAACTCTTATAGATATCCTTTAAGGATGATTGAGGATACAGCTCAAGCTGCATCTGTACAGCTTTGATGACTGTGGTCCTGATATATGCCGGATTTTCCTTAAACCTAATCATATTATTGCTCGACTATACCGGAACAACGATGGGATAACCGCCGGCTTCCACTACCTTGACTTCCATATTATAAACTTCTTCTATGTTTTCCGGTGTTATAATACTTCTTCCTCCCGCGGCGTAAATACAGCCGTCCTTGAGCAGGATAAACTTGTCGGAATACCGAAGAGCTAGATTAATATCATGCATTGTCATTACCGCTGCTCTGGATCCGGCGTGAATAAGAGAATGTATCTTTGCCATAAGACGATGCTGATTGCTAATATCAAGGCTGCTCGTTGGTTCATCAAAGAGGATTACCCGGGGGTTCTGAGCCAGGGCCCGGACAATTTGAACAAGCTGAAACTCTCCTCCGCTGATTTCGTCGGCATAGCACATGGAGAGAGCCTCTATGCCAAGAAGCCTGATTGCTTCTTCCACCTGAAGGTGGTCGGTCTTGCCGGGCCCCCAACGAAAATAGGGCTTCCGGCCAAGCAGTATCAGGTCATACACTTTCATCCTTGAGCTCTCACCCCGCTGAGGCACCCAGCCTAGCTTTCGGGCAATCCTTGCCTGCCCCATATCACGGGAGTCTTTGCCGTCAATCAGGACAGTCCCCTTTCTGGGAGAAAGAATGCGGTTCAGGCATTTAAGAAGAGTCGTCTTGCCGGCTCCGTTTGGACCTAGGATAGATATGATTTCCCCCTCTCCCACATCAAAAGACACATCCCGGATTACAGGAAATTTGTTATAACGGAAATTCAGGTCGCGTACATTAAGAATCATTTTCTTCTTCCTGTAATGAGAAGATAGATAAACAGGGGTCCGCCAAACAGGGATGTTAATATGCCTACCGGCAATACCATTGGAGAAAGGATTGTTCTTGCAGCGGTATCTGCAGCCAATAATATAATAGCTCCGATAATAGGAGAAGCAACCAGAAGAAAGCGGTGATCTCCGCCGAGGATTCTTCTTGCTATATGGGGCCCGAGAAGTCCGATAAAGGCTATTGTACCGAAAAAAGATACTATTACTGCTGACATAATCGAAGAGGCAAACATTCCGGCTATCCTGACAGCCCCTGTTTTAACTCCAACACCCTTGGCCGCCTCTTCTCCGGTGTCCAAGGCATTAAAATCCCAACGGTAGTAAAAAAATAGAACACAGACGGGAATCAGAACTGAAGCAGTTATCAAAAGAAATTGCCAGTTTGCCCTCCCCAGGTCACCAAAGGTCCATGAAATTATGCTTGCTAACTGGATGCTGTCAGCCAGGTACTGCATAAGTGTAAGACCCGCAGAAAAGATGGACCCTATAGCAATTCCTGCAAGAATCATACTCTCGGCTGAGATTTTGGTTATGATCGTAAGCAGGAGAATCGCAAAAGTTGACAGAAAGGAGAAGATAAAAGCGGAAAGGGCGACGGCAAAGGAGTTGCTGATGATTATTGTTGAAGTAGTACCGGTTCCGGCTCCGAAAAAAACTATAGCAAATGAAGCTCCGAAGGCCGCCGCACTCGAGAGGCCAAGAGTATAGGGAGAAGCCAGCGGATTCCGAAGCACTGACTGCATAACAGTACCCGAAAGGGACAATCCCGCGCCAACCAGAAGGGCGGCGATTATTCTGGGCATCCGTACATCCCAGATAATCCTTCCGACTCCGGTCGTATCTAACCGAAGGAGATTTGAGACTACCTCTTTAAAAGGTATTCTGATGGTCCCTGCCGAGGAGGAAAACACAACAAGGGCAGCAAGAAGTAATCCGGCAGCTGCAAGAAAAAAAATCTTTCTTTTTATATATCCCCTGTAACGGCTATATATTGAAGCGGTGCCGCCCAGAGTTTCCGGTTGCTCGCTGCTGCTTATGCCGTGCATCATTTTCAGTTAAACCAGTCCACTCTTCCAGGTCCAGCTTTCTGCATATCAATAACGCTATTGTAATTCAGAGACACTCCGAAAAAGAGATTCCAAATCTCTTCCGCCTTATCATTTATAGCTATATCACTATAAAGCTGCGGATAGAGAACTGTGCCGATATAATAGACATTGATGAGCTGATTTTCCCAGTTTGTACCGTAATATTTATATACGAATGTGGTATACACCTCACCATTGGTAAAAGCCGGAACCTGTTCTTCCAGAACATTCCGGTTTGTCATGAATCCTGCTTTTGAAAGATTAACATTTGCTGCGTCAATAAAGGCATAATCAGGGGCTGCAGCTATCAGGTCTTCCAGAGAAGTCATATATGGCTGAAGATTACCCGCGGGATTTGTAGGCATTATGTTTTCCGTTCCCGTCAGATCAAATGGGAGGTAATCGCCGGTTGTACGGAGAAGATCTGCTGGCCCGTAGTACATCATACCACCTGCGTAAGCCCGTTTTGTTTCCTCAATCCCTTCAGCCCGGGTCTCAAAATCCTTCATGATCGCTTTAATACCTTCAACCAGCTCTTGCGCCCTATCTTCTTTATCCAGCAACCTGCCTAGAATTTCCAGCTGATTATAAAACAATTCTGTATCAAAAAACTCAACATCAACATTAACAGCAAACACTGGAATTCCCAGAATATTCTGCAATTGATCTATCTGGCCGACATCTACAGCAGAAGATATGATGATATCCGGGGCCGCAGCTATTATTCCTTCATGGTTCTCCCCGCTTCCGATGCTCGGCAGCTCCCGAAGGCCGGGGAAGGCCAAACGGTAGGTGGCTAAAGAAAAGAAGTTATGGACTGTTTTTTCACGGCCGTGTCCCGAATCCTCTACAGCGATAATCTTGTCCGTAGAGTCTAAATAACTGAGGAGTCTCAGGGAGCCAGCTCCTATCGCTACAATACCGTTTATTTCGCCGGGAACTGAAACACTGCGGCCACGCATATCGGTTACAACAAAGGAATCGCTGTTTTCAGGAGTTTCCTGTTGCGGCATTGCAAAAAGCCCCGCGAGACTGCAGAACAGCAGAAGACTGACAGAAAGAACCTTCATAAAACGCCATGGGGCTGATCTGTATTTTCGAGTATTAAACATAAAAACCTCCAGTGAGTAATTTTCATTGCATTTAGAATACACATATTGAGTGACACGTTTTTCCCAATTAGTGCTACCCTGTTATCAAAATACTATTTTTCGGTTTTTAGGTCAACGGCACAGAACATGCCGCAGGCCACCCGCAGGCGGCAGATTATCTTTTTACCAGTTCCTTGTATAGTTCATCCGTTGCGGCTATTGCAAGTTTGCCGATTACATTTTTACTTGATAAAAGTCTCTGAGCCCAGGCATGGACCTCGCTTCCTTTTCCCTTTAAAACAAGGGTCTTTACACAGATTTCCCCTTCTGCATGAAGCTGCAGATTAGCAGTAATACGCACCGATGGAAAAGATTTTACTGACACACGGGGCAGGCGGGTCTCGTAATGATACAAGAGGGTTACTGTACCGATAACCTCTCGTTCAGCATCAAGAGAACCGGTGTCGATTAGCTCCTGCCTGACCAGCCCCCGCAGTGTTTCTGATCGATTCTCATGTCCTTTCTGTCTGGTCAATCTGTCTAAAAGCTCAACGAGGTCACTATCCATGGAAACCCCAAAGCGTATTGTTTCTCCCATATATCCTCCAATATTTATAGTAACATTAATAAAACAAATGTAGCGCTTAAATTCTTCAACACATTCAGATAGTGTATATTACTGTTTAATCCGTGCGTCAGTTATCTTATAAAACCTCATCAAGCGTATAGATTTCAAGATTGCTGCAGTCAAGTATCTGACCAGATTTCAGCCTTGTCATAATGATGAAGCTGGCTTCATCATTATCAGTACAGCCTTTAGACTTCGCAGGCATCTTCTTTCCGGTAAGCGGATTTACAATCTGAGCGTAGTAAATTTTGTTGTTTTGATTTCGTCCAAATGAAGACCCGTAGTAATTATAATTCCTTTCAATATGAATAAATAAGTATCAGGCTGGTACAGATGGAGGAAGGATAAACTTCTTCGAAGTTTCCCCTTCCTAACTTATGTCTAAACCATAAGAAATGATAAAACCGCTCTAAGCACTCAACAGGCCTAGTTCAAATCTGCCGACCCCGTGTCCCCTATACCGAGTTTTAACTGATTAGGGGGGGGCAATTTCTATAGCCAACAACAGTGAAAAACGGCTGTTTTTCTTACACTATAGTCCTTACACTTCTAAAGCTATTTATCACACAGTATGACGCTCAGCAGCGTTTGTAACAGTATCAATTAACACAAAGGTGAATTGTTTAAGCTGCCCAGGCTGTATTGCTATTGTATTACCTACTTTATTTTTCCATTTTCCGCTTACTTCAGGCGATTCATGTATATGGCCATGTAATGAAAACAATGGTTGCTGACTCTTGAGGAAATTGTATACAGAATCAGAACCGACGGTGCTGCCGTTTCGACAGACATCCAGTCCGATCTTTGACGGAGGCATATGTATAATATAGATTACTTGTTCGTTTCTTGGTTTCGGTAGATTATCAAGTTCTTCTTTTATTGTTGCCAGCTGCTTGGCGTATTGAGGCCAAGCAGCAATCTCATTCCATCCATTTGCTGAAGAAAGGATCCCTGTTCCATATTGCATCTGAAAGCTGTAATCATCATAATCCATCCTGCATCTGTCTTTCAACCTAAAAGGATAATCAAAAACCCAGTTCATTCCAATAAAATCGATATCATCTATTGTAACGAGTTTTTGGGCAATATCGTGTACATAATTAAATCGGCTGCATTCTCCCTGGAAAATTTCGTCAAAGATCCGTAAATCATCGTTTCCGACACATCATGAGTTTGCGTCCATTTTGCAGCTATTAATAACTCATCATCAGTATAAGGCTTCATTGTTACGCTATACGCCATCTTTACCGAGTGTAATCTTGAAATCTTCCTTCATTTCGAAGATATCAAAAAGAGAATATTCATATTATCTAATCCCTGATTGCAGGCTATTTATTCTTATAAACATCCTTCCTGTGCCCTACAGTAAGAGCAAGAATAATCAATTCCTGATATTTGATATCACATACTATTCGGTAATGACCTACTCGATACCGCCAGAATCCTTTTTTATCGCCAGTTAAAACCTTTCCTTTAATTCTGGGATCATCAGATTTAGCTATTTCATCTTCAAGGAAATCAAGTATTTTTGCTTGCCATTTCTTATCGATTTTTTTTAATTGTTTAATGGCGGTTTGTGAAAACTTAACGGACCAGCCCAAGCTCTTTCCTTACCTCTTCAAGGCTTTTAACAGGTTCTTCTGCCTCCAGTACTGATAATGCTAAAAGATAATCTTCTCTATCGTCAAGGTAAGTTTCAATTGCCTGTTTCACATAATAACTTTTACTGCGGCCGGTTTCATGAGAAAGATTCTCCAATCGTTTTTCCAAATCTTCATCAAGTCTTACTGCAATCATAACAATCTCCTGTAATACAAGTATAACAAAATATATAATCGAAATCAAGATTTTTATTCAGTTTCTGTATACGAGAGAATTGAATCACCGAGTAGAAGCTTAATGCATAAAAAAAGGAGTAACTGTAACTAAGCACTCAACTGACCTAGTTCAAATCTGCCGATTAGGCATAAAAAAAAAGAGATTGATTGTAATTAACAATCAATCTCTCTCATATATTGGGCTGGGCAGAAGACGGCGGAGTGCCGTCGCCTGCTGGACCTTATGATGAAAAAGGCCATCCGATATTTCGGATGGCCTTTGAATAGTATTCGGGCTGGGCAGATTTGAACTGCCGACCCCGTGTCCCCCAGACCGAGTTTTTAACTGATTAGGGGTTTTCAATTTCTATAACCAACAACAGTGAAAAACGGCTGTTTTTCTTACACTATAGTCTTACACTTATAAAGCTATTTATCACACAGTATGACGCTCAGCAGCGTTTGTAACAGTATCAATTAGCACAAAGGTAAATTGTTTAAGTTGTCCGGGTTGAATTACTATTGTATACCCTACTTCATTCTTCCACTTCCCGCTTACCTCAGGCGATTCATGTATATGACCATGTAATGAAAATAACGGCTGTTCTCTACTTAGAAAATCATATACAGAATCTGAACCAACGGTACTGCCGTTTCGACAGATATCCAGTCCGATCTTTGACGGAGGCATATGTATAATATAGATTACTTGTTCGTTTCTTGGTTTCGGCAGATTATCAAGTTCTTCTTTTATTGTTGCCAGTTGCTTGGCATATTGAGGCCAATCAGCAATTTCAGTCCATCCATTTTCAACCGAAAGAAGAGCTGTTCCATATTGCAACTGAAAACAGTAATCCTTATGATCCATCCTGCATCGGTCTTTCAACCTGAAGGGATAATCAACAACCCAGTTCATTCCTATAAAATCAATATTATTTATTGTAACAAGTTTTTGGGCGATATCATGTATATATTTAAAACGGCTGGATTCTTCCTGAAAAAGTTCATCAAAAATTCTCAAATCATCATTTCCGGGACAACATAAATAATGTATACCCATCAGTTCGAATCGTTCAAAATGCTTATGCAAACCATTTTTAATAAATGCACCCTGTTTATGCAGATCCATATTTTTCGGAAACATATCGCCGCCATTAATCACTATATCCGCACTGAACTCCGTCGCTACATCTATCAGTCCTTCATATTTACTATAATTACCATGTAAGTCTGTAGTATAGATTATTTTCATAACTATTCTAAAAGTCCTTTTATACTACTGAGCAAATTGATTAAATATTCTTCACCCCAGACGCCTGAGAGTTGTCCGAGCTTCTGTCCGAATCCTGATTTAACCAACCTTGCCCCAACCTCTTTTTCCATTAGCTGCTTAAACTCTGAAGCCTGTTCAAGTTCAGAAAGATCTACAAAACCCGGTTCATTTAGTTTTAACCATATAATTTCAAGACTTCTAAATAGTGCAGGCCAGCAAACCCACTTGATATTCTGTTCTGATGAACCCAGCAAAATATCCATCCATGGCGCCGGGTCTATATAATATACACGTCCCCGTTTTGCTTCCGGAAAATGAATTACCGAGGAATGCCCCATTTCAAAAAGGACATCCTGAACTGAACGCCATGCATAATAATTTTGATCTGCAATCTCCTGAATGGTACCCTTCTTATTTAACAGTAGGTACAATAGTATTTCACTTCTGGAGTTAACCCCCATCAAGCCCCTGAGCTGCAGCTGAAGGCTCGGTATCTTCCTCTGTGGAAAGGTTTTTGACATGCCCCTGTGTTCAACGGGGTTACGAATAAAACCATATTTAAGAAAGTCAGGATCCCTATTAACACCTACAGGCATGGGTTTACCAGATTTCAAATAAAACAAGTTGGTTAGTTCACCGTTTGAATCTTTTTGTTCGGCCAGGCTTTTCCATTTCAGATCGGATTTGCGACTATGAATTTCTCCTGCAATGGCTTTAATTACCTGAGAAGATTCAAAGCCTTCTTTTTTCATTAAAACCTTCAAACGCTGAATATTAATAAACCTTTCATTTAAAACCAGCCAATCAAGAATCTCATCAAAAAGACGCTGATCGTATCTGGCAATGGATGCTGAAAACAGTAGAAGCGCTTCCGGATCGATAACCCAATTATCATCGCTGTCACCATATCCGGCCACCCCAAGTGATGACCACTGCCGCCAGAGAAACTGCAGCAGAGATTCCAGTAATTCGTCTCTAAAGTTTTGAAGCAACATTTCCATATCCTGATGTACGTATTCTGCTTTCAAGAAGAGTTAGTGCTTCATTTAATTTCTCATCGTTAAACAATTTCATTACTACGTTATACCCCTATTAAATAGTGCTACAACTTAATAATAAAACATATTTCTGGTTCTACAAGAGAAGATTTAGGAATATTAATCCTGTTTTATCAAGTCTTGAAACAACACGCTACCCTACTGTAAGCATTCATATATTTAATTACTTTATATGTAACAGATTACATAGTTAAGCGGAATATGTTATATCTATTTTTAAATTATTTCCTGGTCTACTGAATAACCTAATGTTTCATAACCTTTCAATCTTTTAGCATGCATTCTGGATAACACCGGAACATTTAAGTCAGCATAATCATAGATTAATACTTCTTCCTTACCATGATAATCTCTGTGTAATCTACCTGCATATTGAGAAAGTGTGCCTCTCCAAGAAACAGGGAATGTGAGCAATAAAGTATCCAGGAAAGGCATGTCAATTCCTTCTCCGAGGTATTTACCTGTTGATAGTATTATTCTGGAGCATCCTTCTTTAACTTGATTAATGTCATTAAATATTTTCTTCAGCTGTTTTTTACCCAATCCGCCTTTAAGAAGAAATAGATTATAATTCATTGGTTCAAGCAGGCTATATAAAATATTTAGATGTTCTATCCTTTCACTCAGCAGCAGTATTTGTTTTTGAGATGAAACCAGTTTGATAATATCAGATATAATTTGTCTATTTCGATTCTCATTCTGATATACAATCGTAAAAAGATCCTGAATGCTGTATTCTTTTTTATTATCAACTGTAAGTTGTGTTCTGCGTATAAGGACTCGATGCTCAAAGGATCTTTCCAATGCCTGCTTCCTGGCATTTACCGAATATCTGATTTTGCCGAGATTCATAAAAATGATAGGATGCTGACCATCCTTTCGTTGCACTGTTGCTGATAATCCTACTTTATAATATGCATTACTTTTCCTGATGATCTGCTCGAATGAATAGGCTGAAATATGATGGCACTCATCAACTATTACCTGCCCATAATCCTGTATCCAATCCTGGACGACGCCATTGCGTGAGACACTTTGTATCACGGCAATATCAAGTTTTCCATTTCTTTTCTTTTTGCCGCCGCCAAATTGACCAATTTCTTTTATAGGAATTTCAAAAAATTGGCTTATCCGTTCCACCCATTGTTCCATCAACTGTTTTCGGTGAACCAAAATGAGGGTATTTACCTTTCTTTGAGCAATAAGCCACAGAGCAATTACCGTTTTCCCGAAAGCTGTTGTTGCAGATAATACTCCAGTCTCATATTTCAATAACTCGTTTGCTGCTTTTATTTGCTCGTCTTTGAGTTTTCCAATAAATTCCACATCTATCGGAACTCCATGATTCCGTTCATCAGCTACTATTGGTGTGATATTATAATGTTCAAGCAAAGCTTTTAATTCGTTAATGCAACCAATAGGAATTGCAATATGTTTTGGGAATCGTTCATATAGATATAGGATCCTTGGTTTATCCCATGTCGGCAATCTCATTCTTTGAGCTTGATAGAACTCAGGATTTGAGAAAGATGCCAACCTGAGTATTCTGTTTATAATAACAGGTGGCAGACCGGTAAAATCAATAAAGATCTGATTTGAGAGAGTAATATCTATTTTTTTCGGAAGCGTTTCATCTATTTCCGGATAACGCATCTGCCTTTTCAACTCCCATGGAGTTTCTTCAGCTATATCACTACTAAAATCAGCTCCTACAGGCAGAAGTTCACCATTCTGCTGTGCCTTTTGAACAAAATCCTCGATAAGACTTTTTTTGATCTTCTTTACGTTGTACAGAAATGCCCATTGATCCGGATAAGGTGCAAAATTTCTATCTATAAATATTGAATGATTCTTTTCACGGGCTTTTTTCTGCAATGGTAATGCAATGAGATTACCGAAACCGCCGCGAGGGATTGTATCCTGATTGGGAAAAAACCGATCAAATGAATCAAGACCTATTTCAGGCCGTATATCCAGATTTTTTGTAATCAAGGCTGATCCTACCTTTCTTGCCAGAGATGCTTCAATTCTTTCATTGAAAAAAAACCAGACATGACCGCCGTTGCCAGACCTGGATCTTTCAAGGTAGGCAGGAAGATTTTCAGCAGCACAGGTATCAAGGAAAGCTCCAGTATCAAATTTCCATTGCTCTTTATCAAAATCTAAAGCCAGAAACCAGCAAGTTTCATCGGTCAATAGCGGATAGATTCCCATGATGAAAGGCTTTGAAGCTTTTTCTCCGGTTAGGTGAAATTTTATTTCATCATCAGTAATATTGAAATAATCTTTATTTGAACAATCCTTGCATTTTGTTTGAGGCTTTCCGCACACTCCGGAGACCCATTCATTCCGGCATGCCGGTTGATACCCTGATTTACCAGTTTTTTTACTTTCAAAACGAAGAGCAAAGACATCTTCTCTTCCCCGAAATAATGATCGGAATAACTTAATTTTCTCATTTGGAGATGAGTTTTTAGAAACAGCTAATTCATTCTTTGCTGTATGCACCGAAGTCTTTTGCAATGCTGCCAACTCTGCCTTCTTCCTACTCAACTCTGCTTCAAGTTGTGAAATTTCAGATTCCAGTTTATTGATTTTCTCTGAAGGGATTTCCATAAGATAAATGATATCCTATTGTAAATAGACTGTTAAGAGTTATTTTTTTAGAAGAGCGAAGACATCAATGAATGGTTTGAGACTGCAGAGCGGCCTTAATGGGCTCGATACTATCCAATCCCTCTTCAATAAGAATCCTGCTTAAATCCAACTCCCCCTTGAAAGCTCTCTGACTTACTGAACCGTAGAGATTTTCAAGCTCTGTAAGGCTTTGCTGATATCGTACTTTGATGGATTCAACTTTCTCGACAATTGACGCGAATTGATTTTGAAGAGAAATTGGGGGAAATAATAGTGCAGTTGCTCCGAGTGTTTTTGAGTTTAGATTTTTCATCGTAACACCTTTTGCTTTGCTTTCCAAGAAATCCTTGATTGATGTTTTGTATAATTGATATTGCAATAAAACGGGTGGATACAATCCTTTAATACGAATAAACATACTTCCAGTACCACATAACAATTTTGTATTAGTTTTTACTATACCACAACGTCCAATTTCACCTCTTCTTGCAACAACAATATCATTCTTTTTTAGGTGATAATTAGATAAATCAGTGTATATTTTGTTGGGAACCGTAAAAGACGAATCGAAGACTATTTTGCCATCGATAATATGACTAGGATTTATAATAGGAAAACCATTTTCAATATAGTCTTCTTTATGAAGCAAACTTCCAAAAGGCCCAATTCTAATTGTAGCAAATTCATTAATTTGTTTCTTCTCCCACCCCTTCTCATTCCTCACTGGATCTCCAAACATCTCCAGAAAAGTACTCTTCAGGAAATCATCCAGCAGCTTTATACTCACTTTCCGTTTGGTTATCAGCTTTTCCGCGCGGGTAAGAACGGAAGCAATACGTTTCTGCTCTTCGAGTGGTGGGAGAGGAATTTTGATACTTATTAATGCGTTTCTATTAATATGCGGAATAGTTGCACCTGTGGCTGTTTTCCTAAGATATAGGTATTTTGCTTGAAGAAATTTACCTAAAAAAATTGGATTAAGTTCAATTTCATTTATTATTCTTAATCTTGCAATTGTACTACCAATATATCCTCGCTTACCATAACCAATTGTACCTGCATTTGCACCATCCCACGCAATAAGAACATCATCAACGTCTACCTCAGTACCATTTTCATCATCAGTAAAAACTATATTTTCATCGTTTCTTAAATCATCAATCCTGATAATCCTCTTTAAATTACTCTTTACATCTTCAGTCTCACTATGCTTTTTTCCTTTTGATATTGTTATTAAATTTTTAAGAGACTCTGTTTTCATCCAATCATTCCTGTCAGCTCACTTAGCTCAGCATCTATCTCGCCTTCAATGGTCTTCAGTTTTGTCAGAATTTCAGCAGGTGCTTCATACTCTATCTCCTCAAACACCTCTTCCTTGTATCGACTCATGGACAGGTCATATTTCTCTTTTTCAATTTCCTCTTTCGGAACAAAGAAATACTTGGCCTTGCGTTCGTTCTCCTTAGCTGATTTACGGGTTTTGAACTGAATCACTATATCCTGCAGATCGCCAGAACCTTCAAGCTTGGTTCTTTTATCATCCAGAGAATAACCATCACTCTGCATATCGTAAAACCAAACTCTTTCTGTTTCACCGCCTTTGGTGAAAATAAGGATGGCCGTGCTTACCCCCGCATAGGGCTTAAATACGCCGCTGGGCATGGTGATGACAGCCTTGAGCTCACATTTATCAATAAGAATCTTCCGTGCTTCCACAAAGGCGTTTCCGGCGCCGAATAGAACGCCCTGGGGCACTATAACTCCGGCTGTGCCGCCCATTCTGAGCAGGTTATATATCCGTTCTACAAACAAAAGCTCCGTCTTTGTCGTATTTAGCTGAAAGGTTTGGTTGATATCGCCCTTATCGATACTTCCTGTAAACGGAGGATTTGCCATAATTACATCGTAACAGCCCTCTTCATTAAAGCTCTTGCTTAATGTGTCTTTGTAATCTATGTGGGGCGTATCAACACCGTGCATCATCAGGTTCATTAGCGCAAGGCGAACCATTGTTACATCAATATCATAGCCGTACAAACTGTCATTCAGACTTACACTTCGTTCTTCCGTTAAAAGACCGCTTATGGAACTTCTTTTGAATCCGTCCTCATCAGGCTCGATGTCATCCTGATTACTGCTTAACTTTGTCACCATATACTGGTAAGCGCCTAACAGAAAACCGCCTGTTCCGCATGCAGGGTCGGCAACCCTATTGCCATACTTGGGATCAACCAGTTCAGCAATCAGCTTAATTATATGGCGCGGCGTTCTGAAC
This sequence comes from Spirochaetales bacterium, assembly GCA_016839055.1. GTDB lineage: Bacteria > Spirochaetota > Spirochaetia > UBA9216 > UBA9216 > Thalassospirochaeta. The sequence goes on from JAEKNX010000013.1 coordinate 63,375, forward strand.
TGTCCGTTCTTGCCGGCGGATGCTATCTCCGACAAAAGCATTTCATAGACATCTCCCTGAATATCCTGAAAAGCCTGCCCTCCTTCCTCGGAATCTCTTTCTATCTCGATAAAGATCTCGTCTATGGTAGCGACGGCTTCAGAAAGCAAACTTGGCTTGGGAATAATGAAAACTGCATTTTTCATATGATGGGTAAATGATGAGGCATCACCGTTCAGTTCTTTTAAAAACGGAAAGACTCTGGTCTGAACATGTTGGAGCATAGCCTCCGCGGGCATGTTTTTAAAATGCGACCAGCGCAGAGTTTCCTTATCAACTATAAAAGGTTTTTCCTTCTCTTCCTTTTCTTGTTGGGCTTCCGCAGCAGGTTTGTCTTCGTCCAATTTAACTCGGTTTTCAAGCGGAATCCAGTCGCCTTTAAATCTTGAAATATATGTTTCACCGGCAAACTCAGCATCACGTTTTTTCCTGGTATCCAGATCATCCAGACGTTTCATAAAGAGCAGATATGTTATCTGCTCTATTGCCGTAAGAGGATTAGAGATTCCGCCGCTCCAGAATTTGTTCCAGAGTTGGGCAATTTTACCTTTCAGGTTTGAATTATTTTGCAGCATGCTTAGTCCTCATCGATGATTTTCCAATATCCGCCCTTGGCCGGGCCTACCCTTTTCAGGAGCCCTTCATCCTGTAGTTTTTTAATGTTTCGTTCAATTGATCGTTCACTGACACTTATTAGCCCGGACAGTTCGGGGATGGTGACGACGCTGTTTTCCTTAATATATTCAAGTATCTTCCCCGACGTTTTCCCCGACGTTTTCCCCGACGTTTTCTCCGACGTTTTCTCCGACGTTTTCTCCGAACTTTCTTCTTTGTAGGAAAGAGAGCGGCGAATTTCAACGGTAAAAAAGCTGTCGAAGGAAAATTTCGGCTCTTCTATTTTTGCCTGACTAAGAGCCTCTTTAATCCTTAAGATCCCTGTTCCCAGTTTTTCGATGTACCCAAGTCTCTGAAACAACGAAGCAATTAGCGGATTACGGGCAATGCTCTTTGTACCGAAATCTTTAGGAGCAAGCCCCTTTGGCAGACCTCCTGGATTAGAGACCTCTAGCCTGTCGTCAAAAATCGAGATTGTAACGTTTGCCCTCTTGTCAAAATAGTCCCGATGACTCACCGCATTAATCACTACCTCACGCAATGCAACCTCGGGTATTTCAAGAAGCTCTTCCCTTTGCAGAGAGTTTATCTTATAACGCAGCTGCAGGTGCTGCCTTAAAAAAAGCATTGCGTTATTTACGTTGGATACAAGATCTTCTCCGAAATCTTTCCTATCCAGAATAGTATGACGCTCAGTGCCTTTAAACAGTACACAGGTAACAATGCTGTGATAGAGATATTTTGTCGGCTCTTTCGCAAAGAAGAGTACCCCTGCGTTATTGAAATAGCGTGTGCCGTTACTATAGGTTAAAACTCCGAGATTTTGCAGGATAGAATAATTATCAAGGAGAGCCCTGATACGTGCCTTGTTTAAAAACGAGGTTAAAAGCTCTGTATCAAATATGGCATCAGCATCCAGATCATCACGGATAATCTCGTCGAACAGGACTTTCCCTTCTGAATGAATAAACTCCGTAATCTCTCTTGTACTCATTTTTTGTGAATTCGCGCCGTTTCGGATATAAAAACCTTTGTTGCAGCGATATGGTTTATTGCTGCCTTCCTTTATGTTTATGATCAAAAGGTTTTCAAAAGATTCCGTATTAATGGAAACAGGGGGATCACAGACTGAAGCCATATTCTGAACCTGAGAGAGAAGTGAATTGTTTATTTCGATACCTTTAATGGTATTATCATCTTTTATTCCGATAACAATCCGTCCGCCGGATGAATTAGCAAAGGCAACCATCTCTTTGGAAAGGTCTGAATTAACAGACTCCTTAAACTCTAATGTATAGCCTTCACCATCCTGGGTTATCTGCTCCAGTTCTCTTTGAGTCATTATTAGGCCACCTTCTTAGTCAATTCAAGTATTTCGGAGATTTCCGATGGAGAAAACAACCCGCGGATACCGTCTGGATGAAGTCTCGTAAAAGGAGATTCTATCAGATTTCTCTTGCTGATGCTTTCCCTTTCAATAATAAACTCTTTTAAAAGGTTTAGAAAATCAAGCTGTCTTAAAGACATATTTGAATGCTCATGGATAAACTGCTCGAAAGCATGATTAACAGTGTCTGGATAGCTCTCAAGGAGCTCTAATCCTAAAATATGGCGTATAAACTGCAAAAAACTTGCCCTTCTATTCTTATAAACAGATCGTAAAAGCTCTTCCGTAATATGGGGTTTTTCTTCCTGTAGTAATTTACCTAGTGCAGCGGCTTCCTCATCACTAATCGCTTTGCCTTCTTTAATTTTTATTAATATTGGATTGCTTATGGTAAGTTCAAGAACAAGAGCCTCTACCATCTCTTTATATTTTGAGATACTCACTGATTCATGTTCCGGACCGAACTCCACCATATTTTTTGTTTTTACTATATCGGTAAGGTCCAGAGAGGCTGGCCCTGAAGTATTAACTTTACCATCCCTGAATCGCATTAAGGGACTGAGCTTATATGACAGCTCACCAAAATCATTATCTTCAACATGACTCCAAAAATGATTAGTTTGAGCTTTAAGAATTATATCTTCCTCTTTTGCTACAATATTTACAGATAACGGAAGTTCCCCGATAATTTCAATCAAATTATCCTTAAGAGTGTCAAATTTCTCTTTTTCACGATTATCGTCCTTTAACAGGAAGGCCAGTGATGTTTCCAGTATGTCTTTCTCAAATCGCATAGCTTTAAAATCTACCCCAGACATGGCTTTGAATAAGGGTTTTATGCGGCTTCTCAGGTATTCAATTTTATCGTGATTTATAGATGTCCAGAAATTTTCATCTTCAATTTTATACAGTTCAGCGGCTGCTTCACGGATTACAACTGAGTTTTCAGGAAGCCCTGCTATTTGAGCACGTAACGCAGCAATTTCCTTTCCGGCTATTTCCTGTTTGCAAAGGTCAATTGCTTTTTCGATCTTATCCAGACGAATCCCCACGAAGCGGACCGGAAGCGGTATCTGTTTTGTATCTATTTTACCTTTCGGGTTTAGTTTGAAATATTCAAAGTTATCCCAGCAGTCCATTATTAAAAATGTGCCTTTTTCGGTACACCAGGGCTTTATTTTGGCTTGCTCCAATAGACGTGTTCCACGCCCGATCATCTGCCAGAATTTGGTATAGGAATAAACTGGTTTTGCAAACACAAGATTTACAATTTCCCTTATATCAATTCCGGTATCAAGCATATCAACGCTTAAAGCAATGCGAGGCATATTACTATTGGTAAACTGATCCAGAAGCCCACCTTTCCCGTAGACTCTGGAATCATCGGAAACCAGAACCTTTGCAAGCTCTCCGGTATATTCCGGATACAGTGAGTCTATTATCTGTTCAATACGTCGAGCATGGGATATGGAGGAGCAGAAAAAAATTGTTTTGCCTGGAAGCACCCCGTCGAAGTCTTTAATTGACTCTTCCATAAATTCTTTGACAATCAGCGCATTCGTTCCCTTATTAATTACTTTCTTCTCTAAATCAGTACCTTCAAAGTTAATCTCAGAGACTTCTTTGCCTTCCTGAAATAGCTTCTTCTGATCTTCAAGGGATATTGTTCTTTTACTGATACCCTCATTCTGGAATTTCGTATGGATCTTCATTACCTGAAAATTAGATAAATACGGAGGCACATTATTAACCGCTTCTTCATAGGTATATGCAAAGGACGGTAAACCGTTATCACAGTCGAATAAATTAAACGTATTGTGATCAATTATATCTGTTGGTGTTGCTGTTAACCCAAGGGTAATTGTTTTGAAATAATCAAGAACCTCTCCATAGGTATTATATATTGACCTATGGCTCTCATCTACAACAATCAGGTCAAAGAAATAGGGGGATAATGATTCATTTTCATCACGGATGATATTAAGCATTGTAGGATAGGTTGAAACATAGATGCGTCTATCCTTTGCTATGGATTTTTCTCCCGCATTCGGCCAGCGAGGTTCATCCGGTAAATGTTCTTTAAAAGCGTCTATGGCCTGCTCTCTTAACGCAATGCGATCTACCAGAAATAATACTCTAACTGCATGCTTAGCCCTCATCAATGCATCGGCTAAAGCTATGCAGGTTCGGGTTTTTCCGGTTCCGGTTGCCATAACCAGCAGGAAATTACGTTTCTTTTTTTCGATTCCTTCCATCACAGAACGGATAGCCCTGACCTGGTAGCTTCTGCCGGCAATGGAGGTATTTATCAGTTCTTCGGATAATCTCTTTTTATATCCTCTGATATAAGATAAGCGCTGAAAATCATCTCTTGTTGGGTAACCTATCACCTTGCGAGGCGGATAATGTTCCAAATCCCAGAAATAGATATCAAGTCCGTTTGTATAAAAACAGAAAGGCAGCTCACCACCAGTCTGCTTCTGAATATTATAGCAATACTGTTTTGCTTGCTCTCTTCCAACTTCAGCATCTTTTGACGTTTTTTTCGCCTCAACAACAGCTAAGGGTTTACCGTCTTTACCAAGCAGAACGTAATCGCTGAATTGATGCCCTTCATATTTTGAACGGGGCTCAGCAACCTCATCAGGAAGAGGAACTGGCATGTCATATTCCAGTACAACCTGACTTCTATTGCCAACATCCCATCCAGCTACTTTAAGCCTATGATCTATTATTTCTTTTCTGGTTTCTGCTTCAGTCTTCATCAGCCATCTTCATACCTTCTGCAGGAAAGTTTCAAAAGAGTTTATTTTTTAATCAAACTTCATTATTTATAACATATTTTTTGTCTATTAGGGCTGTAATATCTTGAACTTTAGATAATAAAAGCAAAGTAATTTAATGTGACTATACATACCTCACTCCTTCGAGTATGGGAGCCGGTTATCAGAAACATGCCATTTTTCAATATCCGCAGCCTAGTACGCGATCAAAACTGCCCATGATAAAGGGAATAACCATACGTTTCAGATTTTCAGCCTTAAAACGTTAGTTTAATTCTAAATACCGCTTAACCATCCTAACCCCAGCCATTGAAACAACCTTATACGCCCACCGCTCAGACACAAAGCACCCCTTTCTTATAATCCCAAGCTGAACATGGTCAATATAGAAGACTGAGCCCATGGCGATCGATAAAATCGCTTCTTAAACTCGACAACATCTTTTAACAGTTTTAAATCTGCAAGAGCATCAGTTTTCACCTGGGTATCTGCCATACGGTGCAGATCATAATAATGGCGGGAATATCGTAATGGTAAAGCTTTACTCTCATCACGAGGCGCTTCCTGATGCAAGATTGTGGCTTTTTCCCAAAAAGTTCTCTTTGCCATTACTGTACGAATTGATGTTTCAGGATGTTCATATACATCCGGATAATAATCAGCTGAATATGGTTTGATTATCTTTTCTTCAGACGGAACCCAAGCCGCCAGAGGCCCTATTTCCAATAGAATTGTTTGTAAAATTGATTCATTTTTAAAGCTTCGCGGATAGGCAAATCTCACATTTTGATTCTCATCTGAGGAGATATCTGCTTCTATTCCAAGAATCTTTGAAAAATCATTTTTCAAAACAGGGACAAATGATTCAGAGAGAAATTGAACTGTCTTTAGATTTGCTTCCCGATTAAACCTATCCTGTTGATTATTACTTCTATCATCCCAAGGTTCATCAGTTTTATAGCCCAAAAGAGTCCAGTCGATTATCAGATCTATGTCTTCAGAAAACCTTTGTATAAGGTTGTATGCCTTTGAAAGACTTGTTCCACCTTTGAAAGATAATTGCTCTTTCCAATTACTCTTATGAAATAAATAATCAAGAGTCCAGCATACCCAGAAATCCTTTTCAATAATAGCTTCGTTTATTCCCATCTTCTGAGACGAAGCCCGAAACAGCTCCAGTCTGTCCTTATCGGGTAAATTTGCAACTCTATTCATTATTTTGAATCTCCAGCTGGCATGCTTTCTTTATAACATCATAAACCCAATCAGTAACATACATCGCTTCTTTCAGAATTCTTTTCCGTTCTTTTTCATCAAGGTGCTTGGAAACGGTCATTATCACATTATCATCAACATTTTTCTCACCAAGGGCTTTAAGAGCCTGTACAATGAGTGCAGTTTTAGGAGAAAGGATAGTAGTTTCCTTGTTTGTCCGGTGTTTAAATTTCATGGTGTTCCCAAACCATTCATAGCTTCTGTAGGGACCATCACTTAAGTATTCCCAAGTTGACGGTACCTGGGTAGATAAGCCCAGCAAATTAAGGGCAGTATTACCGTCGGGCAGTATCGTCCAACCATGCGAACGTGCAATTGCCTGTGCTATTTTATCCGGATCCGGTGGTGATAATTCATTTAATAGTTTGCTTTCGGCAGGATAGTCATAAACGCCGCGCATAATTCTCCGGATATTTCCTTTGTCAACTATCCTGGATAATACACTCCAAGCGGTTGCCGGATTTGCTATATCAGAAAAATCTGACGACACAAACACCCAACCCCTACCATGTCCATATATGCGACTAATTACTTTATCTGTAGTACTTTCCGACATATTTTAAGCCACCTTTTTGCAAGGAAAAGTATATACTTTCCCTTGCAATATAGAAAGAAAAAAACTCGTGCATCATTACTTCATTGCAATGATTGATTCTGTTCAAGAAGTATATCAATCAACAAATCCAAGTTTCAAATCCCCTGCGTAATCTCCAATACATCCTTATATTCATCCGCATGAAAATAGTTCTCCGTCATCCGGTCGGTGGAATGGCCGGTGATAGTCTGCACCTTCGGAATCGGAACTCGTGAATTGATAAGCAAAGAATTGAAGAAGTGCCGCCAGGAGTGGAAAGTGATATTACGTTCACGACGAAGCTTTTCATCGATTCCGATATTCTTCAATGCTTTGTGAAAGTTCACCTCGATTATCCGGGTATCGAGAGGGGCTTCCCGCTTGCGGCCGAAGAAGATTAGATCATCCGGTTCCTTATCTGGGGCTATTTCCATCACTTCATCAAGTGCTGTCTTGGTTCGCTCAGGTATAGGAACATACCTGCTTCTGCCAGTTTTAGTGCCTTTTAAACCATGCCCCCTTTTCCCATGAAACCGATACATCAATATAGTCATCAAACACAGATTTCAGCTGCAGGGCACGAATTTCACCCATACGCATGCCTGTAGTGGCTGCTATGAGGTTTATTGCAAAATATCGATTATCGTCCCAATCCCTTGCAAAGAAGGCCTGAACCTCTTCCACACTAAGTATTCCTCGATCTCTCTATGCTACAATCTGCCGATCAGGTATAAAAAAAGGATTGATTGTAATTAAACAATCAATCCTTTGAATTGTATCGGGCTGGGCAGATGGAGGAAGGATAAACTTCTTCGAAGTTTCCCCTTCCTCTGAAGTTTGTCGGTGCCAAACTTCCAGATTTTATTATTCAAACCATTAGAAATGATAAAGCAGCTCTAAACATTCAACCGGCCTAGTTCAAATCTGCCGATCAGGTATAAAAAAAGGATTGATTGTAATTAAACAATCAATCCTTTTTTAACTATCGGGCTGGGCAGATTTGAACTGCCGACCCCGTGTCCCCCAGACACGTACGCTAAACCCCTGCGCTACAGCCCGTTTTTAATCGAGAATCACGATACCATCTTAGACTCTCTCTGTCAACAATTGCTGAAAAATTGGCATTTTTTTCACTGCTCTTTTGACCAGGCCTTGAGAGCCACTCTTACCGAGCGGTTCATCTCCTTCGCGTATTCTGTGGCATACTTCCGCGCGTATATGTGAATACCGATGTTGCCGCCCTTGTATTCAGGCGGCGTGCCTTTATACTGCCACTTTTCAAGACGGTCAGCCATGTGCAGAAGCTCTTCAGCGCCGAATCTCTTGTAGGTGTTCTCAAAATGAACATACTTCTCATCATATCTTGGAACGGGGGTCTTTGGTCCGTCAGTCTTCGGATAACCGAAACAGAGGAGGGTCACCGGAAAAACAAAATCCGGCAGCTCAAACAGCTCCTTGTGATACTCAAACTGCTCCATGATGTCCCCAATGTAGCAGGAGCCTATACCGAGCGATTCAGCGGCCGTTACAGCCGACTGGGCGGCAATAAGAGCGTCATTCACTGCAAGAAGGAGATCTCCTTCCTGAGGTTCCGTAAACTCAATACCCTCTTGTTTTGACCAGGCCTGTGCGCCAGAGTAACGGTAGTAGTCAAACATCCGCTGAAAATCAGCCACAAAGAGAACCACCAGAGGCGCCTTTGCAATGAAGGGCTGATTATCGCAGCTGACCGCGAGTTTATCCTTCACATCCTGACTGGTTATCTCGATCATCGAGTAGAGCATCATGTTCCCGGCAGTAGGCGCCCTCATAGCGCAGTCGAATATGGCCTTCTTTTCATCATCAGCAATCGGTTTATCCGCATATGTCCGTACCGAACGTCTATTCAGCATCAATTCAATCGTCTTGTTCATTTTATCTCCTCGCGATTCCAATAGCAATTCAAACTATGGGCTCAGAAAGTGATATTAACTCCATCTCAGCCACAATAATTTAATTCATCTTCTTTCCCTCGGTTTCATTTGTACAGAATAACACTTCCTGAACCGGGAGTTGTTAAAACTTTGGCTGTATTTGTATGCCGCCGCTGCGGGACCTGCAGCAAAGGCCGATTAATTATTAGCCTGCAGCCAAAGTTTAAATTGCTACGATTGCAGTATAACCCTATTTTAAGTAGAATATTCTCATGAATAGAAAATTTATATCAACTGGCCACCTGATAGACTCAGGTATTCTCTCTTCCATCCTTAATTTAATCATTGAGGAAGGAGCGGATTATGAGATCATAAGATTTACTGTCGGAAAAGTAAACTCCGAAGAATCAGAGATTGAGATTGAACTGATCGCAAAGACAGCGCAGCAGCTTGAGACACTGACATCTAAACTGATTCAGCAGGGATGCTATGAAAAATCAGCCGCAGAAGCCGCTTTTATCCCAGCTGTGAAAAACAGATGTGCCCCGGAACCATTTTACTCTACAACAAATCACCGGACTGAGGTCTATATCAACGGCAGCTGGCGGAAAGTTGAGCATCAGAGAATGGATGCGGCGATTATCAGAACCGATAAAGTTTTGGAATGCAGAAAAATCAGGGACATAAAAGAAGATGATCCGGTCCTGACAAATGCAGACGCAGTCCGGATATTCCCCCCTGCAAGGGAGCGCCAAAAAGACAGTTTCGGCTTCATGTCGGGTGAAGTCTCCTCCGAACGGGCCACGAAAAATGCCGTCAACAGAATTGCCGAAGGTCTGAAGACAATGAAGAAAAATGGAGAGAAAGTCGTCGTTGTTGCTGGTCCTGTAGTAATACACACAGGAGGGGCCGCAGCCCTGGCAGCCCTGATCGATAAAGGCTATGTAACCGGCCTTCTTGCAGGAAACGCTCTCGCAGTTCATGATCTTGAATCAGAGTTCTACGGTACATCCCTCGGCATCGATCTTCAGAGCGGAAGACCCACCCATGAAGGACATAAAAACCACATGCGCGCGATTAACCGAATCTATCACCACGGCTCGATTGAAAAAGCAATAGAAAACGGAGATCTCAAGACCGGATTGATGCATACCGTGATTAAAACAGGTATTCCATACTGCCTCGCAGGCTCTATCCGCGATGACGGGCCCCTTCCTGAAACAGAAAATGACATGATAGCAGCCCAGCAGAAGTACTCTGAAATCATCAGAGACGCCTCGGCAGTATTGATGCTCTCAACCATGCTTCACTCTATCGGAACAGGAAATATGCTGCCATCCTGGGTTAAAACAGTCTGCGTTGATATAAATCCGGCAGTCGTCACCAAACTTGCCGACAGAGGTTCGGCACAGGCAATCGGAATTGTCAGTGATGTAGGATTATTTCTAAACCTGCTGATGGAGAAATTAAATTAAGAAGGCCGGCAGTCTATTCAGACTGTGCCGGATGCGAGCCCTATCTGATCATACGCCTTCTGTTTTTTCATCTGCTCTCCACGCTTAAAACTAAGATAGTCATTGCGGGTCACAATTCCACAGAGTCTGCCGTCATCAAGAACTGGGAGGTGGCCTATGTTATTCTCGAACATGAAATCATCTATCTCTCGGACTGTGCTGTCGAGGTTGGCCGTTATCGGCTTCTTTGTCATATATCCCTTCACGGGAGCATGCATCTGCCCGCTCTTGCGGCCCTTCATTATATCCCGCAGCGTCAGAAAGCCGGTTAATATCCCCTGTTCATTAAGAACCGGCGCTCCGGTATGCGACATCTCTTCAAGCTTCATCGAGGCATCAAGCAGACTGCTGTTCTCATCGAGTGATATTACATCCTCGGTCATTATGTCAGATGCGGTATAAGCCGGGAGAAGAATCTTACCAAGATATTCGAGAATCTGATTGTAAATGGGTCTTCCGTTTTCAGTTTTAACTACAGCCGACGCGGCCTGAGGGTGTCCTCCGCCGCCGAACTCACCCATGATCTCATTGAGCTTGATATTGGCTTTTGTGTTTCTTCCGACTATTAGTAGTTTCTTTCGTTTCTTTATATAAAAAAAGGCCAGGTATACTTCGGTATTTTCAACCTCGAAGACCTTCTCTACAACCGCGTTTATCCCGCTTGATTCCTCATCAAGGCCTATATAGCTTGTTACGATAATATGTCCCTGGATTGTTCTGTACTCCAGAGAATTCAATACCTGATGAAAGAGACTTATCTGAAGCTTCTTGCGAAGCGGTTGGAGAAAATGCGAGACAAGCTTCATGGAAGCGCCGCTGTCTATCAAAAAAGAAGCAACCTCAAAATCTTCGCAGGTCACATTGAGATGAGTAAAATTCCCGGTGTCGGCATATATTCCGGCCAGAGCTATGGTGGCGTCCTCGGGTGATACCATTATTCCCTGCTTGATGATTTCCATCCCGAGCTGAGTTGTATTTGCCCCATAAGGTTTTTCATGAATGATCGCGTTCGGAATATCCTTATCATCAGCGGGATGATGATCAAAAACCTCGACCTCAAAATCATCATTTTCGATGTGGTCTAGATATTCCGCTATCCGCCCCGAAGTTCTTGTGTCAACGACAATCATTTTACTTACATGCTGTCCCTCAAGATCCTTGGCATTTAGAAAGGCCAGATGGTTCTGATACATATTATGCAGATTCGATGCAACAGGATGAATCATACGGCTCTTAACTGCCTCATAATCAGGAAAAAGATAGCGGGCAAGAACTATTGAGCCTATACAGTCCAGATCCATATTGCTGTGACCGACAATTATTTTCATATTTTCTCCATATTTGCAGTTCTAAACGGTCTGTCTCAGATCATGCAGATCATTCTTCAATTTTTTCTTCTTTAATTCAGCCTTCTTTGCGTACATTCTCTTATCAGCCTTGTTAAGCAGTGTATCATAGGATTCTCCGTCCTCAGGACAAAATGAAATTCCATAACTGAAATAACAGGAGACATCTCTATCCTCAAACGCAATAGGATGTTCTACAAAATACTTCTGTATGTCGGTGAGTCTCTCGATAAACTGTACAGACTGGGATGAGAAGAAGCAGATAGCAAATTCATCTCCTCCGAGTCTCGCGAGAAGATCGGTGCCCCTCATGCTTTTCTGCATAACTCTTACAAACTCCAGAAGCAAACGGTCACCGGCGGCATGTCCCCAGTAATCATTCACGGTTTTAAGATCATTTAAATCAATCATGATGATACAGCAGGACTCATAATGTTGCCGGTTACGCAGGAAGGTTATCACCTGTTCTTCAAAGGCACCACGGCTCACCACATCTGTCAGCTCATCATGACTTGCCTGATGCATCATCTTGTTATACAGAAGCTGATTTTCCAGGGCAATCTGAATCTGGGTTCGCAGATATTCTATGCTGTTAAAATCATCTTCGGTGAACGCGTTCTTCAGACTGCTGTCTATAGATAGAATTCCGTAGAGTTCTTCGTTGAGCAGAATGGGGGTCTGGAGAGTTGATCTGATTTTATATCCCTGGACTTCGACAAGGGTCTGATCAGGGCAGCAGAGACTGTCAATATCATCAATCACTATGGTCTGATCAAGCAGATGCCCGAGCTTCATCCAGGAGAAAGACAATTCAACAGGAAGTTCAAATTCTTCCATGACTTCCCATGAATATCCCCGGGAAGCCACTGGCACAAATTTATCATTATCGACGAGTCTCATAATGGAGCAATAGTCAGCCTGTTCGATGGTCTTTTCTGCAGCTTCAAGAACCAGGGAGTAGAAATTCTGGATGTTCTCGAGTCTTATAAGTGACTGACTGATATTCAGAAGATAATCCTTAAGTCTCACCATCTGCTCGACCCGTTCTCTTTCCCCCCTCTCCCCGTAAAAGGTGGGCTGTTCAATCATCTGGCAGAGCCATTTGTCCTCAGTCTCAGTATTAATCAGGTTGAGCATCATCAGACATTTTATTTTTCGTCCGTCTTCATGAGAAAGTCCGACAAGGAGCTTCCTGTCGACAGTTCTTATTTTCTGCTGTTTTTTTCTTGTTTCGGAGATCAGTCTCTGATTCCTCGTGATTCTCTCGATTGATTCCGAATCAAAAGCCCTGCGGTAACCCCGTCCTTTAAGATCCTCTTCAGTTAATCCTGTCAATTCCAAAAACGCAGAATTGGCTGAACTGAAATTTTCTCCTGCCGTAATAACTATGCTTATGTCTGTCTCATTCAGAAGCTGAAGCAGTTCTCCGTTGCTGAATTCGCTATTTGATATATTCATGCTACCCTTCTAATAAAACTATATATTAAAAAGCTCCAACATGCAAAAAATAAACCTAGCGAACATGTTTTTTTATTCGCCTTCATTAAAAGACGCTGATATTCAGCCCGTCTACGATAGCCCCGGAAGCAGGACTTTAAGCCCGTTAGTGAAGATGATGAAAGCAAGACTAAGCAGAATTATACCTCCTACCCGTGTTATAACGGCGCTTCCTTTTCCGCCGAGTTTTCCGGCCAGCGGAATTGCTAAAATGTAACTGGCAAATACAATGAAACCATGAATCACCAGAACAATGGTCAGGGCAAGCCTGTCTGGTAAGGTTTCAACCATACCGGCTTGAGTTACCACCAGTGAAATACTACCTGCGCCCATGGTAAGAGGGAATACCAGAGGCGAGACGACAAGGCTCTCCCAGCCTTCATCAGGATCACTCTCATCATCAGGATTAAGCTTCCGCCTTGGCGACTCTCCCTGCATAATCATAGGAAGAGAGGTCAGGATTAATACCATACCTCCGGCGGCAGCCAGTGCTTCGAGAGAAATGCCGAGCATCTTCAGAAGTGCTTCACCGACCCACGCGATAATGATGAGAAAAATAGCGGTGTACAGACTTACCCGGAAAGCGACTTTCCCCTGCGTACGCCTCGAGAGGCTCTCGGTAATGGCAGCATAGGGGCCGATTACAGCAAACGGACTAAAGACTGCCGCAAGAGCAATCTGATAAAGTAATAATTCATTCATGGTAAAACTAAGATTCATATGTGTATTATAATGAGTATTTACTGGACATAATAGGGGATATTTGATATTCTCACCATACATTTAAACAACAAGGCGCCGTACCCAAGTGGTAAGGGAGAGGTCTGCAAAACCTCGATGCAGCGGTTCGAATCCGCTCGGCGCCTTTCATATTCAGAACCCGGCTATTATGCCGGGTTTTTCATCATAACCGCAAGGCGGGCTTTTTTTCAAAAAGTCCGCTCGGCGCCTTCTTTACTTAAAGACCAGCTTTCAGCTGGTCTTTTTCGTTAGAGGGTCAAGGCGAGTATTGCTTCACATTATCCGCTCGGCGCCTCTCACATACAAACCGCCCTTATTTTCAGCAAAAAGGGTCGAAGAATTTCCGGGCACAGACTTCAGTAAACTGTCTACTAATCAAGACAAGATTTGTCAGGTTTTTCTTGTGCTGGGATATAATCCCGGTTATAATTGCAAATTACTTGCCGAGGAGAGCATCAGATGGGAAAAAAATCTTCCAATGTCTCAGTTTCACCACTTTTTTTTATAGTATTAATTTTTTCAGTAGCAGCGGTCATTTCTACCGTCTTTATTTCTTCGGCGCTGATTAAGAATATAATTATAATTGTTTCTGTAATTGCAATTGCCCTCTGTTATGTTTATTCAGAGCAGAAAAAGATAAAAGTCATTTCAAAGTTTAATAGAATAATAGATAAACTTTTCTTATCTGAGGACGACATTGGCTTAGGTTCAGAGCAGCCACACGAAAGACTAAACTATTACATTGATGCCTGTAATAGTTCCAGGTTAAATACTGAGGATCTGATAAAGAAGAATGAAGCTCCGTCAATTGATTTTACCAGAGAGATGAAGGACTCTGTATATCTTGTGACATCATTAAATGGCAGTGTCATGAAAATTAATGAAAAAATGGAAAAGCTGAATAACGGCATTTTAAATTCATCCTCGGCAATAGAAGAAATTTCGCAGACAATAGGCGAATTCACGCATCAGATTAACGAACAGTCCAGTTCAGTAGTCCAGACATCGGCCTCGGTCGAAGAGATGGACGCTTCAATAAATAATGTACGCGACATCACAATCAGAAAGAAAAAATCTTCTCTGAACCTTCAGGAGCAGACCGAGACAAGCCATAGCCAGATGCAGGAAATGAATGATCTGATTGAGCAGGTTAACAACAGTGTAGATTCAATTCAGGAAATAATCTCGGTTATAAATAATATTGCCTCTCAGACTAATCTTCTCTCGATGAACGCTGCAATAGAAGCCGCCCACGCCGGAGATGCAGGAAAGGGATTTGCAGTTGTTGCTGATGAAATAAGAAAGCTGGCGGAATCAACCGCGACTAATTCCTCGCTTATCTCGAACACTCTTAAGGCAGTCATTGATGATGTAAGCCGGGTGCGGACTGCAGGAAAGGAGGCTCTCACATCATATGACCTTATTAGTAATGAGGCTTCGGGATTGGTTGAAGCCTTCGAAGAAATTATCAACGCCACCGCGGAGCTCAACATAGGCAGCAGGGAGATTGTAAGCGCCACACAGATTCTCAACGATATCACAATAAGTATAAAGGACGGCTCGAGAGGAATTTCGGATAGTTCTAACGATATCAGAGATTCTACTAATACAATAGTAAATACAAGCCGCGAATTCACTCAGGAAATTGCAACAATTTCCGGAATTATACAGGATATAAACATGATGTTTCTGTCAATATCAAAGGCCGTAATTAACTATGAGGTGTATCTGGATGAAATTCATGAGTTTCAAAATTTTGGATCAGCCGCTGAAAAAAACGGTTTTCCTGTTGTTAAAATTATTCTCCAACACCTTCTCTGGGTATTGCGGGCACGAGCCGTAATAGATGGAAAGCTCAACCTTAAGAATAATGAACTGTCTGACCATCATTCTTGTGATCTTGGAAAATGGATGGCTTTTCAAACCTCCTCTATATTGAAGAATAAAACGGAATATCATTTAATGGAGCAGGAACACGAAAAACTGCATTCAATCGTTAATGACCTTATACAGAACCTCGGGAGCACCGACAGAGAGGCCTTAGAGCATCAGTATACATTACTCCTGGAATGTTCGGATCATGTAATAAAATCACTACTCGCCATTCATACCGAATATTAACATTAATATTCACGGTGTCTTGGTCATATGCCGCTTATCTTTCCATCGTTCAAAAAAGAATGTTACCTCATAATAGGGAAACTGCCGGTTATAAAGCAGGATTCTAAGGCCGGTTAATCCCTGAAATACTCCTATTACAAAGAAAATAATATGAAGAGCGGCAATATCCCTCATAAATAAGCACTGAATAATCAGCCAAAGGCATAGGATGACACCCATTATTCCTGAAAGATATCCGCGGACCTCTTCAAACCGGCGGGATAGGATGAAGCTGAAAATATTTCCCAGCCCTATGACCGCAAAAAGAAAAATTCCAGGTAAAAGATAGCTGCCGAAGGGTGAATGCTCAAGAACTTCAATCGGGATCCCCATGGGGGATTGGGGTTCGAGGATTCCAGCCATACCGCCGGCAACCGCCCCTATACCGGTAAACAGGTAGAGGAAGGCCGAGAGTCTTTTAAATCCTTTCATAATATACTCCTCACTTTAAAACTCCTCAATTAAAAAACTTTTTCATATCATTAAAGAATTGTTTACGGCTTTCTTCCCATGCATAGAACATATGGCCTCCACAGTAATGCTTTACGGTCAGCTTCTTTTTTAATTCCGGCGGCAGCTTCATCAGAGCCGATATTCTGTCGGTAGAAAAGAAGGGGGTTACAAGATCATAGACGCCGTGAGTTATATAGACCTTCATATCTGGGTTAAGGCTCATTCCATAGCGCAGATCATCGGTCGCGCCTATCTGCGTATCGAGGGCATGGTTCTTCGTATCAACAGCCCAGCTCTCATTGACCTTCATGCTGAGCAGGTTATAATCGCGCTCGGTCTTAAGCCCTAACTCGACCCTCAGCTGGGTATTGATTCCGGCGGCAAATACCCTTTCCAGGCTATGCAGCGTCGGATCCGGCCCGTCAAGGTTGTCCCTGTCAGGATAGGGGTCATCAACTGTAAGACTCGCGTCATAGAGGCCGAGGAGCTTCCTCCTGCTTCTAAGTAGATTTTTAACGAAATACTCGATACTTATCCTGCCGTTGTTTCGGTTTACAAGCTGCCGCTCGAGGCCGAGATAATCGGCCGCCGTATTCAGTATCCTGGTTTTCTTAGCCTCCGGGCAGAGATCCCCTGCGGCGAGTACAGGAAGCAGCTCATTTAAGGCAAAGTCGGCGGCGCGGCTCCGGTAATTTTCGAGGCTCTCGCCGTCCTTAAGCTTCCGGGCCATGCCGTGAAAGGCCGCGGCTCCTGCCATAGTCGGGAATACGTCAACCCACGGGAGCACATCATAGTCTGAGCCGTTGAGCAGAGTGAACTCAAGCGCAGGCGAGATGAGTACGGCACCCGAGAGTCCTATTCCGTAGTCTTGCTGAAGCATCTTGACCAACTTTCCTACCCGGAAGCCGCCGTAACTCTCTCCGGCGAGATAGATAGGGCTCTCCCACCGGCCGAATTTAGACAGGAATTTTCTCATAAACTCCGAGAGAGACTCAAGATCCCGCTTCAACTTCCAGTATTCGTCCTTCTCGTCCTTGCTCTCTTTTGAATCTTTGTTCTCATCCTCTATCAGTCGGCTCAGGCCCGTCCCGACCGGGTCTATAAATATAAGATCAGTGAATGACAGCCAGCTCTCCTTGTTATCGGTGAGAACATGAGGGGGAGCATCAGGCTCACCATGGTCTTTCAGCATCACTCTTCTCGGCCCAAGTGCGCCCATATGAAGATAAACCGAGGAAGCCCCCGGGCCTCCGTTGAACACAAAGGTAAGGGGCCGGGGATCATCTCCACCGTCGATGAGAGAATACCGGACATAGAACATCTCCGCTTTAGGTTTGTCATCCTTTCTGAGGATAATCCAGTCGGCTTCAGCCTGATAATCAACTAAAACACCGTCCAGCTTCATACTTCTTATAACGGTCGATCCATCGGGTTTTACGAAATCAGCCTGCTTAGCGTCCGTCTTTTCATTCACTTTATCCATCCTCTCTTCTAATCTAATTTTATCTTTCCGCTTTCCCTCAGATAATACATCAGAGCCATCAGCATTGTACCATTGCTGTATTCCCCGCTTCCCATTCTACGCACAACTTCACTTACCGGAATAAGATCATAGTCGACATATTCATGTTCATCAAGATTCTGGGTTCCGGTGGACGTGAGTTCTTCGGCAAGGTAGGCGGTGAAATTATTTGTAAGGAAGGCCGGATTCGGGTTTACACTGCCAAGCCAGGTCATCCTGCCGGCCTTATATCCGGTCTCCTCCTGAAGTTCGCGGAGGGCAGCCGTCTCAGGCTCCTCTCCCGGCTCCAAGGTTCCGGCGGGAAATTCTGTCGTAACATCCATCGAACCGTGACGGTACTGACGGACCATAACAAAATAATCCTCACCGCCTTTTTCAATGAGCGGTACAATGGTGACCCAGTCCGGAGCCTCAATCATGTAGGCGGTTGATGTTGTTCCGACGCTTGATTCCCGCTGCGAACTGTAGAGAGAGAATATCCGGCAGTCATGAAGCTTTTCACGCGATATCTCTGTCCAGCTCAGACGTTTTTCATCATCAAGAATCTGTATAAACGTCCTATATCTCTCGGCCACCGCCGTGGTGCGCACTGTCACCGGCATAAGTGAAATTATTCTCTCAACATAACCTAGTTCAGACAGAATCCGAAGCGCTGCCCTATTGTTGATGTCCCAAACCCAGCCTATCTGAAAAACCTTGAAATCGACTACCGATTTCATAAAATCAAAGGTTACATGACCCTCATGCATGAACTCTTCAAAGACCTCATCACAAACGTCCTCCCCCTCAGGGAGGTTATGAACAACCGTCCTGTCCTTCAGGGGATCATCGTCAAGATAATACTCCACAACAACATTGAAGATATCAATCTTGTCGGCGTCACGGGTCAGCTCGGTGAAGTATCTCTGTTCGGCGGTAAGATTATCAGGAAGGGCCTTGGCATTATGAAGAAGAACGGCCTTTGTAATAATTTCGGCCGTCTTCGAAGTCAGATCCGTCAGGACATCATTCTCCTCAAGAACCTTCACTCCCAGCCTACCGTGATTCTCGGACCGAACATCCGCATAGGTTCGGTATTTTTCAAACTGCTCAAAACGGCCGCAGTCGTGTAGAAGGGCGCAGGTAAGGGCTATACTGCGTTTCTTCCCGCCAAGCTTAAGCCTATCGGCAATGTCGGACATCCGCTCAAGCACCCGATAGGAGTGATCAATTTTAAGCCGGATATTCTTATCATTCATCTCGTCACCAGTGAGAAAACTCCCGGAGTACGCTTCAAACCATGCCCTAATTCGCGGGATATCGGTATTGTTCATTATCAAGTCCTTTTACTGTAAAAAAATCACCTTCTCTCTCTAATTGGTGATGCTGTGACGGAAGGGTAATCTTCCCGCCTCCGCCCGGAAGGTCTACCGCAAAACGCGGCATCGCCATCCCCGAAATCAGGTCTTTAAGTTCGGCCGTAAGCCGGAGCGCCTCTTCAAGCGGAACCCTCAGATGCGATGTGCCTGCCGCAAGATCCCCCTGAAAAAGGTAGTAGGGTTTCACGCCCTTCGACAAAAGCCTCCGGAACAGACTGCTGAGGGTTTCCAAATTATCATTCACACCTCGGAGCAGCACGGTCTGGTTCAGAACAGGAACGCCGGCCTTGCGCATTGCTCTAATTCCGCCTGCCGCCTCTATGGTAATCTCTGAGGGGTGGTTGAAATGCGTCACAAGCCATATTCCGTCATAGCTGCCGAGCATCGCTACAAGTTGTGCTGTTATCCTTGAGGGCAGCACAACCGGCATCCGGGTGCACAGGCGGATTATCATCTCTGGCCTTACATCCTTAATTCTGCTGATTATAGATTTGAGCCTGTCATCCGAAAGGGTCAGCGGATCACCTCCTGTCAGAAGGACTTCCGAAATCTCCGGCTTACATCTGAAATACTCCAGAATCGGATCAAGCTCAGCATCAGTCAGGGCGCCCTTCATACCGCCGGTGAATGACCGCCTGAAGCAATGCCTGCAAAACATGGCACATTCATCGGTTACAAGAATAAGCGCCCTGTCAGGATAGCAGTGAACGAGCCTCGGAGCAGGTGAATATTTCGCCTCGCCAAGGGGGTCGGAAAGCTCATAATCTTTTACAACAAACTCTTCGGCGCTGGGAATAATCTGCCGCAGAATTGCTGCCCTTCCATCCGGCCCGGCCGCGAGGGCCGTTTCGAGATAATAACGGCTTGTCATAAAAGGGAGAATATCATCGCCCTTCTCTTCTGACTGCGTAAACCAGGCCGCCTGCGCAGCCTCCAATTCAATATACTCTTCAAGCTGTGAACGTTTTTTAAGTCTGCCTTTCAGCTCATCGTTCCAGCTGTTCTCATTGTTTTCTTTCATAATCGGGCAAATGATAACATATTACCGTATTTAGTTCAGCTAAACTGTTACTAACGAACATCTAAAAAAAGATTTCTTGACAAATTTTTCCCCTCAACATAAGGTAAGAAAACAATATAGAAAAGAAGGAAAAAATGGAAAAATCAAAAGAAGGAATGAAGGCTTATTATGGAATCACCTTCCTGATAGGTATCGGCTTTTTCACTATGGGTCTCATGGATCCTCTCTATGACACCTATGTTCCCATGTTTCTGAGTAACTATCTTTCATCAGACAGTCTCGTCGGCGGAATCATGGGTATTGATAATATCTTTGCAATCCTGCTGATACCGATTATCTCAGCCGTTTCAGATAGGACCAGAACCCGAATTGGACGAAGGATGCCGTACATAATTGTACTGCTTCCGGCGGCAGCAGTATTCTTTTCCCTGCTCCCGGGCGCCGCTCTTAAATCACTTGCGTTCCTGATTATCTGTATATTCTTTCTGAATTTATTCAAGCAGGCGGTCCGCGGACCCGTTGTTGCCCTTATGCCTGATATTATTCCAGGAGAATACCGCTCGGAAGCAAACGGTGTAATAAACACTATGGGCGGAATCGCGGCCATTGTTGGAACCGTTGCCCTCGCAAAACTCTATGATGTCAAGGTCAGAATACCCCTGTTCGGGGACAGTATTGTCCCCTTTACTAATGGAGCAGCAGGAAGTGAGTCAACCTATATAGGAAAACTGCCCTTTGTCATTTCTGCCCTTCTTGTACTCCTGGCGGTAATTCTACTGTTTGTTTTTGTAAAAGAGAAAAAGAATCCTCTGAACTCGGAAGAAGAAGCGGCGACTCCTATCATGAAGTCGCTGAAGCTCATCTTTACAGCCAAAGACAAAAGCGCGTTCTTCATACTTCTTTCCCTGCTGTTTTGGTTTATCGGTTATCAGGGAGTACTGCCATGGGTTGGTATCTATTCAAAAGAATTCCTGGGCCTGTCTCCGGGAACTGCGGCCCTCTCCTCCGGAATGGTCGGAATTGCCTACGCGCTCTGTGCCATTCCATCGGGCATCATCGCGCACAGAGTCGGCCGAAAGAAAGCCATCAGGTTTTCTCTCGTAGTCATTGCCGTTGTAATGCTGCTGCTCTTCCTCCATCATCCTGTAACAACTGCACTCGGCCTCTCTCATAGCGCACAGTACATGAGCTTCTGGGCCCTGCTATTCATCTTCGGAATGTTCTGGGTATCTATTGTCACAAACTCTTTCCCGATGCTCTGGCAGATGGCAACCTATACTGATATGGGAATCTATACCGGTTTGTACTATTTCTTCTCTCAGGCAGCGGGCATAGTCGCGCCGATTCTGACCGGAGGCCTCCGTGACCTTTTCGGCGACAGAATCATTTTCATTAATGCCGCCGTCTTCATGATGATAGCATTCGTGATGATGGGAAAGGTTAATAAAGGAGAGGCGGAATCTCTGGCAAAATAGCTGCAAGGCTTAAAAAAAAGGCAGGGGAGCTCAAACGGGAAATTACAGCAGTTTATTATGCGTATAAGACTCCCGGGCTCCCCTTCCTGCCGAAGCTCGTCATACTCATTACCCTGGGTTATGCTCTCAGCCCCATCGATCTGATACCGGATTTCATTCCCGTACTCGGATACCTCGATGATCTGCTCATCATCCCCGGGCTTTTGGCCCTCTCAATAAGACTGATACCCGAGGATATAATGGAGCAGGCCAGAATCAAGGCCGAGGAAAAACCGCTGCGGCTGAGTAAAAATCCTGCGGCAGCGGTCATTATTATTCTGATATGGGCAGCTGTAATTTTTATTATTATACGGCAAGTTCTTAAATAAAATCAGCGCTCACCTACTGCTGCCCTACATTAATATCACCTTCGATGAAGGTATTATTTATAAACCAGTTAGTAACCTTGCTCATTGCCCAGGGGCCGTATATACCTACCGTAATTATAGTAAGAAGCCCCTGACCCCAAAGAAGGCCGAAGCCTTTTCCGGCCATGCCGTCAAATCCGAAAGTACCGGACGCGACCCCATCCTCAGTGGTTATTGAGCTTCCGTCTGCCACAAAACGGTAAATTTTCACACAGGCCGCCGGGTAATATATGAAGATCGTTATAATACTTAGCAGTATCTGACCGACAAGGAAGCCTGTGGTCTCGGCGAGGTTTCGCGTGAAATTGATTTTGTATCCGGCAAATTTTACATTTACAATCCAGGTGAAATAAAAATAAATAAATGGAATCATGACTAGGAAAATAATTATAATTGTCACGGCGGCAAAACCGTAGGCTGAATCAGGATAATAATTACCGGAGGACCTGTAAAGGAAGAAGGCCATTATCGCCATTAGAATAATGAGCGGCAGATAGAGAGTAAGCAGCATGTACTTCAAAAGCGTACCGGGACGGCTCAGAAACTCAGCGCTCTGCTGCTTGTAGCCGAATCTCTCAAGATAAAAACTTACTATGTTTCTGACATACCACGGACTGTAGATGCCCAGGGTGATTACCGTCAGGAAGAGCCACAGGAGAACCTTGGGTGCAAACTCCCCCAGCCTGCCGGAAAATAGAAATCCTTCATCCTTGAAGAATACGGATTTAACGGCATAGCAGAAAAATGAGAAACTTAACAATATTGAGACATATGATTCAGCAAAAGAAAAGAATGAGGAACGCAGTGTTGCTTCGTCGTTGTTTGTTGTTAATATTGTCAGCACTACAATTAGAATTAGAAAGGGAATATAGGTCTTAAAAAAGCCGCGGCCCTGAATATCGGCCTTAAAATAATTCTTCATATAGACTCCTACAAATAATTATTATTTTAAGGCATAACAGGCAAAATGACAAATTTAAAAAAATCGGCCCGCTTTCGCGGAACCGATCAAAACCCAATATCTATAATGCGAACACCTGAATCAAAAAAACAGGGCCTATTTAGTTACATATACCTCTGACACATAACTGCTCTCGAACCCCTCTACAACCTTTATCCAGTTCAGAAACTTTTCAGCTTCCATCTTTTCGCCGTAGGGACCGAGTCTGACCCTGTAGTAATTTGTTCCGTTTACATTTGTAGTCGATATAGTACTCGCAGTACCTATTTTAATCAAATTTGTCTTTACATCTGTTGCTTTCGAGAGAGAAGAGAATGATCCGGCCTGTATCCAGTATTCCGTTCTGCTGACAGCCTTCTTGACAACCGGTTCGCTCTGCTGCGGTCTAATTCTCTGTACTGCGGCCGCAGGCTGAACCTGAACAACAGAAACAGCAGCTGATGGTTTACGCTCGGGGATATCCAAAGTGATAACCTTATCCTCAGCCTTCTGCGTCGGTTCTGACTCCCTATACGCTCCCTCGGGTATTCCATAAACGAATTCATCAGAAACAACTACGAACTCATCTGTCTGTTCTTCTTTTTCTTCCATTCCAGTGAAGGTTTCATCTTTACGAACCCATTCCACCGGATCAAAACCGGCTTTTCCTGACTGTACGGCAGTTTGATTCCCGCCCGCGGATGCTACACTCGAGTCTTCCGGCAGAAACCAGAAAAAACCGACGGCTACAACCACCAGTACACATACACCTATTCCAAAAATGATCCACAGGGTTTTCTTATCTTCCATGACTTCCCTTCTGCTCTATTAAATCCAAGACGCTCCTGATTTCCATTCTCAGTGAATCCATCCCGGATTTGTTCACTATTCTATATATATCGACATATTTTTCTAATGGTTTAGGCTTGAGTTTCCTCTGCGCGTAAATTCTTTTCAGAACCGCCGGAAGATTTAGAGGATCACGATTAAGCGCCCGGATAATTCTCATGTATAGCGGAGCTTCCACCCACACAACACAGTGACAATGGGAATGAAGTCCCATTTTAAAGAGGATGGCAGCGTTTATAACAATATGCCTGCTGCCTCCGCTCGTGTATTCCCTTATTCTCCGCTCGGTCTCGCTCACCATCCATGGATGAATTATACTCTCTAGGGCCTTCAGTTTTTCAGGCTCGGCGAACACTATTTCCCCGAGGGCTTTCCGGTCGACAGTCCTCGCGGCCGCTCCGCCCTTACAAGACTCTTCTTCCTGAATCACCCGGGAACCGAACTCCTTCTCTATCCGCCCTATCTCCGATTCAAGGGCAAGATGCCCGAGCTTATCAACATCTATGGACGGTATCTGCATTCCCTCAAAAATAGTAGCGGCGGCGTTCTTTCCGGAACAATACTTTCCGCTGAGCCCGATTACCATGAATAACTCCGAGAGGAGTCATCTGTGAGTATCTCCTCAAAACTGCGTTTTATCGGAGAACTCATTAATGCATATCTCCCCAGCATGAACCTGTCTCAATAGAAACTCGAAGTGGTATATCGAGCTTAATGACAGATTCCATTGTTTCTTTCACGAGAGCCTTCATCCTCACAATCTCGGCATCAGGAACCTCAAATATCAGTTCATCATGAACCTGTAAAATAAGCTTCGACGCGAGGCCCCTTTTCTCAAGTTCGGCACTGAGCCTAAGCATCGCCATCTTGACTATGTCGGCGGCCGAGCCCTGTATAGGGGTGTTAACTGCTATCCTCTCGGCTCCTGCCCTTTCGGTAGCGTTCCGGCTGTTTATACCGTGAATATGCCGCTCATGACCGCGAATGGTCTTAACGGTGCCGGTAGTCCTTGCCTCATCTCCGACCTTCTCGATGAAGTCCTTTATCCTGCTGTAACGGCGGAAATATGCGTCTATAAACTCAGCAGCCTGCTTCCTTGGAATCTTGAGTTCCCGGGACAGCCTGAAGGCGGACATTCCGTACATGACGCCGAAGTTAATAGTCTTTGCAATCCGGCGCTGCTCCGGGCTCACAGTCTCAGGGAAAACTCCGAATATCAGCGCCGCGGTCTCCTTATGAACATCTTCTCCGCCAGTGAAGGCTGATTTAAGCCCGTCGTCTCCCGAAAGATGGGCAAGAACAACAAGTTCAATCTGCGCATAGTCGGCACTTAGGAAGGTACATCCGTCTGCGGGAATGAAGGCCTTCCTTATCTTTCGGCCGTTTTCGCTCTTAATTGGTATGTTCTGCAGGTTCGGATCCTTGGATGACAGGCGGCCGGTTGCCGTTCCAGTCTGGATGAACTGGGTGTGAATGCGACCTGTTTCCTCATTTATCAGGACAGGAAGCGTATCAACGTAGGTTGATTTGAGCTTAGCCAGGCTTCGGTGTTCTAGTATCTTCTCCGGAACGGGGTCCTGATCGGCGAGGATCTCGAGAACCTGAACATTCGTGGAATAGCCGGTCTTCGTTTTCTTTACAGGTTTCAGCCCCCGCTTCACAAAAAGTATTTCCGCAAGCTGCTGCGTAGAGTTAATATTAAACTCCTCTCCACAGAGCTCGTAGATCTCGGCTTTTATCTTCTTAAGATCCTCTCCGAGGCTCTGGCCCAGGTCTTCCAGCATTTCCGGTTTCAGCCTTATACCATCGAGCTCCATGTCCGCGAGCAGCTTCACGAGAGGCAGCTCAAGGCTGTAGTAAAGCTCGGTCATGCCCCTTGCCTCGAGCTCCGGCTCGAATGCCTTGAATAACCTGAGGGTAATGTCAGCATCCTCGGCCGCGTATCTGACCGCGTCACTGAGCTTTACCGTATCAAAGGTAGAGTTTTTCTCAACGACATCGCTGAAATGCACGGTTGTGTATCCGAGCGCCCTCTCAGCTAAAAAGTCCATATTGAAAGCTCCGAGACCGGCGTCGAGAACCCAGGCCGCTGTCATCGTATCGAATGCTATATTCTTTATCTCCACGCCCCATCGCCTGAGAACCTTGTAATCGTATTTGATGTTCTGCCCGACAAGCTTCAGGTCGGGATTCTCGAGAATCCTCCGGAGTGCCTCCCGGACAGTATCCTCATCGAGATAATCCTGAATCACGCCGTCTTCATCGGCAGCCTTTAGCGGAATATAGCAGCCGCTACCCTGTTCAACAGAAAGGGAGAAGCCCACGGGAACGGCCTTCATCGCATCCAGGCCGCTGGTCTCAGAGTCGAAGGCAAAAACCCCGGCCTCTTCCACCTTACTAATCCAGAGGTTGAGGGCCTCAGTTGTAGTCACCGCCTCATACCGGCCCTGCTCCGCCCTGACCCCGTATTTCTGTCCGAGCCCTGATATTCCGGTAAACGCTGGTTCTGCGCCCTCTTCGGGCTTTTTAACCGGCATTGAAGCCTGCATTTTCTCTGAGGTTTTTCCGGAAAACCGATCGGCAACGCTTGTAACCTCTTCACGATAGAGAACCTGGGCTCCCGCGGCCTTGTCCAGAGAATCGGTGCTGAGGACTTCCGGGGCAAGGCTGACACCGAAATCATCGGCGAGGGTAACCAGTTTGCGGCTCAGATAGGCATTTTCCCGGCCTTCGGTCAGTTTCTTCTGGTTTCCAGCCGAAAGCTTACCTACATTCTCGTAAATGTCGTCGAGAGTCTCAAAATCCGCGAGAAGACTAACTGCCGTCTTGGGTCCTATTCCCTTTACCCCCGGAATATTGTCGGACGCATCTCCGGTAAGTGCAAGGTAGTCGATAATCTGATCAGGTCTGACGCCCCATACATCGGCAACATCACCTTCATCGAGTACCTGATAATCACCCTTGTCGGGCTTCATAATTTTTACACCCTTCCCGACAAGCTGCAGAAGGTCCTTGTCTCCGGTTATAATATAGCAGGGGCGGTCTTCTTCCACGCATTTGCGCGCAAAATACGCTATGATGTCATCTGCCTCATAGCCATCCATACGAACGGATTTGATGTTCATAGCCTTCAGAACTTCCTGAATTACAGGTATCTGGGAATGGAGATCTTCGGGGGCTTTCTCACGGTTCGCCTTATATTCCGGGTACATATCATGCCTGAAGGTCGGAACACTCGAATCGAGGATTACTCCGAATAGCTTAGGCTCATATTTCTCAAACAATGCTGCAATGCTTCGAAAAAAGCCGAAAACAGCCGAAGTATTAAAGCCGCTGGAGTTCAACAGCGGTCTGTTTATAAAAGCAAAATACGACCGGTAAATAAGGCTGTATCCGTCAAGGAGATATAAGGCATCTTTATCATTTTTCATATTTCTATATCCATCATTGTTGGTATTTCTCCTGAATAATATACTCTGCGGCCGGTTATTGGAAGTTTATTTGCCGACAATCGGGCCTTCAGCCGGATTAATTCCCCGCTGAGCAGCTCAATATTGTCCCTGCTCATTAAGCGGGCTTCTTCTTTCAGTCTGATGGCAGACTTCAGCAATTCCTCCGCCGCGGCATCCGGTTTAATTTTCTCAAGATATGTATAAATGGTCCCGGTCAGCGAAATGACAGCCTCCGCGGCCTCGGATTCAAGCCGCGTATGTTCAGATAGAGATATTTCATCGGAATTTTCAATATCTTTCCTTTCAAGATTCAGTATCTTAATGAGACGATTGTAGGTTGAAGTTAATTCTCTGAGATATTTGGTTAATACTATGGAAGCTTCGGCCGGGCCGGACATCAGCCCGCTATATTAACCCCGCTGGATATTCCCGAAGAACCCATTCCGGCTTTCAGGAAGACCTGAGCCCAGGTTTCCTTCAGATCCTTCATCATATCACATACCGGTTTAATCATTTCGGCGTCTTTCTGCACATTGGCCTGCATAAGCTGCCTGTTGAAAAAGACATAGAGACTATACAGATTGTTCGCTATCTCCCCGCCCTTCTCAAAATCGAGTGAAACCATCAGCTCAGTTATGATATCCTGCGCTTTAATAATTGAGTTATTGATCCGATCTAGCTTCGGAGTTTCAGATTCAAGACCATGAACCCCAACTTCCATCTGCCGAACTGCTTCCTCGTAGAGCATAATTATCAGTTTACCCTGACTTGCTGTTTTAATATTAGTTTCTCTATATGCATTCAAAGGATTCAGATTGCTCAAGATATCATCTCCCCTAATAATTTGGGCAGCCGGTTAAAGCGCCTCTCTGATTATCGACCCCGAAGCAAAGCTGCTTTAGGCATAATTTAAAATATCGAGTTTACGTCATAAATAGGGCATTTTTGACAGCAATCTCGGAAATCTTATAAAATAAAAAATTGTCAAAAAACTTCTTCAAAATCCAAGGCTGTAAATCAATTCACCCGGACTGCGAATCCATCAGCCGGGGCACATCAATCAGCGCCTCGCTCTGTCCATCAATACCGAGACGGGAACTATTGAATATCCCTTCTCAATCAGGTTGTTAAGCAGAAGATCAAGATTGCTGTACAGCGCTCCCGTACCTTCTTTTCCCTCGCCAAGCCGGATGGGTATAATAGACCCAGGCTTCTTATTGTCCATGATCTTCTCAACCATCTGAGGTACGGATAACCCGGCGCTGCCGTAGCTGTCCATACTCCAGGCCCACTCTAGTGGATCAACATCCCTATTCACGTAGGTATAATTCATCTCTCCTGACGCTTTGATTATATCGGTATTCACGACATAATATGGAGCATGCCAGAAAAGAGCAAGCTCTTTCCCTGTTAAAGCATAGTAATCATCTTCGTTCCGCGCAAGTCCCCGCTTGATAAATTCTTTATCAAGACGATACCTTGAATCGGTCATATTAAAATATGCATAGAACAATGACCCGACCTCATGACTGGACTTCGCAAGCTCCTGAACCGCTTCAGGATTACGCCGCATGAAATTGCCGTTAACAAAGAAAGTCGCATTAATATCGTAATCATCGAGTATTTTCAACACCTCTGTCAATCCCTCGGCCGAATCAACCGCGTTAAAAACTAATGAAATTTCACGCCTTCTTATCCTCGAGCCATGACTGAAGTTATTAAAATCAATCTCTTCCTCCCTGACTGGAAAGGGTTCATAACTTGTTTCCGGATAAGGAAAGAGTGATTCCGTTCCGAAGCTGTCAAGCTTCCGGAGCATTATCATATTAGCGTAGGGGCCGGATGAGAGTGTCTGTGTATATACGCGGTATTTATCAGAAATCGAGATCGGGGCGGCTTCATCTATGCTGAACACACGCTTCCATGCAGATTCAGACGATTGAACAAAGAGGTTTCCGTTCGAAGACGCAAAAATTGAACCATCTCTGGTATAACCAGAGGAATCTGCCTGCGAGACAGCCAGTACTTCCGACTTTCTCGACACGATGTTGTAAACTTCAGTCGAATACCTGCCTGATATGAGCATCCTGTCATCCTCAATCCAGAATGCCTTAACAGGCTTGTCATATTTAAAAGTCTCCGAGGAACTCCAGGTGCGGTAATCCTTGATAATAATCTTATCCGAATATAGAACCGCTACTGAATTATTATCCAACGACAGCTCAATATCGACAACATCTGACTCTGGAATCTTCTTAAACTCGAGAGGCTTATCGGTATAACGCAGATCGAAGCGAAACACCGAGGTTTTCTGAACACCGCCTTCGATGCTGTTTGCCAGTATTGTAACTATATCATTCGAAGGCCATATTACCTTCTTAAGCCTTGTATTCCGCGGAAGATAAAGATATGGCAGGGACACTACGTCACCGGTTGAGATATAGTCCGAATTCTTTAGAAAATAAAGGAATATGTTTGTTCCAGCCTTATTGAATATAATTTTCTCTCCGTCAGGCGAGACATAAAAACTGTCGAAGGCCGGATCAAAATCAAACGGAATCTTCCCGGCTATCTCACCGGTCTCCATGAGACCTCCATAGAGAGATGTCGTAAATAATTGGGCGCTGATTATCTTATATATTATCGAATCCGACAGGTAAAACAGCTCTTTTCCCGCCGACCACCGGATATTGGAGATCAAGCCCTTACCTATTTTACGGAATTCTTCAGACAGAGTCTTTCCCTGATAGAACTGCTCGAGTGAGTAGTAATAAACATTGGCATCCTTACTGTAAACAAGGAAATCAGAGTCAGGAGACCAGAGTACAACCTCATCGCTGTAGCTCAGGTCGAGGTTGGATGAGATTATTGTCTCCTTTCCGTTGTCTACATTGTAAAGAACAAGATTACCCCAGCCGTAACTAACTGGTTCGAGGTAGGCGAGATACTTTCCGTCAGGTGACGGATGAGAGGGAAACATCTTTCCGGTTTTAATCTGCTTTCCATCAATAAATCCGGGAAAGGAGGTCAGCATCCTAAGCCCGCTAAAATCATTCTCTGTCCTGAACAGCCCATACCTGTTACGAATTTGCAGCGTTCTTCCCGCGTCAAGCATGACAGCCTCTTCGGGAAATACGGTGAGCTGCTGGAGCTTCTTGTCTCCAAGGGTTACGTTAAACAGAGTCGAATAATGTCCGAAACCCGGAACTTCCATATCCGCTGAAAATAGAAGATTATCGTCCTGTCCGAATACAGGAGATTCAAAAACTACCTCCGCATAAGCAAAGGCCGCGGCTAATAATAATAATATCAGCAATATAGGGATCTTTTTCATATCTATGAAATTTTCGGCATTACATGGCTAAGGGTACAGTAAAATTTACTGATGGCTGACGCTATTTTGCCTTAAGAAGAAATTTATCAAGTTCTTCCTCCATTGACAGCAACCTATTTGATATGTTTTCGAGTCTAAGCAACATGTCACCCTTCGCTACTTCCTCAAGAGCCTGAAAAGATTCGTCGATGACCTGTTTCAGCTGTTCATTTCCATTTAAATGACTGCCGCAATGGGGACAATATATATATTCCGCGTTAACCGTCTTGCCGCAAACTGAACACTTCATAACAACTTCCTCTGAATCTGTGGTAGCTTTCAGAAAACTTCTGTTCTTCCGAAAACCTCCTTTACTCAAATATAAGAAATGATCTCAATCATTGCAAATAGAAAAAGTGAAAATATGAAAACTTAAAGCGAATTTCTTCACCGCAGATTTGAATAAACAGTTCTATAAAATAAAACCTCTTGTTGACCAGTCCCGAACAAAAGATTTATCTTACTGATAAACAGATGTTGCGGGAGAGAATAATGACATTCGAAGTCTTATGGAAGGTTCACGGCATCCTGATGAGCTCATCATTCACAGCAATGCTTTGCGGTATAATTATCTCACTGTTTTTCAAAAAGAATAAGTGGAGATACAGAATCCACAGGAAGCTTGGCATCTATGCGGGAATATCGGGGGCGGCCTCCCTTCTTGTTGCCGCCATCATGGTACAGATTTTCACAGGAGCTCATTTCACCTCCGCCCATACCCTAGCCGGCGGGCTCACCGGAATCTTCCTGATATTAACTCCCATTTTCGGACTGACGATCAGGACCGTTAAAAACAAGGCACTTATGAAGCTATTACACCGTATTGCCGGGTTTCTTACTGCCGCTCTCATGCTCCTGACGATTCTCCTCGGTCTCAGCCTGTCCGGTATCTTAAGTCTTCAGTTTTAGAAAAAATCCCGACCCCGGAAGGTCGGGACCGGAGTAAGACAAGGGGAGAACTTACAGCAGCTGTGCGGCAAGCTCCGCGAGCTCGGATCTCTCGGTATGCAACAGAGTCACATGACCGAACAGCGGCTGCCCCTTGAAAGCTTCAACAAGGAATGACAGGCCGTTTGAGTTCGTATCAAGATAGGGACTGTCAATCTGGTACGGATCACCGGTTAAAACAACCTTCGTATTCTTTCCCGCACGGCTTACAATTGTCTTTATTTCATGCGGCGAAAGGTTCTGTGCCTCATCGACGATGATCATCTGCTCAGGAAGAGAACGTCCCCGGATGTAAGTCAGGGCTTCTATTTCTATCAGGTTATTCTTAATAAACCAGTCGACTCCCTTCTCCTCATCTTTTTTCTTTGTGATACCAAGGATATATTCCAGGTTGTCAAAGATGGGCTGCATCCAGTGAGACATCTTCTCATTCTTATCACCGGGAAGATAGCCGATGTCCTTGCCCATCGGAATTACCGGACGTGAGACAAGAAGACGATTGTATCGGGCTTCATCTATTACCTTGCTCATTCCCGCGGCAAGTGCCAGCAGGGTCTTGCCTGTTCCCGCCTGACCGACAAGCGAAACAAGTGGAACCGAATCATCCAGAAGCAGCTCAAAAGCCATTTTCTGCTGCATATTAAGCGGCTTCACACCCGAAACAGAGGGACGTTTATTCGGAATAAGCCTGAGTTCTAAGGTTTGACTATAATATCTGCCGAGAAGGGTCTCAACTTCATCGGCAGTCTTCATAATGATGAACTCATTACTCTTTAAGGCATCACGCCACTCGAGTTTTTTCTCAGTCCTGAATTTTCCGAAGGTATCCGGGGAAACCTGAACCTCACGCCAACCGAGATACATCGAGGCGATGTCTACCTTCTGTTTTTCATAGTCCACGGCGCGGAGTCCGAGGACTTCGGCTTTGACTCTCGCGTTTATGTCTTTTGAAACAAAGAAAACCTGCCGCCCCTGATTCTGGAGGTCCAGAGCAGTCTGAATTATCCGGTTGTCAGCCTTATCCTTGTGAAGCTCAGGGGGAAGGGTGCTCACCCCGGCCCGAAGAACTTTTAAAATTGAACCATTATCCATCTTCACGCCACTGTGAAGCGAGCCGCCTTTGGCGCTCTGGGAATCAAGAAAACGTATTGCGTGTCTGGCATTGCGCCCCTTCTCATCACTGAACCGCTTTAGGTTATCCAGTTCCTCAAGAACCGCAAGTGGAATTATTACCTCACTGTTCTTGAAAGATGCTATTGCATCAGGCCGGTGAATAAATACATTTGTGTCGATTACAAAAGTCTTGATCTTATTTTCAGTCATGGCAGGCTCCTCTATGCTTTATACATATAGAATAAACAATTAAGCATTTGGAATCCAGTATTTTTTATTTAACTATGACCATAATAAAAATAAGATCTCATTAATTGACTTATTTACTCATATTCATTGACTACTATACCCCCCTATAGTATATTTAAATATAGATATTTTAATATAAGGAGAAACCAATGGGCTTATTCGGCTGTTTCTCATCGGGCGGCGTGCGTGGCGGATGGGGCATGAATAGTAATTTTCTTTCTACAGGAGGCATTTTTATGATGATTGGATTTTTATTAATTGCAGGACTTATTGTCTACTTAATTGTAAAAAATTACAGAGGAGCAGAAAATACAGTTAATGACCCCCTGGGGATATTAAAAGCAAGACTTGCAAAAGGGGAAATAACCGTAGAAGAATATAATTCACTGAAGAAGGAAATTCTCGGATGACCGAAAAAAGGATGGCTCACCACCCCTATAAAACAAAGGAAAAAATGATTACTCGCATGAAGAAGATTGAAGGTCAGATTCGAGGAATCTCCCGGATGATTGATGAAGACGTCTACTGTGATGACATCCTTCATCAGTTCATGAGTGTCGAGTCTGCAATAAACGGCGTTAAGAATACTCTTCTCGAAGCTCATATGAAAAGCTGTGTAATAAATCAGATTCAATCTGGAGATCTCGAGGTAGTCGATGAACTTCTCAAGACGATTGGCAAAATGACTAAATAGGCACAAGCGGAGACTGGAAATGGAAATAATACAACTTGATATAGAGGGAATGACTTGCGCGTCCTGTGTGAGCCATGTTGAAAAAGGGATTTTAAAGTCAGACGGTATTGATATGGCCGCGGTTAACCTTGCAACAGAGAAGGCAACCGTCAGCTATGATCCCAAAGTCACTAATATTGAAAATATAATAAAGAGCGTCTCAAATGCAGGCTACAGCGCAGCTATCGCGGCGGAAGCGGAAGACAGTGACGCTGACAGGCGTAAGAAAAAAGAAATAAACAGGCTGAGAAATCACACGATAGTGTCGATCATTCTAAGCTCTCCCCTTATGCTCGCGATGGCGGCAGGGCTCCTGAAGATCGATGCTCTGATGTTTCTGCATAATCCATTGCTACAGCTTATCCTTGCAACACCCATCCAGTTCTGGATTGGAGCAAGGTACTATAGGGGAGCCTACAAAAGTATTAGAGCCGGAAGCCCGGGAATGGATGTACTTGTAGCCCTTGGCACCTCGGCGGCTTATTTTTACAGCATATTTAACGGTTTCTTCGCCTCATCCTTCGGTATTGAAAGTGCGGGACTCTATTTCGAAGCTTCGGCTGTTATTATCACCCTCGTACTTCTCGGAAAATATCTTGAAACAAATGCGAGAGGGAAGACATCTGAGGCGATAAAGAAGCTCATGGGGCTTCAGCCCAAGAACGCGAAAGTCAAACGCGGCGCGGATTTTGAAGAAGTTCCGGTGAGCGACCTTGTCCCCGGAGACATTGTGCTGATTAAACCGGGAGAACGGATGCCCGTTGACGGGAAAATAGTCCAGGGAGCCACGGCGGTTGATGAGAGCAGCATAACCGGTGAAAGCATGCCTATTGAAAAGACCGTAGGCGACAATGTAGTCAGCGGCACAATAAATACCTACGGCTCAATTGAGTTTATTGCTGAACATGTCGGCGAGGATTCGGTTCTTTCCCGGATAATCGCTATAGTTGAAGAAGCGCAGGGCTCTAAAGCCCCGATTCAGAAATTAGCCGATAAGGTCGCCGCGATCTTTGTTCCAGCAGTTCTTGGCATTGCTGTGGCGACATTCACTCTTTGGATGCTGCTGTCGGGAAATCTCTCCGACTCTCTTGTTTCGGCTGTTGCGGTTCTTGTTATTGCCTGTCCATGCGCCCTCGGCCTTGCGACTCCTACAGCAATCATGGTTGGAACGGGAATAGGCGCGACAAACGGAATACTTATACGGAACGGCGAAGTGCTTCAGGCTGCCGGTAAAATTGATACAGTAATCCTGGACAAGACCGGAACCGTAACCCGCGGAAAACCGGAGCTCCAGGAGCTCATCCCCCTCCCCGCGGCCACATCAGCCGGCCTTAACAAGGAGAAGCTTCTTCATATTGCCGCATCACTCGAGAGCCTGTCTGAACACCCTCTTGCCTCGGCAATTGTAAGCGCGGCAGAAGATCAGAAAATCGGCCTTGTTAAACCGGAGGGCTTTAGCTCGGTTCCCGGAAACGGAATTACCGGAAGTATAGATGGCAAGAAATACATCATCGGCAAGGTGAAATATCTTGAGTCCATGGGAATAAGCTCAAGCCCTTTCCGGGAGCAAATGAGTGAGCTTGAAAACCTTGGCTGGACCGTGATTATTCTTACGGATGAGGCCTCGCCTCTGGCCCTTCTCCCGGTTGCAGACAGCCTGAAAGAGCATTCGGCCGAAGGGGTAGCAGCTCTCATTGCCTCCGGAATTGACGTCTACATGCTCACCGGTGATAATAAAAGAACAGCCGAGGCGATTGCCCGCGAGGCGGGAATAAAAAATGTAATTGCCGAAGTCCTTCCGGAGGAAAAAGCCGCGGAAGTGACGCGGCTGAAAAAAGAAGGAAGAACTGTTGCCATGGCAGGCGACGGGGTCAATGACGCTCCGGCGCTCGCTACTGCCGATATCGGCTTTGCTATGGGCAGCGGATCAGACATAGCTATGGAATCATCAGACATAACCCTGATGAGGGGAGATCTCAGAGATATCTCAGCGGCCATCCGGCTTTCAAAAAAGACAATGACGAAGATAAAGCAAAATCTGTTCTGGGCTTTCATCTACAACGTAATAGGAATTCCTTTTGCGGCTCTTGGTTTTCTGAATCCTGTTATCGCAGGCGGTGCGATGGCTTTCAGTTCAGTCTCGGTAGTATCCAATTCACTAAGTTTGAAACGAATGAAATTAAAACCAGCTTATAGTCGTCCAGAACCTGCAAAAAATATTAAAAACAATAAGGAGAATAAGATGGCAACAGTAATCAAAGTAGAAGGCATGAGCTGTAATCACTGTAAAATGGCAGTTGAAAAGGCAGCAGGCTCTATTGCCTCAGTCATCTCAGCGGAAGTAAATCTTGACAAGGCAGAGCTGAGCGTTTCATTCAAGGAAGGGCAAGAGGCCCTGGATGATGTAAAAAAAGCCGTCATTGACGCAGGCTATACGCCGCTTTAAACAGCGGCCGGGAGGGCTGTATGAAACGAATTATTCTGATTTTAGTATTAATCATTTTAGGAGCTGACTGTACTTTCACAGAAGGGACGAGTGAAATAAAACCGGGCTCACCGCTTCCCATACCTCCGATTCTCAGCGGCATGAATCTTAATCTGCAAATTCAGGAGGGCAGCCTGGAGCTTCCCTTCGGAACCAGTGCAAGCTATGGTTTTAACGGTGACTATCTTGGACCGACAATAAGGGTTCGAAAAGACGACTACATCACGATGCAGATTGAAAACACCCTCAGTGAATCAACAACGGTTCACTGGCACGGCCTCCATGTTCCGGCTGAATTTGACGGCGGCCCGCATCAGATCATCAAAGCAGGACAGGTCTGGAAGCCGAAATTCCAGATAGCGCAGAACGCCGCTACCCTCTGGTACCATCCCCACCTCATGGGAAAAACAGCCGAACATGTTTACAGGGGACTTGCCGGAATGTTTATCATCGATGATGATTATTCCGACTCTCTGTCGCTGCCTGATGAATACGGAGTCAACGATATACCTCTTATTATCCAGGACAGGGAATTTGACCGCAACGGCAGCTTTACATACGGCCCCTCACATGCGGACCTCATGCAAGGATATATTGGGAATGCGGTTCTGGTCAACGGAGCTTTTAAGCCTGAACTTGAATTGAGCAGAGGAACCTACAGGTTTAGAATACTCAATGGATCTAATTCTTCAATATACAGACTTACTTTCTCTGACAGCCGGCAGTTTACCGTAATTGCCGGAGACGGAGGGTTCCTCCCGAAATCAGTCGGTGTCGAAAATTTGATACTATCGCCCGGTGAGCGTTTTGAAATCCTTATGGACTTTAAGACCAGTGAAATTATCAAGCTGAATCTTGAAATATACGGAAGTACCGGACATGAGATTATGACTATGAAGATCGTGGGAAATAACGGCCGATATTTTGAGCACCCGGCGAACTTCCTCTATGAGCCCGCGAACTTTGAATCATTAGACCTTAAAAAACGTTCATTTATAATGGAAACCCGCGGTATGGGTATATTTACAATTAACGGCGCTCGAATGGACATGAATGTAATAAACTTCACGATGGATAAAAACAGCAATGAAATCTGGACAATAAGAAACCAGGGAATGGGCATGATGAACATCCCCCACTCCTTTCACGTACATGATACCCAGTTCAAAGTTTTATCATTTAACGGCCGGCTGCCTGGCCCGCTTTACAGCGGCCCGAAAGATACAATCCTGGTGATGCCGGGTGACGTGGCGGTTATCGGTGTAAGCTTCAAAGACTATACCGGAATCTACATGTATCATTGCCACCTTCTTGAACATGAGGACACCGGCATGATGGGTCAGTTTAAGATAGAGTAGCAGCCGATTTTGAGCTGTTCCGGGTCTGCCCGTCTGTGATTCTCGTCCATGTTATTAATGCAGCGGTTGTAAAACCGTACTGGGCTATGAACTGAATGACTTCAGGCTTGGAGTACCATCCGAAGAGGAAGTTCAGAGGAACTCCGAGCGCCCCGCTCTTGTGGTTGAATACAGTCTCTGAGAAATCAAACATCTTTGTCAGAACGAGGCTGTCGCCGCCGAGATAGCCGAGGGTCTTCAGTGCCGACAGGAACTCATGGACCGAATACCCAAGCATATAGCCTGCCTGAAGGATGAGGTATGCCAGGGTAATGTTAAAAAACACCGAGAGCCTCACTTTAACAAGTGAGCGGTTAATCAGTACTGCGAGAACCGCAGCAATCAAAAGGCCCGATAGAGTCCCGAGAAGGTACGCCTGCTTGTCTGCCGCGGTGAACGTAAACAGGACAATCTCGGCTCCCTCCCTTAGAACCATTACCATTGCAAGAACAAATAATCCCCTCGATGACATATTCCTGCTGACCTCGGTTTCGACGTCGCCGGTTATTGTTCGGCCATGCTCAATCATCCAGTATATGAAGGTGGCAATAAAGATGAGGGCAACAAGAGAGGCTCCGGATTCCCAGAGTTTCGAGACTGCCCCGCCCTCCTTTCCCATCAGGGTCGAGATTCCCCAGAGAATCAATCCGAAAACGGCCGAGCCTCCAATTCCTGCCAGCAGACCGGAAGAAACATTCTTCTTCAACTCCGGCCGGTTAATTTTACTCAAGTATTGTAGCATTATTCCAATAATAAGGAATGCTTCCATGCCCTCCCGAAAACCTACAATTAGCCCCGGAACAATTTGTGTAAACATATCATAGTCTCCTCTGTTAACTTTATTAGCGTTAACTAACATTAACAAAACACTACAAGCTTGTCAATACATGAGTACTTTACTTATGTATTCTTACAAAAAAAAGACAGAGCCGATACAGCCCTGTCTCCTTCATAAGTAACTACCTGACCTACAGGCATATTCCTATCTGATAGGCAGCCTTCACGGCCTCAAAGACCCGCCCGCAGCGAAATGAATCTCCGATATTGTAAAGCTCCGGAGCAGCATTAGTCTGCTGGCATTCATAGAAAAATGAATCATCAGGCGCGGCCCCGGCAGCAAGAACGATGAGGTCAGCCGCGACTTCTACCTCCTGGGTCTCACTCTTTATTGCCTTGGCAAACGGATTCTCTACATTTTCAGGGAGAATCGGCGTCCAGGTTACGTAGGGGTCCGGAACTGTTTTCGATATATTTTTAAGAAGAACAGCCGATTTACTCTTTACTTCCTTAAGTTGTGTGCAGTTGTGAAGAGGGACGCCGAGTTCCTCAAGATAGTGAATAAGCCAACCCCTGTTTGCCGTACAGACCCCCTCCATGAACTGGGGCAGCATCTCAACAAGCTGTACATTCTTACCCATTTCATGCTGGAGAAAATACGCGGTCTCACATCCTACAACACCTCCGCCGACAACAACTACATCCTTCGCATTTTCTGCTATAGACGGCTCTCTTAGAAGGTCGACTGCATGAACAACATGCGGGGCATCTATTCCTGCAACCGGCGGCCTTTTCTGAAGAGTTCCGGTGGACGCGACAATTACATCCCAGCCCTCGGCTTTCAGCTGTGCCGGAGTCGGAGCGGAATTAAGTTTAAGTGTCAGTCTGTACTCAGATGATGTCAGTTCAATCTGCCTGCCAAGGTAATTTATATAATTTACGATATCAAATTTAATCTTTGGTCTCGAACCTGGATTAAGCATTCCGCCGATTACTCCGCTTTTCTCAAAAAGAGTCACATCATGGCCGCGCCTTGCAGCCGTGACCGCCGTCATTACTCCCGCAGGACCCGCGCCTATTACCGCGACCCTGCGCGGCTTTTTGACGGTTGACATCTCCGTGCCGTTAAAAATATCCTCAAAGCCCGTCACAGGATTGAGCGCGCATTGAGGATGTCCGCCTTCGACAAATTCATTAATGCATCCTTCCTGATCTCCTATACAGGGCGCAATCTCATCAACGCGTCCGGCATAGACCTTCTTTGGCCAATCAGGATCGGATAGAAGAGGCCGCCCAAGCATAATCATGTCGCAAAGTCCGTCCCGAAGGGCCCTCTCGGCGAGGTCGGGATAACCAAGTTTCCCGACACCAACAACAGGAACTTCAACTCCTGCATTGGAGATAATCCTGTTTTCCTTAAAATACTCTTTAACTATCTGCGATACTTCGAGAAAACAGCCTGGAGGCATCGGTCCTGGAGGATGCGGAAGCCACCAATTATCATAACAGCCGAGATCGACATCAAACACATCAACACCGGCCTCTACGAGGGCTTTCATATATTCAAGGGTCATCTCTACAGTGCGCTCATTTCTGAACTTTTTCAGAGATTTCACTTCATTCATCTTCGAGGTATAGGTTTCATTAAGAACCAGCGAGAGATCTATCCGGTACATAATCGGATAGGAAGCGCCAGCCCTCTTTCGTATTTCCTTCACCATCTCAACCCCGAAAGCCTTCCAGTCAGCAAATTTCCCGAGCTTCCTCCTGTTAAAGGCGGGATTTGTCATCTGCTCGAGAAAGTAACCTTCGTGTCCATGCAGATAAACTCCGTCTATCGTCAGAGATTTGGAGTCGGCTGCCGCCTGGCCGGCATTCTTTATAATCTTCCAGGCTCCGCGGTTTGATATGGGTTTGCAGGGAATTGACGGAATATAAAAATTAGGATTCCATGAAGCGGAGATTGGAAACTTCTTCTTGTTCACCAGACATTCCGGTGAGCCGACTCTGCCGAGTCCCGGGGTAAGCTGGATAAAAAAGGCTGCGCCGTGTCCATGACATTTCTCGGCAATGTCCCGCCAGCCGGCAAAAACCGATCGGCTCTTGTCTATCCTCGGGAAATATGAGCGGTCGCCGAGTTCGGTAACGGTACTATCAATACCGTGGCTGATTGGAACCAGTCCCGATGTTATCAATCCCACTCCTCCTTCTGCGCGCCTTGCAAAATACTGGATCATCTTCATTGCTGGCCGTCCAGTCTCATCAGACATACTGATATTTCCCATGGGTGCCATCACAAGCCGGTTTTTAATCTTCAGCCGGTTAATCTGTATCGGTGAGAACATAGAGACATAGGGGTGAAGATTCGAGCTCATCCTGCCGTCATCAAGCAGACTCTCATCTTCATACCAGGTTCCATAGCTGTCAACCAGCTTTTTTATTCTTTCCTGATTTGTCATTATAATAATTCCTCTTATATAAGTTACCCACATGGATGCGGGTTTCAGAGATGAGGTTTGAAAGCGACGCTTATCAAACTTCAAAATAATAAAACAGCAGAAGGTGTCTACACCTTAGGCTGTCTTTATCATTTCTCCTTATTTCAAAATTACTGTCCCGTCACTTTTTATTTCCACTCTCATACCTTACGCAGGGTCTCCCCCTTGCCGCCGGAGAGAATCTCACGTTCATCCGCAGTTAAAGACATATTGTAATTAGTCAAAATTCAACCTCCACTTCTTGATGACCATAGTCACTGACCGCAGTCACTGACTATGGTCACTTCCACATCTTAACATGACATGTTATAATAAGTAAATGAAAACCTACCCAGAGCAGTCAAAAACAAGCAGACAACTTCAGGCCGAACGAACAAAACATAATATCTATATGACTGCAAGAAAATTGATTGCCGATAAAGGCTTTGATAATGTAACTATTGAAGAAGTTTGCAGAACTGCCGGAATTTCCAAGGGGCTTTTCTACCATTATTATAAATCAAAGGATGATATCATCATCGAAGGGTATTCGGAGTGTGATGACTACTTCGAAACTCATGTCAGAAATTCTCTGTCGAAAGAGAATTTTTTAGATAGAATTGTTGAATTCATTGATTATCAGATCCTCTATGCCGACAAGCTTGGAATAGATGTGCTCATCCAGGCATACAAGAGTCAGATTCAGCATGGAAATGATTTTTTCGTATCCGAAGGGCGAAGTCTACCGGTTATTCTGAAAGAAATCATAGATAGAGGCAAGGAGAAGGGAGATATACGCATAGATCTCTCCACCGATTATATAACAAATTTCATCCTCCGATTCTCGAGAGGACTTCTCTACGACTGGTGCCTGCATGACGGGAATTACGATATCAAAGAATCCGCTCATGAGGCTGTTAAAAGACTCGTTGAACTGTTTAGGATTGAACAAATTTCAAAAAATCCCTCTAATTAATTTTTATTAAAGCATAACTATATTATAATTAAATATGTTACTTTCAAACCGCATACGACTGATTGTTCTATTGAGTATCATTCTGGTAATCGCTTTTACGGCGGTAA
Organism: Spirochaetales bacterium; assembly: GCA_016839055.1. Lineage (GTDB taxonomy): Bacteria > Spirochaetota > Spirochaetia > UBA9216 > UBA9216 > Thalassospirochaeta. The sequence continues at coordinate 105,331 of JAEKNX010000013.1, forward strand.
GCCTGTTAAATGTCCATACAGCCAGAACCGCAATGATTGAAGAGGTCTCAAAAACTTCGCTACCACTCCTCCGTGAAAATATCTTTTCCGAAATCCAGGAAGATTTTCTGCCTGCGCTTAATATAGCATCTATGATGGCAAATGATTATTTCCTCGTTCGATGGACGGAAGACGGTGAAAAAAATGCGCAGGAGGTACAATCATATCTACAACGGATACAGCAGGAATACGATTTTTTCTCAACCTTCTTCATCTCCGACAGAACGAAAAAATATTACCATTTCTCCGGAATTAACAAGACAATATCAACCGAAGATGAGCATGATGTCTGGTATTTTAATTTCGTAGATTCGGGAAGGGAATATATCCTCGACGTCGACACCGATGAGGTCAGGAATAATCTTTTGACAATTTTCCTGAATTTCAGGCTTGAAGATCATCAGGGGAATCTCATTGGAGTTACCGGAATAGGAATTGAGATGGAGAGTTTCTCAAATTTCCTCCAGCAGAAACAGCAGAAATACGATAGAACCATCTTTCTCACAGACGCTGAAGGTCTGATTCAGGCACATTCGGATATCTCCAATATTGAAGCTGTCAATATCTATAACGAGCCCGGAATAAACGTAGTCGCGCAAAAAATTCTCACGGACAGACAGACTCCGCTGGATTTTAATTACAACAATGCAGGGGAGAACATCCTCATCTCATCACGCTACATTCCTGAACTGGACTGGTTTCTCATTGTCGAACTTCGAAACGCTGAAGAACTCGGCGAGAGCAGCAAAGTTCTCAAACGTTCGATAGAAATTGGCTTATTATCATCCGTCCTCATCATCATTATTGTTTCAATGATGATAACCTCATACAACAAAAAGCTTGAATCACTTTCAACAACCGACCCTTTAACAAGCATTTATAATCGGAGAGAATTTGACAGACTGCTTCATAGGGCATCTTATAGAAATGGAAGACACGGCACGCCTTTTTCGGTGATTATAATTGATCTGGATAATTTTAAAAATATCAATGACAAACAAGGTCATCCAGCAGGCGACAAGGTCCTGGTAGAATTCTCGAGTTTTCTGTTTTCAATAAAAAGAACTGATGACGTCCTGGCCAGGTGGGGCGGGGATGAATTCATCCTTCTGCTTGAGTCTGATCTCAGAGAATCTGAAGCTTTTGCCGAAAGACTTCGGTTTGAGTATAGAAAACTTAATTACTCCATTACTCTGAGCATGGGAATAGCGCAGCTTCAGAGGGAAGAAAGCATGGAGTCCCTGATTAACCGATCAGACCAAGCCCTCTACAGGGCTAAAAAGAACGGCCGAGACCAGATAGCTACTGCAGGATAAAAGAATACTGCTGCCAATAATCAATATCCTCGCGTTATCCTGCCGCTTTTCATGTAATACGCATTACGAAAGAAAAAGCCGGTTTTCGCCGGAACATCTTTCACTACCTTAAGATCCATCGATAGTATAGAATGAGCAGTGCAAATGCACTTATTTTTATATTTTTTTTGTGTATTTGTCATTTTTATAAAATGTTTTCTTGACCATCACACACTATCATCTTAAAATATTTCAATGTCAAAGAAATATAAATTAGATAAAACCGATCTCGAAATTGTTCAGAATCTCTGGGACGGCCGAACTCCGTACAGCGAGATAGCTGATAAAATAGGACTCACCACAAATACCGTTCGAAACAGGGTTAATAAACTTCTTGAACTGGGAGTTCTTCAGATCATCAGCCTGGTAGAGCCAAGCGCGATTGAAGGACACCACTCAGCCTTCATTGGTTTCAAAGTACTGCCAGACAAGGTGAAGTCATGTCTAACCCAAATATCGGAGCTAAAAGGAATTGTCGGCGCGGCGCGAGTAAGCGGCAGATTCGATGTCATCGCGGTGCTGCTGTACAACGATGAGTATTCATACGAGCGGTTTCTTGAAGAAGAACTGCAGAAGGTTGAAGGTGTAACAAGCACTGAAACTTTCTTTACGATAGGCGGAGCGAACTTCCAGCTTCGTTATGTGCTTTAAGAAGAAAACGAAATTAGTTATTTCAGCTTCTTCTTCAGGAGCAATTTTACTGCTTTACTGCAAAATTACTCTATTAAAACTAAGGAAACAAAGTCAAATTTTTCTCATTTTTGACTTTCATTTATAAACAAGGAACAAGAATGATTTACTTAACAGAAGAAGATTTGGATTATATCGCAGTAGGCGCTGCAATCCTCGGAGCCGGTGGCGGAGGCGATCCTTATGTCGGAAAACTGATGGCAAAGCAGGCCATCAAGAAACACGGAAAGGTCAGGCTTATCACTGCCGACGAAGTACCTGATGATGAAATTGTTATTCCATCGGCCATGATGGGCGCCCCGTCGGTAATGCTTGAAAAGCTGCCGAACGGAAATGAGCCGGAGAATGCCTTCCGTTCCCTTGAGAAATATCTCGGGAAAAAAGCATATGCCGTTATTCCAATTGAGGCAGGCGGACTTAACTCGACTATTCCGATTTATACTGCCGCCTGCCTCGGGCTGCCTCTGGTTGACGCCGACGGTATGGGCAGGGCATTTCCCGAACTTCCGATGACAACATTCAGTGTCGGCGGTATATCAGCCACTCCTATGGTTGTCTGTGATGAAAAGGGAAACAAGATGGTCATTGAGACTGTTACGAATGCCTGGGCTGAGACCCTGGCACGTACGGCTACCATAGCTATGGGCCTGTCTTCGATGATAGCAATCTACTGCATGAACGGCAGCCAGCTTAAAAAGTTTTCGGTTAAAGGAACAATTTCCTTTGCAAAGGCAATCGGAAAGCGGCTGATTGAAGCAAACAAGGAAAAAACCGATCCGATTGAGGGCCTGCTGGAAGTAACTAAGGGATTCAACCTCTTCGAGGGGAAGATTACCGATGTCCAGCGTGATCTAACAACCGGCTTTGTGCGCGGAAAGGTCTTAATGGAAGGAATTGAGAGCTGCAAAGGCTCGAATTTCCAGCTTGATTTTCAGAATGAAAATCTTGCTGGAACCATAGACGGTATTCCTGTAGCCCTGACTCCTGATCTAATCACGGTTCTTGACAAGGAAAAAGGATTTCCGATTACAACTGAAAATTTGAAATACGGACAGCGCGTGGTCGTACTCGGCATCCCCTGCGATTCGTTCTGGCGCACAGAGGCCGGACTTGCCCAGGTAGGCCCAAGATACTTCAAATATGATTATGATTATACACCAATTGAAAAACTTGCAGCCGGGAGAAAATAGATGAAATACAGACTAGGAATTGATGTAGGCGGAACAAACACAGACGCGGTCATCCTTGATGAGAACAATAAGGTTGTAGCCAAATGTAAAGAAGCAACAACAAGCGATATTTCAACTGGTATAACAAAGGCCGTTAAGCATGTACTCAAAGAATCGGGGATAAACCCCTCCGACATAGCCGACGCTATGCTCGGAACAACCCACGCTACAAACGCCATTGTCGAGCGTAAGGGGCTGTCTAAGGTCGGTGTAATCCGTATTTCCGGCCCCTCAGGATATGCAATTCCTCCTTTCATTGAATGGCCCGAGGATATTCTAAAAGTTATCAACCATTTCTACGTAATCGTAAAGGGCGGATATGAATATAACGGGGAATTACTCTCGGATATTGATGAGGATGAAATAAGGGACGCACTAAAACAGATAAAAGACAAGGGTGCCGAGGCGCTTGCAATCTCCGGCGTATTCTCTCTCGTAAATGACGAGCAGGAAAAGGCAGTAGCCGAGCTTGCCCATGAGGTGCTCGGAGAGGACTTCCCTGTAACAATGTCGAATGAAATCGGCAGTATTGGAATAATTGAGCGTGAAAATGCGGCCATTCTGAACGCCGCAATCAGGAAACTTGCCGACAGTGCCTATAGTTCTTTTCAGGATGTCCTTCGGTCACATAACATCGAGGCCGACCTTTTTATTACCCAGAATGACGGAACCCTTATGTCCATCGAATACGCCAAGCAGTATCCGGTTCTCACTATAGCCTCCGGCCCTACTAACTCACTACGCGGTGCGGCCTTCCTTACCGGAATGAAAGAGGCGATAGTAGCTGATGTCGGCGGAACTACAACTGATGTCGGAGTTCTCAGTAAGGGCTTTCCGCGTGAGTCATCCTCCGCGGTTGAAATCGGCGGCGTCCGGACAAACTTCCGCATGCCCGACCTCATAACCCTGGGACTAGGCGGCGGCTCTGAAGTCAAATCCGAAAACGGAAAAATCACCGTCGGCCCACAGTCGGTAGGTTATAGAATTCATACTGAAGCAAAAATCTTCGGCGGAAACAGTCTTACAGCCACCGACATTGCGGTTGCCGCAGGAATGTTTGTGCTCGGCGACAAGACAAAGGTCAGCAATCTATCCCCCGAAACCGTCGCGGACACTATAGGCGTAATAAAGGCGATGATTGAAGAGGTCATCGATAAAATGAAAACAATGGCAACAGACCTTCCGGTCATTGTTGTCGGAGGCGGAAGCATCTTAATCCCCGATTCACTCGTTGGCGCTAGCCAGGTTATCAAACCCGAGCACTTCGAGGTGGCAAACGCTATAGGCGCCGCAATTTCACAGGTTTCAGGCAGCATTGACGGTGTTTACGATATTGTAACCAAGGGCCGCGAGGCTGTAATAGAGGAAGTGAAAGCAGCCGCAATGGCCGAGGCCGTCAAAGCAGGAGCTGACGAGTCAACCCTCGAAATAGTAGAACTTGAAGAGATCCCCCTCGCCTATCTGCCTTCAAACGCTGTACGGTTCAGAGTAAAGGCAGTCGGTGAACTGAAACGCTAAGGAGGAAAATATGGAACTAAAAGAAGCTGTATTCAACCGCAGAAGCGTGAGGAACACTTACCGCTAACGGCTACGAGGATGAGGATTTTCTTAAATCACTTCAGCAGGAAATTGATGAAAGGAAATTCCTGGTAATGACTGATCTGGAAGAGTTCAGAGCATTGGCTGATGAAGCTGTTCATGACATGACGCTTCATCTGATTGAAAAAAGTAATTCTGAATAATTTCTAATTTGACAAATAGAAGGATGGGGTAGATTTTATGAAAAAAAATAAACAATCGTTATTAGAAGACTACGGATCAAAACCGGTACCCGAAGGAAAAGGAAAAAACTGGTTCCAGATTGGAATTATTTACTGGGGTTCAGCAATATGCCTTCCCGCATTTCTTATTGCGGGCATAATTGCCGGACCGGCAAAACTCAGTACTGCTATCGGAGCCTTCATTGTCGGAGCTGTTGTTCTCGGCGCTATAGCTATTCTAATCGGTGTTCTCGGCGCGCAGACCAGACTCTCGACAGGAATGTCAGCAAGATTTACTTTCGGCAAGTACGGCGCAAATGTACTCCAGATACTGCTTTTTCTCGGTCTTTGGGGCTGGTTCGGCGTACAACTAGGGTTCATGGTTGCAGGTCTTGGCGACGGCGGACTCTCCTTCGCGCTCGGCGGTGCTGTTCCGGTATGGCTTCTGAAAGTTCTCGGCGGTATCTTAATGACTCTTACCGCGATGTTCGGTTTCAAGTCAATTGAAAAACTCAGTATGGTAGCTATTCCGCTTCTTCTGGTTATCATAATTGCAACAATCGCGACTCTTTACAGCGGAGAACAGAGTCTTGCAGTTGTTGCAGCTCAGAGCACAGATGCTGCTATGCCGATTGGTATTGCCATCTCGATAGTTATAGGCACCTACATTGTAGGAGCGCTGATAGCGCCGGATATTACCCGCTATGCGAAAAGTAAATCGGCAGGCGGATTCGGAATGGTTTTCGGGATGCTCATTGGTTTTCCTGTAGTGCTTATTCTCGGCGCAATCATGGTTAAGGGCGCAGGCGGAGAAATGGACTTCTCCAAAGTAATGCTGATGAATAACAGCGGCTTCTGGGCATTTCTTGCCGTAGTAGCAATCATTCTCGCGGCATGGACGACAAACGACAACAACCTTTATTCAGGAGCACTGTCGATTAATGCGATGTTTCCGAAGCTGAATAAATGGGTCATAACGGTTGCCTCAGGCGCAATCGGAACCATCCTTGCGCTGCTCGGCATAAATACCGCAGCAGGATTCCAGACCTTTCTTGGAATAGTCGCAATTCTTATTCCGCCGGCCGCGTCAATCATGATACTCGATTATTACCTTTTCAAAGGCAAGGTAAACTGCTATTTTGATTCTGATAAAATCGAAGAATCGGCAAACTTCAGAGCCCTGCCCTTTGTTGCATGGATTGCAGGTTCCGCCTTCGGATTCATTGTTCAGTACACAGCAGTAAAGCTTACCGGTATTACCGCGCTTGATACAATCATCATAGCCGGCGTCGTTTTCACTGCAATCATGCTGATTGCCAGGAAGACATCAAAAGAAAAAACTACAGCCTAAGATTTGCTTTAATGAAAAAAGGGGCTGACTGAGAAGTAATCTCGGTCAGCTTTTTTTCACAGCCTGCTTCCTGCAGCCCCGTCAAGAAACAAAGTAATATCCGGATGCATCTGAAGAATTGATGAGGGACAATCAAGTGTAACCGGCCCATGGATGGTATTATATAAAGCATCAGCCTTCTCATTTCCAACTGCAATAAGAATAATCTTGCGGGCATTCATGATGCTCTTAACCCCCAATGTAACAGCCTTCGTAGGTACTTCATCAAGCGAGGTAAAAAAACGGGAATTATCTTCCCGCGTATGAGTGCTAAGCTCGGCAATGTGGGTTGTCAGCTCAAAGGGGGTTCCGGGTTCATTGAAACCAATGTGCCCGTTCCGGCCAATACCGAGAATCTGAATGTCTATTCCTCCTGCCTCTTCGAGTTTCTTGTCATAAATCCGGCAGTTTTCCTCAAGCTCGCCGAGCCCTGAGGGAATGTTTATGTTTTCAATTTTAACATCGAGAGCTCTAAAGAGATTATCCATCATAAATTTGAAATAGGAGTTAGGATCATCGCGGCTGAGCCCAGCATATTCATCGAGATTGAAGGTGACTATATCCTCATAACTGAAATCACCTTCCGAGAAACCGTCGGTCATGAATTTGTACAAACCCAGAGGCGTAGAACCGGTAGGAAGCCCGAGTACGGCAGAGCTGTTCCGCTTGAGCTCTTCAAGAAGCAGCTTATATGCCTTCTGTGAGGCATCATCATAGTTATCACAAAGTATTATGTTCATGTTGTGTAAAACTTCCTTTATATCTTTATAGCCCTTGCCGCCCGGCAGAAGGCTGTAAAATTTTCAATGCTTGTCTCTCCCGGTATTTCACATCCGGCCGAAATAATAAGCCGCCCTTCCGCGTCAATGTAATCACTCCGTATCCTATTATATATTGTTTCAGGGCTGTTCATAAAGAGCACGTCTTCAACGGGATCACAAAAACCGGAAAAAACCTGATGTTCCGACATCGATGATCGGAAGTCCGAGACACTTCCGACAAGATGATCCACATCAATAATATCAAATCCGGCAGCCATCATCATTTTCTGTATCTTTGAAGTGTCACCGCAGATATGAATCTTCGCAAGAGCTCCTTCAGCATGAATGAGATCAACAAGCTCTTTCTCAAACGGAAAAATGAACCGCTGGTAGAGCTCAGGTCCTATCTGGCTAGCCGCCGCGTCACCGATGCCTATACAGTCGGCCCCCGAACGGATCTGCTGCTTTATGAACTGCTTTGCGTTTTCGGTTACTAATCTGAAGACCCCGTCCAACTCATCTTCGTGATCAAAAAAATCCATACATGCGTCCGACAGGCCCCTGAGCAGCGAATAAGCCGCCATAGGGCCCTCAGCCCAGCCGACAATGAAATATTTACCGCCGACCCTTTTCCTGAATGTCTCAACCTCTTTAATTCGCTCAAGCATCCGTCTGCTTTGAGAAATGTCCGGAAGCCTCAGCTTATCTACATCGCCGAAATCCTTCAGCAAGACCCCGTCAGCAGGTTGAGGCAGCCTGTTTTCAGGGTAGGTGACCTTCATTCCGAAAGCCTCCCCCTCAGCGTATGGGTCGGACATAACAGTTACCCAATCGAGCATAAAATCATCGGCGCATTTGATCATGGCAGTGCATTTATCTTCATGGTTCAGACAGAAATCCCGGTAAGATGTGCCTGCGTACGCAGAAGCAAACCTCATTATTATCGGATGAAGAGGAAGATAATCAATTTTACTGCCGTTAATAAAATTCAGAGTACGTTCAAGTCCCGTCATCATCCGCCGTTCCCCTTAGATATTTATGACTTTCCCACTCTCAAGTGATTTTTTTATAGCTTCTATTACCTTCAGTACGTACAACGAATCGGAAGGCCTGGCCTCAGAAATTTCGACATCATCCCTGACACAGCTGGTAAAATACTCAAGTTCCCTTCGGTAAGCGTCAAACTCATCGATCTCCAGCGACTGAGGGTCTTTCCCCTTTTTAAAAAGCAGGGCCGACCTTTGTGCTGATTCAGGATCTTCAAGATTGAACCCGGCTTTGAAAAGATACTCATAAGTAGCTTCCGTTCCGTTTATTCTCATGCTCATCGTGAACGGATAGTTGTCGGTCATTTCAAATGCTCCTTCAATAACGGCCTTAACCCCGTTTTTGAAAGTTACAGATGACATCACATGGTTCCAGCAGTCATTGCCGTCCTTGTCGCCTAGAGCGTACACCTGAAGAACCTCACCGAAGAGATAACACATATAATCAACGTCATGGATGTGGAGATCAAAAAGGCCTCCTCCGGATTTACTAACATCACGGTGCCAGGTGGTCCAGTCAGGATGCTGCGCGAGCCTCGAAGCATGAACAAGCTTGATATCACCGAACTCACCGGCGGAATAGAGTTCCTTAGCCTTAACGTATTCAGGCCAGAATCTAATAACCTGGGCAATCATGAAATGTACCCCCGCCTTGTTAACTGCATTAATCATGCTCTCTGCTTCTTCAACCTTCAAAGCGAAGGGCTTCTCGCAGACTATATGTTTTTTATAAGACGCGGCTAAAAGAACAAATTTTTCATGCATGAAGGTTGGAAGACAGATGTCGACAATATCAAGCCGCTCATTTTTGAGCATCTCCTCGGCATCTGCATAAAATCCGCATCCGAACTTAGAGGCGGCCTTCTCTCCCGCCTCAGGGTTTACATCGGCAATAGCCGCGAGCTCGACTCCGTCTATTTCCTTATAAGCGGCCGCATGAGCCCCTCCTATAAATCCGCTTCCAATTATTCCTACTCTAATCATCACGATTCTCCTTAGTCTTCCCTGAATATTCTGTCCATTGCTGCAGCGGTATTATAAATAATCTGCTCGGGATAATGCTTATACGGAGGCATCATCTCGGCGTTGCAGTATCCGTCATAGCCGACATCCCGGAAGGCCTTCATTACCGCCGGGTAATCAACATCACCGGACAGAAGATCAACAAATGCGCCGAATCCGCCGGGTTCCCTTCGGTAATCCTTGAAGTGAACCTTCTTTATCCTGCTTCCGAGGATTCTAATCCACTGGTCAGGATATCCGGTAAGTATTACATTTCCGACATCAAAATAGGCTCCGACAAAATCAGATCCTATCTTATCTATGAAATCCCGGAACTCGAGAGGCGACAGGAGGAATTTATTCCAGACATTCTCAACTCCGATGATAATTCCGGCCGCCTCGGCGTAGACGGATAGAGAGGAGAGAGCCTCAAGGGCCCTGTCATAGACCTTATCGTAATCACAGACCTCGCTTCCGGCAACAAAATCTACCCCGACATAGCCCGGAACAACAAGGACGGTGTCCGCCTCTAAAATTGCCGCCGCGTCTATCAGCTTTTTAACAACATCCCTGGCAATCTCCCGTCTGGCGGGCTCATTACTTGTCAGAGAATTCTCCCAGGGAACCCAGGAAGCGAGGCTCGAGATTTCAAGTCCGACATCTTCAGTCATCCGTTTTACGGCTAAAACATCTGCTTCCGAACTTTCTGTACACAACTCACCGCTTTCGGCAAGACAGTACTCGATACCGTCAAATCCGGCCTTCTTCGCGGTAACCGCTGCATCCCGCAGCGGAGTTCCGTCCGGAAATGACCAGAAATTAATCCCTTTTTTCATAATTCTCCCCGCCTTTAATTACATTCCGCGTTTAGCGGCCCTGCCAGTTCTTTTATAAAAAACAGTTTCCCCGGAAGGGTTGGTATAAAGCTTGACGGAACCCAGATATCCGGTCCGTATCGGAGCGTTACCCAGAGTGAGACGCCCTGCCACTGCATTCCGCGGCTGAATGTGCCGTCACAGCCTCCGATAATCCTGTCAGACTGCAGAAAGAGTCCGGGGCCTATTGTATTCGCGCGCGCGGGAACGAGAGTATACCTGCTCTTGAAGCTGGTTATTGCGTTCTGCTCAATTGTCAGGGGGTGAAGCTTTGCTCCAAGCCTGTAATTCTGGGCCTTCCAATCCGCTTCAGATTCAAATTCCGAAGCAAAATGCGGCTCCCAGAAAGCAATATGGAAAACCCTGCCTATACCGAAGATTGTTATAAGGCGCCCGCCTCTGTTTTTAATCTCGGAGATTTTCTGTGCATAAAGGGGGAGGTTTGTCCTTGTGGCAAAATTCCGCTGATTTTCAGGGACTGTCAGCCTTCCAAGAGGCCCGAAGAGGACTTCATTCATGGCATTTTGAAACGAGGCCTTGTCGTCTGAACTCAGGGTGTTTCCTTCAGCGTCACTCCATTCATCCATAGAAAAAGTAGTTACGTGCGAGCAGTCCACGCCCCATTGCGTCAGGAAATATACGGTCCACCGGTACATTCCCATCGGTCCTACCGGAGTAATCAGGGCGAGCTCTTTTTTCTCATCCGCGGCTTTTTTTATTTCAAGGGCTATCTCATGGCCCATCATTACTTCAAAATCAGCGACATCAGAACATTGGGTAGGCTGAAAATCCTTATTCCAGAAATCCTGCCGGATAAGAATATCCTCGGGTTTATTCGACGCGCAGCTGTCTATCCTGCCAAGATCCCAACCCTCAGGATAAAAATCTTCAACAAGTGAGCCTTTAATAGTATTTAATAAATTCATTTAATCCTCCAGTCAGGGAAGCAGACGCTTCGTTGTAATACGCGGCCAGACCTGAGCCTGCCTGAATGCCTCAGCATAGGGAACACTTGACTGCAGGCCCCTGAACTTCGAACATGTCCGCACAAAATCAGGAAAATCTATCTTGTCATGTTCCCGCATCCATTCTATCTGACTCTTGTGACAGGACAGAGCCTTGAGTTTCAATTCTATTGTTTCGGTTATATCAACGTACTCGGTCGGCATAAATCCTATTCCTGCCAGAGTATCCATGTAAAATATTGGAACTATCTTTTCAATTTCAGGTGATCTGGTAATGATATTGGTTACAGTCGCGCTGAAGCTTGCGGTAAAGGTCAGCCTGCTTGTTTCTATATGGTCCCTCATATAATCAGCCGGATCATGGGTTATTATGAGATCAGGATTTGCATAACGGATAACCTCAATCAGTTTTTTAACTACATCCTGATCATCTGACTCAACCGTGCAATCTCCGACATCAATTGTAAAAGATTCAGCGCCAATGAGTTCTGCCGCAGCAAGAGTTTCCTTACGCCTTAAAGTCCTGAGCTCATCAGGTTTTATTTCCTTATGACCGAGATTTCCATTGGCAACATGGCATGTAAAAACATTATGCCCCTGTTTTTTATATAACCCGAGTGTTCCAAAACATGCTATTTCCAGATCATCGGGATGGCAGCCAATTGCTAGTATATTCAAGTTCATCTCCTATTCTTTTTATTTCCTGATTCTATCCATATTGCTTACGATGACCGCGACAACGATTATACCGCCGGAGATCGCGGTCTGGGCGTAAGGCCATACCGACAGAATATTCATAGCATTTGTAATAACCCCCATGAGCAGTACTCCAATAAATGCGCCGCCTATAGTTCCTCTGCCGCCCTCAAAGGTGACCCCGCCCAGAATTGCCGCGGTAAGTGCTTTAAGCTCATATCCGCCGCCGGCAGTAGCGGTAATTGAATCCAGCCTTGATACGAAAACCAGGGCTGCTACGGCACTTATTAAACCTCCGATGGAATAAATGAGAATCTTGTGTCTGTCCACATCAATTCCTGAGAGAAACGCGTTCCATTCATTTCCGCCTATGGCAACTATCCGCCTGCCGAATTTCGTCTTATTAAGAAGAATATAGGACAGGATGATCATAACAATAAGGAAGATCAGCATCACGGGAAAGACATCAAAGATTTTAGTTCGGCCGATAAAATCAAACCTGCCTCCAAAATTCATGAATCTTCCGCCTGTTATCATGAGAGATGCCCCGAAAAAAATCTGACTGGTTCCGAGAGTTATTATAAGCGGCAGACACTTGCTTTTACTGATAAGAAGTCCGTTTATAAGACCGCACAATATCCCTGTAATGAGTCCCGCAAAAACAGCAAAAATGATGTTCCCGTCATTCATTAATATCTTCGAGATAACAACGCCTGAGAGGACCATGATGTTTCCGATTGATAAATCGATTCCACCGCTTATCAAGAGCAGCGTCATTGCCATTGTCAGGATTCCGAGTACTGAAATCTGCTGAAAAATTGCTACAATATTCTTGATATCTATAAATCTAGGATTGATTATCGAGACAATGATGGAAATTCCGATTATCACCAGTCCCATCTGCAACTTCTGATTCTTCAGAAGTTCTTTGCCTTTAAGCCCCGTTATATTGCTTTTAGTTGTTTCCATTTTCCATCCCCAACGCGCTTCGAATTATATTTTCTTCAGTAATATACTCTTTTTTTATTTCCTTATTAATTCGGCCATTTTGAACAACCAGTATTCTATCACTCATTGAAATCAATTCAGGCATGTCGGATGAAATCATGATAATCGACTTCCCCTCTTTAGTTAGATCAGACATTATTTTATAAAATTCCGCCTTGGCGTTTACATCTATTCCCCTTGTAGGCTCATCAAAAACATAGGTATCAGCCCCGGCGAACAGCCATTTCCCGAGCACAACCTTCTGCTGATTTCCGCCGCTTAAATAACCTGCTTCCTGAAACACCGACGGTGTTTTAATATTCAGAGAATCTATAACACCGGCTATTAGCGGAGGATGCTTTTTTACATTAACAAAAAAACCCTTAATCTTTTCGGAGAGTCCGACCAGGGTTATATTTTCGAGGATACTATTGAACAGCATAAGACCTAACTTCTGCCTGTCTTCAGTAATATGCGCTATTCCCGCTTTTATGCTGTCCTTGGGGGTTCCGGGAGAAAGTTCTTTATCCTTATAAATTATTCTGCCGCTGTAGTATTGATCAGCACCTGTTATAGCCCGAACTATTTCAGTACGTCCCGAGCCTACCATCCCGGCAAATCCGAGAATTTCACCACTCCGTAATTCAAATGAAACAGGAATAGCATCCTTCGTTAATTTCAATTCTTCAACTCTCAGAATAATGTCACCAATTTCGCTAACGTCTTTTTTATAAAACATATCTACCGGTCTGCCGACCATGTCCATCGTGACTATATCAAGATCAATATTCCGGTCATTATTCCCGTAGGTGTTAACTACACTTCCGTCTCTAATTACCGTAATTCTGTCGGCTATCTGAACTATCTCTTTCAGAAAATGAGAAATATAGATAATGCTGATACCTTTTGCCGTTATTCGTTTTGTCAGGTCCAGAACCTTATCTACATCCTTCACATTAAACATTGAAGTCGGCTCATCCATTATTAAAATCTGAGGGTTAAGCACGAGGGCTTTAAGAATTTTCACAAACTGCTGCTCGGAAACCGATAATTTTTCGACCATACAGAGAGGATCAATATCAATCCCGAGAGACTTCATTTCCTTTTTTACCGCTTCTATTGTAGCCTTGAAATCAAAAAAACCAAACCGTCCTGTTTTTTCAATTCCGACAAAAACATTCTCGGCCACCGTCATTGTGGGAATAAGGTGGTTCTCCTGATAAATCACACCTATTCCATGCTTCTGAGACAGATGGGGTGTTAATTCTTTATAGGAGGTTCCGCTTATAAAAATCTCACCGCCGTCCGGACGATAGGCACCGCTTAAAATTTTCATCAAGGTAGATTTACCAGCCCCGTTTTCGCCGACCAGACAATGAATTTCACCTTTATACAGATTAAAGGTTATTCCGGACAAAGCTTTTACTCCCGGGAATTCTTTTCTGATATCAGTCATGCTTACGATCGGTTCACTGTTATAATCAATACTCATCGTGCTCTCTTATTCTCATTAAAATTAACCGGCGCCAAAGGCGCCGATTTGAAAAAACTTATTCGAGACCGCCGATATAGGCAAGGGCAGCTGCCGGGTCTTCCCAGCTTATAACCTTATCCATTTCAGCCGCTGAGGCTGGAACGATTGGAAGAGGAGTAAACTTGTCTATATTCCTCTTTCCTAAAACTACATATTGATAAAGGTTTTTAAAAGTCTGTACCCCCTGAATTGAAACAGGAGCAGTCATGTTTGCGGCTTCAATGCCGTCGGCCATCATCTGAAGACCATCTGGTGATCCGCCAGTTGAAATGATGGGAATATTTTCCATACCTGCTTCAACCAGAGCATTGTAACAACCCTTAGCCATCAGGTCATTGTTAGCAAAAATCATATCAAAGTCTGTACCTGTCTGGATGAAGTTCTGAGTAACATTCATAGCTTTTTCAGTCTGCCAGTCACCGTGTTCGATTCCAACTATTTCAACCTTACCGGCGAAATCAACGAGGGCCCTATCAATGCCTTCCTGATAGGTTTCATAAACTCCGCCGCCCTTGGCACCGGCTGCGTAAAAGATTTTTGCACCCGGATTTGTTTCTGCGGCAAACTTGATTGCGGCGTATCCTATATCTCCATAGAGACATGCTACACAGGAGATATAGTCACCGGCATTATCAGCTGGCGGAAGGTTCTCAACTGTAATTGGAATTCCCGCGTCATTTGCCATCTTAATCAGGGTTGAAGCCTGATCAGGTGAAATAGGAAAGATGGAAATACCGTCTACTTCCTTTTGGATGAGATCTTCCATGCATGCAACTGATTTCTCAAGATCATTTCCCGCGTCGAGAACTACAGTCTTCACACCAACCGTACCGGCCGCATATTCAAATGCTTCCGCGCCGTACATATTCCAGATATCCTGCATGTCATAAGCGATATATCCGAAAGTATATCCGTCTTTTTCCTCAGTCTGCCCACCGGCAAACAAAGCTGTTCCAGTAAGAAGTAATGCTGAAACTATCAGCATTACCATTAATAGTTTTTTCATCTCTTTCCTCCGCTTTAATATATAAAATCGGTCCCGGCCGATTCTTCCGCTTTAAACAAGTCCAGCACCATTTAAAAAAGCAAACGCGTCCTTGACTGCTATATTAACAACATCAATATCTTCAGGTTTTTTCGGATTCATTGTAAAGGCTTCGGTAAATTCAATTTCAACACTTAAGGGGCCTCCGTAACCTGAGCCCTCGAGATACTCAATTGTCTCAATCAATTTAAGATCACCCTTGCCGGGAGCAGGAAAGTTCCATTCATCCATAGCCCCGGCCTTGTCTTTCAGGTGAACATAACCGACAGCCTGAGAACAGGTTTTAATATCTTCATCCGGAAGTTTTTTACCATAGAAAACCACGTTGGCAGTATCATAATTTATCTTCACCCACTGCGAGTCCACCGCGTCAATTACCGTTTTAAGCTGTGCTCCGGTTCCATATTCCCCATGGACTTCAATAACAAGCTTCACCCTGTGCTTTTTACATTCGGGAACTATTCTCCGCAAATTTTCAATCAGCAGTTCATCCATCGTCCCTTTATCTTTTCCAAAATGTGCCTCTCCGGCCGATGAGACTATAAAATCGCAGCCTAGCCTTCCGGCAAGTTCTATGTTCCTCGTAAAATCTTTCAACCTATCATCATCCATGAGATCACAATGACCGCTGAGCGCAAAGGCTTTCAGTCCGCGTTTTTCCAGCATCTCCTTAAGTTCAGCAAGTTCAGCATCAGTCATTGATGCCGAGACGTGTTCAGTCCAGCCTTTAACTTCTGTGAGTTCCACATAAGAAAAACCTGCAGCGGAAATTCCATCCAATGCCTGCTCTAATGAAAAACCATGGTAAGTATTGGTACTTACACCTGCAATATGTTTCATCCCCTTCTCCTTGCCGATAATCAGCAGATAATCAGCTCATCCTTTTTATTTCCTGATATTCTGAAAATATTATCAAGATAATATTTTGCCGCGCCCTTATTCCTGTAATTAAACGATGACAATTCTGTAAAGATGATATCTACACTACTGACAATCTTCCGGAACCCCGCTATTTTTGTCTGAGTTCTGACTTCACCCAAAAAGGCAGGCCCCAGCCGCTCTATTCCTCCGCCAAGAACTATGGTCTTCGGATCATAAAAGCTGATAATATTGTTCAGTGCGAAAGAAAGGATTCTGGCAACATCGGAAAGAATCTCTGTAACAAGCTCATCCCCGTTATTATATGCCACAGCTATCATAGGAATATCTATCATCGAGAAATCCCCTATACATAATGCCTCTACCTCAGAATGCTTTCCGTTTTTAATTCCATCGATAACAAGTTCGATAATCCTCGGTGTTTTAATCAGCCGTTCGAGACACCCTCTGTTACCGCATGAACACTCAGGTCCGTTAACATCCATGGAAATATGCCCGAACTCTCCTGCCATTCCATGAGCACCTCTGTAAATCTCGCCATTCTGTATTATTCCGGCACCTACGCCCACATTAATATTTATATAAATCAGATTCCGTGTATCCTGCAGAGAAGAAAACTCATGCTCCGCGTATGCATAAAAGGCCGACTCGTTCCCGATCATAACCGGCAGTTCCGGAAATTTATTATTAATTCGACTTAAAATGTCATCGTTTTCATCAATATCGAGGACAGATGTGATGACTTTCTTGTTTGTAGAATCGATAATTGCAGGAATCGAGAGGCATATGGCGAGGATCTTTTCAGTGTCGATCAGTTGAGACCTGTTTGTTATTATTTCTTCAATTACATCTTCGAAAGCAGCGCCGGAAGGAACTATTACAGAAAACTCTTCAATCTCACTACAGCCGAGATCCAGCAGAGAAAAGGAAAATCCGGATTTCTGCCACGCGATTGTAGCTATCTGCGCGCAGTCCCTGTTTACTTCTAGCATAATTGGCTTTCTACCGCTCGTCTTAGACTCACCTACTCCCATCGTACAAATCAATTCATATTCAAGAAGTTCCTCAACGAGGGCTGAAACAGTAGTAGGACTTAGACCGGTTAGTTCTACCAGATTAACCCTGGATATCCCGGAAGATGAGTAGATAAGACTGAATACATTTTTAAGATTTGTTTCCTTAATGAGCTGCTGATTTTTAATAACCAGATCTCTACCCCTTCTGTTTCCCGCGAGCTTCAAACCTTACCTCTTTTTGTTTCTCCAGTGACCTTACTAATTATATTATTACATTATTTAATCTGTCAATAAAAAAACGGAGGAGGAAATATGGTATATTAAAAAACGTTGGCGTCGTTATAGATTTGAGGTCCCATGGAGTAAAAATGAGCAGAACACCATTATTTGATGCACTTAAAGAGTACAACAGAAGATCCCGGGGGTACTTCCGCATCCCCGGACACCGGTTCCAGCGTGGAATTCCGAAAGAGTTCAGAGATTTCGCCGGCGATAACATTTTCAAAATAGATATCACCGAGACCCCTTTGACCGATGATCTGCACAACCCCAGGACCGTGATTGCCGAAAGCCAAGGGTACACCGCAGAAGCTTTCGGCGCGGAACGCAGTTTCTACCTTGTAAACGGAACTACCTGCGGTAATCAGTCAATGATAATAGCCGCGGCCAGCGAAGGCGAAAAAATCCTTGTTCCAAGGAACGCGCATAAATCGGTAATGGCGGGGCTGATTATAAGCGGCGCCGTCCCTGTTTATATGCCTGTGGATTACATAAGGGAAATAGGGATTACCGGAGCTCTCAAACCGGAGACAGCCAGAGTGGCGGCGCTGGCAAATCCGGACGCCAGGGGTATCTTCGCGGTGAGTCCGAACTACCACGGACTCTGCAGCGATCTAGGCAGCCTGGCTGAAACAGCTCATGAAAACGGAATGCCCCTCCTTGTTGACGAGGCTCATGGCGCCCACTATTATTTCTGTGACTCACTGCCGGATGGAGCGCTCAGCCTGGGCGCAGACGCCGCAGCCCAGAGCCTCCACAAGGTTGCCGGTGCGCTTACCCAGAGCTCTCTCCTGCATCTTAAATCAGAACTCATCGATGCGGCAAAGATAGACTCCGCCCTCAGAATGACTATGAGCACGAGTCCATCCTACATCCTGATGACTTCTCTCGAACTTGCCCGGGATGAACTGGAGAAAAACGGTTCGCAGCTCTGGGAGCAGACAATCTCCCTGGCAGAACGCATGAAATCCGAAATAAACCGGGCAGGTTGTTTCCACTGCCCCGGGAAAGATGAGCTTGAGACCTACGGCGTCCATGACTCAGATCCTACGAGAATAATCATAAATTGCGACAATGCAGGCATCTCCGGCTATGATCTCAAGACCAGGCTATGGAAGATGTACAGCATTGATGTTGAGATGGCTGATTCACGGAACATTCTGCTTCTTCTGACTCCGGGAAACACGGCAGTGGAAGCAGACAATCTAATATCCGCCTTACAAACCTTCTCACCTGCCCCCATAACGACAGAAAAACCCGAAGCCGGGGAACTTATTCCTGAAATCCTGGGCATCCCCCAAATGGCGCTGCCCCCTAGAAAGGCCTACTTTTCAAAGACAAAGATTATTCCATGGAGTGAAATAACCGGGAAGGTAGCCGCGGAACCGGCAGCACCCTACCCTCCGGGAATTCCCGTGCTCTATCCCGGAGAAATAATTACTAAAGAAATATTTGAATTCCTCAATTCAGTAAAGGCGGCCGGCCGGCATATGCATGGCCCGGGGGATCACAGTTTGTCTACATTCAGGATCTGCGATATATAAAAAAGAGGGCTCCGGCCCTCTTTTTTATATATAATATTGTTAAAACTCCACAAAATCAGAATCAACCCCATCCGCTGAAGCAGCCACAAAGGTTCGCATTATGTCCGGCTCATCAATCTTCAACTCCACCTTCTTTGGAATAACCTTTACAGTAGCTCTTTCTTGTTTAACGGGCCTGCTCTGATGCTGCCGGGGGGCCTGCCTATCCGCCCTTAAGGCGGTTGCCGTCGAAGAGTCGATATTGAAGAATTTCATGCGGCTCTGAAGCTTGTCCGCCTGAGCCGACAGCTCTTCGGCCATAGACGCTGACTCTTCAGCTGCCGAGGCGTTTTGCTGGACAACCTGATCAAGCTGCGACAGGGCCTGGTTTATCTGAAAGGCTCCTGATTTCTGCTCATTACTCGAAGCGCTTATCTCCTGAACAAGGTCGGCAGTCTGCTGAATCTTCGGCACTATGCTTTTCATCAGCGCTCCCGTCCTGTCGGCAAGACTGACGCTGGATGAAGCTAGAGCGGAAATCTCATTCGCCGCAATCTTACTCTGCGAGGCAAGCTTCCCGACCTCCGCCGCAACAACGGCAAAGCCCTTTCCGTGCTCACCGGCACGGGCCGCTTCTATTGCCGCATTCAGGCTGAGCATATTAGTACTGCGGGCAATCTCTTCAATTATCGTTATCTTCTCGGCAATGTTCTTCATTGCCTCAACGGTCTGAAAAACAGCCTCACTTCCTTCCTTAACCACAGCTACCGCGTCGCGTGCTATGGCCTCGGTCTGAGAAGAATTATCGGCGTTCTGGCCGATACTTGAGTCCATTTCCTCCATCGAAGACGAGACTTCCTCAGTTGATGCCGCCTGCTCCGCCGCCCCCTGGGAGAGCTGCTGCGCTGTGGCGCTGAGCTGCTGGCTGCCTCCTGAAACATTGTCGGCACTATGGAGAACATCAGTTACGACTTCGGTGAGACTCTTCTTCATCTCTCGGAGAGAATCGACGAGTTTTCCGAATTCGTCCCTCTGATGCAGATCTATACTTGCCGTGAGATCTCCCCTGGACAGTTGATCCGCGAAAACCATTCCCTTCTTGAGGGGCGCAGTGATTCCTCGAGAAATGAATACGGCAAACAGTATACCTACTATAAACGCGATGATGCTTATCATTACTACCGTAATCCTCGTATTAACAGCGGCCTTCACCATCTCAACATCAGTCATGATATTCGCGCGGGCTTCCGCCCTTATTTCATTAAGGACTCTCTGAACATCCTTAAGTGCCGGTTGCGTTTCACCGCTGTATATTAAATTGGCTTTCATCATCTGCTTTACATCAGCTTCTGCATATTCAATAAGCTTATCGATCCTGCCGAGGGTTTCATCAAGATTTACAACTATGGTATTTTGAAAAAAGCGCTGGGCTTCGGCGGTATTCCTGGCCATTAAACCGCTTAGAGTAATAGCTGAAACATGGAGATTCTCATGATTCTCGAGCATCTCGTTCCAGAGCATTTTAAACTCACTGCCGCCCTTATCATACATATTCAGAGCGGCAGCGCTTCCAAGCCATCTTCCTAAACCGCATTCTTGCGGATCTGTTTCTACAGTCAGCCCGCGTTCTCCATTGATGAGAGCATCACGGATCTCACCGGCCCATTCAAGATGTTCAATCTCCCGTTGTTTAAGAATTGCCGGTATAGCAAGATCAGCCTGAATAAACTCATCCTTAATCCTTCCTGCCGATTCGTGGAGGTGATAATGAGGCTCTTCAATACTAGAAAGAAGCAAAACTAGGCTCGGAACAAGAGCCTCCGCCGCTTCCCGCTCCTGTCCATAAAGCCATCTGCCGAAGGCGCATTCATGATCATCGAGCTGAACATTAAGCTCGGTTATTGAATCGTCCGTCAGAAGAGCGTTGACATCACCGGCCCAGTTCAGATGCTCAACTTCCCTCTGTGCAAGATTTCCGTCAAGCTTGTTTCCTGCAATCACGGTTTCAGCATTTCCGACTATCCCGGATATTCCCGTGATCGCAAAAACAGCAATCAAGGTAAGCAGAATAAGCACAATACCGAATCCGAAGGTCATTTTTAATCCCATTTTCCAATTCTTCATGATAAAACTCCTGAAATATTTTAAATTAGTTTGAATAAATTTTTTTGTGCAGTTGATGCCGGATAGTATTAAGTTGTAAAAAAAAATTTTAATCAAACATTATATATTTAATTATATTAATCAGATCCAATAATGCAAATCTTTTTAAAAATTCATTCCAAAAGCTCCTGTCCGTCATCAATTTTAAAGAATCTTATCATTTCGCCAAGTTGTTCAGCCTGACTTGTAAGTTCTTCGGACATAGATGACACTTCTTCCGATGACGCCGCATTCTGCTGTATAACCTGATCAAGCTGCGTCATAGCCAGGTTTATCTGGTCCGCTCCGGAGTTCTGTTCGTGACTTGACGCGCTTATCTCAGTTATCAGTTCAGCAGTCCTGCGGATGTCTGGAACTATCTGCTGAATCCGCTCACCAGCCTCATTGGCCTTGGCGACACTTTCCTTGGATAGTTTCTGAATTTCCATGGCAGCTTTCTGGCTGACTGCCGCCAGTTTTCCGACCTCTGATGCTACTACCGCGAAGCCCTTTCCGTATTCACCGGCTCTGGCTGCTTCTATCGCCGCATTCAGTGACAGCATATTCGTCTGACGCGCAATATCCTCTATTATGTCAATTTTCTGAGCAATCTCGTTCATTGCGGCTACCGCCTGAATAACAGCGTCGCCTCCGTCGGCTATATCTACCGCGGCCTGAGACGCAATCTCCTCAGTCTTGGCTGCATTGTCGGTGTTCTGCTGAATATTCGCGCCCATCTGCTCAACCGAGGAGGAAACTTCCTCGGCATTCGCGGCTTGTTCGATTGCCCCCTGCGACAGCTGCTCAGCACTCTGGGCCAGCTGCAGGCTGCCGCTTGTAACCTGCTCTGCTGATTCTATGACCTCGCCTACCACCTCTCTTAGCTTTGATTGCATCTCCCTGAGAGAACTGGCCAGCTGCCCGATCTCATCCCGTTGATCGATATCGACCGATGTATAGAGCAGGCCATCAGATATTTCGCCCGATAGTCGTACTATCTTCCTGATAGGGGTAGTTATGGTATTTGCAAACATCAGAAAGATGATGAAGGCGACAACGAAGGAAACCGATGCAACAAGAAGCATGATATTCCGAATGGCCTTAGAAGCTGCAAGATATTCACTATCGGGGAGGGTCAGAAAAACACCCCAGCCTGTGCCTTCGACAACATGAAAACCGGCGGTTTTTGCGACTCCCTTATAGACATAGTTTTCATACCCGTTCTCGCCGTTTTTGAACCTTCGGGTAATTTCCTCCATTCCTACGAGGTTATCCAGCCTGGTTTCAAACAGAGTTGCAGGATCAGGGTGCGATAGAAAAAGTCCGTTAGCATCGGTTACGTAAGCATAACCCGAACTTCCAATAGTTGAGTTCTTAATCAACTCCCATAAAAAGTTAAAATTAGCAATACTCGCGGCCACTCCGATTATCTGCCCATCCTTATTATATATCGGGGCAGCAACCGGAATAAACGGTTCATTTGTTATCTTGTTTAATGCCGCCTGACCGGTATTAATATTTCCCTTCAAGGCTTCCTTTAGGTATAACCTTTCTGATAGATCGAGATTAATATAATCAACTGATGAAGCGGCCTTGATTATCCCGTTTGTATCGGCAACCCAGAGCACCTGGTAGATCTCACCCAGACCATCAGTATTTTTAATATTTTCGAGCATGGCATTCAACTCCGTGAATCTCTCGGCATCGGTTAAATCGCCTGAAGAATTCTGTTTTGAAAAAGCTTCAGTTGCCTCTTTACTCACAGAAAGGCTTAATACAAATTTCTCTTCTTTGTTCAGAACATTTTCAATAGAAGATGACAGCTCTTCCGTCCGCTTCAGCAGCTGTTCCTGCATCAGGGAATTTAAAGCTTTTGAAGACTGAACAATGGAAATCATGCCTAAGGTAACCAGAGGAATAAGCAAAACAATAACACCGACTATAACCAACTTGGTTTTAAGGTTTATATTCTTCATTCCTGCACTCCTATATTAAGAAGCATAGTAAATTCCTATCCAGAAAACAAATAAACTGAGTAATTTTATAAGGTATTTTATCGCGACTCTGTGATTATTAAGATTTTTTAATTAGGCTTAAAGCCTCAGTGAGCTGTTCTTCTATAACCATAATCTGATAACCGTTCACCAAGCCAAGGCTTGGATTCAGTCCCGCAAGATCATCAGACCGCAGTATCGATTTAATTCCGTGATGAGTAAGAATGTCCAGCATCATCTCGGCTTCCGGCCGCCCGGTATATTCTATAAGTTCAACCATTTTCATAAATATGATTGTACAATAAATAATAGAAAGATGCTTGAAATTTTGGAAAAGCTTCACTAAAACCCTCCCTTTCATAAACTAAGCCTGAAGCCAGTTCATAGTTAATCCGGCAGGTTCATTCTCAGCTTCTCTCGCTGCAGATAATCAACTGCGGTCAACCACTTGAATGAGCTGAAGTGATTATTACGGTCTCTTACAGTATAGAGAACATTCTCGAAATAGAAATCAAGCACTTCCTTGTTCTGGACATTCAATCCTGACAGATTCCGAAGAGGTATTGTTTTCAAAACCTTCCCGTTACCGTTTAGCATAGTAATATTAGTTGGCGTAAGCCGCATGCAGCCGTTTGATAAAAATCTCAGCTTCCGGCTCCTGAATCCGGTATGAAAAACTATTCCGTCATCCTCAAATAGAACTTTCTCGGTACCAAAATAAAGGTCAATCAACTCTCGTAGTTTCTCAAGCTGCCAGTTCCCCCAGTCTCTGACATTATCAAAATGGAGCTCACCATCTTCGGCTTCAATCTCCTGAATAGAATTAATCCGCCACCCCTTGTTGCAGCTCAAACACGTGAAACGATCTTTATTCGAATGAAATCCTTCAAGTTCACCGCAGGACGGGCAGGCAAAAAGGAATTGTTCAATATTCTCGGCATAACGGCCGCCGGTGAACACAATCTTTCTCTGCTTCTGGTATTCTATTTCGTCATGAGAAAGTGCCTCGGTGATCCGGCTGTGTATTTCAGAAGCCTTCATCTTACTGACTTCTTCCCCGGTAAAAAGAACTTTATAATCTATGATCAGCTCACCCCTTCTTATTGAGGTTCCCCAGCGCGGCTGACTATAATAACCGCCCTTGAACACAACAGCTATTACCGGAATTTTCAGCATACGAATCAACTTGGAAGTAGATTGAATTAGAGGAAGAGTCTTGCCGTCCCAGGTCCTTTGCCCCTCAGGAAAAATTCCAATACTTTTACCCTGATCCTTAATTTCAAAGATATTTTTCAGAGCGTCAAGATCAGACCGTGCTTTGGTTTTAGGAATGGCACCAAGAAACTTTAAAAGAAAACCGAATATAGGAGATCTGAAGACGGCATCTGAGGTTATATAAAAAACCGGAGGTTTAAAATAAACCCCGGCCAGAAACGGATCCCAGAACCCCTGGTGAGTAGGAAGCAGCACAAATGGAGGTTTCATATTGTGTATTTCTTCCGGCATATTCGGTTTAATATTGAATAATTTCTTAAACACAACTTTAAGCGCTGATTTTACAATCCTCTCCGCCAACGGGTTCACCCTGATGCCGTTCCTTTTTTTCACCATTGAATACTCCAGTTGTAATTTCGTGGTTGCTTTATTTACTAAACCCTAAGATAATTATACAGGAAAATCACGAGACTGCAAAAGTTTTATAATTTTCCTGTATTTCCTAATTATATAAATCGGCGGAGTATATAACGAATTTACTCTATAGTTAAAGGGGTATTTGAAATGAGTTACCAATGGTCAATGTTCATCAATCTAGGAATCATCTCGGCGGGGCTGCTTCTTGCGACCTGGATAAGGACGAAAGTTAATTTTTTTCAGCGGTTTCTCATACCAAATTCCCTTTTAGCAGGTTTTATTCTGCTCCCCCTTTATAACTTCGTGTTTCCGCATATAGGGCTGTCCATAGTTAATTTGGGCGAGATGGCATACCATCTCCTCAGCCTTTCTTTTGTGGCACTCTCATTAAAGGCGCTTCCAAGACAGAAGCCCGGCAAGGGACGAATTTTCGGAACGACTCTCTCGGTGCTCTTTCAGTTCGGAGTTCAGGGATTCATTGGACTTATTCTGACTTTTGTCTTTATTCAAACTATTAGACCCGATCTTTTTCATAGTTTCGGTTATCTTCTGCCGCTTGGTTTTGCTCAGGGACCGGGCCAGGCTTATTCAATCGGTGAAAGCTGGAAAGCATTCGGGGTTGAAGGCGCCGGCAGCATCGGACTGACATTCGCAGCTCTCGGATTCATCCTCTGCAGCTTCGGAGGAATCTTCATCATAAATATGGCCATAAAAAAGGGGTGGATCTCGAAAGAACAGGTTAAATTCCTTAAAAATAAAGATCTTAAGCCTGGGATTATACCAAAGGGATCAAACCTAAAACCCGGCTCATACCAGACAAGCGAACCTGAGGCCATAGACACCCTCACCCTCAACACCGCGCTGGTTCTGCTTGGATACTTCGGCGCCTTTCTTGTTCTCAAAGGTCTGGATTTTCTTCTTTCTCTCATCGGACCTGCCGGAGAGCAGCTAGCCGAAACTTTCTGGGGACTAAGCTTTATCTTTGCCGCTCTAATGGGCTTGCTTCTGCGACAGATTCTGAAATCCACAGACAACCAGCATATCGTCGACAATCTAACAATGAACCGGCTTACCGGTATTTTTGTTGATATCATGGTAGCCAGTGCCATCGCGGCTATTTCAATTGTTGTCATTAAAGATTTCTGGCTTCCGATAATTTCAATTTCGGTTATCGGGGCGGTGGTAATTGCGTTCACAACACTCTGGTACTCATCGAGAATATTTACCGATCACCGATTCCTCCGAACCCTTCTTGTATATGGCGTCTCGACAGGAACCCTTTCAACTGGCCTGGCACTGCTCAGGGTTGTTGATCCTGAGTTCGAAACCCCTGTTGCCACCGATTATACCTATGCAGCGGGAATCACATTTGCTCTTGCAATCCCCTATGTTCTGACCATGAATCTACCACTCCATACCTTTGTCACTGGCGACTATAAATGGTTCTGGCTGGCAGTGCTTGTTAATGTCGCTTATCTTCTTTTTACTGGATTTTTCTTTTTTAGATTCGCCGGGGAAAGGGCTTTTAAACATAAATCTAAGATCTGGTATCCTGAGGAAGTTGAATCTAAATCATAAAGCGATTTTCAATCTCTTTATGATTTAGATTCCGGAGTTTTTCAGCAAAGCTGAAAACTCCATGGGTTTATAGAGAATAGATAGAGAGGAGTCAGTTATGAAAAAGAGTTTAATTATTCTGGTCATAGTATTAGCCGCCGCGGTACTATTCAGCTGTACAGCTGGGCCCAATACTCTTGAACAAACAAAGATGGTAGAGGATAAACCGGCAGGATTCCTGCTGGGTCTCTGGCATGGATTCATTTCACTGTTTACATTTATCATCTCGCTGTTCACTGACAAGGTAAATCTATATGAGGTTTATAATAACGGAGGCTGGTATAACTTTGGTTTTATTATAGGAGTATCGATTTTTTTCGGAGGCGGAGGAAAGGGAACAAGCAGGAAAAGAAGGCGGGACTAAATAGTGCCCCTGATATGGACATTTATCAAACAAAACCGAAGTCTCTCTTTTTTTTGATTCCATATTCACCATGGTAGTAAGCATTAACTTTTAACTGATTACAGGCTTCATCACAGCCATTTTAACCGACAGCCTGTTAACACTTACAGACCTGTTTTTATAACCCGGAAAAATTGTCGACAGCATCCACGATACTCCCAATCCACACGTTCTTTTACTATTGAGCGGAAAACTCTTTTCAACAGGAGAGACTACTCATATCTGCTCCGGCTGGATGTCATCAAGAGCTATATAGAACCCTTTTGTCATTTGAGGTGCAGAGGAAGATTTGAACTTAATACAGATTCGCCGCTCTCCTTTTTCAAGGAAAAGGTCAATTTCATTCCCCTTTTCCGAGCGATAAAACGAAGCCCTCCATCTTTTCCCTATCATAACAAGCAAATTTTCAAGCGCAAATTCTTTCCATGACTGTCCATATACAGGATGAGACAACAATGCATTCTGATTATCTATCTCAAGTAATGCATGAAGAATACCACTGTCCCGCAGATAAACCTTTGGAGATTTAACCAGACGCTTCGTTGCATTTGAAACACAACATCTTAAATTTCGCAGCATAGCTCTGAAGCACCCCCTGCACTCTTTGATAAACCAGTTATTAGTTCATTATATTCACGCAGGGCTTTCAGCTCTTCACCTGCCTCATTAAGCCTGCCTTCACGATGACTATTTCTCTGTTCAGCTATTTTTAATTTCCTTTTAAGCTTTTCCACAACAGCTTCATGATTGACAAACGAGGATGCTTCGGAAGTTCCTCTTTTTTCCTCAACAAACTCTTCGAGTCTCTCAGACAGCCTGTTGTTTTCCATTCTTAGGGATTTATTTCCCTCAGATAGACGAAAACGCTTACTTCTGTCATCCTCATATTTTGATTTCAACTTACTTAGCTCGTCTTGAAGGTTCCGGGTCTCGGTTAGGGCCGATCTCTTCTCTTTGCCTGCAAGATGCGACAACATATGAACCTCACCAAAAGCTTGATTTCTTAAGTCTTTGGTACATTCCAGGTGAGAGAGAACTGCCCAGTAGGGGCCTGCTATAGTAATATTGTTAATATTGGCTAACTTTATCAATACTCAACTAACATCTATTAGAAAAATATAAGGATTGCCGAAGGCATACTCTTACGCCATAAGATAATACTGCGTTTCTTTAATGTATTAGGGCTCGAGGGAGACTGGGTTGAAAAACGGGCATGCAGTATAGAACATTCAATCAACCTTGAGACTACACAGCGACTCGAGAAACTTTCCGACTGGATTATTAAAACCGTATTTGAAGAAAAGAAAATGACCGAAGACGACTAGCAAAAGCTCCTTCATTGATAGCCTCAAAGCTCAATAATATCATCTGCAATAGCTATTACCGAGGGCCGATGTGAAACAAGAACGACGGTTATTCTCTCAAGTCCTCTTTTCAGATTCTCCATTATTAGTTTCTCATTCTCGCTGTCGAGGTTACTAACCGGTTCATATAGAAGGATTACGTGATTATTTTGGAGAAATATACGTGCAAGTCCGATTCGCAGTCGTTCCCCAATGGAAAATCTACTTCCCTGCTCTCCCGCTGTTGTATCGTAACCCGATGGAAGGCTGCAAATATAGTGATGGATTCCTGCCTTTTCAGCCGCTTCAAAAACCACTTCATCAGTGGCTGATTCATCGGCACGCCTTATACTATCCATCACAGAAATATTGAAAAGGGTAGTTTCCTGCGTGAAGTATGAGATACCTCCCCTTAAGCTATCAAGTCCAAATTCCTTCAGATCTGATTCATTCAGGATCATTCTGCCTCTTGCAGGATCAAAGAATTGCATCATGAGAGAAAGAACCGTACTCTTTACCCTGCCGCTTTTCGCCTTAAACGCGCTTATCCTGTTTTTCTTAACGTAAAGGCTGAGGCTTTCAAGAATTTTCCGTTCAGTTCCTGGATAGGCGAAGTTTACTGATTCAGCCTTCGGAGGCTCTTCTATTTTAAAATCTGTTCTGCAGCCGCGCCGAGACTCCGCTATATCGTCAACAACGGGCTTTTCATCGATAAGAGCAAAAATGCGTTCGGCTGCGGCTACCGTGTTGACAAGACTATTAGAAAGAAACGTAAGACTTATCAACGGATCGAAAGACGTAATTGAAAGAACTGCGGCCATTATCAGCTCTCCGATATCGGCAGTTCCGAAAACGACAAACCATCCTCCGAAACTAATCACGGTCGCAGCAGCAGAAAGCATTAGGACCTTCACAATAACAGATAGCATACCCACGTTGCTACGAATCTTTTTATAGCCGCAGTTGCACGAATCGGCTTCACGCAGAAGTCCGTCAGTCTTTCAGACTTTCAATACCTTCCGGCATATATTCTTCAAGAGCCTCAGAAAGCAGAGGATCAGATCCCCAGAAAACATCAGCATTTATCATGCCGGCTTCCATCTCAGCCCAGATTCTCTGCCTGAGAGGACCGCAGCCCATATGCACGAATTCAAGAACATCACCATACTCCTGCTCAAATGTGCTTTCAAGCTTATCAAGCATTACCGAAGGATCGGAGAGATAGACCGTAATTCTGCCTTCAGCTCCGGGATATTCATGCGTGGTCTCCTGAAAGCCTGCCGCAACAAGAACAAAATTGTTTATTACAGACAGTATGACTAATGCCATCATTAATTTTCTTTTTATTGACATTAACCCCTTTCCTCATCATATTAACATTATTAGGATAGACTAATCGCGTCAAGCCACCCGGCCTATATTTCTATAATTCTGTATTTTACGATTTATTCTCGAAGATATTTTTGATAAATTATATGGATTGCTTTGTTTTACGATTCACGATTTTTTCTAACAATCAGCTGGCAGCAGATAAATTTTCCGGCTGTCAGCTGATTAAAAAAATAATTATTTTGTTTTTACGTATTCATGCATCGGCTTTACCATATAGATATTATCCGGCATATTTTCTGTAGTGACATATCCAGCTTTACTGTCGATTAGTTGAGGCAAACGGTTTACGATAGTAGCGCAGGTTAATTCGACCGTGGCGGGCCGGTTAACAATTACCGTCGTCTCGGGTTCTCCGAATAATGTCCATTCGTTTCTGTCAAATTCGTCTTCGGTATAGACCTTGCCGATACACTCGGTTTCAAGTATTATGCCTTCTTCGGTTTCAGTTGTGACAATAGCGGACATACCGGTGGCGAAGCCGGTTTTAATCGTCATCCCGAGGGTTGATGAGTTAAGCTCTTCTTCACAGATATGGGGAACGCATCTCTGGGTCTGCGATGTAATTCTCAGACCAAGTTTACTGCAGAGCCAGCCGTTCTGATTCCACATGTAAGATGGTATATAGTCGCCCTTTTCAACCAGTTCTTTAATCTCATCCGAGTTCAGATTATTGTAGTTGCCAATTTCTTTTTGAAAATCTTCCGGGCTGAGCCCCGCTCCGTGTCCCTTTGCAAGAGCTATTCCGTAATCTTCCACATTGTAGCTGCTGATACCCTTTATCTTTGTAATATTTGCCGATGAACCTGAAAGATTTGTGACCATTGTTCCCCAGAAAAGATCCGGATAACCGCTTCCACAGATTGTACAGCCGTTATCTCTAGCAAGTGCATCAATCTCCCGGGTGATATCCGGCGAAGAGTTCCATGGGAATATTGCTTCTTCACAGGTAGAGATTGCATTTACTCCGTTTGCGGCACATGTTAAGAAGGCTTCCTTTAAATCAGCCATAGTACTGCGGGTAGCAATTATACAGGCGTCAGGTTTGGTTTGTTTAAAAACCTTATCCGCATTCGCAGCGTTTGAAATAAGAACACCTGTAGGATCTGTGCCAATTATCTCTCCGACATCCTTTCCTATTACATCAGGATTCATATCGAATGCTGCCACTAATTCCCCGCCCTTTTCCAGAACATATCTCATCAGATAGATACTCATTTTACCACAGCCGTATTGAGCTATTCTTAATTTTCTATTCATTGTATGACCTCCAATATTTTTAGGGATATTCCCTTGTTATGAATATCCTAAGGGTTGCTGTTGGTATAATGTCAAGAAAAAAATCACGACCTATCTGATGGGGTTTATCTAGTAATTTCTAAGCGTCGGTATTAACGGGAATCTGTATTTTATAGAACATATTCCTTCTATCGCTGCTAAAAACCGGAACATCAATGATTACCTCACATAGATAGTCTCCAGCCACAGAGAAATTTCTGTTATCAATCTCCTCAAGAAGTTTCCTGGCTATCTCTGTTTCAGCATAAAAATCCTCAGAACAGGCGCAACAGTAGGTAGAAGCGGGGATTATTTCAAGATCCTGCCGGGCATATTCTTTATCCGCAAACAGAAAAAATTCGTTTGTATAGAACTCACCTGAGAGAAGTTGTTCTTTTCTCATGATTGTCCCGACATTGCAAAAATAGGTGAGATCTATTTTCTTCTTAACAAGATGATGCTTTAATTCTCTGAGGATCAGCTCATAACCGGCATAGTCCTGTTCAAAAAAATTTTTATCGGAACAGTGGGAGTAGATCAACCTTTCGGGAATATATTCAATAAAAATCTGGCCGTTACGTGGAAGGGTTTCACGATGGATATAATTTTCCAGAGTTCTCTCAATCGCTTTTTTACTACGTCTCAGATCCGACTGTTTTTCTTCAATAACCTTGAACTGATTTCTGAGGAAAGACTTGATAACCTCAGGATCTTTTTCTGAAAGATATCTGCTTATCTGTTTGAGAGTCATCCCGTATGATTTCATATATTGAATCATATCAAGCCGGGCCGACTGAGTCACATGATAGAATCTGTATCCAGTCTGAGAGTCAACAATATCCGGAGTCAATAATCCTTCACGGTCATAGAGTCTGAGAGTCTGAGTTGAAGTCTGATTTAATTCGGCCATCTGTCCGATTGTTAGTTTTTGAAGATCCACCCTGAACCTTTTTGTATGAATAATGTTTTATCCATATTAACATGAAATCCTATCTATTTACAATCTTTTTCCTACAGCCTTTTTCCTACAGCCTCCCGCCTTGGGCAGGCTCATCCCCCCAAGGCACACAGCGTGATTTTATCTACTGTCGGACTAAAAGCTTAGAAATAAACGGCGCAACTTTTACTCCAATAATGACAAATATGGCTATAATAAATGTTTCAAATCCTGCTTTCATGCTGATTTCCTTCATAAAAAAGGCAGCACCCAAATCTGTTAGAACACAAATACTCAAGGCGCCCCAAACTCCGAACTTTGAAAATACAAAAACCATCAATAGCAGGATAGGTATAGAAATAATTACCCCAAAAAGCACTGTTATTAAGATGGAAACATTTGCATGTTTATTTATTATGTGCATCATCCCGGCCATTCTCGGACACACTACAAAAAGACCGAATGATACACCTGCAATTAGCAATTCTTTTGACATTATTTTCTCCTATATTTCAATAAATTCTTCTACACAATAGCTGATACAGATTCCTGCTGCTGATACGCGAAAAGCGGGATTTTTCACAATGACGCTATGATCAATGTTGAAAATACAATATTTTTTTCATTTCACTACTTCTCCTGTAAACATCGTATAGGTCAAAAAACCGGCATAATCCGGTCTATTAAAAATACAATTTTCTGAATTAAGATCAGTGATGCTCTTATACTGAGACCATGACTCCGGAGACACTTCAGCATGGGCCCTGCCCCAGAACATATCCAGAAGCCCTGATACAGATTTTTCATCCTCATCATCAGCTGACCATCTGATATCTGCTGCAAAAGTTCTGGACTTTATGTTTTTAAGCCCTATTCTTTTAAGCCATAGCGGAGCCCTCATATAGTGAAGGTCAGGATCTGTTTCCGGAGTTACCGGGATGTTTGCAGCGAGGGTTGCATTTAATTCAGACTCCAGCAGGGGATAGCCCGGCAGTAGTTTCTGACTAGACCAGAACAGTAGAGCAATGGTGCCGCCGATCTTTGTTATTCCGGCCATCTCTGCAAGAATCTCGTAGGGCTCCTCTGCCAGACAACCTGTCTCAACAGGCCCCGGCCAAAGGCCGTCACTACACCATACAAAGTCGAAGCTGTTTTCCAGGTAATCAAGATTATTGATATCGCTCTTTTCAAAAACAATCTGACTAGAAAGCCCCTTTTCTTCAGCGAGTTTTGTTGCATAATTCAAATGCTCCACCGCAAAGTCTGCCCCTGTAATCTTAATCCCATCATTTCCTTCAGCCATCCAGACAGAATGATTTCCTATACCACAAGGGATATCTAAAACGCTGCACCCAGGAAATAACCCTAATTCATGAATTGCACCTCTTATTGCTTTTTCAGATATCCTATTACTATTTTCTAAATTCTTAATATAATCTTCCGCTCTATGTCGGTTGTTTTCTGCCATTTCTTCTCCTTTTCTTAACTATCTACTCTTCGGGATAGACAAAAACCCCATGCTCATTTAAGTCATAGTCAATCCGCATAAAGCGTGTCAGATAATCCTGATGTATCGCCTTCGGATCAAAATCGGAAAAAAGTTCAGGATGAAACCATTTAGCCATATAGGAAAATCCGATAATAAATCTGGGTGTTCCGAAGAATTCCCCAGCAATCATATAAACCCTGTTATTCTTTACCGCGTCAAACCCGTTAAATACAGAATGTTTAATTATTTGTTCTCTATTCTGCCTTATGACAGTCTCGTCATCAACTCCTGTCCCGTAGCCCTTCTGACTTGGCTCGCAGACTACCAGAATGTCAACATTCTGAGCTGCCAGCCATTCAGGATCTACTGCCTGAACCCAGCCCCCTGCCGAAAGAAGGTTCGCCGCTGTATTGATGCAGCCAGTTAACATATTCCGTTCGGGTATAGCTGTAAAGTCATCGGTAAAGGTCTGAATATCATCGATTCCTCCCCAGCCGGTTTTATAGAATAATGAAGGCTTATCACTCTCGTCAAGAACTTCAGTTTTCCTGATCATTTCACCGATTAGCTTTTCATACCAACGGGAGTATTCTTCGGCTTCCTTTTCCCTGCCAAGCAGCAATCCGAGTTTTTCAATATTCTCCTTCATCGTAGAAGGTTCATGAAAATTCAGAGTTACAACAGGAATATCCGGTTCAAGTTTTGAAACCATTTCATTAAAACCGGGCATTGGAATATCAACGGCAATAAAAAGGTCAACATCCATTTCAAATATCTTCTCATAATTCAATTCATATACACTCATTCCGGAAATAAGGGGAATTTCATCAAGGTTGGGAAAGATTGTCCGATCCGAAGTAAAACTGTCCCTGCCGACTACCATATCCCAGGCATCGACAATCTTAAGGGCCTCTCCTGTTGCAAAATGGCTGAAAGCAATCCGTTCTACAGGTAAGTTCACCGTGACCTCTCTGCCTTTGGAGTCCGTTATGGTTATCGAGTCAGACACATTTCCCGGATCTGTGGGCAAGAAGGATTCGCACTCCTGCTGTCCTCCTGCAAAAAGCGAGGTAAAACATAATACTCCAATAAGCATCGTTAATAGTAATTTCTTCTTCATTTTCATACGGCACATTTTTCAGCTTCAAGCCGTTTTACATCACCTCTTCTAAGTCGTTTAAACTCTCCTGTCACCATAAATAACACCCAAATAATAACAACCAGATCGATACAGAAAGAGCCTTTATAAATCCAACTGATTCCGAAAAATCTTGGAAGCGTAAGCATAACCGGCACATAGAAAACAAGCTGCCGGGCTATTCCCATAATTGATACGGGCTTTGGATTGTTAATTGCCGGAAAAAACGTCATTGCCATGAAAATAACGGGAAGTATGGGGAGAAGAGCCATAAGAAAACGAAAGTTGGCAAGATCCGATGCAACAAAGTCCCTTGCAGGTAACATCAAATGCAATACAAACTGTGGATTAATCATCATAACAGACCATAAAGGCATCATAAGTATTGTTGCGGCAACACCGAAAATCTTAAAATAGCTGATTACACGGCCATACTTTTCAGCACCGAAGTTAATACCTACAGCCGGCTGTAAAGCCCTCATTAGACCAAAGATCGGAGTTAACATAAACAGGAATATTCTGTAAGCTATACCGTAGAAGGCGATATCTGAAGTAGTACCAAATCGGCTCAGGGCATTCAGAACTACAATCCCCTGCATCAAGGTCATAAATGTCATAATCAAGGAAGGGATTCCATTCGATATAATAATTCTTATTATTTCTCTATCTCGTGACAAAACAAACGGCTTAGCATCGAAGGAGATTCTCTTTCCTGAGGCGTAAATAAAGAAAACAACTGTATAAATCAGCATACCAAGGTTCGTTCCCCAGGCTGCTCCTTTTACACCAAATCCCAAAACGACTATCAGGATGTAATTGGCAATAATATTCACAACCAGGCCAATAGCCATCATTACAGCAGCGGTTCCCATTTTACCTTCAGAACGAACAACCATATTCCCGGAAAGCCCCGCTATCCAAAAAATTGAACCAAAAAGAGTCACTCGAAAGTAATCAACACCGTAGAGAAGTGCTTCACCAGAACCACCCATCATTTGAACCAAAGGTTTCGTAAAGATAAGGCCTACCATGGTCAACCCGACTCCGAAGACGACATTGAGATAATTCACATTCCCAATTAGTTTCTTCTGTGTTTTATGGTCATTCGCGCCGAGGGCGATACTCAGTGCAGAACCGGCACCTACTCCAATAAGCGAACCAAAGCCAAGGGACAATTGACTTAAAGGATATGCCAAAGAAACACCGGCAAGCGCTGTTTCTCCGACAAAACGACCGACAAAAATCGCATCAAAAACGGTATTAAGCCCGTACAGTACCATAGCTACAACAGCCGGCCAGGAAAGATTCACCATAACTGACCACATATTGCCATTTAGTATCTTATTTTTTTCTTTATCTTTTTCCACAATTTACTCCTAATAACAATCCCAGGATGAACTAATTAACTTCCATATTGCCTTTCTACCATCGATGAAAAGATCCCCTGTTTTTCTTTTAACTCCAAAGGGCTACCTGTCTCTGCAATAGTACCGTCTTTAATAACAACAATCTTATCAGCACCTGAAACGGTTCTCATACGGTGGGCAATTATTAAAACCGTTTTGTTTTACATATATTTTCATTTTTTTCTCCTGTTCAATTTATTCTAAGGAATAGCTAAATATTCCCTGCTTACTGACATCAAAATCCAATCTTTGAAATCTTGTTATATATTCCTGATGCATTTTCTCCGGGTCGAGATCGTTAAATAAGTCTGGATGAAACCATTTGGCCAGATATATCAGGCTAACAAACCACGAATCGGTTACAAGATCTCCATAGATCATATGAACATTTCCAGTTTTTACCGCATCCGAGGATTCAAATGCGGGTTGTTCTGAAATATTGTCCATAAGCGTTTTTGCTCCTGAAAGGTCATTTACCCCATAGCCCATTTCCGGGGTCTGTGAGACGATATAACATTCCCTAATTATCATTTTAGGATTCTGTTCTATCACCCATTCAGGATCTACTGCTACCCAGTTACCGGGAATGTCACGGGAAAGACTTCGTCCCCCTGCTTTTCTGATCAATTCATTTTTTAGAAAATTATCCGAGCCAAATGTTCCGTATGGAGGTGGCGGTGACATTCCATATTCCCCTCCATAGTAGAAAAAGACATCCTTTAGCTCCTCTTTCGACAGTGTTTGAATTCGCTCATCAACAACATTGGTATAACTCTCAATCCATTCTATAAATTCTGTGGCCTCATCCTCTCTATCCAGAATTGCCCCAAGAATGCTGACGGCTTTAGTAGACTCGAAAGACAGCTGTATAATAGTAACCTCTGATGCGAGTGCTTCATATCGATGATAAAAATCCGGATCCATGCAGAGTAAATCTGGATCAAGACTGATTATCTTTTCATAATCAACTGCACCGCCCTCACTTATTGGCGGGAGGTTTGCGATAACAGGGAAAAAAGCCTCATTCCTCATTACGTAATCATTTGATGCAACAATCAGCTCTTCCGCTTTCAGGGCTTTAATTACCGCAAAAACTTCACCCATCCCTTCGGCAATCACCGTATTCACCGGTTTGTTTATGGTTACCTGATTACCAACGCAATCGATAATTGTTATATACTCATCGGTGTTTTCTACAAGCCATTCAGGTTTTGACGTTCCCTCAGCGGTTTCACTGATGGCTACCCCAGGATTAACAGATTTCTTTTCCTGCTGTCCCGCTGAAAAAAGTGGGCTAAAACATAATGCTCCAATAAGCATTGTTAATATAATTTTCTTTTTCATTTTCTTATTCCTCCATTAGTTAAATTAATCGATTATTGCTGCAAGTTAACTCCATATTGCCTTTCTACCATCGATGAAAAGATTCCCTGTTGTTCTTTTAATTCAAAAGGTGTCCCTGTTTCAGCGATAGCTCCGTCTTTAATAACGACAATCTTATCAGCTCCGGAAACGGTTCTCATGCGGTGAGCAATAATTAAAACGGTCTTGTTTTTTATAAGTTCACTGAGTGCAGTCTGAATTTTACTCTCATTTTCCGCATCAAGTGATGCTGTTGCTTCGTCCAGCAGAATAATAGGCGCGTCTTTCAGCATTGCCCTGGCTATTGATATGCGCTGCCGCTCGCCTCCCGATAGCTTCTCACCATTTTCTCCGATCCGGGTATCATACCCTTGCGGAAGTTTTTTTATAAACTCATCGCATTGTGCTAGCCGCGCAGCCTTCATTACTTCATCATCCGATGCGTCCTTCTTTCCGAGACGAATATTATCCATAACACTTGAATTGAACAGGGTAACATCCTGAAAAACTATTGAGAAATTATTTAGAAGGGTTTCAGGATCAACCAAAGAGATATCTTCTCCGCCCAGAGTAATAACACCCTTGTCAATATCCCAAAAGCGGGCAGACAACTTTGCTACCGTGCTTTTCCCACCGCCGGAGGGCCCTACAAGCGCGGTTACTTCGCCCTGTCTGGCCGTAAAGCTTATATTCTTCAATGTCTGCACCCCCTCCTGATAAGAAAAGTCAACCTTATTAAACTCGATATCGAAATTTTCAGGATGAATCACTGATTTCCCAGCCTGCCTTGGCATAGCATCCATTTCTTTCATACGTTTTATACGCACATTCAGATACAGAAGCGCAGCAAAATTATCGAAAGCCGCCATAATGGGGTCATAGATACGTGCCGCAACAACAAGAAAAACAAGGTAGGTAAAAATATTTACAGAGCCCGTTGCCAAAAGATAAGCACCGGCTAAAATGACGCTGGGAAGCCCCAGTTTCAAGAACATATACGAGAGATTGATAAATGCACCCAATAAAAGCTCCCCTTTAATCAGAAACTTTTCGAAATTATCCAGGTTTAAGCTTATTTTATTTGAATAGTCCTCTTCTCTGTTATAGGCTTTTATTTCATGAGCCGAGTCAAGCCCCTCCTGAATCTCGTCAGAGATATCCCTTTTTTTATTATACAGTTCTGCATGCATCCTGTTTTGAAACTTTGTTGACAGATAAAAAACAAATATAGCAACTGGAACTACCCAGAATACAGCAAGAGAGAGCTGCCAGTTGTAAAAAAACATCATCACACCCATAAGTACAGTTGTCACTGCCGCCGCATAAAGCTGGGGAACTGTATGAGAAAAGAGCTGCTCTATCTGTGTAGCATCTTCCATTATGGTTGAGCTTAAATCCGCAATATCTTTTTTACCGAAAAACGCCAGAGGCAGCTTTCTTAGGGTTTCAGCAAGACCGATCCGCTGGTTGGCGCTTTCTTCATAAACTTTAGTGTAGGCCGAGGCATATTGAAAATAAGCGATAACAAACATCACAAGAACAAACGCTGCGGACATAATTACATAGTAGAGAATGCTGTCTGTCCGGCTATTTGAAGAGTGAAGCAGTGACC
The DNA here is from genome assembly GCA_016839055.1 of Spirochaetales bacterium. Lineage (GTDB taxonomy): Bacteria > Spirochaetota > Spirochaetia > UBA9216 > UBA9216 > Thalassospirochaeta. The sequence continues at coordinate 144,144 of JAEKNX010000013.1, forward strand.
CCATGTATTCATCTAAAAATTTAAAGCCGAGAACTACCGGAATCATAAAGCTGATATCCATTACTGTAGTCCAGATAATTGAGTGGAAAAGATCTTTTGCACCTTTTTCAGACATAGCGTATTTCTTTTGAAAGTATTTAAGCATTTTGACCTCCTATGCCAACCGTCTCTTTAGCAGCAATTTTCCATGCGACGGTTTCCTGATATTCATCCCACATGGTTCTATATATTCCATCTCGATTCAGCAGATCCGCATGGGTTCCCTCTTCCGCAATTTTCCCGTTTTCTATAACCAGAATTCTGTCAACATCCTGAACACTTGTAAGACGGTGAGCTATCATAAGAGTAGTCTTACCATGGCTGAGCTTTTTAAGGGCTTTCTGGATTAAATGTTCATTTTCGGGGTCGGCAAAGGCAGTGGCTTCATCTAAAACAACAATGGGAGCATTCTTAACCATGGCCCTGGCAAGGGCAATTCGCTGCTGTTCTCCACCGGAAAGATAGGTCCCCTTCGAACCCATTACCGTATCAAGCCCATCGCTTAAGTTTTCTATGATTTCTCTTGACTGCGAAGAATCAATTGCCTGATTTATTTCTTCCTCTCCGACGCCTTCCTTTCCAAAGACGACATTCTCTCTTAATGAACCCTTGAACAACTTTGTGCTCTGGAACACAAAAGAAATATTATCCATCAGTTCTTTTTGGGAAATATCCCTGACGTTTATTCCTCCGACCAAGACTTCACCTTCATCGACATCCCAGAAGCGGGCGGCCAGACGGGCAATAGTCGTTTTCCCTCCCCCTGAAGCACCGACAAGGGCAGCAGTTTCACCCTCGCGCAATGTAAAGCTGATTTTATCCAGAGCGCGTTTATCGCTCCCTTCATATGAGAAGACTACATCCTTAAACTCCAGGCTGTGACTACCGATACTTTTCGTGTTTTTGGAATAAGTCATGCCTGGGTAATCCAGAAGGCTATCCAGCCTGTCTATTACCTGCTCTGCTATCATTATATTTCGCTGAAAATGCATCGATTTCATTAAAAGTGAAGAAAAAAGCGGCGATATAAGAATATAAAAAATGAAATTGGCTAATACAAGGGCCAGGTTTTCGCCTCTTCCGATCAAAAGTATGGCCATTGGAATTAGAAAGAATGCGGCCGACTGCATAATTACTGTAAAAAACGACATCGGTTTTCGCCAAAGAAGTGTAAAAGCAAGAACCATCTCTTTATATTTGATTATGCTGTCATGAAACCTTTTAAAGGAAAATATACTTTGACCAAATGTTTTAACAACCGGAATACCGCGGATATACTCCACAGATTCTGAACTCATCTCCTCCAAAGAATCAAAATACAGTTTTTGAAAGTTCTGACCTTTAGTGCTATTCATAAACTTCATTGTTACGAATCCCAGAATAATAGGAACCAGGGAGGCAAGACCCATTCTCCAGTCTACAAGAAGAATCAGCAAGATAAGAATAATGGGTGAAACAATACTGCCTGCCATGTCGGGTAGCTGGTGAGCCAGGAATGCATGGGTCGTTCCCGCGCCGTCGTTTACAATCTTTCGTATTTTCCCGCTTGAATGCTTATCAAAAAAACCAAGAGGCATGGACAGTATCCTTTTCATGCCAACCTTTTGCATTCCGACCTCAACGCGAAATGCCGCAAGGTGTGAACTCATTAGTGCGAAGAAATATACTACAATACCTCCTATTGCACTTGCAAAGGCAAGCCACGCATACAGACCAACATTAGAAACATCGATTGCCTGGGGTGCTGATAATATCTCCCGGACTATGTACCACACAAGCACAAAGGGCACAATGTTAAGACATACAGAAATTCCTGATAAAAACAATGCCAAAGGCAGTAGTGCTTTTTTCCTGCCCATATAAGGCATTAATCTTTTTAAAACAAACTCTTTTTTCTTTTTTTGCATATTACTAATTCTCCTTACTGCTTAGCCGAATAAGCAAAAACACCCTGCTTACTGACGTCAAAATCCAGTCTCTGAAATCTTGTTAAATATTCCTGATGCATTTTATCCGGGTCGAGATCGTTAAATAAGTCCGGATGAAACCATTTTGCAAGATATATCAAACTGACAAACCATGAATCGGTTGCAAGATCTCCATAAAGCATATGAACATTTCCAGTTTTTACTGCATCCGAGGATTCAAAGGCAGGTTGGCCCGAAATATTTTCCATAAGCGTTTTTGCTCCTGAAAGGTCATTTACCCCATAGCCCATTTCCGGGGTCTGTGAGACGATATAGCATTCCCTGATTATCATTTTTGGATTCTGTTCTATCACCCATTCAGGATCTACAGCTACCCAGTCACCGGGGATGTCCCGGGAGAGACTTCGTCCCCCTGCTTTTCTGATCAATTCATTTTTCAGAAAATTATCCGAGCCAAAGGTTCCATATGGAGGTGGCGGTGACATTCCGTACTCCCCTCCATAGTAGAAAAACACATCCTTTAACTCATATTCCGACAGGCTTTCAATACGCTCTTCAACAACATTGGTATAACTCTCAATCCAACCAATAAAATCTGCAGCTTCATCCTCTCTACCCAGAATTGCGCCTAGAATACTGATTGCTTCAGTAGACTCGAAAGACAGCTGTATAATAGGCATCTCTGATGCGAGCGCTTCATATTGATGATAAAAAAACGGATCTATGCAGACTAAATCGGGATCAAGACTAATTATCTTTTCATAATCAACCGCCCCACCCTCACTTATTGGCGGGAGATTTGCGATTACAGGAAAGAAAGCCTCATTTCTCATTACGTAATCATTTGATGCAACAAACAGCTCCTCCGCCTTCAGGGCTTTAATTGCCGCAAAGACAGCCCCCATTCCTTCGGCAATCATCGTATTCACCGGTTTATTTATGGTTACCTGATTACCAACGCAATCGATAACGGTAATATAATCATCAGTGTTCTCCACAAGCCAGTCCGGTGCAGAAACATCAGTAGACACTTCAACGGCGACAGGTACCGTATTTACAGATTCATTATCCTGCTGACCGCCAGCAAATACAGTTGATACTGAGATTATTATTATAATTGATATAATAGTTATTTTTTTCATAGACACCTCTTTTTGTTAATACTGGTTAACATTAAATGTTTAACCTCATCTCTGTCAATAGTTTTTGAATATTTATTTTAAATCCCTTCTTTAATTAGGCACTCCTACTAATTAAAAGAGACTAATCTTGAAAAAAAAGCACCTAAAAAGAACAGGAAGGTAGAGGGGAATAATATATTGTGTGTTTTTACCCAGACGCGAACAAACGGAATGATTATAAGAATCGCTTAAATCCCGAACTATACTAACAAATACAGGAGAACGTTCTTCTTACCCATATAGAGGTTAACCTTTAAAACAAACTCTTTTTTTCTTTTTCATATTATTTATTCTCCTTCATCAACATGGATTTAATCTCAACACCATCAAGTTCACCAATGGCCCCAGCCATTCGACCTATTCCATCGGTATCACCCTCGACTATTAAAGAAATCAGTTTCATTTGATGTTCCTG
>JAEKNX010000029.1 GCA_016839055.1 Spirochaetales bacterium
TTTATTTTCTTCAATTATCATTTATAAACATAATCAGTTTTGTGCTGCTCTATTTCCAGATTCGCCGCCTCTATCACCTCAATAATTTCCGCCCGATTATCAAGAAAAACATCGACGGTATCAGGACAGAACTGTTGCCCTCGGCAGCGTTTTATCTCCTTAAACGCGTCAAGGTATGAACGAGCCTTTCGGTACGTTCTGGAGCTTGTAATAGCATCAAAAGAATCAGCAACTGCAATAATTCTGCTCCCCAAAGGGATAGCCCTGCCGCACAACCCTTCAGGGTATCCTCCGCCATCCCATCTTTCATGGTGGTAAAGGATATAGTCGGAAACATCCTTAAAGATCTCGATTTTCCTAGTAATTTCAAATCCCTTCATACTATGAGTCTTCATCGTTTCATATTCCAAGTCAGATAAAGAACTTGCCTTATTAAGAACTGCATCCGGGATTCCTACCTTTCCCATATCATGCAAGTGAGCGGCGACATGGATGATTTCTGTATATTCCGGATCAAGACCAAAAAGCTGCGCAGCCTTTTCACTCATCGCGGCTACCCTCCATGAATGTGCAAATGTGTAGGGATCACGCGGATCTAGTATTTTCATTGTAATATCAATCAGACTGTGAAAAGCAATTGAGGGAAAACTCATATTATCTCCTGTTGAGATTAAATAGCATAATCATCATTTCTTCTTTTCAAAATACATGCAATACTATCTTCAAGTTTATTCATATTAACTTTATAGATATATTTGTCAATTCCCTCCATCTTAAAATTGTTGGCAACTCATTCTCATATAAATTTTATTCCAGATTGTCCTCGGACCTTATCAGGCGGAGGAATAAATGGTATTCCCAGATTTTTAAGAAGAAAACGTACTGCCTATCCAGACACTGAAGGCTCAGCAGCAAAATAACCAGCTCTGCTCCCGACACAAATATACTTTAGTGCCTAAAACATATTGACACATTATAAAAAACAAATTATGTTTTAGCTACTAAAATATATTAGACTTAAATAATGTATCGGTAAAAGGAAACTATCCTCATGAAAGACAGTCAAAAAATAATGCTCCAGGGGGCAAGAATACAAAGCAGAATCAATTCCAATGACAAAAAGCCCCGCCCTTTCGGAACAAGCCAATTACTGTATCAATCAGAAATCCACTTTATTGATGCAATCGAACCCGGCGACGGACTGAACGCATCCAGTTTATCTCAAAAATTAGGCATCACAAACGGAGCTGTCACACAGATTGCCGACAAACTCTTAAGGAAAAAACTCATTGAGAAGTATAAAAAAGAAAATAACAAGAAGGAAGTTTATCTGAGGTTAACAACCGAAGGGGAGATAGCCTTTGAAAATCACAGACTTTTTCATAAGGATTTAAACGACAAAATGCTCGAATATTTTGACAGTTTAACCAAAGATAAAATGGATGGGATAATTGGCTTGATAGGAGTTATAGACAAATATTTACCAGATTTATGTAAGGAGAAAAAATAGAATATGAATGTTTCAATAATTGTTTTCAGCCCGTCAGGGCATACTTTAAAAACCGCAAAAATGATTGAAAAAGTTTTCACAGAGAAAAACAACAATGTCAGGCTCATCAACATAACCGGTAAAATAGATTTTCTATACGGCAACCGGATAAAAGAAAATCTTGAGAAGGATCTTGGTGAATATGATGTCCTTTTTATAGGCGGACCGCTCTACGCCGGACATGTTGAGCATCATATCCTCGAGATCATTGAAGCTTTGCCGTTTCCCGACGAAAAGCACTCGAATCTTGCCGTGCCCTTTGTAACCTACGGCGGGGTTCACAGCAGCATTGCCCTCGAAGAAATGGCCAGACATCTTAAAAAGAAAAAGTATAAATCTATCCTTGGGCTCAAGATCGCAGCAAAGCATACTCTTACAACGACCTTATCCAATATAATTTACGCAAACAAGCCAGGCCCGGAAGAGGAAAAACTAATTGAGAAAGCTGTAGAACGTGTGATATCTATTATTCAGCAGGGCAGAAGTAAAGCCGTAGACCAATACCAGGTATTCAAATATGCCCCAACAAAAGAAAGAATAATGTTCCGTCAGTTCAGCCAGGAAATGATTCATAAAAAGTTCAAGAAAGTCACGATTAATACGGAAAAATGTATCAAGTGCAAGAAATGTATTTCAGTCTGCCCTGTCGATATGTTTCAGTTCATAGATGGAGAAATCAGCATGCACCGGGATAATAACAACTGCATACTCTGCGCGGAATGCTTTCACAACTGTCCTGTCGGCGCTATCGAGCATCCGTATATTGAGATGGCAGGGAAACGCCTTAAAGACGGTTTTGCCGCACTTGAAAAGGTGCCGTCGGCAATTTATCCGACGGCTTAATTATAAAGAGAACAGATAAACAGCGGAGATTGTGTCCCCTGTATGGTTATAGAAAGGCTTTCCCTCCGTTTTCAAGCTCATCAAGAACTTCCATAAGACGGCGCTTGGATTTATGCTCAATTCGCAGCCTGCTGATCAGGGCCTTCCACTCATTAACTCTGCTGGTATTCCTGTAAACGTTCTGCATTCTGTACAGATATCCGGCTGCTTTGTAATAGGCTTTTGGCTTAACCTCGGCGATCAGGTTTTCCGCCGCAGAGTTCCATATTTGCAAAGAAAGATCAGGATGCGTCTCTTTTACCGCCTCCGCGATGTCTTCTTCTAGTCCTCCGATCCATTTGTTCTGTGCGAGTAGCGTCCTATAGAGTTCTACGGCGTCGTTGTTGCGTTTCTCTATAATAGCGATCCGGGTCTGCATTTGAAGATCAGGAAATCTTCCCCGGGCATATTCTTTTTCAGGCGGCAGCTCAATCTCTACCGGCGGCAACGGCCATGCTCCATTGCCGTCCTTTCCTGATACCGGATAGCAGCCCGTCTGTAAATACTCCATAACACCCTGGCGGATTTCTTGCCAACTGTTGATCTTTTCTGAAGCATCTTTCAGTTCTTTGTAGGTGTTTCCCGAGGAATTGTAAAAAAACTCATAGGCATAATAAGAGGCCGCAAGATCAAATTTTTTCTCATTTTTAGCTATAGAACATAACCGTTCTCTCATTTGCCGGGCAATACCGGGAGCGTCCTCGACTGTTTTATTGTATCCGTGAATGCACCACGCTCTGGCTTTTTTGTAGTTTTTTGCCTTTATAAACTCATCTATCAGCGGCATGTATTCCTGGCAATAATCAGCTTCTTTTTCCATCAGAGGGATTCTTTTTTGTTTCTGGCCGCTTTTTTCGTATGCAGTTCTTAACCATTTTACGATGTTATATCTACTGTATCTCTCGGAAAAAGAAGGGCTACTCAGGAGTTCCATGCTCTCCAGGCGTTTTTCAAGAGATGCCGCTACATCATTCCATTGGTTTTCTTCATACACGGAAGTGTCTGCGAACTCCAGCGGCCTGGACAACATCCCGTAATCATCCGTCAGATTACGTTCTATATACCAGAGTATCTGTTCAGAAGGGCGCATGGATGTTCGAGGTAATGCTTCCATGACGATATCCATACTGGGCGCTATCACTTCGGTAATCCCTTCAACGGCGCCTGATTGCTCCATCTGTTTAACCCCTCCCTCCCATAACTCTGTTCCGAGCCTTACAACCGTATCGGCACAGCCTTTCTTGAGAAGTGCATTCAGCTGTTCTTCAAGATGAGAATAGTCGGACAGGTTTCCCTCGTCATTCCAGGGGTCATACCATACATCCGCTGCAGTCATGGTATTAATTTCAGCGCGTAGTCTTTTTTCTATGGCTTTGATATCTCCCTTCTCAAGCTGTGCCGTATCATGAATGTTTCGATATACTTCGGGAAAAACTCTTGCAAGCTCTGTTATAATCCCGACTAATTCCTCCCGCGTTTTATCGGCAAGCAGAGAAGCCATACTTTGGTATTTGGGTGCTGCGTTTTTTATTTGTTCGCTCCTGCTATCTTGATTTTTTATAGTATAGGATCTTTTTTAATTTGAGTGAATTATAAAAAAGAGTTTCTTTGTAAAATCTTTACCGGTGATCTCTATTTGAAACTGTAGATTTTTTTGAAAAAAGTTTATCCGAATCACAACTTAATTGACATTAACATATTTTCTTTATATACTTAGGTCAACCTAATTTGGTATGGCGGAGCGTATAATATGAGATATAGAGAATGCGGCAAGCGGTGCATAGCTACGGCTGCGGATTTAAAAACAGGCCAAAAAGCCTGCATTTCAGAATTGGGCAGAGGACGCGGGTTCAGGGCCAAGATGCTTGGAATGGGGATAAGACCGGGTGTTGAAATGACGATGCTGAACAGCCATAGCCACGGTCCATGTGTTATTGAGGTCGGCCGTAATAAGCTTATGCTCGGCTTTGAGATGTTGTCTGGAATCATTTTAAAAGGAGAAGAATAGTAATGAAGGAAAGTCTGACACTTTCGATGATGAAGCCTGAAGAAAGGGCAGTTATCACAGGGTACCGAAAAGGAAACAAGGAATATCGCAGGAAACTTCTTTCTTTCGGTCTTACTAAGGGGACGGAGATCATGATGAAAAAAACAGCACCCTTGGGGGATCCCGTTGAGATATCGGTAAGAGGGTACAGTCTGAGTCTCAGAAAGGCTGAGGCCGAGGTTCTTGAGATGGAGAGGGTATTATGAGCAACACTATTAATACAAAAACACTTACAATTGCATTGGCCGGAAATCCCAATTGCGGAAAGACTACAATATTTAACGGACTTACAGGCGCAACTGCCAAGGTAGGAAACTGGCCGGGGGTAACCGTGGAGCGGAAACAGGGCATCTTAAAAGCCGGAAATTCTGAATACAATGTTGTTGATCTGCCCGGAATCTACAGCCTTTCCGCAGAATCGGAGGATGAAAGGGTTGCGCGTGATTTCCTGATAAACGGAAGCGTGGATATTGTCATCAGCATCGTTGATGCGACAAACCTTGAAAGAAACCTTTATCTGACCACCACTGTCATTGAAAGCGGTCTGCCTGTTGTTGTTGCGCTGAACATGATGGATGCGGCGGAAAAAGAAGGCCTTGAAATTAATCCCGAAAAACTGTCTGAAAAACTTGGTTGTCCGGTAATTCCGCTATCAGCAGTAAAAAAAGACAGTCTTTCAGGATTCAAAGATAAATTGATAGCTGAAATCAAAAAGAATCGTAGAATTTCCGGGGCTCCTGTTAAATATAATATCGAGATTGAAAAGGTTGTCAGATCCTGGCGTGATAAGCTATCTACCCTTGCCGGAGAACTTAAAATAAGTCCGGAGTTTATAGCCCTGAATCTTCTTGAAGAAGATGAATATATAAGCTTACTGGCAGCCGGCAGGATAAAGAGAAAAGAGATTGATACTGAGATTGAAAGACTTGAATCGTTACTGAATACGAGCGTCGATATGGCTATTGCGGAAGATCGGTATGCATGGATTACCCATGTCTGCGACTCTTCAGTTAAACGTCCTGAACAGGAAGAGCGTTCAACCTCAGGGGCGGATAAAATCCTTATGCACCGGATATGGGGGATCCCGATTTTTATAGGCATAATGTATCTTGTGTTCTGGGTAACGATGAGCATAGGCGGGGCTTTTATCGACTGGTTTGATATAGTTTTTGGCGGATTTTTTGTTGATGGTCTAGGAGCATTGTTGTCCAATATCGGAAGTCCGGACTGGCTAACCTCGATAATTGCCGGAGGTGTCGGGGGCGGAATACAGACGGTTTCAACATTTGTCCCGATTATCTTTGTTATGTTCTTTATGCTTGCAATTCTTGAGGATTCCGGCTATATGTCGAGAGCGGCTTTTGTAATGGATCGCGCGATGAAGGCGATAGGACTTCCAGGAAAGGCCTTTGTTCCGATGCTTATCGGATTTGGATGTACGGTTCCTGCCATTATGGCTACAAGGACGCTGGAATCGAAGCGGGATCGCTTCATGACTATTTTTATGTCCCCATTTATGTCCTGCGGAGCAAGGCTCCCTGTTTATGCTCTTTTTACGGCTGCATTCTTCGGAACAAGATCAGGCGCTGTGGTGTTTTCAATCTATATGTTTGGAATAGTGCTGGCAGTGCTTACCGGGCTTCTTCTTAAAAACAGCATCTTTAAAGGCACATATTCACCCTTTGTGATGGAGCTGCCTGAATATCACAGACCAAGACTTGGACAGATTTCAAAAAGCGCCTGGCAGAGGCTCCGTATTTATCTGTTGCGGGCCGGAAAGGTTATTATTCTTGTTGTGCTTGTTCTTGCATTTTTGAACTCACTCGGAACCGACGGAAGCTTTGGAAATGAAGACAGTGAGAAATCGGTACTCTCAGTTGTCGGAAAGACAATAACCCCCGTATTTACCCCGATGGGAATTGAAAAGGAAAACTGGCCTGCAACTGTAAGCCTTTTTACAGGACTATTCGCAAAGGAAGCTGTTGTCGGAACGCTTAATGCGCTTTACGTTCAGGAAGCCGCTGCCGAAGCAGAAGCGGACTCCGGAGAAGAAGAAGGATGGTCTGTCGGTCCTATATTCGCAGATGCTTTTATTACCCTTGGGGAAAACCTTGTCGGGATCTTAGGCGGACTTGCTGACCCGTTTGGTACCGGAGTAATAACCGGAGATGAGGTTTCAACCGGAGAAGAGCTGGAAACCGACGACAGCGTATTTACCGGTCTTCGAAACAATTTTACACCAGTGAGCGCCTATGCATATCTTCTGTTTATCCTGATATATTTTCCCTGTGTGGCCGCACTTGGTGTTGCCATTCAGGAAACAGGAAAGGGATATGGAACCCTGCTTGTTAGCTATTTGACTCTGCTGGCATGGATTGTGGCCACCCTGTTTTATCAGATATTCGAAGGCGGTTCGCCTTTATGGATAATAGTCTCTTCCGTCCTCGCCTTGGGAATTTATCTTAGTTTCAAAGTTATGGGCAAAAAATCAATGAGTCTATCGCATTAAAGATTTCTGCCCCGTGCATAAACGCGCGGGGCACTTTTTTTTGTTGGGGAAATAGTATAATTTATACATATGGGAAAAGATTTTGGACTGTCCATCGCGGAACTGACAAAAAGATTCCCGGCCGCGCCGGAATATCTTATTCAAATGTTTATTATTAATCGTGATTACGGCGTAGTAAAGAATTCTGTAATTGCCCTACGACTTGGGGTCTCCAAACCTGCCGTCACACAGGCAATGAATCGGCTTAAGCGGTATAATCTGATTGAACAGGATCTGTACGGGGCTATTAACCTGACCTCAGCCGGCAGAATTACCGCCTCGAGATTCCTGAAACGTCATTATCTGCTTGAGCATCTGCTGATAAGCTCACTTGATTATAACTGGGTTAAATCTGATGAGGAGGCTTCAAGGCTGCAGTCTTCCATCTCGGATGAATTTGCCGACTTCCTTTATGATAAATTAGGCTGCCCGGAAACCTGTCCTCACGGCAACCCCTTTCCTGGTTCAAGCCTCGAGTCTGAAATTATGAATGCTCCCAGGCTCGGTACTGCAGCCGTTGGTGAAAAACTTAAGTTAGTACGAATTACTGAAGAGGGTGAAGCCGCCGATGGACTACTTCAGTTTTGTTATATAAACAACCTCAGACCGGGCAGAACTATGAATATTGATGCTGTTGATGAACAAGGACTTACTGTCAATTTTGAAGACGGGGGAAGTCTCTTGATTCCTTACCGTTTCGCTGAATATATATGCTGCTCGGGGCAACTTTCTCGACCATCAGGAGAATAATGTATTGACAGTAGTACATCCAGAACAGATATAGAACTAATGTTCAGGAAGAAATCTGCAGCGCCTGACAACACAGTAAACAGAAGATCCTGTATCAAAAATTTCTGAAGAATGTGTCTGAACCTTCAACTCTTCTGCGCAGGCCCGGATTTTATAAAGAAAGTGGGCGCCCCTGTAGATTCTGCTCTCTATTACTGCCTCAAATGCCCCCAAACAGGGACTATCATGTGACGGATTTATTTCAATATCCTCGGGTCTTATTATGCATAAGCCCGCTCCATTGGCAGCCTCTGCTCCTTCAGGAATTCCAAGGCTAATGGTTCCACCGTTTCGAAAGATCCGCCTTCCGCCGGACACATCTATAAATCCCTTTATAAGATTGTTAGTCCCCATAAAATCAGCAGTAAAAGCCGTTGCCGGCTGCTCATAAATAATCGATGGTTCACCTATCTGCTCAAGCCGTCCCCTGTTCATTACTGCAATCCGATCCGCCATTGCCATAGCTTCAGCCTGATCATGGGTTACATGAATCACAGTCAAACCGAGTTCTTTCTGAATCGAACGTATCTCAGCCTGCATCTCTACACGAAGCCCGGCATCGAGACTGGAGAGAGGTTCATCAAGCAGAAGAAGTCCGGGATTCATGATTAACGCCCGCCCGAGAGCGACTCGCTGTTGTTCTCCTCCCGATAGTTGCCCCGGAAAGGAACTTCTTTTATGCTCCAACCTCATTAAACTCAAGATTCTATCCACCTCTAATTCGATAACAGCCCGCTTCCGTTTCCGGATTTTAAGAGGATAAGCTATGTTTTTTTCGACATTCATATGAGGCCATAGTGCATAATTCTGAAAGACAAAACCGATGTTGCGCTTTTCAGGAGAAACAAAACCCCTGACTGCAGAATCGCTCATAAGCTCTCCATCAAGGACTATACGTCCGGCATCAGCCTCCGTGATTCCGGCAATGATCGAAAGCAGCGTACTCTTTCCACAACCGCTCGGTCCGAGAACGGCAAGAAGCTCTCCCTCTTTAACCGTCAGATCGACTCCATTAATGGCGCCAAGATCTCCGTATCTCTTTTCAATTCCGGATATCTCCAGTTTATTCACATTTTCCCCCCTGAAAAAACCTCGAGAAGCTTGTTTCCTGCAAGTATTACCCCAATAAGAACGACGGCAAGAGCTGATGTCATCTCCAGACCGTAAGACCGGGATTGCATTCCAAACAGCAGGACTCCAACGGTTTCCTGTCCGGCCGAATAAAGCATAAGCGAGATAGGAATTTCTCTTAACGAGATCATCAGACAGATCACGACTCCTGAAATGAAACCGGGTGCCGAGAGAGGCAGGCTTATAGTAAAAAAAGCTCTCAGTCGCCCCGCTCCCATCGTCCTTGCGGCTGTCGTCAGTCTTTTATCCTGAGAGGAAACAAGCCCGGAAACCTGTTTCATAATGATGGGCGTAAATAGAACCATATAGGTTACAATGATTACCCAGGAAGTTCCGTACAACTTCAACGGAGGCCTGTTCCATGCGAAGATAGCCGCAACAGCGAGAACAGTATTCGGAATAGCCATAGGCCAGGAAGCTGCTGCTTCAATCACACGACCGGCGGCGGATCGTCGACTGTTAGCAGCAAGAACAGCTGCGCCTCCAACGACAGCGGCCAGAAGTGAAGCTGTGCCACCGTATACTAGACTGTTACAAAACGCCCTTGCCGCATCTCCGCTTCCACCGAAAAGCTCCCGGTAATTATTCAGGGTGAAATACCCGGCTTTGAGCGGCAGGCCCCATCTCAGAAGAAGAGAAGAAATAAACATTGAAATGAGCGGCAGAATACAGGCTACAATAAAAAAAAGATATACTCCAAAATAAACAGCCGCCCTTCCCTGTTTAACTACGGCAGAACAGCCCTTTCGTACATGATTCTCTCTTTGCTGATCCCTCAGCATCATTGCATGGGCAATATACAGAACAGTAGACACTAAAACCAGAACCATAGACATAAATGCGGCTTCACCTATTCTGAGACCACTTAGAGCCGAGTAAATCCCGGTTGGAACAACCTTAATACCGGAAGGCAGACATAAAAGTGCCGGGACAGAGAAGTTAGCCATTGTTCTGGAAAATACAAGAAGTCCGGTTGAAAGAAGGTTCGGTATAATCAGAGGGAGGGTAATTCCTGATAGAACCCTGAGGGATGAGGCTCCGGCAAGTAAAGCCGCCTGTTCAAGCTGGGGAGAAAGCTGATCAAGAGCATTCCTCAAAGACATATACATAAGCGGGTACAGATGAAGCGTCATCACAATAGCAGCAGCCCTTAGCGAATACGGATTTGAATGCCAGGTATCCGTTCCTGTAACAATATGGATAATTCGCTCAAAGTATCCATTCCGCCCGAAGATCTGAACCCAGGCGAGAGCAAGAATATAAGGAGGTATGGCAAAAGAGAGCAAAGCCCCTCTATTGATAAGCTTCCTGAGGCGACAGTTTGTTCTGACCGCGATTACCGCCAACACCCCCCCTATCACCGATGCTGCAATAAAAACACTTATCGAAAGTCCGATAGAATTTAGAAGAGACCGGGACAACCCCCGACTGTGCAAAAGCAGCCCGAAAGCCCCCCGGCCTTTAAAAAACAGTAAAAGCGGCGGATAAATATAAAAACTAAAAACAAAGAATCCGAGGAGGAGCAAGGCTCCCCGGACTGCAAAATTAGTAGAAAAACTTTTTGAAATCTTCATTTATTATATTCTGAGTCTCACCAAGGTGTTTCCAATCCGGTAGAATCGTTTTTAAATCTTCAGGGATTCCTGAAGGAAGAGGCAAATCCTTTCTCACACTGACAAATCCGAACTGGTTCGTTATATTCTGAGCTTTTTTTGAAATCATGAAATCTACAAAGGCCTCTGCTATTTCTTCGTTAATCTGCGGGCGGTTCTCGTTTTTACTGATGGCAATGGGTCTCTGAATCGCAACCGCTCCTTCTACAGGCCAGCAGATAGCAAGAGGTGTTGGATAACCGTCTTTCTTCGCTTTTTTCTGAAGCCTGAGCACAGCATCATGAGGGGCGATACCTGCCAGATACTCCCCTTCCTGGATTTTGGACGGAACATCGCTGTTTGTCTTGGTCAGAAATAATCCGTTCTCCCTGAGTCTGCCGTAAAAAACACCGTTCTCACCATCAAGATTCCACAGACCCGAAACTAGGGCCAAGGCGGTCGATGAAAATGCAGGATCGGCATGACAGATATTTCCTTTATATTCCTCTTTCAGCAGATCCCTGAAGGCAGACGGCTTCCCGGACACCGAATCGCTGTTATAAATCACGACTCCATATCTTTCATTCACATAGGTATAACCGGCCTCAGTCTGAAATTCTTCTTTCAGGTTTTCATATCCCTTTGGCCGGTACTCTTCAAGCTTGCCTCTTTCATTCAAAGCCATATAGATTAGCGGATCAGAACCCCATAAAACATCGGCATTTATCATACCTGATTCCATCTCAGCCCAGATCCGCTGTCTAAGCGGACCACAGCCCATATGCACAAACTCGAGCACATCTCCCCTCTCTTCCTCGAAAAGCCCCTCAAGCTTATCCAACATATCTGCGGGTCCCGAAAGATATACTTTTATACGCCCTTCGATCCCGGGATATGACAATGCGGATTCCTGCCGGCCTTCGGCCCAGACCAGGACAGAGGAGGTAATAACCAGAACAAGCAACAAAAGTATTCTTCTATTCATTTTAGCTCTCCTTTTCATTCTATTCTAGAGGGTCGAGACCCATTCCTCAATCCTGCTCCCGGTAAGTTCCGGCTGGTTATCTTCATCAAGCGCAAGACCTATAAAATAATCGTCAACAACTGCTGCGGAGTTGGTAAAACTGTATCCGCTAATCGGCCATTTTCCGATAATATTATCGACAGTACCTTTCACTGCTTCATAGAGAGTACCTAATGCACTCACAAATGAATCAGGATACATCTCCTGATCTCCGCAGCCAAAAAACCCGACTTTTTTACCTGAAAGATTAATTGTTTTTAGAAGATCAATCTTCGATTCCCAATCATCCTGAAGGTCTCCGACACCCCAGGTTGATGAACCCAGAAGAACAGTACTACAATCTTTAAATGTTTCCATTGTCATATCAGTTACATTTACAAGCCTTGTTTCATCCTTAATTTTTTCTGCAATAACTGATGCAGCCTTCTCCGTGTTGCCCATTGATGAGCCAAATACTATACATGTCATTTAAAATCTCCTTATACGGCCTTTCTCAATTCCTTCGTAAAGGTTGAAAGACCTGAATTTTTTATCATAATTATTTTCTGTCGCCCGCCGCTGCAGATCTTTTTCACACACCTTGTCGCATCGTGGCTCACACAATCCAGTGCGCATATTACTATATCCGAGCTAAACGCAAGCGATCTAAGGGTCAACCTTGATTGCTCTTTTCCGCCGTCATGGTATAGAAACTCACCTTCCATGGATTCAACAACACTCTTACAATGCGGAACCATTGACAAGCGTCCGCCGACAAGAAGAACTCTTTTCCCATTAAGATTCAAAGCGCTCTCAGCTTTGCAGATATCGTAGCCCGACTCTAAAGCATCCCCTGCACTCTTTGATAAACCAATTATTAGTTCATTATATTCACGCAGGGCTTCCATCTCTTCACCTGCCTCATTAAGCCGGCCTTCAAGATGACTATTTCTCTGTTCAGCTATTTTTAATTTCCCTTTAAGTTTTTCTACAATAGCTTCATAATTTACAATCGAGGAGGCTTCGGAAGTTTTTCTTTTCTCCTCGATAGACTCTTCGAGTCTATCAGACAACCTGCGGTTTTCCAGTCTTAGGGATTTATTTTCCTCAGATAGACTAAAACGCTTACTTCTGTCATCCTCATATTTTGATTTCAACTTACTTAGCTCGTCTTTAAGGTTCCGGATCTCTGTTAGGGTACCCCTCTCCTCTTTGCCTGCAAGATGCGACAGCATATGAACCTCACCGAAAGCTTGATTCCTTAAGTCCTCTGTACATTCCGGGTGAGAAAGGACAGCCCAGTAGGGGCCTGCTATATTGCCCTCATTATATGAAGCATCCCAGAATCTCTGCAGCGCGATGTAGTTATCTATATTGTTTGATTGGTGTACATCAATCCGATATTTACTATTCAGCTTCTCGGTAAGACGATTTGAAAACCGTGATATACCCCCGGCTCCACTGACCGCCATACCATGCAGGATGTAGTCGGAGCAGCTGGACAGATCCTCACTATAGGATTCTTCAAGGAGAGCTCGCACTTCACCAAAGCCCAGACAGGTTCCTATTATAGAACAGTGAAACATAGAGTCTATGTCTCTTATCTTCCTACGTCTCATACAGCGACAAGCTCGCTTTCCGGCAGATCTTTCGTTGTCTTACCAATAATTTTTAAATAGCGCCTGCAATGGACTTTCATATCATATCCAAGCATAGCACCAAGAATAAAATCCTTATCAGGACTCAACTCCCTGAGATTTAGATGCGGAAATGATTTCAGGACATCAATACAGTAGTCAGCTCCGAAGTAGATATTAATCTTGTTTTCGGTCACATTCTGCAGTATATATGCTATTCCCCGCCTTTCAAGTTTGGCAACAATGATATCCTTATATTCCGCCTTTGTTGTATGGAGAATCAACCTGCGCAATCCCTTATTGTATTCATACAAATGATGAGCAAATACTCTCATAAAGTCACTCCTTAAGTTAATCTACATTAACTTTTACAAGTGTAATAATATTAGTTAACACTAATTTTGTCAAGAACTCAACAAGAATTTTGTAGAAAGACATAAGAATAGAAATTAACTCAACCTTGATTGTTTTACCTAATTATGTTAGTCTTACCAACATGAAAAATAATAAAAAACTATCATCCAGCCAGGAAGACTACCTTGAAGCAATTCTATTACTCGAAAAAGAAAAAAGAGTTGCGAGAGTAAAGGATATAGCAAATATGCTTGACGTCCAAATGCCGTCGGTTACCGGAGCCCTAAAAAATCTGCGGAGCCACGGATTAATATCTTATGAGAAAAACTCATATATAACCCTGACTATTGAAGGCGAAAAAATAGCCGAATGTATACTCTCCCGGCATAAGGCGATACTGGGGTTTTTTAATGTATTAGGACTCGAAGGGAAATGGGTCGAAGAACAGGCATGCAGTATTGAACATTCAATAAACCTTGAAACATCACAGCGGCTTAAAAAGCTTACCGAATGGATTATTAAAACCGTATTTGAAGAAAAAAAAATGACAAGAGACGACTGGCAAAATCTTCTTCACCAGGACCTTTAAAACTCAATAATATCATCTGCAATATCAATAACCGAAGGCCTGTGTGAAACAAGAACGACCGTCCTTCCCTCAAGTCCATTTTTCAAATTCTGCATTATAAGCTTTTCATTCTCGCTGTCGAGGTTACTCACCGGTTCATCCAGAAGTATTACGTGATTATTTTGAAGAAATATACGTGCAAGTCCGATTCTCTGCCGCTCCCCACTGGAAAATCTACTCCCCTGCTCTCCAGCTGTTGTATTGTAACCTGAAGGAAGGCTGCAAATATAGTGATGGATTCCAGCCTTTTCAGCAGACTTAAAAACCTCTTCATCTGTGGCTGATTCATCGGCAAGTCTGATGTTGTCCATCACAGAAATATTAAAAAGGGTAGTTTCCTGTGTAAAGTATGAGATACCGCCCCTTAAACAATCAAGATTAAATTTCTTCAAATCTGATTTATTTAAAATCATCCGACCATTTGTCGGATCAAAAAACCTCATCATAAGATAAAGAACCGTACTCTTACCCCTGCCGCTTTCCGCCTTCAACGCGGTTATCCTGTTTTTCTTAATCGTAAGGCTTAAGTCTTCAAGAATTTTCCGTCCAGTTCCAGGATATACGAAGTTTACTGATTCAGCTGTAGGAGGCTCTTCTATTCTGAAATCTGTTATACAGCCACCCTGGAGTTCATCCATATCATCAACAACGGGCTTTTCATCGATAAGAGCAAAGATCCTTCCGGCTGCAGCCGCTGTATTGACAAGGCTGTTGGAAAGAAATATAAGGCTTATCAACGGGCCGAAAGAAGTTATGGAAAGAACGGCTACCGTTATCAGATCTCCAATATCCGCAGTTCCTGAAACGACAAATCCTCCTCCAAAACCGATCACAGCCGCGGCAGCAGCAAGCATTATGATTTCGACAACAGCAGCCAGCAGACCTTCATTGCTTCGAATCTTCCTGTAGCTGTGATTACACAACCCCGTCTCGCGTAAAATTCCGTCAAGGCGTTCTTCCTCCCTGTTGAACAGCATCAGCTCTTTTAAACCCTGCAGGTTTTCTACTAACATGCTGTTCATCTTTGACAAACTGTTTCGGTATTCATTTCCGTCTGCGGCTGAGCTTTGAAAGGATACCACCGGAACAAACAAACCCATAAGAAGATAAAACGGCAGCATGATAAGGGCAAATTCCGGTTTGATTGCCGCAAAAACCGATAGCATTATAATCGGAACAATGATTCCAACTATAACAGGGGCAAGGGTGTGGGCAAAGAAGGTTTCTACACATTCAACATCAGCCATGACGGTAGAGCAGATGTCCCCCGTTTTTCGATCAAGCAGCTTTGCCGGGGCCAGACGATTTACAGCCTCAAAGATTTTTTTTCTAATATCAAACAATAGTCTGAACGCAATGTCGTGTCCGAAATAATGCTCTCCGTATCGCAGAGCGCCGCGGGTAATAACGCAGATTACGGCCGCAATAACTGCAGGCAGGGAAAACTTTCCGTCTGTTATAATAACAGCAGCAGCAACGGCTGCAAAACCCGTCAGACCTATAGTGCTTAAATGACCGGTTATGCTGAAAAGAACGGACGCTATAAGCAGTTTCTTGTGCGGCCGAATCATTTTTGTAAGCCTGATAAAAAGTTTCAGCCTGCCTGCAAGTGGTTCAGGGCTCCGTTCATTACGAATATTCATTTATATTCTCCTGCAGCGGTCAAGCTTCGCCCGCATTCAACTATTTTTCCGTCATCAATCGTTAAAAGCCGATCTGCACCGTGAAGCATGGATCTCCGGTGTGATATTATGAAAACAGTTTTCGATGCGGGCAGATTATAAATAGTATCCCTGATTATCTCCTCGCTTTCAGAATCAACGCTTCCTGCGGCTTCGTCAAATACGAATACATCAGGATTAAGCAAAACAGCCCGGGCTATCGCAAGCCGCTGCCTTTCTCCGCCGGAAAGTTTAGAGCCTGATTCGCCGGTTTCTTTCCGCAAATCCCCGGAGTCCGCCACAAGCCCTCGGGCTTTTCCCGTGCCGCACAATCCGGCCGCGCGGCAGGCTGAAAGCATCCGGTTATCATCGGCATCCGGTACGGCCAGTTTCAGATTATCTTCTATTGTTCCGTTAAAGATACGGCTTCGTGCTTCAACCAGCGTTATCCGCCTGCGCAGTTGCTCCAAAGGGATATCGGTTACCGGCACTCCTCCGAAACTGATACTTCCGGATACAGGATCGAAAAACCCAAGTAGTAAGCGCCCCAGGGTGCTTTTCCCGCAGCCGGAAGCTCCTGCAATGCCGTAAATCCCGCCTGACGGGAAACGGCAGGACGTATCCGTCAGAACGGCGGGTAAAGCTGTATCATAATAAAAACTGACATTCTCAAAAACGATATCCGACCCTTCCGGGAGTTTTGCGCTCATCGGTACCCTTAATGGTTCCTGTGTATTGAGAAATGCGGCTACCTTGCGTCCGGCTTGTATGCCGTTTACTCCTGCATGAAAAAGAGAGCCGAGTTTACGAATCGGAAGAAAAAATTCAACCGACAACATCAGCAGAATAAAAAACTCCTGCAGCGATACAATGCCAACATGAAATCCGTAGACCGCAAGAAAAATCCCTGCTCCGGCAAAACCGTAGACAAGTGTGTCCATTACCGATATCGATGCCAGCTGCATCCGAAGAAGCTCCATTGTTGAATTTCTGAATCCCCAGGCTTTTGATTCCATTTCTTTCATCCGCTTCTCGGATTTGTTAAACAGCTTCAGCGTAACAATGCCCTGAAGGTTTTCAAGAAAAAGCGAGGACAATCCCTGATAGTCGTTCCAGAAACCTTTCATTGAGCGTTTTGCCCATTTGGAAATCAGCATCATCGACAGAGGAATTATCGGAACAGCAGACAGCATAACAAGGGCAAATGCCGGATAAATTCCAAATGTGACGAAAAACAGCACTGAAGGAATTATCAGACTGTATATAAGCTGAGGCATAAAACGTCCGAAAAGAATTTCAAGAGCTTCCACGCCGTCTAGCGCGTTTGCAATCAACTCCGCTGTTCCGCTGCTGTCGACCCAGGCTGGGCCAAGCCTTTTTATCTTATTAAAAATTCTTTCACGAATGTTGTATTTCACCTTGGCAGTTATTCGATATGAAAATGAACTTTCCAATTTGGAAGCGACAGCTTTGACAAACATAACGGCAGTCAATAAAAATAAAAACTTTGGAAGCAGACTAAAATACTCAACAGCCTCTGTTGAAAGAAGTCCTATAAAAGCGGCTATCAGACGGATTACTACGATATAAGCAACACCATTGATAAAAAGCATAACGGAACTGAAACATATCCACTTTGCGCTACCCCGCCCAAGGTTTAACAATCCGTTTTTAGACAAGAATATCCTCCTTTTGTAAGGAGTTTACTTTTTCGGCCGTCAGCTTTCTTATTATGAGCATATTAAGCGCAAGGGTCACGAGTTCAATCGCAGCAGCACCCATAAATGCCGCAGTAAACCCGGTAAACGACAGCATAAAACCGCCGAACAGGCTGCCGCAAACCATTCCGGTGTTCCCGAACAGGTTGAAAAAACCCATTGCAAGCGGATTATCCTCCTGCGATGACAGATCGCCGACAAGGGCTGAGTTCGGAGGTCCGGTGATGCCAGAAAATATTCCGAGACAAAAAAACAGGATGATAAGCGGCGTCAATCCAGCGGCAGCTGCCGGACCCGTACAGCCAAGTAACAGTCCGTACCCCATGCTGCCGACAACAAGAAGCCGGTACCTGCCGATCTTATCTGAAAGCCGTCCCATGGGATACTGCAGAATAATATAAGCTGATCCGTTTATTCCCAGAAGCATTCCCCTGTATTCCGGTCCAAGCTGCATAAATTCACGCAGCAACAGGGGGATCATGAATATGATGAAACTCATATGCAGTCTGTCGACAAAATTGAATAAAGCAGGAATAATGAGCCCCGGGCTGTTCCTGGCAAAGGCAATGGAATCCGCAATTCCCGGTTTAATATTTTCCTTTTTTATTGGCGGTTCTGCTATGAAGAATAAAGTAATAAAGACGGAAACCATACACTGTACTGCCGAAACATAATACGGGGCAAACAGGGAAATACCGGCAAGGGCCCCGCCGGCTGCCGGACCAAGTCCCATGGATAAAGCCATAAAGGTCCCAAAGATTCCCATATTACGTCCGCGATTTGAGTCATCCGACAGATCCAGCACCATCGTCATCAAGGACTGCCATGCTGTAACACAGAATACCCCTTGAAAAAATCTCAGAATCAGCAGGATCGGGTAAACAGGCGCGAGCGTCATGGACAAGGTAATTACGGCAGTTCCTGCTGCGCCCAAAACGATAAATGGTTTTCTCTTCCCGGTTCGGGCGCTTAGATACCCAGCCATTGGTCCCGCCAAAAGATAGGCGGCATAAAGAACAGCATCAAACAACGAGAATTTAAAAGCCGTTATCCCCTTAAACCTGTCAATAATAAACTCGGCTTCATTTGCATGCAGCAATGCCGTTGATGATATTACAAACATAATGGAAATACTGATCAACAGTACACTCTTGAACAATTCATTATTTTTTATTTTAATATTCATAATAGTTAACCCGCATTAAGTTTTGCATTATAATATGCTAGCGAATAATATTTGTCCACCCTAATTGGAGAGAAAGTAATGTTAAGATTAAAGCTAATTGTTCTTATCCTGATATCAATAACAGCGACTGCAATATCGGCTCCGATATATGCAGACACATCTTCAGAAAAAAAAGAGGCACGACTTTCCCTGCGTTCTGCGCCGGATAACGCTGAAGCCCGCATAAGACTCGGAATCATCATTGCTGAAGATGTTGAAACTTCCATCAATATGAATTTCGCGGCTGAAGCCGAATCAGCCCTGAGGCTGCTCGACGATAAAGCAATATTCAGTCTTGATGATTTTGAACTCAAAACCCGGGCTCTGAGTGCAAAAGCAACAGTTTACTCAAGACTTCTAATGCCGGCAAAAGCAAAGCGGTACCGGCGGCTGGCTGAATCCGGCACTGAGGAGACCGAAGAGTCACCCCCAATGGTACCGGGTTTTGGGTACGATATTGAAATGCCATATTATATTAATTTGGGACTCAAGCTTGAAGATGATAAATCGATTCTACTTCCGTTTACAGGAATAGGACTGACCAAATCCGCTTTTTCATCAATGCTTTCTGCAAACGTGGGCATCAAATACTTTTATCAAGGTCTTAGCCTTAATCTTAAGTGGACCCAGGGGCTGACACCAGACTTCAGCTGTTTTGATTACAGCTTTACGGAATTCTACGCGCAATGCAGTGCGGCCTGGAGCTTCAGCGGAAACGTACTACATTTAAAAACCTCGGCGGGCAGGATGCTTTATACTGCTGAATCCGAAAACTTTTTCGATCTGAAATCAGAAGCGCTCACAACTTTTGGAGTTAATGAAACTATCTGTCTTGAACTAATGCTGTTTGACGACGGATTGAACAAAGTCAGCGCTGAAATCAGCAGCGGACTAAAGCAGATTCCCGAGATAGCTCAAAATTCCTGGTGGTCAGTCATTTCTGTTCCCTTCAGCTTCGATTTTATTTTCTTTGAACTTGGGTTTCTTCCGCGTTTCTTTTATGCCGGGACACTTACCCGGATACAAACAGCAGCCGGAGGCTCAGTCAATATAGGGGAAAAGCATTTCATTTATGAAAATGCGGTTATACTCGGAAAAAAGTCCGCCGACTCACTTTTCTACCGCCGGTATGAAACCTGCGCCGCAATAGACGGTGTGTTCCGTCTTTTTGCATTCCCGCTTCCGGCGCCTGCCGACCGGATATACATTGGACTCAACGGGGCAGCAGGCTTCGGATATGACGGTCTTTCCGCCAAAACCGATTTCCTGTACTACGTGGGGCTGTCGGCAGGTTTCGATCTTAACGACAACACCCCCTTTGAAATACGGTTCGGTATCGATCAGGACGGCTGCCTGTTCACATACATGACAGTAGTAAACAGGATATCGCATCCGTTTTGATGATAATTATTACAAATTGCAGCCTTCATACAGATTAAACTTCACACCCCAGCCGCCTGAAGCACTGGATTCCTCATCCCGGAAACCCTTCTGACGGGTATCACCGACAGCGTTCCATTATGACAGTGAATATCAGCCTCAACGCCATAGACCTCTTCAATATTGGCCTCGGTCAGGGTATCTTCAGCCGTACCGGCGGCATAAACCAGACCGTTGTGAAGCATCACTATCCTGTCAGCATAGCGCGATGCGAGGTTCAGATCATGAATAACCATCATTACGCCGATTTTCCTGCTATGCACAAGTTCGTGGACGATCTCCATTACCTCAAGCTGATGGGAGATATCAAGGGCCGATGTCGGCTCATCAAGGAGCAGAAGTTGTGGCTCCTGGGCAAGAGCCCTTGCAATCAGAACACGCTGCTGCTGTCCGCCTGACAGATTATTATAATCATCCATAGCCAAATCATCAAGCTCCATCATCTGAAGAATATCCGAGACTATGTCTACATCCTCATCGCTGCAGCGCCAGGAATAATGCGGCTTGCGGCCCATCATGACTGTGTCAAAAACCGAGGCCGAAAACAGCTGACTGCTGCTCTGCGGAACATATCCGATAAGCCGGGCAATCTCGACTCGGCTCAATTTAGCGGCATCAACCCCGTCAAATAGTACTCTACCCGAGCGGGGATGCTGCAGTCCCTCAACGCATTTTACAAGCGTACTCTTTCCGCTTCCATTAGGACCAACTATACAGATGATCTCCGTTTCTACCAGCCCCAGGGTGACACCTTTAAGAACATCCTTGCCCGGATATGAATAAAAAAGCTCTTCTACGGCTACTTTCATGCAAGACCTCCCTTCCTTTTCATTATCAGATACACAAATAGAGGAACACCAAGAAAGGCAGTTACCGAACCAACCGGAAGGATAACCGGTGAGAGGATCGTCCGCGCAATCGTGTCGGCCAGAACAAGAAGAACCGCGCCTACAAGTCCGGAGGCAGGCACAAGGATTCGATTATCCGTCCCGATTATCATCCTAACCAGATGGGGCGATACAAGCCCGATAAAACCTATTGTGCCGGTAAAGCTGACAATTCCTGCTACCATTATGGTGCAGACAATCATCGTAAAAATCCTGGTTCCCTGAACGTTTATACCAAGACTTTTAGCACTCGAATCTCCTGTATTCATTATGTTAAGATCACCTGATTTCCATATCAGCAAAACCTCGCCTACGAATACCAGCGGGGCGGTTATTGCAAGCTTGCTCCAGTCCGCCTTTCCCAGATCCCCGACCGTCCAGAAGACCGCGGCTTTCACAGCCTCGGAATCTCCGAAATACTGGATAATCGTGGTCATCGCCTGAAAAAAGAACAGCAGTGCCAGGCCTGTCAAAATCATTGATTCGGGCGAAGCTCCCCGCCGCCCGGATAAAG
The DNA here is from genome assembly GCA_016839055.1 of Spirochaetales bacterium. Lineage (GTDB taxonomy): Bacteria > Spirochaetota > Spirochaetia > UBA9216 > UBA9216 > Thalassospirochaeta. Next base: position 21,606 of record JAEKNX010000029.1, read on the forward strand.
CCAGAATCAGGGCTGAGGATAAAAGCGAGAACAGGAAGGCGTTGCCGATTATCAGATAGGGACCGGCAAAGACTCCTACGCCAAGTACAATTGCAAGCGATGCGCCAAATCCGGCAGCCGATGATATACCCAGCATGTACGGATCGGCAAGAGGATTTCGCAATACAACCTGCATTACCGCACCCGCAGAACCCAGGGCTACCCCTGCCAGCAGCCCCATCAATATCCTTGGAAGTCTCAGCTTCCAGATTATTATATCTGCATGCCCGGCATCAGCCCCCCCGGCAAGAGAGGGGACAATCCTGCGAAATATTGCTTTGTATACATCGGTAAACGATATATCGGCCGAGCCGAACGCCACTGCCAGCCCTATCAGAAGTATTACAATCGGAATCAGAATAATAACAAAAAGCCTCTTTTTAAACCGGTGTTTATTATACACTTCCTTCAAATGAAGACTCCGGGTATTCAAAACTTCAACATTCGACATATTTTCTCCAGTAGTCTAATTTAAAAAATCAGCAGACCAACCCTGTAGGCAAGACCGCCTAACACGAGGGATGTAACTGTATAGTACAGCGAAGCACCTATAGTCCATTTGAGTGACTTTGTTTCCGAATGTATTGTTGCTACTGTTCCTAAACAGGGGATGGAGAAGAAGAATGCAAATATAAAAGCGAGAGCTGAAGCCGGCGATACCGATTGAGCTATTGTCCCAATAAGTGCAGCTTCTTCAAATCCGCCGGATCCGGGAATAAGAAGCGAAGTAATAGACACGGCACCTGCACCAAGTCCATAAAGGACTGCAATAACCGACAGAGATGCCTCTTTTGCAATTATTGCTGCTAAAAGTGCGATAAAGAGCCTCCAGTCAAGACCAAGAAAGCTTGAGATAGGGTCAAAGAATCGCCCTATCGAGGCGAGTATAGAGTTCCCCATATTTCCGTCCTGCTGATAGGATAGAGCCCAGACAATAATCGACAATGCTGCAATCAGGGTAAATGCCCGCTTTAAGAATGCTTTCACCTGAACCCATACATGACCCCAAATGGTTCTCCAGTTCGGTTTATGATAGGGAGGAAGTTCCATTATCAGCCCGGTAGTCTCTCCCTTAACAACAAATTTCCGGAGGACCGCCGAGGTTAACGATATATGAAGGACCATGACCAGCAGTAATGAGAGAACAACAAGAGGCATTGCGGCAGCAAAGAAAATGGTACCCATAAAGCTGACAACAGCCCATAAAGCCATGCATGGAACTATCGAAACCAGAACCAGAGTTACCATCCTCTGCTGCCATGAATCAATAACCCTCGTTCCTGTTACACCTGCGATGTTACACCCGAAGCTCATAAGAAGCGGCATAACAGACTTACCATGCAGGCCTATTTTACTCATCGAGCTGTCGAACACATAGGCCATTCGGGAAAGGTAACCGATATCTTCAAGTAATCCGAACACAATATAAACTCCGAAAACATAGCAGAGCATCATAAAAGCTACGAAAAGACCTGGAATTAAACCATCAGCAAGGAGAGAGCCAAACCAGAGAGAAGATCCACTAAAGGTTTCCCTCACAAGCTCGACTAAACCAGGTATAACAGACTGAACTAATCCCATTATTGGCATAACGATTATCATTGCCATCGCAAACGATAGAACCATAATCAGTAGAGCAATCATTTTTCCCACAACCGGATGAGTAGCCGCCCGGTCAAATTTCACCCCCCTTCTTTTAGCAGTAGATTCACCCTCGCGATTAACAACTGAGGAGAGAACATCATTGATCCATGAATAGCGTGCTCCTGCGGTAATAAGCTGTCCGTTTTCAATTTTATCAAGGAGCTCTTTAAGGCTCTTCCAGTCAGCTGCCGAAAGCGTGTTTTTAACTGTTTCAACAGCCTTGCTGTCGCCTTCAATTAGTTTCACCGTCATCCACTGCTCCGAACAGACCCCGTCAAACTTTCCACTTATTATACTTCTGATCGACTTATAATAAGGGTTTCCTGCAACCGACTGTTCTGTTGAAGTACAGACCCCGCCTGCAGCCGCATTCTCGACAGCCTCCAGAAGTAGGTCTATACCGCGTCCCTTTGCAGCCGCCATCGGCACGACTCTGATCCCCAGTTGGCTCTCCAGCTTTACAGAATCTATTGTCTTTCCCTGCTCTTCTGCGATATCAATCATATTCAGTGCGACAACGACCGGAACAGAAAGAAGACGGATTTCGGTCAAAAGGTAGAGGGTTCTCTCAAGTTGAGAAGCGTCAGCCATAACTACGACTACATCCGGTTTTTCATTTACAATAAAATCCCGTGCAATCTGCTCTTCGAGTGAATTCGAGGTCAGGCTGTATGTGCCGGGGAGATCAACGACATGATGTTTATTATTATTGTATGTAAACAGACCGCTTTTCTGCTCTACCGTCTTGCCCGGCCAGTTGCCGACATGCTGTTTTGCTCCTGTAAGCCGGTTAAATACAGTTGATTTACCGGTGTTTGGCTGCCCCGCAAGGGCTATGGTAATGGGTTTATTTAAAACAGGATTATTCACAGGAATCCCCCTTAATCATTATCTTTGCAGCTTCTCCCCTGCCGAGTGCTACTTCGGTGTCTCTGAGAGATGCAATAATCGGCCCCCTTCCGCCGTTTCGTACTACACTAACCATTACATCAGGGGTGAATCCCATGGCAGTGATTCGACTGAGAAACTTTCTGCCTCCAGTTAAGTAAGCTATAACCCCCTGCTGCCCTTTTAATAACCTGTCAAGTGACTTCATTTTTTACTCCTTGTATACTAATTATTTTTTTTTGCTGTAATTTCCCAAACCCTAAGACCAGCCGATCCGTTGTTACCGCTGATGCCTCCGCAGCCCTTACATCCTCTGCAGGTTCCGCTGTAAACTCCGCCAAAAGCAACTTTATTAATAAACCCTCTTCGCTGTAAATCATCGAGCATTATTCTGATCAGCTCTGTGCTTACACCAATCTCTTTTGCTGCTTTTGAAATCGAATAAAGTCTTTCGGTCTCAATAATTTTCAATAGTTCTTTAAGCATAAAACACTCACTCTCCCATCCCTTTGGCAATCATCGTATTTACATCTTTCGGGAAGCAGCTTTTGCTTCATAGTTTTTCAGTTTTCTAAGCTCTCCAGCTACAAGAAAAATACCCATCAGTACAACAAGCAGATCTCCGAGAGGATATGACAACCACAGACCTCTTTCTCCCAAAAAGCGGGGCAGGATAAATGCAAGGGGAATAAAGAACAGGATCTGCCGTCCCAGGGTCATTAAAGCCCCTTTGGCGGCTTGACCTGTAGCCATAAAGAGCATTATAGATACACTTACAAAGCCGTAAACAAAAAAGCTGGATTGAAACAAACGAAACCATTGTGTTCCTGTTTGTACCATTGCTTTATCCGTGATAAACCAGGACAGAACAAAAGGCGCAAAAATCTGAAAGAAAAGCCAGACACCGATAGAAATAGCAGAGGCTATTTTTCCGAAATGCCAGAAGGCCTCTTTTACCCTGTGGTACAAGCCCGCTCCGTAATTTGCCCCGATGACAGGCTGCAGACCATAGGAGATTCCGAACAAAGGAATATAGAAAAAGCACAGAACCCGGAAGGACGCGCTCATGACTATAATGCTGGCAGCACCATAATTCGAACTCAATGAAAGCAGAATGGACAGCTGAATCGCAACAGCGACTGACATAACCATTCCTGAGAATCCAATCTTCAACATCTCGGGCATAAGATTCCACACAATTATGAAACTTTTTCTGTTCAGATTAATCACACTCTTATCAGATTTGAAATGGATAAAATCTCCCCCAACAATGAGAGCCTGTCCGATTATTGTGGCAATAGCAGCTCCGCTCATACCCATATTCAGAACCTTGATACAGATAGGATCAAGGATAATATTCACTATGGTTCCCAGCGCTACAATCTTCATAGCACTCTTCATCTGCCCTTCACCTCTAATAAGAAAGTTTAGAGCGGGGCCTAAAGCTCCAAAGATAAAACCCAGAGAGAGTGGTTTCAGATACTCTATTCCCAACTCAAGAATCTCTCCCGTCGCGCCAAGGAACATCAGTATTTCTCTGGAAAAATTGTAGGTGAACAGAGTAAGCAAAACAGATAGAACACCCACAGGCCAGAAAACATTGCCAAAAAGTGAGTTCATTGTTTTTTGATCCTGCGCGCCCATGGCTCTTGAAAAAAGAGACATCGCACCGGTAGCAAAAAGACTTAGTATTGCCTGATTAACAAGAACGACCGCATAGCCCATAGCGACGGCAGAAACAGCAGCCGGTCCCACAAACTGCCCCACAAAAATGCTGTCAACAAGGTTGTACAACCCGATAACCAGCATTCCTATCATACCGGGAACGGCCATTTTCACAAAAAGCTTCCCCATGGGAGCCTGTAATAATTCTTCACGATTATCATTCATTTTTTCTTCTCCTACATATGTAAATTTCATCAAATTTTGCACAACTATGCTACTCTTGATTATTTATATACCTCACGTACTGAAGTCGTGATTCTCCTTCATCAACATGGATTTAATCTCAACACCCTCAAGCTCACCTATGGCCCCAGCCATTCGACCTATTCCATCGGTATCACCCTCGACTATTAAAGAAATCAGTTTCATTTGATGTTCCTG
>JAEKNX010000014.1 GCA_016839055.1 Spirochaetales bacterium
CAGAATGGGCTCAACCCTTATGAATATCTAAGAAAGATTTTTACAAAGGCTCCGTTAATGAATTGCCGTGAAGATTGATATCGGCTACTTGCCTGGAATATTCATCTCGATTGATTTTTCAGGGTGTGGTTGTTTTGACGCTTACTTTTTTATTGTATTTTCTACATTATACAATAAAAAAAAGAGGTGCGTCTGCACCTCTTTTTTTTATTGTACTGAATAATTTACTCAGCTGATTCTTCAGTTGCTTTCACTTCTTCGGAATCCGCAGTTTTTTCTTTTTCTTTTTCTTCAGCAGGGGCGGCATCTTTAGCATTTTCCGTAGGGACAGCTTCTTCAGAAACCTCAGCTTTAACCGCCTTTTCTTTCTTTACTTCAGGAGCCTTTTCAGTTTTCTCAGCTTTCTTTTTTGGTTTTGCCGCTTTCTTCTTTGGCTCTTCTTTAGCGTCAAAAACGAGCTCGAGAATTACCATTTCAGCAGCATCACCTTTTCTGAGACCGGTTTTTAAAACTCTCGTATATCCTCCCGGTCTATCCTTGTTTACAGGACCGAGTTCAGTAAAAAGCTTGTTAAGAATTTCAGCATCTTTGATATCCCTGTTGATTATTCTTCTGTTATGAACAGAATCAATTTTCGCACGGGTTATCATTTTCTCAGCTGTCCTACGTATTTCAAGAGCTTTAGCCTTTGTCGTAGTTATTCTTTCATATCTGAATAGAGAGGTAACCATATTTCTGGTCATGGCTTTTCTATGGCTTGTTTTCCTGCTGAGCTTATTACCACCAAGTCTATGCTTCATTTTCTTCTTCCTTCTTTGATTGTAATTTTCGTGAAGTCTTCAGCACGCTGTAATCTGTCATACCAAGGCTCAAACCCCACTCGCTCAGTTTTTCCTTAATCTCAAGAAGTGATTTCTTACCGAAATTCCTGGTCTTAGCAATTTCATCTTCACTTCTTCTTGTAAGGTCACCTATGGTTTTAATGTTAGCATTCTTAAGACAGTTACTAGATCTCACAGACAGCTCAAGTTCTTCAACAGGCGTATCAAGTATGGTCTTAATACGTTCTTCTTCCTCATCAACTTCTTCATCTCCCCCAATCGTGTCTTCATCGAAATTGATGAAAATAGTAAAATGGTCCTTTGCAATCTTTGCCGCTTCGGCAACTGCATCTTCAGGAGAAATGCTTCCGTCTGTTTCTACATCAATAATAAGTTTATCATAGTCATTTCTCTGACCAATTCTAGTGTTTTCAATTTCATAACTAACCTTAACTATTGGAGAAAAAACAGAATCTATAGCTATTGTACCAATGACTTCGATATATTTTTCATTCACCTCAGCCGGAACATATCCGCGTCCAAGGTCTATCTGAACCTCGATATCAAGATTCGCTTTATCCATCATTGTAGCTATTTTAAGATCTTGATTTATAATCTCGATCTCTTCATCAACATTAAAATTAGCTCCGGTTATTTCACCGCTGCCTCTCAGTTCAAAATTGATGACTTTTTGTTCAATATCTTCGGGCAACTTTATTCTAAGCTGTTTGAGATTATTTATAACTTCAGGAGTATCTTCAACTATTTCAGGGATAGCTTCAAACTCACTTGAAATCATATGAGGAGTTCCTTCCTCATCATAACTCGTGATCTTAATTGCAGAAACTGCATATCCCTGAATAGAGGAAAGTAATATTCTTCTCAGCGTATTCCCGATGGTTGTTCCGAATCCTCGTTCAAATGGATAAGCAACAAATCTTCCGACATTGCTGCTTATCTCACTGTGCTCAAAGGATATACCTTTCGGCTTCTTAAATCCCTTTAAAAGATTTTTCCGCGCCATGTGCACTCCCTGTTTTTTATCTTGAATATAGCTCAACGATAAGCTGTTCATTCAGATCCGCAAGATCAGCTACATCGCTTCTCAGCGGCAATGCCTTAACTGTTCCTTTCATTGCATCAGGATCAACGTCAAGCCATGGATAAACACCTGATTTGGTGTATTCCTTTAGACTTTCCTTGATCACAACCAGCTGCTTGCTGCTCTCTTTAACTTCTACAACATCATTCTCTTTAACAACGTATGACGCAATAGTGACTTTCTTACCGTTCACACAGACATGTCCGTGTGATACCAGTTGTCTGGCCTGGTTTCTAGAAGATGCAAATCTCATTCTGAAGACAATGTTATCAAGCCTTCTTTCAAGAAGCACTATAAGATTTTCACCGGTTTGACCCTTCATCTTGTCTGCTTTTGTAAAGAAGATTTTAAATTGCTTTTCAAGCATTCCATAAGTTCTTTTAAGTTTCTGTTTCTCTCGGAGCTGGATTCCATAGTCAGACATCTTTCCCTGTCTTGTTCTCGGACCCTTTCCGGGAGGATTTCTTTTCTTTGTAATCGGGCATTTGCTGCTTTTGCATCTTTCGCCCTTCAAATAAAGCCTTTTCTTTTCAGCTCTGCATAGTCTGCACTGAGGGCCTGTATTTCTTGCCATTATTGTCTCCCTATACCCTTCTGCTCTTTCTCGGTCTGCATCCATTATGAGGGATAGGAGTCATATCAACAATTCCTTTTACCCACAGTCCAAGATTACCAAGAGAACGTATAGCTGATTCCCGGCCAACACCAGGACCTTTAACGTAGACATGTACTGACTGTAAACCGTAATCCATTGCCTTCTTAGCGGCTGTTTCAGCTGTAGTCTGAGCAGCATAAGGAGTAGATTTTTTAGCTCCACGAAATCCGAGTCCGCCGGCGCTTGCCCACGATACGGCATTTCCGTTTAAATCGGTAATGGTTACTATAGTATTATTGAAGGTAGCCTGAATATAGACGTTGCCTTCCTGTACCGTCTTCTTTTCTTTCTTTTTCTTAACCTTAGCCAATGCGATTTACCTCCGACCTATTTTGTTGCTTTCTTTTTACCGGCAACGGTCTTCTTTTTACCCTTTCTAGTACGAGCATTGGTTTTAGTCCTCTGCCCCCTAACGGGTAATCCTCTTCTATGCCTAAGCCCTCTGTAACAACCTATGTCCATCAGCCTCTTAATATTAAGAGCTGTTTCAGTTCTTAGCCGACCTTCAACCTTGTACTCATTATCAAGAATCTGACGTAGCTTAGCTACATCATCGCTTGATAAATCATTCATCCTGCTGTTCGGATCAACACCGAGCTTCGTACAAATATCGACAGCCGTTGTTCGACCGATTCCGTAGATATATGTCAATGCGATCTTAATCTGTTTATTAGGAAGGTCTACACCTGCAATTCGTGCCATCAATATCCCCCTATTTCTGTCTCTGCTTATGTTTCGGGACAGTGCAGATAATTCTCAGCACTCCCCTTCTTCTAATAACCTTGCATTTATCACACATGGGTTTAACACTTGCTCTAACTTTCACTGTTTACCCCTTATTATAGATTCCTGGATTTAATCTTACCCTTCTTAACAAAGCCTTCTTGATGATGCATTCTCATATGCCCTTCAATCTGTGACATTGTATCGAGGTCTACTCCAACCATAATCAAGAGCGATGTACCGCCTAGCAGCATTGCTGCTGTTGCCGGAAAATTAAACAACGCCTGTAGTATAGTAGGAATAATTGCTATAAAAGCAAGAAATATTGCTCCAGGTAATATTATTCTATTCAAAATCCGCAGTAGGTGTTCTTCAAGTTTATCTGATCTTACCCCGGGTATTGAACCGCCGTTTTCCCTGATCTGCCTTGCAATTTCCGCAGGATTAAGTGTTGCCTGTGTATAGAAATATGCAAAGAAAATAATCAGTAAAGTATATATTATCAAATAAGCGGGACCACTAGGTCTCAGCCAGTAAGAGAAGTTGGCAAGCCACTTAATATCTCCACCAAGACTGTTACTTATCTGAAGTAAAAATGTAAGTATGGAAGATGCGAATATTACAGGAATAACTCCTGATGGATTGATTTTAAAAGGAATGTATGTGCTCTGTGCACCGTACATTTTTCTTCCTACAACCCTCTTCGCGTAGTGCACCGGAATCTTCCGCTGTCCTTGCTGTTCGTAGATTACAAGAGCCACGACTACAACAAACATAGCCAGAACGATAATAACAAATACAGGGTTAAGTGCATCTTCCCGGACAGCCCTTAATATAGAAGCAAAGGCGTTCGGCATCCGTGCAACAATACCGGCAAAAATTATTAACGAAATACCGTTACCTACTCCACGCTGGGTAATCTGTTCACCCATCCACATCAGGAAAACTGTTCCTGCAGTTACTGTCAGCATCGCTATAAACGTGTAGGGAAGCCTGGCAATCGAAATTGCATCAGGTATCTGATCAGCGTAAACAGTAACAACATATGACTGTATAAGACATACTACAACAGTTCCATACCGTACATATCTTTGTATTTTCTTTCTGCCGCCGTCTTCTTCTGATATTTTCTTAAGAAAAGGAAATACCATCAGAAGAAGCTGCATTATTATAGACATCGAAATATAAGGCATAATACCAAGCATGAAGATGGAGAAGTTTTTAAAACCTCCACCTGAGAAAAAATCGATATACTCAGTTATTCCAATAGCATTTGCACCTTCCTGCGCCATAAAATACAACTTAAGAGCATTCATATTAATTCCAGGAATAGGAATAGAAACTCCAAGTCTGTACACTATAAGCATAAGAACAGTAAAAAGGATCCTATCTCTTAAATCCTTAACACGCATCATATCTGCAAGCTTATTACTGGCCATTCTAACCTTCTTTAACTACGATATTTCCACCGGCTTTTTCAATTTTCTCTTTTGCTCCGGCAGATACCTTTTCTACATCTATAGTAAGTTTCTTGGTAACTTCTCCATCACCAAGGATTTTGACCCTTATGTTTTTCCCTTTCACAATACCCTTATCTTTAAGGGTCTCAAGGTTAACAGTGTCTCCATCGGAAAACTTATCTTCAAGCTCTCTGAGATTAACGGTTTTATAATCAATTTTAAAAGGGTGATTAGAAAAACCACGTCTGGCGACTCTTCTGTAAAGAGGCATCTGTCCGCCCTCAAAGCCTAGTCTTACACCACCACCAGATCTGGCATTCTGCCCGTTCGAACCTCTTCCGCTAGTTCCGCCTCTTGTAGAGCCGTTTCCGCGTCCGACTATTCTTTTCTTTTTTGTTGCGCCTTTCGGTGCTCTGATTTCATCCATATTTAGCTTATCTCCTCAACTTTCACAAGGTGTGAGACAGTATTTACCATACCCAATATTGCAGGATTTGCATCCTTAATAACTGACTGGTGTATTTTCCGGATTCCAAGAGCTTTAAGCGTCTTAACCTGATTAGGTTTTCTACCGATAAAACTACGAACCAGTTCAATCTTTATCTGTTTTCCCGTCTTGTTGGCCATCATTATCCCCACATGTCAGCGAGAGTTTTGCCTCTGCCTTTTGCTATATTTCTGGCGTTCATCATATTCTCAAGTCCGTTGAATACAGCTTTTGTAATATTCATTGTATTTCCCGAGCCTAAAGACTTGCTGAGAATATTATTGATTCCGCTTACTTCCATTACAGCACGAACAGGACCGCCTGCAATAATTCCAGTTCCGGGCGCTGCCGGTTTGAGAATTACCTTAGCGCTCTTATACTCGCCGATATATTCATGCGGTATAGTGCTGTTTTTAATAGGAACAGTAATCATGTTTTTCTTAGCTTTTTCAACAGATTTTCTGATTGCTTCAGAAACATCGTTAGCCTTACCAAAACCATAGCCGACTTTTCCGTTCTTATTGCCTACAACTACCAGCGCTGAGAATGAGAATCTTCTACCGCCCTTTACAACTTTGGCAACCCTGTTGAGTTTTACAAGCTTTTCAACATATTCTTTATCGTTTGCAGCTTCCAAATTCTTCCTCCTAGATGGTTATACCGGTTTTTCTGGCACCGTCAGCTATTGCTTTTACTTTACCGTGATAGATATATCCGTTTCTATCAAATACAACCCTGGTAACCTTCTTTTCTTTAAGACGCTCACCGATAAGTTCGCCGAGTTTCGCAGCACCTTCAACAGTTGAAGCAATCGCTTTATTATCTTTTTCAAGATTATTTGCGTAAGCAATTGTCTTTCCGCTCTGATCATCAATGACCTGAACATAAAGATACTTGCTGCTCTTAAAAACACTCATTCTGGGTCGTTCAGCAGTTCCATGAACAGTCTTTCTAACGTGCTTCTTCCTGCGAACTCTTCTATTTGCTTTCTCTATTAGCTTCTTCATTTAAATACCCTACTTAATACCAGATTTACCAATCTTACGTCTGATATTCTCATCTTCATACCGGATACCTTTGCCTTTATAAGGCTCAGGTGGTCTGAGCGATCTTATTTCTGCACTAACCTGACCTACTCTCTGCTTATCAATACCTGAGACCGTCACCTTAGTGCCTTCACAGACGATAGTGATTCCCTCTCCGATATAATAATCAATCGGCTGAGAAAAACCCAGGTTAAGAGTAAGGACATCATTGTTAACTTCAGCCCTATAACCAACTCCATTGACAATCAGACTCTTTGAGAAGCCTTTTGTTACTCCATCAACCATGTTACTGATCAAAGATCTGTAAAGACCATGGTATGAGTGTGCGACCTTGGTGTCTTTCATCGGGCTAACTAGAACTACGTTCTCTTCAACCTTGACTTCAACTTCGGGCTTGTAATCCTGCTCCAGTTTTCCTTTAGGGCCTTCAACAGTAATAAGGTTGCCATTGACACTGACCTTAACACCCTGAGGAATCTCTACTGGTAATTTTCCTATTCGAGACATCGTACTTCCCCTATTCTACCAAACTGAGCAAATAAGCTCGCCACCGACTTTCTTCTCAGCTGCTTTCTTGCCTGTTGTAACACCCGTAGAAGTAGACACTATTAAAGTTCCATAGCCGTTGAAAATTCTCGGCATTTTTTTGTAACTGGAATAGATTCTTCTTCCCGGTTTTGAAATTTTCTTTATACCATGAATGATAGGCTGATCTTCTTCAGCATATTTTAGAAATATTCTGATAAAGTTTATCCCATCAATCGTAGTCTTCTTAAAATTCTTAACATAACCTTCATTCTTCAGAATCTTGACTATTTCAAGCTTCAATTTTGATGTAGGTATATCAACCCTGTCAAATTTCGCACTGTTTGCGTTTCTTATTTTAGTTAACATATCAGCTACAGGATCTGAAACTGCCATATTATTCTCCCTACCAGCTGGATTTTGTTACGCCCGGAATAAGACCTTCACTGGCGTATTTTCTGAAACAAACTCTACACATTTGAAACTTCCGCATATAGCCCCTAGGTCTGCCACAGACTCTGCATCTGTTCACTTTTCTCGTACTATATTTCGGAGTCCGGTTAGCTTTTACAATCATCGATTTTTTAGCCATTATCTACTCCTATTTCCTGAACGGCATGCCGAGCTTCTGCAGAAGACTCTTGGCTTCCTGGTCAGTCCTGGCTGTTGTAACGATCGCTATGTTAAGGCCACTGACCCTTTCAATCTTATCGTAATCAATTTCAGGAAAAATAATCTGCTCAGTAATTCCAAGAGAGTAATTTCCATTACCGTCGAATGCGTTTGGATTTGTTCCTCTAAAGTCTTTTACTCGTGGAAGAGCTACACATGTGAATCTTTCATAAAACTCCCACATATATGTACCTCTAAGAGTAACCTTAGCACCAATTTCCATTCCTTCACGCAGTTTGAAGTTTGATATAGACTTTCTGGCCTTTGTCTTAACAGCCTTCTGTCCAGTTATCAGTTCTATCTCATTAACCGCAGATTCAAGAAACTTCTTATTAGCAATAGCGTCTCCGCATCCAATACTCACTACAATTTTCTCAAGTGTGGGGATCTGCATGGGAGAACTGTATCCAAATTCTTCCAGAAGTTCTTTTGCTATTTTTTCTTTATAGAACTTCTTCATTGTTGGTACGTATACATTTACTGCCATTAGATCGTATCCCCGCATTTCTTACAAATTCTCGTCTTTTCTTTGCCGTCAACTTTAAAACCAAGTCTGGTTGGTCCACATTTCTTGCAGATCATCCTGACATTGGATATATCCATTGCCGCTTCAATACTGACGATTCCGCCCTTCTCGTTCTGGCTTTTGGGTTTCATGGCTTTTTTGACAAGATTCACACCCTGTACGACAACACGGCCTTTATTACTGTCAATTTTGACAACTTTGCCGGTCTTGCCTTTATCTTTTCCACAAACGACCTTAACGGTATCGTTTTTTTTAATCTTATATTTGACCATCATTGAACTCCTTTAAAGAACCTCAGGGGCAAGAGAGACAATCTTCATAAATCCATCGTCACGAAGCTCTCTGGCTACTGGCCCAAAAATTCTTTTTCCTTTTGGAGCCTGGTTGGCATCAAGGATAACACAGGCATTATCATCAAATCTGATATAAGTTCCATCAGGTCTTCTAAATTCCTTACTGACTCTGACAATAACCGCACGCTGTACATCACCCTTTTTAATAGCCGCGTTAGGCAAAGCATCTTTTACAGCTACGACGATTATATCTCCAATTCCTGCTACCATCTTGTGACTTCCGCCAAGAACCTTAATACACTGAACTCTTTTTGCTCCGCTGTTATCCGCCACATTCAGATACGTTTGCATCTGGATCATATCACCACTCCTTTAAGCAAAATTACTTAAGTTAATTGCTTTAGCAATCAAATGCTATTTTGCTCTTTCCACTATCTCAACAAGACGCCAGCACTTATCTCTACTGATAGGTCTGGACTCTATCACACGGACAGTATCTCCGATATTGGCTTCATTCTTCTCATCGTGCGCTTTAATCTTCTTGCTTCTTGCAAGGTATTTCTTATAAAGCTTATGAAGCTTCCTAGTACTTACCTTGACGACGATTGTTTTTTCCATCTTATCGCTGACAACTACACCTGTATATGTCTTATTGTAACCCTTGGTCTTTTCTACCGCACTAGTATCCACAATTCTCTCCTACTTAGCCTTACGTATTCCGAGTGCATACTCATGAATAATCGTATTAAGCCTTGCTATATTTCTTCTGAGAGTTCTTAACTCAATTGGACTTTCAACATGACCAAGTACCCTGCTGAATCTGGTGTCCATGGACTTCTTCTTAAGCTCTTCGCGCTTATTCTTGAGTTCTTCGTATGTTAAATCACTAAATGAATCTTTCATGATTTTTCAAGACCCCTTCTTTCAACAAATTTCACTTGTATAGGAAGCTTATTCCCAGCAAGTCGCATTGCTTCACATGCAAGCTCTGAGGTTACACCTGCCATTTCAAACATTACTGTTCCAGGCTTAACTTCTGCTACCCAGTGATCGGGAGCTCCCTTACCCTTACCCATTCTCGTTTCAGCAGGCTTTTTTGTATATGGAATGTCAGGGAAAATTCTGATCCATACTTTTCCGCCTCTCTTAATATGCCTTGTCATGGCAACACGAGCGGCTTCTATCTGCCTGTCTGTAATCCATTTATTTTCAAGAGAGACTAAACCAAAGTCACCGAAAGCTACGGTATTACCTCTGTTGGCGACGCCTCTTAAGCGCCCACCTCTCTGCCTCTTCCTGTATTTCGTTCGTTTCGGACTAAGCATCTCGACTAACTCCTTGCAGAGGACTTATCTCTCTGTTTCTTAACGAGAAGACCCGCATCCTCTTTCCGATCTTTTTTATAAACTTCACCGGTGAAGACCCAGACCTTGACGCCGATAAGACCAAAAGTTGTATCAGCTTCAGCAAAACCATATTCAATGTTAGCCCTGAGGGTATGCAGCGGAACTCGTCCCGCTTTGTACTGCTCAGTTCTCGACATTTCTGCTCCGCCAAGACGTCCGGAAACTTTAACCTTGATACCCTGAATGCCGGTCTTCATCGCATTATTGACAGCCATCTTAAGGGTTCTTCTGAAAGAAGATCTTGACTTTAGCTGTCTTGCAATATTAAGCGCCACAATCTGAGCATCACCTTCGGGCTGCTTGATTTCCTTAATCTTAATCTGTATTTTCTTACCGGCAATAGTCTGGAGCCTAATTCCAATTTTCTCGATATTAGAACCCTTTGCACCGATAATAATTCCAGGCCTGGACGTCTGTATTACGACAGTAATCCTCTGTGGATGCCTAATGATCTCGATATCAGAAATATCTGCGCCTTTAGTTTCGGGACAATTAAGAAGAGTTTTTCTGATCGCCAGATCTTCATGAAGTGTATCAGCATACTCTCTCGGGTCCACATACCATTTAGATTTCCAGGTTTTGTTTATACCGAGGCGTAAACCTATTGGATTAACTTTTTGACCCATTTATTCCCCCACGCTCGCGATTTCATCTACAACAACTGTTATGTGACTCATTCTTTTCAACAGAATGTCTCTTCTACCTCTACCTCTTGCCCATACTCTTTTCATTCTTGGACCATCATCAATCATAAGAACCTTAATGTACAGCATCTCTTCATCAAGGTTTTTATTCTGAAAAAGGGCATTGGCTGCTGCTGACATAATTGTCTTTCTTAAATACACAGCACCCTTCTGCGGTAAACTCTCGAGTATCGCAACAGCTTCAGTATAAGGTTTCATTCTTATGACATTAGCCACTCTTCTCAGTTTCGTAGGAGAGATCATGAGGTGTGTAGATTTTGCTTTATATCCTTTCTTTGCTTCCATCATCTTACCTATCTCTTAGAAGATTTCTTATCTGACCCTGCGTGACCTCTGTAAAATCTTGTGGGAGAAAACTCACCGAGTTTATGTCCTACAAGGTTCTCAGTAATATAAACCGGCACCCAGGCTTTTCCGTTATATACAGAAATTGTAAATCCAACCATTTCCGGAATGATAGTAGATGATCTTGAAAAAGTCTTAATCATCTTCTTATCACCGGCTTTAGCCATTTCTACAACTTTTTTGTAAAGTTTCCTTTCAATAAAAGGACCTTTTTTTATTGACCTAGCCACTACCTACTCCTACTTCCGCTTCTTAACAATAAACTTGCTAGAAGATTTGCTTTTCTTTCTGGTTTTGTATCCCTTAGTCGGAACACCCCAAGGCGTTACAGGATGACGTCCACCGGAGGTCTTTCCTTCACCACCACCATGCGGATGATCATGCGGGTTCATTACAACACCTCGAACCTTAGGTCTTCTACCAAGCCATCTGGAGCGGCCAGCTTTTCCGAGAGTCACATTCATGTGATCCTCATTACCAACCTCACCGAGTGTAGCATGGCACTTCTTAAAGACCATCCTCATCTCGCCGGAAGGAAGCTTAAGGGTTACATAGTCGCCTTCTTTAGCCACAATTGATGCACGCATTCCGGCTGAACGAACAAGCTGTCCGCCCCTTCCAAGCTGCAGTTCTACATTATGAACCATCATTCCAAGAGGGATATTCTCAAGCGGAAGAGTATTTCCAATTTCGATGGGAGCTCCGGGTCCGCTTATTACGGTTGTGCCGACAACTAATCCCTTCGGAGCAAGGATGTATCTCTTCTCACCATCCGCATAGATTACCAATGAAATATTGGCAGATCTGTTCGGATCATATTCTACGGACGCAACCTTTCCAGGAATACCGTATTTATCTCTCTTGAAATCAATAACTCTATATTTTCTTTTATGTCCGCCACCGCGTCTTCTAACTGCAATTCGTCCACCGGCACCACGTCCGGCATGTTTACTGATACCACTAGTAAGCGACTTTTCAGACTGCTTTGTAGTGATCTCTTCGAACGTAAGTCCAGTTTTATATCTTAGACTCGGTGTTCTAGGATTATATTTCTTAATACCCACGTTAGCCCCCTAAATCCTTCTGCCTAAACGCCGTCTACCGCGGCGATTTTCTCGCCGGGTTTCAGTGTAACAATAGCTTTTTTCCAGGGAGTTGTTTTACCATGTCTCATACCTGATTTAGTTCTTGCCATTCTCGGTTTTGATTTAACATTAACGATTTGGCAGGAAACAGGCTGAACGTTAAAAAGATCTTTTACCGCTCCCATAATCTGGACCTTATTAGCACGTCTATCGACTTTGAAGACATACTTCTTGGTTTCGCCTTCTCTCATAATATTGGTTTTTTCGGTTAGCACGGGTTCAACAATAATTGTCATTGCATCCATTTATTTACCCTCACCCTTTCCGTAGAAATCATTAAGATTCCCGGCTGCTGTTTCAAGAAGAACTATCTTCTTGCCGTAAAACATATCATGCGCATTGAGTCTGTTGAATGACAGGATTTTCAGTCCCGGAATATTTCGTCCGGCACGTCTTACCATCGCATCATCATCTTTAAGAACTACAACAGTTCTTCCGTCTACAGATAAACTCTTAAGAATCTTAATGAGATCCTTGGTTTTGCCCGAGTCGATGCTGAAATCTTCAACTACTACAAGTGATTCATTCTTAACTTTAAGGCTAAGAATAGACATCATTGCCGCTCTTTTCATCTTGCGCGGCATAGTATATGAATAATCTCTCGGCTTCGGACCAAAAACTGTTCCTCCGCCTACCCAAACCGGAGACTTCTTGCTTCCGGCTCGTGCATGCCCTGTACCCTTCTGGGCCCATGGCTTAGCACCGCTTCCCCGTACTTCAGATCGACCCTTAGTACTGGCAGTTCCTACCCTTCGATTAGCCAGTTCATTTCTAATTGCATAGTAAATTGAACCTTCGCTAACCTCACGGCCAAAAACATCATCACTCAGAGTTATATCTTTTATCTCTTCGCCGTTTATCGAAAAGACCTTTGCTTTCATATTCTTACCCTTTACTATTTCTTCTTGGCACGTCTAACCAGTACAACACTGTTACGTGTTCCCGGCACCGCGCCTTTAACAAGAATAATCTGCTTTTCTGCATCAACCCTGACAACTTTCAGGTTCTGCACCGTTTTCCGCTCACCGCCCATTCTTCCAGCCATCTTCGTTCCCTTGATGACTCTGGATGGATAAGCAGCCATACCAGTTGAACCATTTGCTCTATGAAACTTTGAACCGTGTGTTGCGCGTCCACCGGAGAATCCGTGACGTTTCATTACACCCTGATAACCCTTACCCTTTGTAGTACCTATTACGTCTACAAATTTAAGTTCATCAAGTAATTCAACTCCATACTTCTGACCAATTTCTGCTTCTAAGTCAAAATCTCTCATCTCATACAGAAACTGCTTTGGTTCAATTCCTTCAGGAAACTGTCCAGCATAAGGCTTTTTCACCTGTTTGCTTTTCTTGTCAACAGTTCCCATGACACAGGCTTCGTATCCGTCTTTTTTGACGTCTCTTTTGCCTACTATTACGTTATCTTCAAACTTAATTACTGTAACAGGGGTCATTACACCCTGCTCATCATAAACCTGTGTCATTCCGACTTTCTTGCCGATTAGCCCTAACATCATATACCTCAAATCAAACTAAAATTGTCGTTACTGCTTAATCTCTACATCAACGCCAGCGGGAAGCTCTAATGTCATTAAAGCGTCCATGACCTTTGAAGTAGGGTCTAAAATGTCAATAAGTCTCTTGTGTGTTCTCATCTCAAACTGTTCTCTGGACTTCTTATTAACATGAGGAGACCGCAGAACAGTGTATTTATTAATCCGCGTAGGCAGAGGTATCGGACCAGCAACCTTCGCACCAGCCTTACCAACTGTCTGCACAATTGATTTTGCACTCTGATCAACAAGTTCAACATCGAACCCTCTGAGCCTTACTCGAATCCTATCATTATTGGCCATTATTCCTCCTGACAAATAGAGTCCCGACATTCAGTCGGGACCCCTGCCTTATCTACTCTATTACCTCAGTTACCTGACCACTGGCAACTGTTCTACCACCCTCGCGGATAGCATATCTGAGACCTTTATCCATTGCTATTGGGTGAATAAGTTCAACTATAAGCTCAACATTATCACCGGGCATAACCATCTGCTTATCTTCAGGAAGCGTTACCGAACCTGTGATATCAGTTGTTCTAAAATAGAACTGAGGTCTATAGCCTGAAAAGAATGGGGAGTGACGTCCGCCTTCCTCTTTACTAAGAACATAGGTTGCAGCCTTGAACTTGGTATGAGGATGAATTGTTCCCGGCTTAGCAAGAACCTGTCCTCTCTCAACCGCTTTCTTGTCAATACCTCTAAGAAGAGCACCGATATTATCACCAGCCTGACCATCATCAAGAAGTTTATTAAACATCTCAACACCGGTACAGACAGTCTTCTGAGTATCTTTAATACCTACGATTTCAATTTCATCACCGACATGCACAACACCGCGCTCAATACGACCGGTAACTACAGTTCCACGACCCTGAATTGAAAAAATATCTTCAATAGGCATAAGGAAAGGTTTATCGACATCCCTTTCGGGGACAGGAAAATATGTATCCATTGCCTCAAGAAGCTCTACAACACACTTCGTCTTTTCCGCGTCATCGGGATTTGACATTGCATCGAAAGCTGAACCTTTAATAAAAGGACAATCTGAAGGAAAATCATAAGTTTCAAGAATTTCCTGAACCTCAACCTCGACAAGCTCAACAAGTTCAGGATCAGCAAGATCCATCTTGTTAAGAAAAACGATAAGCTTAGGTACACCAACCTGCCTTGCAAGAAGGATGTGCTCTCTTGTTTGAGGTTCCGGACCGGAATCTGCAGCAACAAGAATTATAGCGCCGTCCATCTGGGCAGCACCTGTGATCATATTCTTGATATAGTCAGCATGGCCCGGACAGTCTACATGGGCATAATGCCTTGTTGCTGTCTCATACTCAATATGCCGAGTATTTATCGTGATACCTCGCGCTTTTTCTTCAGGTGCATTATCAATATCTTCGTAATTCATCACCTTACCGCCCATTTTCATTGAGCAGTACATTGAAATAGCGGCAGTAAGAGTAGTCTTACCATGGTCAACGTGACCAATTGTCCCAACGTTAATATGGTCCTTCGTTCTTTTAAATTTTTCTTTAGCCATTCATTCCTCCTTACTACGACCCAAACGGCTGTAAATCATATGACAATATACATCTACCGTCACGGCAGTCTACCGCAATGGGTGCTTACATGTATGTCAGCAATATAATAAACAATATCCAGGTATTAACCTGGGTTATCACCAAACTTCGCCTGTATAACTGTAATTTAGATAAAATGATACGTCACAATGTTTAAGATAAAACACGTATAATAGACAGCACCACCTTATCATCCATTTGACAGCTCGAAAGGACGATTGGTTTGGTAACAAAACCCGGACCGATTATGCATCAGCCCCAATCAAGTAAAAGCACTATAATAATTATAGCCTTTTAAGTCAAGCACTACATAGCCACAAAGGGGCTCAAGCAGGCTTGTTTAGAAAAAAATCAGAAATTACCATCTGTAATGAGCAAAAGCCTTATTAGCTTCAGCCATTCTATGTGTATCTTCCTTCTTCTTGAATGCAGTACCAGTTGAATTAAAAGCGTCAAGTAACTCTTCACTCAAAGCTCTACTCATTGCCCTGCCGCTTCTTTTTCTTGCAGCAAGAATAATCCATCTCATTGCAAGAGCTTCTCTCCTGCTTTCACGAACCTCGATGGGAACCTGATAGGTTGATCCACCAACTCTTCGTGACTTAACTTCGACCATGGGTTTAACATTTTCAAGAGCTTTCAAAAAAACTTCAAGCGGCTCTTCATGACCTTTCTCTTTAATAGTACCCATTGCGTCATATACAATCTTGGTGCTGGTGGACTTTTTTCCGTCCAGCATCATTCTTGCTATAAACTTCGAAACTACGGCACTATTATACGCCGCGTCCGGCAAAACCTGTCTTACAGGTGAAACCCTCTTTCTCGACATACAATACTCCTAAGCCTTAGGCCTTTTAGCACCGTATTTAGAACGGCCCTGTTTTCGATCATTTACGCCAAGTGTATCCTTGGCTCCTCTAACGATATGATACCGTACCCCTGGAAGGTCCTTAACTCGACCTCCGCGTAACAGAACAACTGAGTGCTCCTGAAGATTGTGACCTACACCGGGAATATACGCCGTAACTTCTATTCCATTGGTCAATCTTACTCTTGCAACCTTACGCAAAGCTGAATTAGGCTTCTTAGGAGTCACAGTCATCACACGGGTACAAACCCCTCTTTTCTGAGGGCAGGCATCAAGAGCGGGTGCAGTTGTCTTCTTCTTCACCAGCTTTCTGCCTTTTCTTACAAGTTGATTTATTGTAGGCATTTACGTGTCTTACTCCCTAATATACCACTAACTAATATGTGGACTTGACTCTAACAGTCAGCCTGAAAAAAGTCAAGCCCATCGCCTCATCATACTCAAAGGCGTGAAAAATTTCTATTTATTCCGCGTCATCAGCGGGGCTGTTATCACTGAAAATTCCAGCCTCTGTTAACGCCTGCTCAATTCCGGTTCCAGCAAGAGACAGATTATTCTTATCCGGCACCACGCCACCTGCAGCCTCTTCGGCTGCCTGCTCGGCTTTTCTGTTTTCCAGAATCTGATGGATAGAGGCATCGAGATCCTCACTTGTATCGTCAAAGAGTCTTACATTCTTGTAAGCCCTCATCCCTGTACCGGCCGGAATAGGATGACCGATGACTACATTCTCTTTCAGTCCGCGAAGATTATCTACACTGCCGGCAATTGCCGCATTCGTAAGAACCTTGGTAGTTTCCTGGAATGAAGCGGCAGACAAGAACGAATCAATATTCAGCGATGCGCGGGTAATTCCGAGCAGCAGAGGCTGAGCCACGGCGGGCTGGCCACCCTCCCTGATTACTTTTTTGTTCTCTTCATGAAACTTGTATTTATCAACCTGCTGGCCATAGATAAAGTTCGTATCGCCGACCTGGCAAATTTCAATCTTCCTCATCATCTGTCTTACTATTACACCGATGTGCTTATCGTTGATAACAACACCCTGCATTCGGTAAACTTCCTGAACTTCATCAACAAGGTAAGACTGCAGCTCATTTTCACCGAGTATATCAAGGATATCATGCGGATCAATAGCGCCGTCACAGAGGGGCTCGCCCGCCTCTACTAGGTCTCCGTCCCGAACCAGAAGATGCTTACCCATTGGAACAAGATGCTTGAATATCCGGGCACCGCTACCGTCAATGACTGAAAAATCATCTTCAATCTCGACAACACGCTTACCCTTAACAATACCCTTCAAATGAATAGTACCGCCTATCTGGGCAAGGACGGTTGGAGTCTTGGGCCTTCTTGCCTCAAAAAGCTCACCAACCCTAGGCAGACCTCCGGTAATATCTCTTGTTTTTACAGATTCTTTGAGAAGCTTGGCAAGTGTCTTACCAATATTTACCCGTTCACCATCTTCTACATTAAGATAGGCGTTTCCGGGCAGATAGTAAGACCCAATCGGCTCACCGTCATCATTAACAACGAGAAGCATCGGCTGAAGGGTCTCGAGAGCATGCTCTGTAATCTTCTTATCAATATTTCCAGTATCCTCATTAACTTCTTCTTTAAATGTAGTGCCGAGAATAATATCCTGATACCTGACGATACCCTCGCACTCTGCGATTATCGGTTCAGAGAAGGGGTCGAAAACCGCAATTGAGTCTTCGGCTTCCACTACAGAATCAACACCGACCATGAGCTTTGCACCGGTTCTGATATCAATCCTCTGATCCTGGGCTACAACAACAACCTCTCCATCAAGAACGGATGCAAATCCGATCTCCAACGCTTCCAAGTCACCGGATTTCCCTTTAACAACAATCTCGCCCGGAACGACTTTCACCCCGTTTTCTATCACGGCCTTGCCGCCGGCTTCTATCGGAATTCTCTGAAGAACCTTAGCTAGAACAATATTTCCCTTTCTTGTGTAAAGGACGTCTCCGTTCTCGAGAGTTACAGTAGTACCGTTAATCTCTTTAATTAAAACCGGATAACGAAGATAAGTTCTGTTTTCCTCGCTCACCTTTGTCGCGGCTCCGCCGATATGGAAGGTTCTCATCGTAAGCTGCGTACCAGGCTGTCCAATAGACTGTGCCGCAATAATTCCTACCGCCTCACCTATTTCAACAGTCTTGTTGTTCGCAAGATTCCTTCCGTAACACCTCTGACATACTCCATGCTCGGCTTCACAGGTAAGCACGGTTCTTATTCTGACCGATTCAACTCCCGACTCTTCGATCGCGAGAGCGGCCTCGTCAGAGAGTTCCTCGTTAACATCAATCATAATCTCGCCGGTTATAGGATGTTTTACTCTCTCAAGAGTAAAACGTCCGGCAATTCGGTCACTGAGTGACTCAACAACCTCTTCACCGTCCTTGATAGCCCGGATTTCAATACCGTTAATAGTACCGCAGTCATATTCGTTAATAACCACATCCTGGGCTATATCAACCAGACGACGAGTAAGGTAACCCGCATCAGCTGTTTTAAGCGCTGTGTCAGCGAGTCCCTTACGGGCACCGTTTGTTGAAATAAAGAACTCGATAATAGAAAGACCCTCTTTGAAGTTCGATCTAATAGGAAGTTCAATAATATCACCGGACGGCTTGGCCATAAGTCCACGCATTCCGGAAAGCTGCCTAATCTGAGTCCGGCTACCTCTGGCTCCTGAGTCTGCCATCATGTAAACCGGGTTAAAACCAGCACGGTCTTCCTTGAGGGTCTTCATCAGAACATTTGTAAGGTCTTCATTTATCTTACTCCAGACCTCAATAACACGGTTATATCGTTCTTCAGTTGTTATATGACCCTGCTGATATTGTTCCTGAATTACCGCAACTTCCGTATTAGCCGATTCGATCATCTCTTTTTTCTCTATCGGAATAATAATATCCTGCATACTTATAGTAGCGCCGAATATGGTTGCATACTTAAAGCCGGTATCTTTAATGGCATCAAGCATTGTGACAGTGACAGACGGTCCGTTCTTCTTTATGCTGTCGGCTATGAGGGCTCTCAGCTCTTTATCACCAAGAGACCAGTTAACATATCCAAGCTCTTTCGGCATCGCGTTATTAAAAATAACGCGTCCCGCAGTCGTCTCAATATACTCACCGTTTATCTTGACCTTACACATGGCCTGGTAATCAACAGCGCGGGCTTCCTGAGCAAGAACAATCTCATCGCCGCTGCCGAACCACTTACCTTCACCCGGAGCTCCAGGCCTGTTTCTCGTCAGATAGTTGATTCCAAGTACCATATCCTGTGAAGGAAAAACAACAGGGCTTCCGCTTGCAGGGTTCAGAAGGTTATTTGTTGAAAGCATAAGCGTCCAACACTCTATCTGAGCCGCCTGAGTGAGCGGAACATGGACTGCCATCTGGTCTCCGTCAAAGTCGGCGTTATACGCGTGACACACGAGAGGATGCAGCTTTATAGCCTTTCCCTGAACCAGAACCGGCTCAAAGGCCTGAATGCCGAGCCGGTGAAGTGTCGGCGCTCGGTTTAAAAGAACCGGATGTTCGCGAACGACTTCATCAAGAACCGCCCAGACTTCGGGAGTTTCCTGCTCAACAAGATTCTTTGCTTTCTTGATATTATAAACCACGTCTTTCTCAACGAGTTTTTTCATTATAAAAGGCTTGTACAACTCCAGAGCCATCTTCGTCGGAAGTCCGCATTGGTGCATCCTGAGTTCAGGACCGACAACGATAACCGAACGTCCGGAATAGTCAACACGTTTTCCAAGCAGGTTCTGCCTAAAACGTCCCTGCTTTCCTTTAAGAAAGTCAGAGAGAGACTTTAGCGGCCTGTTTGACGCACCCTTAACAACTCTCTTCTTCTTGGAGTTATCAAATAGGGCATCAACCGCTTCCTGCAGCATCCTCTTCTCATTACGGATAATGATATCGGGAGCGTTAAGCGACATGAGCCTCTTGAGCCGGTTATTCCTGTTTATGACCCTACGATACAGATCATTAAGGTCAGATGTAGCAAAACGTCCTCCGTCCAGCTGAACCATAGGACGCAGTTCTGGCGGAATTACCGGAATAACATCAAGAATCATCCATTCGGGCTTATTCTTGGAATCACGAAAGTTTTCTACTATCTCAATTCTCTTAAGGAGCCTCTTGTCCGCTTTCGCGCCCTTCTCAGCCATCTTAACCCTAAGTTCCACCGAAAGTACATCAAGATCGATTCTTTCCAGCAGGCTGCGGATAGCCTCGGCACCTATTCCGGCAGAAAAACTCTGGCCGTAACGTTCGCGCGCAAGGTTGTAATCTTCTTCCGTGAGAAGATCCATCTTCTTGAGGTCGGTATCACCCGGATCAATTACTATGTATTTCTCGTAATACAGTATCGATCTGAGCGCCGCGACCGACAAATCCAGCAGTAAACCCATTCGCGACGGAACAGATCTATAATACCAGATGTGAGAAACCGGTGAGGCAAGTTCAATATGCCCCATTCGCTCACGCCTAACCTTAAAATGAGTAACTTCAACCCCACAACGGTCACAGATCACACCCTTATAACGGATGGATTTGAATTTTCCGCAGTAACACTCCCATTCCTTGGTTGTTCCGAAGATTCGCTCACAGAACAGCCCATCCTTTTCAGGCCTCAGGGTTCGATAATTGATCGTTTCAGGTTTCTTTACTTCACCGTATGACCACGCCCGAATTTGTTCGGGAGAGGCCAGCATTATTTGTATATGATCAAAATCCTGTATTTCTCTCATCTATTATCTCCTATAATAGCCCGCCATGGAAGGCGGGTTAATAGAATGAAGATTGAAAGGCTTCGCCCGACAAACTTCAAAATATAATTAAACATGGAAGTTTAATTATATTAGAACTGACTGCCCTGTCGGGTTATCAGCTCTTCGTCCCTTTCTGTAAGCGGTACCCGCTTACCCTTCGAGTCATAAATTGTCAGATCAAGAGCTAAACCACGAAGCTCCTGAACAAGAACGTTGAACGACTCAGGCACTCCGGCGCTTGATGCCGGCTCACCCTTAACTATGCTCTCGTATATCTTGGCACGTCCTGCCATATCATCTGATTTGATTGTCAAAAGCTCCTGAAGCGTATTGGCTGCGCCATAAGCTTCGAGCGCCCATACTTCCATTTCTCCGAGTCTCTGACCACCGAACTGAGCCTTACCGCCCAGGGGCTGCTGGGTTACCAGCGAGTAAGGTCCGGTTGATCTTGCATGCATCTTATCATCAACAAGGTGATGAAGCTTCAGCATGTAAACCATCCCGCAAAATACGTCATTCTCGAACAAAATACCGGTTCGACCGTCGCGAAGAGGTGTTTTCGAACTCGTCGGCAGTCCCGCATCCACAAGCTTCTGCTCTATCTGCTCATTCGACGCAGACTGGAAAACAGGGGTTGAATACCACTCTCCAAGTTTAGAACCGGCCCAGCCGAGCTCGGTTTCAAGAATCTGACCAAGGTTCATTCGTGACGGAACACCGAGAGGATTCAAACAGATATCAAGCGGAGTACCGTCCGGCATATAAGGCATGTCCTCTTCAGGAAGAACACGGGCTACGACACCCTTGTTTCCATGGCGGCCAGCCATCTTGTCACCCTCACGCAGTTTACGCTTTGTGGCGATAAGTACCTTCACAACTTCATCGACACCGGGGGAAAGATCGTCTCCCTCGGAACGCTTCAAACGCTGTACATCTATTACCGTCCCCTCAACGCCGTGAGGCAGTCTAAGGGATGTATCTCTGACTTCTTTTGCTTTTTCACCGAAAATTGAGTTAAGAAGTTTAAACTCCGGAGTCGTCTCGGTCTCTGATTTAGGAGTTACCTTTCCAACAAGGATGTAACTCGATCCAACCTTTGCTCCGACACGAATAATCCCCTCTTCATCAAGTTGATCGAGAGCCTTCTCATTAACATTCGGGATATCACGGGTCAACTTCTCGGGACCGAGCTTTGTCTCCCTGACATCTATACTGAATTCTTTTATATGTATAGAGGTAAAAATATCCTCTTTTACTACCTTTTCAGATATAAGTATAGCATCCTCAAAGTTGTAACCGTTCCAGGGAACAAATCCAAGAAGCACGTTCCTACCTAGCGCCAGCTCACCCTGAAAGGTAGCCGGGCCGTCAGCAAGAACAGTTCCGACCTCAACCCTTTGACCGAGCTTAATAAGCGGCCTCTGATTGAAACATGTATCCTGATTCGTACGCTGATACTTAATCATAGTATATTCGTCTACTTCATGGGCAGCACCGTCATCCGGCTTAACAATAACCTTCTGCGATGTTACGTAAACAACCTCACCCGCCCTCTTAGCCTTGGCAAGAACGCCTGAATCATAGGCAGTCTTGGCTTCCATTCCCGTGCCGACAATCGGCGGCTCCGGAAAGACAAGAGGTACAGCCTGTCGTTGCATATTCGAGCCCATCAACGCCCGGTTTGCATCATCATGCTCAAGAAACGGAATTAGTGATGTGGCAACAGAGATTACCTGTTTCGGCGAAACATCCATATACTGAATGTCTTCAGCCGGCTTTGCTACATAGTCACCGGCCTTTCGGACCGACACGACCTCATCCTTGAAATTACCTTTACTGTCAATCCTGGCATTACCCTGAGCAATATAGTATTTTTCCTCATCCATGGCCGAAAGGTATTCAACCTCTGCGGTAGCCTTACCCTTTATAACCTTCCTATATGGCGTCTCAAGAAAACCGTAATCATTTACTCTGGTATAATTTGCCAGAGAGACAATCAGACCGATATTCGGGCCTTCAGGAGTCTCAATAGGACACATTCTTCCGTAATGAGTATAATGTACGTCACGCACCTCAAATCCGGCGCGATCTCTCGAAAGACCTCCAGGTCCCAGCGCATTAAGGCGCCTCTTATGAGTAAGTTCGGAAAGCGGATTTACCTGGTCCATGAACTGAGACAGCTGTGATGAGCCGAAAAACTCCTTCACCGCCGCTACAATCGGCTTTATAGAGATAAGATCCTGAGGTTTGACCGTATCGGTCTCTTTCAGCGACATTCTCTCTTTGGCAATTCTTTCCATTCTGGTAAAGGCTGTCTTAAGCTGATTTGCAAGAAGCTCACCTACCGATCTGATACGTCTGTTGCCAAGATGGTCAATATCATCGACATTGGATTCACCGATATACACCTTAACGAGAAAAGCCATTGTATTTACTATGTCTTCCCTCGTCAGGACTGATTCCAAAAGAGGAGTTTCATAATCAAACTTTTTATTAAGCTTGTAACGTCCTACACGGCCGAGATCGTACCTTCTGGTTGAGAAAAACATTGTTTCAAGATCTTTCTGAGCGCTTTCTATTGTGATAGGCTCACCAGGCATAAGCACAGAATAAACCGAAACTATCGCATCTTCCCTGGTGGGTTCATCTACACCGGGGTCATCTCTCGTAAACTTGGAATCTTCCCGCTCAAAACAGTTAAGAATAATCTGTGAATGAAGCGAATTCGGGTCACTGTCATCAATAACCTCTACCTCTATAACGCCCGAGTGCAGAAGCTCATCGATATCATGCGGATGCAGTTTTTCACCAGCGCGATAAATCTTCTTAGTCTCACCATCAACCTCAATAAAAACAGCCCTGGAAAGAACTTTTCCAACAAGCTGTTCCTTCTCGGCCTTATCGGCGGAAAAAGCCATTTTAATTGACTTATAGAAAAGATCAATTATCTCCTCTCGACTCGAATATCCGAGAGCCCGAAGGAATAAAGATCCGAGGATCCTCTTTTTCCGGTCTATCTTAGCGTAGATTAATTCTTTTTTCTGATCTATTTCAAACTCGAGCCAAGATCCCCTGTAAGGAATGATTCTCGATGAATATATACCCTTCTCATGAGAGAAAATTACACCGGGCGAACGGTGTATCTGACTCACGACAACGCGCTCGGCACCATTAATAATAAAGGTGCCCCGCTCTGTCATCAGGGGTATATCTCCGATATAAATATCCTTCTGACGAATTTCACCTGTTTCCGTAAAAAGCAGATTTATTCTCGCCTTTATTGGAACCGCAAAGCTTATTCCCTTCTGCTTGCATTCCGCTTCAGAGAACTTCATGTTCCCTGCATCGAGAAAATATCTGTCGTATTCCAGAATCATGTCACCATTTGGACTTTCAATCGGAAAAACCGTCTGAAAAACTTCTTCGAGACCCGTTTTCGTAGGCAGTTTTCCGCTTGCGACCAGTTCTTTCTGAAGAAACTTTTCATACGATGATAGTTGAATATCAACAAGATTCGGAAGATCCAGAACCTCGTAATATTCCATTCCTATATATGTTCTCTCTATGGTTTTGCCACTACTTAGCATCACCACCCCCCTGATTTAAGAAGCTGTTAAGCCAATTTTACAATTGGTCATATTAAAATTGGCATTGGAGTTTTTTATAATCTGAAACTAAATATTTACAATATTTAATCTGCACCAAAACCCCACCTACATCCAAGGCCACTCTTGAGAAAATTGAAATCACCGATTCCATTTTTCAACAAAAGCTTCCGTTATAAAATTTATCTAAAATGTTTCGGAATCATTTCAACCCGAAACAGCTTTATATGCAGCAAACCCACCGGAAGAATACCTTCCGGTGGTTTTTTGAGTATTTTTTGAATTTTAACCGGCAAACAACTATTTAACTTCAACAGTTGCGCCAGCCGCCTCGAGTTTTTCTTTAATCGCAGTAGCTTCATCTTTAGAAACTCCTTCTTTAAGAACTTTCTCTCCAGCTTCAACGATTTCTTTTGCTTCTTTAAGGCCGAGTCCGGTAATAACGCGAACTTCCTTGATTACAGGGATCTTCTGACCATCTGCAAAACCCTTAAGAACTACATCAAACTCAGTCTGCTCTTCGACAGCTTCAGCAACAGCACCAGGTGCGGCTGCGGCAGCAGCTACGGGTGCAGCGGCAGTAACTCCGAATTTCTTTTCCATGTCAGAAATAAGCTCAGAAAGCTCAAGAACTGTCATGCCGGCAATTGCCTCTAAAATTTCATCTTTTGTAGCCATATTATCTTCTCCTTATATTTATTTTTTGTTAAACAGTAATAGCATGTGCTACCATGAAGACTAATACTGTTTATATTTAGATATTAAAAACCTGAGTTTTCAATATTACTAACTGTTCAATGAATGAAGCATCCAGCCCTGCCGGATACTTCAAATAATATCTAAAATTACTGATTTTAAATATTATTCAGCTGCCTTCTGATCTGCTACAGCCTGGAGTGTTCTAACGAACTTCTCAGGCACAGCGTTCAGTATGTATACAAAGTTCTGAATAGGTGCGTTCATTGTAGCCATAAGCTTGGAAATAAGCTCCGGCTTTGAAGGAAGCATTGAATACGCCTCCATCTCACTGCTGTCAAAAACATCAGAGCCTATTATTCCGCCCTTGATATCGACTGGTGCCACTTTAGCAAAACTGAATAGTGTTTTTGCAGCAGCACCGGCTTCCTCTCCGGAAATAACAACGGCTGTAGGGCCTATGAGCATATCGCCTACTTCAGGCTTATCGAGTTCTCGAAGCGCAATCTTTGCAAACCTGTTCTTTACAACCTTGTAAGTAGAACCGGATTCGCGAAGCTGAGTTCGAAGCTCGGTTATCTGCTCTACGGTCAGGCCACGATAATCTGTAAAGATAAAATTCTCAACGCCTTTAAACTCTTCTTTGAGAGCATTAATCGCCTCGACCTTCTCCGGCTGTATTTTAACTGTATATTCGGACATTTCCTATCTCCTTCAGCCTAAAGCTGGTCTTTAATGTCCACTCGGACACCCGGACCCATGGTAGATGATAATGAAACCGACTTAACGAAGTCACCCTTGACTTCTGAAGGCTTCTTCTTCGTTATTTCAGAAACTACATGCACAACATTCTCTCGAACCTTGTCAGGATCCATTGACACCTTGCCGATTGCAAGGTGAACAACACCTGTTTTATCGGAACGATACTCAACACGACCCTTCTTGAGCTCAGCAAGAGCACCTTTAATGTCGAAAGTTACTGTCTGTGTTTTAGGATTTGGCATCAGGCCTCTTCTACCGAGTATAGGTCCGAGACGGCCGACATCTTTCATCATGTCCGGCGTGGCAACGGCTACATCAAAATCAAGCCATCCACCCTTGATTTTCTCAATCAGGTCATCGTCTCCAACATAAGCAGCGCCGGCTTCTTTAGCTTCTTCAACCTTAGCGCCCTTGGCAAAAACAAGAACCTTCTTTTCTCCGCTGAATTGTTCAGGAAGAACGGTAGTATCTCTAACCGTCTGGCTCTTCTTCAGATTCAGCTTAACTGATAGTTCTACTGTTTCATCAAATTTAGCAAAAGCCATCTCTTTTACAAGTTTAATAGCATCAAGATAGGCGTAAACCTTTGTCTTATCGACTTTCTCTACAGCTTGTTTGTAATTTTTACCGCGTTTCATCCTAGCCCTCCACTTCGACGCCCATACTTCGGGCAGTTCCGGCAACAATTTTTATTGCGGCATCAATGTCATTCGCATTCAGATCAGGCATCTTGAGCTCAGCAATTTCCCTAAGCTGTGAACGCTTAATCTTCCCGACTTTCACCTTGTGAGGTTCGGCTGAACCACTTGCAAGATTAATTGCCTTCTTGATTAGAACCGCAGCCGGCGGGGTCTTTGTGATAAATGTAAATGATTTATCAGTATACACCGAAATAACAACCGGAATAGTAAGCCCCGGCTCGTAGTTTTTGGTTCTCTCATTGAACTGCTGACAAAATGTAGGCGCGGATACACCATGCGGTCCCAGTGCGGGTCCTACAGGCGGAGCCGGAGTAGCCTTTCCAGCAGGTACCTGGAGCTTAATTAAGCTCTTAACCTTCTTCTTAGCCATTTAAATCTCCTTCGTGGTATTAACGCGCAATTTGCCGTCTGCGGCAATCACACTCCCATCTTCGTAATTCAAAAACGCAGTTTTTGAACCCTTTATAATTTCTCAACCTGCAAAAAATCAAGCTCAACAGGCGTAGCACGGCCAAAAATGCCGACCA
Source organism: Spirochaetales bacterium (assembly GCA_016839055.1). Lineage (GTDB taxonomy): Bacteria > Spirochaetota > Spirochaetia > UBA9216 > UBA9216 > Thalassospirochaeta. The sequence continues at coordinate 27,018 of JAEKNX010000014.1, forward strand.
TAACCTTGAGTTTTCCTTTCTCCAGATTTATTTCTTCAATTGCACCGGTAAAAGTATCAAAAGGACCGTCGATGATTCTAATTGTTTCACCAGTAGCAAAACTCTGCTTAGGCTTAAGAACCTTGTCAGATTTAATCTCTCCGGTTTTTTGCAGAATAGCCCTAGCCTCATCAGAACTTATCGGCTGAGGCTTAAACCCCTTCCGCGCTCCAACAAAGCCGGTAACACCCTGTATCATTCTGATTTGCGAACAGGCGGCTTCCCATCTAATCTCAGGAAGATCCATCTCTACCAGAATATAACCCGGCAGAAACTTCTTTGAAGATATTTTCTTTTTACCGTCTTTTACTTCAACAACATCTTCGGCAGGAACCTTGATATCAAGGATAACCTCGGCCAGCTCAGGCTCTACCATAAGAAGCTTTATATACCTTTCCACTTTATTCTCGTACCCGGAGTACGTATGAATAACATACCAGCCTTTAGCCATAATCACCTTTCCTTAAAAGATTAACGCTTTCGGGTAAAACCCGCATATGGGCTGCAAAATCGTTTTTAACTGAAAAGCTTATCTATTCCTGTAACAAGTAGAAAATCAACCAGACCGAGTATAGCTGCAAAGATAAAGACCGAAACAACAACGACTTTCGTTGATGAAATAACCTCATCTTTGCTTGGCCAGGATACCTTCTTAAGCTCAGAAATACTCTCCCTAAAAAACTGAATAATCTTTTTCATTTTGAGCTCCCGTTTCTTATAAAAAAAAATACAGGCCAGGTAGGATTCGAACCTACAACATCCGGTTTTGGAGACCGGCGCTCTAGCCGTTGGAGCTACTGGCCTGTATATAATTTACTTTATTTTAGTTTCTTTATGCAGGGTGTGCTTATTGTCCCACTTACAGTACTTCATAAGCTCCATCTTTCCCTGCATGTTCCGCCTATTCTTCTGAGTTGTGTAATTACGGCGGTTACATTCGCTACACTTTAACGCTATTTTCTCAATAGCGCCCTTACCTTTTTTTGCCATTTTAAAACTTCTCCTAACACATCATCATTTGACAGGCCAATTCAATCAATGCAAAGCCTCCGACCGGATTTGAACCGGTGACCCCCTCCTTACCATGGAGGTGCTCTACCGACTGAGCTACAGAGGCATGACACAGTTGCCTGAAGGTAACAAAGATATTTTTTTTTGTCAATAGGATTTAGCTTGTTTCTCTCTACCCTGTTGCAGAAAATATTAGTATAATCAAAAGAAAGGAGCAAGCATGAAATCACCGCTTGAGTTCACATTAGAAAAAAAACTTCTTAAACAACTAACCGGCAGAAGCAGCCAGGCAGTGCTGTACATGATCGAGGATCCGGAAATAAAATATCTTCAGGATTATGCTAATACTGTTTCAATAAAAAGACTCAACTACAACGATCATGGACCGGTACACATGAAAAAAGTCGCAATTAACGCCTTGAAAATGGCAGAAATACTTAAAAACCGGGGGATTAAATTCAACCTTGAAGCCGAAGAATGCGGCACATACGAAGACAGCCTGATCTCTATACTGACAGCTGCCCTACTTCACGATATAGGGATGTCTGTAGGCCGGACTGACCACGAAAAATCATCGATAACTCTGGGCGTTCCGATAATAGACCGCGTAATGCTACATGTTTACGGCGACGATCTAGAGCGCAGAATTATTGGGCGCTCCCTTGCCGTGGAATGCATTAGCGGACATATGGGAAACAGCAAGATCCACTCACTGGAAGCTGGTCTGCTGCTTATTGCCGACGGCCTCGATATGGAAAAAGGTCGGGCACGAATTCCTCTGATGATGGAAACAGAGTCAAAGGTAGGGGACATACATAAATATTCGGCATCGGCTATTCAGAAGGTAATCATAGCCGAAGGAGAGGACAACCCCCTCAACATCCAGGTAACAATGTCCGAATCTGTCGGATTCTACCAGATCGAAGAGGTCCTTTTCAGTAAAATAAACTCAAGTCCGCTGAAGCCCTACATAGAACTGTATGCCGGAGTAATAGGCGAAAAACCGAAGCGGTATTTATAAAATCTTACGGGCTCAAATGCCTGCTGATTATTTTAGAATTGTCAAGAAGTGAACTGAGAGAATTGCCGTGATGTACTCTTGATATAGTTCGGGCAAAAAGCTCGCTGATACAGGCCGACACATACCACTCACGGCTCAGCAGCTCATCCGTATGAAAGACCGAATTCGTACCGATTATCCGATGAAAAAGGCCGTCATTGAAAGCTTTATCAAAACTTTCTTTCGCATTTCCAGTAAAAAGCGGCAGACTCACAGCACAGATAATCTTCTCGGCACCCTCACTCTTGAGCATCTCCATGGCCTTAATCAGAGTTCCGCCGGTTCCGAGCATATCATCGGCCATGAAGACATTCTTACCCTTAACATCTCCAAGGAGGCGCATATGCGTAATATTATTCTCATCGGCATTGGAGGTGACGCGTGAATAATCACGCTCCTTATACATCATAGCAAGCGGCTTCTTGAGCGTTCCAGCAAAAAATTTATTCCTGTCAACAGCCCCGGTATCGGGAGAAACAACGACAAGATCATCACTGTCAAGGTCAACTAGTTCACTAAGTTCTCTTATTATCTGATAGGAGGCATGAAGATTTTCAAGATGAAGAGAGCTAAAAGTATTCTCTATCGCCTTGGAATGAATATCCAGGGTAATAATCCTTGAAACTCCCATCCTTTCACAGGTACGTCCGAACCAGGCAGCTGTAAGAGCTTCACGACCCTTCTTCTTGTGCTGACGACTATATGGATATACAGGGATAACGAGGGTAACACTATTGGCTCCGGCGCCTATTACGGCATCTATTGTAGTAAAAAGAACCATCAGATGATCGTTAACCGACATTGAACAAGGGATTCCGTTATCATTGATATCAAGCGGATAATGATTTGCAGTATCCTGAACAATATAAATATCCATGTCGCGAACCGAAGTCTGAATCTCAGACTTGACTTCACCGTTTGCAAACCGGGTAAATTTGACCGGAATCTGATATGACGGAGCCTTATACTTTGTGACGTCCTTAGTCCTAGGCCCCTTCGTGGATGTAAGCTCGTTTATAAAATTAATATTTTTCATAACTTCATCCCTGGTATAATCATACCTGGAAACAAGCGAATCAGCCGTTTTTTTATAATACTTAAGATAAATAGATTTCAAGTTAGAAATGATGTCACCCGAGATACTCTCAGCACCGGGACAGGCAACAACTCCTAAAAGAGACGATCTTGTAAATACCATAGAACCACCAGAATTTGATGACTGACTTTAACATAAAGGTTAACCGGTTTCAATATGCCGAATGAATTAAAACAATAACTTTTTCAAAGCAGTTTTTTTCCACTAAATGAAGATAATACAAACACCTTATTGCTATAAATCGCGGGCGTTTTCGCCGCTCGTGGTTAATACGCCTAAAGAACCTTAAAAAGCTATGCTCTTTAAGGTTCTTCTACCTTTACTTATTATCAAATTACTGTTAGAAAACAATTAAGATATGGTTATATATTCAATACTGAAAATAGCAGGAAGCCTCGGCCTATTTCTCTACGGCATGAAGGTAATGAGTGACGGAATTCAGAAGACCGCCGGAGACGGACTACAGAAAATTCTGAATTATATGACAATTAACCGCTTCGCGGCTGTATTTACCGGATTCGCGGTTACGACTCTTATTCAATCATCATCAGCTACTACTGTTATGGTCGTCTCTTTTGTAAACGCCGGCCTGCTGACTCTAACACAGTCCATAGGCGTGATAATGGGTGCAAACATCGGAACAACCGTTACCGGCTGGATAGTCGCGCTAATCGGGTTCAAGTTCAGCATCACGACAATTGCCCTGCCTGCCATAGGAATAGGACTGCCCCTGGTTTTTTCTAAAAAACTAGGAAAACAGGATCTCGGTGAAGTACTCATCGGGTTTGGAATCCTGTTTCTCGGACTAGATTTTCTTAAAAACTCGGTTCCGGACATAAAACACCATCCGGAATATCTCGAGTTTCTAACCCATTTCACAAATCTCGGATTCTTATCCTATTTAATTTTCGTGGCGGTCGGAGCTCTTCTCACCCTCGTAATCCAGTCTTCGTCGGCCTCGATGGCCATAACCCTTACGATGGCTTATTCGGGATGGATTGATTACCCGACAGCCGCAGGCATAATAATAGGAAGTAACATCGGAACCACGGTGACAGCCTATCTGGCCTCAATCGGGGCAAATACCAGCGCGAAGAGAGCCTCCCTGGCACATATTCTATTTAATATAATGGGAGCGGTACTGATCACCATTGTTTACAATCCTATTCTAAATCTCGTAGACATAATAATCCCCGGAGATCCTGCAGCAGGAACAGCGATTCCTGAGCACCTGGCAATGTTCCACACCCTCTTTAATATCATGACTACCGCTGTTTTTATTTGGTTTATTCCTCAGTTCACGAAAATTGTCGAGAAACTCATACCTGAGTCAAAAGATGATTTTGATAAAAAATATGAGCTGAAGTACATCTCAACCGGAATTCAGGACACGGCGGAAATAAATCTGCTGAAAGTCAAGTCAGAGATTTCAAAAATGGCCGGCATTACCGAGGAAATGTTTCAGAAATTCCTGAGCATTTTCAGTGAGCCTGATAAAAAACTCGGTGCAGAAGTCAAGAAACTAAAAGACATGGAAGATGTCACCGATCAGATGCAGGAGCAAATTACAGCCTATCTGATTGAATGTTCCGCTGAGGGCTTAAACGAGTACGGCATGAAGACTTCAACGGCGATGATTAGGGTTGTAAATGAGCTGGAAAGTATAGGCGACAGCTGCTACAACCTGATTCTCCTCTCCGAACGGAGACATAATAAGGGCATTGCTATTGAAAAAACAGCACTAGATGCTCTTGACCCCATGACCAAGACGGTCTCAGATTTTCTTGCGTTTATTCGAACAAGCATTGGTCATCGCTTTTCCGAGGAAGATCTAGCCAAGGCCATTAAATTTGAGGCTAAGGTAGATCAAGAACGCAAATCCCTGAGAAAGAAGTCTCAGAAAAGAATACAAAAAGGTTCCGATGTAAAATCAGAGCTGCTTTACCTTGATATAGTTAAACATCTTGAACACATCGGCGACTATTCACTGAACATCGCCGAAGCATTCAAACAAATTTATCAACATTAGTATATAAAAACCATAGAGCCTAAGATTTACAAAGCCGGGAGGCTCTGTGGTTTTCCTTCATTCAAAATTAAATCAGTCTTATACCATCACCGACGAGGGCCGCTACGGCCTTATTCAGGATATCCTCTTCCGCCGAAGTCATTTCATCTATTTCACAGACAGCCGCTTCCGTTAACGATAGGTTGAGCTTTCCGCTGGTGCCGGTTGATGTCCTGCTTTCATTGACCTCAGAAGGCTCTCTGCTGCCGAGCGCATCAAGATTCAAGCCTATTTCCTTATATGCATCGCGGAAGCTCATCCCGCCGGCAACGAGCTCAATAGCAGCATCAGTCGCCCAAATCTCGGGTGTAAATCCTTTTTCAAGCCCTTCCCTCTTAACTTCAAGCCTGGAAAATGTAAGTTCCATTATATCCATGCACTGGCCGCCAAGCTCGAGTCCCTTCATATAAGGCTCTTTCGTCTCCTGAAAATCACGGTTATAACCTGACGGGAGAGACCGTACCACCTGTTTAATATTCATCACGTAACTGGAGATAGTCGCCGACTTTGCCCTCATCAGCTCAAGGCCATCCGGATTTTTCTTCTGCGGCATAATGCTTGAACCGGAGCATAGTTCGGCGGGAAGACCAAAATATCCGAACTCGGGCAGTGAGAAGAGGATTAAATCCTGTGCCACACTGCTTAAAATCAGGCTGATATGCTCAACAGCATTCAATACAAGAGATTCGAGCCTGCCACGGGAATTGTTCACATAGAGGACGTTATTCTGTACCTTCGCGAACCCCATCAGCTGGGAGGTCATCTCCCTGTTCAAGGGAAGCGGAGTACCGTAGCTTGCCGCGGCGCCGAGGGGACACTGATTAACCAGGGAGTAAACCGACAGTAGATTCTTCAGGCTGTCGGCAAGCTCTTCGGCCCATGCCCCAGCCCAGAGTCCGACTGTTGACGGCATGGCAATCTGCATATGGGTGCGTCCGGGCATCGGCACATCTTCATTTTCCCCAGCAAATTTCAAGATTGAAGAAACAAGGGCTGTTCCCTTACCCAGAAGTCTCAGAATCGACGCCCGGCTATAGAGCCTGAGAGCCGTTGCAACCTGATCATTCCTGGAGCGGCCTGTATGTATCTTCTTGCCGGCTTCCCCGGTTTTTTGAGTCAGATAGTTCTCGATGGCCGTATGGCAGTCCTCATCCGACTGTTTTATCTCGAAACTTCCGCTCCTGAAATCACTAATTACTTCCTTCAGGGCAGCTTCCAGCGCCTGTAGCTCCTCTGCGGTAAGAAGCTCGATAGAATTAAGCATTCTGGCATGGGCAACTGACGCAGCGCAGTCTGAAACAACAAGCCCCTTATCAAGGATGTAGTCCCGGCCTACTGTAAATTTTTCAACCAGTTCATTAAGTTCATAGTCCTTCTGCCATAATTTTGCCATTGTAGTCCCCTTTTCCGGATTTATTCGTGAATATTACCGGAAAAGAAGCTTTTCTTCAACGCCGAATCAAACAGAACCGACGGTCTTAAACACAAGCCCCTCAGCCCCCCTCTCAACTTGAACCTCATCGCCTTCCTTAATCTCCCCGGCAAGCATCATCTTTGCCATCGGGTTCTGCACAAGGTTCTGAATTGCACGTTTCAGGGGCCGTGCTCCGAATGCCGGATCGAATCCATTTTCAGCTAAATACTCCTCAGCACCGGAGGTGAAATTGATTTTAATTTTCTTTTTATCAAGTCGTGTCTTAAGTATTTTCAGCTGAATATCGGCAATATGGGTAATCTGTTCACGTCCGAGCCGCTTGAAAGAGATAATCTCATCAATCCGGTTAAGAAACTCAGGCTTGAAGGTAGAATGAAGAAGCGAAGTAATCTCCACCTTCACATCGGCCGGATCATCACAATGCAGAAGAAACTCTGATCCAAGGTTGCTCGTCATGATGATGATGGTATTCCGAAAATCCACCACCCTTCCCTGACTGTCAGTAAGCCTTCCATCGTCGAGTATCTGGAGGAGGATATTAAACACATCAGGATGAGCCTTCTCTATTTCATCAAAAAGAATTACCGAGTAGGGCCTTCTCCGGACCGCTTCAGTCAACTGACCGCCTTCATCATAGCCCACATAGCCCGGAGGTGCTCCGACAAGGCGTGAAACCGAAAACTTTTCCATATATTCACTCATGTCTAACCGGGTCAGAGCTTTTTCATCGCTAAAAAGGAATTCTGCAAGAGTCTTGGCCAGCTCTGTTTTCCCGACTCCAGTTGGTCCGATAAAAATAAACGAGCCCAGAGGTCTATCCTCATCCGAGATGCCTGTTTTATTTCTCCTGATCGCATTGGAAACAGCGATAATTGCATCATCCTGACCTACGACCCTCTCCTCAAGAATCTGCTCCAGTTTGAGATATTTTTCCATCTCGGAGGCAAGCATCCTGGAAACAGGTATGCCAGTCCAGGTTGATACAACCCTGGCAATATCCTCCTCCTCCACTTCCTCACGAAGAAGACTTGTGCCAGACTGAACCTCTTCAAGCCTCTTGCTTTTAGCTGCTACCTGCGCCTGTCTTTCAGGAATTAGTCCATGTTTAATCTCGGCAGCCCGGCGGAGATTGCCTTCACGTTCACTTACCGCCTCCTCTGCCCGAAGCTCTTCTATCCCCGCTTTCAGGTTCCGGATTTCCTCGATGACATCCTTCTCATTTCTCCATTGAAGATGCATCGCATTTCGTGAAGTCTGGAGGCCGGAAAGTTCCGTCACAATATTTTTAAGGCGTTCTGCGGAGGCATCATCATCCTCTCGTGAGAGAGCCTGCTTTTCAATATTGAGCTGAAGAATTTTTCTTTCAATTTTATCAAGCTCGGTAGGCTGACTTTCAATCTCCATCTTCAGTCTGCTTGCAGCTTCATCGACCAGATCAATCGCCTTATCAGGAAGAAACCGGGATGTAACATATCGGTCTGAGAGCACTGCAGCCGCGATAAGCGCTTCATCCTTAATCCGGACGCCGTGATGAACCTCATAGCGCTCCTGCAGCCCTCTGAGAATAGAGATTGAATCTTCAACTGACGGCTCTTTTGTAAACACAGGCTGAAAACGCCTCTCAAGAGCGGGGTCTTTTTCAATATGCTTCCGGTATTCATCAAGAGTTGTAGCACCTATGGCATGAAGCTCCCCACGGGCCAGCGCCGGTTTGAGTAGATTCGACGCATCAGTTGAACCTTCAGCAGCGCCCGCTCCAACAAGAGTGTGGAGCTCATCGATAAACAGTATAATCTGACCGTTTGCCGCTTCAATTTCGGAAATAACCGCTTTCAGCCGCTCCTCGAACTCTCCCCGGAATTTTGCACCGGCAATGAGTGCGCCGAGATCCAGGGCAAGCAGCTTCTTATTTTTAAGAGAATCAGGGACATCACCCGCGACAATCCGTCTGGCAAGCCCCTCGGCAATTGCAGTCTTTCCGACCCCCGGCTCCCCAATTAATACCGGATTATTTTTAGTTCGCCGGGAGAGAACCTGCATAACCCTGCGGATTTCCTCATCACGCCCTATTACCGGATCAAGCTTATCACGCCTGGCTAGTTCGGTGAGATCCTTACAGAATTTATCGAGAACCTGATACTTTCCTTCCGGATTCTGATCAGTCACCCGTTGATTACCGCGTATCCCCTGCAGCGAGCTTAGTACTCCGCTGCGTGTTATTCCGTTGTGCTTCAAAACTTCGGCACCTGAAGTATTAGTATTTAATATGCTCAAGAATACATGTTCAGTACTTACATAATCATCTTTCAACCCATCAGCTTCTTTTGATGCCGAGTTTAAAATGTTTGACAGATTAGGGGTAAGACCAACCTGGGCATTACTGCCGAAGACCTTAGGGAGGCTGAAAAGCAAATTATCGAGCTCTGCGGATAGTTGCTTCCTGTCAGCTCCGAGCCTGTCAAGAAGCGGAGGAATTACACCATCCTGCTGCTCAAGCATTGCTTTTAGAAAATGTGGGACGTCAACCCCCGAGTGGTCGTAATTTCGCGCTATAGAATCCGCTTCCTGGAGTGCTTCCTGTACTTTTAGGGTAAATTTATCGTATCTCATGCTAATAAAATAATTAGATTATCGTCACTCGTCAAATAGAAAAAATGCTATACAAAGCAGAAGTCATGTAATATCTTTCTACTATGATATTTCTTCTAGTAAACATACTATGTGCCGTCGTTCCTGCGCTCCTGCTGGTTTTCTATTTTTACAGAAGGGATAGCCAGAAAAAAGAACCGGCGATGCTCATCTGGAAAATATTCATCCTCGGATTCTTCTCGGTTATTCCAGCCGTAATTATAGAACTCTTTCTGGAACCATTCACCGCCCTCTCAAATCCGCTCCAGAGCATCTTCGCAAGAGCATTCATAATTGCCGCCCTCGTCGAGGAAGGAATAAAGCTGACAGTTGTAAGACTTTTTATTTACAAAAGGGTCGAATTCGATGAGATAACCGATGGAATCATCTATACAGTCACCGCCGCCATGGGGTTTGCCTGTTTTGAAAACATCCTCTTCAGCACTGGAGGCCTGTCGACCATACTCCTAAGAGCCGTCACTGCGGTGCCACTTCATGCGCTTGCATCGGGAATAATGGGATACTATATTGGACTCTCCCGTTTCAATAAAACCGGAGGAATGATGAAGGGCCTGGCAATTGCAGTTTTAATTCACGGCCTCTACGATTTCTTTCTTTTCACAGACACGATACTCGGCTTCCTCGTGATACCAATTCTAATAATAAGCTGGATTATACTTAAAAGGTTACTGGATAAGGCATTATTCCTTGACAGAGCCAGTGGAAGAAGCTAAATAATCACGCCGAAAAATAAAAGGTAAAAATGTTTTCCAATGATGTTGACATAAACGCCGATTACGACTATATTCTCAACACAACGACGCAGGGTAGAGCAGCTGGCAGCTCGTCGGGCTCATAACCCGGAGGTCGCAGGTTCGAATCCTGTCCCTGCTAAGTAGAAGATGTTATTCGGTTTATCCGGATAACATCTTTTTTTTGCCCAGATGAAGGGATAGGATTCGAACAGTAGCTCTCGCCGAGCTGGCGAGGATAAGCGCCCACGATGGGCGCGGCAGAGAGCGCAGGCGGCCTGGAGGTCGAAGACAGGATGTCTGAGATCGGAAGGCGAATCCTGTCCCTGCTAAGTAAAACACCATTTGGACTTTAGTCCTGATGGTGTTTTTTTTTGCCCGAATACAAGGACAGGATTCGAACTGAATGAGCGCGCGAAGCGGAAGCGAGGCAGGAAGCCGAGCGCCAGCGAATGAGGCGGCTCGACGAGTCCGCACGATGCGGACGACAGAGAGCGAATCCTGTCCCTGCTAAGTAGAAGATGTTATTCGGTTTATCCGGATAACATCTTTTTTTTGCCCAGATGAAGGGATAGGATTCGAACAGTAGCTCTCGCCGAGCTGGCGAGGATAAGCGCCCACGATGGGCGCGGCAGAGAGCGCAGGCGGCCTGGAGGTCGAAGACAGGATGTCTGAGATCGGAAGGCGAATCCTGTCCCTGCTAAGTAAAACACCATTTGGACTTTAGTCCTGATGGTGTTTTTTTTTGCCCGAATACAAGGACAGGATTCGAACCATGCAGTGCGAAAACGTGAAGCACTGCAGCCCCCCTGCTTTTACCCGATATGCGGCGCGAAGCGGAAGCGAGCCGCTCACCTCTGCTATTTGCATTTCTTTTACCAGCGGATTATATTAACGACTATGGATATCAAAAAAACTATTATAACCAGACTCCACGAGATTGAAGCCGAGCATAGGGTCAAAATTCTTCTTGCCGTCGAAGCCGGCTCGAGAGCATGGGGTTTTGAATCCTCTGACAGTGATTACGATATCCGATTCATATATAAGCACGAACTTTCATGGTATCTAAACGTTTTGCCCAAACGGGATGTAATCGAATACCCAGAGGCCAATCTTCTTGATATTTCGGGTTGGGATCTGAGAAAAGCCTTGTTTTTACTTAACAAATCCAATCCGGCACTATTTGAGTGGTTGAACTCTCCCATTGTCTACATCAAGGACGCGGAGAGCTTCAAACGACTCTCTGAGTCCGCAAAGGACTATTTTTCACCAAAATCATCGATTCACCATTACCTTCATATGGCCGGAGGAAATTTCCGTGACTATCTTCAGCGCGACATGGTTAAAATCAAGAAATATTTCTATGTATTAAGGCCGCTGCTTGCCTGCATGTGGATTGAAAAGTATTCGAGTGCGCCCCCGATGAACTTTCAGGACTTACTCGTGGATCTACAGATAGGCGGCAGGCTTAACGATTCAATCTCCACCCTGCTTGAGAGGAAAAGATCCGCAGTAGAGCTGGGTCTATCACCCATTATTCCTGAAATAAATAACTTCATACAAGAAAAAATTGAATATTTCGCAGATAAATCAGCAAACTTAAATCCCGCAGCCAAACCGCCTGCAGGGAATTTGGATAAACTGTTTTGTTCTCTGCTCTTCAAATAACATCAAGAGAAACCACATTCTCTTGATACTAATAGCCTTCTAATCAGAAGTGAACGATTGCAGAATCAACAATTCTAATTTGGCTGCTTTTGTATGCCGCCGCTAATGGCACCGAGGTCAGCAAGGGCCGACATTCGGGGAGGGGGGGGGAATTGCAGTCAAATTCAGAATTGCTGCTGCAGAATAATAACATTTGCATTCGACTAACCAATCCTCTATAATCAGAGAGTAATATTATGATAAATAAGACTGCGCCCCTTGATAGGATATTATTTAGCTTCATGTTTCATAATGAAAATGGAATAATAGTCTCAGATGAAGATGGAAATATTCTCTGGGCCAATCCCGAATCATGCCGGATTTACGGCTACACGACAGACGAGATGTCCGACCTATCTATCGGATTCTTCGGACTGTCGTTAAATACCGTCGCAATATCTGATTTCTCGAAAAGAGACGGACAAAAGGTCACTGTCAGACATAGTGCTCAGACTACTTACTGCGACGAGACACCCTCGTATCTGATTACATTAATCGATATTACCGCAGTAAAACCTCTGGCAATCTCCCGAAAACAGGAAAATATTAATACTCCGGTAAAAACTGACTCCGCCGCTGTCAATGCCTGGTCTATTGACAGCAACTTTAACTACACTTTTTTTAACGAGAATCATAAGGCCGCGATGAAAGAAATCTGGGAAGCCGAAATATCCCTGGGTTCCCACATCCTCGATTATATCGGCGACTCCAGTTACAAAAAACAGGTAGAAGCGAATTACATCAAGATGCTCAGGGGCAAGTCCCATCGCAGTGTTGATCATTTCACAAATCAATCAGGAGAAGAAAAGTATTTTGAAAATTTCGGGCACCCTATCAGAAACATAAAAGATGAAATCACAGGCATCATGTTCTACACAATCGATGTAACAGGTAAGACAGAAATAGAAAAACGTTTGAATCTGACAGTTTCCCTGCTTGAATCGATAGTGAACAGCCCCGAAGATATTCACATCCACTCTGTAGATAATGAATATCGATATATGTTTTTCAATAATGCTCATAAAAACTCCATGGAGAACACCTGGCAGACTACACCTGAACTCGGCAGGAATATATTTGAACTACTTCCGGATCCTGAACATAGAAAAAGAGTAAAACTTCTTTATGACAGATCATTAAAGGGTGAGATTCTAACTGATGTTAGTGAAATCATTGATATACACGGCAATAAAAAATATTACAGCAGTATATCAGCACCTATAAAGGGGCCTGAGGGAGAGATTGCTGGAATCACAATATTTATTTTGAATATAACAGAACGGATGTCAGCCGAGCAGAAAACAAGGAAATCCCTAGAGGAAAAAGAGATCCTCCTTAAAGAAATACATCACAGGGTGACAAACAACATCCAGATGATCTCCAGTATGATCAATCTTCAGATGGATAATGTTGAGGATAAAAATGCCAGGCATATTCTCGAAGACAGTCTGAGCAGAATCAACACGATGGGACTGATTCATAAGACCCTATACCAGGGTGATGATCTGTCGAAAATCAATATGGCAGAGTACTGTGGAAACCTACTTGATTCCATCCTGGAATTTTATCATCCCGATGGGAAAAAAATCAAAATCAATTCCCAATTTGATGACATTCAGCTAGATATCCACCAGGCAATCCCGGTAGGCCTGATTGTGAACGAACTCGTTACAAACAGCATGAAGTACGCTTTCACCGTCGGAGACAGTGGTGTTCTTTCTTTAAGTATGACGGCCGGTCAAAATGGGAAAATACACCTCCAGGTAAAAGATAACGGACCAGGTATCCCGGAAAATCTCAGCTCTGCCGGTTCTAACAGCCTCGGGCTGAAACTTCTTAATATCTTTACCAGCCAGTTAGGAGGAACAATAGAATTCACATCAGACTCAGGGCTCACCGTCGATATATTCTTTCAGCCGTCATGATGTGCAGCCCCTTCTGTCGGGCATATTTCTCATAACCGACTGGAATATGAGTGTATTTCTAAACTTAGCATAGACTATATACTTTTTTGATTATATATTCAAATCATGAACAACAAAGCTATACCAATTTTTTTAATTACTCTGGCCTATTTTCTGCTTCCGTTTGTAAACATTCTCTTTGCCCTAACCGCGATAGCTTGCATGGCATTGCCTTTTATCATTCTCAGAATAACCAGAAAAAAGACCTGGTGCAGAGGGCTCTGCCCGAGAGCGGACTTTTTCACAAAACTTCGACCGGCAAATATTGGATTTAGACAGCCTAAATGGTTCAATTTGAAGAAGATAGCGATAATTATGCTATATTACTTCGGGATAAACATTTTCTTCATCACAATGTCGACTATTATGGTCGGACTCGGGAGAATTAATCCGATAGACAGAATCAGGCTGCTTATAATGTTCCAGCTTCCATGGGAACTGCCGCAGTTATTCACAATCGCGGCAATTCCGGCGCCGCTGCTGCACCTGTCTTACAGGTTTTATTCTCTGATGCTGACCTCGACCCTGCTCGGATCAATTCTTGCCGTTTTATTTAAACCAAAGACATGGTGCGCAGTCTGTCCAATCAACAGCATCAGCGAAGGCATGCTATCATCAATGAAGAGGAAGGAGATAATTACCAATGAATAATCGATTTAACCCGAAAAAGCTGGACAAACTCAACAACCCGGAAAGGCTGAAAGACATTCCGCCTGAGTATATCTGGCAGAAACTCGACATGGCTGAGACGGGAACACTCGTGGATATCGGCGCGGGAACAGGGTTCTTCAGCATCCCGTTTCAGAGCCTATCCGGCGGAAAAATTTATGCCTGTGACATCTCCGAAACAATGATTAACTGGATGAAAAAAAACATCACGCCTGATCATCCTGAGATAATTCCGGTGCAGATGAAGAGCGTGAAAGTACCTCTCCCAGATTCAAGCACAGATCTTGTTTACATGATAACGCTTCATCACGAACTTGAGTATCCATTAGAAAACTTAAGGGAGGCTCACCGCCTGCTGAGGAAGGGTGGGAAAATTTTTATTGTCGACTGGAAGAAGATAGAAATGCAGACGGGCCCATCAATTGATATCAGATGCACCGCGGAAGATGTTTCAATACAGCTTAAGGATGCTGGATTCAGGAACATCAGCATTGATGAGAGTCTTCCGAAGTTTTTTCTAATAATTGGAGAGAACTAAAAAACTGGTAGAAAAGCTATACTTCCCAGTACAGGATACGTCTTCTAAAAATGGCCCCACCAACTATTCTCCTCTCCGGCTGCTTTAAAGTTCTAAGGCTCGCTGATGAGTCAGCGCCGACAATCTGACCATCTATAGAACATATTCATATTTTGGCCCGGCCCGGGTCAAAATACTGTTCTCTCTCAATACAAATTCAACAAAACGCACACTCCTGTCAGGCTCACAAATAATGCCCCCCCTGCTTGAACGGAGAACTCAAAATATTACTTGAATTGCTGCTCACACTAATGTACGGTAACAGTATCATAAGCTTATTAAAACGGAGAAAAAATGAAAAAACTCATGCCCCTCGTCCTGATTGTACTGTTTATTCTTGCAGTATCAGGCTGCGCATCAAACGAAAATTCAATTATATCAATAACTCTCGACGGCGCAGTTCTCATCGGTGAGCCTGTAATCGACGAGGCGGCAAAAACAATTACCGCGTCAATTGAACCGGCAGATCTCAGCACGATTACACCTACTTTCGTCTTATCAAGCAATGCAGAAGCCGGTGAAATCACACTTGAAGACGGTGAAGCTTGTATATGTACAGTAACAGCGGAAGACATGACGAGCTCGGAATGGACAATAACCGTTACCGTACAGCCGGGGGCTTCTTTTGTATACGAAGATACGTCAATATCTTTTCTTCATGGCTGCATCAACAGCCTCGATGGAGATTTAAACAATAATTACGGCGATGGAGTTCCATACGCGATTGATTATGAAAATGAACAATCCTCTTTCACCGGTGCATGTGCATATAAAAAAGTTTGGGATTATTCTACAGAAGAAACTCCCACTTCAGAAAATATGTCGCTTCAATTCTCCAATGCCGGTATTGGCTTTTTTGGGTATATAGATCCGACAGGCTCTGAGAACATAACATTCTTTGGCCCTGGAACTCTCGATGTCATTTCCTTCGGTAAGATTGGAGAATATATAACCGGAACATTTTCCGGAACATACGAAAAAAGAGTAGGCTCAGACACAGAACCTACAACAACTGTAAAAATAACTGAAGGATTTTTCAAAGTGTTACGACTGCAGGATAATTTATCTACTCCCTAAGTAAACTAATAAGTTTATATGGCGGAGAAGTTTCATTAAATCACCCGAAGGGTATCAGTATTTCGGTACCCCCGGAGCCTTTATATAGCTCTATGTCCCAGGCCTTCGTGAGGCGGTAATCGCTCTTTGGCAGAAAGGTTTCAAAGATATATCGATAGGTTGACGCGATGGTCCGAACATCACCCTTGTGAACAAACTTCAGATAGCGGCTTGGGGGAATATTTTTCATACAAAGAGGACCTGAAGGCTCAAAACCCGAAGGAACCGTGCATCCGCACATCAGATAGAATCCTCCTACATCATAGTCATCGGGCCAGAATGACAGGCCGTAGAATGTACGGCCTGTCTCAGGAAACCTTTTGAGCTCATTTGCAAGAAAGCCCCACATCTCTTCAATGATTTTCTTATCCGACCTTATAAGATTCACAACCCCGGCCAGGTTAAACGCATCGAGAAAGACTTCCTCTACCGGTGTTTCAAGTATATTCTCAACGTGCCGGATGGAATCTTCATCAATGCGGGACAAAAGTTGTTTCGAATCATAATACCCGCATTTCCTCATCTCGGCAGGGCTTATCCCTGCGATCTTTTTAAATGCCCTCGAGAAGGCCTCAGGCGATCCGAACTGATAATCGAAACAAACATCTATTATCTTCTTCGAATTCTGCCGGAGTTCAGAGGCTGCCTCTGCAATTCTGCGCCTGAGAATGTAGTCTTTAGGGGTATGTCCGGTAAATCCTTCGAACAGGCGGATGAAATGATACAGCGAATAACAGGCCTCGGATGCCGCGTCACCGACGGCTACCGGATTCTGGAGATTATCTTCTATGTATTCAACAGCCCGGAGAATTGCCGAGAGGGTATTGGACATGAGAAATTATACAATGCTTTTAAGAAAACTTCCCGTGTAACTTTCCGGTATTCCTGCAATTTCAGCCGGCGAGCCCTGCCCTATCAGATCTCCGCCCTCCTCTCCTCCTTCAGGACCGAGATCGACAATCCAGTCGGCACTGCGAATGATATCAAGATTATGCTCAATGATAATTACCGTATTTCCGGCATCAGTCAGCCTTCGGAAAACCACACAGAGCTTCTCGATATCCGAAAAATGAAGCCCGGTAGTAGGTTCATCAAATATGTAGAGGGTCCTTCCGTTATCGGTCCTCTGAAGCTCGGAGGCTAGCTTTATCCGCTGAGCCTCTCCACCGCTTAATGTTGCCGAACTCTGACCGAGCTTCAGATACTCAAGCCCGACATCGCTCATCGTCCGGAGGGCGGAGGTTATCCCGGCCACTCCGCTGAAGAAATCAAGCGCTTCGAGAACGTCCATCTCAAGCACGTCGAAGATTGTTTTTCCGGCAAGCCTGACTTCAAGGGTTTCGGCATTATACCTCCTGCCGCCGCATTCAGGACACTGCATCCAGGTATCCGGCAGAAAACTCATATCAATCCTGCTCTTACCAAGCCCTTCACAGGCGGAGCATCTACCGGCTTTATCATTAAAGCTGAACCGGCCGGCCTTATACTTCCGCTTTTTAGCCTCCGGCGTCCGCGCAAAAAGGTTCCGGATTTCATCGAAGAACCCGATGTATGTAGCCGGTACTGAACGGGAAGATCGCCCAATTGGAGACTGATCAACATGGATGACACGGTCCACGTTCTCCACTCCCTCGAGGTTCCGGACTTCTCCATTTTTCAATGCCACCAGCATCCGCGGCACGAGAATCCCGAGCACCAGGCTCGTTTTGCCCGAACCGCTGACCCCTGTGACACAGCTGAGCTTCCCTGCCGGAAACCAGACGTCGAGACCCCTGAGGTTATTCAAATCCGCTTCCATCACTCTCAGAAAAGGCGCATCCGGGGCAAGTGTACTCGACGTGGAATCAGGAACTGCGGTCTTAATGCCGCTAAGGTAGGGGCCCGTTACCGATTCCGGATTGGCCATGAGCTGCTCCGGACTTCCTTCAGCTACAAGCTTACCTCCATGAGCGCCCGCTCCCGGCCCTATGTCAATTAGATAATCCGCGGCAAGTATGGTCTGTGCGTCATGCTCGACTACGACGATGGTGTTACCCTCATCCCTAAGCTCCTTCATCACTTCGATGACCTTCTGGTGATCACGGGGATGAAGGCCGATAGACGGCTCATCGAGAATATAAAGCAGTCCTGAAAGCCCGCAGCCGAGCTGCCCGGCAAGTTTAATCCTCTGTCCTTCTCCGCCAGAGATCGTCGTGACCGGACGGTCGAGGGTAAGATAATGCAGACCCGTTCCGATCAAAGCCTCAAGATGCTTCTTAAGCTCAAATATCAGCATGCCCGCGGCAGAGGCTGAGGAAGGATCGAGCCCTCGCGCTACCTCATCAGCCCAGCTTAACGCCTCTGAGATGCTCATTGAGGCCGCCTCAGGATAAGATTTACCTGTCAGAAAGACAAACCGTCCTTCGGGGGCAAGCCGCTGCCCTCCGCAGTCGGGACACTCGACCTCTGTTAGAAACTGTTTATAAAGCTCATGGCTGTTTCCCGACGACGAGTTTGAAAAGAGGCGCTTGATATGATTTACCGAGCCTCCGACAGGACGTTTAATCGTCCCTGTTCTGCCTGTCTTCTTTGAACTGTATGTCAGGGTAAACTCCGTATCTCCGCTGCCGTAGAGGGCTGCCTGCCGAAAGTCTTCAGGCAGATCCTGCCAGGGAATCTCGAGATCGACTCTCATCTTATCGGCGAGGGCTACGATCTCGCCCCTCATCCAGTTGGCATTCATGTTCTGCATATGAGTTCGGAGGTCTCCATACCATGGAGAGGCACCGTCAAGAAGCGACAGATGGGGTTTATTAATCACCCGAACAGGGTCTACTTCAAGCTTCCGGCCGAGCCCGCTGCAGGTCCGGCACATACCCGAAGGACTGTTGTAACTGAAGATCGAAGGGCTCATCTTCATTACTATTCTATCGCAGCCGGTACAGGCTGTCCTGTCGGTGACTCTAACCGGAGCACCGTTTACCTCCAGGCCAATAAATCCGCTCCCACTCTCATAGGCCTGATGAAATATTTCAGTTAACTCGCTTCGGGTTTTGCCTGAGAGCACCTCCCGGCCGGGCAGAAGCAGGACCTCGGCTCCCTCTGCGAGATTTGAAATAATTTCGGCAAGCTTTCCGGCGGAAACCGGCTTAATCTCGCTGCCGCAGAAGCTGCAGTATCTTGTACCGAAACGAGCGAAGAGGGTTCGCAGATATCCGTAAACCTCAGAAATGCTACCGACTGTCGAGCGGGGATTACGCGAGATATTCTTCTGATCCACCGCGATTGCCGGAAACAGGTTGCTTATCCGGTCTACATCGGGCTTTTCCAGCTGCTCTGAGGCCGAGCGGGATGCGGCCGACATGCTCTGTACAAACCTGCGCCTGCTTTCGGCGTAGAGGGTATCGAAGGCCAGACTCGATTTCCCGGAGCCCGATACCCCGGTAATAACTGTTAGAGCGTTTACAGGAATAGAAACATCTATATTTTTAAGATTGTTCTGGCGGACTCCGACAAGTTCAATCCTGTCCGGCCGGCCGTGTCCCGCACCGAACGCCCCGGAGACCGCAGGGCGCTCCTCCGCCGGCTCCCCGCGGGGCAGCTCAGATTCGAGCCTCCTGATATCAGCGGGTTTAATTCGCCCTGAAAAAGCAGGCTGAAGAGAACCTCCGGCCTGCTTCGGCCAGTGAGACAACCATTTGGGCAGCCTGCACGCGTCTATCCTGTGAATCTCAGGTTTATAAACCTCCAGAGCGAGTACGGGCGTTCCTTCGAAGGCATCGGTATCATCAATCTCGATAACTCCGGAAGCAGAGTCTACTTTCTCAACCTTTACTGTCGTGAAGCCCAGCGGATTAGGCCTCACAGGGCTCCTGCACGCAAAGACACCGGTCTCAGGCGCATCATAAGGCGGCCTGCAGACGAGAATTTTCCGAAGCTGCTCCATGTTGGAGCGGCTGAAATACCAGAGGATATTGACATAGCCGTTAAATGCTTCCGATGCTGACAATAGCATGGCCGGATCATCGAGAATTATCCTGGGCCGTCCCTCATTAATCGATATTCTACCGATTACAGCCGCCATCAGCCCATCCTTCTCAGCAACAATCTTCGGCGCCAGCTTCAGCAGGTCCGCAGCACCTGCAACATCTGCGTCCTTTGTAAACCTGTCCTCTGAGGGCATATAGGGCTTCAGATCAAGGAGAATCGCGCCGCCGGGCAGTCCGGGGCCAGTTTCGATGATGCCGGCCTTCTGGTTAATCCGGATAATATCTGTGATAAAATGCCCTACCTCCTGCTGCCCATTCACAGCAAAAACATGGAGATGACTGAAATGCTCAAGCTGCCGGAGTCCGCGGATATAATTATCATCAAGCAGGATCCTGCATCTGGCTTCATTATTACCCGCCTCAATCAGCCCGATTTTTCTAAGATGATATGCTTTAATCTTTTCCATGATCTGATATTAAACCCTGTAAGTACTTCTTTCTTGATAAAATTTGCTATTTCCCGGATAATACCTGTTATGGAATATCAACTCAGAGACGCAGTCTCCGAAGACGAGCAGTGGGTAAACAGTCTGACTGAACAGACTATGGGCTCATATATCAGGGAGACATGGGATACCGACAGTGAATACAGACATTATCTGGATCTCAACTGCTTCGATCTCGGGACCACAAAAATAATTATAGCTGACGGGAAAAAGGCGGGGCGAATAAGTTACTGCCGTGACGGACAGACTTTCCACCTAGACAACCTCCACCTCGACTCTGATTTTCACGGCAGAGGGCTTGGAACCAGGATAATCCTCGACACTTTGGAAATTGCCCGCGCTGAGTCTTTGCCGCTGGAGCTGAAATGCCTGAAAACTAATCCGGTGCAGACTCTCTACATCAGGATGGGTTTTACGCTGATAAAAGAAGATGAAAAAAGATTATACTACCGGATATACTGAAGCAGCCTCTGATATAACTTCCACCCCAGGTTATGCCGCGATACTTCATTTTGATAAATGCCGCCCTTGAGACTCTGGTCGGCTGAGGAGCTGAACTAAGATGATAATTTTACTCACAAATGATGATGGAATTCGTTCCCCCGGGCTATGGGCCGCGGCCGAAGAGCTGGCAAAAATAGCCGAGTTATGGATAGTCGCCCCCGACAAGCAGTGTACCTCCGCCGGACGAAGTCACGGCCGGGATACAAGCGGTAAGATCACCGAACTTGTTTCGGCCGCTCCTGGAGTGAGAGCTTTCTCGGTAGAATGCACCCCGGCGCAATGCATTCATCATGCAATGCTTAATATTATGCCCGTCCTGCCTGACCTGGTTGTTTCAGGCATAAACTCGGGAGCAAACATCAGCATAGACATCACCCGCTCCGGAACCGTAGGCGCGGCCCTGGAAGCCGCAAATTACGGCATACCCGCCATGGCTGTCTCGCTCGAGACCGAAGAGTCGGAGGTTTTCTCATCAGAACCTAAGGCCGACTTCCGTGCGGCAGCCTATTTCTGCCGGAAGTTTGCCCCGGCAGCGGCAGGCGGGGGCCTTGGAGGAGATGTCCATGTACTTAAAATTGAGGTGCCGTCTGATGCCGGGATGGACACCCTCTGGAAGCTTACAAGCCTTGCCCGAAGGCCCTACTACCTTGTCAGTAAACCAGAAGGAAGCTCGTGCGGACATCACAGTGGTCTGGCCTGGCATACTCAGGATGATTATTCTGTGTTTCAAGATGGAACCGATGCACACACCCTCCTTGTTGAACGGAAGGTCGCAGTTACGCCCTTAAGCCTCGATCTCACCTCCCGGATATCGCTTGGAGAACTTAAAGCTGCTATGGAAAAAGAATTACCGGCAGATAATAAGGATTTTAATTAATGAGCGATGAACAATACCAGGGCTACGAGCTTGGCCCTATCCGCCCCCCAAGTGAGGCGGGCAGCCTTCTTCTTAGAATTACCAGGAACTGTCCGTGGAATAAATGCAGGTTCTGCGGCCTCTACAAGGGCGAAGGTTTCAGCGCGAGATCGGTCGAACATATAAAACGGGATATTGATCAGATAAAGAGCTGGACCGATTACTTCAGAACAAAGGCAGCTGGAACTGATGCAATCAGGCCTGAAAACGAAGGCTCAATGGCACTGAGCATGGCCGAAAACTGGACCCACAGCGGAATGCGGTCAATCTTCCTCCAGGATGCTAACAGCCTGGTAATAAAACCTGAGCATATGATAGAAATCCTGACTTACCTCAGATTGAACTTTCCTGATACAGAGAGAATTACCTCCTACGCGCGCTCCCAGACTATCTCACGGATAAGTGATGAGGATCTCTCGGCGATAGCTGCAGCCGGACTCAACCGTATTCACATAGGGCTTGAAAGCGGCTGCGACGCGGTACTCGATTTGGTGAGAAAGGGTGCCGACAAAAAGACCCACATCATCGCCGGACAGAAAGTGAAGAAGGCAAAAATAGAGTTATCAGAGTATTTCATGCCGGGACTCGGAGGGAAGGAGTACTCGCATCAGAATGCCGTTGAAACCGCCGACGCACTCAACCAAATAAATCCTGACTTCATTAGAATCCGGACCCTCGCAATTCCGGACAGTCTCGAAATAACATCCGACTACCGGAACGGGATCTCGACCCGGACAAACGATGTAGAGATGGCGGAGGAACTGCTTCTCCTGATACAGAACCTTGTCGGGATAACGAGTTTCCTTAAAAATGATCACATCCTCAATCTTTTCCCTGAAGTTCAAGGCCGGTTTCCGGAGGACAAGGCAAATATGCTCGCCGTAATTGAGAAGTTTCTAAGCCTGCCGGAGGAGGACCAGATGATTTTCCGGATTGGAAGACGAACCGGCACCATGGTACTGCTTAAAGGACTCGAAAATGAGGACAAAAGGGCCCCTATACAGCGAATAATCGAGCAGAACGATATAAACAAAGACAGTATCGACGAAATCTGTGACGAGCTCATGAAGAGGTTCATCTGACCATCAGCAGTTCTGAATTTGGCTGCAATTCCCCCGAATGTCGGCCCTTGCTGCCCCCGATACCATCAGAAAAAGGTTCGGAAGACCTCAATTTTTCCTGACGGCACCGGGCCCCCCAGCGGCGGCATAAAAAAGCAGCCAAATTCAGAACCACTTAATTCCCGGAAGCGGGAATTAAAACTATTCAACTCGCAGCAAAGAGGAATGGTTTAGATATTTAGACATTTTTAAGATTATTCAGATGCTTCCGGAGATTAAATCTGGAATTGCTGTCTGACCATCAGATCTCATATGTAATCGGCATTATTACTTATCCTAATGAAGCAGCTCTACCCTCCATAATTTATCAATAATATTAATTCATTCGATGAATCAGCAAGAAATTTTTCTGTTATATGTTTATATGACTGATAAAACATACTATGAAAATATAACAAGGCTTCCAAAGGCAGAACGACCCAGAGAGCTTCTGTTTGAACACGGCCCGGAATACTTGAGTGATCTGCAGCTCATAGCGATAATGCTGGGATCAGGCTCCAGGGGAAATGATGTGATGAAGCTGTCGCAGGCAGTTCTGGAACTTTATCAGCAGCATCCGGTTGAGCTGATTGAGCCTGCAAAGTTCATCGAAATTGTGGGTCTGGGCACGGCCAAGGCGGCGCAGCTCTCGGCAGCGCTTGAGTTTTCAAGAAGAAGAATAACTCCGACCGTAAGACGGATAAGTTCGCCGTCCGATGCCGTTCCGATTCTTTGCCACTATGCCTCAAGCAAGAGGGAGCACTTTCTCAGCGTTTCGCTTAATGGTGCGCATGAGGTCATGGCCCTGCGTGTCGTCTCGATAGGCACGCTTAACCGCACTATTGTGCATCCCCGCGAAGTCTATTCTGAACCCATCGCCGAACACGCTGCTGGTATTATCTGCGCACACAACCATCCGTCCGGAAACACCGAGCCAAGCCGTGAGGATATTGAGCTCACCGAGCGCCTCCGGGATGCGGGCAAGATCCTCGGGATAAATATGCTCGATCACCTGATAATCTCGGAGACCGGTTATTTCAGTTTCCTCGAACACGGGCTGCTTTAAGATGAGATTATAGGGGTAAAAAAGTCCTGACAGCAATGCAGTCCCGGCCCTTACCCTTGGCTTCATACAGGGCCCCGTCCACAGAGTTTAAAAAATCAACGAACGAGTGATCCGCATCAGGAATTGCCGTACAGACTCCAAGACTAATGGTAAGCATCCTGCCGTTAATCGAGCTTGTTTGCTCAATTCCGGCATTCCGGACGGCTGATAGAAGATTTGAGGCAATCCGCGTCACCCCTTCGCTGTCTGTCTCGGGGAGAATTGCTATGAATTCCTCCCCGCCGAACCTGGCAACTTTGTCTACCCTTCTCTGGATTACCTCTGTGAAAATTCCCGCAATCCTGATGAGGCATTCATCTCCAGCCAGATGCCCATAGGTATCATTGTACTGTTTAAAGAAGTCGACATCACCCATAATTAGAGAGATAGGATGCCCGGTCCGAAGTCCGCGGCTCCATTCTTCCTCAAGAATATTATCAAAAAATCTCCGGTTAAAAAGACCCGTAAGCCCGTCCTGATCGGAGAGAATCCTCAGTTGATCATTCTTCTCTTCAAGCTCCTGCTGAAGCTCTTCGAGCTCCGAAATTGTGCCGTTAAGCTCTTCAGTCTTTCGAATGAGCTCATATTGCTGTCTGTACAGAGTCTTGAAGACCGATATCTTGCCTAGAAGAATTCTGGGGGCAATCGGTTTTACCAGGTAATCGACGGCTCCCGCGTCATAGCCCATGAAGAGCTGTTCGTCCTCCCTGCTGTTCGCCGTAACAAAGATTATAGGGATACCGCGGGTCTTGCTGTTTCCCCGGAGAAGCTCGGCAGTCTCATATCCGTGCATCCCCGGCATCTCGACATCCATCAGGATCAGAAAAAAGTCATGGTCGAGGGTCTTCTCAAGGGCCTCCGGACCTGATTCGGCGGTTATTATTTCGATCTCTTCATCCTCCAGAAGATATTCAAGTGAAAGAAGATTTGCTTTTATGTCATCCACGACGAGAATGTTCATTTTATCCATTCGGGTTTTCCTCAGCTAGCTTATTTAACAATTTTCCTATCTCATTGAGCGGAATTATATAATCGGCCCCTACATTATCAATTACCGACTTAGGCATTGTCTCAGCCTCCGCGGTCGCCGGATCCTGGACAATGACAAGGCCTCCGAAATTCTTAATCTTCAGGCAGCCCATTGTCCCGTCATTATTCGCGCCTGTCAATACAACCGCGGCAAGCTCGTCGCCATAAGCCTCGGCGGCAGTTTCAAACATTACATCTATAGAGGGACGGGAATAGTTCACCTTTGGATCGACAGAAAGCCCGATTGTATGATCAGGTTCAAGAAGAAGATGATAATTCGGAGGGGCAATGTAGACCTTCCCCGGCAGAAGAGGTTCTTTATCATCACATTCCTTTACCTCAAGCCGGCAGATCCTATCAAGCTGAGCAACTGAAAGATTCATACTTTCAGGACTAAGGTGCTGTACAATGACTACCGGAACCGGAAAGTTCTCTGAAAGTGAGGACAGGAGCTGCGACAATGCTCTAAACCCGCCGGCGGATGCGCCTACTACGACAGCCGATAATCTTCTCATCTTTTTTTCCTGTAGATTTTCTCTCTGGGAGATACTATCTCAAAATAGTCCTCAACATCTGAAAACTTCAGGGTCTCCTTGGTTCCAAGGCAGAGAAATCCTCCGGGAACCAGGCTGTCACAAAACAGCCGGAGAACCTTGTTCTGAAGATCCTTATTAAAATATATAAGCACATTCCGGCAAAAAATGACATTCATCTCACCGAATACACCATCAGTTACAAGGTTGTGAAATGAAAATAAGATATTGTCTTTCAGTCTCTGCTTTATAATAACAGATTCATACTGCGCGGTATAATAATCTGCAAAAGAAGCCTTCCCTCCGGCCTTCTGGTAGTTCTCGGTATAGCTCTTGATGTTCTCAACCGGGTATATTCCGTTCTTCGCCTTGTCCAGAATCATCTCATTGAAATCTGTCGCGTAAATCTGCATTCGCGGCAGAAGGCCCTCTTCTTCAAGCAGGATGGCAGTGGAATAAACCTCCTGTCCTGCCGAACAGCCTGCATGCCATATTTTCACAAAGGGATAAGTATGAAGGTAGGGAACAATCTCCTTACGGACTTCTTTATAGAAAGGCGGATCCCTGAACATTTCAGTTACATTGATCGAGAGGTCTAAAAGAATGGATTTAAAGAACTCCTCGTCATAGATAATCCGGTGCAGTATCTGGGTAAAGTTCTTGAGCCCTGATATCGCGAGTCTGTGATCGAGTCTCCGTTTCAGGTGCACCGAGGAGTAATCCCTGAAATCAAATCCGTATTTACGGTAGATACCTTCCATCAAAAGCTCAAGTTCGAGATATTCGTTATCTATTTCCCCTTTATTCGTACTCATCAGTACAGCCAGACACGGAGCATCGAGATAAGCTTCTCGGTGTCAACCGGTTTTGCTAGATAATCGCTAGCTCCGGCCTCGATGCACAGGTTTCGATCTCCCGCCATTGCCTTCGCCGTCAACGCTATGATCGGCAGCTTCTTCAGCTTCTGGTCTTTCCTTATCTCGGTCATTGCCTCATATCCGCCCATCCGGGGCATCATGATGTCCATCAGCACGAGGTCAATTCCAGGCTCAAGATCAAGCTTCTCCAAAGCTTCAATACCATCCCTGGCAACAATCACCTTCATATCCTTATCCTCAAGGATATTAGTCAGCGCAAAGACATTACGCATGTCGTCATCGACAAGCAGAATTGTCTTCCCATATAGGACAGCCTCCTTGTTATGAACTTCACGAATCATCTTCTGTTTATCATCAGGCAGTTTCGACTCAACCCGGTGTAGGAACAGGGCTGTCTCATCAAGAAGCCTCTCGGGCGACTTTACGCCCTTGATGATAATACTCTCCGCATATTTATTCAGCGTATCTTCTTCCTCCCGGGAAAGCTCGCGCCCGGTATAAATAATGATCGGAATTCGGGAGCAGTCCTGATCATTCCGGATCTTTTCGAGAAGATCTAAGCCGGACATATCCTTCAGCCCAAGATCGAGGATCATGCAGTCAAAACATTCTTCACGTAGAAGGCTGAACGCCTCTGTCCCATTTGAAACATCGGTAATCTCAACATCTCCGTCACCGATGAGTTCACGTATGCTCTCACGCTGGATGTCATCATCCTCTACAACAAGAAGCCTACTTATGGAGGAGGAAAGAATACGATCAAGCTTACTGAGCGCCCCGTTTATGTCACTGAGGCTGACCGGCTTGGTTAGATAGCCAGCGGCCCCCATCCGCATTGCATTGAGGGAATCATCATGGCCTGACATGAAGTGCACGGGAATGTGGCGAAGATCAGGATTATTCTTCAGCCGCTCCATTACCGTCCAGCCGTCTATTCCCGGAAGCCCGATGTCCAGAATTATTGCGCTGGGCCGGTAATAATCGGCAAAATGCAGCCCGGTCTCACCGTCTTGGGCGATGAGAACCTTAAATTCTTTCTCTCTGACCAGATCAGCAAGTATTTCCAGAAATTTAATATCATCCTCGATTATAAGAATGCTGCGATCGCCATGGGCTAAGTTATTCCGGTCATCCGGGAATACGCTCTCAACCTCGGTGCGAGCCGCCGGAACGGCAGCTGAACCTGAGGCCGGGATAGGCCCAGACTCAGGTTTGATCTGTACTATCTCAGAAAACACGGGGTGAGCAGCCGGAAGCAGCAGAGTAAAGGTGCTTCCCTTTCCTTCGACACTCTCAAGCTGTATTTCACCACCGAGAAGTTTTGCGAGCTCGCGTGATATGGAGAGCCCCAGGCCTGTCCCTCCATATTTCCGGATAGTACTTCCATCAGCCTGCCGAAAGGCCTCAAAGACGGCTGCCTGCTTATCGGAAGAAATACCGATGCCGCTGTCTTCAACCCTGAAGGCAATATAATCGCCGTCTAAGGTTTTCTTCCTGTTTTCATCAGGCTGGGTGATAATGAACTTAACAAAACCT
The DNA here is from genome assembly GCA_016839055.1 of Spirochaetales bacterium. Classification (GTDB taxonomy): domain Bacteria; phylum Spirochaetota; class Spirochaetia; order UBA9216; family UBA9216; genus Thalassospirochaeta. The sequence continues at coordinate 55,215 of JAEKNX010000014.1, forward strand.
TCTTCGGTAAATTTAACCGCGTTTGTCAGTAGATTTCGCAAAATCTGCTGCAACCTGTGGCTGTCGGTCAGAATCTCTTCCGGAAGCCCGGGTGATAGGCTGAAAGTAAGTTCAAGCCCCTTCTCCTCCGCGCTGCCGCGGAATATTCTTTCAAGATCATCCTCGAGTCTTGAGAGCCTGACATTCTCATAATGAATTTCAATCTTACCTGCCTCAACCTTGGACAGATCGAGTATTTCATTGATGAGTTTCAGAAGATCGGCACCCGAAGCATGAATGGCGGAGGCGGACTTCATCTGCTTTTCAGTCAGGGTTCCTTCCTTGTTAACGGCGAGAAGCTGAGCGAGAATAAGGATGGAGTTAAGCGGAGTCCGCAGCTCATGCGACATGTTCGCGAGGAACTCTGATTTATACTTGCTTGCCTGTTCGAGGTCATCAGCCTTCTTCTCAACTTCCTTCTGAGCCCTCTGAAGTTCATCATTCTTGACTCTTATAGAATCACGCTGCTTCTCTATAGCCTCGGTACGTTCCTCCAGTTCCTCATTTGTAACCCGGAGTTCTTCCTGCTGAGCCTGCATTTCAGCCTCAGATTCTTTGAGCGCATTTGTCTGCGCTTCAAGTTCAGTATTGATTTCCTTGAGTTCCTCCTGCTGATGCTGTGCCTGAATGTAAAGAAGGTTTATAGTTTTCCGTGATATCGCGGCGTTGAAAAGTACCGCGATATTAGATAAATTAAATTCAACGAAATCCTTCTGCTGTTCGGAAAAACCGGAAAAAGAACCTATCAGAAAGGTACCAATCAGATCATTTTTAAAAACCAGAGGAGCGGCAAGCATATTCGGCGGAACCATCTCATCAACTCCGTAATTATAAGCCGGTCCGTCCTCGACAGATGAAAAATAGAGGATTTCCCTATCCTTCGCAGCCTGCCCGACGAGTCCTTCACCTATTTTAATTTCACTAAAATTACCGGATTGGTCCTTGAACGCGTATGATGCGACAAGTTCCAGCGACTCTTTGCCGTCATATTGATAAAAAGCTCCAAGCTGTGCCCCGAGGCGACGCGTCATGTATCTTATAAATTTCTCGGCAAGCTCCTCCAGGCCCTGATCACCTCTGAGTTCATCATCCAGACCTTCCTTGCCCTGCCGCTGCCACTGCTGAACGTTAAGACTCTTGGACATCTTATCCAGAGCCCTGGCAAGATCACCCAGCTCATCTCTGCGTTCCAGGTCAAGCTCGACAGCATCCAGCCTTCCGTCGGCTATGTGCCCGGCAACAATGGTGCCCTTTATAAGCGAATCGGTTATATCACGCGATAACAACACAGCAATCAAAATGCCAAGAAGAAAAGCCAGACCCAGAAGAATTAACATTGTCACTGTCACTTTTATTGTTACATCGACTATTTTGTCGTTAACCCCATTCCTTACCTTGTCACCCTGAGCTATGACTATGACGGCAGCATCCCGCTGTCTGCCCTGAAGCTCCCATTGCTCCATGCTCAACCGGTGAAATATATCTACATTAGCCGAATAATTTTCGAATGAATTAACTGACATTTTAACAATAGAGAATATCTGATCAGATTTCGAGATCTCTTCAAACATTTCCAAATCTTTTTTAATAAAATTAAGCTCTTCATTCCAGGTGACATAAGCCTCTATTCTGCCTGCGTCAGTTCTTTCCAGGATATAATTCAAGGCTATTGTCCGCAGTGAATTAAGCCTGGTCTGGATATCCTGAACAATTTGGATTTTCCTTAAATAATCCCTTTTTTCGAATGGAGTACTCTGCGGATTTCCAATTCTGTTATTATAAGATTCAACAATATTGCCAATATTCTCCATCAAATCGAGTCCATCAGTCAATCGATTTGCCTGAGCTTCCTTTTTCTTGTTTTCCAGAATTCGGAAATTTTCGATAAGATTTCGATAATCTGCAGATTTCGACAAAAGCTCCGCAGTTTTCTCGCGATTCCCCTCAACCCTCATAACTCTTCCGGCTGCTTCCGCCTTCACAATTACGCTGTTGATGAATTTTAATGCCAGATCATAATAATCGTCATCCTCATATATCATAAACCTGAGCGCCGCAGCCTGGGCAGCCTGCGCTTCGGCAAGAATCTCATTCACCATTTCGCCGAGTTTGTTCTGATAATTAATCTGCTGAACTCCGCTTATTCCGGTAAACCCCGCAAAACCCGCTATCAGCAATATTCCAATGAAACCACAGAGAAGTTTCACTCTCACCTTGATAAATCTTTTAAGCATCATTTCTCCGATCAATAAAGTTCAACTCAATGTACAGTATAATTATAATTATAATTAAAAAATCGAATTTAACAATTATCAAAGCAAAAAAACCAGCTTTGCAACCTATAATCTATATATCTGCGAGGAATATAATGTAACCGAAAATCAGGGCACCGACTAAAACTTAGTGGCACCCTTGGGGTTTTTTCCTGACATCGTTGGATGAAATGGTGAGGTCAGAGCTTAGGAGGTTGTCCCCTTCCGGGATTTACCCAGAAAGGGGGGGGGGATTTCGCCGAAAAGGCTTAAGCTAAGCTGCGTAAGAGCCAGAATAGTAGAGGGGATGATTTTCGTCGGCTACAACTCCCTATTCCAGCGGAAGATGCTAACAAACCATATTCATTACATATCAATATGGTTTTATGAATGTTTCATTCAGCGTTATATAACTATCGGTAATAGTCCAATGACCGTTGATCGTAAGTTGCCCGTCAATTTCATTGATTGATATTATATATCCCTTTTCATCTTCGTTTTCATTCCACCTAACACTATAAGGGAACATCGGCATATCTTCAGTATTCTTCCAGATCCCCGTATATACAGTACCTTCTTTTTCTAATTCAAAAATTCCATTTTCTAAAAACCGGAATATTATTCCAGCAGAATCACCTTCACCGACAAGGTCCTTTCCTATTACATAATCAAGTTCTACTGCGACAACATCAGGTAACTGAAATGTTGCTTCCCCTGTGTTTTTTGTCTTTTGTGTTGACATACAACCAACAAAGCTTATTGTTGCGAGTATTATAAAAAAAGCAATTATTCTCTTTTTCATTTCCCCACCTCTTTGCTATATTTTTATCTATATTTACTGATTCGATAACATGACTGCTATATCCAGGATTCTTTGCAGATCACGCTTCGCGAGAATACCAACTTCAGTTTCCGATACCTCAGATTGTTCGAGTATCCCTGACTCATTAAGCTCATTGATGACCGCTTGAGCCAGTTCAACTTCACCATGAAATAAGTGGTACATAAAAAGCTGCATTCTGGCAAAAACCTTACCGATCGGTTTAATCTCATCTCTTGTTATTATTTCTGTTAAAACGGGTAAAACTTCAGCATCGTTATCTAAATTTCCATCACGGAGCCAATCATCAGTTAAATTCAGTTTTTCAAAATCATCGTCGACAGAAGAGAATAACGGCAAATCTTTTCCTACAGCCCCTGAAGCTGTCATAAAACCATCCTCCAACCACGACATTGAATAAGAGTCCATAAATTCCTGTAGAAATTCACCCTCAGGTGTTTTTAATCTCGGATACTCATAGACAATTCCGGCTTTCTTGATTAAAGGAAGTCCGTATTTACGTAAATTGTTCCAGGTATTAAACATAAATACTACTATCGGGTTTTTATTACCTGAATAAGCACGTGTTACATTGATAACAAGCGGGGAACCATCATCATACCAGTCGGATACAACAATACTTTTTACAAGTGAACCAGTTTCAACATCGGTCGGCATATCATCAAACAATGCCCGGATAAACAGATATATTTCGTCTGTCGAAAAATCTGAATCCAAACCAAGCAGAGATGCCATCCTGAAGCCTTCATAGCTTGCAATCCACGGATTATAGATACGGGGCAAGTTATCGTCTGTAGGTTCTAAATGATTCTGAGTAAATATTGCCAGTTCAGTAGATTTCCAGAGGGCAATATCTGCCAACTCTTCACCATTTAATTTTTGTTCTTTCAGTTCCAGCTTATTAAATGCTGATCCTGCAGTATTGGCGGTGTTTCCCTGTGAAGTTCTTTGCGAACTCATACATGAAGATAACGCAATCACAATGATAAGAACAAAAAGTAAGCCTCCAACTGTCATTTCTCTGAATTGTAATTTTTGCATTAATTAATCTCCTTTATAATATTATTTTTTAAAAATATTTTTGCTCTTGCTGATGATATTTTAATTTTACCCCCCTTTGCGATATTACGTATTACAAGTTCATTTTTTCATTTTATAACTACATGATGATATCAAATATTCTTCAATGATTCGTCAGCTACATCGCCCCTATTCCGTCGGGAATTATTCTGCATTACGCACAAGACGTATACCTGTCATTCCGATGTTTATAGGTGACATGGAACCGATATCAAGGATGAATTCTTATCTAAAGATGTTTTCATTCTTTTTCTTGTAATAGCTTTCCATCGATTCTATGGGAATAATTTTAAATGCCACATATTTCCTTTCAACAACCGGGTCGATAATATATTCGTTTCCACTCTCAAACTCGTATGTTAGTGACACCAGACTAGACGTCCAATTTGTAGAACGAAACCATACTTTAAAAGTATGCTCTCCTGGCGGAAGCAATACTTTGGCGGGGGAAAACCAATTAAAAATGGTTACATTTTCACCATCAATTTCACGTACCCTAACAGTAGAAAGGATATGCAGGACATTTAATTCTTCTTCGCTAAGTGAGTTGGGATTAAAAACGGTTGTTGTACTGCAAGAAGTTATTATCATAAGAAAACCGATAGATAAAACAAAAAATATTTTTTTCATGACTACTCCTAAAATTATTTTTTACTTGAATAAGCATCGCCGAAAACTACGGAGCCTGAGGGATCCATTTTGCAATTCTGGAAATTTTCTACTTGTAAAAAACAAGACCATTTAAAAGAACAATATCATTATCAATCTTTATAAAGAAAATGCATTCCGTTCCTCTTTTGAAGTTAGGAATCTTAGTTATATATTATTTTAAGCATATCATTATCAATACTAATTATCCCTTCGATATTTTTTTGTGAATAAACTTTTTCTACCCACTCAGGTAAATCAGGTTTTTCCTCTCCACCATAGACTGCAGCCAATACTCTCATCATATTATCAGTGGAATTCTGATAGGAACCTTGATTTGTTCTTCCACTTCCAGACATATTACAGATTGCAGTCAAAACAATCAGTGAATAAATTGACCTGTCATCTCCTTCAACACCTTCTATTAATTTTGTATTAATCTTTAAAAATCTGCCTTTTTTTTCAACAAAATCAACTCTGGCTATAACTTGTGGCAACTCTTCATTAAGATCTGTAACGGTATCTTTTCCAATTCGCAGACGAAATGCCGTATCTTCTCCGGATTGACTTCCACTGTTATATAGTCCTAAAAGAATCCCATTCGCATCTATCTTATTTTCTGTACAAAAAGAGTCGAAAACTGGATTTGACTCTGAGAGTGGCACACTCATACACCCCGAGAAAATTGAAGTTATCACAATTATTAAAATCCAAAATTTTTTATACATTTTTCATTCCTTATTATTTTATTTTTTTTGATTGCCAAAAAGTTATTTTATACTGTCAATATTTACATTTAAAGCCTCCTAATTTAAATTTTATTGAGAACATCTAACACACGAATTAACAAAATTGAGCTTCACTGATTGCCCTTTCCACTCGCAGGTGGCGACTGCTCCAACGTCTATTCCGGCGGTTGTTACGTATGAATTCTATTCAGCGTTACGTGCTAATCGGATTCCTGGCCCGCCTGCACCTATACTCAATTCGTATAAACCAGCTCTATCATATGTTGTGAAGAAAAATTCCTCAGAACCGCCAACAGAACCTCCCCTTGAAATACGAAATTGATGTTTTTCAATAAGTAAATAATCATTTATTGAAGGTCCAGTTGGATTATCTAATGATAATTCTGGAGAATATGGATATTCCCATGATAAATCCCAACACCACTCATCTGCATTTCCACTCATATCATATAAACCCAATTCATTGGCTTTTTTTGTTCCGATTCTTTGAGCAATACTTTCTGAATTCCACCATGTCCAAGCAACGTCATCAAGAATATTACTACCTGAGTAAATATAATTTTTTGATTTATTACCACCTCGAGCAGCGTACTCCCATTCTGCATCAGTGAGAAGACGATATCCATTAGTGGAAAGATTCCAATCTACAGAATCACCATCTATGACGTAACATTCTTCTAAGCCGTACTTTTTGCTTACCCAGTTCGCATACATTATTGCTTGTTTCCAATTTACTCCGATTGGTGATTCTGGATAAGGACTCTCCTCTCTAACATCGGTAAATTCATCTTTCCACAAATACGGCATTCCTGTTTCCTGAAGAAATTGTTCCCATTGTTCAACTGTAGTTTCAAATTTAGAAATATAATAATCATCAAGTTGTACTTTTACTAAGTGAGATGTTTTTCCTTCTCTACCAAAAAGGAATTCTCCACCTTCTATAAGAACCATATTACTAGCTATTGATAAATCATCTGAACTACAAGCTGTTATGAATATAAGCAATAAAAATATTATAAGTATTCTAATCTTCATTAAAAATCCATCCATTCTAAACCCCGAAAACGGTACTTTTCGATTTCTTGCCATGATAGCGGATATGGATAGGGATCTATAGCATCATAACCATTTCTGTATAGTGTATGATGTTCATTATCATCCTCTCCGTATATTCCGTAATCTGCCATTGTATAATCAGACTTTAAATAATCTTTTAAATTAGAAAAATCTGAGCCTTGCTTAAGGTATTGTGAAGAGCCTAATCCTTTACCAAGTGATTTTAAATATTTATTGTATTCTCTAATATATCCATCTTTTCTTATAATCTTGTTAGAAAATGCAGATGTCACAGTATCTGCAACCATATCCAAACTAATAGAAGGATCTCTCAGCTGATATAAATTCACCGGTACGGTTCCATAACATAATGCATTTTTACCGAATCCTACTACATTCTCTATTTCGGTCTGAGAAAATAGATGTTCTGTTGCTGTACCAGCCTCAAATCTCGCAGAAAAGTCTACTGCTTTATCATACTTATCATTAAGGTATTTTTGTCTATCACTATAGTCAACACCGTATTTTTCTGAAATATTCATATATTTTAGCTTCTCGATCATGGTATCCATATTACCATCATTGCGCCAAGCATCTACAAACATCCGATCATAATCTAAAGCAGCACCCATACGATCAGACCATTCACCAGTTAAATCTATAGAGATTTGATTACCTTCTTCATCAAGGAAGTGTCCATCTTTATATCGCTCTGCCAAACCTTGCGTTACAAGCATTTCGGAATTCAAACGAGTTTTTTCTTCATCTGTTAGATTTAAACCTAAAACAGTCTGTAAATGACTGGTTCTACTACCACCTATAAAGTGTCCTATCTCATGCTCCTCTCCATTTTCATCAGTGTAGAAGACTCCGCCACGGCCGTCATCGTGAAGAGTCAATGATCCATCTGGATTTTCAACCAACTTCCAATAATCCGCACTTGAGTCATAAGCCCCTGCCACATAATCCGAAAAAAGGCTCATGTCTCCTAACTGAAGAGCAGCCATATAGACACTTATATCTCCAATCAGGTTATTATCTCCAGACATGAAGTCAAATCCGTATGCATTACCGAGAGCCTCGATCATCTGAGTATGCGAGAGAACAGCGCGGAGGGTTTCAGAATCATTATTACTGCCGAGCATTCCGTCGCGGTGGGCTTCATGCTGCAGCACAATAGCCGCTTTAAGGAGTTCGTTGCCGTCTGCGTTGTTGTATTCCGAACTGAGGTGAATACCACGTCCTCCGCCTGTTTTCTTTATGGTCTGAGCCTCTTCACTGCCGTCCGCGTCAAAATGCAGGCTGTCTTTTCCTGTAAGAAGCCGCCAGATTGTGTCTTCTGCGCTCTGATCACCGAATGTGTATCCGGTTCTAAGCAGGCCGGCATTGCCGTTTTCCCTGCTATAGTTCTGGATAGCGAGATCAGCGATGGTGCCTTTTCCGAGATTATAGAGACTGCTTCCTATACCCAGGCCTCCTGTTGTGATCTCCCCTGTTATTCCATTCGAGTTAAAGTTGAGTGCAAAAAGGCCTGTTCCTGTCAGGTTCTTGGAGACTTGTTTAAGTCCGCCTAGGTATTCGTCATTATGATCATTGGCCCCGGTGGCAGCGAAAAGACGCCCGAGATCCAGCATGGAACCGATATCAAGGATGTTAACCGATAATCCCATCTCATCAAAAGCCGCGGCCATGCTGCCGCCAAAGTCATCAAAACCGTCCTCTGCAAGCTGATACCCGGCATATACCGCATATTTTGAGGCCTCACTTGCAGCCATGTTCCCAATATTACCAAGTGAGCCGTAGAAGCCCTTTGTCGTCGCATCCATAGTGCCGCTTATAAGATCTCCGGCGGCAAGCCCCGCTGCGCTACCGACATAGCCTGCAATTGCGTCCTTTCCGAGGACTCCTTCATCGAAAGCCGCTGCATTAAAACCGAAGCCTCCATCATTACTATATGTGATGGATTCAACCATGCTTCCGGTTATATTGCTGTAGGTCTGATTAGCCGAATTATATAAAATCTGATCAAATAGTCCCGCATCAGCACCGAGTCCGTTAAATAGTTCACCGCCAAGAGTTCCGAGGGCGGCGCCTGCAGTCTTCTTACTGAAGCTGACAAGCCCTTCATCCCAGGTCATTACCCCCTGCTCGACATCCATACCGGTGAAGGCAAGGTCATCGGCGAGGTTTACGGCCATCGACTGAAAGGCAAGCAGTGATCCGCCGGCACCGGCGGTTAAAACTGTAGTAACTAGGGTAGTGACCTCTTCCATAGACGGCGCTTTTATTGGAAAGTTTGTGTCATCGTAGATGCGTTTCTTGTAATGCGGCAGATTCACTTCGGCCCATCCGCCGTTCTCCCTATATTTATTGAAAATGAACTCGCCCATTATCCGGCCCATCTCGCCCTCTCCGACGTATTTCAGCTGCCCCTCGTCATTCCATTCTCCTTCAAGATCAGGAGTGTCGGAAAATGCCGGCGCAAAACCTATATGAAGCCCGAACAGTCCCGGGCTAATATCAACATAGCGCCGGTCATTTGCGTCAGGCCCTTCCCCGCTGTCGTCTGATTCAGGATCAGGAATAAACCAATCGAGGATTGTTTCAATCAGCCCCTTATCCTCCTGTTCAACGGCAACTTCCTGCCGCTCATAGACGGTTTCCCCCTCCACCTTTGTTTCAGTCAGGCCCATTTCGGCCAGCATGTAGGTGCTCATGTCATCTTCATCACCGAAAATACGTCTGCTTTCATCTTCTATTTCATCCATCGCATCATCAACAATTCCCTCGAGAGCTCCGGCGTCCATATTATCGATGTTCGCCGCCGCCGCTTCAAGACCGCCGGAAAAATCGACATTTTCGGCCAGGTAATCATTATAGGTGCTGACATAACCGTCGTCATAGATGTAGTCGATAAGACTGCAGCCTACTACAAGCCGCCGCTCGTATCTCATCCCCTTGAGGTTATATCCGTCATTTCTCATTTTCCTGTGGAGGCCGTCGGCTATACCATCGTTGGCATTTTCAATCTGCTCTACGAAGTTTTTCTCAGCATACTCAACCTTCTCCAGAAGGCGGTTGAACTCGAGTACGGCAAGATGTTTTTCATATTCTTCATTCTTCAGCCCCTGAAAATCTCTTATGGCCTGAAGGGAGCCGGCCGTGGTGAACTTATCGAGTCCGCCTGCCGTGAAGATTACCGTTTTAATATCAGCTATGCCTTCATTCAAACTCTTTGCGTTTTCCAACAGCTTATCAAGTAGGTCGGTATCGAGGACTTCACTCAGAACCGCATCTGGATTGATGCTTATTTCGCTCATGTTGCCAAGAAGAACATCGGCTCCGGCGGAAGCTATGGAACCTTCGGTCATTGAGCCGAAGTTCTCAAGTACTTCCATGTTTCCGTAATCGGTACTCTGAATAGTCACCGCGTCAAGCCAGCTCTGTTTATCAGACAGAAAATCTGCGTATTTATCATTCCAGCCGTCTTTCTGCTTCCGGTAAGCCCGCCTGCTCTCATCCATCCAGTCTTTATAACTTCGATTAAGTTTCCGCTCACCGGCGGACCATTCAAGCTGACCGCAGGCTGTTATAGCAGACATCTGGTTCTCCCAATGAGCCCTCCGTTCGGCCATCTCAAGTTTAAGCATCTGCATTTCATTTAACCTGATTTCCCGGTAAGCCTCCTTCCTGTAATCATAGATTCCTTTCTGTACACCACTTCCTGTCAACAGCAGTTTCTGACTTTCAAGAAGATCACGGCTTATGTCGGCATTGAACTGATCACTGCCCAGGATCAACCCGGCTATTTCGCTTTGGCCTTCATACAACCTAAGAAGGTGCTCACGCACGCTGAATACAGGATTCCCCCAAGCCGCGAGCGCCGCCATTTTCAATTCATCCAACGATATTTCTTCTTTAATATATCGAAAATAAGCTTTTTCATACTCGGCTTCCGCCTCATTCTGAGTTACTGCGGCACCGCCGGGTCCGGTAAGATAATCATTAAGCTCACAGGCGGCAATCTGCTTCTTCTCTCGGGCTTCATTCTCAAGCGCCGATATAAAACTACTGCTGCTGCGGCATTCATTTTTCGCCGTTTCACTCATCCGGCTCTGACAGCTCCCGAACAGTCCGTCAAGAGCGGCCGAATCAGAAGCAGCTCCACCTCCTTGCTCAACGAGCCCCGCCTGAACAAGAAGGTTGTGCAGATCATCTCCCTCTTCATTAAAGGCGCTTATTACCGAGTTCCTAAGCTTTTCTATCCTCCCGGCATCAGTCAGGTTCTCGCCCTCTTCGGTTCCGCCCCTCATTGCTTCAAGCTTTGCCGACTCTCTCTCGAAATCGGCCCGGCTATTAAGGATTCCGATGGTGTTGCTCTTGAAATCATTCAAAAACCGGCTCTTACTGCTCTTTGACGGCGCGATGATGTCCGTCTTTATATTCTTTGCGGCGGCAAGCCGTGTAGTCCCATCCCCGAGAACCATTGTTGCATTGGCAGTTACAATACTTGCCATCACGAATATTACCATCGCGGCTATCCATCCGAAGGGGACTGCCGACATTGCCATTGTTCCAATGGTAAAGAGGTAAGCGGCAATCATGAAAAGAGGAATTGACGAGGCCATTAGCGCCTCGGCATTCTGTCTAAACTTATCAGCCATATACTCATTTGCAATAATGAGGCTCTCTTCATCAGCAAGAATGGACAGGTTCTCCGGCGCAGCTCTCCCGGCTGCCGTCGTATCCACCTGCATCAAGCCGCTGACGTCTATCAGCCTATAGAAGTCATACATCCATCTCTCATTAGTGTCTCCGCCACAAGAGCTGTTATAAGCAGATTGCCATGCGGCTAAAAGAACGGCCTTTCCGCCCTCCCGGTCAAGATCAGCTTCCCCGTTTCTGTTCAGAATGGCATCAACAAGATCTTTCTGCTCAGCTTCATTCATTTTCTGATATTCTTCCCACTTCCTGGCCATTGCCCAACGGGTAAAAACTTCCTCACCACGATCCTGCCTCTGTATTTCCTCAACCTTTTCCAGCCATCTGAGGGTGTCATCTTCAAAACGGCTCAGGCCGGTCGTTGAATCTTCCTGAACCTCAAAATACCCGGCTGCTGCGGCTCCATCAGGCTTTCCGGAACCCCAGCCGATAGTCCAGCTGCCGTCAGCATTTTCCCCCAGCATGAGGCCGGTAAGACTGTCAGGGATTTCAATATCACCATTGCCGTTCCTGATGTTAATCTGACTGTATGATTCATGCAGATCATTATTCAAATCAGAAAACGCCTTTCGAACAACAGTCTCCTGACGGGAAACTGCTTTGTTCAGCACGAGGTTAATCTTGCTCAGCACCAGAGATTCCCTGAAAGAAGTCATGTATGAATCAAAATAAGATCTGTAGACTTCATCCTTCCCGTAAATGGAATAATTCTCCTTATTACTGCCAATTATTGTTGAAAGAGCGTCAAAGGCGGCCTCGGCTCTGGTAAATTTCTCGGTAACATAGGATAAACGCCGGGAAGGACTTACCTTATTTATCAGTTCAAGCAGCCTGTCATCGTTCGTCTCTTCATCTATACTCAAATAACCCGCCGAGGCGTATTCATAAATTGCTCTGGCAACCGAATATTGATGCTTTGCGCCGTCGAGTTCATCGGCTGTCTTACGGGCCGCTGCATAGACTTGCGCATACTCGGCTTCCAGTTCACGGTAACCGCCTGCTCCGTCGATCTGCTGCTGCCAATCATTCTGGGCGGAGGAGATGCTGCTCTCGAGGTCAATGATTTTCTGCTTCAGCGGAGATAGAGCCGCCGCGACTGCCGCGTCAGACTGACCGCTCAGTCTGACTAGTTTCTCCTTCCGGTTTCCAAGGGAGCCCAAACTCGCCTTGAGCGCGTCAATCCCGGAGAGGAGTGAAAGGAAGTCCGAACGCTTCGCGCTCAGATTGTTCTCCAGGACCGCGTCCGGTGAATAGCTGTAATCATCCGCAATCCTGCCATAACCTGCCGTTTTAAGATAATTCCAGAAATCATCGCCGGGATCTCCGCCTACAATTCCAGCGAGGCCGGCAAGTTTGGCAGAGCCCTGCAGGATGCCTTCATCGGCCTTCCATCCCGAAACCGCGGAAGATAAAAAGGCCGCCCTGTCAAGGTAGGAGTTTCCGGCATCAAGAATGAAATTATCCTGATCATTCCCGCTTCCTGCGAACAGCCGCAGCCCGGTAAATATTTCAATCGCGATGGCGGGCTCATCATTTATAACCAGTTTGCGGCCGTAGTCAGCATCAATTACATCGATGAGTCCAGAGGGAATGAGGTTTTCATCCGTCTCGGCCGAGGCAAGGTATTCTTCCGACAGAAAGCTCCTCCAGTGGTCATTATCGGCCGAGATCTCTGATTCAAGGTAACCGGCGGCCCGGCCTGATAGATCACGACGGGCATAATTCAGGGCTAATTTATCAGACAATGAACCTGCGCCGCTCCAGAGTTCTCTGTTTATGGTTTCCGCAGCCGCCGAGAAGAAAACCTCGTTAACGCTCATGGCAGACTGCTGATTTAATCTGGAATTATTTAGCGCGCGGGTCCTGTTGAAGGCCAGGTCTTCAAGAATGGTCGAAGCGTCAACAACAGAGAGGCCGATACCGACCATAAAAACAGGATCATCCCATTGTCCGGCCGGATTCGTCCTGAACCGATTGTACCTGCAGCGCTGCCTCTGAATAAGGTTTTCATCTTCCTTGTATTTCGCACTCAGATATTCCTCAAAGCTGCCGTGTATCAGCGGCCTGTATATTCTGATATCATTCTGAAGATTAAAAAGCTCGAGAAGAGAGTCTTTATCTCCGGCTGACAATCCGTTTAAACTCTCGAGCCTCATCTCAAGGCTTACCGTGGTGTAATCACCATTAATAATTTTCTTCTTCAGGTGATGGAGGGCGGCCTCTGGCTCCTGATCAAGGAGGAACCAGAGGCGCTCTTCGGCATCTTTCCCGCTGAAATTCTGAAGCGCCTCGGCTTCGAGCGCTGAGACCGCGCCCTTCTTATCCAGGAACCAGGAGGCAAAGGAGGCTGCCTCGGCGGCAGAGTATCCTCCGTCTTCGATCATGAGGGCTCCGAGACTGTATGAAAGAATTTTTGCGTACAATCCGCCTTCAGGGAGAGATGCAAGCCTTGAGAGAGCCGGAGCCTGCTCATTAAGCGCATCATTATACCGAGCCATGTAAGAGGCATAATCGGCAGCGGTGGTATCAATCCATCCCCTTAGTGCTTCGGCGGTTTTAGAATCTCCTCCGAATATCCACTCATCTCTAAATGCCTGTTCATCATAGCCTGCACCGTCTGCTGCCGTTCGGCACTTCCAGAACAGGTTCCAGAAAAGATCTTCTCCGCCGAGGCTTCCGGGGTCAAGAAAATCAAGCGCGGTAAACCATGTTTCGAGACCGGCGTCAGGGCTGCCGCCGACGCTGCGAAGCAGAGCTTCATCTTCAGCGCTGAGGGCGAGGCCCTCTGTAAGGTCATCGAGTAGATCATCGAATGAATAGTCTTCGTCATAGAAAAGCTCTGTTTCAAAACTATCATTTATCAACTTCAGACTGGTGAAAGCCCTAAGCATTCCGTATCCTCCGCCTTCGGCGGCACCTCTGAACTCATCGTTCCAGAGAGCCAAGGCAAGCTCTGCCGGGTCGGCCCCGCTCAACCTCGAGCTGAAGAGCGATAGTTCGGCGTCACTGTAATAACGCCCGGCCGCGGCCTCGGCCAGATTGAAACCGGCGTCCGCCCACAAAAGGGGAGCATCTGAGGCAACGAGCACATCCAGTTCCCGGAGGACGGTCTCTCCGCCGTAAAGCCAGTCAAGCTCAATATCGCCTGGCAGTCCGTCCTCGGCATTCGCCGGCATCAGGCCGTCAATTCGCTGAAGGAGCTTAAGCTGCGGAATATCAACCATGCTTCTTTTTTCCGGTATCAGTGAAAGGGCCTCATCAAAGCCGATGGAGTTCCATATGGCGGCCTGATAGATCTCCAGCCAATCCTCAGGAGCAGCGCTCCAGTCCGTAGTCTCCGGGTTTTCAATAGCCTTCGCCAGGGAATAACTGCCTCTGGCCCGGCTCAGCATTTCATCGGTATGGGAGATGATACCGCTTTTACCCGACAACTTTATATCAATAAGATACTCATCAAGAAGCCTGCTCCAGGACTCCGAAGAATCATCGAAGAGGGGCTCAAGAAGAGCCTTCCGTGCCAGATCGAAGCCGACGGTATCATACAGCCGGTTCTCGGCATCCGAGGCGAGTGCGGCCGGCACGCTCTTTGATTCGGCAATCATCCAAAGCTTCAGCCCGTCATCACCTCCGGCCTGAAGGCTTTTAATTACAGCTTTGCCTTCGGCAAGGGCTGTGGAAAGACTCCTTATTTCTCCGTTCAAGCCGGTTAAATCTACCGGGATATCTCCGCCCCAGCTTGCCGCGGCCTTTAAGGACGCGTAATCTTTGAGCTCATTAATGCAGCCGCTTAAAATTTCCCTAAGGTATGACGGCAGAAAGAGATCTTCGGTTGCCTCATCAAGATGCCGAAACCAGGCCGATACCTCGGCTACAGAAGAGAAACCCCTTGAATTCCAGAGGGCATCGGGAGCCCGGAAGGTCTTTGTGCCGACATCAAGCAGTCCTTCATCCGAAAGAAATCCGAGAAGCTCGGAATATGACTGCTCATGACTCATAAGCGAAAGTACCGGCGCCGTGGTTCTACTTTTCCTTACCGCTTCGGCAATTGCCAGCTCCTGCTGCTTTTTAGATACCCGGTCACTAAAGAGGTATGTGTATAGATCCCCCTCGGAGGCAATGAGACTGTGACCTCCGCTGAGATAGTTACCGAGGAAATTGAGCCTGTCGTCAGAATTAGAAGCAAGCAGGGCTGCCTCAAACTCATCGAGATACTCCGACAGCTCACCTGCCCTCTCAAGTTCAGCCTTCAGGCCTGCGAGTGAGTCAATAATCAGCGCAATTTCCGCGGAAACATCATTATCCGACGCCTGGCTTCCGCTCATTGATCCTATTAAAGATTTTCTATAATCCCAGATTTTCTGATATGCCTGAAATTCATCAAGCTGCCCGGGAGATTCAGGCCCGCCGGAGCTCCAGTCATAGAGAAGGAAGTCGGCCGTGCTCCCCGAATTGATATGACTGTCAAAAAGCGACATGATTTCAGCATAGACACCTAGATCCTCCGTTATCGAGGGAATAAGTCCGTCCAGCGGCCCGGAATCCGGCTCTGTAACCAGGCCGTAAATATCAGAGATTGATTCTCCCTCACTGGCTTTAATACCGGGAAAATACCGGGCCGCAAAACCAATAAAATCATCTGTCGTGTGAAGCCTTATTTCGGCAAGCCGTGTTTCATAGTCGAGAGAACATTTATTTATTACTTCCCTGACAATCCGCTGCATATTCCAGAGAACTTCGGCTGGAGTTCTGCCTGCCGGATTATGATACTCATCAAAAAGCTCATTCATCTGGATATAGCGGTAATCATCGGGCTTTAGAAAAAGACTGCTTTTAAGATATTCATTAAAATCGTTTACGAGGTTTGCCTCGCCTATAAAACAGAAAGCCGGGTTCTCACAAGCAGAATCGGTTGTAAATCCGGCTTCAGAAGAAACCATCATTCTATCATGAAGCTCCGAGAACCCCGCCGTTCCAGGGTTGAAAACCGGATCTTCATAGACCGTACTCTCGGCCCCGCTTAAAAGATATACAAGCCGTTCCGACAGGAGTGAAATTCTATCATCCAGGCCGTACTTCTGCGCGGCAAGCAGATATTCCTCGAAGGCAGTACCGAGCCCGCTCTCCTCTTTCTCGGAATCCATTCCGTATGAGGCAAGCAGTTCTCTGTAGAAGGTAAGATATTGATCAGAGAGATACTCAGGATTGCCGACAAAAAGATCAGTTACCATCTCCTTATACTCAGTCCGGGCGTCAGCAAGCCGGCTCTGATAACCGTCAATCTCAACCTGAATTGCGGCCATGCTTTCATGCTTTTCCTCGAGACCTATGCCGATATTCGCAAGGTTTTCAAGTAGTCGGTTATACTCTCCAATAATCTCATCATAGTCGGCTTTGGCCTTATTAAGCCGGGCCTTTGTTGCTTCGGCGCTTTCCTTTAAGGATGTATTATCGGCGGCATAATCATAGACCGCCTGAGAGATCTGCTGCTGCTTCTCCCAATACTGCTTGTAGGCGCCGGCTTTCAGCAGCTCAACCTGCCAACTATCGAGATACAGGCTCTCCCAGGCATCCCCGTCCTGAAGCAGGTCCTCGGACAGAAGGGACTGATCGAGTTCTTCCCCGTTAAAAGCTGTTCTGAGTGACCTGTCATCAAACACTACTATCCCATAGGTTTCAGCCAGGCTTTCCTGACTACTCAGAGCATAGGACTGATAAGTGCCAAACAGCTCGGTCCAGTAGAGAGCCTCTCTCAGCGAGGCGCTCCCGGCCTGGCTTCCGGAGATAAGACCTCGGATCTTTTCAAAAATATCATCGAGAGCACTTGAGAACAGACCGAACTTTAACGCTCTTGCTGCCCCGGATAGCTGCGAGTATGACGAGTAGGAAGCGAATGCAGCCTCTTTGTCGGCCAAGCTCAGGTTCTGGGCCCAGAGCGTTTCAGCCTCCCCGCTATAATTACTCTCAAGCCAGTCCATGGCGTTGAGAATAGCGGCCTTATCGCCGAATGATGTAATGGAAGAATAGCCCTTTTCGATATTCTTACGCCTCATTGACCAGAGATGGAAATCGACATCCCGTGAATCAAACGATCCCTTCTCTCCGCCGTCGAACTGATCCATCCAGTATTCCCAGCTCGATCGCGCGGTCCTCATCATATTGACCGACTGCAGCAGCATTCCAACCAGGTTGTCCATGCGGCTCTGAAGCGATCCCTGGCTGGACTCGATGCTTAGGTCTAGTTCGGCCAGGGCATTATCGATAACTGTCTCGAGCTCAAGACTTTCCTCGGCCCAGAGCCTGTTGCCTTCTTCGAGCGTCTGCCTGTAAGTGCTCATCCACTCCGATCGTTTTATACGCAGATTTGAAAAAGCTTCGACCCAGGCTTTTTCACCCTCGGATATTTCTTTTCCGGCCGTCTGCTCCCACTCTATCCTCTCCATCAAAAGCGCCTCCTCGGCGCCATCCCAGCGGGAAAGCCCGTCGGAGAGGAGACTCTTGAAAGATTCCTGCCACTGCCGGGCATCAATTATCCCGCCGGAAGTCTGAACCTCGCCTACTTGAACATTCAGCCCCTCTACCAGAGCGTTCATCTTTGAGTTAAGGGCAGCCTGGGTCTCAGAGATTAGTTCATTTGAAACATTGGACGCTGTCTCCTGCCCGCTCAAATGCTCGAGAGATCTCTGGTCATAGAGCCGCAGCTTTGTAAATCTGCTCTGCTCCATATAATAAAGCCGGTAGAGCTGTCTGCGGTATGACCGGCTGTAACTATCAAAATTCCCCTTATACGCGCTCTCAAGCCTGGAACGCAGCTGCGGATCGGATACGGACGCAAGCAGGTCGGCGTGAGCGGTAAGGGTCCGGTTCTGCCAGGCGGCCAGCAGATTATCAATAACCGTCTTTACGCCTTCGGTCCACAGCCGTTTCTCACCCTTGGAGACGAGGCTTTTATTACCAAATTCATCTACCGAATAGACATCCTCATATCCGATCGTAGTTTTATAAACTATATTCCCGTCGCCATCACGTACAAGTCCGCCGCTTGAATCTCTCTCATAAAGATATTCGTAGTTAAGATTTTCAATCTCGTTATCAAGCACCCCGAGCGACGGTGGAGAGCTTTCATTAAAAAACCGACTGCTGAGCCAGGCGGCCAGCCGTTCTTCAATTATATCGTTTAACTTCTTTTCGGCTTCAGGCCTGAAGGGCGCAAGTTCAAAATCCTCCCCCATTAAAAGAAGGATCTCCTGCTCCCATTCAGAGAGCGCCGCGCTTAGACCAAAGCGTGCATAACTCAGCCATTGCTGCTGAAGCGACTGCCTGTCAGCCTTATCAAGGTAGTATTCAAGCGGAGAGGTATCAATATTATTAATAAGCTTGGATGGCTCGACTGTCTGGGCAACAACACCGTTAGATATAAAAAAGAGGATTAATACAGCGAAGATCCCCGCTGCTCTGAAACGGAATTTCTTCATTTCTTTTATCCTTTGCTAAATATACTTTTAAATTGGTGTTAATTAATGTGACGTTGCCTATAAGATCAGAATATCACGACTATACAAAGAATACAATTTTTTTTATCTCTCTATTTTTTTATCTCTCTACAGCAATTCCGATATGTTGAATAGTTTTAATTTCCACTTCAGGGAAGTCATTGGTTCTGAATGCAGCCGGGTCTGTAATTTTTTTTACTCCCGGCTGAATCAACGTGAAAAAAACCGCGTTTAATATAACAGGAGCATTTTAATATGAAGTTATCACGGAAACAGCGAAGACGGGCCTTAATACTGCTTCCTCTTTCAGCGGCGGCATCAATACTAATCTTCATCATCCTGAACCTTCCTGATGAGCCTGACGAAACTGAAATTGAACTGTATTTCAGAGCGGTAAGTGCCTATGAGGCCGGAAATCTCGAACTTGCCGTTAGATTGACCGAAACGCTGTCTAAGGGGACCCCTTCATTTTTCCAGGCAAGGCTGCTGCTGGCAAAAGCCCTCTTTTTTTCGGACAGATGGGATGAAGCCGCAGGTATTCTATCAAGACTCCTGGATGATTTTGAAAATTATACTGAAGCTGAAATATGGCTGATGCGTACCAGTATTCAGCAGGGCGATCTCCAAGCCGCAGGCTTTCGGGGAGAGAATATGCTTTCGAGGGCACCAGGAGATCCCCGCGTACTCGGCATGCTTGCAAGGATAGCCGAGACAGAAAACGATTACCAGAGAGCTATTGAATACTACAGCCGGGCAATCCTTTTCGAGGAAGAACTGGCAGTCAACCGGATAGAGCTTGCCAAAATATACAGTTCCCTCCTGAACCATGACGAGGCGTTTAAACATCTTGAAAAGTCGCTCGTTCTGCTCTCGGATGACAGTCCTCTCCGGCCTGGAATAATATCACTTCTTAAAAACTATAAAGGAGGAGAACCAAAATGAAAAAAATACTCCTGTTTCTGCTTCCGGCAGTGCTGCTCTCCTGCGCAGGCCTTCAGCACAGGAAGGCTCTTTCGGTTTACGGTACTCTGGATCCTGAAGTTCCCGTCTACCTCCGAGAAATAAAGCTGGAGCCAGAACTCATTTTAAGCGGGATATCAGCTGAACTGCCAAAGCTCATAGAAAGCCTTCTTTCCTCAAAGGGTTTCAAGCTCGCAGAATCTCCGGAGAACAAAACAGCCGTACTCGACATCTTCCTTTACCGCGAAAATTATCAGCACGACTTCAGCACTATCGAATCGGTAACACTGACTTTAAGCCTCTACTATAATGATAGGATCTTGGTTTATCTTCTGTACACGGAGGATACAGACAAGAGCCTGGATTCCTTTTCATGGACCTTCTCTCTGCTTGAGAAGAACATTACAGATCTGGCCGCAGCGGTTCATGAAAAATAGGCTTATCCTCCTTATTTTTATAATTCCCGTTTTTCCGCTGCCTTCGATGGATATCAATCTGGCGGCCGCCGAGAGGTTTGCCCTCGAGGCATCAAAACCAATTAGAAACGGGCGGCAGCAGCTTAATTTAATGGCCTTAAACTCGAGTCTTGAGTTACGCAATTTCCTGCCCCAGATTGAGATAAATTACTCAGACAGCCGCCAGGTAACGACTTACGCGCCCGATTCAGACAGTCTTCAGCTGGGCATAGATATTACTCAGCCCATTTTTGACGGAGGACGAGAGATCAAGTCCCGAACTTTAGCCGATATCCAGCTTCATCTACAGGCTGCCATACTCGAACAGCAGATCGAAGAACTCCGAGATCAGGTCTGGCAGCTGTTCTACGGCCTTCTCCTGAACCGCGAAAAACTCGTTCTTCAGAGGGAACTTCTCGACATATCCAGCCTGCAGCTGGCAATATCACTGAAAAAATTTGAACTCGGTTCACTCACCGAACTCGATTATCTTGAAGCGGCTATTGAAGTCCAGAATATGGAATTGGGGATACTTGAAACCGAGAACCAGGGAATGTCTTTAAGGCAAGACTTTGCCCAGCTGCTGGGCTTTGAGCCCCGCTATTTTTCTTTTACCCCCCTCAATTTAAAAGGGGATGTAAACAGGGAATACATGGGGCTTCCTCTCAGAATGGATGAGCTCCAGGTTTACGAGGATCTGGCCTTACGAGAAAACCTAGAGCTCTCTAAAAAAAAAGCCGATCTTAACCAGCTCAAGGCTGAACTCGAGATTATCCGCGCCTCATGGATTCCGAACCTTGCACTCGAAGCGTCATTCTTCCTGAGGGGCACAAGGTTTCCTCTTCAGCAGCCGGGCTACACACTTGCTCTAAAAATTGACTTTCCCTTTAACACTCTGCCCTCGGGACTCACCTTCGGGGGAGGACCTCAGAGTACCCTGCAGAACTCCAGGTCAGCCAGCGGCAGAAGCAGCCTTATGCCGGATCTCGCATTCATCATCAACGAAAAATCAGCGTCTCTGAAGCTGATGCAGGCGGGAGAGGGCCTTGATGATTCGATTACCGCGATTGAACGTTCGGTTTATTCAAGCCTGGAAAAATTAAAACAAAAGAGACTCAGCCTAAACCTGAGAAGAAGCACCCAGGATCTTCAGGCTAAAAGAATGAAAATACTACAGACCCGGAGCCTGATGGGCGAGGTTACTGAGCAGGAGTTACTCAAGACACGGATTGAGTATTACGAGAAGGAGATAAACATCAGGGAAGCTGTCCTCGATCTGCTCCTCTGCGAACGTGAATTTGAACAACTCCTCGGCCTCGGACTCGGAGAACTCTCAGAGGTTTCAAAAGTGATAGAGAAAGGAGACCGTCTATGAAAAAGATAAGTTCGAGACTGCTCTCTGCCGTGCTTATGATGATTCTGCTTACAGGTTCCTGCGGAACCGAAAAAAAACAAACCGAAGACAAGGCTCCGCCGAGGGAAGTCACCACCTACCGGACCGAGACAAAACAGATGCAGCCGGTACTCGAGGGATTTGGAAACCTGTCTTTCAGGCATAAGGCCGACATCACCGCAGCGGTTGACGGAACGCTCAAAACAATTCTTGCCGAGGAGGGAGACTCCGTTAAAAGGGAAACAATACTTGCAGGACTCTACAACATCCAGCTTACAATCAGAGCCGAGCAGGCTGACGCGGCGCTGTTTTCGGCAGAATCAGCATATGAGCTCGCCGAGAACCGGTACAGGGAAGGCAGGCTTCAGGTTGAAAGCAGGCTTATCTCACTCGAAAAATCTAATCTTAATCTGAAGCAGAAGGAGGCAGAACTCGAATATCAGAGAACTCTGCTCAAGAATAAAAAAGAGCTGCACTCCCTCGGCGGGATTACCGAGGAGGAGCTCAAATCGATGAAACTCGCGTTTTCAGCCCTCGAAACCGAGGTTCTGGTCCTAAAAAAGGATATCCAGATTCAGAAAATCGGCTTCAGGGATGAAGATATAGAATCCTTCGGTTACCCTCTTTCCTTAAGCCCCGGAGAGAGGCGTAAAATCATCATCGATATAAACTCACTCAGCCTTCTGTCGGAACTGAAAGTTGCTGAAGCGAGAGTTAAGTCAGCCGTCACCGAATACCATTCCGCCGAAGCCCTGCTTGGCGAAATGGTGCTTCGATCACCCATAGACGGTATTGTCGGCGCAAAGTACATGGAGACCGGAGAGAGGGTCAAATCCGACAGCAAGGTCTTTACAATCTTCGACTCCTCCGAGGTTGATTTCGTGTTCTCGGTTCCCGAAGAGATAGGCGTGCTTCTTACTGACGGCCAGGATGTCAGTCTCAGTATCGACGCGGTCAAGGATGCGCATTTCACGGCCCGGATAAGACTGATAAGTCCAACAATCGATCCTAAAAGCGGAAATATCATCGTAAAAGCCCGGCTCAACAACGCTGAGGGAGAATTCAAGCCCGGCATGTTCGCGCGCTTCTCACTAAACTACGGAAAACAGGCAGAGGTCCTTCTCATTCCTCCCGAAGCGCTCGCCCGGAAAGACGGCGGAAGGGGGACAGTGTTCAAAATCAGGGGCAGACGAGTGTATCCGGTTAACATCACCCTTGGTAATGAGTCCGGCGGATACCAGGAGGTGACCGGCGGACTGCTATCGGGCGACACCGTCGTTCTTAACCCGTCACCGATGCTGCAGGAAGGGGAGGAAATCAATGTCAAATAAGATTCTTGTACTGTTGTTGATATTAGCCGTTTCAGCCTGCGGCCTGATCGACCTTTCGGTACTCAATGTTACAAGCTTCCCCGAATACCCGGATGATATCCTCAAGCCGGGAGAGCAGATATCCCTGCTCTTTTCCGAGCCGGTCGACAGGCTCGGAACCGAGGCCCTCTTCCACCTTACCGGCCCGGAGGGTGACTGCGACGGCTTCTTCAGCTGGGATGACTGCAGGATGGTATTCACCCCCGATAAAAAGATGCAGCCCGGATTCAGATACTGCCTTAAATCCGATGGAGATATAAAGACCCCGGATCGAAGATCATTTTACATAAACATCCTCCTCCCATTTTACTATGAGACCGATGCTCTGCCGCCGCTTCTTGTCGACCGGAGTCCCGCGGACGCCGAGATTACCGGGACACAGCAGCCGATAGAGCTCTGCTTCAGTAAGCCCATCTTGAAAAACATCTTCGAACAGGAATTTACAATAAGCCCGCAGACCGCTCTTGAGTACCTCTGGAACAGCGACAGTACCGGCCTGAGGATCAGTCCGAAAAAGCAGTGGCTGAATCTGCAGTTTTATAAATGGACCATCCCGACGGACATCACCGACCATGAGGGTATACCAATGCCTGAAGTATATTCAGGATCTTTTCTCGTCCAGCTCGACACATCGGCACCCTCTGTGATCGGCGTGCATCCCGCCAGGGACAACGAAGACGGAACTTTTTCCATACTAACCGATCTCAACCCGGATGAGCTCACACTTGGTGAACATCTCTCCCTCTCATTCAGCGAGGCCGTGGACTTCGCGAGCCTCAGGCAGTCTTTCGGCATTGATCCGTCAATTGACGGCTACCTCCTTTCGCTGACTCCCGATACGGCTTTATACTACATCGATGAGAGTCTTCCTCCGGAAACCGAATACAGGCTGAGCCTCCAGAGAGGACTTAAAGATTTAAGCGGGAACGCCGCACCCGATGACTGGGAGATGATATTTACCCCGGACATACCGACTCAGCGTATTCTGACGGTTGAAATTGAGGATGAGAACGGTCTTTTTTTAAGCCTCGATGATACATATTTCGGTAATGACGGTTATATAGATACTCCCGGGCTGAATTATTATGATACCCAGACCCTACATTTCATTATCAGCCTGTCCCGGCCCTACCCCGATACCGCGACATCGGAAAAAGCGGCCTTTTTATCACTCATAAGTCTAACTCCCGTTTTTCCGCCCGGAACCCTCTCCCCGACTCTGTTCTCATCGACATGGGAAGGACCCGACAGCCTCAGGCTCATCTACAACGGCCTCATCTCCTTCCTGCCGGACGAACCTGTTTACTATAAATTTAAAATAAGCCCTGGCGGCCGCGACTCGGCCGCTCCCGGCGGATCCTATCTAACAGACGGGATAGAGTTCACCTTCAAAGCGGAGGCACAGTGATGCATAAGCTCCGCGCCGCCGTGCTGCCGCCCATTCTCCTGCTGGCCTCCTGCGGCATCTTTTTCACGACTCCGCTTGAGGTTATTCGAAACAGCCCGAAGGCGACCTCTATCTGCGATCCCGACGGACTTGAGGTTTCAATCACCTTTAACAGGGAAGTAGAGCGGATAAGGACCGAAGAGGCCTTCAGTCTGACCTCAGGCGGCATTGAACCTCCGGGACGCATTGAATGGGAAGAGAACAAGTTGATTTTTTCTCCCTACAAGGATCTTAACCAGAACAGCGAATATCTTCTGACGGTCTCGACCAGGGCCGAAGATCTTGCAGGCAACTCGCTGACCGAAGACTTTACACTTACATTTCGAACCGGCAGGGAAGGACAGAGGCCTAACGTCACATCGGTTAGCCCCGCTCCCTTCTCCAATATATCGGACCCGCTCTGCCCGGTTGAGATCCTCTTCGATCAGGAAATTGACCGGGACTCGATTCTCGCGGGCTTCGCAATTTCTCCGGTTACAAGCGGAATCTCTACCCTGAGTACTGACGGACTCAGGTTCACCTTCACTCCGGCGGAAGAGCTTAAATGGCAGAAGGACTACAGCCTGACAATTTCAGAGAATGTCTGCACTACCGCAGGGCGCGCTCTGGATGAGGAATACTGCTGGAGCTTCCGGGTCGGAAGTGAAGAGATTCCGCCTGACCTTATCTCAGCATCCTCGGCCGATAAATCGGTGATACTGACCCCCTCCCCCTTGGGTAATCCTTCACTCGATACGAACACAGGCTGGGAGAAGGACGGGGACATCCTCCTCGTCTTCTCCGAAGAGGTTGACAAAAACAGCACCGAGTCCGCCGTCACCATTGAGCCGGCTGTGCCCTTCACCATCAGCTGGGACGACGAGATGACACCTTCCGAGATGGTAATCAGCTGGGACGAGAACCTCGAATGGAAGAAGCTGTACCGACTCTCATTATCTACAGCGCTTAAGGACCTTCAGGGAAACAATATGGAAGAACAGAAGATTTATTATCTCTACGTCGACGGAGTCCGCTCGAGGCCTCCGGCCCTCTGCAGAGTTAATCTCATCCCGGACCAGGCGGCCGTCGTCACTCTCTTCGACGCGCAGACGCCGGCAAACGGCTGCGACAGTGATCTCATCCTCGACACAACCGTCGGAGACGCGCTTCAGTCGCCCTTCTATATTGATTATTACTTCGCTCTCGCCGAAACCGCGGAACTTCCGTTTTTCGGCTTTATCTTGAACTACCTGATAAGTCCCGATGACTCCTGCATCTCTGTAACATACCTGAACTTTCAACTTTTTAATCCGGGGGCTCCTATGACTCCGGCCGCGAACCCAAAACCTGTACCCGGAGCCGGGCAGGCAGTTGTCAGATTAATCTGCTCGGTCACCGACAGCAAGAGTACGAGCGGCAGGGTTCTCTTTCAGGTTTTCAGGGATCTTAAAGACAGCCTTGGCAACAGGATGGAGACTGACTGGAGGATGGAGCTCTTCGATGAAGATAATTGAAGCAATCCTCCGCCGCCCGCTAGGAACCATGATGCTCTGCATCGGGCTGTCTTTAGGCGGAGTATGGGCCGGTTTAAACATGAGACTCGACTTTCTTCCCGATTTCTCGGTTCCGAAGCTTACGGTAATAGCGCCCTACCAGGGACTTCCGGCGGATGAAATACGAACCCTAATAACGATTCCCCTTGAAGATTCTCTCTCCTCTCTCGGAGGCCTCAAAAACATAAAAAGCCTCTCACGTGACGGGCTATCACTTATCGAGCTGGAGTTCCCCTGGGGAACAGACCGGACCCTCGCAGGGATTCACTGCCGTGAGGTCATCGATCTGGCCTACCTGAGCCTTCCATCGGAGGCACCGAAGCCTCAGGTGCTCGCCGCGGATCCCGGAGATCTGCCGATTATCACCCTGGCCGTCTACCCCAAAAGCGGCAGTCTGGCTATGGCAAGAAGGCTTGCCGGACGGGAGCTCCGCTCCAGGCTTCAGCGCATCGAGGGGGTAGGCTCAATACAGGTTGCAGGAGGGAGGGAGGAGGAGATACATATCAACGCGGATCCCAACCTCCTTGCAGGAAGAGGATATTCGCTTCCGGCCCTGAGCCGGGCTCTCGAAGCATCAAACATCGACTTTCCTGCCGGCACCCTGACAGAGGGAAGCCTCGAATATCTTGTAAAAACAAAGGCAAGGACAGAGAACCTCCGGGAGCTTGAAAACCTATATCTTCCCGGAGCAGAAGACGGCCTCTCAGGCTCAATTCAGCTCAAAAATGTCGCCGCGCTCGAATATGGTAAGAGCAAACAGACCTCTTTCTTCTACGCCTGGTCGGAAAGACGCAAGGCGGAAGAAGGAATAAGGGTAATGATAAGACGGCGGGGGGGCTTCTCACCCAGAAAAATGGCCGAGAATATAAACGGCGAGCTGGAGGAAATCCAGCGCAGCTTCGGCCGGGATCTGGACATAGTACTGCTGACTGACAGGTCGACCGCCCTGGACCGCTCCCTCAGGGATCTTCTGACCTCTCTCATCCTCGGTTCTCTAATTGCTTTTTTCATCCTGCTGCTCTTCATGAGGAACCTTTCTCAATCACTCATCCTCCTGTTCTCGCTGCCTTCCTCCCTGCTGTGGGCCCTTCTTCTGCTCTCACTATGCGGGAAGAGTCTTAATCTGATGAGCCTCGGAGGGCTCGCGCTGGGGGTCGGGATGGTAGTTGATAATTCAATTGTCGTCACCGAACGCCTCGCGAGAATGACTATAAGAGGGGAAGAAAGAAGACTGAGAATTAAAACCATCGCCGAAGCGGTAAGCTCACTCGCACCCTCACTCATCGGCTCGACGGTCACAACGGTGATTGTGTTCACCCCGCTTCTCATGGTAAGAGGACTCGCGGGCTCAATATTCGGCGACCTCGGCCTGAGCGTCATCTTCGCGCTCTTGTCTTCCCTGATACTTTCGCTGACGGCGATTCCGGTACTCTACCTCCTGTTAAATCCAGCTGCAAAAATGAGAAAAAAACGCAGCCGGTTTTTTCCCTTCCTTAGAAAGGCTCTAAGGCTCAGCCTTCGTCATCCGGCCGCGGTGACGATCATCATCATCCTGCTCAGTGTTTCCGGTTTTTCACTTGCTGCTAAGCTGCCCAGAGAGGTAATCCCCCCGCTTAACGAAGGAAGGCTCAGCTGCTGTGTTCAGATGCCGCCGGGAACCAGCCTTGAGGCAGTCAGAAATCTCGCCGTCTCTCTAACAGAAATTATTGCCGAGATCCCTGAGATAAAAGAAATTCACAGCTGGGCAGGGGGAGAGATAGGCGATCCGTATTACCTCAGTTCAACAAACGAGGCTGCCGAAATAATCCAGCTGAGACTTATTTTTCCGCTTGATACTGTCGTGGAGACTCTCTCGGTAAAACTTGAGGAGATAATAAAACCGGAAGGGTGCAGTTTCATGGTTCTGCCGGAGGAAAACATTCTCGAAAATCTTCTGGGATTTAAATCAGGACAGGACTGGGTAGTTAAGGGCGATGAGCCCGATGATGTCAGAAAAGAAGCGGCGGCCCTGCTATTACGCCTTGCCGAGATCCAGGATGAGGGGATGCTGCCGGAACTCCGTCCCGGGGAAGAAAAGACCCTAATCAGGCTGTATCCGGACAGGGAGGCCCTGGTTGCAGCCGGAATAGACCTGCCCTCCCTCTCGAGACAGATTGGATACGCTCTCTACGGCAGCGTACCTACAAGAATCATTACCGAGGGACGCGAAATTGATGTAAGGGTCCGGGTTAGAGAGGATGACAGGGACACAAAGGCCGATATTCTGGGCCTTACGCTTCCGGGCGGCGGCAGAGAGATGATCAGGGTCGGAAACCTCGTCACCCTCAGCGAAGAGGCAGCCCTGCCTTATCTTCTGCGAGAGAACCGCAAAGATTTGGGCGTTATTCACTTTCCCCGGAAGCCCGGGCCGGAGACAAGGGCCATCCTGACTGAGGGAAAAGCCTCGCCCCGAGATATTCCGGTGATAGAGACGCAGGCGGTCGAGCTTCTTAGCCTGTTCATCCTGGCCCTAATGCTGCTGTATCTCTGCCTCGGTATCCAGTTTGAATCCTTTTCAATCCCCGTCCTCCTGATGCTGAGTGTTCCCCTCGGAGCCGCGGGAATCTCCGCCTCGCTCGCGGTGAGCGGCGGTTCGATAAACCTCAACTCCTGCCTCGGAATCCTCGTTATAATGGGAATATCGGTGAATAATGGAATTCTTCTGTATGAGGAAAGCTCATTCAGGTTAAAAAAAACGGGCGCCACGGCGACAGGCGCGCTCTACCGGGGGACAGCCTCCAGACTGCCCCCGATAATAATGACAAGCCTTACGACTGTCATGGCCCTTCTGCCTCTGGCAATAGATCCGAGAGGAACTTCAAGCCAAGCATCCCTTGCTGTCGCGGTGATAGGAGGCCTGTGCGCGGCTACAATTCTGTCGCTTCTACTTCTGCCGGGAATACTCCTGCTTCAGCTTAAAAACCGCAGGGGAAAACAGGATGCCAAGTAAAAACTTTCACGAAAGCCGCGTTAGATCACGCCTCCTGCTTATCGGCCTGCTCGCGGTATCGGTAATCTTCATCAGCCGGGGAACCTTCGGAGGCCGGGGCGGAGATGAGGGAAGAATGGCGGTAATATGCCGGTATTACGGGCTTAGTCCCGAAGTAATTGAGCAGACAATAACCCTGCTGATGGAAGAATCCATAGCCGAACTGCCGGGAATAGAAGAACTTTCGGCGTCCAGCGAATTTTCGGAATCCAGAATCGATTTAAAGCTGTCCCCGTCCACGAACCCCGATGATTTCCTATTGGAGCTGAGAGAAAGGGTAGACCGAAGCTATGCTTTTATTTCAAAGACAAGCCCCGCAATCCAAAAACCCGTTATAGTCACCTCCGGCCGACAGCAGAATGCTGTCTTCTCGGTGTCGTTCTCAAAGGACACCGAGTCATCACTAAGCCTTCGCCCCTTCATAGAAAACGAGGTAAAACCGTCATACGCACGCATAGGCGGACTCGGGGAGATAAACGTAACCGGCGGGGCTATGCTGGAGGTTCATGTCAAAGTCGATCCGGACAGGGCATCTACCGCAGGCTTTGGCAGCTCTGATATCGCATCCATCATCCAGAGTGCAAACCTGTATCAGAGTGAGGGGGAACTCGATGACGGAAGAATGAGAATCCCTGTGACAATGGAAGCCAGGCTCAAGACCTTAGAGGCTATCCGGGACCTACCCATCGGCCGTGCTATGAAGCTCGGCAGCATTGCCGACATAAATTACGCCTGGCGAGAACCTGAAGATGTGAGCAGGCTCCAGGGAACCGAAAGGGTAAGCCTCCACGTTAAAAGCTCATCTCCAAGGCTTATCTCCATTTCGGCTCAACTGCGAAAGGAGACTGAGAAATGGGAAGAAAAAGGATTTAACGCGGATATAATCTTTGACCAGGGCAGAGAGCTGGAGAAATCATTTCGGCGGATTGCCGCCGCCCTCCTTCTCGGTATGCTTCTATCAGGGAGTAGCCTCGTCCTGTTCGGCACCGAAGGCCGCCGAATCCTGCTTCTCTCGGCGGGGCAGCCGGTACTGCTTATTACAACTCTCGGCCTCCTGTCGGCGGCAGAGATCCCCTTCGATCACTTCCTGCTTGCCGGCATTGCAATAGGAACAGGGATGGTCCTCGATTGCGCCCTGCTGCTGACCGAATCGATAAACCGCCGCGGCCATGGAGGCCTCAGGGAAATATCCCCGGCGCTTATTTCCTCAACCCTCAGCACCCTCCTTGCCCTCCTGCCTGTGTTTCCGCTGAACCGGGAGATTCCCGGCATTCTGCCGCTTGTCCTCTCACTCGCTATAATGCTCGGCCTGTCGCTAATCCTGTCGATGGTCTTTATTCCGGCATTCTATCATCCAGAACCCTCCCTGGCCTCATCTTTCCGGAGGCCTCTTCTTGACAGGCTGAAGGCAGGCATATTAAGAAGGAGCAGGAGAAACCCGCGGCTTTCCCTGATTCTGTATGCCGCAATTCTATCGGCGGGAATCATCTGCCTCGCCTCGACCCCAATCAAACTCGATGAAGTCTTGAAGAACCCCGTAATATTTGCCCATCTGGAACTCGCCGAAGGCGAAAGTCTCCGTTCCTCGGATTCTAAAATCCGGGTCCTCGCAGAAGCTCTCGGCAGAGGCCCGGGAGTTGAAATGGTACAGTCCACCTCTAGGCGCTCCGGAGGAGATCTGTCTTTAAGATTTAATCCTGATAAAATAAAGAGAGAGGAAGTCCTTAAGTTCATGCGCGCTGCAGGCCGTGAGGTTCCGGGAGGTTTTCTCTACATCCCCGAAGGACGGGGGCGCGATAGCCTGCAGCTTGAAGTAGCGCTAACAGGGCCCGATCAAAACAGGCTTAAGAACATTGCCCGTGAGGCTCTCGGGGAGCTGCTGCACCACGATTGGGCTTTGGAAGGAGTACTTCATTTCAAGGATGATCCGCCGGCCCTCTATTACCTCCCCGACCGAAAGGCGCTAAGCAACGCGGGACTCTACCCAGCCGAACCCGCCCAATTTTTAAGGTGGAATCTCCAAGGGCCTGTTGCCGATAAATGGCAGGCCGACAGGCGGGAAAGGGACATAAGGGTAATGGCAGAGGACTCTCCCTTTCTTAGCCTGGACGATCTCAAGGCACTGACAATAGCAGGGCGGGGGGGAACCGGGCTCTACCGGCTCGATCAGCTGGGAAGCTTCATCCATACAACCGAAACATCGAGGATAAACCGGCTGAACCGGCAGCGCTCTGTCAGCTTCACTGCGGTATGCAGGAAAAGTGATCCGGCCAGGCTCAACGAGCTCATCTGGGCCGAACTCGATAAACTGCCCCTGCCTCCCGGATATGCCTTCATCCCGTCAGCCCGGCTGATGGAGAAACAGGAATTCTATAGAAAACTATGGCGGCGCTTCGCGCTTACAGTTGTGCTGATATTCTTCCTCCTCAGCATCGAGAGAGAATCTCTCAGCCAGGCGGGCATCATCCTTCTTCCTCTGCCGCTGATTCTGGCTTTTCCTGTTATAATCCTGAGGATAAGCGGACAGAGTATAGGCTCAGAGGCCATCTTAGGCCTGATACTTCTTTCGGGAATGGGAATAAATAACGGGATACTGATCTTAGACCGCCTTCCGCCGAAATCAAGCGGTTGGATCGGAATCAAATCCGCGGTTGAAGATCGATTTAACGGCCTCTTTCTGACGACAGTTACAACAATAACCGGCATATTACCGCTGCTTTTTACCGGAGAAGAGTTTTTCATAGGCCTTGGAACAGTCATAGCCTCCGGCCTTATCGGCTCCTTCCTCGTAAGCCTGTTTATCTTCCCTGGACTGCTGCTTATCTTCCGAAGCAAAGGCAGGCCCTCAACCTCAGCCCCGCCGGCCTCTGTTTCGGAACTCCCCGGGGGTCATCCCGTTCTTCTCTTTAAATCCGGCATGAAACCGCTGAATTGAGCCGAATCCAGCCTCAAGGGCCACGGCTTCCACTGTAATATTACTGCTGATGAGCCTCTTCTCTGCAAAGCCCAGACGCGATAGAATTATTTCCTCATGAATACTGCGGCCTAAGACCCTTCGAAAGCGCATCTCGAGGGTCCGCCTTGATACATTAAGATATTCCGCAACCTCTCTTACCCCTAGCCCTCGCCGGGCACTTGTCCTTATATAATTCACAGCTTCTCTTATCAGCGGATCGGGGCTTACGAAGATACGAGTAGACTCGCGTTCGGCTATCCCCTTGGGCCTGACGAGAATTTCGGAAGTATAGGTCTGCCCGTGTGACCGCCGGGTGAGAAGCGACTCCAGGAGTTCGGCAGCACGGTAGCCTATCTGTTCACAGTCAAGCTGAACACTCGAGAGGGCGGGTTCGGCCAGCTCGCAGAGGATGTCTTCATTATCTACGCCGAGAATGGCAAGACCGGCCGGCACGGAGATTCCGAGCTGCCTGCACACCGAGGTTAATTTAACACCGGCGGTATCATTACAGGCAAATACGGCTCCCGGCTGCGGCAGGGTAAGCAGCCATTCATTAAGCGACTCGGAGCGGTCAAGCTCTTCCCACCATTCAAGGCTGCGCTCAAAAACCGGTATTTCCTCCGCTCCTGTGGCATCGGCAAATCCCATGCGCCTCTTCTTAGACCAGCCTACCTTTTCAACACCGCAGAACGCGTAGTTTGAAAACCCCCGTTCCTTAAGATGAAGTCCGGCCTTGCGCCCTGTGAGGTAATCATCGTTGTTAACCTGGCAAAACGCGCTCCGGCTATAGGCTCCGGCAACGTCCACTACCGGCTTTCCAAGGCCGGCGAAGAGGTCCGCGTCAGTGCTTGACTCTATCCTCGTGATTATTCCGTCGCCATCCCAGCCTGTGATGTCGTCCAGCCGGCCGAACATCCATCCATAACCTGAAAGGTTCCAGCCCTTCTCCTTCGCAAACCGGACTACGCCGCGGGCTATTCCGTGCTCATAGTAGTCGTTTATTCCCATGCAGAGCGCTATATTCATCGGCGCCTCCCCTTTCTGCGCATTTCAGTATACATACTACGCATTTTGAGCATTGTTTTCCATCCCCGAGGGGTTTAAAGTTCATATGTAAATAGGAGAAGAAAACCCAGGAGGAGTATGTATATGAACAAAGATGATTTGATTGTCATCACGGGAGCAGGCGGATTTATCGCGGGAGCTCTTGTGAAATATTTCAAGGGAAAGGGATTCACCAACCTTAGAGCCGTAGACAAGAAACCGCTCTACCAGTGGTACCAGCTTGTCGAGGGAGCCGAAAGCCTCTGTCTGGACGTGAGTGAATACGCAAACTGTGTCCGCGCTGTCGAGAACGCAAAAGAAGTGTACAACCTGGCGGCCGACATGGGCGGAATGGGGTTTATTGAAAAAAACCGCGTGGAATGTCTTCGGTCAATCCTCATAAATACAAATATGATAGAGGCGGCCTACAATGCCGGCGTCGACAGATACTTTTATTCGTCCAGCGCTTGCGTCTACAATACCGATCTCCAGAAAAATCCGAATGTAATAGCGCTTAAAGAATCTGACGCCTACCCTGCCATGGCCGAACGCGGATACGGCTGGGAAAAACTTCTGTCCGAGATGTTCTGTGAAGAATATGCGGCAGAACGCGGAATGAAGACTTTCATAGCCCGTTTCCATAATGTCTACGGCCCATACGGAACATGGGACGGCGGACGCGAGAAGGCTCCAGCCGCGATGTGCCGAAAAGTAATCGAGTCAAAAGACCAGGCTTCAGGAGAAATTGAAATATGGGGAGACGGCTCCCAGACAAGAAGCTATATGTATATCGACGATTGCACTAGGGGAATCGATATGATAACCCATTGCGATGAGCTGGTGGCTAGGGCTATCAACCTCGGATCATCGGAACTTGTTTCGGTAAATAAGCTGGTTAGCATTGTCGAAGAAGTCTCCGGCATTAAAGTAGAGCGAACCTACGACCCCGACGCTCCAAAGGGCGTTGCCGGCAGAAACAGCGATAACGCCTTCATCAAGAAGATCCTCAATTGGGAGCCGTCAACTCCGCTCAAAGACGGGCTCGCAAAAACCTACAGCTGGATCAATGGCCAGTACGAGGACAGGAAGGCCGGGAAGAGGACAGTCAGTTAACCCATGACTGATGTAATAGGAAAAATTCCATACCGGATGGCTTTAGCGGGCGGCTGGATAGACCAGCCGTTCGTCTCCGCCCACAATCCGGACCCAGACGGCTCGATGGTGGTCGTAAGCCTTATTCCGGAGTTCCCGTTCATGGACCGCTGCGGTATGGCTACCAGTTCAAGAAAGGTCGCCGAGCGGATATGGAGCAAAACTCTGCCTGCGGGCTCTACTGAAAAACTTGTCAGGCTGCTTTACGAGGAAGAAAACGGCAGCAATACTGAACCCTCGGGATCTCAGGATATGATCGGCATTATCTACCCGGGAATCAGCAGACTGGATTATTCAATAAATAATGAAGGCGGGTATTTCCCCGTCAACATTGAATCATGCAACGACCGAAAAACTGCAGCATGGCTTGAGCGGAACATCAATGTGATTCCCATTGCCCAGAGGCCTAACGGATATAATCCGCTTGAGATAAAGAATCTCGATCCTGAGTGGATCAGCAGACTGGGAAAATCAGGAAGGGACTGCTATGACGCAATTTTAGACCATGACAGGCCGGCACTGGGCAGATCGATGAACGACAGCATGCTGTGCTGGGAGACGATCCTGCCCGGGACTGTTGTGCATCCATCTCTCACCGTCGATCTGAGGGCGATACTCTCCCACTATCAGGAAAGGTATGACGGGGCAATGTTCTCAGGCTGCGGAGGAGGTTATCTCTACGTGGTCTCGGAAGAAGATGTCCCCGGAGGAAGCAGGGTGAAGGTTAGAACCGAGGATCCCAGGTGATGAAAAAGACAGCAGTCAGCGGAAGCTTTGATGATATCCGATTGGCAGATCTGAAATTCCTGAAGGCGGCAGCCGAAACGGGGAAGGTGCGCCTCCGTCTATGGACCGATGAGATGCACCGGAGCGTCTACGGCAAGTCCCCCAAGTTCTGCTTGTCGGAACGGCTGTATTTCACCGAGTCGCTAATCTATGTTGATGAGGTGACTCCCGTCGGCGGGATATTTGACCCCGACCGCCTTCCGGAGACCAAAGACACCAACATCTGGTTCATAAGGTCGGAAGATGATTGCCCTGAAAAAAGAGCTTTCTGCGCCGAAAATAACATTGATTTCAGAATCTATAATCCCGCAGCGGAAAGACTTCCGGAAGCTGAGACAACCGAGGCCGTCGGAGAATCCGGGAGTACAGATTCACCCGGAAAGAAAATAATTGTCACAGGCTGCTATGACTATTTCCATACCGGCCACATAAGATTCTTCGAAGAGGCATCTGAATACGGGAAACTCAAGGTCGTAATAGGAAGCGACAAAAATGTTTCGCTGCTCAAGGGCGAGGGCCACCCCCACTACAGCGAGGACGAGAGGCTCTTCATGGTCCGGTCAATTAAATTCGTCGAGGAGGCCTGCATCTCGACAGGCTCGGGCTGGATGGATGCCGAACCCGAGATAGAAAGACTCAGGCCGGATATCTATGTAGTAAATGAAGACGGCGACAAGCCCGAAAAACGTGAGTTCTGCGAAAAACACAACCTGCAGTATCTCATCCTTAAAAGAGTCCCGAAAGACGGACTCCCCCCGAGAACCAGCACCAATCTCAGAGGCTTCTGAGAAAAAAGCTAACGGCAAGTGATGGTAAAGAGACATTCCGGTTTGCCTTATATTTTTCAGCCTGATTAAAAACAATACTGTTGTTGATAAATTTTATGTTATTATGAATTAATAATTATGAAAATTATAAAGAAAACGTTTAACAATTCATCATGGAACCGCTCGATTCTGCATGTCATCCTAGGCCTGCTCATCGGATGTGTCATGATAGTCATTTCTCACAAGACTATCCTGCTCGATAATTTCGAAAAGCTTTTATATGACTCCTTGTTCTTTCTGCGGGAACAAACGACCGAAGAAATAGTATCGGGAGAAAAGAATCAGTACATTCCGAAGGACATAGTTTTCACGGCTATCGATGATGAATCCATAGCCGTTCTCGGAAAATGGCCATGGCCGAGGAATATCCATGGACAACTGCTTGAGAATCTAGAGCGCTTTGGAATTCAGTCTGCATTTTTTGATATTCTATTTGCAAACCCGGAGCAGATGCCAGACAGTCTGCGTGAAAGCATAGGGGATGACGTAAAGCTCCTTGCCATCATCGAGGCGCATTATGACAAAATGGATAATATCTTTGCCGAGGTCCTCGGCGAATCGGATAACGACTTCATTGCATCAAAACTGACTCTCGAAGAAACCAGCCCGGCCGACAGCCGTCAGGCCGCGATGCATCGGAGGCTGGAATCCATTCCGGCTCCCGCCGAAACTGAAGTACTTTTCAAGGGTGTTCTACCGCTATGGCCCCCCTTCGTAAATTCTGCTCAGCCCCTGATTGTCAATCAGTATCTCGACAGCGACGGCACGGTCAGATCCTGTCCGCTATTATTCCCTTATAATAACCACGAAAACGAGCCCCGGTACTATCTCTCGGCTGCATTGTCTCTGGTAATAGACTACCTCAGGGCTGAACCCGAAGATATAGAGATAGCCGACAGGTATTTGATAATCCATAACGCGAAGATTCCGGCAGTCGATAAAAAGACGGGAACATTCCGCCTTTTCAGGATGGACATCGACTCTCTTGAAAGTGATATTCTTGACGATCAGGATAATTTTAATACGAACCTGTATAATTTTCTTTTAAACGAATACGGTTATTTTTATCCTGACAGCGACATGCCTGCCCTGCCGCTTCCTGTCAGACTGGAAAAGACAGGAAACGGATTCAAACTGCTCGAAGGCCGCGAGATCATAGAGGCGGCCAAAACCCTGGGCGTCAGGAATATCTCCGTTATCCTATATGAGGCCGGTGACTTTAAAATTTCTCATAGACTTCACAGTTCAGGCAATCCATTCACCTTCCTGATAAATTATGCCGGAAGTGAGCAGGTCCGCTATAAAAATCCATATACAAATGCTATTGAAGTTCATTCTCCGGTTACGACGGTCTCTTATGCCGATATAGCAGATGGAGGGCTTCCAGAGCTTCCAGATCTGACTAGTAATTCTATTGCGTCACTCTCTCTTGATAAGTACAAAACCTGGTTCACCAGCTACTGCAGAAAACTTGGAATAGAACAGGATCAGAACCTTCTTCCTGAAGATATCTTCGATGGCCTGCAGGCCGAATACTCAAAAAAATTCAGAACCCTGTACGGAACTCATGTATTCATAGGCTATCAGTCCAGGGGGGTAACCTACGATATTCTCCAGACTCCCTATGATACAATGTTTGGAACACATGTTCTTATTAATGCCGTCAGCACAATTATATCAGGTAATCAACTTCACCCCCTTCCTCTATTTCAGGAAATTCTTCTTGTTCTGCTTCTCGGCGCTGCCTCAGCATTTCTATACAGTCGGTTCCCGCTGAAATTAAGGGGAATAATCTTCGCCTCAGAGATGATCCTGCTCTACTTTGCTTGTTACATTCTCTTTGCCAGGTTCAATAGGATTGTAAATATGAGTCTCATCCTGTCGTCACAGACTCTGTTATTCGTGAGTTCTACCCTTCTAATGCTGCTCTTTGAAGAAAAAGATAAAAGATTTTATCAATCGACCTTTTCGCGATATTTATCACCCGAGGTCATCGAAGCCCTGTATAAATCGGGCGAGCACCCGAGACTGGGCGGCGAATCTCAGACAATCACGGCATTCTTTTCAGATATTGAAGGTTTTACAACAATCTCCGAGGCCATGGAACCGAAAATGCTCGTTGATTTTCTCAACACATATCTTTCCGCCATGACAAAGATAATATCCGAAAACCAGGGCACTCTCGATAAATACATAGGAGACGCTATTGTTGCATTCTTCGGGGCGCCGTATCACTATGACGACACCCCCTTGAAAGCCGTTACCACAGCCCTGCTTCTCCAGCGGCGGCTTGAGGAATTGAAAAAAGTATGGGCCGACATGGAGGCGCCATGGCCGCAGGCCGCAGGCAACCTGAGAATGCGGATAGGCTTGAACACAGGCAATATAATAACCGGCAACATAGGCTCCTATTTGAGGATGGATTATACAATGATAGGGGATGATGTAAATCTCGCATCACGCCTTGAATCTGCCGCAAAGCAATACGGGTTATACACCCTTATGAGCGAGAAAACCTATTTGCACGAGTTTATCTGTAATGACGGAAAACTCCGCTGCGTCAGAGACTTCGTCCATGCCAGGTTTATCGACCGTATTATTGTCATGGGAAGGTCGAAGCCGGTGAATATCTATGAACCGCTATACTTCACCTTGGAGGAGAACAAACCGCTCGAGAATCTCATAAACAATTTCTCAGCCGGAATGAATAAGTACCGGCTGATGAATTGGACGGGGGCTATAACGGAATTTGAAAAATCGGCAGGTTTCGAAATAGAGAGCTCTTCCGGAATAAACCCGAGTCTCAAGTATATAGACAGATGCAGACATTATCAGGAGGATCCGCCCGCAGAAAAAGACGGTAAATGGGACGGAGTCTTCACCTTAAAAAACAAATAAAATATGGAGGAGAAAAATGCCTGTCAATAAACGAAATTTAATAATCATCCTTTCAGCCGCGGCCCTGGTTATCGCTATCTGTGTTACAGGGATGATAATGCTTCAGAACAGAGAAATGCTGATTGTCCGCTCACCTCTGCTGTTCAGACAGACTCCGATAATTACCTTTGTGGAAGGAGAATGTTTTTATCGGGAAAATGACAATAGTGACTGGCTCGAAGCTGAGGCCGGCAGCAAGATCAAACTCGGATTCCAGGTAAAGACCCAACGCTCATCCAAGATAGATATCCGGCTACACAAGGATACTGTTGTAAGGATAACCGAAAACTCTTTACTGACTATTAATGATTTAACATTAAAAACACTTAGCCTCAACCTCGAAAAAGGTCAACTATATGGACGATTTCATCGCATATTCAAAGATCAATCGCTTAACATAAGGACTCCAACAACAATAGCTGCAGTAAGGGGAACAAAGCTGGCCTTTGAGATTAAAGAGTCGGGAAGCAGTATGTATACCGACGTCTTCTCATTGGACGGGATTACCGAGATTATAAACCCGGAGCTGCCCGAGAAACCTCTCCTTTTATCTCTACAGAGAAAAACCAGAGTCAGTGCCGGCAACCAGCCGACGACGCCTGCAGAACTGGATGATAAGGAAATAGACCGTCTGACCAAAATAATCAATGCAATCAATGAGGATCAAGTCCTCCTGATTACAAACCAGATCCAGTTTGCTCCCAATACCGCCGAGATGACATCCGAAGCCATCCCGGAACTAGAGAAAGCTGCAAGCCTGATTAAATCACAGAGAAAAAAGAGCATCCTTATAACCGGGCACACTGCGGCAGTAGGAACTCCGGACGCAATGTACCGGCTGTCAATAGACAGAGCACTGGCAGTAAAAAACTATCTCGTTGAAAACGGGATTAATGAATCCTCACTTGAAATAGTCGGATTCGGCGGAGAAAAGCCAATAGCCGACAACGACACCCCCGAAGGCAGAGCTTTAAACAGGAGGGTCGAGTTCCACTTCAACGAGTAAGAAAATCAGAAAGATGCTGTCGAAAGACCTCGGGCTGCTCAGTATGTACCCAGTGGCCCGAGTTTTCTATGGTCTTCACCTCAAAGGCCGGGAACAGGCTTTCTATTAAGTCAAAATGCTTATCCTGAACAAAATCTGACTCACTACCCCTTAAAAAAAGGACCGGTCCGCCGTAGCTCCGTCCGTTCTCTATGGCCTTCCAGATATTCTCATAATTTGAGGTTATACTATTAATATTAATTCTCCAGCGAAACTTTCCCGAGTCATCCTTTCTTAAATTAGTAAGAAAAAACATCCGAAGACTTCTGTCGGGAATATATTTTTCAAGCTCCAACCCTGCCTCGGAGCGATTCTTAATTCCGTTAAGATTAATTTTTCCGAGAGAATTTATATAATCAGTGTAGGCTGGCTTGTACTCAATCGGCGCTATATCGGCCACAACCATGGAGCGAAGCCGCTCCGGAGCCCTGAGCGCCGCCTCCATTGCCGTCTTTCCGCCCATTGAGTGGCCTACAAGGCTGAACTCATCAATCCCGAGAGAGTCGGCAAGGCGCAGCAAATCATCGGCCATGAGCGGATAGTTCATCTCACTGCTATGAGGTGAGGCGCCGTGGTTACGCTGATCGACGGCTATACACCGAAGGCCTGCCTCTGAGAGGCTTCGGCAGGTTGATCCCCAGTTATCCGCGCTCCCGAGAAGTCCATGCAAAAAAAATACTGCAGGATTCTCCTGCAGTCCGTAATCTTTAACGTTTAGAATCACGTGGAAGCGGCTCCTTCTTATCAGCCTGGAGGGTTGGGATATCGCCCACGCCGTCGAGGATATAACCGGGCCTGTAGGCAAACCGGACCATTTCCTTTTCGTCAGTCACGCCGCTTAAAACCAGAACAGTCTCAATCTCCGATTCAATACCGGAAATAATATCGGTATCCATCCTGTCGCCGACAATGACAGTGTCCTCACGCTTTGCCTCGAGACGCTTCATAGCCTGACGCATCATCAGCGGATTGGGCTTGCCGACATAGTAGGCCTTGTTGCCGGTTGCAAGCTCTATAGGCGCCATAAGAGCGCCGGTCGCGGGGGTTATCCCGTTTTCAATAGGACCGGTTAGATCCGGGTTAGTACCTACCAGCTTCGCGCCCTGAACAACAAGATTTACCGCATGCTCGAGCATCTCCATATTATACGTCTTCGATTCCCCGACAACCACATAATCAGGATTAACATCATTCATCGTAAGACCTGCGTCATAGAGAGCGTTAATAAGCCCGGCTTCACCGATTACAAAGGCCGATCCGCCGGGCTGCTGCTGAGCGAGGAATCCAGCTGTAGCCAATGCACTTGTGTAGAAATGTTCTTTCTCTACCTCAACTCCAAGCCGCGCGAGTTTCTGTTGTAGTTCAAGAGGGGATCTCTGGCTGCCGTTTGTCAGGAACAGAAATTTTTTATCTTCTTCTCTCAGCCAGGCTACGAATTCCTTTACTCCGGGAAGCAGTTTATTACCATGGTAAATCACCCCGTCCATATCACAGATAAATGCTTTTTTTGCTCTTAAATTCTTCATATTAGCCTCTTTGTAAATATACTCTTCAACTTCTTCTATGATCCAGTCAGGTGTTGATGCCCCGGCTGTTATCCCGATTGTACTGTATTGAAAAACTTCCGGAGGAAGTTCATCCTTCGTCTCTATATGCCAGCAGGGAAGCCCCGCGTCGAGGGTTGTCGTGTACAGCCGCCTTGTATTGGCGCTGTTCTTTCCGCCGATTATCACAATCGCTTCAGTTTGTTCTATAAGCTTCTGCAGGGAGCTCTGCCGCTTTCTGGCTGCAGGACATATTGTCATCCGCTCTTCCAACCTGATACCCTTCCCTGCGCATTTCTGCTGAAGAACCGAACAGACTCTAAGGAATTCGTCTTCCCTTATTGTTGTCTGGGCAATCACCAGAGTGTCCTTATTTAGATCAAGCATCTCCGCGTCTTCCGCCGTCCGGACTATATCCGAAGTCTCGGCATGCCCTGATAGTCCTTTTACCTCACCATGGTCCAGATCCCCGACAATTACGACATGCATTCCATTCTTCGATGCGGCGTCAACATGCTCCTGGGACTTAAGCACCCGAGGACAGGTTCCGTCGACAATCTCAACATTCATTCCCTCAAGCTTCTTTATTTCCTGAGGGGACACTCCATGAGCCCTTATTACGACAAAGCCGTCGGTGGCCTCTTCCGGACTGCCTATGATCTCTATCCCGCTTTCTTTCAATCGGTCAAGTACTGACGGATTATGGATAAGTGGACCGTAGGTGCTTATCCTATCATCAGGATGCTCAGCGCGCAGCTCTTCTATTGTATCCATCGCCCGGCGGACGCCCATACAGAAGCCCATTGTATCAGCTTTTATCAGTCTAAATTCTTTCATTTTCATATTATACTATCCAGATATTTATTTTAAAAGAGCCTCATCTTTTAAAACTCAGTGTAAGACCGTGGCCGACCGGCAGGATACAGCTGAACAGCCTCGGGTCACTGAAAACCATCCTGTTATATTCATCAGTGAATCTTCCGAGGTTTGGCCTAACCCCCGACTCAACGCTAAACAGGGTATCATCTGCTACAAGAAGACCGCCGGCTTTAAGAAGCCCCACGAGCTGTTCATGCATCTTCGGATAGAGATACTTCCCGCAGTCCTGAAATATGAGATCAAAGCCCGGCTCAAGTTTCGCGGTTTCTTCCTCAGCATCACCGAAGATTGCAGTGACCTGCTCTGAAAACCCTGCATTCTG
This sequence comes from Spirochaetales bacterium, assembly GCA_016839055.1. GTDB lineage: Bacteria > Spirochaetota > Spirochaetia > UBA9216 > UBA9216 > Thalassospirochaeta. Next base: position 97,769 of record JAEKNX010000014.1, read on the forward strand.
TAAATTCAGCAAGGCTTCATGATGCAGTCTTTCTTTAGAGTCGATGGTCACAAGACTGCCCCCGTTCTCTTTCAGCGCATCCATAAACCACAGGGCAGAGCAGCCGTTGCTGGTTCCAAGCTCCAGGACCCTCCGGGCGGATATAAGATGAACCAGAAAGGACAGAAACCGTCCCGTTTCAGGTTCAACCGACGGCTGAATATCTCCCCGTCCCGAATTTTCAGAAAACAGTTTTCCGGGTTCCGGATTCACTGCGGTTATAAATGTTCTCAAGTATTCAAGCTTATCATTCATAATCAAATTCTATACAATAAGTAACACTTTGGAAATATCCGCGTGTTATAATATTGTAGAAATATCAAAAACAGTTTGGAGGAACATACTATGACGGACAGAGACGAAAAATATAAAATCGCCCGCAAAAGGGCAAAAGACAAACTCGATTTCCTGAGGCACCTGGTAACATATGTAATTGTTATTGCTTTTCTCGCTTTCATTAATAACCGCACCTGGGGAGGATATCAGTGGTGGCTATGGGCAGCACTCGGCTGGGGAATAGGTATTGTATCCCATTTCTTCCAGGTCTATGCTTTCAAGGGAAGCGCCTTTGAGGATCGAATGATTGAAAGGGAGCTTGAGAGAATGGACGACTCGGATAATTCAAAGTTATGAGATTCTCTATAGTCGGTGTTCTAAGCATACTCGGCCTTTTGATTGTACTTACGCTTATGGCCTTTGCTGTTTATACGCTCTTTTTTGACAAACCTTTCTATGAGGCTGATTCCTATACTTCCGAATCATTCAGAACCGAAGAAGAATCCGGAACCATAGACTCAGACAGGAAGGTTGACAGACTGGAAATCAGAAACATCTCCGGCCGGATTTCAGCTGTCGGTTGGGGCGACAACCAGGTCAGACTCGATTACCGGAAATTCGGCCCCGGTCAGCCCCCGGAGGTTGAGGTAGACTATCAGGGATCAACGATGGTCATCAAGGCGGTTTACCCTAAAAAACTTGCAGCATTCGGCTCAATTGATTTTGAAATCAAGGTTCCCGACTCCGTCCGTTACATTGACGCGGGCTCAGTCAGCGGTTCAATCAGACTCTCGGAAATCGGAAATGATGTGGAGCAGAAACTGTCAACAACATCCGGCTCGGTAAAAACCGATTCCTCCGGCAATCTTGATATCTCCAGCGTGAGCGGCTCTCTGGAGTTCAGCTCAAGCGGCAGCCGAATTACAGCATCGACCACATCAGGGCGTATTGCAGGAGCACTAGAAGAAGACCATGGTTCAGGTAAGATAGAACTCAGTTCTGTCTCTGGACGGGTAGTTCTTGAAGTACCCGAAAACCTCAACGCTGATGTTGATCTGCATTCGGTAAGCGGTTCAGTATCGTCCGACCTCCCTGTTTCGGTAACGGAATCAAGAAAAAAATCATTAAGGGGAAGAATCGGCAGCGGCGGAACCATCATTGACATTGGAACTGTTTCCGGGTCTATAAAAATCAGGGAGTAACAGGATTAATACTCGGTGGCGGATGTGAGCGGGGGCAAAACAGGCCAGAGGCAGGCTCACGCAATATAAACATTCCTCAGACAGCAATAATTCCCTTTTTAAAGACCGAAACCTGTTCTGACAATAATCAGACAGCCCGATAGAAGTACTGCGGTTCCCGCCAGCTGAACAGGACTGAGCACCTCACCGAACATGAAAAAAGATATCACCGCAGTGAACAATGGTATGAGCAGACTCAGACCCGAGGTCAACGTAACCCCGAGCCCCTTCAGCGACTGGTAATAACAGGGATACGCGATACCAATACCAATAATCCCCGAGACGGTCAGGATTATCCAGGCTGACGATGGAACAAAGGTAGAGAGAATCCCCGGACCTTCTTCGAGGAACATGCTCACAAGGAAAAACGGGATAACGAGGGTAAACACCAGGCTTGAGGTGACCATTGACGGAGTATCGGGAAGCCAGAGTCTGATAAGCAGACTGAAGAAGGCCCATGCTAATGAGCTGATCAGGACGAAAAATATCCCGAAAGCAGAGCCCGCACCGACGGTTCCGGAGAAAAGAGAAGGAAGCGAAGTCAGGATGACACCGGCAACTGCAAGGGCAAGACCGGCAATAAATAAGGGCTGCCGGATGACTCTCCGTTCGCCCGGGATGAAGATGAAGGCAAGTACTACCGCAAACATGATAGTGGACTCCTCCACTATCATGGCAAGACCCGGAAAGATTAGGTACACACCCTTGATGAGAAAAAACTGATGCGCGAAATTACAAAATGCTATCACAAGCAGCTTCGGCATAGCCCATTTAATCTTTTTAACTGATTCGACTACCCGTCTTCGCCCATAAATTGACAATGTAAAGATCCATAGAATCAGGATAGCGACGCCGAACCGATAAAAATTCTGAAAGGACACCGAGAACCAATCTCTTACCTGTCTTATCAAAAGCGGGCTTACAGCCCAGCAGAGCATTGAGCAGAAATTAAATAAAAAAGCTTTCTTCTTATCCACAATCCGACTCTATTCGTTTAAAATAGAATTTGCTATTACTATAATTAAATATTAGACTGATAATAGAGTTGTGACAGAAAGATGGTTTGCGTTAAGAAAAAATCCAAAAAGGGAGTACGGGTTATTTTCCCATTATTAATTATCGGAGTAATAGCCATAATAATATTATTAGCCGCCCCTTTTGTTGCCTCGGGACAGGTGGAAGCCGTTCCTGTATCATTTTATTTTGAACAGAATATAATTAACCATCAGCATTACGCAGACAGCTGCAATATTTCAGTTATGACACTTAATATGGGCCATGGAAGAGGCACCGGAATCAACCAGCTGCTCCAGAGCAGGCGCAGGATAACCTCCAATGCCGACAAGATTGCGGAAGTCATTATCAGGGAAGGAGTTCAGGTTACGGGACTTCAGGAAGTCGATGGTCCGGGATTCTGGAACGGGGGGCTTGATCTGATTGAGCACCTTGCGGAATACTCTGGTTACCCTCACGGCATCTGGACAAAAAACGTGGAAACACCCGCCCTTAGCTACGGAACAGCCCTCCTTGCAAGCCTGGCCTATTCACACGCCGAATCATACACCTTCAAAGCCAGGCCGATAGTCCTTCCAAAGGGATTCACAACCGGCATCTTCAGGGTCTCAAAAGAGTCAGACAAACACATCTGCATTGTATCGGTACATCTGGCTCCAGTACTCGGTATTATGAGGCAAAAGCAGGTTGAGACCCTCATCAGCACTCTTAAGGAAATGGATTATCCCATCATCATAATGGGAGATTTCAACTGCGGTTGGAAAAAAGGATCGGCGTTGAAATATCTTGCTGATCAGATGAATCTAAAAACCTGGCAACCGGAATCAGACGTTATGGGAACCCATTCCTCCGGACACCGTCGCCTGGACTGGATTCTAATCTCTGAAGATCTTGATTTTCTTAGTTATGAAGTGATAAATGACCGCCTCTCGGACCATCAGGCTGTAAAAGCCGTAATCCGATGCGGGATAGAATAGAAGCCCTTGAAAAACCGAGGCTTTTCAAGGGCCATACTAATTAATCTTCGGCTGTGAAATCGTCTTTGGCCGCGCCGCAGAGCGGGCATACCCAGTCTTCCGGGAGATCAGCAAAAGCTGTTCCGGCATCAACACCATTATCAGGGTCGCCTTCTTCGGGATCATATACGTACCCGCATACGTCACATACATATTTCTGCATAATTATCCTCCTATTTATTGGTTTTTATTATTAAGCTTTCCATAGACCGTGAAGATTACAATATTCACGGGCTGTTACTTTATCATGATGTCCGCAGAGGAATTCTACAGAAGGTTCATCACCGGGTGACAGGAATTTCCTGCAACTCTTACCGTCAAAATCAAGCTCTATCCATTCAATGAAATGCTCATCAAGCATCGGATGAAGAGTACTTCCGACAGTCACCTTGTAACCTCCGCTAATCTTATCAATAACAGGAACATGCTTTTCTGTAGCCGAGTCAGCTGTTTTTTCGGATAGAGCTTCCATCGGCTGTCCACAGCATACTAATTCACCTTCGGCGCCATGAACCACTTCAACAACATTTCCGCAGAGATTACATTTATAAATAACTTTGTTTTTTGTCATTTTATTCTCCTTACCAGTTTTCACTTAATATTTCAAAATAAGCCTGAGGATGCAGACATGCCGGACATAATTCCGGGGCTTCCGTACCCTCATGCAAATAACCGCAATTCAAACAGCGCCAGACAACTTTTTCAGATTTCTTAAAAACGGTTCCGGATGCAAGGTTTGCAAGCAGACCGACGTAACGCGCTTCATGCTGCTTCTCGGCTACTCCGATTGACTCATACATTTTTGCAACGGCGTCAAAACCTTCACTCGCGGCTATTCTCGCAAACTCAGGGTAAAGCTCCGTCCACTCCTCATGTTCTCCGCCGGCTGCCGCCTTCAGATTCTCTGCGGTAGTTCCAATCTTTCCAGCCGGATACATTGCGGTAATCTCAACGCCGCCGCCCTCGAGAAACTTGAACATTCGCTCAGCATGTTCTTTTTCCTGATTCGCTGTTTCTTCAAATATCTGCGATACCTGAACAAACCCTTCCTTCTTTGCCGCACTTGCAAAAAAAGTGTATCTGTTTCTTGCCTGAGACTCACCAGCAAAGGATTTAAGCAGATTCTTTTCAGTCTCTGTTCCTTTTATACTTTTCATGAAAGACTCCTATAATAAGATTTCTTTTTCTAATTCAGAATAAGACAGATCAGGATGGATGCCTATCCTCGACATACTAAAATCATACTTCACTGGATCTGCTTTGTCAATTAATTTAAGATTTGACGTTATCTGTTTTACCGTTTTCATATCGGCGATCTTTCTTTCAGTCAGGCCCAGAAAACTGCTCACCCTCATAACATGGGTATCAAGGGGAACCAGAAGAAGCCCAGGATCAAGCTCCCACATGCCGGGGTCAATACAGTCCTTACGCACAACCCACCGAAGAAAGAGGTTCATCCGCTTGCAGGCGCTTCCGCCCCCGGGATTTGGGACAACATTCCGATGCCCCGGACCGATTCCAGTCTCAGTTAAATCACGGCCGTCGTTGATTGCCTCTGCAATCCCTGACAGCCCTGCGATGATATAATCCTGTCCAAGATCTCTGATTGCCTTGGCCTTTGTCTTGAAACAATTCTCAATGCTTCCGTTTTCGATGTAAATTCTTCTCAGGCCTATAAGAAATCTCGATATATCATCCGGAGAATAGAATCTGTATTTAAAATCTCTGAAATCACCGGCTATTTCTTTTTCACTCCGGCGGCAGAGCCCATCAAGGGGAGACCCCAGCCGCCCGAAGAGACTCTCGAGAAACGAAATTATCTGATTTACCCGGCCAAGAGCGAAAGAGGAGGCAATAAAGGCTGCGGCTTCAATATCAAGAGGCAGCTCATACCTGCGCGGAAAGATCAGCGGGTCGGGATTGATATATTCAGGTTTATGATATTTCCGGTAAAAACCCTCGAGAATGGTTCCAGCCTGCCCGGTAGATAAAGGCTTTGTACTTTCTGTCATATGAAAAGATACGGAATCTATACCGGGAATTCAAGCAATATATGTTTCTTTTTATATGTTATTTTACAGTCAAGCTGCCGGCAGAATCCTTCAATCAACTTAAGTCCTGTTTTACCGTTTTCGGCTCCCAGGACAGCCTTGTTCTCACCATCACTGTAGCGGGCAGAAACAATCCCATCATGTTTTGTCACAATGAGGCTGATGATGGATGTGTCCCCCGTAATGGCGTACTTAAAACTGTTTGTCAAAAGCTCACTGATTATCATGCCGAGAGGCAGAACCTTCCCGGCCTCAAGCGAGAACTCGTCAACAATCACTTTTGCTCTTATCATCGCGGGCTCGGGGGTCATTGCGGTAATATTTTTCCAGACCAGCTTCTCAAGATACTTATTAAGCGGGATATTATTACAGCCGTTGTTATCAGAGAGCTGCTCATGAAGTTCGCCGATGGCATCAATCCGGTTTTTAAGTCCCCGGATTTTATCGGTAACATCACTATCTTTAATACTGGAGAAGGTTAAATCTATCAAGCTTGAGATCATAAACAGACTGTTTTTTATCCGGTGGTTTGCTTCCTGAATACAGTAATTTTCTTTTCTGTTGTCCCCGCGCTTTGGGCTTGCCGCGCGGCCTAACTCAGATATCGGACAAAAACCTTCTGTAGACCGCGCCCCGGCATCTTCAATGGACGAGGGAAGGTCGATAACCGAGAAATCCGACAAGTAGAGGCCACAACATTCACCTGTCCGTTGACAGAGGCCGTAGACTGCGGCATTTGTACCCTCCTCCCGTTTTCGGCTGGTAAAGAACTCCTGCGGTTTAAAGAGCGTGCTGCAGCTCTCGCCGGTAAATTTGTGATTATAATTTATTTTAACTTGCGCATGATCAATCCAGGCAGCTGCCATCTTGTCAAAATTATCATTATATCCTCTTGAATATCTTTTTTCATCTATTTCGAGCGATTCAGCGCTCTGGAGCAGGCTCTCATGAAGTACCGGGGCGGTATTGCGGTAGGAAGCTGATATCTTTCTAATAAACGATGCGGCATGCGGACTCTTGATATTGAGCTCCTGCTCATAAAGCTTAAGAAGAAAAAGAATGAAGGTTCCCTCATAAATATCGAAACCGGGGATCGTTCCGAGAATTTCAGTTTCCTCAAGCCCAATCCGGCTATCTCTTTCCCATATTGGCAGGCTCAGGCTGAGTTGATCGATATATCTGCCGACCGTGGAACGATGAATACCCATTCTTCTGGCAATTTCTGCTCTTCTTAGCCCTTCGGGGTGAGCCTCAAGCATTGCCGTTAGCTGATTCATTCTGCCATCTTTATTTTTAATTGCCATAATTTTGATATATCTTACAGCCTATCTGTTGCATAAGCTGCAACAGAAATCTTATTTTTTATATATATCCGAAAAAAATCATACCTTCTGTAAGAATACCTGTAGTTTCACAGGTTCAATCCGGAACGGGCTGCCCTTTCCCTGAAAAAAACAATGATCCCGAATCAGGTGAATACCAAGATCCGTATACAAAAACTCCTCGCCTGTTTCCGCATTCCTGACTGTTATTACGGTCTTTCTAAACAAGCCGGGGTGAGAGAAGGGACATGGAAGCTTGCCTCTAATTGAATCGGCCTTTGCTTCATATCCGGCCTTCAGACTAATAAAATCCCCGAGGCCCCCGAGCGCTTTCTCCATAATCTCCTGGAGTTTATCGGCAACTTCATCCGGAATCATGCCGAGTTTTTCCAGTTCGGCCGCGTCATGCTCAATGATCTGCTCAATATCTCTCTTGTCATCTCCAAGAAATCCGTGAAGAGAGATTACACCGGGTCTCATATTATTCACAACCTTCTTCATTGCAGGGTTTTCTTTCATTCTTTCCTCCAAGTAAATAGCCGCCCAGGATGGGCGGTGTATAGAGCCCACCCGCCGCGCTCAGGCGAATTTATCATAAAAAATCAGTTCTCCAGGTACACCTTTTTCCGTTAGAACCTTAATGCAGGCGTCTATCATACCGGGACTACCGCAGAGATAGGCTTCAACATTATCACCCGACTCAAGATGTCGTGCTACAGCATCGGTTACCCAGCCGGTTTCGCCGTCCCAGTCTTCACCCTCATCCGGATTCGAGAGAACAGGTATGTATTTATAATTGGGCAGCCTCTTGGTAATCTCGGCCATCTCTTCAGGTAGAACCAGATCTCGGCGGCTCCTGGCCCCGTAGAAATAGCTTACCTTTCTTCTGTTTCCCTTCTCTGCCATATCCAGGAGAATTGATTTAATAGGTGCATTACCCGAGCCGCCGGCTATGCAGACTATATCCCGCTCGGTATCGCGGAGATGAAAATCACCATAGGGGCCGTTAATAGTTACAGTATCCCCTTCTTTCAAATACTGATGAATCCAGGTTGTGCAGATTCCTTCAGGAACAAGCCGAATCTCAAGCTCAACAACATCGGTCTCTGAAGGTACAGACGATACCGAATAAGCCCTGAACACCTGCTCGTCGCTCAGTTTGTATTCGGGAGTCAGAATCTGTACAAACTGCCCGGCTTTAAACTCGATAATCTCCGGCTTGATGAGCTTCAGCCTGAGCTCCTTGATATCATAGGTAAGATCCTTGAGACTCTCAACCTTCGCGGAAAACTGCTTTACACTGAAAAGTTCCTCAGGAATGAGGATCTCCATATCGTTCTTAACCTTAACCTGACAGGAAAGCCTGACATTCCGGGCCTGCTCCTCTTTACTGATCCAGGGAAGCTCGGTAGGCAGATACTGCCCCGCACCGGACTCGATCCTCAGCTTACACAGCCCGCATGAGCCTCGCCCGCCGCAGGCTGACGGAATGAAGATTTCCTCTTCCATCAGCGTCGACAGCAGCGAGCGGCCGCCCTTTACCGTGAGTTCCTTCTTGCCGTTTATAGTAATCTTGCACTCGCCGTAATTCGCTATGAAGGCATCGGCCACAACAAGGATTATCGCGAGGAATACCGTCAGCGCGGTTATTGCTCCAATGCTTATTAATAAAGTTGATATTGAAAACACCGAAGCCTCCTAACTGATGTTAATCATGCCGGAAAAGCCCATGAAAGCAAGGGCCATCATTCCCGCAATTATAAGGGTGATTCCGGGACCTTCCAGACCCTTCGGTATACTGGCACCGGCTATCTTCTTTCGGATCCCGGCCATCGCGAGGATGGCCAGAAACCAGCCTACACCGCTGCCGAGTCCGTAAAAAAATGAGGAAACAAGGCTGTAATTCCTTATAACCATGAAAAGACTCACTCCGAGAATAGCACAGTTGACGGTTATAAGCGGAAGGAAAATCCCAAGCGCCGCATACAACCCTTCGCTGACCCGCTCTATTATCATCTCTACCAGCTGGACAAAGGCCGCAATCACAACGATGAACACTATAAAACGGAGATATTCAAGGTGAAGCGGAATCAGCAGGTAATGGTAGACAATCCAGTTAAGTAGGGTCGTAACCGCCATTACGAAGATAACCGCTGCCCCGAGGCCGGTTGAAGTCTTTATTTCCTTCGAGACCGAAAGAAATGAACACATTCCCAGATAATTTGAAAGAAGGATGTTCCCGGTAAATATTGCCCCGAAAAATATCGCGGCGGGCATCATATCAGCGTTCATTCGGCCATCCTCCCTTTAACTATCCAGATAAAAATCGCCAGCATGAAGAAGGCCCCCGGAGGCATTATCATAATTGCCCAGTTACTCCACCAGTCTCCGAATACGGAAAATCCCCATATTGTTCCAGAACCCAGCAGCTCACGGAAGAAGGCAATTATTATTAGCACATAAGCATAGCCGATACCTGAGGACAGGCCGTCAATAAGGCTCAGTCCCGGCGGATTACTGGCTGCGAATGCTTCCATACGTCCCATGACTATACAGTTTGTAATTATAAGCCCGACATAGGGGCCAAGCTGCTGCCAGATATCCGGCATGTATGCCTTGAGCACAATATCAACAATAATTACAAAGGTCGCGATTATCAGTGTTTCAACCATCATCCTAATTCGCGCAGGAATTACCTTCCTTAAAATAGAAAAGGTGAAGGATGACAGGGTTGTTGTAAATATTACTCCAAGTGTCATCACTATCGTGTTCTCAAGCTTGTTCGTAACCGCGAGGGTTGAACAGATTCCGAGAATCTGTACGAAAACCGGATTTTCTTTTCCAAGAGGAGTTATAAATGTTTTTACTATCTTTCCCGAAGCCATCAGATACCCTCCTTCCTGAGTTTTTCGGCCTTCTCTCCGGCCGAGTTGAAGATCTGCAGAACATAGGCGCTTGTACGGGATGCTCCGGTTATAGCGTCAATCTCGCCGGAAGCCCCGGCCGTCCCTTCGGGTACCATTCTAAGCGGGAAAGGTTTCCCGCGCATCTGCTCCTTGAACCATGGCTCAGTGATCCTCGCGCCGAGCCCGGGAGTCTCATTCTGCTTTACGAACTCTACCCCCACAAAGGAGGCCAGATCAGGCGTGAAAGCAGTTACGGCTTCAATTTCTCCCCATAATCCCGGACCGACTATAATAAAAGCATAGGCGGCAATATCTCCGGAAAGGCCGCTAATTTCGAAAATATCACCGCGTTCAGCCACCCGCTCCTCATAGAGTTCGTTTATCTCCGCATTGGTCTCAGGCAGCTTGATTCCACCTGCATAGAGGACAGCCTTCTTCAGAAAAAGCCCCTCATTTGCTATAACCAGATCCTGAGTAGACAGATGAATACCGGAGACAATCGCGATACAAATAATAGTAAGCGCGGCCATGATTATTACCGGCTTAACCCGTTCCGCAAAAAATCCGACTTTTTTCATGAGGCTGCCCTCTCTTTTTTCTTCTTCCTTCTTTCCCTCAGCGCATGATCAAGAAGCGGGGCGAACATGTTCGCAAGCAGAATAGCGAAGGTGACAGCCTCTATCCAGATTGAGAATGTTCTTATCAGAGAAATCAGCACCCCAATCAGCAGGCCGTAAATCCACCTGCCCTCATTGGTCGTCTGTGAAGAGGAGATAGGATCGGTTGCCATGAAGACGAGGCCATACATGAGGCTTCCGCAGAAAAGTCCGTAGACAGGGTTTAGCGCACCGTCTATTCCGCCGAAAAAAAGCGCCGACTGCATGATAAGAAAACCTGCGAGCCCCGCGACCATTATCCTGAAGTTCGCGGCCTTCTTCACTATAAGAAAAACGGCAGCTGCCGCAATAAGCAGGGCGCTCGTCTCACCGAGTGAACCGGAAACATTGCCGAGAATTAGATTCAGAAGTGGTACATCAGTCCCGGCGGCCAGGCTGGCAATAGGAGTCGCCCTAGAGACGGCGTCGGCGCCATTGAGCCATACGGCGAATCCTCCAGGCAGGCCCGCGGCAGGCTGAACAAAGCCTGCTGTCAGAGGTACGCCGAAACTGATGTAGATAAACGCCCTGCCGGAGATGGCGGGGTTAAACACATTCCGGCCGAAACCACCGAAGACCATCTTCCCAAAGACAACACCGAAGACTATTCCTACCACTGCAATCCAGTAAGGTACGGCCGGCGGCATAGACAGGGCGAACAGGAAATTCGTAACAAAAACAGCCGAGCTGACCTGCTTTTTATATATTCTGGCAAATATATACTCGCTCAGGAATCCTGCGATATTTACAACTGCCAGAAGCGATAATGAACGCCAGCCAAACAGATAAATCGATAAGACGGCAAGCGGTATCAGTGCATAAACAACCTGGAACATTACTTTTTGCCGCAGTATCAGCGGTTTCTTTTTTTGTTCTTTTCCCATAGTTTTATATTCATGGATTTTATAGAGAATGTCAAATATAATATTATATAGACAGCAATTCTGAATTTGATCTCTGGAAGCGGTTGAATAATTATTTAAATGCAAGAAGATTATTTTATTCCTCTTTGCCTTGTTTTTATTAGCTCTAATCCCGCTTCCGGACAGCCTGTACTTCTGAATTTGGCTGCCTGTGTATGCCGACGCTGCGGGGCCTCGTAACTGTGGAAAACATCTGCGTCTTCGCAGTAGTTTTTAATGGGTACGGGGTGCAGCAAGGGTCGGATGATTCTAAATTTGCAGCCAAATTTAGAATTGCTGTAATATAGATAATACATACATCTTCAGAACAGTTGACTGCCGCCTGTAAATATAAGAAAATAGTAATATAACCGGCCCAAACGGAGCCTCGGGAGAATAACAATGACACTTAATGATATATCCGCCATACTTTCCTGCATTCAGCATAATAAAAACACCATTTTCGAGACAGAAGCTGTCGAGCATATTGTCGCTAGTGACCTAATGAGTGAGGTGCTTATTGCGGAAGAGGAGAATCTGCTTCTCATAACGGCGCTAAATACTGAACAGACCTTAAGGACGGCACACATCGTGGATGCTCTCGGGGTCGTGCTCGTCAACGGCAAGAGGCCTCAACCAGGGATGATAAGACTTGCGAAAGAATTCGATCTTGCGCTTTTTACAACCAAGTCATCAATGTTCAAATCATGTGCCGCCGTTCACTCACTGATGAACGGAGACGCTAATTGAGAAAACTGATTCCTATTTATGAAAACCAAACTCCTCTTGTTGTTCTGGAACTGATTCAGGGTCACAAGATCAAGGAGATCATGTCCGAAAACATTATCACCATAGGCAGAGACATGACCATGAGGGATGTAAAAATCCTGATGAAGGAGAAAAGCATCAGCGGTGTCCCGGTGATGGACAAAAAACGTCTCATTGGAATTATCAGCGTAGAAGATCTGCTGAACGCGCTGGAGGATGGGCTCATGGATGATCCTGTCGAGAAGCATATGTCGCGGAACCTCGTCATCCTCGAAGAACAGATGCCGGTGAGTTTCGCGATTGATTATTTTGAGAATTACAGCTTTAACCGTTTTCCTGTCCTCAATGAGAGGAAAGAACTGGTCGGAATCATCACCAGCCGCGACATCATCATCCATATGGTGGCAGTTATGAACCAGGAGATCCGAAGACTCGAAAATCTGGCAAAGCAGGGGGCCCATACTGAAATTGGTGACATTGTCAGGCGGTACGCAGTTGTTCAAAACGACTTTAAAAACGCCGGCAAAGCCTCCAGTGAGATTAAAACTATTCTCATCAAGCATCTGGTCGACAGGAAAACCATAAGATCCATAGCTACAGCGGTCTATGAGTTGGAGATCAACCAGGTTGTGCATTCGCTGGGCGGTGAAATTCTCTGCCGGATATCGGATAAAAATGTCGAAATACTTGCCCGCGACCGGGGTCCGGGAATTGAAGACATAGAACTGGCACTCAGCGAAGGCTACTCTACCGCAACCGACTGGATAAGATCGATGGGATTCGGTGCCGGCATGGGACTTCCTAATATTCAAAGAGTTTCCGATGAATTTCATATTCAGTCATCAAAAACCGGAACAGAAATTAGAGTAATCATCAATCTCCCTGATGACAATAAAATTGAAACAAGTTAAAATAACCCTATGAAAATTAAAGAGTTAAACGAGATTCTCAATTTTGAATTACTTACAACCTGTCCGGACAGCGAGATTGTAACAGCCTACACCTCTGATCTCCTGAGTGATGTCATGGGAAATGCTCCTGATGATTCGGTGCTGATTACAATTCAGGCTCATAAGAACACTATAGCGGTAGCATCTCTTGCAGGAATCAACGCGGTAATTCTGTGCAACAACAGAAAAGCGCCTGAAGACATGCTCCCAGCGGCTGAAAAAGAGGAGATTGCCGTCCTGAGCACAGGACTCAACCAGTTTGATACCTCAATTGCCGTTGGACGCGCGCTGGAACTCTGTAAATAAAACGGTTTGCCACGGTTAAAAACAGACCTTCATATCCACAGCTGCCTCAGCCCCTGCGGCGCTCTTGAAATGTCTCCAATTGCGATTGCGAGGCAAGCCTTGGGCAGAGGTCTTGATTCGGCTGCTATCACCGACCATAACTCTGCTCTCAACTGCAGGGCCTTCGCTGCCTGCTGCCGAAAGCTGGGCATCCTGCCGATCTTCGGCATTGAAGTTACCAGTATAGAAGAGGCCCACGTTCTCTGTCTGTTTGAAAATGTCGAGCAGGCCGAGACCCTCGGGGGAATTATCTATGAGAAACTTCCTGACATACCCAACATCCCTGAGAAATTCGGCGATCAGGTCTATGTAGACGAGGAGGAGAACATTCTTGGTGAAGTTGATAAGTATCTGGTATCGGCGGCCGATATCAGTCTTGACGAACTACTCCTTATAGTCCGGGAATTAAACGGACTTTTCATACCGGCGCACATCGACAAACCAGTATTCAGCATTCCTTCCCAGCTGGGCTTCCTTCCTGAGATGGATTATGACGCGCTGGAAACAACAGTAATTCCATGTCCTGTTCAAACAGGTGACTGGACTCTCATCCAAAACTCAGACGCGCATTATCTTGAGGACATAGGAAAACGCTATACTATATATGATACTAAATCAGTCTCATTCCCCGGGATCCGTACCGCTATCCATACAAAGAATATTTAAGCAATAGATTTGTAATAGCCATAAATTATGTTTATACTGTACATATGGAAAGTATTTCAGCGGATATATCAGATTTTTTCAGAATACTCGATCAAGTCTCTGATCCCGTGTTCCTGATTGGCACCGATTTCAAATTTATCTGGTCAAATAGAGCATACTGCAGCTACATAGGGCTCAACTCTGAAAAAATTATTTCGATGAAACTTGAGAATGTGATTCCAGCCGAGTACTGTCCTGTTTTAAAAAAAAAATTTCTAAGCATTTCTAAAGAAAATCCGGAAATCGATAACACTTATCCGTCGGTATTAACAAACGGCTCAATCATTGTTGAGAAATGGCATAACGAAGGAATATTCGATTCTGACGGAAAATTAAAATATTATTATTGTATAGCAACACTTGGAAATTCAAAAAAGGAACCTTTAAATCTCAACGTCAGTGATCTAATTTCAAATACTCTTGTCAAATCGTCTATTCTCGGAATTATAATTGCAGTAGACGGCAAGATACTTTTTACAAACCAGAAGGTATATAACCTTCTATGCCTGGAAGCCTGCAATTCGCTTGACAATCACAGGGTTGATACCCTTTTAAAATCCATCTTCCCGGCCATGTACAAGAAGATTCTCGGCAATGACAAAATTGAAGAGGCTGAAAGCCTTGAGGTCATGATTAAAACATCCGGTGGAGAGCGATGGCTCTCAATTATCCGAAAATATCAGCTGCACAATAAGAGAATGGTTCTCCTTTTGCTCATTGAAGATGTAACCGCCAGAAAAATGAATGAACTGGAAATACAGAGGGCAAAAAACAACCTGTCAGATGTAATGCGTATTGCGAAAATAGGCTCCTGGGAAAAAGATTTCAAGAATGACTGCTGGATATGGTCTAATGAAATTTACAATATCTTCGGCATTACCCGCGGAACAAAAATAACAGAAAAACTGCTCAAAAGATACACCGATAAGGACTCCATGAATAAGCGGACAGAAAGAATGACTTCAGCTTTCTCATCAGAAGAAGAACTTTTTTCATATCATATTGAATACCGGATACTGCCGCAGAACGATGAACCTAAATGGATTTCGGGTGAATCATTCTATAGACAAGCTGAAAACGGAAGTCCTCCCAGGTTTTACGGATGGGTCCAGGATATAACAGAACGAAAAAAGGTTGAAGAAACCTTAAAACAGGCAAAGGAAAAAGCGGAAGCATCAGAGCTCCTGAAAACAGCCTTCCTAGCCAACATGAGCCATGAGATCAGAACCCCGCTCAACGCTATTCTGGGATTCTCAGATCTTCTCACTAAAACTACTTCGGCCGAAGAACAACAGAAGTTCAAAAAAATAATCAATCAGAGCAGCAGGCTTCTACTTAATATAATTAATGATATCCTGGATATTTCCACTATTGATTCTGGGAACTTTGAACTATTCTATGAGAAAATCAGAATCAGTAAGCTGCTGACCGAGCTGGAAAATTTTTATTCAGAACATGAGGATGAAAACGTAAGACTGATAATACAGAAATTTGATAATAAATCAAAATTCTCGATCGATCGGGAGCGATTGAAACAGATACTCATTAATCTGATAAACAATGCCTATAAATATACAAAAGAAGGCACAATCACAGTCTCCTGCAGAATAAACACCAAAGCTGACCAGCTTGTGTTTTCGGTTATAGATACCGGTGTCGGCATTGAAACCGGAATGCATCACAATATATTCGAGCGGTTCTACCAGGTTGACGGCTTCAGTAAGGGCACCGGCCTGGGACTATCAATATCAAGATCGCTAATAACACAGATGGGCGGAGAAATTTCAGTTAAATCCGCCCTCGGACAAGGTTCGCAATTCACTATTACTCTTCCTATCAAATAAAACGACAGCCCCGAAACAAGTTTCGGGGCTGTCTTATATAATGGTTTCCGGCAGCCACGCTCACCGGAAAACCTAGTCTCTCAAGAAGCTTACTTCTGATAAACCTTCCTAGGAGTGTAATGCGTATGAAGAAGATGATGCGACTTCTTTGAAAGAGGCGCCTCAAGATAATCAGCGTAGATCTTAGTGATATCAGGATTCTGGTGTGAACACCTGATAGTACTCTGCTCATCATCTTTATAGAGACCGGCGATTCTCTGATCTCGCACTTCATCCTCAGTTCCATAGGGCTGACCGCCTCCGGCAATACAACCACCGCGGCAAGCCATAACCTCAACAAAATGATAGGGAGGTTCTGCTCCTGCTTCTTTCGCTACTCTTATTTCATCAAGAACGGCCTTAACGTTTGCCATTCCGTGAGCAACGGCAACCTTAACCTTAGTTCCCTTGATGTCAACAACGCCCGTCTTAACACCGTCCATACCGCGAACAGCCTCAATATTAACATCGGCAAGCTCTTCCTTGGTAATCAGGTAGTAGGCGGACCTCACTGCAGCTTCCATAACACCGCCGGTGACGCCGAAGATTGTACCAGCACCCGTATAGGCTCCAATTGGGCTGTCGCATTCTTCGGGCTCGAGATTTGCAAAGTCAACTCCGGCTGTCTTGATAAGTCTTGCAAGCTCACGTGTAGTAAGAACAAGATCGACATCATCAACACCCGATGACTGCATGTTTTCATCTCTGATTCTTTCAAACTTCTTGGCTGTGCAGGGCATTATAGCAACCGAGTAAATATCCTTGGGAGCGATACCCTTGTTCTCAGCGTAGTAAGTCTTTGTAATTGCGCCCTGCATCATCATCGGAGACTTTGCAGTTGAGAAGTTAGGAATCATATCCGGATAATACTTCTCCATGTAGTCGGTCCATGCAGGACAGCAGGAAGTAAGCTGGGGCAGAGCACCCTTTCCGTTCACAACTCTTTCAACAAACTCCGAACCTTCTTCCATTATTGTAAGGTCGGCTGAGAAGTTCGTATCAAAAACTGCGTCGACGCCAAGGCGTCTGAGGGCTGCATAAATCTTTCCAGTAACAATTTCACCAGGAGCCATATTAAAGGCTTCACCGATGGCAACACGAACGGCCGGAGCCATCTGTACCGCAACATGCTTGGACTTATCCATGATAGCATCCATGAGCTGGGCTGTTTCGTCCTTCTCATAGATTGCCCCTACCGGACAATGCGCTGAACACTGACCGCACTTGATACACGGGCTATCGTTTAATAGAAGACCCGAAACAGGCATTAGGCGGGTGCCTTCGCCGCGTCCGATGAACTCGAGGGCCCATACATCCTGAAGCTGCTGACAAACTTGCGCACATCTGCCGCACTGGATACATTTTGACGGGTCGAGAACGATTGACGGAGTTGATTCATCTTTTGGAAGTCTCTTAACATTTCTGTCAAAGGGGATCTCCCTGATTCCGTATTCAGATGCGAGTCTCTGGAGTTCACAAGACAGATTCCTCGCGCATGTGAGACATTCCTGAGGATGATCCGCAAGGGTCAGCTCAATAACTGTCTTTCTGATTGTATGAATCTCAGGATCATTGGTTATATAGTTCTGTCCTTCGGTAACAAGGGTCGAACATGCTCTGGCCATCCTGGGATTTCCCTCGATTTTGACAACGCAAATTCCGCAGGCTGCCCAGGGTTCGAGGTCCGAATGGTAGCAAAGTGTCGGGATTTTTGATCCGGCAAGCTTTGCGGCTTTTAAAATCGAAGTGCCTGCGGGGACACTGATTGGTCTACCGTTTATCTTTATATCTACAGTACTCACTGGTATTCTCCTTAATTAGCGCTTGGAAATGGCACCGAATTTACAGCTCGCGAAACATTCACCGCATTTTGTGCACTCTGCCTGGTCAATAAGATGAGGGAGCTTTCTCTCTCCACTGATACATTTAACAGGACATTTTCTTGCACAGACAGTACAACCTATACACTTTTCAGGATCGATGGTGAACTGTACTAGGTCCTTACATTTTCCAGCCTTACAGATCTTCTGATCAATATGCTCTAGGTATTCTTCCCTGAAATATTTAAGTGTTGAAAGAATAGGATTGGGAGCTGTCTGTCCAAGACCGCAGAGAGCAGCCTTCTTCATTGCATTTCCGATAACCTCGAGGTTTTCAAGGTCCTTGTGTGTTCCCTTTCCTTTCGAAATCTTGTCGAGAATATCGTAAAGCTTTCTTGTTCCGATTCTGCAAGGGGCACATTTTCCGCATGATTCATCAACACAGAAATCCTGATAGAACTTTGTTATGTTGACTATACAGTCATCTTCATCCATGACAATCATTCCGCCTGATCCCATCATTGAACCGATAGCAGTAAGCTGGTCGAAGTCAATTGGAGTATCAAGGAACTCAGAGGTTATTACACCGCCTGAAGGACCGCCGGTCTGGACTGCCTTAAATGCCTTGCCGTCCTTGATTCCACCGCCGATGTCGAAGACAATCTCGCGGAGGGTTGTTCCCATCGGAACTTCCACAAGACCGGAGTTTGCAATCTTACCTGTGAGCGCGAATACCTTTGTTCCTGATGAACGTTCGGTGCCGATTGAACGGAACCATTCGCCGCCCTTGATGATAATCATAGGAATATTAGCCCAGGTTTCAACGTTGTTGATAACTGTCGGCTTTCCCCATAGACCTTCAACAGCCGGGAATGGCGGTTTTGGAGTCGGCATTCCTCTGCCGCCTTCAATGGAACGAAGCAGCGCAGTCTCTTCACCGCAGACAAAGGCTCCGGCTCCGAGCCTAATCTCGAAATCAAAGTTAAATCCGCTTCCGAGGATATCATTTCCAAGTAGCCCATAGTCACGCGCCTGCGCGATTGCTATCTCGAGTCTCTCGATTGCAAGCGGATACTCAGCCCTTATATAAATAACACCTTTATCAGCACCCACGGCATAGCCTGCAATAGTCATTGCCTCAAGCACTGAATGCGGGTCACCCTCAAGGGTACTTCGGTCCATGTATGCGCCGGGATCGCCCTCATCGGCATTACAGACGATGTACTTCTGATCACTTACAACCTGCTTGGAAAAGTTCCATTTCATCCAGGTCGGAAAACCGGCACCGCCGCGGCCTCTGAGGCCTGATTCCTTGAGCTCGTTTATTACATCATCAGGACTCATGTCGAAGAGAACCTTCTCAAGAGCAGCATAGCCTTCACGGGCAATATATTCATCAATCTTCTCAGGATCGATGAATCCGCAATTTCGCAGGACTATTCTAACCTGTTTCTGATAAAACTTGATGTTCTCTATATCAAAACCATCTTTATTCTGTTCTTTTTCATCAACGTAGAGGAGTCTTTTGACCATTCGTCCCTTTACGATAGATTCTGATATAATTTCCTTTGCATCTTCCGGGACAACTTGAACGTAAAATGCTTCCTCAGGAAGAATTTTAACAATCGGTCCTTTTTCACAAAAACCGAAACAACCGGTTTTTACTATCTGTACTTCATCAGCTACACCCTGAGCTTCTGCCTCAGATGTGAGCGCATTGAAGATTTCAGTCGCTTTGCTTGATTCGCAGGCTGTTCCGCCGCAAACAAGTATATAATTCTTAACTGCCATCCTAACCTCCGTTATTTCTTGACTATGTCTGCAGCAGGTCTGTCAAAAATATGATTATCCACCAGCTTACCGCCAAGAACATGTTCCTTGATTATCTTACGGGCAGTTTCAACATTCACATTTCCGTAGATTGTATCAGGCATTCCGGGCACCTTAACCTCAACTGTAGGCTCAACATAACACAGGCCCATACAACCGGTCTGTTTTACAGTTACGTTTTTGATTTTATTTTTCTCTATTTCATCCAGAAATGCGTCTAGCGATCCCTTAGCTCCGGCAGCTATTCCGCAGGTACCCATACCAATAATTATATGTATACTCTTCCCTTCAGTATCTCTCTTATCAAGCTCACCTTTTTTACTGTCTCTGAGCTTTCTCAGTTCTTCCAGGGTCATTTTAGCCATTACCTGTCTCCTTCTATCAAATCTTCTTTTTCAAGAAGATAATCTTCTTCCTGGGACTTAAGAAACTGCCTTGCCATAATAAGCGAATCAGCATCATTCAAATCACCAAGAACTTCAATCATCTCCGATCTCTTCACCGAATAACCGTCAGTCCGCCCGTCCTTCTCAAGCCTTCGCTCAATCTCAAGCTCAAAACCGCCGTCAAACATAATTGCCTGAAGCAGCATTCCACTGATATCTCCTGTCGGAGGAGTATCAATGTGGTCGGAACTGAAAAAAAACCCAAGTCTGGTCCCCTTCCCTTTTTCAGAATCAAGCTTCCAATCTCCGTCGGATTGCTCTACAGCCTGTATCAGAAAAGGAATGCCCAAACCTACCCGGCGCGCCCTATGCTTATGCCCGTCCGTATAAAATGGATCAACAGCCTTCTTCAGCTCTTGTTCCGTCATCCCGCATCCGTCATCAGTTATTTCTATCGAGAGACGATGTTGAGTCTCTATAATGGATAATTTAATCCGCTGGGCTCCGGCCTCGATAGAATTCTGCAGACAGTCCAGGATGAAATCACAGACCGCAGCGTGCATCCTAGCCCTTTTCTTTAAACCTGGCTAGAACCTCAGGCAGTTCATCCTTGGTAACCTTTCCGAATACTTCTCCGCCCACAATCATTACGGGGGCAAGTCCGCAGCAGCCTACGCAGCGTACTGACTCAATTGAAAAAAGTCCGTCGTCAGTTACTTCGTTAACCGCAATTCCGAGCAGCGTTTCGAGTTCATTGATTAAGTCCTCACCGCCTTTTAAATAGCATGCGGTGCCCATACAAACCTGGACATTATACTTTCCTGGTTTGTCAAGTTTGAAAAAATGATAAAAAGTGATAACGCCATAGATCTTCGCAAGCGGAGCATCAAGCATGTTCGATACTCTAATTGCCGCCTCACGCGGAATAAAGCCGAATTCTTCCTGCACTCTGTGCAGCACCATTATCAAATTACCGGGTTTGGTTTTCCATTCCTCGATATACGATATAAGTTCTTTTGAAAACTCTATCTGAGGAGCCGTTTCAACAGCCATAGGTCCTCCTGTCAGTGATTTTATTGAGATTCTATCTTCAGTACAAGCATAATTGTATAAAGTAAAATGTCAATACATATAACTTATTTAATCAAGTTTTTATCCACCTCTATTCATGTTTTTGAATATAAAGAGTTGATATTTTCTCAACAAACTTGTATAATCAGCAGTATATTGTGAATGGCGTAACAACAAAAAACAGTTATATTTACTTTTTTTCACAACAAGGAGCTTTATTAACAGATGAACAAAGAATTGATCCTCAGACTATCAAAATACAAAAGACTGCTTTACAAGCTGAAAGCCCTGGGTCTTGAAAGAGTATTTTCCAACAACCTAGGCGATGCCATTGCCGTAGCGCCGTCACTAGTAAGAAAAGATTTTTCAGTCCTCAGTCTTGCGGGCAACAAGCGGGGAGGCTATGACATCGATATGCTTATTGAGAAACTCGATGTCATCCTGGGCAGAGATAAACCGCAGGAAGTGATAGTAGCAGGATGCGGAAGAATCGGGACGGCACTCATGCAGTATGAAGAGTTCAGGAATGAGGGAATCAAGATAATCGCCGGATTTGATATAGCCCCTGAAAATGTCTCGAAGACTTCAGGAGTTCCAATCTATCACATGAAGGAAATGAAGGAATTCGTCGAAAAGAACGAGACAAAGGTCGGAATAATAACCGTCCCCGACAGCGCGGCTGCCCAGACTCTCGATCTCATGATTGAAGCGGGAATCCGCGGCGTGCTCAACTTCGCGGCAATTGAACTGCGAACAAACCGTAATGAAGATACAACCGAGAACCAAACAAGATGCACAATTCACAACATCAACATCTGTCTTGAACTCGAGCACCTCTTCTATCAGGTAAACGTGGCAAATGTACTGCCAGAGGTCACTTAACTGCCTCCAGCTCAAGAATAACAGGAAAGTGGTCGGAGCAGCCGGCACCCGTCCCACTCTGCCACCGGAGCGGGCTGCCGTCAGACGCAGTGTTAAAATCCAGCGCCGCCGCTCTGAAGCCGGCGTACTCAAGCCCCTCCCGGTCGAAGGCTGCAGCATTTAAAAAAAACTGATCGATAGTCTCCCACGTCCCGTTGTAGAAATAACTACCTTCATACTCAGCATCTACCCAGGGATTATAGAGTCCTATCTCACTATCTGCTGTCATTCCAGCCTTTGAATCGACATAATACATAGTCTCCTCCGAAGGAGTCTCCCCTGTCTCCGCTGCAGGCATTATAGCAGTGCGATAAGAATGGTTAACCCGGTTGAACTCATCATGGGATTCATTGAAATCACCCGCCGCAATGATAAGCAGATCAGCCGACTCTGCAGCAGCCTTTTTAATCAGAGAATTAAGAAGACCCGCTGATGCGCTTCTTGATTCTTCGGTTTCCTCAGGACCTCCAAGTTTGGATTTCCAGTGGTTCAGAAAGACCTTAAATCCGCCCGCACCTTCGCCAAAATCAATCTCGGCAATGTTCCGGCCTGAGTTCTTCCCCCGCAAATTTACTGCATGGTTCTTAACCGAAAGCACGGGAAGCCTACTGAGGACTCCACATCCTATTGCCGAGTCCTGTGTTGGGAAAAACACGGCATAGCTGTAATTGCAAGCCTTCAGATATCCATCATTTAGAAGTTTGAGCGCATTTTCATTCTCAACCTCCTGCAGCAGTACAATATCAGGCCCTCCGGCGGCAGCCGCGCTAATTACCTCCGAAAGAGCGGCGGCCTTGCGGTTGAAGAGATCATTATTCCATTCTCCGTTGGATGGATCAAACTCATAATATTCCGTTCCGTCATCAACATCGTCAAAGAGATTCTGAACATTCCACGACATAAGATGCAGGGTCTCTCCGCCGTCCTCATTCAGACAACAGGAAAGAACAAAGACGAACAAAAAAAGCAGCAATGCTGACATTCTACTTACCTTCATGAAATTCTATAACCGGTTTTTTTCGTGGTGATTGAATTACGACAACGATTTAGGAAAAAATTATTAAAAATTTTACTATGAGCTGATGAGATTATTGATTATCGGCATTATCATAATCAAGGTATGGGTCCAAATCAACAAAGAGGGCCATCCCGTTCTTACAGGAGTGCCCTCTTATTTATCTTTAAAATTATATTCTCAAGTTTTCAGATAAGCGATTATCGCCTTAATCTCATCTTCAGAAGAAAGCGATTCGGGAATAAACTCTTCCCCGGTAATCTGCTCAAACGCCTGAATGTAACGGTTTGAAACTTCGAGCCTCACCTCATCGGGAATCTGCGGGATTTCCCCCTTACCCATGAAGTTTTTCTCTTCAATCAGCCACTGACGAAGGTATTCCTTGTCAATCTCCCTCTGTTTCCCGCCGGCATTAAAGAGCTCGGGGTAGGTATCGGCGTACCAGATACGGCTAGAGTCGGGGGTGTGCATCTCATCAACTATCACAAGTTCGCCGCCCAGGAGACCAAACTCATATTTTGTGTCAACGAGAATCAGCCCGCGCGACGCGAGAGTATCACTTCCGAATTCAAACAGCTCGAGGGCGGTCTTTTCAACCTTCCTCCAAAGACCTTCCTCAACCAAGCCTGTACTTACAATTTCTGCACTGCTGATAGGCATGTCATGCTCACCCTGCTCCGCCTTTGTGGACGGGGTCAGGAGAGGAGTATCGAACCTCTGGTTCATCTTCATGCCGGAGGGAAGCTCAATACCAGAAACAGCCTTTCCCTCCTGATAATCGCGCCAGGCTGAACCCGTAAGATATCCCCTTACAACAACTTCAACCGGGAGAACTTCACATTTCTTCACGGCAATGGTCCGTGCAGTAATCTTTTCAGAGATATGGTTAGGAATGATGTTTCCGGTATTTTCAAACCAGAAGAGGGAAAGCCTGTTAAGAATCTCGCCTTTAAAAGGAATTGTGGACAGGATTCTGTCGAAAGCAGAGATTCTATCCGTTGTAGATAGAACAAGACCCGCCTCTGTCGTAAAAATATCTCTGACTTTACCGGAGACAAACTTGGCGGAAGATGGAACTGACTCCGCTTTAAATCCGCTGAAAGTACTGTCTAAATATTTCATGACATCCATCTTATCCATTTCTACCACTCGCTTCTCTTAACCATTGTTTTGGAAATCAAACCATATTTGAGCGCCTCATTTGCTCCCATCCAGTAGTCCCTGTCGGTATCTTTCTCAACTCTCTCGAGCTTCTGTCCCGTCTCATCAGCGATCAGATTATTCAGTTTAACCCTGAGTATTTCAAGTTCTTTCGCGTGGATTTCAATTTCGGTTGCAACTCCTCTCATTCCTGAAAGCGGCTGATGAATAAGATAGCGCGAATTGGGAAGTCCGAACCGTCTCTCTTTGGGAGCGGCAAGAAGAATCAGTGCTCCGGCACTGGCGACAAGTCCCATTCCAACAGTATAAA
Organism: Spirochaetales bacterium; assembly: GCA_016839055.1. Lineage (GTDB taxonomy): Bacteria > Spirochaetota > Spirochaetia > UBA9216 > UBA9216 > Thalassospirochaeta. The sequence continues at coordinate 122,357 of JAEKNX010000014.1, forward strand.
CATCGGGTTTAACAAATCTTATCATATCAAAAATTGCAAATCCGGCATCAACATCACCGCCGGGTGAATCGATGAACACCTTGATTGGCTCATCCGAATCAGCTTCAAGGAGAATAAGCTGTTTAACAACCTTTTCGGCAAGTTCTTTATTCACTTCTCCGGAAAGAAGGATTGTCCTTGTTTTGAGTATTTTTTCGCTTAATGCTTCTGCTTCCGGCTTATCGTTGCCGTTATTTTTTTCTTTTTCACTCATAGAATTAGCTCCTGATTTTATTTATACTCCAATCTATCGACTATAATCGATTATCCTCGAAAGTCTCTGACTTTCTGAGATAACATGTTGATTAGCCCCTTGTCAATTGTATAGAATTTACTACAATAGAGCAATGAAGTCAGCATTTGTATCGATAATTGGACGCCCTTCGGCGGGAAAATCCACACTTTTAAATAAAATTTGCGGTGAGAAGGTCTCAATTGTCTCACCGGTACCCCAGACAACCAGAAACAAGATAAGAGGGATAATCACGCGTGACACAGGTCAACTGGTTTTCATCGACACTCCCGGTTATCATAACTCTGACAAGAAGTTCAATAACTACCTGAAAGATCTTGCAGGCTCATCTCTTGCAGAGTCCGATCTGGTGCTCTATGTAATAGATACGACAAGGGCACCCGGAGCCGAAGAAGAAGAACTTCTCGAGCTGCTTAAACCTATAGCAGCTAAAACCCTTATACTATTTAATAAAACCGATCTGCCGGAGAAAAACATTCAGAGAGCGGCAGCTTATATTGAGGAAAAAGCACCTGGATGCTTCAGCCCTGAATCAATCTTTCCAGTGTCAGCCGAGTCCGGCGACGGAATCAGCAGGGTAATTCAACATCTTTATGACATGGCTCCCGAAGGGGAACAGATGTACCCTGATGATTATTACACCGACCAGCAGCCCGAGTTCAGAGTAATGGAAATAATCAGGGAGAAGGCAATAAACATCTCCAGACAGGAACTTCCCCATTCAATCTATGTTGAAATTGCGGATATGGAAATGAAACATAACGAAGACGGCAGCGTAAAAAAACTATGGGTCAGGGCCTTTCTCGTTGCCGAGCGGGAGAGTCAGAAGGGCATCCTCGTTGGCCATGGCGGCGAAAATATAAAAAACATCAGGGGCGATGCTCAGCGGGAGCTGAACCAGATATTCCCATACCGCGTACATCTTGACCTCCGAGTCAAGGTAAATCAGAAATGGCGGAGAAACGACGGCCTCCTGAAGCGTATGCTGTTCTAGGTATTGTCGCTTTTTTTCCCTCTCTGGAATATTCTGTAGGGAGTACCCGGCAAAGTCTTCTCTACCATATCATCATAGGCTTTTACATCCCTCGGGCGGACCCTTCCGCCCAGGGCCTTTATTGTTCCGAGCAGCTCAGTAATATCGTGTTTCTGTTTCTTGGTCGGGTTAATAAAAGCAATTCCGTAATGACGATGGTGCTCCAGAGTCTTCTTCCATTTAATAATGCCGTCAACATCGGCTGAATTATATCCGAGCATACAATAAAACCCGCAGAACTCCCCCATATCCATATCGAGCATTGTCTCTATGCAGGCCCCGGTTGTGGAGAAATTTATGAGCCTGGCCGGAAGAATTTCACCCCGGTATCTGAATGAAACACTTACATTGACCGAATAACGCTCAAACATCCGATTATCCTCGTCTCCCGTTCCACCTTCGGTCTCTCCGAGTCCCAGCCGGTGAAGAATACTCAGCATATTCTCGAGCCCTTCCTTCTCTGTTTCCGTCAAATTCTTGAACATCACACCATAACCGGGCAGGCTGCAGTCATCTGTTACCGACCGCATAACAATCCCCTTAACAGAGATAGATATCTCGTTCCCCAGTGACAGCCTGAGCGGACACAGAGAACCGACCTTGATATTTTCAGAAATTCGGATAAAACATCCGCCGATGGAAATATCTTCAAGATAGCCAATCTCATAGGTTCCGCCGAATTCAAGAGAAACCCCAAGCTCGATATCGTACCTGCTTGCCTGCTCCCACCAGCGGAGCCGGGGATTGAAATACGGAGCAATAATATGTTTTCTAAAGAAGAAGCCCGCGGTAATAAAAAGAAGAAGATTGAAGATGATTACGCCAAAAAGCGAGATCATCGGATTATTGATGTAGGCTATTATATTGTAGATGGCTACCCCGACTGCAGAAACAATAAATAACCACCACCCCGCCCTTGTTACGGAAAAAACAGATACGGCGGCAACGGGATATACAAGCAGAATAAGAATGTCGGTAATAATTAGTCTTCTAAATATACTTCCGGCTCCCCATAACGGCAGCATGTTTATATAAGCATTAGCGGTTATCGTTAAAAGGGGCGTAAGAAACAATAGAACAGCAAAGAACGTAATACTTTTGGGACGCCTCAGACTTTTCACGATGTGACTCCTTAATAACATTATAATTATACTAAAAGTGTACCGCATTTTCAAACATCCTGCATCAAGAAAATGAAAAACCACCTTAGATCTTGATATCCGAATTTTATTGGCTATAATTATTAGTATGAAGGTGAAGAATCCCGTTTCGATTATTTCAATCCTGCTGCTATCCGCTGTTCTGCTCTCAGGCAGCGGTTGCTCCCTCTTTATTCTGGGATCAACCCTTGATCCATCAGAGTATCTGCCCAAGGCTGTGCTGATAATTGTAAGTGAAGAAGTCTATCCCGAAATAGCGGATCGCATAACCACCTACCAGGACGACATTTCTGCCGATGGAATTGCAAGCAGAACAATCATCTGGAACAGCGGCGATAGCGCTGTCGACCTTAAGTTCCTAATACAATCCGCGGTTCCCTCCGCAGACACTGGCTTTTTTATCGGAGATATTCCGGCGGCATGGTATGAACAGAAGGCTTTCGGATCGGAGGAAGTATTTCCTACCGACCTGTTCTACATGGATACTGATTCAATATGGAGCGATTCCGATGATAATGGGCGCTATGACTCTCACAGCAATCTGAGCGTTGACTTTGTAGTCTCCAGGGCAACAGGCACCGCCGAAGAACTCAATTTCTACTTCGACAAGCTTCACGGATACCGGAGCGGGACAACCCCCGCCTACGACGGCGCGTTTATCTTCAAGGATGATGACTGGCACAACAGCTACCGCGGAAACAACTTTGGCCTGGACACCATTTACGGCAGCGTATCCACGTTTCAGGACTCAGGAGATACTACACGCAGTTCCTATCTAAGCATGATGTTAAACGAAGGCTCAGAATATGTTTATCAATGGATTCATGCCTACCCCCCGGTTCTTTTTATTGATGTGGACGGTAATTACGAAATAATCAGATCACAGGATATCGGGGATGGTACCTTCAAGGGGAATTTCTACAACCTCTTCGACTGTCAGGCTGCCCGTTTTACAGTTAGAAATTTAGCAGCGAGCTATCTCAATACGACCGATTCAGGTATAGCGGTCATAGGTTCGACTAAAACCGGAGGAATGTACTATCCAGTAGAGTTCCACAAAGCCCTGGCTTCCGGAGGATGCTGGGGATCGGCCTATAAGGCATGGTATAATACAAACGGCTGGGCGGATGACGAGTGGTTTCTCGGGATGATAATAATGGGAGATCCTGCAATTCGTCCATACAACGCCGCGGGTTCGGATCTTTCCAAGGGAAGCCGATCCGTGTCGAATATTATACCCCTATCAGATGAGAGAAAGGACGAGATGTACCTGCAATTGCGGGATTTCAAGCCGTCAACCGAGCTGCCTGTTGACCTGCAAAGTGAGATAGAACAGAGACTGAATGATTACTAGCAGACTTGCCACAATATTATAATAATGCAAAACTGCACTAATGAGAAAGATTACAACGCTTTTTACTGCCATCCTCATCTCCGCTGCAGCCTTCGGTCAAAGCGCCCCGCCGCCGCCGGAAATTAACGCGGCCTCCGCCATTCTGATTGAATCGGGCACAGGGGCCGTCCTCTATGAGAAAAACGCGGATTCACTCATTCCTCCGGCGTCCATGACAAAACTCATGACAATTCATGTTGCACTGAACTCAATAAAAGCCGGAGTCGTGACCGCCGCCAGCCTTGTACCAGTTTCGGAGGCCGCCGACTTTCGCAGCCTGCCGCCACGCTCATCCCTCATGTTTCTTGAAAAGGGACAGAAGGTCAGCCTGACGGAACTCTTAAAGGGTCTTGCGCTGCCCTCCGGCAACGACGCAGGCATTGCGGTGGCTGAGTTTATAGCCGGAAGTGTGAGTGAATATGTGGCACTGATGAACCTTGAGGCTGAAAGACTCGGCCTTGTTAACACCCATTTCGATGACGCCTCGGGACTCTCGGAGAAAAACATGACAACAGCCCGTGAATTTGCGTCCTTCTGCGCCTTCTACCTGAATAAGCACCCTGAAGCCTCGACAGAACTCCATATGCTGACGACTTTCACCTATCCCGAAGATCACAACCTGCCCGAAGGTGGTGTCAGCGTACATGGGCCCATAAAACAACCGAACCACAATCTTTTAATAGGACGAATGAAAAACGTCGACGGACTCAAGACCGGATACATAGACGAATCAGGCTTCAACCTTGCTGCTTCCGCTGAGTTCGAAGGCCGAAGATTCATCCTCGTTACAATGGGAGGCCCGGGCCGAAGCTCCCGTGACGGCAGCATCAGGCGTGCAATAGATGGAGCAGCTCTGTTTAACTACGGATTTTATGGATGGACGACATTCACCCCCGAGGTGCCCGAAAACCAGCAGCTCAGGATTTGGGGAGGCGAGAAGAACATGTTAAATCTAAGATACAGTCCGGCAAACACGCTTACAGTTCCTGCGCCGGATACAGGTTTCTTAGAGTTAACATCCGAATATATAGATATCGATTACCCCGTCAAGAAAGACTCAATTGTCGGCAGCTGGAAATTGGCCGACAGGAATGGATCAATCCTGCAAAGCGGAACAATAAATGCAGCGGAAGACGTACAGGAGGGAAATATTTTCAAGAGAATCATCGACAGAATCAGACAATAAGAGTAATTTCTTTGCTCGCGAGAAAGACCCTCAGATGCTCTCTGTTCACCGGCTTCTCAAGATAACCGTCATAATCAATTGCGGCAAGCCGCTTTCGAAAAACCTTCTGGGGGTAGGCAGAGATGAAAAACACCTTAGTATCCGGATACTCCGCTTTTATTGCCACGCAGGCATCGAGACCGTCTTCCTTTGTGGCCATGTTTATATCCAGGAAGGCTACTTCAGGTCTCAGTTCCCGTACGGCATTGAGTGCTTCAGCACCATTTTGAGCCTCAAACTGAATATCCAAGCCGAAGGAGGACAAGGTCATGGAGAGAAATAATCGTAGTATGCTTTCATCTTCTGCAATAATCGCTCTGGTTCTCACTATCCTTAAGTCTACTATAGACCAATCCCCTTTTCAAGAAAACAATCGATTCTTTATTACTATTCGAAAAGTCGAGGCGCTATCTCAGGCTGAGTATCGTGAAATCAGCTCAAACACCCGAGCACTGCCTATGGAATAGAGAAAACTCGCCAGACGAGGTCCTTTTTCCTTTCCGATTAACGCACGATATACAACCGGGAAGAAATCGCCGGACTCGAGGCCATTCTCTTCCGCCGCAGCATAGATATTAGTGCTGAACTCTTTCTCGTCAAGTATATCCATCTTTGCTTTTACGGCATCAGCGAGCATCGAAAGAGCCGATGCTTCGGCGGCGCTAACCTCAATCAGTGGATCATCGGAAGTCTTGATGGAAAATCTGAAATCTTCAGGCGCGAAGGTCTGGACCCAGGCCCAGGCACATTCGGCCCGCTGTCTAAACCGGGGAATCTGATCTTCTTCAACATCACCGAGATTCTCGATAACCTTGTCAATATCACCGGACTGAATCTGAAGAAGGTTGCAGAGATGACGAATCTGTATTTGGTACGGCATGCTCTCTTCTGGCCTATCTACTTGAGAAAGCTCATAGATACGGGCCTGCTTTTCCCATTTCTTCAATGCCTTCTCGGAATCGGGCTTATTGTAAAACGCCCGTTCACATTTATCATAATCCTCATAGATCTTAAGGACATCTAGGTCGAAGGATATTGCAAACTCAGTATTGGGACGGGTTCCTGCGAACATATACCTTACAACTTCCGGCTGATAAACCTCAAGAACATCGGGCAGGCTGACAACCTCTCCGGAGGAGGACGAAATCTTGCCGCCCCTCCCCTTTATCCTGATAAAGTCGTACTGAAAAGAAACTGGAGGCGTTCCGTCGAAGATCTTCTCTACTACCATCTCGGCAGTATCAAAGGATCCTCCTTCTGAATGATGATCCTTTCCTGCTGGTTCGAAATCGACCCCCTCTTCCTTCCATCTCATCGGCCAGTCAATCCGCCATGGCAGCTTCACGGCTCCGGTTTCACGAAGGTCGAGACTCTCCTTATTGCCGCAGGATGCGCAGCTGTATTCCACATGCCATTCACCATCCCAGTTTTCTACCTTGGTCGTGTCACGATGGCACTTCGTACAGAATACGCTGACTGGCATCCAGTCAGCGGAGAGCGGCTGGGTTCTATGCTCATCAAGGATGGCCCTGATAGTATCTTTTTTCTCCAAGGCAGTTCTCATTCCCTGAGCATAACGGCCGGATCTGTATTCACTAGCCTGATAGATGTACTCGGGAAAAACACCGACGAGGGGCAGAAGAGCTTCAAGCCTCTTCTCATTGGCCCTCGCGTAACTCTCCTCATTACCCAGGACATCGGGAACGAGGGTGATGGGCTGCCTGAGGAATTGTGCGAGCTTCTCCTGCTCGGGCATATTGGCCGGAACCTTACGAAAAACATCATACTCATCCCATGAATAGATAAACTTCGCGTTAAGCCCCTTTTCTTTTAAAGCCCTCACGACGAGTTCTACCGAAATAATCTCGCGAAAATTCCCGATGTGTACCGTACCCGATGGGGTTATTCCGGACGCGCAGACGTAAACGTCCTTCTCACCCTTCTCTCTTACAATCTTGTCAGCCGTCAGATCGGCCCAATGTGTTGATTTAGCTACCATAGTAGAGGGATTATATATATTGTAATTAAAAATATCAACTGCGGGGAAATGACTTTTGAAGATGAAGCTATCTGAAGCGAATATATATGGGAATCTTCACCTCTGCACTTTACCTACATGTAATGAAGGTAAAAATGAAATATTGTATTCTTAATTTCCCCTGGAGCTTCTGCCGATAAAGAAGCATGAATAATTCCGCCAAATTGATAATTGCCATTATAGTTTTAACTCTCACATCCAGCCTCGTTTTTGCCTTTGAATCGGGACAGGCTTCATGGTACGGCGGAAAATTCCAGGGACGCAAGACTGCAAACGGTGAAATATTCGATACAAACAAGCTTACCGCGGCACACAAGACCCTTCCCTTCAATACCATGGTCCGGGTAACAAACCTTAAAAACGACCGCTTTGTCGATGTCAGAATAAATGACAGAGGGCCCTTTGTCGAGGGACGAGTAATAGACCTCTCCAGGGCGGCGGCTGACAAGATAGACATGACCCTCAGCGGACTTGCTGTAGTAAAAATTGATATCATTTCGCTTCCAAACGGCCAGATCGAAGCGGCACTGACTAAAACAGTGGAAGTTAATCCGGAAGGTATCCCCGACAGTTATAAAATACAGGTAGCCTCTTTTTCAAAGGCCGATAACGCAAAACTTTGTCTTGCCAGGCTTAAGAACGGAGGCCTATTAGCAAAGCTCGAGATTGCCGATTCAGGCATGATAAGGGTGGTAATCCCAGTAGTAATAGAAAAAGAGATTAGCGATATAAAGGACAGGCTCGGCCGTCTTGGATTTTCATCACCGCTTGTAAGGCATAATTAAGTAGCAGACCAGAACTAACTGAATTCGCCCTCGGTTAAGGGCTGATATACTGACATAAATCTTCTTTTATGATAGATTACCCCTGTTTGAAATTAAATTTCGTACTTTAGTCTGAATCTATATTAACTTATTTGTATATAAAGGTGTTTTTATGCAGAATCTAGGAATTAACATTGGATCTTCAAGCCTGAAAATTGTAATGCTTGAAGATGGAAAGGTTTCTTGGAGCAGCGTACTTCCTCATGAGGGAGACTTTGTCTCCACCTTAAAGAAATCTTTGGCAGGGAAAGAAATCTCTTCCGAAGCCATGGCCATAGTCACAGGGACTGAAGGCCGATATCTTTTCAATATAAGCAGTACTATTGAGACTGTTTGTATTGAAAGCGCTCTGAATCACATGGATCTCAATGTTGGGGCAGTTGTCAGTATGGGAGGAGAAGATCTTACCGTCTATACGATAGATGAGAACAATAAGATCCTCAACAACTTTACCGGCAGCAAGTGTGCCTCCGGTACAGGTGAATTCTTCAAACAACAGCTTGGCCGAATGGACATGGTTCTCGATGATGTAAAGAATGTCGATCCGAATGCGACCGTAATGCCGCTTTCAGCCCGATGTTCAGTCTTCATGAAGTCTGACTGTACCCACCGGCTCAATAAGAGAGAAGCCACAAAGGACGATATTGTTCTCTCCCTGAGTGATGTTATGGCTACAAAGGTCGTAGACTTCCTCAACAGGGCGAGAATCAAGACCGGAAAAGTTCTTCTGGCAGGCGGAATTACTCTCAACGAGCATATTGTAAGGTTCATCAGGGCAAAAGCTCCAGATATTGAATTCGTTGTCCCCGAAGAAGCATCATATTTTGAAGCTTACGGGGCAGCCCACCTTGCAGAGGCAAACGGAAGCAAAATGCTCGGAATTGAGAAACTGCTCAAAGAATATGACATCAAGTTTCCCCGCTATGCAAAACTCAGCAATTATACGGACAAGGTCACCTACTTCAGTTCCGATGTCGGAAAAGTTGAAGCCGGGAAAGAATACGTCCTTGGTGTTGATGGTGGATCAACGACTACAAAAGCCTGTCTCATTGATATTGAAACTGACCAGATTGTCGCTCAGCATTACGGACGAACCCATGGAGATCCGGTCAAGGCCCTCAGGGGCTGTATTGTAGAACTACAGAAGAAAATTAAAGAAGATATCGGTGATGAAAAGATTAAAATCAGTCTTGCCTCAACAACCGGATCTTCCCGTGAAATCCTCGGAGTTTTTCTTGAAACTTCGGGTGTATATAACGAAATCATTGCCCACGCATACGGAACAACCTATTTCAGTGATGATGTAGACACCATCTTCGAGATAGGCGGACAAGACGCAAAGTATGTGCTGCTTAACCATAAGGTGCCTATCGATTACGCGATGAATGAAGCATGTTCGGCCGGTACGGGTTCCTTTCTTGAAGAATCCGCATCAGGCGATCTGAATATTAAAAGTGCCGCCGAAATTGGTGACATCGCGATGGAAGCTGATCAGCCGTTGAAATTCGGAGAGCATTGCTCGGCCTTTATCAACTCGGACATCAGAAAGGCCATCCAGCAGGGCGCTGAAAGAAAAGATATTGCTGCCGGTATTGCTACCTCAATTGTATCAAACTACCTTAACAGGGTTGTAGGAAACAGAACAATCGGCAACAAGATTTTTCTCCAGGGCGGTGTTGCAAAGAATAAAGCCATTCCTCTGGCGTTTGCAATGATGGTTGGAAAACAGATTCTCGTACCCCCATCACCGGAGCTCATGGGCTGTTTCGGTGTAGGCCTGCTGGCAAAGCAGAAATTTGAAGACAAACTCCTTGAGAAAGCAGACTACGATCTCAACACAATCCTCGAAACAGAAATTATTTATGAGAAACAGTTCAGATGCAAGGCATGCGAGAATGACTGCCCCATCCAGGCCCTCCTGGTTAACGGACATAAGTACATGTTCGGCGGAAGATGTTCAAAATACACCAACAGCCGGAACAAGATTGCAACGGCTGTAGATACAGTAGACTTTGTACAGAAAAGACAAGATCTGCTGTTCGTTGAATGCGCAGCTGATCCGGAAACCTTTGTTCAGAAACGTGATTACACGGTAGGAATTCCCCGGGCATTCTCGGTACACACCCTCTACCCGCTATATTCATGGTTTTTTCATAGTCTCGGAATCAAGACTGTTCTTTCCGACAAGATTGCTCCTGAAGGTATTGCAAGATGTGAGAGCACTTATTGTTTTCCGTCTGAAATTGCACACGGCGCCGTCCAGGATATAATCGACAAAAATTGTGACTACATCTTCCTGCCCCACTTCAGGGACATGCCGAGCTATGAGACCGATGTACACGCAAACTTTTGCCCCATCACCCAGGGACTTCCTTATTATATCAAGAAAGCCTTCCCGGATGTTCCGGAGAAAAAAATCCTTGAACTCGTAGTCTCGTTCAAGTTCGGCCAGGATAAGGCACTTGAGCTCTTTCAGAAGTTTGGAAAGCAGCTTGATATCTCCGATAGTGAAATAAAGAAGGCCTTCAACATCGGAGTAGAAAAACAGGAAGTATTCCTCAAAAAACTAAAAGAACTCGGACTGGAAGCAGTTGAGTTTGCGAGAAACAGTGACAAACCTGTCATTGCACTTCTTGGAAGACCATATAACGCCTTCACCCGTGAAGCTAATATGGGGATTCCTAAAAAGTTTACATCCAGGAACTTTTCGGTTATTCCATATGATATTCTCCCGTACGAGAATGAAGAAATTTATGACAACATGTACTGGTACTACGGTCAGCAGGACATGAAATCAGCAAAACTCATCAAGGGCGAGGACAACATCTACGCCGCGTGGATAAGTAACTTCTCATGCGCGCCTGACTCCTTCATGCTTCACTATCTCAAGTGGACAATGGGCATGAAACCTTTCCTCGTTCTCGAGCTTGATTCTCACTCTGCCGACGCAGGAATTGACACCAGAGTTGAAGCATTCCTTGATATTATTGAGGGTTATAGAAGCAAGTTTGAAAATGTAGACGAAGAACGTTATGACAACGGCCTCAGACTTGTTAATGACGGGAGTCTCTATATTGAGAATATCCATTCCGGCGAGAAGATGCCGGTTCAGAATAATGATAAAGTTGAGCTAATCATCTCCAATATGGGAGAGATTGCTTCAGAACTTGTTGCAACTGCACTCTCAGCGCAGGGCTTTAATGCCCGCTCGATGCCGGTTGCCGACTCTAAAACACTCGAATACGCGAGAAACTACTGCTCGGGTAAGGAATGTGTTCCTGCTCAGCTTGTTCTCGGCGGAGCTCTCAAGTTCATGGCATCCGAGGATTTCAGAAAAGACAAGATTTATGCCCTCTTCGTACCGATTACAACCGGGCCATGCAGAACGGGCCAGTATTTTGTTTTCTATGAAAACCTCTTTAAAGACCTCAGAATTGACAATGTTTTAGTATTCACCCTCAGCGCGGATAATTCCTACAGCGAGTTCGGCCCAGGCTTCACTCAGTATGCGTGGAAGGCTATAACAGCAACAGACTACCTTAAAGATATGCAGACAACACTCCGCGCATGTGCAGTAAATTCCAAGACTGCAATGATTGAGTACAAGAAATCATGGAAAAAAGTCGTGAAATCCGTCAGTGAAGACCTCAATTCACTCTACCCTGCCCTCAATGTTATGGGACAGGAAATGGCAAAGATTCCTCTGCAGAGAAATCCGCTTGAATGCCCGAAGGTCCTTGTTGTTGGAGAAATCTTCGTAAGACGAGATGACTTCGCGGTTGACGAGCTTATTGAAAACTGTGCGAATAAGGGAATTATTGCCAAGGTATCGAGCATTGCTGAATGGATTCATTACACCGACTTTGTTCGGGACTATGATGTCAAGAAGAGAATCAGGCTGAAGCCTGTACTCGTAAGACCTTTCAGCAAGGAATTCAGAGACTGGATTTATTATCAGATTGAGAAAAAATGGAAATCTGTTATGGAGCACAAGGCCAAGAAAGCTCTTGACCACAACAACTTGATTCCGTCATCACCGCACAACATGAAGAAGATTATGAAGAGCGTTGAAGAAAACTTTCTAAACCTCGAGCTCAACTCTGAGATTGCGGTTTCTTCGGGATCAGCTGCGACAGCGATGGAAGAGGGATATTCCGGAATCGTGAATATTTCACCCTTTGCCTGTCTTATTGGACGTGTTATTCAGGGCATCTACACTCCATGGGCACGAGAAAAAAACTATCCGACAATGTCGGTTGAGGTTGATGGAAATATGCTCCCGCCGAACATACTCAATCAGCTTAACATCTTCATGCTGAATGTCCTTCGTTTCAAGCACGACATGGATATTAAAGACCTTATTGAAGACAGTGACAGTGTATATTCATCCGGCCTTGCTGGTATGATGAACAATGAGACTGAAGAAGAAAAAGAGCTTGTAAAGTCAAAATAAAAACTATTATGTATTATAAAAAGCCGCCGGAATGAAATCCGGCGGCTTTTTTATTGCCGAACAGTGAATAATGTTCTACTCTGAACGTATTAACATAGAGGAGGCAATATGGCTTTAGTGCTCTTAAATAATATGCAGTTTGTCTGGCTTGGCGTTGCAGTAGTTTTTCTTCTAATCGAAGCGGCGACAATGGGGCTTACGACTATATGGTTTGCGCTCGGCGCCCTTATCAGTATGGTTCTGGCCTTCCTCAATCTTCCCCTTGCCTGGTGTTGATTCCCGCATTAAATCCGGAACACTTCCCGCAAACTTTTCGTTTGGAAACTGCTTGAAAAGTAAAGAAT
>JAEKNX010000003.1 GCA_016839055.1 Spirochaetales bacterium
CTTTGGAATTCTTTCACACAATTATATTTCGGGATAAATGAGCTTAAATCTTAATTCCTATGCGGGAGTCAACACCCGTCAGCCGTGCGAGACTTCGGGCGAAGAGTGAATTAAAAATAAAATATACGGTTCCGGGAATAAAATAAATGAAAAGGATGGCCGGGTTCTTCTTATGAACGGATTTTTGCATAGTAATCCTCCTTAAAACAGATTCTTATGCTTCATTTCACCATTTTCTTTTTCGGAAAACCAGGCGTTTTTTGCAGATCAGATAGTTTTGGGCAGTAAATTTCTCGGAATAAAATTCACAAAGCTCTTAAACTGCTTGTTAAATCTGCTGAGGTCTCTGAAGCCGACGTTGAAAGCGACATCAATGATTTTTGATTTCTTTCCGTCTTCAAGGAGTCTGTAGATAGTTTCGATCGTTCTGATGTTATTTAGATATCTTAGGGGGCTGATGCCATAACTTTGCTTGAACAGCCGGGACAATTCCCAACTCTCTATTCCCGCCAGCCCGGCGAGAGTCGATATTCGCTGGATTTCAGAATATTGTTTATCAATAATATTTTTTGCAGCCGAGGCCGCGGGTTCATCTGCGGTCATTAGAGGGGCCGCCCCGATCCCCGATATTTCACTTAACAAAACCGCAGTCTGCTCATCGGAACCGGAATAATCACTGACGACAGTCGAAAACAGAACAGGCATCGAACTTGCTGCGGCTACCTCAGTCTTCGATGTAACCAAAAAAGAAAGCGTCGATTGTTCAAAATCGCATTTTGATCTGTAAATTGAGTAGGGCGGGATGAAAATTCCGAAAAGTTCCGACGGCGGGTAAACATCTCCATGATTCGTCAGAAAACAAAGACTGCCTCGTACAGCACGGCCGGTTCCGATGATTGCACGGGAACCGGTAATATCTATTGACAGCCTGTTTACACAATTACCTAATTCTTTTTTAAGAAAAAAGCTTTCACCGCTGATGCGCCTGTAGTAGTATTTTTCTTTTTCAAGCTTCAGAGAATGTTCAAAATATTCATCATCCACAAGATACTCACCCCTTACTGCCGAAAATTTTCCCGATGAGTGATTTTTTTGTGCCGGATCTTCCTGATCCGTTACTCTTTCCTGACAGTTCCGAATCGGCGGAAATCTCCACAGCAGGAAAACCATCCTGAGGCTGAACAGAATTATCAGCCCATCCGGTACCGACAGCCGGTACTATCCTGTTGATGAATGGAATGGTGCCATCGAGACTTCGTCCCGCTTCCTGTTCACACTCACGCAGCACTATGTGCCATGCCGGGGCAAAACCGGGAGCACGGACTGACATCTTCTCAATTGCGGATTGGTAAACCTGAAGCTGAAGTTTTTCGCGACGACCCGGTTTACCAGAAAGGCTATTCATCGATGTCTTCAGGTTGGAATTTTTAACCCTAAGATCCTCTATCTCTTTCTTCATTCCATTTAGAGATGCTGATTCAAGATCCAGGCGGTTTATAAGACTCGATCTGAGATCTCTTACTTCACGCCGGTTCCTTGATTTTAAAATAAGTATTCTAATTCCGAATATTATAAATGCAAGCAGAAACCCCGCAGCAAAGGCATAAATTATATTCTGATCAATTGGTCCAACTTCAAAAACAGGTACAGCCACATAATGCTCCTTATCTATGTAAGTATCTCACGGTGATGATTGTATCACAATTTTGACTAACAGTACCAGTTTGCAGATCATCAGGCCCGTATTCCACCCGCCCACGGGCTTTTAAAAGATTTTCCGCGTTTAATTTTCCGATGTTCTATTCATTAAATCACCGGATATTTTTCCATAGCATAAGCTAGGGATTCATCGATTGCCGTTAACGCAGCTGACAGATCAGAATCTGTATGACGATGACAGATATACCAATGATGATAAGGCTGAATAAAGAGACCTTTGCGGATAGTTTGTGTATAAAACTCCCTGCGCCTTTCTTTGTAGTCTTTATCAACCTTATCAAAGGTGAGAAAAGGCATCGGAGGAATTCCGGACACTGTTACAGGTGCCTTATTTTTATCTTTAATTTTCTGCAGCTCATCTAAAAAAACGCTTCCGCGCTGCCAGAGACTTTCAAGGACATTTTCTCTCTCTAATATTTCGATACATTTTAAAGACGCCGCCATTTCCAGGCTGTTTGGAAAGAAAGTTGAACTTATAAATACATCTTTTTCCATGACCTTCATCACTTCTTTTTTGCCAACCAATGCACTGATAGGATAGCCGTTAGCCATTGCCTTGCCAAAGGTAGCCAAATCCGGAGTAACGCCGTATCTCTCACCGGCGCCGCCCAGAGCAGCCCTGAAACCGGTTCTGATTTCATCAAAGACAAGGACAACCTGATGCTCATCAGCTAATGCTCTCACACCTTCAAGGTAACCTTTCGGAGGCGTAATAACGTCCCCGGCCAGAGGATGACCGACAGGCGTGATAATAATACATGCAATCTCCTCCCTGTTTTCTTCCAGCTTTGATTTTAAATCTTCAAGATCTCCATATTTAAACTCCTGAGTCAGAGCTGTAATTTCCTTTGGTACTCCACCCTTATGTTCGACACACCAATCATGCCAGCCATGATAACCGCATCTCAGAATTTTGTCTTTACCGCTGTACCCGCGCGCGGCCCGGACTGCCATTGTCGTAACATCCGAACCGGTTTTCGCAATAACTGCCATTTCTGCACATGGAATTAGATCTATCAACTTCTGCTGCAGCTTGTTTTGTATCTCCTGAACAAGGGAAAAACAAAAACCACTCTGCATACGTTCGATCACTGCCTGATCAATTTCTTCTTCAACATGGCCTAGGATGATTGGGCCGTAAGAACATAACATGTCAATGTAATCGTTACCGTCAACATCAACAATATGTCCGCCATAACCCCTTTCAATGAATATGGGATATTCACCCTCCACAAAATTATAAGGTCTTCTTATACCAAGCATGCCACCGGGGGTTGTTTTACTTCCTTCACCCATCAATTTTCCGGATTTTGTCAGGTTTAATTTCTCAGCGCTCTTCATGATATTTCCTCCGAATTGTTTTGCAATCTCCCGGCCATTTCCTTTGCTAAAAAGGTCGCTGCATCATCTGCGAATTTCCCGCTTCCGAAACCTGCGTCATACCCAAGTTCCTTTGCCAGTTGATGACTAACCCTCGGCCCTCCGCAAATTAGAACAACCTTTTCTCTGATTCCCTCAGCCTCGATCATTTCAACAAGCTGTGTCAGATTTTGAATATGAATATCTTTCTGTGTAACAGTCTGGGAGACTAGAAGAACATCAGCTTTTAACTCGATAGCCGTACGGACAAAATCAATGTTCTCTACCTGTGAGCCGAGGTTATAAGCCTCAATCATTTCGTAACGTTCAAGCCCGTAGTGTCCGGCATAACCTTTCATATTCATAATGGCATCAATACCTACGGTATGTGCATCTGAACCGGTAGAGGCTCCGACGACAACAATCTTACGCCCGATATTTTCTTTTATATAGGCATCGGTTTCTTTCATTCCCATGGTTTCGACTTTTACAGAAACAACTTCAATGTCTTCATAATTGATACTGTAGGATGTATTTCCGTAAACTACAAAAAAAGTAAAGGTCTTATCCAGGCTTTTTGACAGGGCAATTACCGGCTGTTCCAATCCCATTTTAACAGCTAGTTGCTTTGCGCACTCTACTGCCTTATCGTTATTCTCAACAGGAAGAGTAAAACTGATCTGGACTTTTCCATCATTCATCGTATCACCATAGGGTCTTAAATGGGTTGGATCAAAAGTCCTACTAAATTGTCTTCTTTCAATGGAATAACCTTTCATGCTAATCCCTCCTCAAGTTCAGCCAGCATTAGATCTATAAAAGGATTCATATAGTCAGGAGCTTTCAGAAAAACTCCTTTAAGCCCTTTTCCTCCAGACTCCCCTCGTTTAACCCCGCCAAAAACCCCCTGTGACAGAGATTTAAACATTCCTGTTTCTTCAATTTTCGCAAGCAATTCATGCGCATTTCCTATTACCTCATTAGCACGTTTTGACATGAGGCCATCTGCTTTAAATGTAATCTCCTCACCTAGAGTTTCCATGGAACGGGCAATATAACTTGCATTTTCAATGGCTACTGCCCTGTCTGACATAAATGGTGTATGGACTGCTTCGGTCATCATTCCAAGTAAATGAATCCTCTGTCCGGTTATTGTTGTCACTATATTAAATAAAGCATCCTGCACATTTCCTAAAAAAACATCTCCGGTCAGATACTTTGTTGGCGGCATGTATTTAAGCGGGGCTTCCGGAAAAATTTCCCTGGTCATTTGGGCCTGGGCAAGTTCATACACAAAGCTGTTTTTAAAAGCCGGATCAATTTCATAGGCATGGCCAAGTCCTATAAGTTCATCCTTCAGTCCCGCTTTGTGGGCGAATTGTTCATTTATAAACTGAGAAGCAAGTACTGTATGAGC
Source organism: Spirochaetales bacterium (assembly GCA_016839055.1). Taxonomy (GTDB): domain Bacteria; phylum Spirochaetota; class Spirochaetia; order UBA9216; family UBA9216; genus Thalassospirochaeta. The sequence continues at coordinate 4,496 of JAEKNX010000003.1, forward strand.
TTCTTCGTAGGCATCGGAGGTTGTTAAATAATTATCTTCTCCAGTATTAATAATTACTTCTCCATATGCATTAATAATTCTGGAAAAATACTGATCGATCAAAGTCCTCTTCATATTGATGTCTCGAAATAATATGCCGTAGAGAGCATCGTTCAACATCATATCAAGACGTTCGAATGCGCCCATAGCTGCAATTTCCGGCATACATAGTCCTGAACAATAATTGCATAATCTTATGTAGCGATTTAATTCTTCACCGACATCATCAAGAGCAGAGCGCATAATTTTAAAGTTTTCCTGAGTTGCATAGGTTCCGCCGAATCCATCGGTTGTTTCACCGTAGGGTACATAATCGAGAAGACTTTGACCTGTAGTCCTGATAACCGCGATGACATCAGCTCCCTGTTTGGCCGCCGCGACTGCCTGAACAACATCTTCTCTTATATTACCTGTTGCCACGATAACATATAACAAGGCGCCTTCTTTCTCCCCAAAACGATTGAGGTAGTCACGGCGTTTATTCCTGTTTACTTTTATTCGGTTAAGCCCTTCCCTACATTTTTCATTTATAATTATTTCTTTTTTCTCGCGCGAATACTCCGGAAGGTTCTGAAAATCAAACCCGTCATCAGATATGCTTTCAGCAATATCCTGAGCCGTCTTCCCTGTTGCCAGGAAAGCCCGGGCAAAAAAATCAGCACAGCCCTTTTCAATTAATTCATTCTCCACAAGGGCTTCAATCACTACATTCGGCAGCGGAACATCAAAAGCATCAACCCCGTCTATACCAAGAAGTCTGCAAACAGTTCGCTCAACTGCGATGGTACTGCTTGTATCAATAAAGGCCTGTACATCACCGGCAATTGCACCTGCACTATCTCTACATGATTTTACCAAATCTTCATTAATATTCAGTTTACTTTTCATAACTGACAACCTCCTCATTTTTTATGTTGTATACCGGGAACACTACAGCCTCTCCCATTTTAACAAGAAATTCTTCAGCATCAAACCACTGGCCATATGGAGACATTGGGTTAATCGTTAAGGCGGCGAGATTGACAGGATTAGACACTTGAATATCGCCATTTTTCATTCTGAATTTAAAGAAATTTCTCGGGCTGATAAATATAGCGGCAGCATCTTTAACAACGGCTGTTTTAGATAGAGAGTTATCTTTATACTCATTCATTATCTCTATTATGTCTTTATCCGACATCACCCCTCTAAAATAAAAAACCAGACCTCCGTCGCTCTCTTTAACCGCGTAGGGAGCAGTCAAGGGCCCTTCCCATCCATAACTATTACGCGCCTGCCGATCATCACCGCATGATTTTAAAGATAAAATTTCGACTGCATGTTTTGCTATGCCTACAACTTTATCCATATCTGTAGAAACAGCAGCCCCGATTGACAGTATCGAACAATCTGCATAAGCGGCAAATGACAACCGCCCTGCTGCTCCGTCGACAATTATTTTCTGACATCCAAGTGAAAGCATCCTGTCGCCGACGGTTTTAATCTGAGAATTCATTGCCGGCCCGGAAACTTCTATAAATCCCTCAGAAAGAATATTTATGATGACAGTTGAACCTACAGCTGTTGTAATTCCCGTATCACACACTATCTGATAGCGAATCCCAGTTTTCTCCAGACAGGAAGTACTCGTCGCAACAAGCATACCCGGAAACACCTTAATTCGGGGCTTTGGCAGCATGGTAATTAAATCCGATTCTTCACCATCATAACCAATCGACGTGATTCCAATCCGAAAATGTTTGTACATCGATTGAAGTAGATAATTTAATACAGTTGTCTTGCCGGCATTTTTGCATATTCCTATCGTAGCTATTATCTTTTCTTGACCCAGGAGATCAATTAATGCCGGCTTTTTCACAATTAATTCCCCGGCTCAATAGTAATTTTCTGACCATTGAGAAGTCCGGCAACTCCCTCAAAACAGACGTCTTTTTCATCATGAACCATATTAAAGGAATAATTTGCCGGTTCGGAATAGGTCGTGATGACCCCTTCATAATTTCTGAGTATAATTCGTTCATAACCCTGACTTATAATGTAGTTAGGCATAGCAGGAATTTTTCCGCCGCCGCCAGGGGCATCAATAACAAAGGTCGGGACACAAAAGCCTGATGTATGACCTCTTAAACCCTCGATAATCTCTATACCTATAGCAACAGGTGTTCTAAAATGTCCGATGCCTGAGGATAGATCACACTGATAGATATAGTAGGGCCGCACACGTATCTTGACCAGTTCATGAACCAGTTTTTTCATAATCGAAATTTTATCATTGATTCCAGCCAGTAAAACAGACTGGTTACCCAGAGGGATTCCTGCATCCGCCAATCTATTACATGCGGCCCTGGATTCCAGGGTTATCTCATTCGGATGGCTGAAATGAGTATTTATCCATAAGGGATGATATTTTGACAGCATTTTTGTAAGCTCGGGAGTAATTCGCTGCGGCAGAACCACCGGAGTCCTTGTGCCTATTCGAATAACTTCAACATGCTCAATGGCGTGCAGCTTCTCTAGTATTCTTTCCAGTTTTTCATCAGAGAGTAAAAAGGGATCTCCTCCCGATATGAGGACGTCCCTGACTGCCGGGGTATTCTTAATGTATTCAATCCCTTTCTCTATTGCGTCAAATTCAACCGAACAATCTTTATGTCCTGCAAATCTGCGCCTTGTACAATAACGGCAATACATTGAACACTGCTCTGTAACCAGCAGCAGAACCCTGTCCGGGTATCTATGTACAAGGCCCGGAGTCGGTGAGTTCAGTTCCTCATAAAGAGGATCTTCAATATCATCTTCGGTATCTGAAAGTTCATTTAATGTCGGTACAGATTGTTTCCGGATAACATCTTCAGGATTAGTAAGATCTATGAGAGACAGGTAATAAGGTGTTATTGCCATTCTTAATTTCTCTAAACATTCAGTAATTGCTTTTTTTTCATCATTCGAAATAGTAATATATTTCTCCAATTCATCAACTGTACTGATTCTGTTTTTAACCTGCCAATGCCAGTCATTCCACTGCTCGTCAGAGATATCTTTAAACATGGTTTCTCTTCTACTATAGTTCATCATTTCCGCCTCTCTTATCACCGCACATATTTTTTTTCATATAGATTTCTTAATGCTTCATTCTCACGGAGAATAGATAATGTGGTTTCCGCGTGACCTTTTGTATAACCGTTTCCCATTATCATGGTTACATCCTTTCCAATACCTTCGGCTCCGAGGGCTGCCTTTGTAAAACTTGTTGCCATAGAGAAAAAATATGCAAGGCCGCCGTCGCGCACCGGTAAAATAGTTGACATTTCGGTATCAGGAATATTCACACAATTAATGGCAAGATCACATTCACGTCCTTTGGTTATTGCCGTTAGGCAGTTGTAGACGTTCATGCTATTTTTTGCGTCTTCAATTATAAAATCATGGCAAAGGCCCAGGGATATCAGTTGGTTTTTAGTTTTCTCAGTTCGAACCAGGCCGATAACCTTGCCATCCGGCCCAACGCGTTTCATGGCTTCATAACAGCACAACATGCCTGATTTACCATTTGCACCGATAATCAAAACTATGTCACCGGGATTCACTAATTTCGCTGTCTGAGCCGGTGCTCCTGCCACATCAAGTGCCGCCAAGGCCAGGCGTTCATCCATATCCTCAGGCAGTTTTGCATAGATTCCACTTTCAAATAAAATTGCTTTACCTTCGATTTCTACCCGATCAATATCCATATGTATTTTAGTAATCTTATCGATTCTAAGCGGTGTTAATGAAAGCGAAACCATGGTTGCTATCTGATCTCCAACTTTCAGATCAGTTCGTGATGATTGTTTCTCACCAATTTTCTCCACAGTTCCAATAAGCATTCCTCCGGAGCCTGTTACCGGATTCTGCATCTTGCCTTTGCGGCTGACAATATCAATAATTGCCCGTCCGATCTGAGTGTCATTGTTATTATTTGCTTGTTTCAGCTGGGTAAAGCTTGCCGAATCAATATTTAAAGCTTTTACATCTATCAGGATCTCATTGTCATAAATTTCCATATTATTGTCTATAATCTGCGCAGCTTGCGGCAGCACACCTTTGGGCTCAATAACCCGATGGGTTCCATACTTACATCCTTTTTTCATCATCTGCAGACTCCTTTGTTATACTCAAAATATCCCGTGCTTCTTCAGGGCTCGCAATCACCCTGTTTAAAAGGCCGGCTATTTTTGCAGCCTTTTCTACCAATTCACCGTTTGAGCCGGCAAGTATTTTGGGTCTGATATAAATATTATCTTCAAACCCGACACGAATGTGTCCTCCGGTCATAGCGGCCATTGCTGCTATCTGAAACTGGTATCTTCCAATTCCTGTTCCAGTAAATGTCGCATTCAAAGGCAGGCTGCCTATCAGGAAGGAAAATTCCTGCAACGATCCGCCGATACCGCCATTCACTCCCATAACAAGATTAAAATGGGGAGGACCTATAATAATTCCAATTTTCAGAAATTTTAAAACCGTATTAATCATGCTTCGGTCGAATACCTCTAATTCCGGTTTTATACTTCGGCTATTCATCTCGAGGGCAAACTGTTTTATAGTATTCTCTGTATTTACAAAAATTGTATCGCCGCCAAAATTCAGCGTTCCGCAATCAAGGCTTGCTGTTTCCGGTTCAAGACTGAGGGGCTGCAAACGCTCTGCATTGCTCATTCCAGCGGCCCCGCCTGTCGAAGGCTGGATGATTACACCAGGACACTGTGCTTTTATTGCTTCAATGCACTCCCTGAACCGGTCAGCACTCTGAGTTGGTGTGCCGTCATCTTCTCTAACATGAAGATGGATTATACTGGCCCCCTCGTCGCAGGCTCGCCTGGCTTCATCTGCAATCTCTTTAACCGTATAAGGAATATTAGGGTTATGTTCTTTTCTTACTTCAGCGCCGCATATTGCTGCTGTAATAATTATTTTATCCACATTCTCCTCCTTAAAAAAAGCAAAAAAAAAGCCATCACAATCGGTTAAGATTGAAATAGCTCGATGCTTGATAAAGCATCAGTTAGTCGGAGTTCCTCCAGGCCAACCAAGTTATAAGCGCTGGTACTGCTTATACTTTCGGCAGATAAAGCCTTCCCTGACGGCATCAGTTATCCAGAACTTAACATCCGTCAGATACCCTCATATCTGCGCCTCTATTTAAAGTACATCTACATTTTATCACGGTCTTAGAATAAATCAAGATTTAATTTTAGCATCCAGCAATTCTGAATTTGACTGCAATTCCCCCGAATGTCGGCCCTTGTCCAGGCCCCGCCACCATCAGAAAAAGGTTCGGAAGACCTCAATTTTTCTCAGGCGGCACCGGGGCCCCCAGCGGCGGTATACAAACGCAGCCAAATTCAGAACTACTGACGTTCCGGAAGCGGGAATTTAGAACTTTTCAACAGGTGGCAAAGAGGAATGATTTAAATATTTAGGCATTTTAAAGATTATTCAGGGGCTTCCGGAGGTCAAAATCAGAATTGCTGTTCAGCATCATTTGAGGGAATTATTTGAAAAATTAGGCAAATAAAAAGCCGGCCTCCGTGGGGAGACCGGCCTTTAATCAACTAAAAGTCAGCTTAAATCAATTCCTGTTTCTCTATCTTTTCATTTATCATGGAAAGGAAGTCAGCAAACGGAACACCGTTAGTCTGCTTGCCGGTTCTAAGCCGGACTGAGACCGCCTTCTCTTCTTCTTCCTTCTCACCGATAATCAGCATGTATGGAATCTTCTGATTCTGAGCGTTTCTAATCTTGGCATTCATCCGAAGATCAGAGAGATCAACCTCTACCCTTAGTCCTGCTTCCTTGAGATCGGAAGCGACCTTCTTCGCATAATCATCAAAGGGCGCCGCGACGGGAATAACGCAGACCTGCACAGGTGACAGCCAAACTGGGAATGCTCCGCCGAAATGCTCAATAAGAACTCCGAAGAAACGCTCGATTGAACCAAGAAGAGCCCTGTGAATAACATAGGGCTGCTTTTCTTTTCCGTCGTGATCCACGAAGGTCATCTTGAAACGCTCCGGCAGGTTGAAGTCAAACTGTATTGTCGAAAGCTGCCAGGCGCGGCCCATAGCATCCTTTATTTTAAGATCGATCTTCGGACCGTAGAAGGCTCCGCCTCCCTCATCAACATCGTACTCGAGCCCCTCTTTCTCGATAGCCGCCCTAAGCGATTCAATTGCCGCATCCCATTTGGACTGCTCGCCTACGCTCTTTCCGCTTGTCGGCTTTGTTGCGAGGTACGCCTTGAACTCAGTAAAACCGAATGAGCGAAGCATGAAAAGCGAAAACCTGAGAGTCTCGCTTATCTCATCCGCCATCTGCTCCGGAGTACAGATAATGTGAGCATCATCCTGGGTAAATCCTCGTACACGCATCAGCCCGTGGAGAACACCCGATTTCTCGTAACGGTATACTGTTCCAAGCTCGGCCCAGCGGCATGGAAGTTCCCGGTATGAGCGCTTGGTGTTATTGTAAATCAAAATATGAAACGGACAGTTCATGGGTTTGGCATAATAATCACTCGCGTCCATTTCCATCGAATTGAACATGCCTTCCTTGTAAAAATCAAGGTGGCCGGAGGTTTCCCAGAGCCATGCTTTACCGACATGGGGGGTGTAGACCATTTCGTAGCCGTTCTTGTAATGCTCTTTACGCCAGAAGTCTTCTATTGCAAGTCTGATACGGGCGCCTTTGGGGTGCCAGTATACAAGCCCCGGTCCGGCCTCTTCATGCAGACTGAACAGGTCCAGCTCTTTTCCGAGTTTACGGTGATCACGCTTTTCCATCTCTTCAAGATGCTGCAGATGCATGCGCAAATCCTTCGGATTAGTCCATGCAGTACCGTAGATTCTCTGAAGCATCGGACGGCTCTCATCTCCCCGCCAATAGGCTCCGGCAATTGAGAGCAGCTTGAACGACTGCGGGTTAAGCTGCCCGGAGTTCTCTACGTGAGGCCCACGGCAGAGGTCGGTAAATCCACCCTGATTGTAGGTACTAATGACCTCACCTTCGGGCAGACCATTTATAAGCTCGAGCTTATAAGGCTGGTCGGCGAACATATTAAGCGCCTCGGCCTTTGATACCTCAGTTCTTACGAAGTCTTTCTTTTCCTTGATAATCTCGCGCATAACGTCACTAATCTTTTCGAGATCCTCGGTGGTTATGCTGCGGGGAAGGTCAAAATCGTAGTAAAAACCGTTTTCGATTGAAGGCCCGATGGCTATCTTCGCGCCGGGAAAAAGCTGAAGAACCGCTTCGGCCATGACATGTGCTGTCGAATGCCGCATCAGCTCAAGTTTTTCAATTTTCTTGTCATCACTCATAATACTCTCCTATGGAATCGGCAGAAGTTTCAGCTGGGTTAAAATTTAAAAAAGCCCTTACACCTGCCGTCCTTTGCTCTTATGCAAGGACGAAAAGTATAAAAGCTTCTGCTCAAAAAGGCCACAGCCTTTTAACTCTCCGCGGTTCCACCTTACTTCGAAAAGAAAAGCAAAGCTTTTCTTCACGCACCTCAAACAGAGTTTACGCCGTCAGGGCGGCCAGAAATAATCAAATAAAGCGCCGCTTTACCCTTTCCTCCAGGCAGTTCGGGAGTGGTTTTCATCAGGATACCGCCCGCGCCTTCCAGCCGAGGGGCGCGTTCTCTGTCTGCGGGAGTGTCTGATTACTCGTCTCCGTCAATACTGTTATTTATAATATGCAAATTTAACGGCCGGCTGTCAAGTCTGCTTTCTACTCGAGCCCGCCAGTCTTTCATTAAATACAGCCGAAGCGGATGGCCGCGATCCCTGGGTTACCTGCTTCAAAGACCTATTTTATGACCGAGATCTTCTTGATACCATCCGGAACAGTGTAAACGCCGAGAAGTTTCTTCATGCCGTCGATTCCATCCAGGCTTGAACCACTTTGCCTGTTATAGCTATCAACGACGATCTTCATCTCATCTTGGCTGCCGGCAAAAAGAGCCGAACAGAAGGCTGCCCTGAAAAGGCCCTTCTCGACAAGCTGCACGGTTGTCAGCTTTCCATTCTCTTTCTTGGCCTTTCCGTCAATTATAGCGGATTCACCCTGGAAACCTATTGAAAAAACAAACTCTTCTCTTGTCATTATCAACCTTCCTTCTTAACCAAAAAGCCCCGCCCAAAAACGGGCAGGGCTGGAAAATCATAAAAATTATATGGGTTTTAATCCATGGGTTCAATGTGTGGACGTTTAAGCAAAGCTCAAACTCCAGAAAGAAAATAGCTATGCTATTTTCTTTACATCATGCCGCCCATTCCGCCCATGCCGCCCATTCCGCCACCGCCGCCGCCGCCCATAGGAGCGTCGTCAGAAGGAAGGTCAGTGATGGCACATTCTGTTGTAAGAAGAAGGCTTGCTATAGAAGCCGCGTTCTGGAGAGCAGATCTTGTAACCTTGGCAGGGTCAATAATACCTGCTTTGATCATGTCAACCCATTCCATTGTATCGGCATTAAAACCGATTCCTTTCTTCTCATTCTTTGCTTTGTCGGCAATTATTGAACCGTCAACCCCGGCGTTTTCAGCAATTTGTCTGATAGGTTCTTCGAGTGCTCTCTTGACAATCTTGAATCCGACTTTCTCGTCGTCTGTCAGTTTTGACTCATCAGCCTTTTCAAGGGCCAGAACAGCCTGAATAAGAGTAAGTCCGCCACCGGGGATGATTCCCTCGTCGATAGCAGCTCTTGTAGCCGAGAGAGCGTCTTCAACTCTGTGCTTCTTCTCTTTGAGTTCAACTTCAGTAGCAGCACCAACATTGATGACTGCAACACCGCCTGCAAGTTTAGCAAGTCTTTCCTGAAGTTTTTCTCTGTCATAGTCACTTGATGTATCTTCAATCTGAATCTTAATCTGACCAATTCTGTCTTTAAGATCGGAAGCCTTTCCGGCGCCGTTTATGATTGTAGTATTTTCTTTACCAATTTTAACGGTTTTTGCAGTACCGAGCTGCTCAAGCTCTGCGGACTCAAGCTTGAGACCGATGTCTTCAGAAATAACTTCTCCGCCAGTGAGAATTGCTATGTCTTCAAGCATTGCTTTTCTTCTGTCACCAAAACCGGGAGCCTTAACAGCCACGGCGTTGAGAGTTCCTCTGAGGTTATTAACAACGAGGGTAGCAAGAGCTTCGCCTTCAACATCTTCGGCGATGATAAGAATCGGTTTTCCAGCCTGAGCAACTTTCTCAAGAATTGGAAGAAGCTCTTTCATGTTCGCAATCTTCTTGTCATAAATAAGAATATATGGATTATCAAGAACTGCTGTCATCGTGTCGCGGTTGGTTGCGAAGTAAGGTGAGAGGTAACCTCTGTCAAACTGCATACCTTCAACAAAGTCAGTAGTAGTTTCGATAGTTTTTGACTCTTCAACAGTGATAACACCGTCTTTTCCGACCTTTTCCATTGCACGTGAAATCTCTTCACCAATTTCTCTGTCGTTGTTGGCAGAAATAGTTGCTACCTGTGAAATCTCTTCTTTATCTTTAATCTCTTTTGATGCCTTTTTGATTTCTTCAACCGCTATTGCAACAGCTTTATCGATTCCGCGTTTAATTCCCATCGGATTGATACCGGCGGCAACACTCTTCATGCCCTCTTTGACAATAGAGTATGCAAGAACTGTAGCTGTAGTTGTACCGTCACCGGCTACATCATTGGTTTTGGTTGCAACTTCTTTAAGGAGCTGAGCGCCCATGTTTTCAAACGGATCATCAAGCTCAATCTCACGTGCAACGGAAACACCGTCTTTTGTTACTGTAGGAGCCCCGAACTTTTTGTCGAGAAGAACATTTCTTCCCTTGGGTCCAAGAGTTACTTTTACTGCGTTGGAAAGTTTTTCAACTCCAATAGTGAGTGCTTTTCTTGCGTCCTCATCGAATTTTAACTGTTTAGCCATTATATTACCTCTCTAGTTTAGTGTTCCGTGCAGGGTTCAGCCTTTAACCGACTGCAGTGAAATGATAAAACCCTACATAATCCCCTTAAATCAACCGGGGATTTAGTCTATTTTTGATTTCTTCTAATAAGATACAAATTTTAAATCCAATCATCAACAGAAAAATGTTTTTTTTTGCCATATCAGACAATTAAAAACACGCTTGACTTTATACCTTTTTCAGTGCAAAAAGTATACCTGTGAATATTAAATTCTCTGATAAACTACAGCTTCGTCGGTGTTTTTCGTCAGTTCGTCGAAAAAAAACTTTGAAAACAGCAAGGACCATAACCGAACTCAATGATAACGGTATCGCAAGCCAAAACCTCCCGGCCAGCAGATCTTCAGCCGAAAAGGATGATAGAACTGAGGCCGTTTTGCGCACACTGACAGCGAACATGACCGGACATGTCATGCTCACCGGGAATTCCGCAGATCTTCACTTTTACAAAGGTTCCCTTAAGAAAATAAGTAAAGAAGGAAGGGCAATAATCTCCGGAATGAACAGCAGGACGAGGTTTGTCACATCAAGAGGCACTATTGCATACCGAAATGAAAGCGCTTTCTCATTCGATGATTATCCAAAATACGGTCTCAGAACCCTACAAATACCACAAAATCGGAAACAGTATGATTTCAGGCTTATCACCGATTTTATATTAGAGGAAAACCAGAATGAGGCCATAGTTTCGATAACCGTTAATTATCCGATATTCGAACAAGGAACAATAATAAAAGAAGCCGCAGTCTTTGAAACACCGCTTTTCAGTCTAAATGAAGCAAAGGTCGAGATAACCGCAGACGGGAACCGAGAAAAAACAATAATCATCCATCCGGAAGATACAAAAAACCTGCTAATTCCCGGAAAGGCATTCGAGATCAAATCCGAAAACAGGACTTTTCGCCTGACATTCCTTGAAAAAATTGAGGGTCACCGATTTTCACTAATAGAGGGGCTATCGGTTGGAACAGGCTACTCTAACGGGAATAAGGTCCTGTATATTAATCCGGGGGGCAGCTACTCTCCGGCCCCGGCATGGTGCTACAGCGGTCTAAGAGAACAGTTCGGTTTTAAAATTGGAGCTGAACAATCAGGCAAAGACGCGGAACCTCTATCCTGAACCAAAAAATAGTTAGTTATACCGGAATTAGTGATTTAAATTGTATGAGTCTCGGATAAAAATTTTTGCCCTCTATAATAACAATTCACCGCTTATAACGGATTTTGTTCCGGCTGCAGTCTTAATAAGCAGCGCTCCGGTAGAATCGAGGCCGGAAAGCCGCCCTTCTATTACTTCTGCTTCAACCGCGAGTTCTTCGGGAAGTCCGGGTTTCATTCGGACAATCTCACCAATCCTGTATAGACGCTTTTCTATATCCCGCAGCCAGAATACATTTTCAAGAGCGGAATTAAGGAAAGCTATTACAAGTTCCAGAAGTCTCCGCCCCTCCCCTTCGCTAATCAGGCTGCCGCCGGAGAGTTGTCTCACCGAACAGGCCGGACGCCTGAAATCATCCGGAAACCTTGTCTGATTGAGGTTTATACCGATACCGGCATAGACAAAATCCCCGGAGGCTTCACAGAGAATGCCGGAGAGCTTTCGCCCGCTGGAAAGCACATCATTCGGCCACTTAATCCGGACATCAGCACCTTTGCCGAGAAACCTTTCTGCCGCTTCTGATACTGCCAGCCCACAGAGGAGGGGAAGGAGGGTAAAGGGGCGTCCTTTCATCCGTTCCGCGATATCTGATTTAGTAAAAATAACAGTAAACAGAAGGCCGTCGCCGGGCCTCGAGTCCCAGCGACGTTCGGCTATTCTCCCGCGGCCTGCAGTCTGATGCCCGGCCCAGACTACCGACCCTGAGGCGGCACCACTTTCTGCTATACGGTGCGCCTCGAGCATTGTCGAGTCAGTACTTTCTATATAATGTATCAGTTTTTCAGACACTGGCTCTGCTTATAATTCCGCCGCCGACAACTATGTCGCCATCGTAAAAGACAGCCGATTGCCCGGGAGTTGCCACTGCCCGTCCTTCAAGCTCAACCCTCACCCCGCCTTTTCCATCGGGACTCACACGGCAAGGATACTCGGTTGAGTTGTATCTAACCTGAACCTTGCACTCAAGCGGCTCAGTAGGGGCTTCTATGAACCAGTTAAGCTCGCCTGCATTGAAGAGCGAGACTCCAAGCTGATCTTTCCGCCCTACTATCACCCTGTTGCTTAAGGCGTCAACCTCGGTTACATACCATGGACCATCACCGAGCCCCAGTCCCTTCCGCTGCCCTATTGTATAATGAAGAAACCCGCGAGAGCTTCCAAGTCTATTGCCTTCGGTATCGAAGATAAGCCCCGGCAAGTCGGTCCGACTGAGGGCCTCCGGGCTAAGATGCCTCTTTAAAAAAGAGACGTAATCATCATCTATGAAACAGATGTCCTGGCTTTCCTTGATAGCTGTTCCGAAAAAACCATATTCAGCGGCAATTCCCCTGATTTTTTCCTTTGTAAAGGATCCGAGAGGGAAAATACAGTGGCTAAGGACAGCCGGAGGAATACGGTAGAGCATGTAGGACTGGTCTTTGGACGGATCGACGGCCTTCCGGAGAAACATCCTGCCGTCTCTCTCTTCGATCCGTACGTAGTGTCCCGTACTAAAGTAAAAATCCTCTTCACTGAAGCCTGGAAGTTCAGAAGCAACAGCAAGACATCGGTTGAAAAATTCGGTAAATCTTATCTTTTCATTGCATCTTACGCATGGATTAGGAGTCATTCCACCCAGATAGTTTTCCGCAAAATCATCCATGACCTGTCTGCGAAAATCCCCCCCGAGGTCAATAACATGGTAAGGAATTTCAAGCCGGGAACAGACCGCGGCAGCCCTATCCTGAAGACCGGGGCTGGAAAGCCTGAGTTCATCCCACCAGTGGGTCACAGCTATTAGATGATTATCAGGATACAGCTTCCTGATTTCCGGATCGTTTAAGAGGAGCCATGCCGCAGCACTCGAATCGACTCCTCCGCTCATTGCAACTGCAGTAATCATGTTTTGAATTATAGTATAAGTTAGTTTTTTTTTCAGGTTTTTCAAGGACAGGCAGCATATTAATTAATAAAAAAATTGTATTGATATTAATCATCCGCGTGCTAAACTTTTATTACGTACTTAGTTAGGTGAAAATTTATATATGATTAATAAGAAATGTTTATACTTTCCAGTGAAAAAACTCTGGATATTGCTGATAATGATATCGGCTCTGATACTTTTTTCCGCATGTGAGAGCGAGATAGCCGCGCCGGGAATAATATACCTGGAATCCATACTTCCGGAATCTGCCGCTGTCGGCAATTCGGTAACATTGACCGGCACCGGGTTCGGGATCGAACAGATGGAGAACCGTGTTCTTTTTGGAGATACCGCAGCCGCTTCTTATTTGCTTTGGAGCGACAGCGTAATCGTTGTCACGGTTCCGGATCTTGCTGATACGGTAAATATTACTGTTGAAATAGGTGGCATCGCAAGCAACGCAATGACCTTCAGTCTTTCGAATGTAGAGGAGCCTGCCGTCTACAGCCTCCTGAGCGTATATCCGTCTTCCGGGCTTGCAGGTGATACCGTAACATTGTCTGGGGAGGGCTTCGGTGATTCTATTGGTATAAGCAAGGTATATTTCGGCAAAACGCCTGCCAAAGAATATAAGCTCTGGAGCAATAACACGATAGTCGCAGTTATTCCGGATGATGCCCAAAACGGCAAACTCCATGTTTATGTAAATGCTACTGACAGTAACCAGCTGGATTTCGGCGTACTGCCTGATATCGGCTCAATCCTGCCTGATGAGGCAGAATACGGAGACGTCATTTCCATCATCGGCACAGGGTTTGGAGACATTCAGAAAACAGTTTTCATAGGCGATACAGCTGTTAAAGACTACTATTCCTGGACAAATAAGGTAATCGTCTGCCGGATACCGGAGCAGGCATCAGTCGGCTCGAACCCTGTTTATGTTCAGCTGGAAGATGCAGTAAGCGCTCCTGTGATTCTAAACGTGTTGTGGGATAGGATCACAACTTCGGACGGACTAAACAACAACAACGTATACGGTGTTTTTGTAGATGAAGATGATCTCTGGGTAAGCACATGGGGCGGCGGAATCAATCGAAGCAGCGACAATGGACAAACATGGCTGGCATACAACACAGCAAACGGATTACCTTCAAACTATATTCGGCAGGTCGAATTAAAAAATGACGATATCTGGGCCGGTACTAATGTCGGTTTATCCAAGAGCACCGATGACGGAAGTTCGTGGACTACATACACCACTACCAATGGACTAGGCAACAATTATATCCTATCAATAACTGTAGATCAGACATCCGGCCGGGTGTGGGCAGGCACAAATAACGGAGGGATCAGCAAGACCGAAGACGACGGAACAACCTGGACAACATATACTACAGCTGAAGGACTCCCGGGTAACTACATATATGAAATTTATATAGAAAACGACTCAACAGTTTGGGCAGCTACAAACGGTGGAGTCTCCTTTTCCGAAGATGCCGGCAGCACCTGGACTAATTTCACCACTGCACAGGGCTTGAGCGGCAACTCCTGTCAAACTGTATACGCAGACGGAAATACAATCTGGGTCGGAACCACAGACAGGCTGAACAAGAGTACCAACGGCGGACTAACCTGGACCCGGTATTCCACGCTCGATGGTCTGGGCGGAAACTATTGCCTGAACCTCGAAGTCGTGGATGACAGTCTATGGGTCGCTACTAACGGATATGGACTCAGCCTAACAAAGGATGGCGGCAGCACCTGGGAAAACTTCATTACTACCGACGGACTCACGTCGAATACGGTAAGGGATATATCAGTCTATTCACAGGAAATTGTTGTTGCTACAAGTTCAGGAGTATCCAGGGCTAGAAGATAGGCCATTTGCAGCCGTAAAACTTAAAAAAATAATCTTTTAAAAAAAAGGGGGGGGGAGCGGTTTAGGCGGCTGTCAATATTTATATCTCATCTAAAATGTTTCTACCGGAAAATACAATAATTTATTTACACCATCATGTCGCTATGCTATGGTAAGGGCTACAAACTACTTATACCATTAAATAGAATAACTATCGCAGGAGACCCTCTTCATGTTTAAATATATCCTGAAACGGTTTGTGTCTATGATAATTACAATGTTTGTAATCATAACCATAACCTTCCTTCTTATGCATTCGGTTCCGGGCGGCCCTTTCGCAGCCGAGAAAGCGCTTCCTCCGGAAGTTGAACAAGCCTTACTCGAAAAATATCATCTGGATGATCCTCTGTGGAAACAGTACGTCGACTATGTCGGCGGAATCCTCCGCTTTGATCTGGGCCCGTCTTTCAAGTACAGGGGCTTGACTGTAAATGAGCTTATAGTCAGCGGCTTTCCCGTATCAGGAAGGGTCGGTGGCCTTTCAATTCTGGTAATCTTGCTGATAGGAATTCCGCTCGGTATCATCGCGGCCCTCAAGCAGAACAGATGGGAAGATGCCGTAGTACGTTTCCTGGCGACTCTCGGAATAACCATTCCGTCCTTCGTACTGGCAACCCTCCTGTTATATGTGTTTTCATTAAAGCTGGATCTTCTGCCGAGTTTCGGCATAGAGAGCTGGAAGGGCTATATTCTTCCGGTTGTAGCCCTCTCGGGTTATTCCATATCCTTCGTAGCACGGCTGACACGTTCGAGCCTTCTGGAAGTATTCAGGCAGGATTACATGATAATGGCCAGGGCAAAGGGCCTCAGTGAATTCAAGATTCTCTTCAAACACGGTCTCAAAAACGCTCTAATTCCAATAGTAACGGTTATGGGTCCTCTCATCGCGGGGCTACTGACCGGATCATTTGTAATTGAGAAGATATTCGCCCTGCCGGGGATGGGCGGACATTTTGTTAATGGAATAAGCAATAGAGACTACACGGTCATCATGGGAATTACCGTCTTTTATGCAGGCTTCCTGCTGATAATGGTATTCATTGTTGACCTGATCTACGGGTTTCTAGATCCGAGAATAAAACTGGACAACCGGAGCTGAAACATGACTGATACAATAAACAACAACACCTTCTCTTCCGACGACTGGGACAATGGCCCCAAAGAAGAATTTTTGAAAAGTGAAAACCTTGCACCATCAATGACATACTGGCAGGATGTCGGCAGGCGTCTTCGCGGGAATATCCCCGCAATGGTCAGTGCCGCAGTTATCATCCTGCTGATTCTTGCTGCCGTCTTAGGTCCAAGCTTCTCAAGCCACAGCTATGAGGATCAGGAGCTTTCTTTCGCCAACATTCCGCCAATAATAAATCTCTACCAGATTACACCCGGACGGTACGTCTACATGCATCGAAATCTGCGCCTCATTGAAACTACCTCCGGCGGAGATTTAATAGAAACTGTAGGCATGGAAAAAGAGGATCTGTTTAAGAAAAAAATGTTCTACGATATTGACGGAACACGGATAATTCTTGATTACAGCCAGCGGCCGTTCAAACTAACAGATGTAGACGGAAAACCGCTTGAGACATGGAAAAAAACCGGTCCCGGCGGCTACCTTCTCGGAACCGACGCACTCGGGCGGGATCTCTTTGTGCGGACCCTCTATGGAGCAAGAATATCACTGCTTGTTGCTCTGATTGCAACCCTTGCAAACTTTCTAATCGGCGTAATCTACGGCGGAATAGCCGGCCTCGCGGGCGGCAGAACGGATAACATCATGATGCGTATTGTTGATATCATCAGCACGATTCCGCTGACCCTCTATGTCATCCTTATCATGGTCGTCCTGGATTCAGGCTTCCTGAGCATCATCATCGCACTTGGCTCTGTATACTGGGTCAATATGGCCAGAATCGTCCGGGGCCAGATTCTTGCTCTGAAAGAACAGGAATTCGTTCTCGCGGCACGCACTATCGGAACAAGCACGATGAGGGTTCTGTTTCAACACCTGCTTCCGAATTCGATGGGCGTTATAATAGTAACCGCGACGATGCTTATTCCAAGCGCAATATTCATCGAATCATTTTTGAGCTTCATAGGCCTGGGCGTTTCGGCACCGATGGCCTCATGGGGAACCCTCTGCAGCGAATCACTTGATTCAATTAGGACCTTCCCCTATCAGCTCTTTACTCCGGCACTGGCAATCTGCATTACGATGTTTGCCTTCAACTTTCTCGGAGACGGACTCCGGGACGCTCTTGACCCCAAATTGAGGAAATAGGATAGAAACACCATGGACAATACCTTACTGAGCATAAGAAACCTTCACACCTCTTTTTTTACCCATGTCGGCGAAGTGAAGGCAGTGCAGAACGTCAGCTATGATGTAAGACGCGGCGAGATTCTCGGCGTAGTCGGAGAATCCGGCAGCGGAAAAAGCGTGTCATACATGTCCTGCATGCGTCTTCTGCAGGAACCGGGACGGATTATGGGCGGCGACGTCCAGTTCAAGGGCGAAAGCCTTCTTTCAAAAACCAACAGGCAGATGAGAAACATTCGCGGGAACAGGATGTCTATGATCTTCCAAAACCCCATGACAAGCCTGAATGCAGTACTTAAAATTGGCGATCAGATAACCGAACCCCTCAGGGAACATAAGAACATGTCGAGGGCCGAAGCCAAACGGGAAGCAATATCACTTTTAGAGCGGGTACAGATACCCGATGCCGAAAAGAGACTCAGCGCCTACCCTCATGAGTTCTCTGGAGGAATGCGCCAGCGCGTTTTAATCGCGATGGCTATAGCCTGCCGCCCTGACCTGATAATAGCCGATGAGCCGACAACAGCACTGGACGTAACAATTCAGTCCCAGATTCTCGAGTTGATGAAAGATCTCCAGCAGGACTTAGGGACTTCCATCGTTTTCATAACCCACGACCTCGGAGTGATTGCCGAAACATGCAGCCGGGTTGTGGTTATGTACGGCTCGATGGTTATGGAAGAAGCCCCGGTAGACGACATCTTTCACCGCCCGGCACATCCATACACCGAAGGACTGCTACGCTCTATTCCAAAACCAGGCATGGAAGACAAGAGGCTTTCCCCTATCCCGGGGTCACCTCCGGTTCAACTCTCCCCGCCCCCAGGCTGCCCCTTCGCACCGCGCTGTAATTACGCGATGAATATTTGCAGACGCAGACTTCCGGAGTTCACCAAGATAGGAGAAAACCACCGCTCAGCCTGCTGGCTTTTAAGCGGACATGCTCCGTCAAATAACTTCAGAAGAGAGAACATCTGATGAGTAAAAACAATAAGGACTGCCTGTTAAAGGTAGACGGTCTTAAAAAATATTTCCCGATGAACAAAGGACTTGTAAAAGCCGTCGATGACGTCAGTTTTTCGATTAATAGAGGCGAGACCCTGGGTCTGGTCGGGGAATCAGGCTGCGGAAAATCCACAACAGCCCGGACAATCATCCGGCTCTACAATCCGGATTCAGGCTCAATAGAGCTCGACGGCTTTGAGCTAGCTTCATTGTCCCAGAAACGTCTGATGCCGCATAGAAAAAAGATGCAGATGATCTTCCAGGATCCCTACTCAAGTCTGAACGGCAGAATGACGGTCAGGGACATCATAAATGAACCTATTTCTGTTCATACGAAACTAAATAAAAATGACACAAAAAATAAAATAAACGACCTTCTCGAGAGGGTCGGACTCAATGCGGGCCATGCTAACCGATATCCTCATGAATTCTCCGGCGGTCAGCGTCAGCGAATTGGTATAGCTCGGGCGCTGGCCGCCAACCCTGATTTCATCATCTGTGATGAGCCGATCTCGGCCCTTGATGTTTCCATCCAGGCCCAGGTTGTCAACATGCTCGAAGAGCTGCAGGAAGAGTTCGGCCTCACCTACCTGTTCATTGCCCACGACCTGTCGATGGTCAGACATATCTCAAATCAGATGGGAGTCATGTACCTAGGACGCATCGTCGAAATAGGCGAGAGCAGCGAGATTTACAGAGAACCTAAGCACCCCTACACTCAGGCGCTTCTCGGAGCAAACCCGGTTCCGGATCCTCGGATAGTGAGACAAAAACTGAAGATAATTGGTGATATACCGAGTCCGCTCAATATTCCATCTGGATGCAGATTCCGAACAAGATGCCCTCACGCCATGGATATCTGCTCGAAAGAGGAACCGCAGCTCACAGGCAGCGGCAGACAGGTTGCCTGCCATTTGCATACTTAACAATGGGAGACTGTTGTTTTAAAAATAAAGGAGAAATTTAGAATGAAGAAAATCTTATTAGTTTTACTCATTTCTGCCGTCACTCTTACCTCGGCTTTCGCCGGAGGCAAGCAGGAAGCAAACGAGAAAGCCACGAACGTTCCGCAGGAAATTGTTTACATCGTTAATGACGAGTCAAGCGATCTCGACCCGGGCACATCATCAGAGACTTTTGCCGATCCCGCAATCATCAATTGTTTTGAGGGCCTAGTTACAACCGACGCCAACGAAACACCGATTCCAGGTACAGCCGAAAGCTGGAGCATCAGCGACGACGGTCTGGTTTATACCTTTACCATCCGCGAGAACGCGAAATGGTCGGACGGAAAAGCACTGACAGCCGAAGACTTCGCCTACTCATGGAAGCGAGTCCTCGATCCTGCAACAGCAGCCAAAAACGCCGGCATGCTTTACAGTTACATCAAAAACGGTTCCAAGATTTTCCAGGGAGAACTCCCAATGGATGAAGCCGGAATCAAAGTTATAGATGAGAGAACAATCGAGGTAACCCTCGAGGCTCCTACTCCCTACATGCTTCAGATGTTCGCCTTTCGCTGTTTCTACCCTGTCAGAAAAGATATTGTTGAAGCAGATCCCGAAGGCTGGCACCGCTCGGCTGAGACCTATATCAGCAACGGTCCCTTCAAAGCTAGCGAGATGAACTTCGGCGAATCAATTGTCCTTGTTAAAAATGAAAATTACTGGGATGCTGAGAATGTTAAACTTGAGAAGATCACATTTCGCGTAATCAGCGAACTCTCAACAGCCCTCACAGCAATGGAATCTGGCGACGTAGACGGGATATCAGATGTTCCGGCAGCCGAGATTCCCAGACTCAAGGCCGAGAGTGACGCATTCTATATTCTTCCGGCACTCGGAACAACCTACTACCATTTCAACAACAAGGTTGCCCCTCTAAACGACAATAGGGTCAGAGAAGCACTCTCACTTGCCCTGAACAGACGCGAGCTTGTTGACACAATTACTCAGGGCGCCGGAATTCCTGCCTTCGCAGTTGTTCCTCCAGGACTGGCAATTGGTGGAAATGATTTCCGCGAAGTAGGAACAAACTACGGCGGAAGCGAAAAAGCAAATGTCGAGAAGGCGCAGAAACTACTTGCCGAAGCCGGTTATCCGAATGGTAAAGGTTTCCCTGAGCTCAGATTCAGCTACTACACCCACCCGACGGTAAAAAAACTCGTAGAAGCCATGCACCAGATGTGGAAGAAAAACCTTGGAATAGACCTCAAAATAGTAAATGCCGAATGGCAAGTTTACTACGCAGACGTTCTCGCTATGAACTACGACATCTGCGCAATGGGTTGGGGCGGAGACTATGCTCACCCGATGACCTTCCTCGCAATTTTCACCTCAGACAGCGCAAACAACCTTTCAAACTGGTCGGACCCGGCATACGACGCGGCTATCGCCTCGGCTCAGAGCGAGACTGATTCAGACAAGATCCTCGAGTACATGCACAAGGCTGAGGACCTTCTGATGAATGAAAACAGGATTCTCCCTGTCTACCACCGAAGCTACACCATGATGATGGGAAGCCAGGTCAAAGACTGGAGAAGAACAGTTCTCGGGTCCATCGTCCTGAAAGACGCATACGTAACCGAATAATATCAATCAAATAATATTGACCGCCCCGAGGCCTGATAGCTGAGGGGCGGTTTTTTAGGAGAAATTAAATGTCACAGAAACCGCTTGCGACAATAATCATGAAAACCGGGGGAACCATAAAGGTTGAGCTCTTTCCTGAAGTTGCCCCGAATACTACCCATAACTTCATCTCCCTGGCAGGCAGGAAGTTCTATGACGGACTCACCTTCCACAGGGTCATCGAGGGCTTTATGATCCAGGGCGGCTGCCCCGATGATACGGGCCTCGGCGGACCAGGATACGAGATAAAGGGCGAGTTCGCGTCAAACGGCTTTGAAAACAACCTGAAGCACGAACCGGGCATTATAAGCATGGCCCGCGACACCCCGCCGGACACGGCCGGCTCACAGTTTTTCATCATGCATGAGTACACCGCCCGCCTCGATGGAGAGTATTCCGGCTTCGGGAAGGTGACTGAAGGAATGGATGAGGTCGTGAGGATAGCATCGGTGGCGAGAAACGAGCACGACCGCCCGCTGACTCCCGAGATTATTGATACAATAAGAGTCGAATGCTACGGCCAGGCCTACCCCGAACCCGAGGTAATCCGCTGATAAACCTGAAAAAAGAAAGGCAGCCCGTCTCCAGGCTGCCTGAATTTACAAATATTTTTTTTACTTAAATGCTTGCTGTTATCTGGATAGTTTCCTCGGTAAAGGTATAGCCGTTGCAGATACCTGTGAGTTTATAATCAACACTACCGGTGGTTCCGTCTCCGAATAGGCTCAATGTGTTGATAATACTTATTTCAAGAGGAGTATCAATACTTCCGCCTTTAACTGCTAGCGTATCTGTCGTGCCGGTATACAACAAAAATGAGTAATCCATAGACGTAAAGGTGAATTCCAGTTTGTACTCCATATACATCGTACCGTTCAGATCGTAAGTCGTTACGGTACCAGCGTCATCGGTAACCTTTACTGTAAATTCAGTAAATTTGACATTGAAATAGGCTTGAGCATCAGTAAGACCATCATCAGATGCATAATCAGAGCTGGTACTCACCGTAAATAATGCGGTTCCCCCGTCACTCTGGGTTTTTGTAAAACTGGCCGACAGGGCTTTTGCTAAATCATCACCTGTCACATTTCTGCTTTGCGAAGATACAGAGCCTTGCGTTGCAGCAGACAGTACTCCGACAACCTGTTTAGCTTCAGCCTCGGTCAATTTCTGTATTCCGTCGCATGAATTAAGACCCACAACAAGCGCTGCCGTCATCAATAGTAGTACAATTTTCTTCATCAAATCCTCCAAATTATATTAGTCATAGTAACAATATAGCACTATATTCAGTGAAAAACATTAAAATAATGAATGAACGCTCATTTTCTTAACCCTCTCTACCAGGCAGGATTTTCCCAGGTCCGGCCTGCAAACTTAGGCTTACGTTTCTGATCTTCGGGAAGATCGAGACCGATAGTACCTCCGGGATTCATAATGTTGTTAGGATCAAAATAGTTTTTAAGTGACCGAAACAGCTCCATCTGAGGCTTACCGATTGAATCCTCAACCCATGGAGCGGTCATCTTTCCTACGCCATGATGGTGACTCATCGAAGCCCCCGCTGCCTGAACATTATCGAAGATACCAAACTGGTAATCGAGGTATTCTTCCTTGTCTTTAAACTTACCAATGAATATGAAATAGAGATTTGCTCCCTGTGGATATGCATGCGACAGATGGGTCATGCAAATGGTGTCCGGGCGGGACTTTGTGTACTTCCTGACAAACTCATGGACATCTCCCATCTTGTCCCAGGTAACACCGCATTCCATGGTATCGATGATTATGCCGTAGTCCTGGAGCGATTCGCGAAGATAGGGATCACTGAAACGTCCATGTTCCCAGCTCGAGGTGACATAGCCGGTAAGAGAGAAACCGCCGTGCTTCCGGCAGATCTTCTTTACATTCTTCGCAAGGTTCTTCGAGAAGCCCTTCTCACCCTCGGACCAGCCGAGGAAGAGACAGCGCTGCATAGGTTTATAACCCATAGTATTCATGGCGGTCTCAAGGATCGTATCTTCGACCTTATACATCTTAAGCATTACATCGGTTTCTTCGGGATCGGATAACCTGAAGACCGACGGATGCCCAGCCTCACACTGCATTATCTCACGGGCGGCGTTTCTTGCCTCTTCCCAGTTCTTGAAAATGAAACTGAACTTCTTTCTGTTTTCTTCGGTCAGTCTGAAGACCTTGAGTGTAACATGGGTGAGTATACCGAAGGCGCCCTCGCTGCCCATCATAATCTCGTCAATCTCGGGACCTACCGCATGGGCGGGAAGACCGTAGCTGCTTATCTTGCCGCGCGGGGTAACATACTCCTGACCCATGACCATATCCCGAATATTTCCGTAATAGGTAGAGTTCTGACCAGCGCCGCGTGTTACAACCCAGCCGCCTACCGATGAATACTCAAAGGACTGCGGAAAATGTCCGCAGGTATATTTCATCTTCGCACCGAACATCTCCGGCGCGGAGTTAAGAACCTGTTCGAGTCGGGGGCCCGACATTCCGGCCTGAACTGTTATGGTCTGATCCGTCTCATTGAACTTTATGACCTTGTTAAAGTGGGGCCGCATATCAAGGCTGACTCCTCCCTTATATGCCTCAACCCCGCGGGTAACCGATGAGCCTCCGCCGTAGACATATACCGGAATTCGGTGCTCATTACAGTATGGAATAATTTTTTCGATTTCTTCCTTATCCGACGGATAAACAACGATGTCGGGGATATTCTCTATAATGTTTTCCCGAAGGCGGTAAAGATCATGCATTGTCTTTCCATAGGCAACAGACAACCGGTCATAGACCTTTGTGCTGATGCGGTCCTCGCCGAAAACCGAACGAAAAAATTCGACATGCTCATCCGCCAGGCCGCATGGAATTTCTTCAGGAACGACTTCGAGGCCCTGTTCTATCTTGCTGTCGAAATTTTTATCGTCCAGGTTGAAGGTCTTCTTCATGAGTTTGAACATACTCTCGCTCGGTTCCTTGAACTCGTCCGGATTTCCCCATTTCAGGATCGACCTGAATGTCTTTGCCGGCGGCGGAACAATCTCCCACTCAGGTTTAAAACTCTTATATTTCTTTCTCTCTGCCATTTTATTCTCCTTATTAATGCCCGCCATGGAAGGCGGGGGGGGTGAAGTTTTAAAAAGTTTTATTTTTAAAACTTCGAAAATATAAAATTACACGGACGTGATTTTATATTTCCGGATATCCGGTGATTGTCTGAATATCCTGATATAGATCTTTGAGCCTCGGATATATCTTCTTATATACCTCAAACAGCCTGCTGTACAATTCCGTGTTTTCAGGGCGGGGTTCAAAGGTTCTGCCGTAGCGGACCATATTCTCCACGGCAGAGTCAATTGTCTGATTCAAGCCGAGCGCGCTCGATGTTAATATTGCCGCCCCGAGACTGGAGGTTTCATAAGTCTGACCCCGAACAAGGGGACGGCCGAAGACATCGGCGCTTATCTGGCAGATTAAGTCACTTCGGCTTGCGCCGCCCGATACTGCTACATTCCGGCAATGGAACCTGCCTCGTTTCTCGAGATTCTCAAGGCCGTCCCTGAGCGCATACCCAAGACCTTCGACTGTAGCCCTATAGATGGAACTTCTTGTGTGAACATCACCGAAACCGATGAAAGCCCCCTTTGCCATCGGGTCCTTCAGACTAGGGCCCCAATAAGGCTGCATCATCAAGCCCATACAGCCCGGCGGCTGTGATTCTAAAAGCCGATCAAAGAGCTCCTCGGGCAGAATCCCCTTCTTTCGTGCCTCCTCCTGCTCCAAATGCCCTAGCTCATCACGGAACCAGCTAATCATCCAGTATCCACGGTAAATTTCAACCTCAGGCACCCAGGCGCCGGGATAGGCGGCACAGTAGGCAGGCAGAAAAGGAAGCGGCTCGATGTACCGCTTTGTAGTAACCTCTACAGTTGCCGTTGTACCGAAACTGAGCGAGGCCATAGACGGCTCAAGACAGCCCATCCCCAGGGTCTCGCAGGCCTTATCGCTTCCGCAGGCAACAACTGGAAGACCTTCGGGCAGCCCTGTTTCTGATGCGGCTTTCGCGGTAATACAGCCTGCCGGCTCTCCTGCTTCGACAAGACGATACTGTTTCTCTTTTTCAATAGGGAAAAGCAGGGTCTTGAGACTGCCGGGCGCGGCCCAGTTTCTCGTTTTTGAGTCAAAAGGAATATGCCCTACCATCGAGGCTACCGAATCAACCGGTTCACCACAGAGACGGTGGTTAAAAAAAGCTGAGACCTGAACGTACTTCCAGGTGTTTTCCCAGATGTCCTGCTGATTCTCTCTGATCCAGTTACACTTCCCGTCCCGCATTGTCTTTTGGATTACATCCTCCATTCCAATGACCTTGCAAGCAGCCCTCATCAGCGGATTAGGCCGATAAGAACCCTCGGCACGCCTTGTATCGAGCCAGGTGATTGCCGGACGGAGAACCTGGCCGTCTTCTGCCAGATTTATCATCGTATCACGCTGGCTTGTAATTCCTACTCCGCCTATCTGATTAAAGAGTTCCGGACTCCTTTTTTTGAGAACGCTGCAGCCGTAAATAAATGCACTCCAGAAGATCTCAGGATCCTGCTCAGCCCAGCCAGGGTTCGGCGAATTATAAGGTTCGTATTCGATTCTCTCTTTTTCGAGGATTTCACCGGAGGAATCAAAGATGATTGTCCTGAGGCTCTGGGTTCCGCAGTCTACCGACAGTATTTTATCACGCGTCATATGAAAGATCTCCTGTTGCTATAAGGTTAACAAGCTCACCTGCTACTCCGGAAACAAGTACATCACCGGGAAGACAGTCATGATCGACCCTAACCCGGTTTATCAGCCTCATGCATTCAAGAAGGCTGTCTTTCGGAATATCACAAGACAGCCTGACCGGAAGTCTCGGATAATCAGGATGGGTTGTCTTCACGGTAGTCGTGAGCATGCGAAGCGGCTGCAGAATTTCCTGCCGGGCGTAATCGAGCCCTCTGGAGCACTGATTCCCTCGGATTACAGGCTCGTCCCCTTCCAGATTGACAGTCATAGCGCAGCCCCGGGGGCAGGCAATACAGATCATTTTCTTATTCATTTACAGCCTCCGGTTTGAGCTCGAAGGTTACAGCCGGGCCATCCTGCCGAACCTTTGACAAGTCCAGTTCTAGTCTGTGCATCTCCGAGGGTTTGAGCCAGCTGAGCTTTTTTTTATGGATGACTCTTTCCCCCTGCCGGAAGATAAACTCGGCATGATCAGAAGCCTCTGATGGACGGAAGAATACCGGAACCTGCCCATTCACGGGAAAACTAATATTCTGAGGGACGGCATACTGCAAAATCCCGGCTTTTTTTATAACCATCTGTCCGGAGTCAGCCTCCCTTTTCAAAACCCGAGCCGCGGCCATTTTTCCCGCGACATGTCCGCTCTCGGAGACATAATCGACTAGATCACTCACATGGAGGGCATTACCGCAGGAAAACATGCCCGGAACCGACGTCTCCTGCCTCTGATTGACGGAAGGGCCCTTTGTCACCGAGTCAATATCGACATCGAGGGGAGCAAGGATATCATTTTCGGGGATGAGTCCGACACTCAGGATGAGGCTGTCACAAGCCAGGAAAAGAGCAGTCTCCATAATAGGCTTCTTGTTCTCATCAACCCTGCAGACTGTCACCCCTTCTACCCTTTCTTTTCCGTGAACCTCAGTCACCGTCGTCTCAAGATGGAGCGGAATGTTATAATCCTCAAGACATTGTACGATATTCCTCGTCAGGCCCGAAGGCGCACTGCCGATTTCATAGACACCGAGAACCTCAGCTCCCTCGAGAGTCAATCTACGCGACATGATTAAACCTATATCCCCGCTTCCGAGAATTACACAGCGCCTGCCGGGCATAAATCCTTTAAGATTAATAAAGTCCTGGGCCTGTCCCGCGGTAAAAATACCGGCGGGCCGTTCCCCGTGAAGGAAAATCTGCCTTCCGCTTCGCTCGCGGCAGCCCATGGCCATTACGAGTGAACCGGCTTCTATCTCGAAGACCCCGCGCTCCGGGTTGACGAAGGCTATTTTAAAATCATTCTCCCGTTTTTCTATCCCGGTTAAAAATGTAAGGCCCATAAAATCGATATCTCGCTTTCTTACCATCTGCTCATAGCGCCATGCGTACTCCGGCCCGGTCAGCTTCTCCTTGAACCTGATGAGGCCGAATCCGTCATGAATACACTGCTTCAGAATTCCTCCCATCCGCTCTTCCCTCTCGGCAAGGCAGACCGATACTCCGCTGTCAGCGGCTGAAACCGCTGCAGCCATCCCGGCTGGCCCCGAACCTATTACAACGACGTCATACCGATGTTTGTCATACTGCTGCTTCACGGGCGGCCTCCTCTTTAGTCTCACCGATAAGAATCGCGGAATCCCCGCCTTTTTTTGTAATGTCAGTCACCTGGACACCGAGTTCAGAGGCCATAGCCTGAATAACCCGGGGAAGACAGAAGCCGCCGTGACAACGTCCGGCCCCTGCTCTGACCCTTCTCTTTACACCGTCTATGGTTGTCGCAGGAACCTTCGAGAGAAGAGCGTCCCTGATCTCGCCGCGCGAGACCTCCTCGCAGCGGCAGAGGATTTCTCCGTATGCAGGGTCTTCTTTAATCAGCGCAGTCCGCGCCTCTGCAGTAAGGTCCTTGACCGCCGGAATACCCCTTCTTATCGGATTAAAATCCGCCCTGGGCAAAACCCTGACGCCGGCCGAGGTCAATGCCCTCACTGCCATCTGGGCCACATCCTCAGCTATCGCGGGAGCCGAAGCAAGCCCGGGAGACTGAATGGCAGCGACGTGGATGAGATTTGACACCTTTTCAGAGGGTTCAATGATGAAATCCTCATCCCAACTGGCAGCTCTCACGCCGGAATAGTAATTGATGATCATACTGCTGTTGAGCCGGGTATTAAGATAAAGCTGCTTGAGCAGATTATTAAAGCTCTCAGGTTCAGTTGAGTAGTCTTCCCTGTCAGGCACCTCCTCCGCAGTCGGACCCAGCAGAATATTTCCCTCAACGCAGAGAACTATGCCTCCGCCCTTGGAATGACTGTTTTTTGTTCCCAGAAGTGACGGCATTCCGACAATATGCCTCTGGAGCGGAGCACAGCTCCGATCGAGAATTGCATCGGTTCCTTTGCGTCCGTGAATGGAAAAAAATCTGTCACCCGCCATTTCTGCAAGCTTGTCGGCCCAGACCCCTGCGGCATTAATAACTAGCCCGCAGCGAAGAGTTCCTCGGTTTGTGACAACTCCGGTTATTTTTCCATCAGCGGATTCCAGATCCCTGACAACAGTATTGAGAAAAACTTCAGCTCCGTTTTCCACCGCATTCTCGGCGAGCGCTATTGTCACACGGTAAGGAGAGACAATCCCCGCAGAAGGAAGGATAAACCCTCCCTTCTGGCTGGGGCTGACATTAGGTTCTACTCTCCGGACCTCTTTTGCCGAAAGCGATCGCCAGCTGCCTTCAACACCGTTTTTCCTGCAGCGGGCTTTAAAAATCGGCAATAGAAGTTTATACCAGGCTGTCTTGAAAAGAATAATGGAACCCGGCCGCTTCAGTTCAAAATCAAGCTGCTTCGAGAGCTCCGTATACATCCTGTTTCCGCGAATATTATAGTGAGCCTTCTTTGTTCCCGGAGAGGCAGCGAATCCGGGATGTATCATCCCGTCGTTCCGCCCGGAGGCCTGCATTGCGAGGTCGGCTTCCTTTTCAAGAATCACGATGCTGATATTCATCTTTGACAGCTCTCGGGCAATCGCGCAGCCTACTACTCCGCCGCCAACAATTACTGCATCAAACTCCCGGCCATCGAGCATTTCATCGCTAACAAGGGGCAGGCTCATCTCCGGTTCGGTAATACCATCAACGGTAATATCATTTATAACACCCTTAAATCCATGGCCGGCCGCAATATACCCAGCCCGGACCCTTTCGTCCCAATTCCCAGCAGATCCTGACAGGCGGATTGATTTTCCTGCGGCTTCGACATTAACCGCCTTGAGATTTTTCTTCTTTAGCTTTCTGCGAACCCTTTTCAGCTCACGTTCCGCTCTTTGTGACATTGTGAATCTCCTGAGTAATCTTTCCATACTTTGGTGGTATAACCACCGACCTAATTCTAACCTGGTTTTTCTGTTCTGTCACGTTTTTTCTGAATTTTCTCTATGGCGAGTTTAGTTTGACATAATAGTCTGCATTCCTTACAATTCCCTAATGGATTTAGCACTATTTAAAACCCTTGATTCAGCCAATATCAAGGATGAATTTGTAATTCGCGTCGAAGAACTGATCCTAACCGAAAAAATCGTAGCGGGCGACAGGCTTCCTCCGGAACGAGAGCTTGCGTCTCATTACGGTGTTTCCCGGCCGCTTATTCACGAAGGCATTCTCGTCCTCGAAAACCGGGGACTGGTAACCCTGCGTCCCCGTCACGGTGTTATTGTAAATAATTACCGAGAGCAGGCCACCCTCGATATGCTGCTCTCCCTCCTGAAAGGAAGCGGGCAGAAACTCAGCCCCGAACTGACTGAAGATCTCGAGCATTTTCGTATTCATATAGAAAAAGATATTGTCTCACTGATATGCCGGGGAGCAGGCGGGGCAAAGAAAGAACTGAAAAAACTCAGACATATTAATCAGAAGATGGCGAAGGGAAAAAGTGCCTCAGAACTTGCTGAATTCGATTTCCAGTTTCATCTTCAGCTCGCCCTCTTAAGCGGCAACGCCCTCTATGCTCTGCTCTACAATACCATGAAGCCGGCGCATATGGATCTTCTCACAAGATTTTATGAGACAAGCAAGACGCGGAACCAGGTTGTAAGGTTCCACGAAATGCTTATCTCGGCTCTCCAGGATGAAGATGAAAAAACCGCCGAAGCCCTCATCGGAAAAGGGGATTCCTACAGCGGCTATAATGAGGAAGATTCTTAGAATCTATTCTGGAAGGCAGCAAGTTCGGAGTAGAATCCTCCCTGCTCCAGAGACTCATAGAGGCGGCAGTAGAGTTTATACTGCTGCTCATATACTTCATTTACATCAGCATTCGGAATGTAACGATCTTTGAGTTTAACCATAGCATCAGCACCTTCAGCAATACTTTCAAATATTCCGATTCCGGCTCCTGCCATGATGGCTGCACCAAGAACCGCGGCATCGGCCACTTCCAGCGTATCAACCTCAAGACCATACATATCGGCCTGCATCTGGTTCCA
Source organism: Spirochaetales bacterium (assembly GCA_016839055.1). GTDB lineage: Bacteria > Spirochaetota > Spirochaetia > UBA9216 > UBA9216 > Thalassospirochaeta. Next base: position 34,730 of record JAEKNX010000003.1, read on the forward strand.
CACTTTAGAATTTGTCGGTCCTCCTAGTATACGAATTGCCTTTATCTCATTCCCGGTATCCCGGACCGAACGGATGATATCATTCATCTCCATCGTGATTCCTTCCATATAAGCACGTGCCAGACAATTCCGATCATGTGCAAAAGTCATTCCCGCAAGGACTCCACGTGCTTCAGGATTAAATCTGGGCGTGGCAGCGGAGGCGTACTGGGGAATGAAAACAAGTCCCTTTGCTCCCGGAGGAACGGAGGCTACCATCGCTGACAGGACATCATAGATATTCTCACCCGATTTTTCTGCATTTACACTCTCAAGCCTCGCTATCTCATCTCGAAACCATCTAAAAACGCCTGCGGCGGCAGGCTGATAACCTTCAAGCATCCAGTCTCCGTAGCAGGGATGATTCGTCACAAAGGTCCGGCCTGTCGGGTCACGGTACTCATGATTCAGACAGATACCTGTCGCTCCGGCAGTGCCTAGGGAAACAAACATGTAGCCCGGGTGAACAGCACCGGCACCGACGGAGGCAGCGTTCTGATCTCCGGCTCCGACAACCAGAGGCGTTCCTGCCGGCAGTCCGCAGCGCTTTGACGCTTCAGCGGAAACCCTACCTGCCGGCGTACCTGACGGTTTGATTTCCGGGAGAAGAGCCTTGTCTATTTCAAATGTTTCAAGAAGTTCTTCATTCCATTTAAACGCGTAGGGATCCCAGAGACCATAGTAGCGTGCATCGCTCACATCACAGAAGTAGTCCTCAGCGCCCATCGCAGAGAGAATATAGTCTTGGAGCTGAACAACCCTGCGGGTCTTCTTCCAGTTCTCCGGTTCATTCTTCTTCAGCCAAAGCATCTTGGGCAGCATCCAGGTTGTGCTGTTAGGAAATCCGGTTATTTCAAGATATTTCTCAGCTTTAACCCGACTATTGATTTCAGCAACCTCGTCCACCGGACGGTTATCCATCCAGGAAATCATCGGTCTGATAAGCTTGTTATCTTCATCGAGGAAGATGGTACAGCTCCTCTGGGCGGAAAAAGACACTCCGGCAATACGGTCGGGATCGACTGCTGAAGATTCAAGCGCATCCTTTACAGCCTTCATAGCCGATTCAACAAGTAGCTCCACATCCTGGTCAACCCAGCCCGGTTTTGGATAAATGCAGGGATACTCGTAATATCCGCTTCCGAGCATATTTCCATCTATAGTAAAAACACCGGCCTTTGATCCCGTAGTACCGAGATCAACACCGACAAGTAAATCTTTGATCATATCCCCTTCCTTCTTAGAAAATCCTTAAAGCTCAACCCCGATTCGTTCTTCAAACTTATGGGAAAAAAACTGATTCTCCCCAACTGTTATTTTCATCGCATTTTTTAAAATCACATTGCTTCTCAGCCCCAGAAAAAAATCAGCATCATGGGCCAAAGGAAATGGCGTACAATGCCAAACCTCGGGGTTAATCAATACTCCGCCGGGACCCGAATAAAGAAAAGCTTTAATTCTATGTGTATCCGGCTTGGCATTGGCTCCCGACGAAGGAGCTGCCACAAAATAAACACTAGAACAACCATCCAACGACAGGTACAGCTCCGCCGAAGCCGGCAGCCTATCAAGCTTCCGCAGAATTATCTCACGACGTTTAACCCTCATAAATGAAAACTCTCCGTCCGAATCAAGCCCTGACAAGCTCATCGGACGCTTCCAGTAATCAAGATCTTCACGTGTTATATCCGGCTGTTCGTCGCTGGGATAACTGAGCATACAGCCATAGGGCTTGAAATTATCGAAAGTCATCAATTCAATTTTTATGTTCATTCCAGGACTACCAAAGAGTATAACCGCCATCTGAGATAATTTCAGATCCAGTCATATATGATGACGCATCACTGGCCAGAAAAAGAACGAGACCTTGCAGCTCTTCCATATCAGCCATTCTCCCCATTGGTATTCGTTCAATCCATGTAGGATGAACATCCGACCATTGCATTGCCATTTCGGTCATATGATATCCAGGACTTATAGCATTAACCCTGACATTAGACGGTGCCCATTCTGCTGCCATACATTTGGTCATGGCTACAACCCCGGCCTTTGAAGCATGATAATCCACTACTTTCTGAGGAACGTTTATAATACTGGCTGACATTGAGGCCATATTTATTATTGAGCCCTTTTTCTGTTTCAGCATTATCTTTCCGGCGGCCTGAGCAACTATAAATGTGCCTGTAAGGTTTACTTCAATAGTCTTCTGCCACTCTTCCAGAGTTTTTTCTTCAGCTGGAGCTACAGCAGCAATTCCCGCATTATTAAATAGTATATCAAGATGCCCTAATTTCTCTATAATCACTTCCATCATTGAATTCACCTGGATTGGGTCACTTACATCAGCAGGAATAGCAATAGCTTTCCCGCCCGCAGACTTAATTATGTCTACCGTTTTTTGTGAACCTTCAAGACTGAGACTGTTAACTACTACAGTAGCTCCAGCTTCTGCAAGCCCTATTGCACAAGTTTTCCCCAACCCTCGTGATGAGCCTGTTACAAGAGCAACCTTACCATCAAGTTTAAATTTGTCTAAAACACTCATTTTCTTCTCCTAATTTAATCAACTATATTCTAAATCGGCGGATTCAACACCGTTTTCTTCAAGCGCTGACAACAGTATCCTTATTGTTTCCTCATTCTCTGATCTAACAGAACAGCTGCAACCAAAATAGCACCTTTAAGGATACTCTGATAAAAGGTTAAAACGCCTAATAAATTGAGACCGTTTCCTATAACCATTACAATCAATGCGCCAATCACCATTCCGATGACTGATCCTTCACCTCCATCAAGGGTTGTGCCTCCCAAAATAATTGCAATTATTACATCAAACTCAAAACCGTTTCCGATGTTTGGCTCTCCAACTCCCAATATAGATGATTGTACCGCACCGGTTAGCCCGACGACACCACCGATAATTAGATAAAAAATTGAAACCATTTTCTTAACATTTATTCCAGATAACTCTGCAGCTAATTTATTTCCGCCGATTGCAATTGAATACTTACCTATTACACTTTTTTTCTGCAAAACTACCGAAATAATAATAATTGATAGCATTATCCATATCGGAAACGGGATTCCGAACAGTTCACCGTGTCCCAGTAGTTTATAATTTGAAGGCAAATTATCACGAACTGTAAAACCATCAGTTAAAATCAGAGCAATACCCCGGCATATAAACATCGTACCCAGAGTACCGATAAACGGAGGGATTTCAAATATTGATACTACCAACGCATTTAAACCACCAGCCAACAACCCGATCCCGACAGCTCCCATAACGGCAATCGGTAACGGCACACCTGATTGCGCTAATAATGCCATAGTAACCCCGGACAAAGCCGCTACACTTCCTACTGATAAATCAATATTACCGGATATCATAAGAATCGTAACAGCACATCCAGTCATTATGATAAAACTACTTTGTCGAAGTATATTCAATAAATTTCTTGAACTTATGAATCTTGAAGAGAAGAAAGAAAAAATAATCAAAAGCAGCACCAATATTCCAGTAATGATCAATAACTGGGCAGGAATTTTTTTAGTTATCTTTTGCATACAAGCATCTACTGTTTTCACATTCATTATACAGAACCTCCAGTCACAATATGTAAAATATTTTCAAAATCATGATTCTGTCCATTAACAAGAACCTCTCTAATTTCACCTTCATATAATAGAATAATTCTATCGCAGAGATTCATCACTTCAGGAAGCTCAGAAGAAAAAACAATTGAGGAAACTCCTTTCTTGGCGAGTTCCCGAATGATATTATGAATTTCTTCTTTTGCTCCAACATCTACACCGCGTGAAGGTTCATCCAAAAGAAAGATACTCGGATTGGAGTTAAGACATTTCGCCAACACAACCTTCTGCTGATTGCCTCCACTGAGTAATGCAGTTTTTTGATTTCCATCACGACATGCTATCTGCAGTTTTGAAATATAATCTGTTGAAAGCTCTCTTTCCTTTGATTTATTAATAACCCCACGAGATGAAACAGAACTCATATTCATTAAGGTTATATTCTCACGAATATTCAGCATTGTACAAAGACCTTCTGTCCTCCGTTCCTCCGGGACCATTGAGATACTCTCACTAATAGCCTTGTCAGGAGATTTTAAATTAATGGGTTTCCCGTTTAACATAATTTCCCCGTTGGAAATATCATCAACTCCGTAGATAGCTCTGGCAATTTCAGATTTCCCGGATCCCACCAGACCATAAAAACCGAGAGTTTCACCCTTATAAAGATCGAATGATATATTTTTCAATTTATGATTACTAATATTCTTTAGTGACAATGCAACCTTTGTTTTATCAATTTCTTTAGGCGTATACCTGGTTACAACAACCTCACCCAGCATCATTCGGATCAATGCCTTACAAGCCGTCTCTTCATTAACAGTTCTTTCAACAACCCCGGTGCCGGTATCGATTTTCTCGGTACAACCGTCAAACTCGGTAATCGCCCGGGTCTCAATCATACAGCCATCCCGCATTACGGTAACGTAATCACCTATCTCAAAAATTTCGTTCAGACGATGACTAATATAGATAACTGTAACATCCTGCTTTCGAAGATCTTTTATAACAGCAAAAAGTTTCGCTATCTCTCCTTCGGTAATCGCGGCTGTCGGCTCATCCATTATAATAACCTTTGAATCAGTTGCTATTGCCTTCGTGATTTCAATTACCTGCTTTTGAGCTACACTTAGATCAGATACTTTATGATTAAGTTTGATTGTTTTATCCATACTGAAAAGAATTTCCTGCAGCCTATCCTGATGTTCAGTCTTTCTTATAAATCCAAATCGCAATTTCTCCATTCCAAGAGTTAAATTTTCCTCAACAGTTAATTGATCTATTACATTCAATTCCTGAAAAAGAACACTCATACCGCTATTCATGGCATGTCTTGTATTTTTTGGATTATAAGGTATACCGTTTAGCTCAATCTCGCCTCTGGAACGTTGCTGAGCACCGGCCAGAATTTTTATAAGAGTAGATTTCCCGGCACCGTTTTCTCCTACGATACAATGAACAGTATTTCGCTTAATATCAAAACTGACATCTTTAAGCGCCTGCACCCCCGGATATTCCTTACCTATATTATTTATCGTTATAATATTCTCTTCCATTCATTGTCCCTCTATACAAGTTTCTTTTTCAAACCACGTTCAAGAATTATTGACCCCAAAAGAATACAACCCTTAATAACCGTTTGATAAAAAGATTGTACATCAAGCAAATTAAGGCCATTCGCTACAAACCCTACAATCAATGCTCCTATCACCATTCCCAAAACAGATCCTTCTCCGCCGGATATCAAAGTTCCGCCTAAAACAACGGCAATTATGACATCAAACTCAAATCCAACACCTATCGTAGGAACTCCGGAACCAAGCCTGGACACAAGAATAGTTCCGCAAAAAGCGGCAAAAAGACCTACAAGTAAATATAGAAGAATAATCCATCTCTCTACTTTCACGCCGGATAAATAGGATGTATTCTCATTTGCACCTATAGAATAGGCATACCGTCCGAGATTTGTTTTAGTCTGAATATAGTAAAAGATTATTACAACAACAATCATCAGAATAATTGGGAACGGAACCGGCCCAATCATTTTTCGACCGAAATTTTCAAAATTCAGAGGCAATCCACTGGTTATATTTGCACCTCCGTCTGCTCTGGCAACAATAAAGGCAAGCCCTCTGGCAGCATACATTGTTCCTAAAGTCGCTATAATCGGAGTTATTTTCAATTTCGTTACCATTAAACCATTCAAAAAACCAATTAACCCGCCTAAACAAATTGCAATAATAATGGACACAGTTGTGGGCGCTATATGCTTGCTTATATACGCATGCATTATTCCGGCAAAGGCTATCACACTGCCGACAGATAAATCGAAATGTCCGGATATCATTAATAGAGTTACCGCAGAACCTGTTATTACAATTAAGGAAACCTGCAGCATAACATTACGCAAGTTAACATAGGTAAAAAATTTAGGTGTCAGCAGTGAAAAAGCAATTATTACAAGTAGAAGTACACAAAGCATTAAATACTTTTGAATATTCAATTTAAAGCTCATTTTACTTAAGTTCATCATCTACCCCTTAGATAATAAATAACCCTAAGATAAAAAGACTCTGTCTGGAAATAAATTCCCGGACAGAGTAATAATTTATCTTGTTTTTTTTATAGTCCCAATTCTTTTCTAAGATCCGTATCGGAAAAATACTGTTCCTTAATGAAACTTGTTCCTTCATCAACTGAATTGTTCCAATAATCAAGAACAATGTTATAAGTTGAAATTTCACTCCATTCATTCGGCTCAAGTTCACCGTTAATCATCTGCATAAGAGCATCTACCTCAGCCATAGCATTTTCTTTTGGTGCAAGCCCCTGAGTAATTTTGAAAGAAGAATTAGGGTCGAAAACATTGAGAAGCTCTGCTTCTGTGGCATCTGTTCCAACTATAATTTCTGTAAGAGGTTCCCCGTCAACTGCTTTTCCACGTCCAGCAGCCTCGAAAGAAGCAAGCGCTCCAATAGCATGTTCGGCAGTACTGCCGTATACAATATTCACATCAGGATGAGCCTGAATCATATCCTGCGCTGACGCCATTGCTAATTCGGAAGAACCTTCACCGTTATACTGAGCTACAAGTTCTGCATCGGGTGCTACGGATTTTACACCTTTAAAGAAAGGAGTACTGCGCAGTGTCAATACATGTTCCATATTCATAAAAGAAATCATTCCAACTTTAATCGGTTTATCAGGATAAAGTGACATCCATTTCTTTGCAGCAATAACACCCATCTGAAAGGATGTCTTTGGTTCATCAATTCGGACATGAGGATTAGCTTTTGTTTTGGGTTCATTATAAAAACTGACAACAGGAATATCTTCTTCATGAGCAATTTCAATTGCCTGATCGAGAATTACAGGATCGGTTATATGAAGCAAAAGACCATCAACTCCCTGAACTACAAAACTTTCAACTGCATTAAGAGATTTTTCAGGACTGGCCTCTCCGTCAACAACCTTAACAGTGACGCCATATTTTTCTTTGGCATAATCAACTACCCATTTACAATGTGACTGATGATAATCATGTGATAATGTATAAGGAATTTTACCAAGAACTATTTCCCTTTCTCCTTCCTGCTGGCCTCCGGCGAAGACGCCTGAAATGACCACGGACAATACAATCATTAGTAAAACTAATTTCTTCTTCATTTCTACTCTCCTTGTGTTGTGTTTACATAGTCGATGTTATCATGTAATTTCCTTTTGTCAATATATATTTTGTTTTGACAAGTTAATTTTTTCTTTTCAAGTAGTATTACGTGTTTTATTGGTAAATTTTAGGTAAAAAAAAGGAAGAGCAATGCTCTTCCTTTTTTTTACCTAAAATTCTTTTTATCAAACGGTAACAGTTCTTACTTCAATTCCAATATCCCGGGCTTTCTCAATATTCTCGATTGATGTTTTATCGTCAGTGATAAGCATATCTATATTCTCAGGGTCCGCAAAAGAACCTAGAGAAAGAATTCCCCATTTCGATGAATCGACAAGTCCGATATTCATATGAGCCTTGTCCGCGATAATCTTCTTCTGCTCAACAAAGCCGGCATCAAGATCGGAGAGTCCGGCCTTGGGCGTAAATCCAGCAGCGCCGAAAAAGGCTTTCGATAAATTCCATTTTGACATAAAATCAAGAGACGGAGCTCCGGTTGTGGAGTAGGAATCACGCTTAAAAAAGCCATTTAATACATAAATGTTAAGATTCCCTGTCACTGCAAGCCAGTAAGTAACTACTATACTGGGAGTTATTATTGTAACATCCTTCTTGTCGGCCAAATAATGCCGCATTTCTGATGCGGTAGTACCACCGTCTATAAAGATAACCTCACCGTCATTAACTAATTCTGCGGCAGCCCTTCCTATGGCCTGCTTTGCAGCGTAGTTTCGTTCTTCTCGAATATCGAAGGGAAGAATCATCCCTTCTTCCTTCTCCTTAACAGCAATAGCGCCGCCGTGTGTTCGTATAACAAGGCCCTCATCCTCAAGCAATGTCAGATCGTTTCTTATAGTAACGATAGACATATCAAAGGTGTCGCAGAGTTCTTTCACACTTGCACGACCTTCTTTACGAATAATCTCAAGTATCTTGTCCTGTCTATCTTCTATAGCAACAGCATTCCGTTTTCTCATGGAGCTATTCTACTATTCTAATTGGTATACGTCAAGATTTGCTTATTTATAGTTTCTTTTAGGTATTTATTTATTTTCTATTAAATATTATATTATTTCTATTTGACAATTTAAAACAATTATTATTTAATGTAAACAGATAGAACAAGAGGAGCAACCATAATGACACCAAAAGAACGGGTACTTACAGCCCTATCACATAAAGAGCCGGATCGCGTTCCTATAGATGTATGGGGTTCAGCCAGCCGTATCTGTAATCAGCTCTATTTCGCTATTGCCGAAGATCAGGGATGGAAAGAACTCGGTCCAGTCGTAAAGGTCAGCCGGTCAGGAGACTATGCCGACGACAGGGTTTCAGAGCTCATCGGCAGTGATTTTCGTCATATAAATATCAACAAGCCGGAGAATTTCAAACCTTACAAAAATGATCAAGGATTGTCCATGAGTGAATGGGGCTGGGGCTCCAGTGTGATTGCCGGGTCTTCTCATGTCTCTTATAATCCTCTTGCAGATGCCGAAGATTCCGATATTGAGAAACACAACTGGCCTGAGGGAGATGATCCCGGCAGACGCAGAGGACTTATGGATATTGTTAAACCAATCCATGAAGAAAACAAATACTATATATCTGCCACAGCCGGTGTTTCAGGAATGATGCTCGATATGGGGCCGTATCTCAGAGGCTTCGATCAATTTTTAATGGACCTCTATATAAATGAATCATTCTCCCACAAACTCATAGGCAAGATGGCTGATGTAATCATCCAGATATATACTTCCTATCTGCAGGAAGTAGGGCCGATGATCGACTGTATCGAATTCTCAAGCGATCACGGCATGCAGGACCGTCCGCTGGTGGCTCCTGAAATCTACCGCAAGTTTTTCAAAGATCAATACGCCAGGGTCTTTCGTGAGGTTAAGAAAGCCGCGCCCAACGCAAAAATATTCATGCATTCCTGCGGCTCAGTAAGAGATCTTATACCGGATTTCATTGATATGGGAGTCGATATTTTGAACTCGCTCCAGCCGAAGGCCACCGGAATGGATTCATTTGAGTTAAAGAATGAATTCGGAACCGAAATAGTCTTCCACGGTGGCCTGGATCTTCAGGGCGGTATCACAGGCACACGGGAAGAGGCTATTATCGAGGCAAAAACACGCATTGATGCCTTTGCTCCAAACGGCGGCTTCATCTTTGCACCGTCCAACCACTTCATGGAAGATGTCAGCCTGGAAAATTTCTACGCAGTTTACGACACCGCTCTTACTTATGGAAAATATCCGCTGAAAACAAAATAAAACAAAATATAAATCAAAAGAGGCTGTTTGATTATGTCAATCAAACAGCCTCTTTTAAATTCTGGTTAAGAGGATAAAATCATTTACACAAAAAAAGGTCAGTTCAACTCTAGTTGAACTGACCCATATTATCGCTTAAAGCTCTATTCCGACAGGCTCAGGAAGGGTGAAGTATTTTACTTTTGAATCATCAACGGTATAAACGCCGCCTGAGGATTTCATTATATCGTTTCTAAGCCCCATTGCAAAACAAGCCGTTTCAGTCAGCGCATACGGAGTCCAGTGCCAGACATTCTCTTTAATAACAACACCGTCGCCGTTTTCAAGATAAAATGCTTTTAAAGTACTGAGATCAGTCTCATTTGTATCAGCATTATTCAGCGCTACGAACTGCACCGAAGGCCTGCCGTCAACCGAAAGATAAATTCGAAGCGACTCAGTCAGAAGGTCCATCATCTCCATCTTAATTGGAATCCTCTTAACCTCAAGAAATCCGAGAAGGCCGTTGCCGGCAAAGTTTGAAAGGTCTGCCATATTATCCCAAAAAATAAGCTGATCATTTTCAACATCCATCGGCCGCTCGGGTTTTCTTACAGCCCAGCCGTAAGCATCAAAATTATTATCACTGAGTTTTTCTGTTTTAACTAATTTCATCAAAGTCTCCTTTTATTTATCTTTTCTTTTTATTCAAACCATCTATATACACTGATATAATAATCAGACTGCCAATAATAATATTTAAGATATGCGGATTAACACCTAATAAATTACCTCCGTTTCCAATTGTGGCGATAAGTATCGCACCGAGAAGAGTACCTATGATTGTACCCTCTCCTCCAGCCAAACTTCCGCCTCCGACAACAACAGCTGCTATGACCTGCAATTCATAACCATTACCCGCCATCGGCAATCCTGTAGCAAGCCTGCCCGCAGTCAGAACTCCCGAGAAAGATGCTAGCGCTGAAACAAGCATATATACAAGATAGGTATTCTTCCTGATGTTTATTCCGCTCAGTCTTGCACATTCAGTATTACATCCGATTGCAAAAATATTTCTCCCTAACCGTGTATATTTGACAACGAAAGAAGCTATTATTGCTACGAGGATCCATATTATAGTCAATGTAGGTATGTAAAAATATGTATCAGCGGCAAATCTAATAAAGCTTTTAGGCAGGGGCGAAATATAGCTGGCATTTGAGATCAACATTACAATCGCCCGCACAATATACATCATACCTAAAGTGGCAATAAAGGGCGTAACCTTTAAATCATTTATAATAACCCCATTAACCAGACCGACGACAATTCCAACAGCAATAGCTGCTAATATTGCCAGAGGGATTGGATACCCATCCCGCATTATCATCGAACCTATTATTCCGCCTAAAGCCAATACCGAACCTACAGACAAGTCCATGCCTGAGGAAATTATGACAAAGGTCATTCCCACCGCTATTATTCCAACGATAGACGTTTGCCTGGCGAGATTCGCAAGATTATTTATACTCAAAAATTTATCTGTGGTAATAGTTAAAAAAGCAAAAAATACAACAAGTATAATTGCCAACACCCCGATTGTGGGTGAAGAAATTTTTGTTTTTTTCAATAGTTTAGATATTTTATTCCCTGCAGATTTTTCTCTATTCAATAAAACCATTTTCTTTCCTCAATAATATAATTTTTATCACTTTGCACCTGATGCCAAATTCAGAAATTTCTCTTCTCCATATTCCTTCTTCGGTATGCAATCTATGCATTCACCTTCATAAAACACCATCGCTCTGTCGGTGAGTCCGATAATTTCAGGAAGATAAGAAGAAACAAGGATAACAGAATTGCCCTCTTCAAGAATTTGTTCAATTATTTTATAGATCTCATGCCTTGCACCGACATCAACACCAACGGTAGGTTCATCAAAAATGAAGATCTCGCTGTTACCGCAGAGCCATTTTGCAAAAACAACCTTTTGCTGGTTACCGCCGCTCAGATTCTTCACTCTCTGCTTTGCCGAGGGTGTTTTTATTCGAAGTTTTTCAATATATTCCCTGGCATTTCGATGCTCCTTACCAATATCTATGATTCCAGCCGTCGTCAATTTTTCATAAGAAGCCAGATTTATATTCGTAGCCACATCAAGTAATATTGCAAGCCCGTCATTTTTTCTATCCTCAGGCAGAAAACAAATTTTGTTCCTGATTCCATCCATAGGTGATTTTATGTTTACTTTCTTTTTATTAATAATTATTTCACCCGAATCATATGTTTCACCACCGAAGATACTTTTGGCAACACTCTCCATTCCGGAGCCGACCAGGCCGTAGAAGCCGAGGGCTTCTCCTTTGCGCACATGAAGACTAATGTCGTTAAATGAATTTTCTCTGGTTAAATTATTTACCTCCAGGAACTTATCTCCGAGAGGGCGTTCTTTAATATGATAAAGTTCATCAACTGAGCTGCCTACCATCATTGAGACAATAGATTTGTGATCTGTCTCCGACACAGGAAGCCTATTGACTGTCTCGCCGTCTTTTAGCACTGTTACGACATCACAAATTGTGAAAATTTCTTCCATGCGATGTGAAATATATATTATACCAACATTTTTTTCTTTTAATTTTCTAATTAATGTAAATATCTGTTCAGTTTCTTCTTTAGTAATAAGAGCAGTAGGTTCATCAAATATAATAACTTTACTTTCCTGATGAATAATTTTTGCAATCAAAATCATTGCCTGTTCGGCAGTAGATAATCTATCTACGGGGGATTTGGGGTCTATATCCAAATCTAAATCATGTAAAACCTTTTCAGTTACTTTATATATTTTTTTCCAGTCGACAGCTCCCCATTTATTTAACGGAATCTCTCCGAGGAAGAAGTTTTCACCAACTGTAAGCTTCTCTGCAAGATTAATATCCTGATATACAGCGGCGAGACCATGCATTCCAGCTTGAATCGGGTTCTTTATCTCGACTTTTTCGCCTTCAATATAGATATCTCCTTCATCAAAAGTGCCGTGAGCCCCCATCAGTATCTTAATTAGAGTAGATTTGCCGGCACCGTTTTCTCCTACAAGGCCATGTACCTCACCTTTATTAATAACAAGATCCACTCCTTTCAAGGCTTTTACCCCAGGAAATGATTTATGGATATTACTCATCTTCACAATAATTTTTTCATTCTCATCCATGAAGTCACCTTTATAGTTCTATAATTTTAAAAATCTGCTCAAAATAAAATATTTGGAGCAGATTTTTATGTTACTTGAATTCTTATTGTAAGATTCTTATAATTCTTTCAAAGTAGGATCGAGGAATTCAGCAGCTTCGCGGGTTCCAATATCTTCTTTAGTAAAAATTACTGTCGGCATAAGATTATCTTTCTTAACAGGCTTGCCTTCCAAGATATTCAATGCGGCTTCCATACAGTTATAACCGATTCCAAAAGGATCCTGAAGAATCAGTCCTTTCAGCTGGCCTTCCTTTAAACCGGAAATAGCTTCGGGGCTTGAATCCCAGCCGAGAAGAACAATGTCGTCAGATACGTTCTGTTCATCAAAAACCCTGATTGCAGCGGGGAGTGTTGGGCCGGCATCCAGATAAATACAAGCAAGGTCATCACCATAAGCGGACATCTGGTCCTGAGTCAGAGAAATTTCCTTCATCGGATCGCAATCACTGTATACCCAGTCAATAAACTCAAAATCAGGGGCAAGTTCCAGAACTTTATCCTGAAATCCATTACATCTGTTCTGAAGAGAGATAAGGCCTGCAAGTGCTGAATGTACTGCTACCTTTCCCTCAAGAGGAATATTATTCTCTTTGCAGTAATTAACAAAGAATTCACCGGCCATTTCTCCCCCGCCATAGTCATAGGAAAGGAATTCTGCTTCATACGCGTCGGTCCACTGCTTTACTGAATCACCGCACATAATTGTCGGTATTCCGGCCACGTCGGCTTTATCTACTATTGTAGACATTGTTTCAGGGTTGATAAGAGCCATTACAATAGCATCTGGATCGGAAACTATTACATTTTCAAGTATGCCCAATCCTTCTTCAACTGCAGCATCATCTTTTGCAGCATAAAGTGTTGCGTTTATTTTATCCGGATGTTCCTTCGCATAATTCATCCCGCCGATTCTAACATGTTCCCAGAAGGGTTGCGCCTGTGATTTTAGTACGTAAGCAATCTCATAAGGCGCTGCTTCACCTGTGTCAGCGTCCTGCTGGCCGCCGGCGAATACTGGAAGTGCAGCAAGAACCGCCAGCACAACTAAAAGACTAAGAATTTTCTTTTTCATTCAATTCTCCTTTTATATTTTACCGGAATAAGCCGGATTTATCACAAAAAATACATTAAATACGGGATACTAATCCTTACAATTTTGATAATATATCTATATCCCAATTTTGTTCCATAATTAAAATTTTATTACATGATTATGCATCCATGCTATCCTTTTGTCAAGTTTTATTTTCGTTTTGATAGTATATAATGTTTTAATTTTTCTTTTAGTAATTATGATGATTTATGTAAAGTATTGTTTGCTGCTTTACTTTTTCAAACAAAAACAAAAAAACCGCCCCACTTTAATGAGACGGCCTTAAAAAATATCGAATAATCGGAGGAAATTTCAGATGTAAATTAGCATTCTTAGCTACTTACAATGCAGTAGGTATTTACTGAAAAATTGCTGAAAATACCCCAAAGCTTCTATCATCTCATCAGTAAAAACTAATTACACAAATTCAGAATAGCGAGCATCATATTTTTCGTGTATGAGGTTGTTCCCCAATGTTCAGCTGTAACAAGAGTATCATCCGCCATCTCGCTGAGCTTGTCAGTAGGAATACCCGCTTCAACAAAGGTAGTCGGAACACCTATCTTCTTAAACCAGGCGATTATAGCATCAATTCCTGCCTGTGCAGTTGCTTCAGATATATCTCCATCAATATCAAAAACATCTTTCGCGAATGCTGAATAGCGCTTAGTCCTGTCTTTCAAGTGAAACTTCATTATAGCTGGAATAGAAACAGACATTGCAGCACCATGAGGCGTATCGTAAAATGCCGAAAAAGTGTGCCCTATAATGTGAATTATTGCGTCAAATGCTCCGAGTCCGCAGGTATAAAACCCGTTCCAGGAGAATGTAGAAACCCACATCAGCGTTGCACGCGCATCGACATCCTTCGGGTCCTTCAGCAGTTTATCCATACAGTCTATTACGGTCTTAATCATTCCGGTTGCATAACGATCCTGCATCGGAGCCCATTTACTATTGTGATTGAGATACCCCTCAAGCAGATGTGAAACTATATCAGCAGCCGCAATCGCAGTGTTCTGAATCGGTATCGAATATGTAAGTTCCGGATCCAGAATTGAAACCTTCGGAAACAGAAGAGGTGATCCAAAACCTTCCTTACGGTTGATTTCATCATTTGATACTACGGAAGTTGGATTCATTTCAGAGCTTGTTGCCGGAATGGTAAGAACCGTCACTATCGGAAGAGCCTTATCAGCAGCCGCAACTCCGGTTACGAGATCCCAGATGTCGGCATCAGTAAATGCGCCGAGCGCCATTGCCTTGGCCGTATCAATTACACTGCCGCCGCCTAGGGCAATCAGAAGATCAGGAGATTCCTTTTTTATAAGCGCAATACCTTCACGAATATGCTCAATCGTAGGGTTAGGTTTTACTCCGAAAAAAGGAACAACCTCAATGTCATCGGCTTTAAGGGGCGCCATTGCCTTGTCAAGCAAGCCTACTGACTTAATAAATGACTCATCATATGAAACGAGCATTACCTTGGACCCGAACGATGATGATATTTCACCCAAGCGGGAAACAGTGCCTTCTCCAAACACAATCTTTGTCGGGATATAGTATTCAAATGGAAACATAAGTCCTCCTATCATTGTATTATTCCGTAATTTTGTTGCCTTTATTATGTTCTGATACTATCTATATGTCAAGTTATATTATCGTTTCGAAAGTATTCAACATTTTTTCAATTGTCGTTTCGCAATAAATAGTATTTCAGTAAGGTATTTGATTCCGAGTAAGATTTATCATCCAAATCAAATAGGTGACCCCATTCAGACAATAATTTACTTTAACACCTATCATTATTTCTTCAACTGTTTAATGGCGCCTGAATCAGCAGCTCGTGAATTATTATTGCAATTCGCTAAGTACCTTATGTAAGAAGTCTTTCGTAAACCTCAATGTGCCTTTATTATGAAGTTTTATGATATTAAAAAAATCATCAATTCTTAACAGCATTATACAAAATCACTCGATAATGATATAATCAGCCCGTCATCACGCAAGGGAGTTGAGAAAACATTGAAAAAAAATAATATTATAGCAAGCACACTGATAATCGGCTTATCAATAATCCTCGGGCTATCCTCCCTGGGTTTATTAGTTGGAAGCGCGGCGGTCAAATTTAAATCTCTTGATCGTACAGTTACGGTAAAGGGATTATCCGAACAGGAACATAAGGCAGACATTGTCATATGGCCTATTCAGTTCACCGAGGCCGGGAACAATCTTACGGGTGTATATAATTCAATAGAAAAAAGCACCGGACAGATAAAAACTTTCCTCCGGCAGAACGGAATCAAGGATGAGGAGATTACAGTTTCCCCTCCTTCGATAACCGATAAGCTAGCCAGTGAATGGAACGAAAACTCAGATGCCGCTTTCCGTTACACATCAACCCAGAGCGTCACGGTCTACTCTGAAAATATTGAAAGTGTTCGATCTCTTATGAACCAGCTCGCTGAACTCGGTAAAGACGGCATTGTGTTCACGGGAAACAGCTATCAGATTGAATACCTCTTTAACCGGCTAAACGAGATAAAACCGGCCATGATTGAGGAGGCAACGACTAATGCCAGAGAGGTTGCCGAGAAATTTGCAGCAGACTCAGACAGCAGACTCGGTAAGATAAAAAAGGCTGCTCAGGGCCAGTTCAGCATCTCCCCGCGGGACAATAACAATCCACACATCAAAAAAATCAGGGTTGTCTCAACAATTGAATATTATCTGTCAGACTGAAATAATATAGAAATGATGTACCAGATAGTTTTTTTTGTACCAAAAACACATTCGGAAGTTGTTAAGAATGCCCTTTTCGAGGCAGGAGCGGGCGCGTTTAATAACTATGAGCACTGCAGCTGGGAGACCGAAGGAACAGGACAGTTCAGACCGCTTGAGGGAAGCGCTGCCTTTATCGGAGAAAAAGGAAAACTCGAAAGGCTGCCCGAGCTGAGGGTTGAGATGCTCTGCACCGATGAAAAGATTGACGGGGCAATAAAGGCCCTCCTCGCCGCCCACCCCTATGAGGAGCCGGCATACTATGCGGTAGAGACGAGGATAATTACCGCTCCGGATTCGTAGCCTCTTCAGCCTCGGCGAGAAGCCGAGCGGCTTCTTCATTTGTGCTGCCGCAAAACTCAAGACTAGGGGTGAAATTAGCGCATGCCGACGGATAATCCGGCCTGCCCCATATAATGCAGCGATTTTTTTCATCCAGATTTACGCATCTGAGACCGCCTGGTTTGCCGCCTGGCATTCCGGGAATTGCTTGCGCTATTGACGCTTCAATACAACAGGCTCCGCAGCCGATTCTACACTCCATTATGCCATCCTTCGGCTGTATTATCTCAGAAATTATTAACTTTTACTACTTGAAACAATATCAGTCTATCTGTATATTTATTCATCAATAGGTATATTTATACAGTAGGTTATTATGCAGAGAGCGGAAAGAATGGAAGCCGTCAAAAAAATAATTCAGGACAACAGGATCAGCAGCCAGGAACAACTTTTGACTCAGCTTCTGAAGAAGGGCTTTGATGTAACTCAGGCAACACTGTCACGGGATCTTAAGCAGATAAAGGTATCAAAGATATCAGACGGCCATGACGGTTACATGTACAGTATTCCGGGTTATCAGAAAAACCACTTAGCAAGTGCAACATCCTCAGTCTGGATTGAAGATCTCAGGCGTGGGTTTGTCTCGCTGGCATTCTCGGCTAATATCTGCGTAATATCAACCCTCGTAGGACATGCAAACAGCGTCGCGGCAGCCATTGATAATCTTGATATTCCCGGAATTCTCGGAACGGTGGCCGGTGATGACACAATTTTTGCGGTGATGAATGAGGGTGTAAAAACAAACGAAATTGAATCATATTTCAGGGGGATATAATGAAAGCAGCCATACTTGGAGCAACAGGATACACCGGAATGATCTTACTGAGATTACTCTCAGCTCATCCGGGGATCAGTGAAATATTCGCTGTTTCATCATCGAGAGCAGGAAAATCAATCAGGGAGATAGATCCCGGTGTTTACACCGCCGTGGAAGCAAATATGTCAGCTACCGGCGGCAGGCTGATTGATGTCAAAAAGGCCGCAGAACTCAAGCCTGACGTGGTATTCGCGGCTCTTCCGCATCTTGAATCGGCTAAGATCTGTGAGCCCTTTTTCAAATCTTCGGTTGTTATAGATCTGTCAGCCGACTTCCGGATCAAGGATCACGGAATCTTTGAAAAAGCCTACGGCTGCCTGCCTGAGCGGCCGGATCTCCTTGATAAAGCCGTATACGGACTCTGTG
Organism: Spirochaetales bacterium; assembly: GCA_016839055.1. Taxonomy (GTDB): domain Bacteria; phylum Spirochaetota; class Spirochaetia; order UBA9216; family UBA9216; genus Thalassospirochaeta. The sequence goes on from JAEKNX010000003.1 coordinate 52,936, forward strand.
AGATCTACGGCAGCGAGATTCGAAAGGCTGATCTCATTTCGAATCCAGGCTGTTATCCAACCGCAAGCCTCCTGCCCCTCCTCCCTGTCATCAGAGAGTATGGGAATGAAGGAAAAATTATAATTAACGCGCTGTCGGGCATATCAGGCGCCGGGAAAAAAGCAGCATTTAACAATCTCTTTGTAGAAAGAACTGAAAACTGCGGTGCCTATGCGCCCGGGAAAAGCCACCGTCATCAACCGGAAATAAAGAAGGAACTTGACGCTGTCGGAGGAACGGACATAGATCTGTTCTTCACTCCTCACCTCGTGCCGCTTAAACGGGGAATGGAGGTTACAACCCTTCTTGATCTCAAAGCTCCGATCACCGACTGTGAGCTTGACGGACTATACAGCAAATACTATGGGGACTCACCCTTTGTCAGCTGGGATGCCGACAGGCTGCCGCAGTCACGCGATGTATGGGGCTCAAACTCATGCAGGATGGGCTGGAAAATTGAGGGTAAAACGCTCATGCTCTTCTCGGTTATCGACAACCTGGTTAAGGGCGCGTCAGGACAGGCTGTTCAGAATATGAATATCCGTTTCGGATTTGCCGAAAACGCAGGCCTTAGGATTTACGGAGAACTTTAATGGAGAGCGTGCTTATCAAGATAGGAGGCAGAGCCGCAACTGACGAGACGGCATTTAAACACCTCGCCCGCGAGATGAAAAAGCTTCAGGGCAACTATAAATTCTTCTTCGTACACGGCGGGGGGGCCGAAGTCACGAAGATTTCATCTGTATTCGGCCTGAAAGCCGAATTCGAGAACGGCGTCCGTAAGACTTCTCCTGAAGAGATGGAGGTGGTGGATATGGTTCTCGGCGGCAAGATGAACAAGTACATTGTCAGGATTTTCGCGGCAGAAGGGCTCAGGCCAGTTGGAATAAGTGGATGTGACGGAAATATATTCACAGGAACAGCAATTGCGGAAGGCAGCCGGACGGGCCGGATAACCAATGCTAACCCGGAGCTTCTCGAATTATTATCCAGCGGCGGATATCTTCCGGTCATCTCCTCGATATCAATGGACATGGAAGGAACAGCCCTCAACATCAATGCGGATGAGGCAGCCCTCGCAACTGCAGCATCACTCAGGGCCGACAAGTTGATCTTCATCTCGGACATTCCGGGAATCCTCGAGGATGGGGCAGTCATACACAAGTTGACGCCCGAGGGAATCAGGCAGAAAATTAAAGACGGGGTAATCTCCGGCGGAATGATCCCGAAGGCAGAATCCTCCATTGAAGCATTGAATAAGGGCGTCGGTTCGGTGATAATCGGCGGATATAGCAGCTTCGGAGATCTTGAAAGTCTGATTGGCGGAAAGCTCGGCTCCGATATTACCAGGGATTAACCCGATAAGGAAAAGATTATGGAATATAGAAAAGAATATGAGATAACAACTGAAACATACGATGTACCCTTTCCAAATAATTACGCGGTGCCTTTTCATATCTTCGAAAGGGGTGAGGGATGTTACCTCTTCGATAAGAACGATAAAAAATTTCTGGATTTCGGCAGCGGAATTGCTGTCAACGCTCTCGGATACGGAAGGGAGGATCTCGCGTCAGTTGCTTTTAAACAAATGAAGAAACTGATTCATGTGTCCAACCTCTATACAACAGAACCCAGCCTGGAACTTGGCTTCAAACTGATATCAAGCGGCAACTTTGACGCAGTTCATTTCGGTAACAGCGGCTCGGAAGCGAATGAGGCGGCAATCAAATACGCCCGCCTCTATTCAAAACGCATCAAGGGTGATGGAAAATATAAGATTCTCGCTTTCACAAATGCCTTCCACGGAAGAACTCTTGGAGCACTCAGCTGTACCCCGACGGAGAAATACCAGGAACCCTTCGGGCCCCTTCTTCCAGGAGTCGAGTTTTCAGACTTTAACGATGTTGAAGCTCTCGAAAAGGTGCTGAGCCCCGATTTCGCCGCCGTAATAGTTGAACCGGTTCAGGGTGAGGGCGGACTTGACGTAATGACCGAGGAATTTGCGACAAGATTAAACTCACTGTGCAGGGAGCTTGATATAATCCTTATTGCTGATGAGATTCAGACCGGAATTGCCAGAACTGGTTTCCCCTATGCATCAGCTGTAGTAGGACTGGAGCCGGACATCATCACCCTGTCAAAACCTCTGGCGGGCGGACTCCCGTTGTCGGCAACGCTTATTCCAAAAAAGATAAACAAACTCGTTAAGGCGGGGGAACACGGAACAACCTTCGGCGGCGGTCCTGTTACCTGCGCTGTTGCAAACAAGGTTCTCGATATCATCTTCACTCCGTCCTTCCTGGCAGACGTACAGAGCAAGGGAGATTATCTGGCAAAGGGGCTGGAAAAGCTCTCCGAAAAGCACGCGGCTGCCGGAAAAGTTAAAGGGCTCGGCCTACTTCGCGGCATTGAGATTGGAAAACCAGATGAAGAGGGAATGAAGCTCTGTGGAGAAATTATAAAAAAAGCAATGGATAACGGCCTCCTGCTCCTCCGCTCAGGAAAAAATATTCTAAGAATAGCACCTCCCCTTGTTATTACCGAGAGCGAAATTGATAAGGGCCTTGAAATTATAAGCAACATATTAGAGGAAGTTTAAAAGCGTTGCTTCCAAACTTCACACTAACAACCTGCCTTCCATGGCAGGAATTAATAGGAGATATAAAATGGCAGAAAAAGAAATCAAAAAGATTGTCCTTGCCTATTCCGGCGGACTCGATACGTCGATAATAATTCCCTGGCTGAAAGAGAATTATAACAATGCCGAGATTATCGGCTGCTGTACCAATGTCGGACAGGACGAAGACTGGGAAGGTATGGAAAAGAAGGCCCTGAAATCAGGAGCAAGCAAACTATACATAAAGGATATCAAGGACGAGTTCGCCAATGATTTTCTCTTTAATATAATCAGGGCCGGAGCCGTCTATGAAGGGAAATATCTTCTCGGCACCTCCATTGCAAGACCCCTTCAGGCAAAGCACATTGCGGAAGTTGCCCTTGCCGAAGGCGCCGATGCCATTTGCCACGGCTGTACCGGAAAAGGAAATGATCAGGTCCGTTTTGAACTGACATTCAAAGCCCTGGCTCCCAACCTCGAAGTAATTGCCCCGTGGAGAGTCTGGGACATCAGCAGTCGTGAAGAAGCCATTGATTACGCGAAGGCTCATAATGTTCCTCTCGGAAATATTACAAAGAAAAACATCTATTCACGTGACTGGAACATCTGGCACATGAGCCATGAAGGCGGAGATCTCGAAGATCCATGGAACAGACCAAAAGAAGAGATGTTTCAGCTGACAAAGTCTCCCAAAAATGCACCGGATGTAGAAACGGAAATTGTTATCGACTTTGAAAAATCTTTTCCTGTCGCCATCAACGGTAAAAAAATGAGCGGAATAGAAATCATTGCCGAGCTCAACAAGCTGGGTTCCGAAAACGGTATTGGCCGGTCGGACCTTGTAGAAACCAGGGTAGTCGGTATGAAGAGCCGCGGCGTTTATGAAACTCCGGCAGGTGAAATTCTCTATAAGGCCGTACGCGAGCTTGAGATGCTTACAATGGATGCAGACACCCTCAGCATGAAGGACAATCTAAGCCTGAAGTATGCCGACCTCATATACTGCGGAAAATGGTACACTCCTGTCAGGGAAGCCATCGACGCATTCATGGAGAAAGCTGCAGCCTTCACAACGGGTTCGGTAAAGATCGTACTATATAAGGGCAATACCATCATCACGGGACGAAAGTCTCCTTTCTCAATCTACATTGAAGATCTCGCTTCATTCGGCGAGAGCGCTTATGATCAATCAGACGCAACAGGCTTCATCAATCTTTACGGACTTTCCACCGGAGTAACCGCTATGGTTCGCAAAGGTCTGCGGGCTAACGGCGGTCAGGCTGACGAGATAAAAGCAACGGCGGCTACCTTTCATGACAAGTAGTTTTAATATCAGACGGGCCAACGCCGAGGACGTGGACAGCATCTACAACCTCACATCGTCCATGGCGGTTCAGGGCCTGATGCTTACAAGGAGCAAGTACAAGATAGTAACTTCACTCACCTCCTTTTTCGTTGTTGAAGATGATGAGAGCGGGAAAATAGTGGCTACCGGATCACTCGCCCCGCTCTGGACTGATCTTTGTGAAGTCTGCGCCTTGGCCGTACATCCGGTTTGGCAGGGGAAGGGACTAGGTGCAAAACTTGTAAGACGTCTAATCGATGAGGCAAGAATATTAAAACTTCCGCAGGTTATTACACTGACCTACCAGGTTGAGTTTTTCAGCAAGCTGGGTTTTTCAGTCGTGGACAAAAACGAGTTTCCGAGAAAACTCTGGCGTGAGTGCCTGGAGTGTCCAAAACTCGAGGCCTGCGACGAGACGGCAATGGTTATTAACACCTGAGTAAACTAACAGGAAGTGGGGATAGGTTAAAACCACTTCCTTTTTTTAAATAGCATAACCATTCCGATTAAAACAGACAGCATCACCCCTAAAACAATATAATATCCATATCTGGTTTCCAGTTCCGGCATGTTTTTGAAATTCATACCATACAGCCCTGCAATAAATGACAATGGAATGAAAATGGTAGAGACAAGAGTGAGAAACTTCATGATTCTGTTCAGTTTATCTCCATTTATAGCAATGGAAAGCTCCATCAAAGCGTTAACATTGTCGCGGAAAGAATCGGCGAGATCGATAATCTGCAGAATGTGATCGTTCAAATCCTTAAAATACAGTCTCGTTTTTCCATTTATCAGGGTGTTTTCAGACCTCAGAATATCACTGATAACATCTCTCATCGGCCAGGTTGAACGATGAAGAAAGTTAACCTGTTTTTGGCATTTATAAAGCTCGGATGGCAGAGCTTGAGACGAGAGATGAACTTTCTCATCCATCTCCTCAATTACTTCATCTAAATCTTCAAGAATCGGATAATAATTATCAATCACCATATCAAGGAGGGAACAAAAAAGATAATCAGACTTCATTCGCCTGATTCTGCCCTGCCCCTGATCAATCCTTTTTCGTACCGGATCAAAAATATCACCCTTGTATTCCTGAAATGTAATAACGTAATTTTCACCGAGAATAAGACTCACCTGTTCCTCAGAAAAATTAATGTTTTTTTTATCAAAACGCATTATTTTAAAAATTACAAAAATATGATTATCAAAATCTTCAAATTTCGGCCTATGAAGAGGATTCATGATATCTTCCATCACAAGAGGATGAAGTTCAATTTCTTTACCAAGGCTTTCAACAACAGCACTGCTGTGAATCCCGTCAATGTTAATCCATGAAACTGAAGAAGAATGGAGATCGGGCAGGCAGTCATCCAAGTTGTGATACTCATTCATACTGGCATGATCAGAAGAATACTCAATGACCGTGTATTTCACTTGTTTTGGACCGTTAACCTCATCAGGAAGAGTTCCCGGGGGCATTTTAACCTTATTCTTGTAAATACTTCTAAGCTTCTTCATTATTTACAATGATAATCTCATTATAAATAAAATGCTATTAAAACAGGCTCTAAGACTTAAAATTATCAGTTGATAGGAGCTTGACCTTTAATTTTATTCATTACATTCTATGCTTATGAATGATATTACAGTAAACGAAATCCCCGGTATGTTTGACGGGCCGCTCCGCCCTGTTCTGATTAAATTATCCCTGCCTATTTTCCTCGGAATGATTGTGCAGGTTGCCTATAACGTCACAGATACTTTCTGGGTTGCGAGAATTGATCTTGCAGACCCCTCTTATATGGGCGGTACAGCTATCGTATTCCCGCTGATTTTCTTTTTCATGGCGCTTGGCAACGGATTGCAGGTCGGAGTAAGCTCTCTTGTCGCGCGCGCAATAGGCGAGAAAAATATTAAAATCTTAAGCACGACTGCAGAGTCAGGAATGCTTATAAGCTTCATATTATCAATACTAACACTGGGAATAGCCCTTCCTTTTTCATCACAGATTCTCCAAGCGCTGGGCGCTGAGGGTGATTACTATACTCACGGACTGGAATATCTCAAATATATAATCCCTGCCGGCCCCGTAATGTTTTTCTCCTTCATCTTCAGTGGAATACTTCAGGGTGAAGGACTAATGAAGTATGTAATGAACTCAATGATAATCGGCACAATTCTCAATATAGTGCTCGATCCTATTTTCATTTTCCTGCTCAAACTCGATGTTCGCGGCGCTGCTCTGGCCACTGTAATAGCCCAGGCTGTGGCCATGATCTACGTGATAAACGTATTTATCCGAAACAAATCCTCGATTAGAATTAACTGGTCAATATCAAACATAAAAGGAAAAACTGTCAAAGATATAATCGCAATCGGTCTGCCGCAGTCATTCTCGATGATTTTAATGTCCATGAGTTTTTTCATTTTTAATAAAATTGTCATCGAGATTGATGAACTTGCGCTGACGGCCTTTGCTCTCTGCGGCAGATTTGAACAAATAATGATGATGCCGGCCTTTGCAATAGGAGCCGCCATTGTAACAATTGTCGGCCAAAACGCCGGCCGCGACAATTTCGCGCGTGTCAGACAGACGATGAAAGAGTCCTGGCTTATCGGTTTGATCACCGTTGGGATACTAAGCGTGATAATGGTATCATTGGCACCCTGGATATTTAAACCGTTCACCAATGTCGAGAAGGTACGCTGGTATGCGGTAATGCAGTATCGGGTACTTGGCGCATCCTACCTTTGCGCGCTAATCGGTATTACAGGCCGCTCCTTTTTCCAGGCTATTGGCTACCCGATGCCGGCGTTATTCCTGACTCTGCTCAGGCTAGTTCTGATTGCTATTCCGTTAATGCTGATAATGATCTACGTCTTCGACATGGGAATGTGGGGAGTGTGGTTCGGTCTTGCCTCAGGAAGCGTGATTTCTATGATTGTTTCAATTTTCTGGGTCCGAAGAACCATCAACCGTCTTGAAAGCGGCAAGATGAAGATCCATAGGGTTTAAGAAGTATTTGCATCTATGGCCGCTCTTTGAAGAAATTTCCGGCGTTTTAATTATTAGATTTCGCAGCAAAGACTCTCTCACCAGCTGTTTTGAAGTTCCTCGAAATCGTTCTGTTCCGGCGACGCCCTGTCCATGCCCTTGGTCTGAGAGTATCTGACCTTAACACGACGGCGGTAATTCATCATGGCGGCAATTCCCGCGTTACAGCTGGAGGCGGAAAAGCCCGCTGATGGAGGGGGAAAGGCGTACTGCCAAAGGTAGCAGAGAAGGGCGTTTACGTGTTTATGCCCCCAATAAGCGGGCAGGGCCTCATTGGGGTGTATCCACTCGCTCCGCAGATATATTGCCGCCCCTATGTCCCGTTCCTCCAGATTCGGGTCTCCCATCGAAAGGTGGCGGGTAAAGCTGTAGTAGGTTAGAAGGGAAGCGCTCATGATTTCAAGGGCGAAATTCCCGGTACTTCCGGATATTTTTCTACTGTCTGAATATTCTATCAGGTTCTTCAGAATTCTCGAACACATCTGTCCGCTTGTAAGCATTTCGTTATTACCAAGATCCCGGTAGGCGGGGTGCTCGCTGCTCCAGCAGGCCGCTCTCCCCTTGCACCAGTAGGGGTCGGCGACTGCCAACCTCTTTGGAAAGAGAGGATCGCCAATCTGCCCCTTTGCATGCTGTTCCTTGAGGATGTAGGCCACGGCGGTTATAACCTGGTTTCCCAGAGAGTGGCCGTAGAGGCGGAAGTCGGAGGACCTCTTATCGCTAAGGGCCGAGCTGATTATATCCGCAAAAAGGACACTCACCGACTTGTCCGGCGAATGCTTTTCTGAGAAGTAGCTGCCGGTAAGCCATTTTCCCTTTCCCCTGCTCTGCTTCCTAACCGCATATCTCATCCTCGCCGGACCTCTGGCGGTCCAGATTTTGGATTCCGCATTCTTCGGTGCTTTGGCAAAGCCGTGGTCGTCATCGGAAAACTGGTTCCAGTAAAGAACACCGAAATTCCACTCCCTGCCTTCGAAATTTAAATATTTTTTCTTCCAGATGGAAACAAGATCAACCGGGGCCTTCATCGACTTATCCAGATCTCCGGCAAAATGAAAGAAACTCTGAACTCGAAAATCCTTCAGCTTCTCTTTCTGAAAGTTAACGCTGGTCCTTTCCCATCCGTGGATGTAAAGGAGAACAGGTTTCCCCGGATCATAGTACTCTTTATAGACCGGGCGGCCGGGAACGTACTTTACGCACCTCTCGGCATCACGGAACCAGTATAGTCCGAACTCAAGGTCCGCTGTCTTAAATCTCCAGCATTCCCCTGAAAGGTTTCGGGAAAGTTCCACTTCGTATTCGTATCCCGGTTTTAATCCGTTCCATACCGGATGGTTCCAGTCAAAGGTGCTTTCATTACGGTAGAACTCGATGTAGGGGCGGTAGGTCAGCTGCCTGGGGCCTGTTTTCTTAAATGTACCCTTGATGATGTTGAAATTGTTTTCGGCCCGATCCTTCATTCCCAGTCTTTTAACGGTTATATTTTCCGGCACCGCCAGAGAAGAAGCCACGGGGCGGTTGAAGTTTATTACGATCAAGCTGGAAACCGACACATCCTCATCGCTGAAGTTGTTAGTAAAGGCGGTATCATAACTCTCATAGAAGGGATTGAATTTCCCCTTTTCATAATAATGAGATTCCACAGATAGTCCTTTTCTGATTTTCCCCATAAATATAAATATAGGGCCGGCCGGCGGATAATGCAATATTTCCTGATAAATTCGAAAGCGCTGTCTTTGAAAAAGTTGCATGATGTCAGCGAAGAAAAAAGAAAAATCCGTGTTGAATGCCGCCTATCCTCATGCTATTCTAAGTAAGAATTTTGGGCAGTTATAAATCAAATTTAAAAATATGGGGCATGTTTAAATGGACAGAATTGAGATTTTTTTAAAAAAGTTGTCTTGCGTTCTATGTATCATAATAATTCTTATCAGCCTGTCGGCCTGCCCCATCCCCGAGACAGAGGTAATTGAACCGCTGATTGCCAGTTGGACTTCCTATGGGGAAGCCGGTGGTGCAATTACCCTCAGTTGGATTTCCAGAGGAGGAAAAACAGGCCATAGCTATCTACTTCAGCGGCTGATCGCCGAGTCCGACTGGCTGCCCGAGGACGGTGTCCTGTATTCAAGCGGAGACGCGGCAGTCCCCGGCCTGCAGTACAGCGGCAGTGAGCAATCCTTCATTGATTCTTCGGTTATCGCCGGAGAAGTATATTATTATAGACTGTTTGCCGCCGATGGCGGGCTGTCATATTCAGAGCCTATAACTATCACGATCACCCTGAGTGCCGATGGAGTTTCTGTTATTGAAGCTCCTCTGCTGCTGTATATTCGGCAAGAGACGTATTATGTCGATATCGGCTGGGAAGAATCTGGTGCGAATACCGCCGGTTATATTATTGCAAAAGCCGAATCGCCGATTAGCTGGAATCCGGATAACGGCAGCACCTATTCTTCAGGGCAGTCTGTTACAGGCGCTTCAATACTGCATACAGGCACCGGCAGCACCTACAGCGATACTGAAGTCGAAGGCGGCCGGGAATATTATTATAAGATTTTCGCCTTTAATTCTGAAAAATTATACTCCACCGGTCTTCAGAGCCGGCTGCTATTTGAAGCTGAGTCAGATCTGGCTTACGATCGTTTCCCCTGGATCAATAACTACATCATCTATTACGGCCCCCTTGATAATGAAGCCATTAATACTGCGAAAAAATATGATCTTGCTATCATTCATTCCAATAATAGCGCAATTACCCGGGATCAGGTCAGACAAATCCAGCGTGGTTTTAATGCTGACGACCCCACCGATGATGTGCTGGTGATAGCCTATGTGGCAGTGGGCGAGGATCTTCGTACTACCGGGTTCTATCCTGATGGTGCAGCCGAGCCCGATTATGAGGCAATGCTCGACGATGATCGTTTTGTCAGAAACGGGATAGGTCCCCGCGTAGATCCCCGGGGACCGAAGCCCATGGGTGATGTTCTGGAATGGGATTATTCGGTCGGGAATGAAAGCCCGGGAGGAACCGGATTTGCCAGCTACTACCTAGATGACAACGATGCGGTCAATCACTCTCAAGATAGCAATCATGATATAGACGGCAAACCGGATTTTAATGAATCCTGGCGTGGGGCCTTTGTGAATGCCGGAGATCCGCTCTGGTTTCAGGAAGTTGACCAGATGCGCCATAGTACTGACGGCATCTTCGGTCTTCAGGAGCTTTTAACTACTTCGGTTGGAGAAGGCCTCGGCGTCGATGGAATTTTCATGGATGCGCTGGACACCTGCGCACCGAATGGGTGGACGAACAAGGACAGCTTCGTGCAAACTGAGTTTGAATGGACTGCCCCCGGCTATGCGGATTTTATAATGCGCCTGAAAGATAAGTATCCTGATAAAATCGTCGTCCAGAACCGGGCGGTATATTTTTTCCGTCCCGGATTTGTGCAGCAGTATCTGAAATACACCACCCGGCCGTACATTGATTTTCTGTTATTTGAGAGTTTCAGGTTAAACTCCAGCAGTACTGAAGACTTCAATGAGGCATACTACCGCGATAACCTCTACAACTACGCTCCGCCCGTTCTCGCCGAGGCAGGCAGGGAAGACGGCTTCCAGGTACTCTCGCTCGGATACGCCGAAGGCCCCTCTATCACCTTAAGTAGCGCTCTGGATGCGGGAGTAAATAATTCATCCTTAATAGACGACTTAAGGGTGACCCAGAATATCGGATTCCGGCATTATCTGAGTAACCGGTCAGTCGATCATATAAATACCTATGTTCTTGACAGGACAGATTTAACCGACACGACCTCGCCGGCCTGGAGTTCGATTTATAATGCACAGTCAGCTGCTCCTCCCGAGGTTTCCGGCCCCCCTAATCCCCGCTGGGGACTGCTTAAGGCAGAGTCGCCTAGTTCCGGGGTGATACGGATTTACTGGGACCTGGCGCAGGATAAGCACCCGGTTGATTATTATCTTTACTATGACAGCTCACCCCTCGATTTCGCGAACAACCCGCAACTCGAGGGAATACATCGGATAAAACTCACACCGCAGATGCCTGAAGAGTATCGTACTCACTCAGTGGCAATGACGGATGAGGTATATCCGTTCTATGATGATGTTGAGGGCTTTACCCCAGGCGAGAGCGTTCACCTATGTGTCCGGGCAGTTGACCGGTCACCAGGTCGGAATATGGACACCAATACATCAACCTTGTTTATCACTCCGTAGAATCAGCTCTATGGCGCCCATTAATATAATCATATCCGGTGCTTATTTTTCTACCAGAATCCTAAGTGAGTCCAGAACCTTTCTGTCCTACTCCTTAAGCGAACCAGCCAAAAGTCCTCTTATAAAATATTTTCCGAGAAATATATAGATAATCAGTACCGGTACCGCCGACAACAGAGAACCTGCCATTGGAAGGTTCCAGCTGACAGCCTGACCGCCGGCGAGCTGAGAGAGGCCTACGGTAATAGGATTTGCCGCCTGACGCGTCAGGGTTATACCCCAGAGGAACTCGTTCCAAATCTGGGTGAACTGCCAAATGCAGACAACAACAAATCCGGGAATTGATAAGGGTAGAATCAACCCCGAATATATTCGAAAGAATCCGGCTCCGTCTATCTTTGCCGACTCCATAATTGAACTAGGGATCTGATCATAAAAGTTTCGAAACAGCATAGTTACTATAGGTATTCCGTAAACGACATGGGCCACTACCAGCCCCCCGAGGGATCCGTAGAGCCCTATGGTCTTTAACACCTGAAAAAGAGGAATCAGGATTATCTGATACGGGATAAACATTCCGAAGAGAATCAGGGTAAATATCACCTCACTTCCCCGGAATCTGTTTTTTGAGAAAATGTAGCCGTTGATCGAGCCTATCATTGCCGAAATAACCGTCGCACTCACTGTCAGTATCAGGCTGTTTCGCAGGTTAGGGGCCATCAAAAGAAATGCCTCCTTGAAGCTGCTCCAGTTAGCCTCGCTCGGCAGCTTCCAGGCTGTTGATAGATTTATCTCCGATGGATCTTTTAGGGCGGTCACAAAGGCCATATACATCGGCACCAGGTAGATCGCTACAAATATTATTAAAACCACATAGAGCAGTATTTTATTCAGCTTGTACTTGTTCATAGCCCCTGCCGCTCCTTATGTGAATGAATCATATAAGGGATGATAAAGAACGCCGCAACTATGAATAGGATTACGGCTATTGCCGCTCCCCTCGCAAAGTTATTGGCCCTGAAGGTTGTCAGATACATGTTGATTGACGGATGCCCTGTATTTCCGTTATCGGCCCCTGCCATCGCATAGATCAAATCAAACATCTTCAGTGAGATATGTGCCATTATGACAACGGCACTAAGCGTGATTGGACGAAGATTAGGTATGGCTATCTTTGCGTAATAGATAAACTCATTTGCCCCGTCGAGCATGGCTGACTCCCTGATGCTCGCAGGCAAGGCCCGCAGCCCTGCCATGTAAAGTGCCATCGCGTAACCCGAATACTGCCAGATTGCAGCGATGAGGATACCTATTGTTGCAAGATTGAAACCGTGCGCCTCTTCCATCGGCAGGATCGGCGGCAGAAGCCTATGAAGAACCAGCACATAGAGCAATGACAGACCGAGAAAGATTGAAAACTTGATAATCACCCTCTTTTCCCTGTTCATTATCGCCCTGATTAAAATTATGGCAAAAACAAATGATGCAATTATCAAAATAATCTGGATGATGTTCTGCCAGTTGAAGTTTAATATCGAGTCTCTGCTGCTCACCCATAGGAAATTCCATTTAGGAAGTCCGAAAATTTTCGGAATAAGATTAAGCCCGCCGCTCGGAGCCACAAGCCATCGCCAGATAGTACCTGTGACGATGAACGATAGCGCCATCGGATATAAAAATACTGTCCGGTAAAAACCTTCCCTCTTGACCGGGCGGTCCAGAAGGATCGCAAGAAATAGTCCTAGCCCGAGAGTTCCGACAAGTAGAAAAACTGTATAAAAGACCGCGTTTACAAGATCCTGCCTGAAACGGCCCTGGATGAAATTGGTGAATAGAAACCTATAGTTTTCCAGGCCGATGAAGTTCTTAACCGGATGTTCGGCCAGACCGGCGCCCCTCCCCCAATCGGTGAGTGAAACCCAGATCGAATTCCCGATAAACCCATAAACAAAGATTCCAACCAGTATCATCGACGGCAGCAGAACGAGAATGGAGATAATCTTATCCTTTCTTTTTCCCAAGCTGTTGAATGTTGCCATTAAAACTTCCTGTAATTAGATTGTTGGGCCCGAAGGCCCGAAAAAAGAAGGCCCCTAAAGGCCTTCCTGTAATTATTTATTTTCCCATTCCGTTCTGAATGGCGATTGCCTGACAGGCGTTTGCAGCCTGCTGAGAATCTCTGCTCTTTAAAAACATTTCCATAACTGTAGAGAAGTCATTCATAAAACCTTCGTTTGCAACTACACCATGTGCGAGACTTCCGACAATTCTGTTTGATGCGAAATCTTCGGCTGCTGATTTTGAATAAACATTGTAGAGAGACAGATCTGCGTCAGTTCTGGCCGAGATTGAGCCCTTGAGCGGATTGAAAGCATCCGATCCCTCGCGTGAACCGCAGGCGGCCAGCCATGCCAGCGTAGCATCGGGATTCTTTGTGCCCTTTGGCGCGCCGAAGCTGTCTGCCAGGAACATGAAGTTGCCGTCTGTTCCTGGAGAAGCCATCCAGCCGTAATCAACTGACGGTTCGAGCTTCAGGGTCGTGGACATATAACCGGCGGCCCAGTCGCCCATGATATTGAAGGCAGCCTGTCCGTTAACAACCATGTCGGTTGCCTGCTGCCATGAGAGCGATGCTGCATCATTATTTGTATATTTAAGAACCTTGCCGTAAGTTTCCCAGACTTTTACAACCTTAGGATCAGCCCAGGATATTTTACCTGCCCATAGTGCGTCATAATCATCAGCGCCCAGAACACCGAGAGCAACTGATTCCCAGAGGTGGTTTGCAGTCCATGTTGTTGCCAGTGATAGAGGAACAATACCCTTAGCCCTCAGCTTATCGCCTGCGGCAAAAATGTCGTCCCATGTTTTCGGAGGTTTAATTCCCCATTTGGCAAGATTTTCCGGAACATACCAGAGTACGTTTGATCTGTGAATGTTTACAGGAACAGACCAGATACCCTCTTTGGTTCCGATTAGATTAACAAGATCTTTCGGAAATACATCCATCCAGCCTTCTGCCTTAAAAAGAGGAGTAAGGTCCAGCATTCTCTTTGCAGCTACCCAGGTACCAATGAGCTCCTGCCCCGCATGAACCTGGAAGGACTCGGGAGGATCTCCGCCGAGCATTCTTGTTTTAAGAACTGCTTTTGCATTAACTCCGGAACCTCCGGTAATCGTTGCATTAAGAACATTAACAGCAGGATTCTTTTTTTCGAACACCCTGATGAGTGCGTCGAGTGCCGGACCTTCGTCTCCTGCCCACCATGAAAAGATCTCGAGATCTCCTGAAGCAGGATTACCAGTAACTTCCACCTTTTCAACCATCTTTGCGGGGGCCGAATCCATAGTCTGCGCATCCTGCTGGCCGCCGGCGAAAACCGCGGTCGAAGCAACTAGCAGCAGTATGCTCAGCATTGCAATGACTTTTTTTGAGTTCATACAACTCTCCTTTTAATAATTTTTTTTACCAGAGAAGGGCTTTCTGAGTGCCGGGTTCCGATACAACACCGGAATAATTAACCTTTTACCAGAAAAATTAACCTAAATCCTTACCCTGTATAGAATTATAATTCCGGCATTTTGATCTGTCAATTTATTTCTTCAGGAAAACATATTGTGGCGATATTCAGACGGAGAGACACCCTTGAGTTTTTTAAATACAACGGCAAATTGATCATAATTTTTAAAGCCTGTTCTCTGCGCTATCTCATAGATTTTTAAATTTTCCTCCTTAAGAAGAAGGGTAGCCTTCCTGATTCGATAGTTCTGAAGAAAGTCATAATAGGTTCGTCCGGCCTCTTTTTTAAACAGTCTGCTTAAATAAACCTTGTGAACTCCTATTTCATCGGCTAGATCTTCAAGGCTGAGATCTTCGTCATAGCGTGTTTTTATAATATTAATAACTCTCTGAATATTCCGGTTGGCAACCCTGGGCGAGGGATCCTCGTCTTCTATCTTGAAAATTCTGCTGAAGATGTTTTCAAACCATTGCCTCATCTCGGAAACGGTCTCCTTAGACTCGAGATCCTTGATCGACAGAAACTCCTGTCCGGTTATCTCCCTGAGGTTTATCTCCCCCCGCTCTTCGGACGCGAGGATAATAGACAGCAGCCGGAGATTTACCCATTCAAGATAATTGTACTTCAGCATTCCCGGAAGATCCCTGTCATAGAGCTCCCGCAGCAGGATGAAGCAGCCTCCCGAATCGCCCTCATGAATTGCGCTTTTTATCATTTCGATTTTCTTTCTGATATACGAAGGATTCTTTCCTCCGATACTCCGAACTGTTTCAGATAATATTATTCTGTTCTTCCCGAGGAAGAGTCTGTAGCCGAAGATTTCCCTTACTGAGGCAGCCTCTGTCTTGAGATCATTCTCCGCGCCGAAAGTCTCTCCCGCGGCAATTGTAACAGAAATATTGTTCGCAGCCATTCTGCTGTAAAATCCTTCGGCGAATGCGAGAGCTTCGCCTTCGAGAAGAACCCAGAAATCTCCCGAATCCGAATAACAGGCGCTGCAGAGCTTCCCGCCTGCCTCGACAGCGGCAAGATCATAACGGATTTCTTCTATGAACTTCGCCGGCTCATGCCGACTGAGAGAAAATCCGTCTATATGAATGAGAACAAGAGCCGAAGCCCTGCCCTCTTTATCTGAGAAAATATCTGAGAGCAGCCCGCCGCGCCCGACAGCACGCATCAAGGCCTGTCCGCGATCATCTGCCCCGGCAGGTGGAATAGTATATTCTTCTGAGCGTACTTCGGCCGAGGAATCTGTCATCTTCGATAATGCGAGCCTTATAGCATCTTCTTCCATGAAATCTTTCAGCAGATACTCCCGAACTCCAAGAGAAACAGCCCTTCGTGCATATTCAAAACTCTCATGACAGCTGAGAATAATCACCGGGGTACATATATCATCCTCCCGCAGCTGCCGAATCAGCTCTATCCCGTTCATAACAGGCATCTCAATATCGGTGATGATGACATCAACCCTTAGCCTGGACAATTTTTCAATCGCGGCAAGACCATTCCGTGCGGTGCCCGCAAGCCTGTATTTACCGCCGGTCCAAATCCGGAAAGAGCTTATGCGATCAAGAGCGGAGAGCTCATCTTCAACAATAAATACATTCACCATAGTTCTTTCCTCATAGGGGCATATGGATACTTACAACAGTGCCCTCTCTTTCCTGACTTATAATTCTAACTCCCCATTCTTTTCCGAAAAGAATTTTGATTCGATCATCAACATTCTTTATGCCGATTCTGTTAAACTGACGACTCTCCGCCCCGCCCTTGAGAACCACCGCAATCTCATCTTCGGTCATCCCCCGGCCGTTATCTCCGACCGAAAGAATAATGGCCTTCTCCGCCTTCTCCGCCGTTATCTCGATTCGGCCATCTCTTTCGGCTGGCTCTATTCCATGAAAGATCGAGTTTTCAACTATTGGCTGAAGGATCAGCTTCGGAACCTGAAGCGAGTCCAGGCCGTCACCTATCCTGAAATTGATAGTAAACCGGGATCCGTATCTGAGCTGAAGTATGTTGATAAAATTCCGTACTAATTCTACTTCTTCACTGAGTGATATCATTTCCTGGGTTCCCGAGATTGACGCGCGCAGGAGTATATTAAATGATTTAAGACTTTCATATATGTCCATATTACCGGCCTTCTCTGCCTGATGACCTATGGCATTCAGGGTATTGTGGATGAAATGGGGATTAATCTGCGCCTGAAGAAAATCAAGTTCATACTGCAGGCTGAGGAGCTCAGCCTCCTTCTTCTTTTCCTGTTCTTCATAAATATTGGAAATATACCTGTTGATGCTTGATACAAGGCGGTTATATACCTGAACCAGGTAGGCAAGCTCGCCGTCGGCTTCAACCATAATAGGCTCCAGCTGAAGGCTTTCATCATATGCATGCATTGCGTTTGTAATCGAAAAAAGCGGCCGGGTTATTGTCCCTGCCAGAAAATAACTGACTGAGAATGCTATCAGGATGAATATTATTCCTATAATGACAATATAACTGATTATATACTTCCTCTCTTCAAGGATGGTTGAATAGGGAACGATACCGGTAAGATACCAGTTCACACCCGCTACAGGTTTTATCAGTACAAGAAAGGATTCCCGCCTGCCATTATCACTCTCCATATCAAGACTGAACCACCTGTCCCCGTCAATCTCTGAGAAATCAATACCAATATCATCGGCATCAATCTTACGGCCCTCCTGGTGGACAACCTCATTCCGGCTGTTGATAAGCGCAATTCCGTCAAAGAGTCCATCCTGATTATTCGACCATAGAGAATTAAATATCCTGTCCTTCCGAATAACAGCAAGTAGATAGCCCATCAGCCAGTAGTTCTGATCCAGAAGCTTCTGATAGAGCACTATTGTAAGATCATCGGCACCCGACTGTTTTGATATATCGATTGGAAAAGTCCCGGGATTTGAAAAGTAGTAGGAGTAGTTTCCCCTAAGAAATTCAATAAAGCCCTGATTATTGAGGATAGCTTCCCTGTACAATACCCGCTCATAAATCGGATCAAGGATGACAAGATTACGGTTTATAAGAATCAGACGGCTTATTGCATAATTTGAATCGGTTACCTGAGCATGAACCTTGAATAGATTGTTATAGGAGCGGGTCCAGCCCTCATCCCTGTTATACGACTCGAGAAGCCTCGAAACATCATCGTTACGTTTGATTTCATCACATAGCCCTACAATTCCATGAATCTCCTCCTGGAGAGTCTGCTCGATATCCCACAGCCTTTTTTCAATATCATTTCTCGAATTTTCAATGAGGTAATTTGAAAAGACAAGTGAAATTGTTATTACAACCGTCAGAAGGATCATGAAGATCAGGATCGAATATGCGTAGAATAGTCGCGAGCGGATTGACTTTGGTCTCATTCCGCCGTTCCCCTGAAATCATTACGGGTAATCATTTTAAACGGAACCGAGGTAACTGCCGGAATAGCGGATCCGTTTTTTATATAACTGTAAAGAGCGTCTGCAGCCCGGCTGCCTAGTTGATATGGATCATAGAAGACCGCTCCCTTAAAAGCTGTCTCCTGAGCAAGGGAAAACTCACCGAAAGCCCTCTCTGCCTGAATCCCGCAGGCAATGGAACGGGATCCAAGCCCAACCTGCTCAAGTGCCCTCACCGCCCCGATGGCCCCCTCGTCGGTGGCCGAAAAAACTATCCAGTTGGTTATCTCCGGATGCTGATTGAGCAGTTCCTGCATCGACAGAAGCCCGCCTACGGCATCGGTTCCGGGATAATCAAGCTTAAAAAACCGGCTCCGGCTCAGTTCGGGCAGCCATTCAAACAGGGCGCGCTGACATTCATTGACCCTCACTCGGTATTCGGTTATATGCATATTTGTAAAAGCGGCTATACCTATTGTGTTCGACAGGCTGCCATACCATTCAAGCTCCTGTACCTGACGCGCGAGCCACACTCCGGCTGAATATCCGGCGGATTTATCATCCAGTCCGAAATGAGGAGCAAGCTGCCGGCCCTGGTGATCGAGCAGCTTTAAATCGAGCGAAACGATGGCAATATTTGATTCGAACGCTCTATCCACAATGAGCGGCCCCATCCGCTGCTCCGGAACAACAATAGCAATTCCGTCAACCTTCTTTTCAATAGCAAGATCAATATTCACTAGTGCAATATTAGGATCCATTTTATTGTCCATTACTATTGAAGAAACTCCTAGTTCGCGGCAGCGGGCAGCAAATCCTTCGGCTTCTTTACGATACCAGCTCTCATCACCCTTTTTGATTAAAATTGCAAACTGAAGCTCAGAACCATGCTCTTCTTCCCGGAACCCAAGTGAATGTAAAATCCCACCTGATAAAAGAAAAAACAAGACAATGACTGCAGCACCTTTTTTCATAAGGCCGTTTTCCTGTCCCCCCGAAAAGTTTTCCCAACCCGCCCTTCAAGCAACATGAATACAAGCACCAGAAAAATGAAAACGGGGGCAACAACAAAGGCCTCATGAAGACTGTACGCGTCCCCGATGATCCCCATGACTAAAACAGCGAAACTGGTTCCCGGGATTCCGAAACATGAGAGAAACACCATCAGAGCCGTAGCATCTACATCGATAACCGTCGCGGCGTAAGACTGAATACTCGGCCAGAAACAGGCAACAAAAAGACCGACTATGAACAGATAACCGTAAATTATGGCAGGGTTCTGAATAATGAAGAAAGACAGGCTGAAAACAGCGCCGAGAGCGGAAGATGTAATTATTATCTTTTTAAGTCCGAATCTGCCCGCCAGCTTCGAGGTTGCAATCCTCCCGACGGCCATCCCAAGCGCGAAGGCGGCCGCTCCGAAGGCTCCTGCACGCGGCAGTGTATTGAAGTTTATCTGAATATAACTTGCCGCCCAGTATGCATACGCGACCTCTCCGGCACCAGAGAAGAACATCGCTATGCCGAGCATCCAGAATCTGGGTCGCCTGAGAATCTCACCCAGATGCCCGAGGTCAGCCCTGGACGGCGGGAGTTTCGCCTTTTTAGCACCAGGATAGGTGAAATATATTATCACCGCCAGTACAGCCGTTCCAAGAAAAAGAACACGCCATGACAGGCCGCGTGAAAGCAGTTCCCCGAAGATCAGAACACTGATGCAGACACCGATTGGCCAGAAAGCATGAAGAAGGTTCATCTTCGCCCCGCCGTCATCCGGATGCAAATCATTGACAAGGGGAGTAATCACCGCCTCAATCATCGCGTTCCCGAAACCTGTAATGACAATAAGACTTACAGCAATTACATATGAACGGCTGAATGCGAAGGCGACCAGCCCTGCGGCCGTTATAAGCAGGGCTGTCCGAAGAATCCTGATTTTCCCGAACCTCGCGGCAGCAAAAATGCTCAGAATGAGAATAAAAAACTGTTCAATTGATGTAACAAAGCCTAATAATCCGGCCTGGGTTAGATTCATGGACAGCTCTTCGGATATCTTTACAAGGGCTATCGGCAGGATATTAACTGATGCTGCGTAGGTTACCATTGTTGCATAGGCAGATTTATCGATTCTGTTTCTCATTGCATCGTTTATCATGAATAGAATTATATACAGATCCGGCTACTTTTGGTAAAATCTTTTAAAAAGAAGGAAGACTATGGCAGAATTCAGTTATAAAATAATAAAACACATCGGGACAATCTCCGATTCACCGAAGGGCTGGAAAAGAGAACTGAATCTCGTATCATGGAACGAACGTGAGCCCAAATATGACATCAGAGACTGGGCTCCTGATCATGAAAAAATGGGTAAGGGGATAAGTCTGAGCCATGATGAACTCAACGCGCTGAGCGTACTAATCTCAGAACTGGATAAATAAACAAAGGAGACAACATGTCCGAAGTAAACTATAAAAATCTTGATAAGACAGCGGCTTACACAAAGCTCAAAAAAACAGCAAAACCGTCACTTAAGAAGCTGATAAACGCAAAAAGGATTTCAACCTGTACTATAAACGCCGGAGGCGGTCTGACCTATAATTACTCAGCCAAAGCCGTCACCGATGAAATAATCGATCAGCTCGGAATTCTCGCGCTCGAGCAGCAGCTGATTCAGAAATATATGTCTATCCTCTCTGGAGAAAGGATGAATACCGGCGAGGATCGGATGGTGCTTCATCAACTGACCAGGGGCCAGACAATTTCAGCAGTAACCGAAAAAGGAAGGGATATCGGGGAGTTCTACCGCGAACAGCAGAAACGTATTGCCAATTTCGCTGACGGCGTTCATTCAGAGCAGATAAAGGGATCCACCGGAAAACCTTTCGATACAGTTGTTCAGATTGGAATTGGCGGTTCCGACCTTGGCCCCAGGGCACTCTATCTTGCTCTCGAAGGCTGGGCTGAGGTAAACGGAAAATCAAAAATGGACGCTCTCTTTATTTCTAATGTTGATCCGGATGACGCCACCTCTGTCACCGCATCGATAGATCCGGAAACAACTCTGTTCATCCTCGTCTCAAAAAGCGGAACAACCCAGGAAACCCTCACCAACCAGGCCTTTGTTCTCGATATAATCAATAAGACAGGACCTAAAGGTCTTATCCCTTCGAAACATATGATAGCAGTCACCAGCCAGACTAGTCCTCTATCATCATCGGCTGAGTTTTTAGACTGTTTCTATATAGATGACAATATCGGCGGCCGCTACTCGTCCACAAGCGCGGTCGGAGGAGCGGTCCTGAGCCTGGCCTTCGGACCGGATGTCTTTAAGGCTTTTCTTGCCGGCGCCCATGAAGCCGATGTATGCGCGCTCGAGGCCGACATCAGAGGCAACGCGTCCATGATGGATGCGATGTTAGGAGTATATGAGCGAAACATTCTCGGTTACAGATCAACAGCAGTGCTGCCGTACAGCCAGGCACTTTCCCGGTTTCCAGCCCATCTTCAGCAGCTTGATATGGAGAGCAACGGCAAGAGCGTTAACAGAGAAGGTGAGCCGGTTGAATATTCTACCGGTCCGGTTATTTTCGGAGAACCAGGGACCAACGGTCAGCACTCTTTCTACCAGCTGCTTCATCAGGGAACAGACATTGTCCCGCTGCAATTCATAGGCTTTAAGAACTCTCAGCGAGGTTATGACCTGGACATTGACGGCTCTACAAGCCAGCAAAAGCTGAATGCAAACCTTGCCGCCCAGATTACAGCCTTTGCCCTCGGACAGAATGATGAGAATCCGAACCGGCAGTTCAGCGGAGAACGGCCTTCGAGTCTTATAATAGGACAGGATCTCAATCCTGAAGCTCTCGGGGCACTGCTCGCCCACTTCGAGAACAAGGTAATGTTTCAGGGGCTTATCTGGAATATCAACTCCTTCGATCAGGAGGGTGTTCAGCTAGGTAAGGTACTTGCTAAAAAGCTTCTCGGCGGTGACGGATCTATTCCGGTTCTTGAGGCATATTTTAATCTGCTGAATTAAACTGAAGCTCTTTTAAAAAGATCACTTTTAAAAAGAGCCTGTGATGTGTTTTTGACAACAATATTAAAAATCATATTGGACAATGTTGTCAAAAATTTCATGTAAAACCATCCGCTGTTTGAAAATAAATTTTTATTTAAATCGGTCGTCGACCGATTTTTTCTTGTCTTTTGCCGTTTAAAAGGTCATAATGATCTATCGGCCGAAAGGCTCATGATTTATATCACGGGGGAAAGACTTAATATGCTAGAAAGAAATTTTGTTAAAACGATAGAAAAGAGTCTAAAGGATAACTGGACTCTTCCCTGCTTCTCAAATTTTGAAGCGGATACTCATAGCTACGCTGATATTGCAGAAAGCTTCCTGATTTTTCATGAAGTATTCAAAAAATGTGGAATCAAAAAAGGTGATAAACTTGCCGTATGCGGAAAAAATTCTGTCAACTGGGCCAAGTGTTATCTCGGAACGGTCACCTACGGCGCGGTGATAGTCCCCATCCTTCCTGATTTTTCTTCAGAAGACATCACAAACATACTTAACCATTCCGAGGCTAAAGTTTTCTTTGCTGATGAATCTATTCTCAAGGGTCTAGATTTAGAAGCAATCCCTGTACTTGAAGTGGTTGGAAAGCTTGATGATTTTGATATAATAAAAACTTCCGGGAAAATAACCAATACAATTATCGCTGAAGCCAGAGGCGTTATCTCAGAACGCTATAAAGCCGGACTAAAACCAGAGGACCTAGCCTTCGATGATATTCCGAACGATACCCTCGAAGGAATAGTATACACATCAGGAACTACCGGATTCTCCAAGGGCGTTATGCTTAATCATAATTGCTTGATGGCGAACGTTGATTTTGCCCAGAAGAATATCTCACTCAAATCCGGTGATGCTATATTAAATTTTCTTCCGTTAGCACATTCATTCGGTTGCGCATTCGACCTCCTGTTTCCCATTGCTACAGGATGTCACATAACCTTCCTTCCCAAGATGACCCCTCAACTGCTGATAAAGGGCCTGGCTGAGGTTAAGCCTGCTCTAATTCTAACAGTTCCGCTTCTTGTCGAGAAAATCTACTTCAAACAGCTTAAACCAATCCTGAACAAGAGCTACGCTAAAATCCCGGGCATCAAACAGCTGCTCGAACGCGTAATCTATAAAAAACTGAACGCAACCTTCGGCGGAAATTTCATTTCGCTGGTTCTCGGTGCGGCTGCATTCAATCCTGAAGTAGAAGCCTTTCTCAAGAAAATCAAATTCAGATTTACGGTCGGATACGGCATGACTGAATGCGGTCCCCTTATCAGCTATATGCCCTGGGATGTTTACAAAGGCGGGTCGGCCGGCCGGCTGATAAATCATCTTGAATGTAAAATAGACTCTGAGGATCCTGCAAATATCCTGGGTGAAATTTGCGTCAGAGGCGAAAATGCCATGATCGGTTACTACAAGAACGACGAGGCAACCCGCGAGGCAATAGATGAGGAAGGATGGCTGCATACCGGCGACATGGGTACAATGGACAGCGATAATGTTATATTTATTAAAGGCCGCTGTAAAAACATGCTGCTAGGTGCCGCCGGTCAGAATATCTATCCTGAAGAGCTCGAAGCTAGACTAAACAACCATGATATAGTCGCTGATGCCCTGGTTCTCGAGAGAGAAGGCAAGGTTACTGCCTTGATTTATCCCGAACCGGACTTTATAAAAAGCCTCAGCGATACTGAGGTCGAGGCCGAGGTAAAAGAGACAGTCAGGATTGTGAACAAAGAACTTCCGGCTTACTCGAAAATCATTCTGAGTGAAATTAGAACAGAAGAATTCGAAAAAACTCCAACGTCAAAAATAAAACGATATAAATACTCCTGATATTAACCGGCGGCAGCCGCATTGAGCTGCCGCCTTTTTTATTTTAACATTCACTGTAACAAACCACAGTAATTCTAATTTTAACCTCCGGAAGCGCCTGAATAATCTTTAAAATGTCTAAACATCTAAATCATTCCTCTTTGCCACCTGTTGAAGAGTTCTAATTCCCGCTTCCAGGACGTCAGTAGTTCTGAATTTGGCTGCCTTTGTATGCCGCCGCTGGGGGCCCCGGAGCCGCCTGAGAAAATTGAGGTCTTCCGAACCTTTTTCTGATGGTGTCGGGGTCAGCAAGGGCCGACCTTCAGGGGAATTGCAGTCAAATTCAGAATTGCTGAATAAACCATAAATGACTTGCTTTTTTGACATTCCGGATTTAAACTGCGGTATATTTTTATTATCTTCCGAATCTTCATTTCCTGAAAACCAGGCAGAGATGCCTGCGTATGGAAGAAGATCGACGGGTTCAGCCGGAAACAGCTGCGCCTCCCGTGTTTGGAAAGGAAGTCAAATTGTTAAAAAAAATCAGCGTTGCCTCGGCGGCCCTGTTCTGTGCGCTAAATTTATACTCACTCTCGGTTTCGGTAAACTCCAGCCCATGGGAAGATTACAGCCGGCAGAGACTTGACAGTCTTGCCTATGCTATCGCCGCTGATAACGGAGAGATAAAAAAAGGTATATCACTCGCCGAACTCTTTCCGGCTCTATTTGACGCATGGCTCCTCGAAGTCGAGTGCTCCCCGGCCTCCGAAAGGGTTCAATTTGAGGTTCCTGACCTGGCTGATAAACTCGAGGGAATCTTTTTAAGCGCCGGGTCATCAGGATGGGAACTTGAATACGAAGGCCTCACATTCAGTAATATAAATTCAATAAATATTAAAGGTGAAGTTCTGACCAAAAGACCCCTTGAAATTTGGGTTAACTGGGAGGGCACGGAATTCCTCCGTGGCGAGATTAAGAGATACGCCGATCTTCATCGTGTCGAGATTAAGGTAACCGAAGTACCCCGGCCGGATTCGAAACTTATTTCAGTCGCCAGAGGCGGCGGGGCTGTTCCTGACATTCTCATGGTTCAGTCCGGCTACATTGACAGTCTTGTCCGGTCGGGAAGCATACAGAATATCGGATACATGTATCCTGAAGGGCTGCAAGTTCAGGGGCGAGAAGCTTTTACCTACGATGGAAAGATCTGGGCGGTACCATTTTACTATGACGCCCAGCTTATGTTCTATAACCCCGAAATGATTCACGGCCCAGATTACAACTGGACCCTCAGCGATTACGAGAAGCTTTGCAGAACTGCCGGCAGTTCCGGATCGATCGCCTCTGCATGGAACGCCTATTCTGCATCATTTCTTATTCCCTTTCAGTTGTCCTTCGGAAAACAGCATATCATAGAGCCGGACGGCTCAATCAGGATTACCGACGAGGCCAGCAGAAAAGCCCTCGAATACATCATAAGACTAAAAGATGCCAGCCTTATGACTCCTATGGAAAGAGACGCCATGACTTCGCTCTTTGTCTCAGGAGATGCCGCGATGATTATCAGCGCGTCATACGCCATTCCTCACTTTCAGGATCTTGGAATCCCCTTTGAGACTGTCCCCCTCCCGGTAAACCAAAATACAGGAATAAGGGTCTCGCCGCTTCTCGACTTTAAGGCCTTCGCTATTACAAAAAAATCCCGGAACACTGCCGGAGCACGCCGCCTTATCGAATACCTTACCGGAACCGGAGTTCAGTACCGTTTCACATCCGAGACATCAAAGGTTCCAGCCCTGGAATCCGCTTTCAGACTTCTCAAAGGCGAAAACAAGTACTACGAGGCTCTCAGAATTAGCGCCGAATCAGGAACAATCATACCTACTGACAAAGCATACTCAGTTTACAAAAACACGATGTGGAAGATGCTCAGATTTGCAATCTCAGGCAGAATGCCCCCCGGAGTAGTGCTTGAGAAAACACAGGAGCTTGTAGATAAAAATATGGAAGATATAAATTAAGGAGAAACTATGAAAAAAAACCTATTAAGATACCTGCTGCCCGGTCTGGCGGCCGTCCTGCTGCTTTTCGCAGGATGTAGTACGGTAGCGAACGAGAATAGCGCGGCACAGAACCAGCCTGCTGTTGAAAAAACCGGGACTGATACAATCACCCACGCTACACCTAAGGGCGAAGGCTGGATGATCAAGATTTCCGGCGTCCGCAGTGATGAAATATGGGAATCTAATTTCGTAAAATGGAAGAAAGCTCCATCCTCAGGCTACGGTGAATACGAATTCTCCGAGAAGGGTAAGCCGGTGATTTTCAAGGCAATGCCGCTTAAAAACATCATAGCTATAGCCGATGATGCCGATGCGACAATGCCGTATTCATTCCTCAGCGCGAAATGGAAGGACGGATACGATATTACAATGACAGCCTCAGACGGCTATTCGGTTACAGTAAACTCCGAGGATTTTCCGGAAGACGCGTTCTATCTTGCCGACGGCAGAGACGGTGAAAACATCAGTCCTATGATAACCGGTAATATTTCAACTCAATTCTGGCTAAGGGAAATATCCGATATATCACTGTCGCTGCAGCCTCTCGCCCTCGAGAACAACGACTTCGAACTCCTCCTGGATATCGGCGGGAAGGAGGACTCATTCACAATCAGCGAGCTTGAGAAGCTGAGCTACTACATTGAAGACAGGGGAAATTACACAAACACCTACGACAACAACTTCCAATTCCTATGGGGCGGAGTCAAGATAGTCAGTCTCATTAATGAATATGCAAAGCTGAGTGAAGACATGAGTGTTATTATTGAGGCCATGGACGGCTACGCCATGACCTATAGTGCCGCACAGCTGATGGATGACAGCGATGGAGAATGGATTCTGGCCTTCAAAGAAGACGGGAAATATATGCCCGAAGATCCTGGATATATCAGACTGGTGAAAGTCGGACCTGAGAATCCTACCATGCTCGGACATACTTCCGCGCGGATGGTAAAGAAGATTATTCTCGAAAACTCATCATTCAAGGACTTCACCCTGAAGATCATAGATGGCGCTAAGGTTGAAAACATGGATCGCCAGACCCTTCAGAGCGGAGTAACCACCTGGAGAACAATTGTAAATCACTTCAACAGCAAAGAGGATAAAACTACCGCGTACATGGGCATGCCGATCTATGAAATTCTGGGCAATTACAGCGGATATGATACAGTCAGTATTGTTGCTGAAGACGGCTATACAATGACTCTCAAAGCCGAGGACCTCCAGGATAATGCTGATGTAATTCTCGCAATGTTCTACGGAGACGGATCCGAGCTGGCAGACAATGAATTCCCGCTTGTAGTTGCTTGGGACAAGGATGCCGAAAGAATTCCATCCGGAATCAAACCGGTTAGAAATGTCGCGCAAATCATAGTTGAATAGAAAATACTTTAAAATAAACTGGTATTTTATTATTCCCGCCCTGCTGATAATAGCGGCGGCGGGAATTTCCCCATTTTTCGAGGCACTGACAACTTCACTATTTCACGACGTTTACGGAAATAGGACTTTCGCGGGCTTTGACAACTTCAAATACCTCGGCTCTGATTCAGGCTTCGGTTTCAGCCTCAACATTACAGCGCTCTGGGCACTGCTCAGTTCGGCGGGAAGCATCTTCTTCGGTTTCATTGTTGCTTCGGCGCTCTCAGGCAGACGAAAAAAACTCTCGAATGTCCTCTACGGCGCCCTCCTCATTCCCTGGGGTATTCCGGTATACATTGCAGTTCCGCTCTGGAGAGCCCTCATTCACGGCAACGGAGGAATATCGATTCTTACAACACTCTTCGGAGTAAAGGCAAATCTTCTCCTTGATCCAGCGGCGGGATTTATCAGCTGTATGGTAGTAAACCTCTGGATGACAGTCCCCTTGACTGCCTTCGTCCTCCGCGGAGCGCTGGGGAAAATACCAGTCAGCACTATTGAGGCTGCCGTAGTCGACGGCGCCAATCCCGGGGTAATGACAGCCTATATTTACCTGCCTCAGATAAGATCCTCGCTTCTCGTCATGGGCCTGCTTAACTTTATTAAGGCTTTCAAGGAGTTTACTCTTATTTTCCTAATGACCTCCGGCGGACCGCCGCTGATGTCAGGAATTACCGAGCGATATATAATAGGTTCGACAACCACCCTCGATCTCTTCCTGTATGATGTTTTCAGTAATACCGACGATCTTGGAATAACGTCCGCCTATTCTGTCATGATGGCCGGCATAGTAATTTTTCTGATGGCAATATGGTATGTGACCCGCAACCGAAAACAGACTGAAATAAAGAAATTTAGGGCGATGAGCATTATCACGGCGGTTCTCCAGCTCCTTTTCGGAGGTACCGCGGGACTTCTTCCTGCGGCCGGTTATCTAACAGGGATATGGAGCCGTAAACTATTTAAAATAACCGCCGTTGTTCAGCTAGCCTGGGTGCTCTTTAGAATGGTTACCGTCAACTTCCTCGAAGGTTTTACTCCGGGAATACTGCCTGCCCTCTTTACGCTGTATTACTTCCGCAGTCGCCTGAAGGCTTCCGAAAAAAAGGATTTCACGGACAGAAAGTTCCATCCCCGCCTGATAAACAACCTAAACTCCGGCCTGTCAATATTTAGCGCGGGATTCCTTATTATCTCTTCAGCCGCTGTTCTATATTTCCTTCTATGGATGAGCTTCTCGGGGGTCAGCGCCTGTTTCATAGATGGATTCCTGCCCCCGCATCCGGGAACAGACAGTTATATAAACGTAATTAAAAATGAGAACATTTTCCTGTATTTTAAAAACACCCTCATAGTCGCGGGACTCACAGGCCTTCTCATTCCCGCGGTAAGTTTCCCGGCGGCAGTGTTTCTCAACAGCCGCGGAAAGGCATTTACAATCGGATTTCTCACCTTTATTCAGATTCTCGGAATAACAGGCGGTATGCATTCACTTATCCCATTATATTCGGCTTTCAGCCGGGCCGGCCTTGTCAACTCGTATCTCCCGCTGATAATCATCTCAATATACCACAGTATTCCGTTCTCATTATTCACAATCACCGCCTGGCTTGAGAGAATGCCGAAGGCTTTCAGGGATATTGCCCTTTTAGAAGGGCAGAGGCCCCTGATATACCTGCTGCGGATAATCCTGCCTCTGTCAAAACCAGTGCTGATAACGTCCTTTATGACGGCCTTCATCGGGGCATGGAACAGCTTCATGGCACCGCTTCTCTTCCTGAATAACGAAAAGCTTTATACTATCAGCGTGAAGCTTTATTCATTTGTAGGAAGTATTGCAAGCGGTTCACCTGAGTGGAACATCTTTGCGGCGGCTTCAGTTATTAATTGTCTGATTATTGCTCTGGTTTTTTCAAGATTCAAAAAACCGGTCGGAGAAACCGGCTTGTCTGAGTTCACTGAATAAGTTATTTATTTCCGTTTTTATTGAAGAACTGCAGCAGCTGGACAAAATAGTAGCATTTTCGGTAGACCTCCGACATTCGCTCAACCACTCCTCCTTCAATCAGGGGTTCCAGCTCTTTCCAGTTGGTTAAAAGTTCATGCGGCTTTTTCTGGTAATCCTCGATAACAAGTTTAAAACTCTTTGCAATGGATACCAGGTGAAGACCGGTTGTATTTATAAGACGCTGGGCGTCATCGTTTACTTCCTTGATTGATTTCCGGAGGGACTGAATATTGGACTTATCGGCGTCACGGCGTTTAAGTAGTTTGGTTATCTCAACGCCCTTTTCTCCTTCTTCGGAGAGCCTCTCGTCAAAAATAATCAGTTCATCAGCTGTGGACATGAGGCCGTAAAAAGCTTCTGAGAGCTGCTGTGAACTGATGTTCGTCGTCCATTTACCGCGGATCAGAAGAATATCACATATTTCTCTTATATCTTTTTTGCAGTAATCCACAAGAAACGCCTTCAGGTAATTCATGGGCATAATATAAGTATAACCGCCTAGCATCTTCTTGGCAAATGCAAGATTTGCCTTGTCTGTGTAAAACTTCATCCTCGAGACGGCATTTGTCCCGAAGATCTTGAATGCGAGATTATCAATCTTTGATGAACGCTTTTCCTTGAGAATTTTCTGGATTGTCAGCTCAACCTGATTTTTCAGCTTAGTTAAATAGTCTTCCACAATTCGGTTCGACGGCCGCTGTGCTTTATATGAAAATGACGGATCTTTTTCGATTGACTGTACGACAAGATCGAGTATCTTGGACATGCGGACATCACGAATCTTCTTCAGCATTTTCAACCAGTCTTTACGGTTGAGCACTTCCGCACCCTTATATGAAGAAAGTACATCAAATAGATCTTCCCAGGCGGCATCAAGATCAAGAAAGGGAATGAGAACCAGAAAATCCTTTAAATCGTCCGCTATATATTCTCCATTAATATCCTCAAATCGGGGATTATATGTAAAATCATTTTCCGGAAAGCGGGAATCAAACTTTCGGAGAAAAAAGTAAAAATCAAATGAAATAAAATCAAGAAAAATTGTCATGAGATTATATGTCGCGTTGATACTCTGGACTTTCTGGGTTTCAAAAAGAGAGAAAAAGTTTACCAGATTCGACTTCAACGATTCAGTAACCTGCTTTACATCTCCATCATCTTTTTTAACAGCTTCACGTATTTCTGATTCTTCAAAGGAGGCCCGTATATTCAGCTGCTCATCGGAAAGACTGTTTTCAATAATAATTGTCTTCAACACAACTGAGGCTTCGGCATGATCAAGGAGAACCTTTGCCGGACCAATTATAGTATAAATTTCATAGACAAATTTTGCCAGGGCAGAAAGCGCCTCATCGGACTTGGGCTTATAGAAATTATATTTATGTTTATTTATCTGTTTGTAAATTTCCTTCAGCTGCTTCTTTTTGTCCCGTTCCGGATCTGAGGCCTGTATCAGAAAAGAAAAAATCTTACTAAAAAATCCGGCTTTGTCATCAGGATTGCTCACTCAGTTACCCCTTACCTTCGGCCATAATGTTATTTTAAATAACCCCGCCTGTCAATCATGAAAAAAATGTATCATCTTTTCAGGAAAAGAGATAAAAAACTTCCACATGCGGCTCCAGCCAAATCTGCCAGAAAATCGGCGGCTTCAGGAGTCCTTCCTGTATAAGATTGCAGAACCTCAATAAGGGCTCCTATGACAGCCAGAGCGGATATCCCGGCGGCAAGGGCGACGACTCTTCTCATCCTGGTTCCGTTTAGATAGTTCATTAGCAGAAATGAAAGAACAAGATATGCTACGAAATGCTCTAACTTATCAATACCTGATATTTTTACCGGTATTTGGGGAGGTTCGGGAACAAGAGACAGATAGAAAACTGCCGCAAGACCGATTATAAATAAAATAAGAGAACAGTTTTTCATTATCATATCCAAACTTAACCAGAAAACTCCTGTTCAGTCAATCAGAGGTTTGCATTCTTGACAAATCAAATCATGATAGATATTCTCAGACTATGAATAATTTAGCAATAGAATTAAACAATCAGATCAAAGACAGCATAGCAATAGAGCTTCTATCTGATTATGGAAAAAGATTATACTTTCCAAAGGGCATAGCCTCACAGTCAGCCGAAGCAAAACAGAAGGCAAAGACTTATAATGCTACTATCGGAATGGCAATCAGCCACGGACAGGCCATTGAGCTTCCCTCACTAAAAAAGCTTATGCCACAGCTCAGCCCGGCCGAAGCGGTCACATACGCGCCTACGGGAGGAGATCCGGCTCTTGTAAAACTATGGAAAGACGATATGATCGTGAAAAATCCCGATCTCGACCCGGAAAAGATATCCTCGCCCATTGTTGTGCCGGGACTTACGAACGGAATATGTCAGATTCTCGAGCTCTTCGTGAATGCCGGAGAATCAGTCGTTGTCCCGGATATGTTCTGGGGAAACTACAGGCTGATGATCGAGGAGAGACAGAAAGCCTCAATTGCTGCCTTCCCATTCTTTTCAGAAGACGAAGGACTGAATATCGATGGTTTTATTAACACAATTAAAAAAAATGCCGTCAATAAAAAAGCCGTAGTCATAGTTAATTTCCCGAATAATCCGACCGGTTATTCTCCATCAAAAAAAGAAGCCGTCGAGTTTAAAAACGCCCTTATCAGTACCGCCGAAGAAGGGTACAAACTACTGGTCGTGACTGATGATGCATATTTCGGACTTTTCTTTGAAGATGATACTTATAAACACTCACTATTTAACGAACTAGCCGACGCTCATGAGAACATTCTGGCTGTAAAAATTGACGGAGCTACCAAAGAACATTTCGTCTGGGGATTCAGGATTGGTTTTGTAACCTTCGGTTCAAAAAACATGACTCAGGCCCAGTATAAAGTTCTGGAGACAAAACTTTCAGCATCCATAAGATGTACTATCTCAAACTGTTCCAGACCGGCTCAGAGCATGCTGCTTAAGGCCATGACTGACCCCAATTATAAAGCTGAAAAAGCTGCCTTTGAGGAAGAACTTAAAGCGCGGTACCAGAAGATTAAAACCATAATAGAAGCCCATAAAGAGGATACTATTCTAAGACCGCTATCGTTCAACTCCGGTTACTTCATGACTTATGTCCTGGAAAAAGGAAGTGCCGAGGCTCTCAGGATAAAGCTTCTCGAAGAGGACGGCATAGGAACAATCTCTATTCAGGATAAATATTTAAGAGTAGCTTTCTCGGCAGTTGACATTGAGAATATTGACGATCTGTATTCGAAGATATATCAGGCGGCCGCGGCCCTCTAGACTAATACCGCGGCCCTCTAGACTAATACCGCGGCCCTGATATAGGCCGCGGATTATATTTGAATAAGCAATTTCCCAACATCAGCCAGTTCGGGCATCTTTGTGTACAGGGGCGCCTTCCCCTTTGCCTCATCCTTGTCGAGTTCTATCGTTTTCATATAGAGCTCATTAACCATATCGACGAAAATACCGAGATTTGCGTTGAAATTAGAGACGGCCATATCCATCAGAAGTTTTTCGTTTCCTGAAGGATACTGATTCGCCAGCATTGTCCGGAGGTTCGGAGCAACATCATTTCGCAGCTTCCTGATAAATAATGCCATATTATAAATACCGTCATAGAGCTCCGTATAGGTGTAGCCCTGAATTCTGTCGTATTCGGCACCCTCTGTCAGTTTCTCGATCTTTTCCCAAGCACCCTTATCCATGGTAAGGCCTGTGAATGCCTTTCTCAAATATCTGTTTGCGATATTCTGCTGATAATGTTCACTTATTCTTTCAATAATACTAAGTATCTGTGCATTTTTAATAGGCATCCTGTTTTCTCCAAAGCAATTATATCAGATTATATTTGTAAAGTCGCCCCTGAAATGTATTTCTCATCTCCATTTCAGTTCGGAGAAGATTGTAAAACTCGGTCTTTTTCATGAAGTCTTTCGGCGCGGCGCGTTCATTTTCCTGGCTGTCACAGGTGAGCCGCATTATGACGGT
Source organism: Spirochaetales bacterium (assembly GCA_016839055.1). Lineage (GTDB taxonomy): Bacteria > Spirochaetota > Spirochaetia > UBA9216 > UBA9216 > Thalassospirochaeta. Next base: position 86,576 of record JAEKNX010000003.1, read on the forward strand.
CGATTCCGGCATTCTCTCAATACCGGCAATCACATACTCAAGATGCTCTTTTGTGGTCGGAACATCAACTAGTCCGCGACGATACTCCTCATACAACGGAGAATTATACGGAATGTGGAGATTATGAAACTTGACGCCGTCAGGATTGAGATCTGCGGTAAACTCACAGCTTGAGATGATATCAGAGAGCCCTTCTCCCGGCAGTCCGAAGATCAGATGAACCGCGGTTTTAATTCCGTACTCTTTAAGCAGCCGATAGCTGCGGATGAAATCCTCAGAGCTGTGCCCCCTGTCAATGCGCTTGAGTGTTTCATTATTTGAGCTCTGAAGTCCGAGTTCAACCCAGACATCAAGCCCTCTCTCCTTATAGGACGCGAGAAGCTCAGCCTTCTTTCTGTCAATGCAATCCGGCCGGGTCGAGATAATCAGCTCTCTGTAATCTCCAAGCGAAAGACTATAGTCATAGACAGCCCTAAGGTGCTGCAAGTCGGCATGAGTGTTCGAAAAAGCCTGCAGATAAAGGAGGAAAATTTCCGCCTTGTACCGCTTTTTCAGAAAATTCACGGCTGTCGCTGTCTGCAGCCTTATTTCTTCTCTAAGGTTTTCATCGACATCATCAGAGATTGCCCCTTCGGTACGCTGGTACATTGCCCTTGCGCCGAAGGCGTCACAATAACTGCAGCCTGCCGAATTCCTCCCATCGGCCCTGTTCGGACAGGAAAACCCTGCGTCTATACCCACCCTGAATGCGGGTCTGCCATAAAGTTGTTTTAAATACTGGCTGTAACTGTAAAAAAGGTTCTTATCCACAGCTCTATTATCCGAATATCATCCGGGATTGACAACCCGCCCTGATAAGCTTAAATTCTTTTTCATGAAGAAATCATTAATCATGACAGCCATTATCACAATACTGGTTTTATCAGTCCTGCTTTTCTCAGGATGTCTCTTAATTGAACAGAAAACGGCCATCCTCTGGACAAATATTCCGGAAGTCGCGGCCTATGTTGAAATATTCAACGCTTCCCAGTCTAATTACAGGGTTGAACTCGTGTATTCGGAAAACCCGGCTAATTTCCGTAAATTAACAGAAGAAGGCGCCCCGGATATTGTAATCTCTGAAAACCTCGCCTCAAATGCTATTATTTCAGCCTTCGCCCCGCTTGATAAACTGATTGAGAAAGAAAGGTTTGATCCTTCCACCCTGTATCCCGACCTTTACAAACTGGGAACCCGCGAGGGGATTCCGTACACACTTCCCCTCTCCTTTAATATTCCGGCAATAATGTTCAAACAGGGAAACCTTTCAGAGAAAATATCCGGGACAACCATCAGCCCCCTGCAGCTGAGGGCAGAGGCAGAAATCTATAATGGACGCAGCACGGAAAAATCTCGGGTTACCGGATTTTCGCCCTCATGGGAACCTGAGTTTCTTCTGAAGAATGCTTTTATATTCAAGAGTGACTTTGCCGAAACCGAAGACGGAAGCCTCATCTGGAACGACGAGAACCTCAATTCTTCAATAAAGTTCACAAGAGACTGGACCGAAAACATCAATTCAGGATGGGCGGCGGAGAAGGATTTTGCCCTCACCTACTGCTATGATCCAGGATACAAGCTGCTCAATGCCGATCGGATCGGATTCCATTATACTACCCTCAAGGATTTCTTTACAATTCCCGCCGAAGATCGCTCATCCCTCGATTTCAAATGGCTGGGCAGCGAGACAAGCATTCCGGTCTGCAGAGATATTGTTTTTACCGGAATTCCGAAGCTGTCCGCCAAGAAAAAGACAGCTGAAGCCTTCATCCTCTGGCTTCTCGACGCGGGTACCCAGAAGATTCTTCTCGAATCATCACATTTCAAACGAACCAGGGGATTCGGAATCTGCGACGGGTTGTCATCTCTCCGCAGTATAAATCAGCTGGTAATACCGGCTCACTACAAGAGGCTCATTGGTGCGGTTCCGAGTCCGGAATACCTGAGTTTCCCGAAAAACCTTCCGGTTGACTGGCAGCAGATCAGGGATGATGTAATAATTCCATGGCTGCTGAGCCAGAATTCTAAAGAACCGCCTTCCGAGTCACTGGCAAAAATCCTGAAGACATGGACCCTCCAGGAAAAAAGGATTAAGCATGAATGAATTATCAGAATCCTGCCGTTTTTTCCATAAGGCAGCCGAACTTGGAATAACATGCGCATTTGCCGAATCAATGACAGCCGGCAACCTCACTGCAGAGCTTGTGAACTATCCGGGTTCATCCAAGGTGCTTAACGGAGGAGTTACCGCTTATTCAAATTCGGTAAAAATCAAGACTCTGGGGGTGGCCCCTTCGACCCTTGATAACTTCGGAGCAGTGTCCAAGGAGACAGTAAGCGGAATGCTCACAGGCCTTTCAAGACTCATCCCTTCTGATATCTATGCCGCCGTCTCTGGAATTGCGGGTCCTGACGGGGGCACCGATGATAAACCCATAGGAACAGTTCAGATAGGTTTTCTGTATAAAGGAAGGCAGCGGATCGACAGGGTCATCTTCGGCGGCAGAAGAGAAGAAATTATCAGGCAGACCGTTGACTATGTATATCACGAGATGCTGAGCCTGATTACCGGTTAATATCATGAAGGCTGTAGTCGCCGTTCCCCCGGTCCTCGATTTTTATTTTACCCCTTCAAGAGCATCGGCTCTCGGTGCCGTCTCGGTCGATGAACTTCTGAAAGAAAGAGGCATAGAGACTGTCCTGTTAAACTTCCCAACCCTCTGCGCTAAACCCGCGAAACTCGAGCTGCCTCCGGAGCTCACACACCTCCGGGATTTCATCATAACCGGCGAACACGGGCCTGTTTCTTTTTTTTCCAATTATAAAAGATTCGGTCCGGACTTTTCAGGCTGTGCTGCTACTATTGCCGCCGAATCACCTGAGATACTCTTCATCTCCTGTTTCGCCTGGGCCTACGCTGAGGAAACTGTCAGCCTTGCCGCGGCGGTGAAGGCATTGCGGCCGGAGATAATCATCACTGCCGGCGGAAGTGGAGTCAGCGTCAATCCGGACTATTTCGAGAAGGCTGAGCCAATCGATTTCGTCCTCACAGGAGAGGCAGAGAAGGTTCTCCCGGCCTTTCTCGAAGAACAATTCGGAACAGGAGGAGGGAAGGCGGCGCGCGAGGCGCCCTCCTTCCAGATTAACCGCACCGGCTATTCGGAAAGAAAAAACATCCAGTACTATTCGGCAATCCTGACCCGTGGATGTCCGAAATCCTGTAAATTCTGTTCAAACCATCTTGTCCACGGCAGAGAGTTCAGAAAAACCCCGGCCGAAGAGGTGGAGAGGAAAATCAGGCTGCTTCCCGGCGATGCTAATATACACATCAATTTCGAGGATGATAATCTTCTGTTTGCCAAGGAATATTTTGTCGGGATTCTACGGATGATTCGCAGCAGGTTTCCGAATGCGTCCTTCTCTGCGGAAAACGGCCTGGATTACACTCTTCTTGACGACGTTCTTCTCGAAGAACTGATAGAGTTCGGATTTCGTTCGTTCAATCTGTCGATGGCCTCTACAAGTCAGGCCATGCTCCGCAGTCAGAACAGACCCGCTGATTCAGACAGACTTACTGCCATCCTGCATACTCTGAGAAAGAAGAAAACAGCTTCGGTAACCTACTTCATCTGCGGACTTGAAGGGGAAACCCCCGGGGCAGTTGTGGACAACCTCACTTATCTTCACCACCTGCCGACCCTGACCGGCATATCCCTCTTCTATCCGGTTCCCGGACTTCCGATATGCACTCAGGACTTCAACAGTCTGCCGCCCCGCCTCTGCGCGGGAAGCTCGGCCTGGCCTTGGACCGGCAGCCTCGCCACTTCGCAGCTGCTTACAGCCTTCAGACTCGCAAGGCTTTCCAATTTGATAAAGACTTCACAGGGTCTAGTCGGCTCGTCATTCCCGGCTCCGGCCTGTCCGGAAGCCGAACTGCTTGATATCATTTTATCAACTGGGAGACTTCATACAATTAAAAGCCGCCGTATTATTGAAGTTCACGGAATGGACAACGAGATGGTCACCGCATTTTTAGCCGGGATATAGGTCATCCCAAGACTTGACTAAAGGCAGCCATCCGGCTAGGATCTTTTAATCATATTTTCTATAATCAGGAGATTTTAATGGCCGCTGAAAAAGTCGGAATAGCAGTTATCGGCTGCGGAATTGTCGGAGGATCAACAGCAAAGCTGCTTGTTCGGGACAACGAACTTCTAAAAAATAAAATCGGGATTGACCTCAACCTAAAATATATTGTTGATGTAAATTTCAGCAAAGCCCAGAAAATGGGACTCGATCCGGCTCTTTACGAAACAGATTTGAACAAGGTTCTCGCAGACCCCGAAATAGAAATCTGTGTTGAACTCGTCGGCGGCACAACGATGGCCAAGGATATCACCGAGAAGGTCCTGAGAGCCGGCAAACAGGTTGTAACGGCAAATAAGGCGCTTCTGGCCCTTCACGGCACGGAGCTGATGGCCATTGCCCGTGAACACGGCTCGGCAATAGCATTCGAAGCCTCCTGCGGAGGCGGAATACCCATTATCCGGGCTCTATGCGACGGTCTATCGGCAAACAGGATAGATGCTTTCTACGGGATAGTTAACGGAACATGCAACTATATTCTTACCGAGATGATTCAGAAGGGGCAGACTTATGCCGACGCCCTGGCCGAGGCTCAGAAAGACGGACTGGCCGAAGCCGATCCGACCCTCGATGTCTCAGGCGGGGATTCCTCTCATAAACTGGCCATAATGTCCGCTCTCGCATTTGGAAAGCATATAGATTATAACAAAATTCCAGTTCAGGGAATTGATACGCTTGACCTCACCGATGTTAAATACGGCGCGGAGCTCGGTTATATTGTAAAGCTGCTGGCAATTGCCCAGAGGACTGATAAGGGACTGAACCTCAGAATCAGCCCCGCCTTCATTTCGAAAGAACATCCCCTTGCATGGGTAAGCGGACCATTTAACGCGGTCAGCGTCTACGGCAGCAATGTTGGGCATACCATGTATTACGGACGCGGAGCCGGCGGCTTCCCGACAGCCTCAGCCGTTGTCGCGGATATTGCATCCGCAGCTATGGGAATCACTAAAATCCAGTTTGACAAGATGGGAATCTGGCCCGACAAAACTGAGGCGGCATTACAGCTTCCACTCGAAGACTATGAGAGTAAGTATTACGTGAGGGCGATGGTCAAGGACGAACCGGGAATGCTCAGCAAGTTGTCGGCCATCCTGGCTGAATACAACATCAGCATAGCCTCCGCCCTGCAGAAAGAACCGACAGCCGGGAGTAATTCCGCGGTTCCCATCGTTATTACAACCTACAGCACAACTGAGGGGAATATTCGGCAAGCTTTAAAATCCATCGAAGAACTCGAGGGTATCAGCGAAAAACCAGTATATATCGGGATTGTTGATGAACACGAAGAGTTCAGCAGCTGATTTTCAGAATTTAAAAAAAAAGGGTTCTGCGCGCAATGCGTCGAGCCCTTTTTTTATCCGCAGGCGGCCTTATAGTCTGAACGGAATATAAGGGTCTAAGGCCGCGAGGATTACAACAATTAGCAGGGCCGGGATAAAATTCGCGGTCTTTATGTCTTTCAGCTTGAGAAGGTTCAAACCTATCATTATTATCATGACTCCTCCGAGACCGGAAATTTCGGTTATTACCAGAAGCGGAATGAAGTCGCCGAACATCATCGCAAGAAGGGTAAGCCCTCCCTGGATAATCAGAATAGAGATTATGGAAAAGGCTACGCCCATTCCCATTCCGGCGGCGAAGATAACCGATGATATCCCGTCCATTACTGATTTTGTTAGAAGAAGTTCATAATCCTTCGACACGCCAGCCCGGATTGAACCGACTATTGTCATGGCCCCTAGGCAGAACAGGATTGACGCATTCAAGAAGGCGTGGGCGAAGGTACTCTCGGTGCTGCAGTCACCTCGGCTGAACCGCCGCTCAAGAAAATGACCAAACCGCAGAATTGCCCCGTCAACATCAACCAGATAACCAATCAGTCCGCCGGCAGTAAGCGATATCACCACATAGAGAGTCTTCGTGAACTCAAAACACATTCTGATGCCGATTACTAGAGAAATCATCCCTATACAGATGAAAAGGACCTCTTTCAGCCTGTCATTTATCCTGTTTGCAAGCTTAACGCCCAGGATAGACCCTATAAGAACAGTAATACAGTTGATAATCGTTGCAATCATAGGGTGCATTATATGAATATTGTGGTATAATGTTAATATCAAGAAATAGGTATACAAACCCTTAATATATAGAATGAAAGGGTCGATTAATAAATATAGATTCAAAAAACGGGGAGGAGTTCCATGGGAGCCGCTCAGACAGCTGATGTAATAAAAACCACAGATTCTTTTGATGATATTTCCAGTGACAAGATCTACTGCGCTAACTGTGTACACTGTAAACTCATAAGATCAAACACCGGCTCCGGAAGCCAATACTGCCTAAGAGTTCGCTGCAACGCGGGTATGTGGAAAAAAAAGCTCGGTGAAGAGAAGATATATAAATATTTTACTGTTGCCCGAAGAAGCCCTGATACGTGTTCACATTATGAACCGATGGGAGATCCCAGAGAGTTCATCAAAGAACTTAAAAAAACCCTGCCGATAAAAGATGAGGTTTACACAAACCTTTATTAATCTTAATATATCCGCATGAACAGAGTTTCCCGTATTTCTACCATCATTCTCGGAATAGCCCTTATTACCGCGTGCACGACTACCGGCACAGAAATTGAAGACAACCTCAGCCCGGGTGAATTTTTCCAGAGAGCCCAGTCTGCCTCCGTGGAGTTCAGTGACTATCAAAAGGCCATGCTTTACTATAAAACATTCATTGAACGATATCCGTCTGAGCAGATCCTGATCATGGAAGCCGAATACGAAATTGCCTTTCTTTATTATAAGATGGGTGATTTTGCAACATCATCAGAACTGTTTACAAAGATCATCGATAGGTATAAACAGCCTGAAGCAGCCATCCTGCCTTCATGGCCTGAAGTTCTTTCAAAAAAAATTCTTGGAATAATTCAGGAAGCTGAAAAAGCATCAATTGAAACTGAATAAATAAAAAAAAAGACACCCGGGGATCTACATCTCCGGGTGTAAGCTCTGAATTCAGAACAGGTTTTTCGTCGAGTCGGCGTCGACTTCAAGAATAAAATCACCCATATGAATCATAGTCTGGCTCCTTATGTCGTTATAGGTCCAATCTCTCCATTCACCCATTGCATCCGCTTCCCAATCGTACCGTCTGTCCCGATTAACAAGTTCGGTATACCAGAAGGTGACGGTATTGCCCTTCTGCCATGTTACACCTGTGGGAGCAAGCCTGTACACGCTGCCTCCCTTCTCTCTTTCACCGGTTGTTATGGCAATCTCAGCATCATGGAATTTAGTAGTATTAAGCTGAGAAAGCATAAACTCAGTACCGGTTATTTTATATGTCTTTACGCTGCTGTCTAAATAAATTTCCTCGATGCCTCCCGATGTTTCTTTATGTTCATAGTTCCACTTGTACTCCCAGGTATCGGCAACAGCAGCCGCCTTATACACAGCATACATGCCGTTGCTAGTTATATAGACTGTAAATGAATCTATTATCGACCAGGCAGTAACATCCTCCTGCTCAGCGTAGAAATCCGCAAGAACAACCCAGTCGTCGCTGTCGCCCCAGCCCCAGTGCTCTGTTGCGGTACGGGTCATCAGAAAAGTTTCACTATCATAAGTATAGGTCCCTCGTGCCCCCCAGGACTGCACCCAGGCCTCGGTAGTGCTGTCCCATTCCTTTCTAACCACTTCATAGCTTCCATCGGCTCTGTAGGTGTCTACCCAGGCTCCCGAATCAAAAACCTCGTCCGAGATGAAATGTCCATCCCAGACTAACGGTTCATCTCCCATAATTGCCGGAGGCGATACCGGACATGCCGTTAAAAACACCAGAAAAACTAATGCTGTAATAATAATTAACTGTTTTTTCATTTCCTTCTCCCCTATTTTCATTATGAAAATATCAGAGCAGGAATTGTACCAACTCTTGAGAATAAGATAAGTTGTTAGTTTGTAAATAGTTATTCAACTCGAAGATTTCATTGACAGGTTTATGAGTAAACCATTATTGACACAGGAGTAAATTTTACTTGACACCTCTCCTTTCGAAAGGCTACTGAGGAAGAATAATAGTAGTTATCTCGACACCCAGACTCTCGGCATCTTCGTAGACCATTTCTTTAGTGATCTTCCCGCGCGGGCGCTCATGCGGGGGCGCGTCGCCTATGAGTATCAGCTTTTTATCATCCGCCATCCACGGGAAGGCGTGCAGCCCCTCATACAGTGCCTCATGAACAGCTTCGGGAATATCACGCCCGCCGAATACCGTTGTCCGGTTTATTACCTTCTGAACCGTATCAAAATCAGTCTGGAACGGCCTTACCCTGGTCACATACTCATCATGATAATCACGGTAGAGAACCATGCCGAATCTGAAATGACGATATCCTTCAGTCTGCTCCCGCAGCAGGGGCACAAGTTCCCGCTTCAGCCAGGGGATATCGTTCTCCATACTCGCAGTCGTGTCCAGGGCTAGCACGAGATCAAGGCTTCCGCTGAGGACATCATCGAGGATGTCCTCAAGGGCATTCAGGAGATCTTCCTCTCCCATGCAGCGGAGAGCCCGTCCGCCGCCATGGCCGGCTATCTCCTCATAACTTATAAGAGTATCTTCCATGTAATTATCGTCCGCGGGCCCTTCAAAAGGTTTCTGAGTGACCCTCAGAATAAATGGATTATCATGAAAACCGTTTGAGTAATCGGCATATTTACTACCGAAACTCCTTACGCTCAGGTATGTACCGTCAACTACGAGCATTTCACCCTGCCTGCTCCAGGGATAGCCATATATGACTATATAGGGAATAAACACCCGGAATGCCTGCCCAAACCCGTCCTTAAACTCCGGGGTGGAATCAATCAATGAAAAAAGTTTCCTCTCGGAATCGAGAAACTCTCCGTTGAGCATTCTCCTCTCGTCGCCGTTATAAACATTATAATCAGTCGCCCGGAGCGCATAGGAGGCCGCTTTATGCTCCGGGTCCTCGGTTGATTCGGTGATAAGAACAGACTCCATCCCTTCTTTCTGCCGAATCCAGAGATCATACCCTCCTTCGAGGTTCTGTTCGATCATAAGATCTTCCGGGTTAACAGTAAGATCCTGGGCAGACAGCATCATCCCAGCACATAAAAGGCAAATCGAAATCAGCAAGCGAGGCGTCTTCATATTAAAATTATCGGCGTATTTACATCGGCGTATAAATTCCTATCAATGAAGATAACGAAAAAAATTGTATAAGTTTATAATATGGCTTTGACGATAATTTAATTATGAATATTGAAAAACTTATCATTAAAAATGAGACAGTAATCTGTTATTCGAAAGGCGGGGGAGATACCACGCTCTTTTTCATTCACGGCAATTCAAGTTCTTCACAACTGTTCGAGAAACAGCTTGAAAGTGAACTCTCTGAGCAGTTCCGCCTTGTTGCGGTAGATCTGCCGGGCCACGGAGCCTCAGATTATGCCATTGAACCCGAAAAAAGCTACGGCTTTGCCGGTCTTGCTGACATTATTGCGGGGGTCTCGGTGAGTATGAAGCTTGAGAATGTAATTTACATCGGGCACTCCCTGGGCGGCCATATTCTGCTGCAGGAAGGGTACAGACTACCCGCGCTGGCCGGTATTGTGGTTTTCGGCTCGACTCCATTTGATCTGCCGCCGCGCTTTGATTTGGCCTTTCAGAAAAACCCTGCCAATGAATACTTCTTCAGCGACTGCCAGGATGATAATCAGTTTGCAAAATGGGCGGGCCTCATGCTTTCTCATGGCATCAAGGTGCCGGGGCGAATCATGCTGAATCTCCAGACAACCGACCCGTTGTTTCGGAAAAAAATCGGCGAATTTATTAAAGCGGGAAAACTAAATAGAGAGACGACAATGGCCGAAAGCCTACCGGTTCCTCTTGCCGTTATTCACGGCCGGGGTGATCAGCTAATCAATCCAAAGTATATGAGCAATTTGTCAATGAAAAATCTCTGGCGCGGGGGAGTTCAGTACCTATACGGGGGGCATTGCCTGCAGTGGGAATCGCCGGAGAGCTTTAACAGCCTTATTGTCGAATACGCCGACGAGCTTTCAGACTGATTCAACTTCCTGATTATTCTTCAGCAGCCTCTTGCTGAGAGCTTGCTTTGATATTCCCAGAAAGCCGGCTGCCAGGGTCTGATTCCCTTCGGCCCTTCCCATTGCCTCTTGAACAAGAAGCTCAACCGCCTCTTTGATTGTCGGAAGCTCACTCCTGTCATTCTGATAGGCCGTAAACGCCGGCCCTTCCTGCGAAGAGCTTCTTTTAATCTTCAGTTTCTTTCTGATGTTTTCGGCCATGGTGCCGCTTACAAGACTTCGCTCCTCTGAATCAATGAGAAGAGATCTTAGTTCGCGCACATTTCCAGGAAATGAGTATCCGCGCAGAATTGAAACAATTTCAAGACGGGCCTCAGGACATGAATTCGAAAGAAAATATTCAACAAGAAGAGGAAGATCCTCAAAACGATCCCTCAATGGCGGGATTACTATTGAATGTGTATCAAGGCGGTAAAAAAGGTCTTTTCTGAACCGTCCATCCCTTACCATTTTCGAGATATCCCTGTTTGTTACCGCGATGATTCTGGTATTAGATCTCTTAGGAAGATCCGAGCCGAGAGGATAATATTCACCCTTATCGATGAGCCGCAGGAGTTTTACCTGAGAATTATTTGACAGATCACCAATTTCGTCCAGAAGAATTGCGCCCCCCTCAGCCAGCTGCAGAAGTCCCGGGCGGCGGTCACTGGCTCCGGTGTAGGCTCCTTTGTGATGACCAAAGAGAGTATCCGAAAAAGTCAGATCATCAATTCCTGCAACATTTACCGTAATATACTCCCCCTTTTTGTTGCCCGCGTCATAAACAGCACGGGCAAAAAGCTCTTTCCCGACCCCAGTCTCTCCTGTAATCATGACAGGTTCTGTTGAATCGCCAATTATTTCGATGTAGGCAAAAAGCTGGGACATCTGCGTGGTTCCGGTAATTATATTCGAGAATATTCCAGGATTTTTTATCCTGCTGGTAAACAGATATTCACGGAGATTGCGGTTCTCCCTTGCAAGCGAACGATACTCAATGGCCCGTCTTACGCCACTTAGCAGCCGGCTTTTCTCCACAACCTTAACCATATAGTCAAAGGCTCCAGCCTTAATACATTTAACAGCTTCGGCAATGTCATTTACTCCTGTAATAATAATTACAGGAACCTCCGGATAGTTCTCGGTAATATAGGAAAGGACTTTCTGTCCGGACAGTTCCGGCATCATCAAATCCAGCAAGACCAGTTCAATAGGCCGGACCGACATAACCGACTGAACCTCACGCGAATCGGACAGGCAGATAATATTATCGATCCCCTCCGACATCAGCAAAGATTTCTGTCCTTCGAGAATATACTCCTCATCATCGACTATCAGTATTGGTTTTGAAGGATATTGTTTCATAACAAATTGCCTCTTTCCTTACTTACCGGAACAGAGACTACCGCTGTTGTTCCCGAATATTCATTTTTCCTGTACTTCAGACTGCCTTCAAACATTTTTATTATTTCCTCCGATATTGAAATCCCAAGCCCAAGACTGCCCTTGGTCGAATAAAACGGTTTCTTCATCTGTTCAGCGCTTGAAGAAAATCCTGTTCCCTCGTCTATGATCAAGATTTTAACGGCATCATCTTCCTGCGTGTAAAAAGATTCTATACGCAATATACGGCTTTTCTCAGGCAGGGACTGACAGGCGTTTATTATCAGGTTCATGAGGGCCTGCTGCATTTTCTGACGACTCCCTGAAACAGCAGGAAGCGCTGTAGCCAGATCAACCGAAAACCTGTCAGTAGATTTTTCAATAAATCCGGTACAAAGAGTTATTGTCGATTCAATGATGGAATTTATATTCAACTGTTCGGGCGCGGCATCCGGCTCTCTCCTGACATACCTTTTAAGCTCTTTGATGACACTATCGATCTGCTGTGAGCAGCTGAGAATAGTATCGACAACCCGAGGAATCTTCTCTCTAAATTCATTAAACGACAGGCCGCCGATGTGCAGGCTGTCGAGATCCTCCGAGTAGTCTTCAAGGAGGGCAAAAACCTCATCCTTGACCCCCGAGAGAAATTCGGAATTCAGATGAATAGCATAATTCGGGTTGCTAACCTCATGGGTAATGGATGCCGCGAGAATTCCCAGCGACGCCATCTTTTCAGCCTGAAGAAGCTGTTGAAACTGATCCTTATTCTGCTCTTCTTTCTGCTTCAGGGCTGTATAACTCTGCTGCAGAGATTCATACAGCCGGGAATTTTCCAGTGAGACCGAAATCTGACCCGATAGATATTTAAGCAGCTCCAGCCGTGCCGGAGAAAAGACGCCTCTTGTCAGCTTGTTGTCAAGATAGATGCAGCCTACGAGTTTACTCCTGTGCATCAACGGCATACACAGAATGGATTCAGAATCACCTGTCTTAAAGTAATCGATGCCAAATTGCTCCGGCTCACTTGGAGAACCGTTCAGAATTACCGGCTGCAGGGTCCGGACAGTGTAATCGAGAATCTCCTGTGAATACAGGTTCGCATCTGACTCCTGTGCCTGAAGTGAGGTCTCAACTTCAAGATTTCCATCCTTTATTCCTGCAACGGCAACGGGTGTAATCATATTTTCATTTTCAAGAAACAGTATTCCGCGCTGCGCGCCGCTGTACTGAATCACAATCTTCAAAATTGCCTTTATAAGATCCCCGGGAACAATCTCTCTAGAAATAGCCCTGGCAGCCGATAAAACACTGGAGACATCGACTATCTTAGCTACCTGCTCAATAACAGATTCCCGGCTGAGTCCGAAAATAGGATTGGTTCTTAGAAAAGGATAATTCAATTCAAGCTGCTCGAACTTCCTGACCGCTCCCCATCTTCTGTACAGGATGTAAGCTTCCCTGAGGCATGTCTCAGCCTGCGGAGCATTTCCCTGGGATAAATAAAACCCTCCGGCCAGCTCATTAGCCAGGGCCTGATCCTGCACGAATCCGTTTACCCCGGCACATTTGACAGCCTGAGCATAATTCCATGCCGCCGTCTCTACATCGTTCCTGCAACGTGCCAGTTCTGCCTTTGCAAGGAGCAGGCGATGCTGATTATTCCCCGGAGCGAAGCCAGCGAAAGAGGCGAGCAGCTTCATGTTCTTTCTGACTTCATGCATCCTGAACTTAGCACCTTCGGTATAATTCCATTTGAGTAATGCCAGCGTGGCGTACCAGATAAGCCAGACATATGTGAATTGCCCAAGCAGCCCCGATGAAAACTCCCGGGCCTTGTCCGAATAATCTATCGCGGTCTTGTAATCATCATAATGATAATGAATTATCATTTTATATGTATGAAATGAAGCTGCCGCGCTGTTATCCCTTACCCTGATATATTTAGATAGCTGCCTGTCTTCCTCAGCAAAAGAGGAAAATAATAAAAACTTATCTGCTGTATTTCCGCTCAGGTTTTCAATCAGACCGTAGGTTCTTAGAATAGAAGCCCGTCCACGTTTATATCCTGTTCGTGATATAAAATTAAGCTTTTCCTCCTTATCATCAAGAAAAGACTGAAGATTCTTTCCCGACGCAAAATTCAGAAAAAACATGAGGTTCTGAGACAGGGCGGCATACTCAAAATTTCCGCTTTCCATCCCCATACTCACCCCCTTTCTCAGAGTGACAATGCTGTTTTCCAGAGGCTCACTCCAGTGCTGGAGAAAACAACCATAGATAAAATACACCTTTGAACAAAGGCTCTTCCTGGCCTGCCGCTGACATAATTCCATTCCAAGCCGGCCAAATTTTATTGCGTACTTCCTTCTTTCAGGTTGTTTCAGGAGGATCAGCCCGTACATTACAAGAATGAACGGCATAGAAGAGGAACCGCCGTATTTCAAAGACAGACTCAGGGTCCTGAAGATTAAATTATCAAGTTTTTCCGGTACAGAAAGATAAACGGCGGAAAACGACATCATCAGAATCTCAATAACGGCCTCAACCTTCTGATTTTTAAGACTCGGAAGCCGCGTGAAGTAATGCTCCGACTTACGATACAATCTTCGAACTTGAAGACCAGGCCATAAGATCTTACGTACCTCCAGCGACCTCAGGAGTTCCTCTGCGGCCGCGACCGCCTCCGTCCTTCTATTTTGCGCTATCAGCGCCGTGATGGTCTCTTTTTCAAGCAGGACCTTATCGATTACATTATTTACATGAGTATTAGATTCCCTGATAAGCATTTCCATCCGGGCATAATTGCCTGTCAGCCTTGCAGACTCAATACACTGCCGGTACAATAGAATTTTCTCCGAATATTCCAGATCAATCCTGTACTCCTTAAATAACCGCATAGCCGCATTCGAAAGGATGACACATAATTCCCAGGCCGACTGTTCACCGGCCCTTACCGCGGCGTCGATGTTCATTCTTGTTAATAAAGCTATTTCAGCTCTTGAGTCAATCAGCATTGAAGCCTTGTTATAGTGGGTGACTATCTGAATAAGATCTTTATCTCCCGATACTTTTCTTTTATTTAATTTACGCGCGATATTCAGATGCAGGGTTTTTAAATCTAATCCGGAAACCCGGGAATATGCTGCCTGCCGGATTTTATCGTGGCTAAATTTATATTCATATTCATTGGCGTCGCTGCGGAAGATAAAACCTGATTCTACAATTTCACCGAGATCCATTTCAATATCCATCATCGATATTTTCAGGATAAACGACAAGCAGCGAGAATCAAATTGGTCACCAAGACAGGCCGCGTAATTAAGCAATTCAAGCTGCCGGTCATCCAGCTTCTTCATTTCGGAAACAAGAAATCCTATTACATTTTCCGATCCGCAGCATAGCTGAAGGGAATCTGTTTTCCAGCACCAGCTCTGTGAATCATAATTGAAGCTTAGTATGTTTTCATTCTGAAGCTTTTCAAGAAGCATTCTCATATAAAAAGGATTTCCGCCTGTCTTGGAAATCAGCACCTCGGAAAGGCCGGAAGCCTCGGCCTCGGTACAACTTAGAAGATTAGAAAGAAAATCTCTTATTGCTTTCCCCGGGAGGGAATCAAGATAAAGCTCTAGAACTATGTCTTGCCGACTCTGCCTGAGAAATTCCATGACTGCTTCCTGTTCTTCAGTCTCCTCAGTCCTGTAAGCCAGAATAAGCAGCATTTCCCGCGGAAAGATAATTTGCCTAAGGCCTTCCTTCAACAGTTCCAGAGAGGAATCATCAATCCACTGAAGATCGTCAATGAAAATTGTAAGCGGATTATTATCACCTATAATAATTCTTAGAAACTCGAAGAGGCAAACCATCAGCCTGTTTTTTGCCTCTTCGGGGCCAAGAGGCTCCGCGTCAGGCAGAGGCCCGGTTAAAAGTTCAATATCCGGGACAATTCCTGAAAGAACTCCAGCCGATTTAAGTATCCTCCGGCTAAATTTCTTTCTAATGCTTTTCAGATCTTCATTCGAATTCTTCAGATAATCATGAACAAGTGCCCGAAACGGTTCTAAAACGGCATGATAAGGAAGGTTCTGCTCGGCCTGCCCGCATTTTCCCGAAAGAATCAGGCCGTCCCGCTTCCTGAGAGCCGGAATTATCTCGTTTACAAGCGAGGTCTTTCCGACTCCTGCATTTCCGCTTACTTTGATTATCCGATATCGTGAGGAGTTTCCATGATTAATGATCTCATAAAGCCTTTCTTTCTCGGCATCTCTACCGAAAATTCTTCCGCTGAACTCCAGCCTCGGAGACCTGTCCCTGGTTCCCGGAATAAATTCTGTTTCCATACCAGCTTTGATATTCTGTTTCAATCTGAGCAGATCCTGAAGAAGACCATAGGCGGTGTGATACCGCTGTTCCGGATCTTTTTCCAGTAACTTGCAGATTACGGTGGAAAGCTGTACCGGAATACCTGTATTCAGCTGTACCGGGGGAACAGGTTTGACAGCAAGATGCCTGTAAATTGTCTCTTCCGGAACCCCGCCCGCACAGGGATACACCCCGGTCAGAAGACTGTACATCAAGACGGCCAGTGAATACAAATCTGAAACCGTGGAAGAACTGACCCGGCTCTGGTTTATTCTCTCGGGTGCAATGTATGGAAGGTAATCACTCCAGCTGAGTACAGGCATATTGGCCGTGAAAAACAGTCCGTATCCTGAACCATCTCTCCGGCGAAAGATGAAATGCGGAGATATCTCTCCATGACATAAACCATTCCTCTGCATCTCATGAAGGGCCCGGGCGGCACCTATACCTATTTCAATGACAGTTTCCGCGTCAGATGCCTGAATTTTATCACCTGTTAAAGGAAATGCCGGAGCATTATCATACCTCAGGACTATTTCATTATCAGAGCCTGCGGCGACCTGGGGCAGACAGAGTGATTCTTCTCCGCCGAAGCGGGATAATAAAAATTTAATTTCTGTAAGTGATTTGCAGTCCACTCCGGCCCTGTTATATATGATTTCTGTTCCAATACTGCCGCTAAAACCGCCAATCCAGATTGAAGCATTTTCTCCACGATATGAGCACTGACGTTCTGTAATCTTTTCTATTTTCATAGTTTTCTACTTAATTTCGTAACCTTGAACGAATTTCAAAAAACCTCACTTAATACTAATCCTGAATCTGACACAGAACAAGAACAATTTACCGACCCTTATCTCGAAACTATATCAGCAATTTTCATGCCAGAGAGTGAATTATAGTTAACTCGCTCTCTCAGAACAAATTATCTGCCTCAGACATCAGACTGAGACAATCCAGCGTCAACTTATATTGACAGTTCGTTTCAATATAAGTTGACAAATCAGTCTTATGAAAAAATCGCGCTTTCATAACCCCTTGTTATTTATAGAATTATGCATTCCAAAAACATGGCCCGATAATTGCATAATAAAAGAACCATGTAAATCAAGGAGCAAAAAATGGTCAAGAAACTTAAAGTCGATTTAAGAATGTGCATTCTTCTTCTCAGTGTGTTACTAATCTTCGCGGCCTGTGATGATTTCCCCGGAACCCCAAGCGGTCCCGATGATGCAACACTATCCGGTCTTAGTGTAAGCACGGGAACTCTAAGTCCTGATTTCGCCCCGGGAATAGAGACTTATTCACTGCCGCTGGCAGACACCGTCACCGAGATTACCCTTACTCCGACCGCAACCAACAGCTCGGCGACCATCACTGTAAACGGCACGGCCGTCATTTCCGGCGAAGCCTCCGGAGCCCTGAGCCTCTCAGGAGGGATAAACACTATCAATATAGTAGTGACGGCCGAAGACGGCACCACTGAAAAAACCTATACAATCAGCGCAGTAGTCGGCGGAGTAAACCTAAGCGGCACCCTGACCCTTCCGAACGGCGAGGATGCTTCCGGGAAGGACTTCCATCTCGGACTCATTACAGATTTTGACGAGGCTACCGAAGACACAAGATCAATTGACGCGGTATGGACCTCCGGGAGTAATCAGACCTACCAGTTAACCGGAGTTCCGGAGGGAACTTACTATCTATACGCAATCATCGACTGGAACAATGATGGAGACTTTGACGATGGATATCCCGACTACGCCGGACTGTCGGGATTTACCTTCGACAGCCTTAATTCGCTCATTGTTGACGGAACCCCTCCGGGAGACGCCAATATAATCGTGGCCGATTCAAACCTCACAGCCGATATCACCGACATTCAGCAGATACCGGCGAGTGACGGGACAATTACAGTTTCGCTTACAGGCGCCGGAGATGAAAACGGAGAAGTTTTTCTGTTTTATGTTTATAATGCAGAAGATACTCCGACTCCGAGCAACCATGTGGCTACCGGCAGCGATACAGTCCAAGCCGGTTTTGTATCAATTGTTGCGCAGGCAAAAGATACAAATGAAGACTTCATCGGAACAGGCGGCTCCGGCTACAACATCTTTGTACTGATTGAGAACGTCATAGTCAACAGCAGCCCTGACAACGGCGAACCCTTTGGCGCATACATGAATGAGGTAATCGACGGCAATATCACCATCCAGGTTAACTATGAAGATCTGGAACCTTATGTTACGCCGCCGAGTGACGGGACTATTACTGTTTCGCTTACAGGCGCTCCTTTACAGACGGATGACTCCTGCGGAATCGCAATCTTCCCCGAAGACGGTCCATACGGAGAAGACGATAGACTTGGGCAGAATTATGCGCCAATCGGAAGCGACGGCTCCGTCACAATAACCGCAAGGAACGCTGATGATACAGAAAATTTCACCGGCACAGGCGGAACAAACTATGACGTCTTCGTTTTAGTTGATGAAAACAATAATGGTGCAACCGATATTGGCGAGATGATCTACATGGCTACAGGAAATACCGTGGATGGTGATATTACAGTACCTGTAGACTATGGTGGTATGACTCCTTATGTAACTGTCCAATAATTTCACTTCCTCCGGGTGCCTTCGGGCACCCCTTTTTTCAATCTGAGGGCCCTAACCTTATCATTGGTAATTTCGAGTTCATCTTCTGAAAGCGTTGGAATATCGCCTGAATCTTCTGCATAAGACGATGGTCCGGCGAGCTCCAAGAGAATGCTGTCTTTCGGCAGCACCCGGTCGGAGTGCCCATCCCACCGGCCGGCGACTTTCCAACCGCCGCAGCCGCTGAGATTCAGAATTTCCTCATCGAAGGTCGCATCGGCCTTCAGCCATCTGCTGCTTAAATACACAGCACACACAACATGGAGCACAGGATCTCCGAGAAGAGACAGGGCCTCTTCGGAAAAAAACGGCATCATGCTTTCGGCTGTTATCTCCTGAAGGAAGTAGCCCGAAGGAATACCGCAGGCACGCAGCAGACTTATCTGAAGCTTAGCCTTGGCAAAACAGTTTCCCTCGCCCGCGGCCAGAACATCCGAGGCGCGCTGAGCAGGTGAGACATTTTTAAAGAGTATTCCGTCGCGCACAAAATGATAGACTGCTATTGCCGTTTCAGTCTCATTCTGACTTGTGCCTGACAAACTTTCGGCTAAACTCAGTATATCAGGGTGGTTGAAATCGCAAAAAATCGTCGGCTGAAGAAAGTCGTTCATTTTTAACTCCTGATTTTTCTACACTAAGTATAAATCCGGTATAGAGAGATCACAACTCGTTTCTTTTTCTAAGTTTATAGTTTAGATGGTAAAGCAGAGTGCGTTTCCCCTTCTTCATCGAAGGCGTAATTGGAAAAATGAAAGGCATCCGCCCCTGGGACGCCACCGGCCCGGGTTATGTTCATCCTGCCTAAATAATAATAGGACAGCCGAGTTGCCTCGAAAATACCGTCGAGCAGAGTTACTTCGGTGCCTGGAATAACCGATGCCAGCTCACTCTTCCGGAGATTATTCATGAACCTGTCGAACCGGCGCCTAATCTGATAAAAGTAATCTCGAAGATTCACATAGGGGCTGTGTAACGAATCACGGCTGCCGGAGGACGGTTTATAAACATCTATTTTATTTATCTGTCGGGCGGTAAAAAAATAATCTCCATTCCCGGAGGGTGTAAGAATCCATTTATCAAAAAAAGAAAGAATGAGGATCACCTCTTGCGGCTCATGCTCAGAACCGGCTAATAAATCCTCGATTTCCCAGAGAATGAAATTAAGCCTGCTGATTATATCCGAGACAGTCCGGTCGGCACAGCGGCCGGCAGCCGCGTGTTTTATAGTTTTTCGCTTTTTAACTACAGTACTTGAACGTAGATAATCATCATAAAGGCTCCGCTCCTTTGCAGTGGAGAGGATTCTGTAGGCTTCAAGAATCACCCTGAAGACAAGCTGAGAATCGGGAGAGTTTCCATTTTTATCGGGGTGATGAATCTTGGCAAGATGCCGAAAACTATACCTGATGACATCAACGCCGGCATTGGCCGGTACTCCCAGGATTCTGTAATAATCAGGATAGTTCGACATTGATTATTCCACTCCTATAGATAAGTATACTACAAGGAATTATCTTTACCGAAAAAAACCTTATGTAAGATATCCGATAGACGGCAGCCAATCTTCAGAGCGATAATTACCCTATCAAAATTAACGGAGTTTTTATGACTATTGAAGAATTTGAACAGGCTACCGAATTGCAGAAAATTCCCCCATACTGGGACGGACGTTATACTAAAAACCTGGATAAACTATCCAAACCAAAATATACAGTTGTAGTGGAGGAAGATGTCCCGATTAAGCTCAGAGACGGAGTAACAATTTACACTGACATTTATCGTCCGGCGGAACTGGAAAAAGCCCCGGCCCTGCTTGCATGGTCTGCCTACGGCAAAACAATGCAGGCAATAAAAAGGGGCTCTCTTCCCGGTTCCTCAGCATATTTCGATCACAGCCTGGAAGCCGGTGATATAGATTTCTTTGTTGAACGAGGATATGCATTCGTAATTCCGGATCCCAGAGGTATCGGACGCAGTGAAGGAACATTTTACGGCATTTATAATCCTCAGGAACAGACAGATGTTTATGATACGATTGAATGGCTTGGAACAGAGTATGGACACTGTGATTCAAAAGTATCCCTCCTAGGGTACTCCTATTTCGGGATAATTCAGATGCTGGTCGCGGCTCTTCAGCCGCCGCATCTGACATGCATTATGCCGCTGTCCTACACCGATGATTATTATCAGCACGGACATTACGGCGGATGTGCGAATACCTATATGAGCATGTACTGGGAACTTTGCCCGTCGCCGGACACTCTACCCTGGTCTCTCGAAAAATATGGGGAGGATTGGGTAAAAAATCAGATAAAAGAAGTTCAAAAAGATCCTGATATCGCGATCATCTCCTACTTCAGTAAAATCTTCAATACCTGGCCGCCGCGATACCACACATTCATGCTTGACTATCTTCTTCACCCGGATGAGGATGAATTCTGGCTGGAAAGATCCGCGAAAGAACTCTACGACAAGATAAAGGTACCGGTATACCTCAAGTGCGGATGGGCGCCGACCGGCCGATGGAGCGCGCCTGTATTCAATGCGATGAACAGCATAGAGCTCGACACCTACAAACGCTGCGGCGTTATGGAATCCTACGGAGGAATGGAACTTCCCTACCGTTTCATGAATGAAGAAATGCTCAGGTGGTATGATCACTGGATGAAGGGCATTGATACAGGAATAATCGAAGAACCCCTGATGAAACTGAACATCATCGGACGCGGATACAGATATGAAAACGAGTGGCCCCTCGAGAGAACAGAATGGAAGAAGCTGTACCTTAGAACCTTCAACCAGCTCAGATGGGAAAAAGATCCGGAAGGAAATCTTCCGCCCGATAGTTTCAACCACAGACCGCCGAACATTACTACCGAGGTCGAAACCCTAACATATCGAACAGCCAGATTCGGCAGACCTACAGAGTTTACAGGCCCTATTGAGCTTCACCTCTTTGCGGCGATTGATGCTGAAGATGCAAACTTTGTTATAAAGCTCTGGCAAATCACTCAGGGAGGAACCAGAATGCCGTTATGCAGAACAGGTTCCCTGAAGGCTTCATACAAGCTCGATCCTGAAAAATACCAGATTGGCCGGCCTGTTCATGATTTCTCAAAAAGAGTTCCTGTGGTCCCGGGTGATATCAATGAGTATGTTATCGAGATCAATCCGATAGGAATGGTCTTTGATTCCGGAACTTCTCTTGAACTGGAGATCAAGGCTTCCGACCCCTTCGAACATCAGGACAAGGCCTGGGAAGGAAAGTTGGGACATATGGGGCCCATTCCCAGTGCAAATACGATAAACTACAAGATTTTCAGAGACAAGGATTACCCCTCCTACATACTGCTTCCGAACATTCCATATACAGAACCGGAAAAATGGCTGCAGCCCGTAGTAAACGGTACGTCATTCTCAGGCAGCGGGAAAGGAGCCACGCATTAAGCATGAAAACAACCACCGCCTATGAAAATCCGCTATTATCTGTAAGATCTCAGATAACAGCGGCACGCAATCATCTGGGAGAATCGGAATAAGGTTTCATACTGCAGTTGAGCGCGACGAGGTAGTCGCGCTCTCCGCCTGGATGACCTTCAAGTGCGGAGTAATGGATCTGCATAACTACTATTGGAGTTTTGATGAAGTCCAGGATAAGCAGCAGAAAAAGATGAAAGGGGCCTTCGATAAAATCATAAATCTGATGAATGACAAACAGGTTACCATGAGAGAGGCTTGTTATATATATTCCATTAAAAAACTTTCAACGACAACAAAACTCCGCGGAATTATACGCAAATAAAAAAACAAATAAAAGAAGGAGGGACGTCTAAGGCGTCCCTCCTTCTTTTATTTAATATTTAAAAGCGCCTGCTCAAAAGCATCCATACCTTTTTTTAAATTCTCGAGCGAAGCTGCGTAGGAAATACGGACATTTTCCGGACTTTCAAACGCCTCACCCGGTACTAACGCAATTGATGCTTCAGAGAGCATATAATCACAGAAGCCGTTTGAATTACCTATTATATCACCGGAAGGAGTCCTGCTCCCATAATACCCGGAAACATTTGGCATGAGATAAAAAGCTCCTCTGCTTTCAACACATTCAATTCTGCTCATAGATTTCAACCGGTTAAAGAGATATAACCGGCGTTCATTGAATGCAGTTTTCATTCGCTCAATATCAGCAGAACATTCTTTTAAAGCAGCAATTGCGGCATATTGGGAAATAGTATTAGCATTTGATGTTGTATGACTCTGAAGTGAAACAATTCCATCTGCAAGCTCCTTCGGCGCGGCTGTATACCCGATTCTCCAGCCAGTCATCGCATATGCCTTCGAGAATCCATTAATTGTAATCGTATTATCCATTGCATATTCAGATACTGAAGCGGGACTGAAAGGCCGCTCATCTGTATAAATGAGTTTTTCATATATCTCATCTGAGATCATTACAAGCCCATACTTTTCAGCAGTCTCAGCTATCATCCGGATTGTGCTCTCACTATAAATAGCGCCCGTAGGATTGTTCGGGGAGTTGATGATTATCGCCTTTGATGCAGGGGTGACAGCCTTTACCAAATCTTTCCTGCTAGGCTGGAAACCATTTTCCTCAGATGCTTTAACGAGGACCGGTATACCACCCGCAATTTTAACTATCTCGACATAGCTGACCCAGCATGGTGTAAAGATTATTACCTCGTCTCCAGGATTACAGACAGCCTGTGCAGAGTTTACAAGCGCCTGCTTGGCACCTGTCGAGACGCAAATTTGCTCCGGTGAATACTCAAGATTATTATCTTCTGATAATTTCCTGCAAATCTCAGTCCTGAGCTCGGAAATACCTGCTACCGAAGTGTACTTTGTATGGCCGCACCTCATGGCTTTTTCAGCAGCTTCAATTACAGAGACAGGCGTATTAAAATCCGGTTCACCAAGATTAAAAGCCAATATTTCCCGGCCCTGTCCTTTAAGCCGCGAAATCTTTTCGGTCAAAGCTAGAGTCTTTGACGGATTCAAGTTTTTAACAAGATTACTTACCATAGATTACCATCCTTTAAATTAAATAAAACTAACTGCAATGCTTATCAGCAGTACAGAAAAAATATTAATAACATATAAAGACCCCATCTTCGTCTCTTCAATCAATCTTGCAACATCATCAGTTTCAAAGGCAGACTCAGGTTTTATTATGCTTTTGATCATGATGATATTAACCGGAACAGGAACAAGCGAGCTTATGGCAATGACCACAGCCCTCGTTCTGCTGACGCCGAGCGGCCGGCTTAATGCAATGCCTGATAAAACAAGTGCAGTAGTGCTTACAGCGAAACAGATCAGGGCAGGAGGAATAAGCGCAATCACGGCCGAAAGCGGAATATTAGCAAGACTTTTGGCCATAAGACTCATCAAACCAAGCATGAGGAGCCCGAAACAGTCGGCTTTTTGAAGGGGGTTTCGATCGATAAGTCCTGTTTCACCAACAACAATACCTATAAGAAGTGCAGTTAGATTCAACGAAAGCCCTGTCCCGGAAAAAAAAGTATTGAAGAATAGGCGGTTTAAGAGAGAAAGCAACATTAAAGCCATCAGATAAAAAGCCGTTCCTTTCAGGCTGCCGTTCATTTTATCTGCAATCCTGCCTCTCGCCTCAGGCAATGACGCCATTTCTTTCCGATATCCTCCGATTTTCAACTTTTCCTTTTTCAGCATCAGCGCAAAAACCGGAGCACCGAAAAGACACTGAAGCATGAATATCAGCCATGGAAAGAAGCTGATTTCCGGAAGACTTCTCATTACGCTCACCGAAGCAATGGCACAGGTTGCCCCGCCGCCGACGACAGAAGGTGCCGCCAGAATAGCGAGCTCTCTGCCGATAAGTCCGGAAAGTCCTCCAATAATGATTACGTTACTGAGTATTACCCCTGATAGAGTTATAAGCAGCGCCTTCCTGTTACGCTTAAGCTCCCTTAAGCTGAACATCGTACCCGCATGAATAATCAGGACATTGAAGGCAATCCTGCCGACCCCGAGAAGCCCGGTTTTATCTATAAAATCTTTCGGAAAAATTTCCAGCGAAAAGCCGGCCATGAAAATAAGACCGAAGGCAAGCGGCAGAGAAAGCCTTCCCCGTGAAAGAAACGAAATGAGCTGTGAAACAAATGCCACAACCAGAAATACTGTTAGACTTAATTCAAACGACCATTCCATGAACTCTCCTTATGTTATAATTTGATATAATGAAGAGCCCTCCCTTGTCTGTCACAATATATACAGAAACCATTTATTACAGATTTTCAGTCATTTTTAATTATTTTCTTTGTCAGATAGATGACATACGGCACAAATTCTCTGTGCTACCATTTAATCATCAGCCTCCTATACCGGGAGGTCCTATCTATGAAATTTTCAAAAAAGGTGGTTAAAATGGGAGAAAAGAAAAAAAAGATGTCATTGCTTGCCTGCATAGCAATGGGGCTCGGATGTATCATTGGGGCCGGTATATTCGCGATTACACCCGTTGCAGTAAAAATTGTAGGAAACGGGGTGGTATGGGGATTCCTCCTCGCAGCAGTGTTTTTGCTTTTCAAAACTCTACCCGAATTTATTATAAGCAGTTCCATACCTGCTAACGGCGGAGCTTATATGGGCCTTTCCAGGCTTATTCATCCAATAATGGGCTGCTTTCAAACTTTCAACGATCTGGTAATTGGAGTGATGAAAATTGCAACCCTGTCACTCACATTCGCAACCTATACAGCAATTTTGTTTCCTGTCATCGCGGAAAGTGCTTTCGGAACAGCTTCGGTTGCCATTCTGATAACAGTAATTTTTACGGCAATTTCACTTAAGGGAATTAAAGTGAGTGTATGGGTGCAGAATATTTCGGTTCTCACCCTTCTTGTAGCCCTCGGTATATATATCTTCGGAGGTTTTACTAAGATAAAAATTGATCCGATGGATGTGATAGTTCCGACCATAAAAATAACCAAACTATGGGCCGTAATGGGAATGCTTCACGGAAGCCTGATTGGAGCAAACGCATTAATCTACATGGCCGATGAAATTGATGAACCAAGAAAAAACATTCCCAAAGCCTTCATCTTCAGTACTCTTGTCTGTGCCCTGGTTTTTGCTCTAATGTCCTATATCACAGTAGGTGTTATTCCGGTCGACACTATGGGAGAAAGGGGACCAGTAATTTATTCTGATGCATACAGCCTTGGGCTCGTAGCCGAACAGTTCATGAGTAAACCAATGCTAATCTTCTTCATTACCGGCGGAGCTCTAATTGCAGTAATCACAAGCCTTAATGCAGTAATTCTCATGTTCTCAAGAGGCCAGTTCGTTGCGGCAAGAGACGGTCTTTACCCCAAAATAGTTGCTAAGATGAATGTACATAACGTTCCGGTAGGTGCAGTACTTCTAAATACAATTATCGCGGTAATAGCAATAGCTTCAGGATACAATCTCGATGATGTTGTAAAGATAACTACGATTCCGGGACTTCTTTTGAGTCCGATACTTTATCTTTCCATCTTCGTTCTTCCGAAAAAATACCCTCTTTGTTACAAGAACAACTTCTTCAAAATACCACATAAGGTAACCATTGCACTGGTAATTTTTGCATCAATCCTCTGTTTTCTGCTCGGAGGTTCAATGGTGATGAACATGAAGCCGAAACATTATGGAGCGATGATTGTATTCTATGCAATTGCAGCATTGTATGTAGTAATACGTAAGAATTGGCTCAAGAAAAACAAGGGAATCGAACTTTTTGAACAAATGAGAAAACCACATGAACCGTGGAACAAAATGGAAGAAGAATTTGCACTAAAAGAAAGAGCAGTAACCTAGCAACTGTTATCGGCGGCCGAATTGAATCATCGACCGCCGAATCAATTCTCTTTCATTATTAGGTTGTTTCCTATAAAGGACTGGTATATGATTAAAATAATGAAAGATGAAACAATCTTATTTCTAAAAAGCGTTCCGCTGTTTTCATCCTTAAACAACAAAGAGATAGAAACCCTAGCCGATAATTCCAGAACTATAACATATGAAAAAGGTGATTACATCTTTAAAAAATCCGCTTTTCCGAATGCAGTCTATATTATTATGAAAGGAATAGTAAAAGAAATTGTTATTGACAGCAACGATTTTGAAACCGTTGTTAAAAACCGCAGGGTACACGACTACATAGGGGAAATTGGCGTACTACTTCAGGAACCCTACGTCAGCACAGCTATTGCGACGAACAGTGTCGAATTATTAGAAATACCAAGAGAGTTTTTCTGTCATCTGACATACAACCACGTCAAAATCACTAAATTTATTATTAAAACACTTTGTCTCAGGCTGCAGAACTCGGCGGAGACTCATCTGTCATTTCTTATGTTTAACTCCGAGGGGAGGATTGCCTATAGAATCTTGATGCTGTCACGCGAGCTGGAGAGAAATGCGAATAAAATTGAAACTACACAGGAGACGCTGTCCCAGATGTGCGGAGTAGCCCGCCAAACCCTATCCAATATTCTCGGAGGCTGGAAAAAAGACGGAATAATCCTGACCCACCGGGGATACATAGAAATATTAAATAAAGAAGAATTAGTTGAAGTATTCCTTGGCAACACAATAATCAGATAATAAAAAGGGGCTGAAATACAGCCCCCCTTTTTATTCATCTTCAAATTGCTGAACCCAATTCTCCACAGGAGTATAGGGGATGAGCGGAAGAACAAGATGAGACGGATGATTCCTGTCCCGATAGATTTTGTATGAGATAGTATCAGAGCTCGGAACAACATGCATATTTCCAACCTTTCCGGTCCAGCTGTCCATATGAGAAGGATTAGGACACATACTTGTAATTTTCAACAGCAGCTTATGTCCGGCAGGAACAATCATTGAGGTCGGATTAATCTCTACCGAATATTCATTGATTTCACCCGGTACAACTTTAACCTCTCTGGTGTTGTCATGAACAGGGCGGCCGATATCCGATTTCTCATCATCAAGAGGATGCGACATCCTCAGAGCCCCATACCGGTTAAGCGGCATCATACTGCCGTCAGGCAAAACGTCATAGAGCATTGCAATCAGATTCCCGTCCTCAGCATCAATTGATGCATGAATCTTAAGTTCTATCGGACCGGTGAATTCCATCGGCTGGGTAAACATTGACGTAGTATAACTAATATCATTGACATCCGTTGAAACCGAAGGCGGAAGATGCATAAATCCGTCAGGCGGAAGATTCTCATCAGCGTCACTGTCCCAGCGCAGCTTTCCGAAAGATCTAAGATAAAGTTTCTTCCACTTTGTCCTCAGAAGAGGCCATTCATGCTCATATCTTACGCCGCCGTTTATTACAGTGAACTTGTAGGGAGGTTCATCCATGATTCCCGTATCGACGCCCTTGAGCCACATATCATACCAACGGAGGCACTCCTCATTCAGAGCCCTGTATGGAAGCTCCAAGCCGTCATAGCCTTCGAGAACACCGAGACGTTTCGGGCAGGACAGGCGCTCATCATTCATTGCATCAAAGATCGGGGCGCTCCACCGTCCTATAGGCGACCACGCACAATGGAGATAAATCGGAACCTTGACCTTGTCATAAATTTGATTAGCCGATCTCTCCTGCCAGAATTCACCATCGAGAGGATGAAGCAGATAATCCAGATAGAAGGTATGATAATTGGGAGGCCAGGTTGTAAGAATCTTGGTAAAATAGGAGTTCACGGCTATGTCCGGATCTTTAAGCCGCTGTGCCATCATCTGCCTAACCTTCTCTTCTCCATATTTTTTAATAGACCAGGGAACCGGGTGATGAGAAGGACAAAGTTCCCAGTAAATGGACATATAGGTATTGGGAACACCTCCGTAATATCCATGCTGGTAATAGTCATCAACAAATGAACAAGGCATTATGCACTTCAGATGAGGAGGCTGCTGCGCTGCCGCCAGTATCTGAACTATCCCGAAATACGAATATCCGATCATGCCGATATTCCCGTCAGACCAGGACTGTTCGGCACACCATTCTATGGTATCATACACATCCTCATGTTCCTGCGGATTATAAACTCCATAAAACTCTCCTTCGGACTTGCCGATTCCTCTCGGATCCGGAATAACATAGGAGTAACCCCGGCTCACAAAAAATTCGATATCACCGGCCTCAAGGCTGTGATCGAAAAGAAGGGATTCCGGCGGAATCGAACCCCTTTTAATTGACTGCATAGTCTTTGAGTATGCTGACCAGGAAACCAGAGTCGGAGACTCCTCACATCCTACCGGAAGAAAAATATCGCAGCAAATCTTTACTCCGTCTCTCAGTTCCAACCATACATCATTAATTTGTTTTACCTCATAATCAGGCTTAGATAATTTATCAAGGTTCTTCACATAGCGCTTGTCCCAATAGTTGGGTAAGTTAGCGAGACCCAGTTCCTGTGCAAGTTTTTCCTGCATGCTGCACTCTCCTTACTGTGTCATTTCGTTAATCAGAATTATAACTGCCAATTGTTTTTCGAACTATCAGATATGTGACACAAGCTTTTAAAACAACATTTTTAATTTTCGAAACGCCCCATTGTCTGATTAATGACAGAATAAATTATAATGCCGTCGTAATATGGAGAAGAAATAACAGGAGAAATAATAATGCGCCTATTTCAGTTCCAGGGATACCTCAGTTTAAAATGGAGAATAGCTTTACTGTTTAGTTTCGTCTCAGTCATCATCTTCTTATTTCTCTCAATATGGGGCTATCTCCAGACCTATCAAAGAGAAAAAGAAAGAATAATACAGGCTATGACCCGGGAGGTTGAAACCTCAGTAAATGAGATTGATTCATGGTTCCAAACACGCATTACTGCCCTTAATACCCTGGCCGAATTCATCTCGACACCCGGAACACTTGAAACTCTTCTTAAAGCCGGGGAAGACTTCAACCCTTATCTAAGCCCCTTCATCAATTACTTCGGAATAAATCCCTACATAGGTCTATCGGGACATCCGCCTTATTACGGCGGAGATTTCCCTCAGCCTCCCGATTATCAGGTTGAAACAAGACCCTGGTTTAAGAATGCAATGAAAAACCGGACAACCTCTTTCACTGATTACTATATCGATTCTGAAACAAAAACATTGACAACAACACTATACTCTCCAATATTTGGCGAAAATGAAACAATTAATGCTGTTTTAGCAACAGATCTCAGACTATCAACATTAATGGAAAAACTTTATTCCTTTGAAGTCAATGATGCTTCTCTAATCATGATTGATAAAAATGGAACAATCCTTGCTCATGAAAAAAAAGAAATAATAAACACGGATGGACTAAACAGTATTTACGCAGAAGCCGTTTCAAGATTTTTAAAAGACAGAAACGGGGTAATAGAATTTGAAGTTGGTGGTAATAATTATATATCTGCATTCAGGGAGGTCTCATCAACAGGATGGATACTTGGATTCTGGATGAATAACGAAATTTTATTCGCAGAGCTCAGGGCTCTTAGAGCCTCTTATCTTGTTATTACATTGATATCAATTATAATATTCTCAATTCTATCATTGTTAATAGCAGGCCGAATCAATAAAAGAGTGCTTTATATATCCGATTCACTGTTTAATATTTCACAGGGAGAAGGAGATCTCACCGTTTATGTGGAGTTTTATAGTAAAGACGAGCTTGGCACACTATCGGAAAATTTTAATAATTTTCTAAAACAGATGAAAAAACTTATCTCCGGCATAAAAGACAGTTCGGACGTAACTATCAAACATAAGAATATACTGGAAGTGAATACAAGCGAAACAGCAGCTGCGGTAACAGAAATAAGCTCAAATCTCAATTCAATGGGACAGAAAGTCGAACTTCTGGATAACAGCATTAACAGCAATCTGAAAGCCTCAGATCTGATAAGCACTTATATTCGGCAATTTAACGACCAGATGGATGAACAGTCAATACTTGTCGAGCAGACGACAGCGGCCGTTAATGAGATCAATGCCTCAATAATGAATGTTAATAAAACAAGCGTTTCAAAAAATAATGCGGCAAAGGAACTTAAGTCAAAGGCGAAAACCGGCGGAGAGCAGCTTCAGATTACTAAGGATCTGTTCAATACTGGGATTGTCAGACAACTGAATGATATTAAGGATATAACAAAACTAATAAAAGGGATTGTAAGCCAGATCAACATACTGTCGATGAACGCCGCAATAGAGGCGGCCCATGCCGGCAGCTCAGGAAAAGGTTTTGCCGTTGTAGCAGATGAGGTCAGAAAACTTGCCGAATCATCGTCTGCCAGTATAAATAATATCGAAAATGCAATCACCAAGATCAATAAAGCAGTAATCCAAACCTCGGCTTCAGTAGAAAAAACTGCGTTGTCTTTCAATGATATTAATAATTCAGTAGATAACTTCACTTCTGCTTTTGAAGAGATTACCTGTTCTACAAATGAACTCATGACCGGAAGCAGTCAGATAATTGACTCATCATTGTCATTACAAGAAATTACAGTCGAAGTAAGAAAAGGCTCAGAGAAAATAATGGAACAGATCATCTCGATGAACGATGAGCTTTCAAAGATACAGAGGGTATCCGGAACGGTATCAAACGGGATTCGAGAAGCTGTAACCGAATCCCGAAATATTGTAGATACTACCAGGCTTACATCTGACGTAATCCTGGAATTAGACACGAGTACGATGAAACTGAAAAAAGAACTCGACCAATTCAAGACCTAGCCAGTGTGGAGCTCCTTCAGGCAGCTCCTATCAATTGGCTCCGCTCTTTCAAGTCCCTCCTGAAAAAGCTCCGTCATCATCAAGGGGCTGCAGCCACTGCTCACCGGCAGTTTCAGGAATGTAAGGCAACAGGATGTAGGACGGGTAATCTCTATCCCGAAAAATCTTATAGTTTATAGTATTAGCACTTGGAATGGGCCCCATATGTCCAATCTTTCCCTGCCAGGCCTTATCCTGGTGCTCGAAGGAGTCCATGGCTTTGATCTCCAGTTCTATAGACGTACCCGCGTCAAAAACCATGCCGATGGGATTGATCTCGATAAGGAATTCCAAGATTTCCCCTGAAGTTACAGGTACCCTCCGGCTGTGATCATGGACAGGGCGGCCTATCCGGCAACCTTCGGGATCGAGGCGATGAGAGGCTTTAAGGGCACCGAAACGACAAAGCGGCATTCGGGTGTCGCCGGGCGTTATCTGCCAAAGTTTTACAATAAAATTGGCATCTTCTGCATCAATTGAGGCAAACAGGTGCAGTTCCACTGGCCCAGTAAATTCCATTGCCCTACTGAATCGGTCGGTGCGGTAGACCAGAGTCTCAATTTGAGTGGTGATGTTCGGCGGTCTGTGGGTAAAACTATCAGGAGGAAGAGTCCCTTCAGGATCAGGCTCCCAACGCAGCTTCCCGAAGGTTCGCAGATAGAGTTTCCGCCATTCTGTTCGCTTTAAGGGCCATTCATTCTCATATCGGTAGCCTCTGCCGATGATATTCATTTTAAACAGGGGTTCATCCACAATTCCCGTATCTACATCTTTAAGCCAGTGATCATACCACCTGAGCATCTCTTCGTTCATGAACCGATAGGGCAGCTCCATCCCCCCGTAGGCTTCCATCACACCGCAGCGCTTGTAGGACTTCAGATCTTTAGAGGTCATAGCATTGAATACAGGCGCGCTCCAGCGGCCATTGGGAGCCCAGCCGCATTTCAGATATATAGGAACCTCAATTTTATCAAATATTTGTCCCGAAGAGCGCTCCTGCCAGAAAGGACCATCCTCGGGATGGAGAAGATAATCCAGAAAAAAAGTATGATATTTCGGGGGCCAGGTATTAAAGATCTTGTTAAAATTGGAGATGATGGCAATATCCGGATCTTTTTGAACATCCTTGATCCGCGCCTTCATCTCTTCTTCTGTATACATCTTAGTAGACCATGAAACCGGATTATTGGCAGGACAGAGCTCCCAGTACATGCTCATATAAGTATTAGCCACACCTCCGTAATGACCGTGCTGGTAGTAATCATCGCTCATTCCCATGGGCATAATGCATTTCAGATGCGACGGCCTCTTCGCCGCGGCCAATGTCTGAATTAAACCAAAATAGGAGTAACCCAGCATAGCAACCTTCCCGTTCCCGGCGTGATAATCCGTCCCCAGCCATTCGATTACATCGTAAACATCATCCTGCTCCTGAGGATTGTATATTCCTAGAAACTCTCCCTCTGAAACACCAATCCCCCTGGGGTCGGGTATGGCAAATACATACCCCCTGGAGACGAAGAAATCTATATCCCCAGCCTCCAGGCTGTGATCAAAATAAAGAGACGCCCCGGATAAAGTTCCCCGCTTCATCGCCTGCATTGTCTTACCGTAAGCCGACCAGGCCAGCAGCACCGGTGCCTGATCCAGTTCTGCCGGCCGGTAGATATCGGTGTAGATTGTTACTCCGTCTCTGAGATTAATCGGAACATCCTTCTCTACTTTTACTGTATATTCTGGTTTTGACAGCTTATCCAAATTCTTAATGTACCGTTTGTCCCAATAAACCGGGATTTTCTCCAACCCGGAGACGGTTTTAAACTTTTCTAATAACATTAGACACCCTTCCTTTTCTGTAATTTGTTTATTGAATTCTCATTATATGAAGGGATCTTCGTTCTTTCTGTCGGGAATCCGACACCGGAATTTCATTGTTTAAAAATCAACTTATTCGAGTTGCGACCTCTAGGCTGTTATGCGGCGCTCCTTAACATAATCAATCCAGCTTAGTAACTTTTTGCATTATTCATAAGAATATCCGTCAGCTTATCCACCGCAAGGACCGAAATTCGTCCCCTCTGAATATCAATTACGGCCTGTTTCTTCCAGCCGTTCAGCAAACAAGAAACAGTTTGACGGGATATTCCGCAGTGGCGGGAAAGGTTCTCCTGGATTATTCTTATGCTGGAACCGTCATTTTGCCCCTGGTGCATCATCAGCAGAAGATAGGCCAAACGGCCCTCTACATTGAACATAGTACAGGAAATAAACTTTTGAGCAGAATTCTGTAAGCCTCTCTTGAACATTTTGAGAATTTCTTTCAGAGCCGCAGGATTCCCCCAGACTACCTTTCTGAAAACCCCTCCCGGTATAGCCAGGATTACAGCAGGTGAAGTTACAATTGCTGTTGTGGTATAGGATTCCTCCAGCAGAACTCCCAATTCACCAAAATAATCAAAACGATTTTTAATAACAGCAATAGTCGAAAATTCATTCCCATCAAGGGCAATCTCTGATACAGTGCCAGTCTTTATTAAGAATACCGAACATGCAAGGCTGCCCTTTCGGCAAACTATATCACCCTTGTTGTATTGTCTTTCAATGACATGATTACACAGATAATCGATATTCTCCCGTGCCAATTCCCTAAATATCGGAGACGCCTGAAGCAGATAAAAGTTACTGTTCAGCTTAGAAACTTGTGATACGCCCTTTCCGCAACTCTCCATAGTATATATTTTAATCCAGAGAGACTGATTGTTCTGTCGTAAAAATGACACTCATACTAAATTCAGGCTTGATGAATGAGAAACTATGTATTCCGGAAATGCTGCGTCAGCCGGTGAGGAGAACTCTTTGTCCGATTAGGAAAGATAAGAAGAAGGGGTAATTTGGTACATTCTTTTGAAGACTAAACCAAAAAAAAAGAGAGCATTACGCTCCCTTTAATTACTAAAAAAATATAGCTTCGTTAAATTATATTTTCCTTACCTGAACTGCACAAGGGCCTTTCTGACCTTCGCCAATTTCAAAGTTAACGCTGTCATTTTCATCAAGCTGTCCATTTTCTACTTCTGAAACGTGAACAAAAATGTCCTTGCTTCCATCATCCGGAGTAATAAATCCGAATCCTTTTGATTGATTGAAAAACTTTACTTTACCAGTACTCATATTCTCTTTTCCTTCTTCTAACTAAATAAGTCTTTTATGAACATATTAAAACTACTCTGTGTTGTCAAGCGGTATACATTGATAAGACGGTATTTATGCAAAATATTTGGTTTTTTTTAAAAAAAACACTGTATTTCATTGAATTCTTCCCTTTCTAAGGCAATTCATCAAGATCTGTCATGTCTATACAAAAAATTTATAGTTGCCTCATTGCTCTCTGCCCTAAGAGAACTTCCTGCAATTAGAAACAAGGCCCCTATTCTCTGAACTTTTTGATGGGAAGAATATTGCCTGCGACAAAAACACGTTTACAACTTTTCATCATGTATGAGATGGAGAAAATATAAAGGCAGCGCTGAGCGGCGGGATAGATTCAACTGTTGCGGCGCAGATGAAAAGGATGACATCAACATGATAATACTTTACTATATAATTCCTTGACCAATTTAATGATTTCATCTTCAGAAATTCCAAGATTTTTATAAAAAAGTAAATCTTTTAGCATTTGTTTCCTGATTATATTAGTTCTTTTGTTCCCCAATTCATTATTGGATAAATCCGAAATAAAGCAGCCTTTGCCCGCTACAGAGTAGATCAAT
The DNA here is from genome assembly GCA_016839055.1 of Spirochaetales bacterium. Classification (GTDB taxonomy): domain Bacteria; phylum Spirochaetota; class Spirochaetia; order UBA9216; family UBA9216; genus Thalassospirochaeta. The sequence goes on from JAEKNX010000003.1 coordinate 121,844, forward strand.
CCGTCCCGCTCGAGTTTCTCCCACGCCTTCTTTACAGTAATTATACTAATTCGAAGTTCTTTGGCCGCAGTCCGAATAGCAGGCAGATTAAAGTCGCTCTCCAGTTCGCCTTTCAATATCTGTGAACTGATCTGCTCGAACAGCTGCTGGTAGATAGGCTTATTGGATTTATTGGATATGCTTATCCCTCTCATAAATCAATATTCTCAAATCTCTTTGCTGACATTTTATACGCAATGAAATTAAATAGTGCAAAAATCCCTATCCCGGCAATCAGAATGATAATCTGCAGTACTTTCATCTCAGGACTTCTCCCCTCGAGGAAATTCCTGAAGACGGGATTAAATAATACAAGCAGTTCCACTGCCGCGGCAAACAGGATGGCTGCCACATTAGCTGCGATTGTCGGAATTCCATACTTGTAGGCTGATTTAAAATAAATCGGAAAGAAAACTATATTAAATAATGCAAACATCATAAATGCAATGCCGAAGAAGGCAAAATTGAGATCAAGCATGAAATTATCAATCCCATAAAGCTTCACATGAATAAACGCAAAAATAGCTCCAGTGAGCAGGTGAATCAGTTCGATTATTATAAACGATGAAATCTTTCCTTTGACTATGTCATTCTTGCTGACAGGCATCATAATAGCGAATCCGAAATCATTCTGAGAATTATATGTCGCGAAGACATTAGGCACTGTTATAAAAAAGAAATACATCAAAGCAATGAAAAAAGGCCATTGCGGAATCAGAAACAATGCTCCCGTCAGAAAGGGCATAATTATGAAGAAAAACCAATTAATTGATAATTTAAAATCCTTATATATTAAACTGCGCATTATCTTCCTCCTTTTTGGCATAATAAATCATAATGTCATCGAGTGTGGGAACTTCAGCATTGATACCTTTATAAGGCTTGAGTTTTACTGTTTCAATTAAACCTGTGAATCCGAAAGAATTCTTCTTGGAGGAGACCATATCTTCCTTCATTCCATTCAAATCATCCTCGGAACCGTTTACCAGGCGATATTTATCGAGTAAATCATCCTTCGTAGTGCTTTCGATTATCCTGCCGTTATTTATATAGGTAATGTAATCAGCACATTTTTCCAGATCTGAAGTGATATGAGTTGAAAAAAGTATACTCTTATCACCCTTCTCCACCAGCTCCTGAAACAGTTCAAGCAGGTTATCCCTTGCAACAGGATCCAGACCTGAGGTTGGTTCATCGAGTATTATAAATCTTGCATTATGTGACAGAGCAAGGGTTAATGCGAACTTAATCCTCATCCCTTGAGACAGCTCTTTGACTTTTTTCTCAGGATCCAGCTTAAACCTTTTCAGATAGCCCTCGTAGGCTTCCTGGTTCCAGTTTGAATAGAATCTCTGAACAATCGAACTGATGGTTTTCAGCTTTCTTCCAGGATAATAATCACTGCTGCCCATCATGAATGCAATATCCTGTTTCAGTGCAATCTCGTTACCATCTATATTTTTGCCGAAAATCTCAACAGTACCCGCGTCTTTATGGATAACATTGAGGATGCCTTTTAAAGTAGTGGTCTTGCCGGCCCCGTTACTGCCTATGAATCCCATGATGTATCCTTCATCGAGACTGAAAGATACATCATCAAGATAGAACTTATCATATCTTTTACATATACCCTGAACGTTTAATACTTTCATCTGGTATTACTCCCCGACACATACTGTGCCTATCGTATATACACAGTATGCACTGTAACATTCAAGTTGTCAATAAAAACATTGGGAATTCTTCGGCGCGTTAAAAAAGACCCTCATAACGCTGGAAAACGGGATTCTAATATTCTTTATCTATGTTGAAAGAAAATTATAAAAATGGGTTTATCAGTTTTTCATCGTATTCCAGGATTCTATTATTAACCAAATCAACAATTTCATTTTCAAGATTCAGACTGCTTTCTAAAAATCGTTTTGAAACTTTCTTTTTATCAAAATATCCGTCAATCAAAGAAATTGGAGACTGCTTTGAATGCCCGGGATTATTTTCACCGGAATCAATCTCAGTATGAAGGTAGCCCTTATTCTGTTTCCAGATAATAGAATGCTCATCAGAGTCTTTATTATAACAGAGCTCAAAACCGATAATATCTCCGCCTTTTTTGTCATACCAGACATACAAATCAAAAAATTCATCAAGAAACAGTCTTCTATATCCTTTTTCTTTCTGCTGCACCTTTCTAAACTCGTATAACACAGTAATCTCCTTTTAAAGAATAATCACTTATCTTTCTTCTGATAGAAAAGACCTCTATTCTGCCGTACTGTTTCAATTTTTCTATCAGCCTCCAGTACGGAAAGATATTTATTAATTTTATTTACATGAAAGCCTAAAATCTTCGTTAAATAATCGAACGTGCAGGGTCTTCTTGCTATCGTTTCGATAATGGCATTCTCAGTATCCTCCCTGAATGACTGAATATTTTCCCCTTATGCTCAATCATATTTTCTTCTCAAATCTTCATTGACCAAAGTCGGCTTAATCATTTCCTGCCATTCTTCGGATTTCCATGTTCCAAGATTCTCGTGTGTAATGAAATATTTTTGCGGAATCGGGTGTGTTCCAAGTACAACCTGAAGCTTATACTTGTCTTGTATAAACTGTTTAAAATGAGAAATGTAAGGACATGGCGGATATCCAACAATCAGACCGGTTGCAAAATGAATGGCTTCGGCTCCATTTTTTATCATTTCTTCAGGAGTATATTCGAAGTTTCCACCCGGGCAGCCGCCGCAGCTTGTGTATCCAACTATCTCGAGTGGCTCATCTTTGCTGTAGATATCAAATGCCCCTTCCCGGTTCTGCATTGATCTGAAGCACTTACCGCCGGCACAATTCCTGTACCTATCACAAATTATTATTCCAATTTTCATATGCTTACTCTTTTCTAGTCCTTAATACCAGGATTTCGGCAGCATCTCATATCTGCCTCTCCAGGGAAATTATACACCTGAATAAAAATTATAACAAATAAGAGTTTTACTAATCAGCAAGTCTGAATTTGACTGCAATTCCCTCGAATGTCGGCCCTTGCTGACCCCGACACCATCAGAAAAAGGTTCGGAAGACCTCAATTTTTCCTGACGGTACCGGGGCCCCCAGCGGCGGCATACAAAGGCAGCCAAATTCAGAACTACTGACGTCCCGGAAGCGGGAATTAGAACTTTTCAACAGGTGGCAAAGAGGAATGATTTAGATGTTTAGACATTTTAAAGATTATTCAGGGGCTTCCGGAGGTCAAAATTAAAATTGCTGTTTACTAATATTCTTGTAAGCGGTTTATTAAGACAGTTTCGGGTGCTATCTACTGCTTATTTTTATTGATAAAATACGAGAGCATCTTGTAGTATAAGTATCCAACAATTCGCTTAAAAATATTAATCCTGCAGGAATAGAAATACGATTGATTTATATAGCCTTTTTCAGTCCAATACGTCAGATCAAGCGGCAGAATATTAACAGCTAATACTTTCTGTGTATTAAATTCAATTATTTGTTTCAGTCCAGGCTTATACTTCTTTTTATTATCATCTTCCAGAAAATACCTTAGCTTTGATAAAGAATCTGCTTTAATTTCCAGTTCGATATTAAACATTGTCCTTGATATTGAACCCGCAAAAATTGTCCCCCATTGAATTGAAACATCTTTTAAATATTTTACAGCCTGTTTAGATCCGGTTACTTGAGTTGTAGTTAGAAACATGATTGGTTTTCCGGCGAGAGGAGATCTATGATACCAGGCGCATCCCCGATCAATTAAGACTTTAAGGAATCCTGAAATCTGTCTCAGGTACACTGGTGTTCCAATAATAATTCCATCAGCGCTGCTCATCCGATTCAGTAAAATATCAGCATCATCTTTTATATTACAATTTCCTTTTCTAAGACAATTTTCACATCCTACACAGGGTTTAACATCGAAGTCTTTCATACTCAAAAACTCAACTTCATAGTCTCCCAGGAGTAATTCCATTCTTTTCAATAATGAATATGTGGATTTCGTTCTAATACTGCTGTTTATGATCAATATTTTTTTCACAATGATAATCCTGTGTCAAGGTTAACCGAGCTTATTCATTAATTTCAAGGGTGTCAATTGCATCAACAACAGCAAATAAGTGAGCAACTAAGGCGTAAGAACTAACAGCCCTGGAGACTTATTGTTCAGGAAGGTTTAATCCACCTTTACTGGGATATTGACCAGAAGTATAATTCAGCCTTCAAATTATTTAATATTCAGGCACTTGATATGGGGATTGCTCTCTGCCATCTGATTAAATCTTCAGAAGATTTGAATATCAGCGGGTCATTTTCCGAAAAAGACCCGCTGCTTGATAATATCTCCTGGAAATATATTGCCAGCTGGCAACTCGAAATATAAGAAACCGATTGATGCTCAGCTACAGGATAAGAAGTCATCTTAAACTGAGAAGGAACAGGCGCGTTTTTCCCGTTTGCCCGAATTTTAACACAGCGGTCTGAAGAATCAAATTCGAGTCCATGAAAAGGGCACTGTATATTCCCCTCACAGACCTTCCCCATTGCAAGCGATGCGCCCCTGTGAGCGCACCGATCGCACATACAAACCGGTCTTCCGTTCCTGTCCCTCCAGAATACAAGCCTCTCACCAAGGCGGGTGACTACCAGCGGAGTTTTTTTTAAGCTCTCTGGATTCAAGAACGGCATACCATTGCTTTTTTATCATTCTAAAACTGTTATCTACAGTATACTTCCTGTCAAACTTTTCTTTATGCTGAGTGCTTACTTATTTCGCAGGTATTCCACCTTGCCGTCTATCAGAGTCATATCAACCTGGACTTCGTTAAGCCTCTCCTTTGGAAAGGTAGTAATATCTTCTGAAAGGACTATCATGTCAGCGAGTTTTCCAGCTTCAAGACTTCCTTTAATCTTCTCTTCGAAAGAAAGATAAGCCCCGTGAATTGTAGCACAGCGAACAGCCTCGAGAACTGATATGCACTGAGCCCTATCGAGCTGTACATCGTTACGGCGGTTATAACGATTGACGGCGCCGTCGAGGGTATGGATGCCAATGGGCCCGGACGGATAATCACTGGCGATGGAAACCTTGACCCCGGCATCAAGCATACTCCGGAGGGCTATCAGGTATTTCATCCTTTCCCCGTAAAACCGGTCATAGTTGGCCCCGATGGTTGTCAGCATTCCTGGATTGACGGTAGGACAGATATTCATCTTTGCCATGCGATCGATGAGATCCTGGTCGGCAATGGTGCAATGCTCTATCCTGTGCCGGAGCTCCGGTCTATAATTATCAGCAAATGCCTTCTCATAGCCTTCCACCATGAACTCAACGGCAAGATCTCCGATAGCGTGAGCGGTAGCCTGACAGTCTGCGTCATTTATCTCCTTGATATATTCGGCAACCTCTTCCCTCTCCCAGCCTCTTTCCCTGGGAAGTGCGGGCTCATGACTGTAAGGCTCGCGGGTAGCGCATGAGGGTCCTCCTGAGCCGCCGTCGATCATGAATTTGCAGGATCCTATCCTGAAATGCTCATCACCGAGGCCGGTCATGAAGCCAAGAGCCATGAAGTGGGCATTATCCTCTTTGGAAAAGGGTTTTCCGAAGATGCTGTGAAGCATCATATATGAGCGAATTTTAAATGTGCCCTGCCGGCAGAGTTTCTGCATGATATGATAGGATGGTTTGTCGCACTCTCCCGCATCGTGGATTGAAGTTATTCCGTTTTGCAGAGCCACGTCATGAGATTTCATTGCCGCCCTTGCCTGCTGCTCCTCGGTGTAGTCAACCATGCCCCAGAGCTTGAAATGAGTATGGCCCCTGACCATTCCGGTAAGTCTACCGTCTACAACCTCCACCTCATCCTCAGGATATTTTTTTGCGTCTTCAGGTTTGCAGACTCCGAGAAACTCCAGGGCCTTGGTATTGTACATGCAGATATGTCCCCCGCCATGCATGCAGTGAACTGGATTATCCGGCGCTATCCCGTCGAGCTCTTCAATAGTTGGGTGACGCTGTTCAGGAAGAAGAAGCGGCTCGTAGCCCATCATTGAAATCCACTCACCTGGAGCCTTGAGGGCAGCAGCCTTCTTGAGAATCTCAAGCATCGCAGATAAACTCTTGCAGTTGGCAAAAAATGTATCTATCATAGCTGAGTCCAGCTCCGACCCGATAAGGCCAGCAAGAATAGGATGAAAATGAGAATCAATTATCCCCGGCATAAGGGTTCTGCCGGCAAGGTCTATCACCTTGGTCTGTCCATCGATAACTATTTCCAAATCTTTATCAGATCCTGTAAAAATTATCTTATTGTCCTTTATTGCCAGAGCCTCGGTAATATCATCGGTCTGGTTTACAGTAATTACTCTTCCATTTTTAAAGGCTATATCTGCTGTTGCTGCCATATTCTCCCCCCAGTGTTATAGTTGTCAGTAGTAAAGGCTCTTTCAAAAATCGGAGATTTTCAATCTCTTAATTTTTGAAACTGCCTCAGTATAAACATGATAATGATTTACAGCTATTTATGAAATACTCGGGAATAGCATGAAGGACAATAAAAGACTCTATCATTAAACGATTTTGCTATTTTCATTTACCGCGGGGCTATTACTGATTATATTATGGGTCAAAGGAAAGTCAATTTTAACATAGATGACAATACCGCATTATGAAAACCGAAACCTTCATAAGAACATTCGGATACCCCTTCAAAAATAACGAGGAGAATTGAATATGAACAAGATAAAAGAAAAACTGAGACAATTCATGAGCGGCCGATACGGGATGGACCGGCTTAACAAAATACTGATGGCCCTGACCTTCGCCCTGATCATCCTCGGCATCTTCATTCAAAACCCCGTCCTCAACGCCCTGACACTGGCTATCTTATCCTGGGTAATGTTTCGCTCCTATTCAAGAAACATCTCGAAGAGAACGATAGAAAACGAGAGGCTGAGCAGACTGCTCAAACCGCTTAGACGTAATTTATCCCTCTTAAAACTAAAAATAAAGGAAGCAGGTAAAAACCGCTTCAGATCATGCCCGAACTGCAGGGTGGTAATAAGAACGTCAAAGCTGCGTGGAAAGAGACTTCTCAGCTGCCCAAAGTGCGGCACTCAGTTCGAAACCCGAATAATCATATAGAATCTGATATCGCTCCCCTGTCAGAAGAACCGAGCCATAAGCATCTTCTTCAGATCACACGCGGCCTGAACAGCTCCCCCGGTCCCGCGGCAGCAGAGAACGCTGCCCGCATTCCCGCTGCCTGGCGTGAATAGAAAAAAAGTAAAAAATAATTACAAAGCGGTTTACGCCAATCTATTGATATTAGCACGGCCGAGCTCCTCCCGGCTGTAAATTCCCTTCAGAAGATATACTACAAGATACTATCGCGCTCTATAGAGGACTATAACGGCCTAATAGTATTGATCTTTTAAACAAAAAAGACTATTTGTTAATTATGAATAAGGACGTATTAACCTTAATTGAGACAGCAGAACCGCATTTGACATCATAAAGATGTCTTAGAATAAGGAGTATAATGAAATGGAATTATTAACTGACATTTTCGGAAACTTTAACGTTCACAATTTGAACACCCTCCTTCTTCTGGGTGTAGCTATATTTGGAGGAACCTTCGGCGGACGTCTTTTTCAAAAAATACATATTCCCCAGGTAGTAGGTTACATAATCATCGGCATTCTAATAGGAACAACCGGTGCTAAAATCATATCTCCCCGGACGCTGGAGACTTTTCAGCCTTTTAATAATTTTGCCCTGGGGCTGATTGGGTTCCTAATTGGCGGAGAACTGAAAAAAGAAACTATAAAAAAATATGGAAAGCAGTTTACGGCCATCCTCTTTCTGGAAGCTCTTGGCGCATTCTTTCTGGTCGGAGGGCTGATCTTCCTCGCGTCCTGGCTGATTTTTCATGACCTAAAACTCTCTCTCGCGCTGAGCCTGCTTCTCGGCGCAGTATCATCCGCAACGGCCGCGGCAGGTACAACAGATGTACTCTGGGAGTATAAAACCAGAGGCCCCCTGACTACAACTCTCCTGGGAATAGTTGCATTGGATGACATCCTGGCCCTTTTCCTGTTCGCCATAGTCTCCAGCATTTCAGGTATTTTAGTAGGAGGGGAGCATTCGAGCATCTTCGTGGAAATTGGGAACCTGTTTTATGAAATTGGCGGGGCCATCCTTCTGGGCGCTCTTGCCGGTTTCGGCCTTGCCAAACTGCTTAGAAACTACCGGGACGAAGAGCGTATTCTGACCTTTTCGGTCGGAGGAATATTGCTGGTTCTGGGACTGTCATCGGTTCTAAAACTGGACATGATCCTTTCTTCCATGGTGATGGGAGTGGTTATTTCAAATGTAGCTCCCCGGAAAAGCAAAGAAATCTTTAAAATGACCGAACGCCTTGCTCCGCCTGTTTATGTTCTGTTCTTCGTCTTCGTCGGGGCAAAACTGGATTTAGGGTCGGTTTCTCCTGTAATAATTATTCTGCTGCTTGCCTATCTGCTAGGTCGTAGCGGTGGAAAGATGCTGGGTGCCTGGCTTGGCGGAGCATTATCTCATGCTCCGAAGACCGTCCGGAAATACTTGCCGCTCTGCCTTTTCAGTCAATCGGGAGTAGCCATAGGTCTTTCAATTGTTGCAGGAAACCGCTTTTCCGGCGAACTCGGCAATACCATCATTACCGTTGTAACGGCCTCAACCTTTGTTGTGCAGCTTATAGGCCCGCTGTTTATCAAACTCGCCGTCCATAAGGCAGGTGAGACCGGGCTTAATATTACAGAGGAAGATTTAATACAGAAGAGCACCGCCGGCGACGTCCTTAACACGAGTGTTCCAAGAATCAAGGAGAATACGCCAATTTTAACGGTGCTGAATGAAATCAGCGAATCTGATAATCTGTATTTTCCCGTAGTTAATCAGCAGGGGACTTTAACCGGTATTCTATCAATTGAAGGAATTAAAAATGCCTTCATTGCTCAGGAGATGACGGGGATGATTCTGGCCCATGATCTGATGGAGCCCGTACGGGTTTCCTGCGGCAAGGAGAAAGCTCTTCCTGATGTTATGGAATCAATGAAACGGGAAAAGGTGGAATCTCTTCCTGTACTTGATTCAGAGGGTATCCCGCTGGGAATGATAGAAAACCGGGGCGTGCAGAAACATCTATCCAGAAAAATTCTAGAGCTCCAGATGCAGGCCGATTCTCTAGGCTAAGGCTGAGAAGTAATACTCCTGGAGACTATCCATGGTTTCCAGGAGTTATTCTTGATATGAGCGTCCGGTGATGGCAAACAAGCAAAATACCCCTGACTTATTAGTCTCTTCATTTCACCTCAATAGACAAAGACAGTAATTTTAATTAAATTGATAACAGTGAAGTTATGAAATTTTTTTTTCGGGTAAATCAGGAGTTAGAATGAAAGTAATAATTGGCAATGATCACGGAGCTGTTGAAATCAAGCAGCGAATAATAAAGCACCTTAAAACCAAGGGTTATGAAGTAGAGAACATTGGAGTGGACAAGGGTGATTCGGTGGACTACCCCGATATAGCAGAAGCAGCCTGCACAAAGTTCCAAGCCGGCGGTTACGACTACGGAATAGTATGCTGCGGAACAGGAATCGGCATCTCAATATCGGCTAACAAGATTGACGGTATAAGATGTTCACTGCCCCAGGACTGCTTTGCTGCCGAGATGACAAGAAAACACAACAACCCCAACTTTATCGCCTTCGGCGGAAGAATAGAGTACAAGGACAGCATCGAAGACATGCTGGACTCATTCTTTGACAACGACTTTGAGGGCGGGCGGCACCAGATTAGAGTAGACAAAATAATGAGGCTTGAGAAGTAATTAGAAATTATCTAAAAACTGTGTCCTTTAGAAGTTTAAGGACGCAGTCCAAGTCATAATCGAACAAACCTTCTTTATTCTCCTTCATTAATCAAATCACATTATTATTTTCTTGCTAATTTATCAAACTATGATAATATATTGACATGCATGTCAATAATTAGGAGCGACTAATGGAATATAATGGGTTTACAAAAGATTTTGTATTTGGCAGTGCTTCTGCCGCATTTCAAATCGAAGGAGCGGTTTCGGCTGACGGAAAAGGCCCGTCAATATGGGACAAATTTTCCAATACAAAAGGAAAGATAAGAAATAACGATACCGCCGAAAAAGCCTGCGATCATTATCATAAAATCGAAAAAGATGTGGCCCTAATGAAATCTATAGGACTTAGCGCCTACCGTTTCTCCATATCATGGCCTCGGATTATGCCCGATGGCGAAGGTCTTGTTAATGAAAAGGGGATTAGTTTTTATAATAAACTGATAGATGAATTAATAAAAAACGACATCACCCCCTGGGTTACATTGTTCCACTGGGATCTGCCTTTGGCCTTGCAGAAAAAATATAAGGGATTTCAAAATCGAAAAGTTGTCGATTTATTTGGCGAATTCACAAGAATTGCAGTCGAAAGGTTCGGAGACAGGGTAAAAAACTGGATTACAATAAATGAGCCCTTCGAATTTTCCTGTTTCGGACATCTGCTTGGAACACACGCGCCGGGACTAAAATCTCCGAGAGCATATTTTCATGTAATGCATAATGTCCTCTTAGCCCATGGGAAGGCATTACGAATAATAAAAAAGCTTTCGCCTGAGGCAAAAGTAGGAATCGTCATCAGCATGACACCCATTCATCCTGCTACGGATACTCCAAAAGACAAATCAGCTGCCAAAATTGCTAATGAGTTCATGAATGATATTACTCTTATGCCTTTGTATAAGGGCAGATATCCTGAAGAATTATGGAAAAGAGCGGTCCTTTTCAGGCCAAAAATAAAAAAAGGGGACATGGATATAATTACATCACCGGCTGATTTCATTGGTTTGAATTATTACAGTAGAGAAAAAGCAAGCTTCAAATGGTATATCCCAATACTTAAGGCAGATATATCCGGATCTTCAACTCCTGAGAAACAATTCATAGATGCAGAAGGAAAACAGAGAACAAGCATGGGCTGGGAAATCTATCCCGAAGGGCTTCGTGAATGCCTGCATCATATCAAAGAGACAGGAAACAATCCGGATATTTATATAACGGAAACCGGCGGAGCCTTTGATGATGAACTTTCACCCGATGGAACAATAAAGGATGAATTACGTACATCACTGCTTCAAAAATATTTTAAAGCAGCGTCGACGGCTATTGAAGAAGGCGTTAATCTGAAAGGAATATTCCTCTGGTCGTTGATGGATAATTACGAATGGGCAGAGGGTCTTTCAAAACGATTCGGTCTCATCTATGTGGATTATAAAACTCAGAAAAGAACAATTAAAGATTCCGGTTACTGGTATAAAAAATTGATAGGAGAGATATGTGGAAGATAAAATAAAAGAGATACAGAAACCTGCCCCCCCAAAGCTGACTATATTGGGTAAAACAGTATATGCACTGGCAAAGTTCGGATGGTCACTGACATCGTTTGCCGTAATTAATTTAGTTATTTATTTTTATATGCCGCCGGAAAACAGCGGCACATCAATTTTTCCAATACTTATTTTTCAGGGCAGTATGCTCGGAATTATGACCGTTATAGGATTTTCTAATTTTATTGGCAGAATTTTTGACTCGATAACAGACCCTATCATCGCAAGTATGTCTGATAGATCGAGATCACGTTTAGGAAGAAGAACTTTTTTTATGGCTGTGAGCGTCCTTCCTTTTGCCGTTTTTTCAGTTTTAGTTTTCATGCCGCCTTCTGCAGGTGTCAGTGTAATTAATTCAATATGGGTAATTGTATCCATCCTGCTGTTTTACTTTTTCATGACTATGTATGTTGTTCCCTATGAGTCTCTGCTTCCCGAAATAGGACATACAGCAAAAGAACGGCTCGATCTTTGTACTATTACGTCCCTGGCGTGGGCACTCGGGTTTGGTGTAGGTCAGGCCGTACATCCCATTCAGACTTATTTTGAAGGAACGGGAATGAGCGCTCCAACATCATTTCGAATAACTGTGGCTATTTTTGCAGGAATAGGTTTTATATGTATGATGATGCCCGTATTATTTTTGAATGAAAAAAAATACTGCGGAGAAAAGTTTTCCAATGAGGGTACTTTCAAAGCTGTAATAGCGGCATTTAAAAATCGGAATTTCCTTATGTTTACTCTTTCCGATTTAATGTACTGGGTTGCGAACACTTTTCTGGAAGTCGGAATTATCTATTATGTCACAATTCTTCTCAAAATGGAGAAAGAGGTTACTTTTACATTGATGGCCATAATGTTTGTAGTCAGTTTTATTCTTTATCTACCGATAAATCTCATAACAAAAAAAACAGGAAAGAAAAAAATTCTAACAGTCGGATTTATTATCAATTCCATCCTATTCGCAATGATTCCCTTCCTCGGAAAATTCCCAGGCTTAAGTGCGATGACCCAGGGCTGCATGATTATCCTGTTGTCAGCAATCCCTGTTGCTATCTTTGGAATTATTCCGGGAGCAATAGCCGCAGATATAGCCGCTTCCGACGCTATCGCAACAGGATCGCATAAAGAAGGGGTTTTCCTCGCGGCACGTACTTTCGCAATGAAAATCGGCATTGCAATTACCAATATGATTTTTCCGTCTCTGCTGCTTCTAGGCAGAAGTATTGAAAATCCCCTGGGCGTCCGGCTCACAGGCTTTGTTGCCTTATTCTTCACATTAACTGGTTATTTTATCTTGAGAAAATACAAAGAGAATGAAGTAAATCAGATCCTTTTAACAGTGGAAGATGAATGAGATTTTTGATATCATCTGTGTAGAACAGGAGTGATTCTTGAAAACAGGGAAATTTCATACAGGTATTTTTGAACGTTTATCCGCAAAAAAACAGGAGAGAATTCTGAATATTGCAGTAAAAGAGTTTGCGGATAAAGGATTTCTTAACTCCAGAATTAAAGAGATAGCCCAGAAGGCCGGCATCTCATACGGCTCAATGTATAGTTATTTCCCGACAAAGGACGATCTCTTAAAGACTATAATTACCCGCAATATTGATTTTCAGAAAACTGTCTTCAAGGAAACAATAAACAGAGATGATGATATTTTTGAGAATATTAAGAATTTCTTTACAGTAACACTGAAAATTGCAGAAGAAAATCCGGAACTGATTGCAATCTGGAGAGATATTGCCCAATCATATCATACTAAATTTTTACCGGAAATAATCCAGCTTGAACAGGAAGGATTGATTACTATCCGGGACTTAATCCAGACAGGGATAGCTCGCGGGACGCTGTCTCCGGATATTATGATCAATTCCTCAGCTTATGCAATCGACAGCATCAGCAGTGAGCTCCTTGCGTCGTCTGTTTCAGATCAGAACAAGAAGAAGAAAAAAATGTTTTTCGGCGAAAAAACAAATCCCGAAATAGTTGACGAGATTATGATTATAGTCCGGAAAATACTGCCGTTGAAACAGAGCACATCGTCGTTCACGGCATCATAGCCTTCGACGGAAGGATAGACGCATTACAATAATGGAGCCCGTATCTGGTTATTCGGCCTCAGCCCAGCTGTTAAGTGACTCCATCAGGGATACGTACTTCCTTGAGCGGAACCTGTAATGGGCGGAGGCATCAGGGTTAGGATTTACAGCTTCCGCCTTTCCAATCCACTTGTCGGCCGCGGTTTTGAGATCTGGGAAGAGGCCAACAGCCTTTCCGGCAACGAGGGCTGAACCAAGCGGCGCGCCTTCCTGCCTGTCCACAGGTACTACAGGGATTTCAAGCGCATCGGCCTTAATCCTGTTCCAGAGAGCACTCTTTCCGCCGCCGCCGGTTATTCTTATCTCGATCGGCCTGAAGCCGCTGTATATCTCCATCAGAGTCTGCATGTATATCTTGTATTCAAGCGCCACACCCTCACATACGGCTCTGTAGAGGTGGCCCGCCCCGTGGTTCCAGTTGAGTCCCGCCCAGGCCCCCCGCAGGTCAGGCTGAGCCGGCGAGTTTCGTCCGGCCAGATGAGGAACAAAGAGAGGATCATCGGTTCTAATCTCTACAGCTTCCGCGAGGGCATTCAGCTTCTCGAAATCGAGTTCAGCCGATCTTTCGGGGCTAAGCATAATTCCGATGTTCTTCCTGAACCACTCGAGATTCATTCCTCCGCCGTTGATGTAGGCATAGGGATGCCAGAGACCTGGAACCGCAGACTGGCCGCATCCGAGGATGAGGTTCGTGTCGGCCCTGAAATCGGCGGTGGTCGATGCAAAGACGCTCGCGGTTCCGGCCACATCGACGCAGATTCCCTCGCTTACGGCGCCGCAGGAGAGAAAGCTTGCCGCGGTATCCCCGCAGCCGGCGGCAACCGGAGTCCCGGCCTTGAGACCTGTCCGCTCAGCCATCTCGGAGGTAACCGTTCCCATTATTTCATCGGCCTTAACAATCCGGGGGAGCTTATCTATATCAATGCCGAAACGCCTGCAGAGGTTCGCGTCCCACTTAGAGTTCCGGTTATCTGCAAAACCTGAAAAATGAATGTAGGTGGTATCGATGAAGGCATCAGAGCCCTTTAGCCCGCAGAGCCGCATGACGGCGTAGCCGCCGGGCTGAACAAAGGCAGTGATCTTCTTGTAAACATCTGGATGTTCATTCTTCCACCAGATCTTCTTCGGCCCATGGTTGAAACTCGGCGCGCAGCCGGTTTTATTAAGAATGTCTTCTGCAGCCTCGGCCTTCATCTGTCTGATATAGGGGGCGCAGCGGGTATCGAGCCAGGAGTCATAGGGGGTAATGTTCATCCCATCATCCCTCACTCCTATGACTCCTGCCATCTGGCCGTCTATGGCGAGACCGGCGATATCGGACGGCGCCGCAGTGGTTTTTTCGAGCAGTTCTTTTATTGTATTACAGACAGCATCGAGCTGCTCTTCGGGATCTTCCTCGACAATACCAGGCCTGGGCTGAAAAAGGTTCGATTTCTGAAATGCCTCGCCCAGGGTTTCTCCGTCTTCACTGAAAAGCGCCGCCTTAGTCCCTTGAGTTCCGATATCTATTCCGATAAGCTTTGCCGACATGTAATACTCCTGAAATATCATTGGTTATATAGAGCATTATACAACTGATTCCTTTCATCCTGCAAGCGTATATTATTGCTTGTTAGTATTTGTTAGCGTTTAATTTCATGATTACTTTTATTGCGTCCCTGAGAATGTCAACGACATGGTAGTCATCTCCTACCAAATCATTCGCATATAAATAATCAGTAAAGCCGTTTTTATTAAACCCAGTTATAAAAATTATTTCTATTATTATCCATCCTGCCACCCTATATAAAAAAAGAGCGGCACAAAGCCGCTCTCTGTTAAAACTGATTAACTCCTAATATGAGTTATCATGGTACTTTGATACATTTTCTTTTGTTACAGCATATGTAGGATCATAGTTGAGCTTATTAAATGATTCACCACGAAGTATGGCTTTTGCAAGAGCTACTGCCTTGCCGCCCATTGTAGGCCAGTATGACATTGAAGCTCCGAAGATAGGATTACCTTCACTAAGCAGCTGGTATGCAGCTCTGGAGCCACCAAAACCGGTTACAAACTGTACATCAGATCTGCCTGCATTTTCAATTGCAGTGATTGCACCAACTGCGGCTTCATCATCCTGACAGTATACTGCATCAATTTTATCGTATGCGGGAAGGATGTTACTCATAGCTTTGAGGCCTGCATCCTGATTAAATTCACCGTCGCCTTCAACAACAATGTTGATCTTCGGATAATCTTTCTTGATAACATCTACAAAACCGTTGTATCTGTCAAGGTCGA
The DNA here is from genome assembly GCA_016839055.1 of Spirochaetales bacterium. Taxonomy (GTDB): domain Bacteria; phylum Spirochaetota; class Spirochaetia; order UBA9216; family UBA9216; genus Thalassospirochaeta. The sequence continues at coordinate 137,735 of JAEKNX010000003.1, forward strand.
TAGGAATTCCTACATAGGATCTGAGGATTGCAATGTCGCCTTTTCCGCCGAGTCTGTCACCCATGTATCTTGCAGCGTTCGAGCCGCAAAGGTAATTATCTCCACCGAGAAGAACAGTGTACTTGTCGCTGTCAATCGGACGGTCAACAATCATGAGTTTTGTACCAGAATCATAGATCTCTTCACAGATCGGAGTCATCAGAGTACCGTTTCCGGGAAGACAGATAATCATATCATAATTGTCCTGTTTAAATGTTGTCAGCATGTTCAACTGATCAGCATCATCTACAGCGTTCTTTACTACGAAAGAAAACTCGCCAACATCTTTTGCTGTTTCTTCCAGCACTGAATCAAGCAGCTTTGCCTGCCATGAATTGTTTGCCGGCGGCAGTGATATCGCTACCCGAAATACACCATCCTCTGATTCTTCCTGCTGTCCTCCGCCGAAAGCCATGAAACCTGGAACCAGCAGCAGTGCTATACAAATTACCAATACAACTCTTTTCATCTTTTTCCTCCACCTTAATTTGGTTTTTTTATTTAAAACTGATTAACACCATTTTGTTTTTAATCAGTCACTTTTCATTATTTATCCCGGACGTTTCAAGCGAGGCTTGAAACTCCAGACAGATAAACGGCAAAGCCGTTTATCTGTCCCTGCGCTGAAGCAGCACTGCAAATAAAATAACCGCGCCCTTCACTGCTCCCGAAAGGTAGGGAGATATGTTCAGCATGATCATCATGTTATTAACGATTCCGAGGATAATAAACCCGACTATCGTTCCAACGAGGCGCCCCTTTCCGCCGTTGAGTGATGTTCCCCCGACGATTACCGCGGTAATCGCTTCAAACTCATACTGCATTCCCGACGATGTTGCCGCGACAGCCGCCATTCTTGACATCTCAATTACAGCAGCTACTCCGGTACAGAATCCTACCAGCATGTAGGTTATGATCTTTATTCGGTCAACCTTGATTCCTGAATATCTTGCCGCGTTCTCATTTCCGCCGACAGCGAAAACATAGGTTCCGAATTTTGATCTCGTCAAAATTACATGCAGAATGACAGCAAGCAGAATCGCTACGATAAACGGTATAGGAATACTGAAAACCGAACCGTTACCGATGTTGGTGAATGTCGGAATCCGGTTTCCCATGATAGTCGCCCCGCGACAGAAATACATTACAACTGATCGTGCGATGATTCCAACGGCCAGAGTAACAATAAACGGAGGCAGCTTTGCCTTGGTAATAATAATTCCGTTTGCAAATCCAATGCCGGTTGAAATTGTCAGACATACAACAATCGGAATAATAAGCGGCATAGCAGGATCGCCTGCTTCAGTTACCAGTTTCTGAAGAGCTATAAGTGCCGCGCCTGATGTAGCAAGAGTGGCTCCGCTTGATAAATCAATTCCACCCGCAATTATAACGAATGTCATTCCAATTGCTATAATTCCGACAATTGAAGTATTCCTCAAAATATTTAACAGATTATTCGGTCTCAAAAACCGCGGTGCCGCAATTCCGCATATCAGCAGAATTACAAAAAAGACAACTACAATGCTGTAATTTTTCCACAACTTTGAAGACAGCTCAATAAATCTGTTTCTTCGTTTTAACTCTTCCATTTCTTCTCCCAAGCTTCCTGCTCAAATTACTTCCAGCGGAAGCTCCTATACATTTGTAGCCAGATACATAATTTTTTCTTCATTCATCTGTGAACATTTCAGCTCACCCGTTTTCCGGCCTTCGTGCATTACAACAACACGCTGGCTTATATTCATAACTTCCTGCATGTCGGACGATACAATAACAATCGCCATCCCGCTTTCAGCGAGTTCACGAATTATCTGGTAAATCTCCTGCCGGGCTCCAACGTCAACACCGCGAGTCGGTTCATCAAGAATAAGAACCTTCGCATCACTTATAAGCCACTTTGCAAGTGCAACCTTCTGCTGATTACCACCGGAAAGATTTGCTACATCCTGCTGGGCTCCGGCGCACCGAATATTCAGCCGATCAATCATTCCATCGGTATTACTTTTAGTCTTCTTTGCATTCCTGAAGAAACCCGGGGTCTTACGCCAGAATACATAGTTTGAGTTTTCCGTTATATCCCGGCAGAGAACCAGTCCGGTGTCCTTTCGATCTTCAGTGACCAGGCCGATATCGCACCGGATTGCATCAATAGCGCTTTTAACAGATACGGGTTTGCCTTCAAGAAGCACTTCACCCTTTTCGGGATGCCTTATTCCGAAAACAACTTCCATCAGTTCGGTACGCCCGGCTCCGACGAGACCGCTGAAACAGATAATCTCACCGCGTCTTACGCTGAAATTTACATCATTGAGCATATTATCAGTAACGCCTTTTACCTCAAGAATAACATCTTCCTCATCGCCGGAGAAATCTCCTATGCTTGAATGATGAACCTCGCGTCCGACCATGAGGGTTGCAATATCCTTTTCTGTAACTTCGGCGACATTTTTTGTATCAATATACGAACCATCACGTAGAACTGTGACCGTATGACAGACATCAGTAATCTCTTTCAACCGATGAGAGATATAAATAATAGCAATTCCATCCTCACTAAGGTTTCTCATCAGATTGAACATAATCTCGGTTTCTTTGCCGGTGAGAACAGCGGTAGGTTCGTCCATTACCAGAAGCTCGACATTAAACGAGATTGCCTTTGCTATCTCAACCATCTGTTTCTGCGCTATCTTGAGCTCACGGACAGGCGTTCTTGGATCAATTTTTTCTCCGAGGCGTTCAAGAAGCCTTACAGACTCTCTGTACATCTTTCCGAAATCTATAAGTCCGTTCGCCTTTCTCGGTTCACGGCAGAGAAAAATATTCTGAGCAACTGTGAGGTCATCAAAAAGATTCAGTTCCTGATGAATCATCGATATCCCGTGACTCTGAACTTCAAGAGGATCGGCTGTCGGCTTTATTTGCTCTCCATTATAGATTACTTCGCCGCCTTCCTGTTCATGTATCCCCGAGAGGACCTTCATAAGTGTAGATTTGCCGGCGCCGTTTTCACCACAGAGGGCGCGTATTTCGCCCTTCTCAACTTCAAAGTCCACACCGTGAAGTACTTCGACCCCATAGAAACTTTTACATATTCCCTGCATCTTCAGCAGTTTTGACATTGTCTCTCCATTTTCTTCAATCATCTCATCCCTTTTCTACCTGAATTAATGCAAAATCCATGCCAACATAAACAAACCGGCCTAAACAACTGCTGTGAAAGCAATTAGTAGAATCTTCCGCAGACAGCACGCCCGTAAACTCAAAAAACACAGATAATGTTGTTTAATTTATTCACAGATGAAAAGCTGCTGTGTGTAAAAAGTCTACACCTGCGGGTCTACCCTTTTTCCACCAGTTCAAGAGTAGTCCCTTCCGGATCACTGAAATATACCCATTTCCAGCCCGCAAGCGGACCTTCGGCTATAAAATTCGGTTCAGTAAAGAACTCGACGCCGAGCTCTTTCATCCTCTGATACTCAGCCTCTATGTCAGCCACTTCAAAAGCCACATGACCAGGACCGGGGTTATTTGCCGGCAGAGGTCTTTCAATCTCCGCCGGCGGATTCTGATATTCAAAAAGTTCGATGCTGTAGTCTCCTGACTCCAGGATTGCCTGCCGCAGGCGTGCTCCCGGAACACCTACACCCTTTGAAAGCTCCACGCCTTCAGCAGGCTCGGTGGGCGAAACAACAAGTTTAAGCCCTAGGATATCCCTATAAAAAAGAACAGCCGCCTCAATATCTTTAACCGTAATTCCGGTATGCAGTATCTTCATCATTATAGCGAAGCTTCAAGCATAAGCTTAAAGCTTAATCTCTCTTCCCTCAGCTGCTGATTTAAGTCCAGCCTCGAGAATTTCAATCTCTTTCAGTCCGTCCTGGAAATTCGGTCTGATTTCAATGCCCTTATCAATAGCATCCATGAAATCAACTACCGCATGATGGAACTCGTGCTCATATCCGATAATGTGTCCTGCCGGCCACCATGCAGACATGTATTTGTGAACAGCCTCGGTGGTTTGAATAGTCTTAAAGCCCTGCTGATTATCAGGATCTTCCCGGTTGTAGTATTCCAGTTCATTCATTCTTTCAAGATTGAACAGAAGTGATCCCTTGCTGCCGTAGATTTCAAAGTAGTTATAATTTCTCCTGCCGGGCGCAAAACGGCTTGTATCAAAGGAACCAAGTGCGCCGTTCTCGAATCTGACAGTCATAAAGGCCGCGTCTTCGACGGTTACCTTGCCCTTTTTAGTCGTATCACCTGCTGTTCCGCTGAAAGTTCCGGAGGCCGCTTCATCCGGAAGAACACGCTCGGTGATAAAATTAGCGGTCATGCAGTTAACGCTCTCAATATCACCCACCAGGAATCTGGCAAGATCAACCGAGTGGGAGTTAAGATCTCCCTGAGGTCCCATTCCGGCCTTATCAGCCTGAAGATGCCAGGTCAGGGGAAAGTCAGGATCAACAATCCAATCCTGAAGATAGGCTCCTCTCCAGTGAAAGATCCGGCCGATTTTTCCCTCATCGATCATCTGCTTCGCAAGCTGGACCGCCGGACACCTGCGGTAGTTATGATTTACATAATTGACCTTGCCGCTCTTTGCCGCAAGCTCTGCCATTTCCCGAGCCTGCTCGAGGTTCATCGCAAGGGGCTTCTCACAGAAAACATGTTTTCCGGCCTTGAGAGCCGCCATTGCGATAGTGTGGTGCAGATGCTGGGGAACTGAGATATCAACGATATCTATATCATCCCGCGCTACGACCTTCTTCCAATCTGTTTCAATCTCTTCCCATCCCCACCGGTCGGCAAATTCCTGAACCGCTTCCGCATGGCGGCCGCAAATAACTTTCATGACGGGCTTAATATTCATATCAAAGAAAAGCGGCGCATTTCTCCAGGCGTTGGAGTGGGCTTTACCCATGAACTTGTATCCTATTAGACCTACATTCATTGTTTTCATTTTATCTCCTTTCAATTAACCGCCATGGAAGGCGGTTCTTCCTCATTGGTAGTAATGAAGTATTAAAGTATTGCTTTAATACTTCTGAATAATAATTCGACAAGGATGTCGAATTATTATTAACCTACAATTCCGGCGATTCGTTTCAATTCTTTAACACTCGCTTCTACGGCCTTATTTTCATCATCATCACTCCAGTCATTTCGGTTGTCTTCGTGAAGATAGTCAATTTCCATTGCGAGAAAACCCTGGTAGTCCGCATCCTTAAGAAGCTGAGCGAGTTTGAGGTTGTCAACGAGGCCTTCGCCTGTCGGGGTACAGGCAAAGAAATGCCAGCTGCCGACCCCGCAGTTCGCCTGGGGTTTTAAGTCCTTAACATGGGTTGAGAAGGTGTATTTTGCGAGTTTTTTCATTCCTTCGACAGGATCATCGAGGACGCGCATGAAGTTTCCGGTATCAAAGTTAATGCCGAAGTTAGGAGAATTCACCTGATGGATAATCCGGAGCATCTCATCCGCATTGAAATCTATGTGATTCTCGTTTGCAATCTTTATTCCCTTTTTTTCAGCGGTAGGCATTGCGTTCTGGAACATCCGGGTCAGAGTGTTAATCATCCATTCATGATCCTTGAACCTGAACATCAGACTCGCGCCGCAGACTCTCATTACATCAGCCCCGATTGCCTCGGCGTATTCCATATGCTGCATCATGTCGTCGAATGCAGCCTCATTGTATCCGCCCTCGAGTCCGTCAGGATGTCCCCAGGCGTATACTCTGTCGAAATTATACTCATCGAGCATTCCCTTTACTTCACTCAAGTAGCTCGGGGCAAAACTCGGAAAAAAACATGATTCAAGTGATACTCCGTCAACACCAAGCTCGGCGGCTCTTTTAATGAACCATTCCATGCTTATATTTTTTGACGGTGCTTTCTGATCATCATAAACTTCACCAAAAAGGCGGTGAAAACAATAGCTGTCGATACCTACTTTCATCTCAATCCTCCGAATATATCATGTTATTTTAGTCAGGCTGGTTTCTAAAACGTTTCAATTCATCTGAAACGTTTTAATATTTTAACATACCATCGACAGCTGTCAAGAAATTTTTTACGCTTTACTGTTGTTTTTTAGTGTTTGTTATCGTTTATCTGGCAAATACATAATTCATTGTTCATAATAAAACATACGTATTCTGCTGTCGTTCGGGATTTTACAGTGAAAGATTATAAACGTGTATCGGAGAATTATGCCGTTCCGCGCTTTAGAAGTTGCGGCACCAGACGGATATTAACAGGTGAATGTCCGGTATCCATTACCTTAAACAGGTTTTCAGCAAGCGCTATTCCCAGATCATGCATCCTGCCGTCAATGGTTGTAAGCTGCGGAAAGACAGCCTGTGACAGTTCAACATTATCGTAACCAGCCACCGCTACGTCACCGGGGATACTCAAGCCCCGCTCTTTAAGGCAGCGCATAGCGCCTGCGGCCATATAGTCATTTGCACAGAAAATTGCTTCAGGCTGAACCGTTTCGAGAAGCAGTGCAGCCCCCCTGTGTCCGCTCTCTATCGTATAATCTCCGTAGATCTGGGATTTCTCAGGAACATCAATTCCATTCGATTTCATTGTCGCGAGAAAACTGCGCTTCCGCTGAATTCCATCATAGTGATCCTCCGGGCCGTGAATTATTGCAATATTTTTATAACCTGATTTGATGAAGTGCTCGGCAATAAGCCGGGCGCCCAGCTCATTATCAATATATACGGTATTCAGCTGTTCAGTAACATCAGATGCGTTCAGAAATATAACAGGAAAATCTCCAAGCGCGCTTAAAAAATCGTACGGCCGCACATACTGCGGAATAATAATGAGTCCGTCGGTTGAACGGTCATGAACGCGCCTGGTAAAATACTCGGTCAGATCGGCATCCTCCCAGTTCTTTACATCGAATAGAAAACTGTGCTCTTGCTTCTCGACCACTTTCAAAATTCCCTGGATAATATGATAGAAGAATGTACTCTCGTTTACGATGTCCGCATGGCCCCTGGAATTGATAACCACCAGCATGATGGTAGCAGCTTTTCCGGTAATCAGGGTCCTGCCGCTCTTGTTCGGGTAATACTTCAGCTCGGCCGCGCATTTTAAAACTTTCTCACGGGTTCTCTCATTTACATACTTGCCGTTAAGAGCCTGAGAGACGGTTGCTACAGAAACACCCGCCAGGCGGGCTACATCTTTTAAATTTGCCACATTTTCCTCGATTCCGACTTTTCCGAATTTATTATCTTCAATTGCCGGAATGCTGTCAATGAAAAAAAAGGAGCCTGCAGAAAACACAGGCTTCCACCGGAATATCATCCGGCGCCTTCTTCAGGATCTGCAGCAGCCTCATCCCAGCCGTGAGTTGCATCAGCAACTAAAGAACAGACGAATTTCTGAACATATCAAGATTTCGCTTCTGTCGCTCTGCTTTTCTGATACTCTCTGCTTGTCTACGATAAAAATCATAGTACCGCCAACTTGTTTTGTAAACTGTTTTATCAGCCAAAATAGATTCCAAATATAGACAGTTTTTCTTTTGTGTTTAACCGCTTATTGGATTACAATATTTCCAACTTAAAAGGTGGGCACAAACTATGACAAAACTAAGCAGAAGAATTAAACTTGGATTCGGGATAGGTGATCTAGGGGGCAACCTTTTCTTTACGATGACCGGATTCTATCTTCTATTTTTTCTTACCGATATTGCCGGCCTCTCTCCGGCTTTGGCCGGAACTGTTCTGATGATAGGAAAAATCTGGGACGCGGTAACAGATCCCGCAACGGGCTATCTTTCCGACCGTACCCGAACACGGTGGGGCAGACGGAGGCCGTACATGTTCATTGGTTCATTCATAGCCCTGGCGGCAATGGGATTAATGTTTACAAACCCCGGACTTGCAAAACAGACTTCTCTTTTCATCTATTTCACCTTGATTTACTGCCTGCTGAATACCGCCTACACCCTGGTTAATATTCCTTATTCGGCCCTCCTGCCCGAACTTTCATCGGACTTCGATCAGCGGACAGTTCTCACCGGCTACCGGATGAGTTTTGCGGTAGTCGGAACATTTGTCGGCGCCGGTGCGGTTATGCCGATCGTCGGACTCTTCAGTTCCCCGAATTTTGGCTGGGCTTTCATGGGCTACACGGCCGGAGCGATAATGCTGATAACATCAATGATAACCATATGGGCAATAAGGGAACCCGGGCACCCGGAACCCCAGAAGGACGCAGGCTTCTTCAAGACCTATGCACAGGCTCTAACTAATAAGGTTTTCCTTCTCGCACTGATTCCCTGGTCGCTCTTCATTCTCGGAACATCCATGGTCCAGGGAGCACTGGTCTATTACTTCAAATACATATTCAGGGACGAAGGGATGTTTCAGATAGCGCTTGTCTTCCTTCTTTCCACAAGCCTGATCTTCATCCCTGTCTGGGTAAAAATCTCCAAAAAAATCGGCAAAAAATGGTGTTATGCCGCCGGAATGACAATAATGACGGGAGGAGTCCTTATTTTCTCACTTGGGGGCGAATCGATGGGTGCGCTGGGCTCCTGCCTAGTGATGGCCATAGCAGGAATAGGCCTCTCGACCCATTATGTAATTCCGCATTCGATGCTTCCAGACGTCGTCGAACATGATTCGGTACATCACAACGGCAGAAGAAGAGAGGGAGTTTTCTCAAGCCTCTGGACATTCATGAGCAAGATCGGGCAGGCGGTTGCTCTCGCCCTGAACGGATGGATCCTCGCCCTCTTTGCCTACGATCCTGATACCGAATTATCCAGGGCAACTATTAACGGCATAAAAATAATCTGCGGACCCGCTCCAGCGGTCTTCTATGTAATCGGAATAATTATCATCGCCTTCTATCCAATCAGCAAAAAGTATTATGATCACATGACCGCAGGAGCAGGCGCGGGGATATGAGCTGGCGAAGCGGAAGAACAACCTCAGTCAGACGAGCGGTCAGGGGGCGGGGATTCCTGTCGCCGAAATTCTCAAATACCGCGAGATGGCTCATGATAATAATCGGCAGACTCTATTTAAACCTCTTTGAAGGAATTAGCAGCGTAAAATTTATTCATCAGGACCGGATAGCAAGTGCCTTTAAAGATTTTCATAACGGAAGGCACCGGCTTATATTCGCCTTCCGTCACGCAGCCAAGGAAGACCCTCCGGTATTAATGTACGCGTTCAATCACCCAATGCGAAAAAGGCTCAGACAGGGAAGAAAACTCAGTCACGTGAGGTTCCTCTATGGACGTGATGTCCCCAACTGGGCCGGGGGCGCGGCAGCCTGGCTGTTTCCAAAAATCGGGGCGATCCCGGTCCAGAACCGCGGAGGAAACCGGGAGGCTCTTTGTCTGCTGCGAAGAGAGATGAAGGACGGACGTTTTCCGATAATACTGGCACCCGAAGAGCAGGTTGTATACCATATGTATCACACCTCGGACATAGCTCCGGGAATATCCTCGCTTGTCCGCTGGGGACAGAAGAGCGGAAAACCCGTAATGGTAATGCCACTAGCAATGGGTTACACCTACGGAGAAGAACCGGAGCGCTTTATCCGGAAAATGCTTTCTAAATGGGAGAATGAAACCGGATTCCGGCTTCAGCACCGGAAATCCGGGCCTCTTTATCCGCTTCTTGCCGAAGCGGCAGATAAAACTGTTTCACTGCTCGAGTCTTTTTACGGGACGGCCCCCATGGAGAGCACTGAGCTTCCCACACCAGGGGAGCTGGATGCGAGAATAACTGCCCTCTGCGCAGCGGTCCTTTCTGAAGCCGAAAAGGTGGCCAATCTCTCCTCGGAGGGCAGCGGAATGGACAGGCTATTCCGGATTAGATACGCTGGTGTAGACTCTCTCTTTCCCGAGAAGCTCGACCCCGCGGCGCAGCCGGCTCTCCCCCGCGCCCTTCTTGATTTCAAAGCCCTGAAGGCCGCGGTTTCTATCCGGCATTCACAGATAGTGGATGTTCTTGAGTATATTCACATGTCATACATTACTCCGCCGTTTTCCGCGGGCCGCGGCTGCGAGTTCGTTCTCAACCTGCTCGACCTCATAAACCGGGCTCAGGGCGGTGATATAAGCTCCCGCTTCAGCCCGAAAAACCAGAAGAGCGTCGTCCTCGCGGGGCCGCCTATTGTCTATGATGCCTCATCCGATGAAGGGATGGGAAGAAGGGAGTCTCTGGATAAAATAACATCCGATGTTAAAGCAGCCCTCGAGCAGGCGTCGGCCGAACTCGAAAGAGAATGGGAATCGATCATGCTGTCCTGAGCTCTCAGGCAGGAACACCGCGCCTTGCAACCTCGAGTGAGAACCGGTTACGATCTCCACGGTAGTAGGCAAGAGAGAACTCGACTGGTGCTCCGTCATCCTCGCACGCGATAGTTTCTATAAACTGAATCGGATCACCTGGCTCAATAGAGAGGGTCTCTGCCTCGAAGTTCCCAGCGATTCGGGCTTCGAGCATCCTCTTTGTTGATGTAAGAACGCAACTGAACTGCTGCTCCATCACCGTATAAAGGGATTCCACCTCAAGATCATGTTCGAGTATGGGGGTGAAACGGTCGGCAGGAAGCCAGGTATTAACAAGAACAATGGGTTCTTTATTGATAGATCTGAGCCTGCTGATAAAAACCAGATCATCGCCGGTCTTTATCCCGAAAACCTCGGCAGCCTGGGCACTCGCTCCCCTGATGACAGCACTCAGCAGCCGGGTTTCCGGTTCAAGCCCCTTCTGCTGCATCTCGGTATTAAAACTTTCAAGGACAAGAAGAAAATCCTGTTTTATCTTAGTTCTGGTGACAAATGAGCCCTTGCCCTTCCGCCGTATAATATGGCCCTCTGTAACGAGCTCATTGATGGCCTGCCGGACCGTCGGTCTGCTGATATCAAAATGCTCGCAGAGCTCGACCTCCGTAGGAATCAGATCGCCGTCGTCAAGAGTCTCCAGGAATCCGAGGAGAATTTCCTTCAGCTGAAAATACAGCGGAATTGGAATACTCTTATCTATTGATTTATCAGCAAGCTCTCTTCGCATAGTCCGGCCTTCCTTTTTTACCTGGTTAATTTCACAGCTTCTCTGGTAAGCCTGGTTATCTCGGCGAAATTTCCTGAAGATATCAAATCCCCCCTGACCATCCAGCTTCCGCCGCAGGCAAGTATCTTATCATAGGCAAGGTATTCTTTCAAATTTGATGAGTTAATTCCGCCGGTAGGCATGAATTTAACATCATATACCGCGCCCATAGCCTTGAGCATCGGAAGACCACCGGCAGCCTCGGCCGGAAAAAACTTGAGGACCTTGAGCCCCTTCGAGAGCCCCATCTCTACCTGGGTAGGATTGGTTACTCCTGGAGTTATAGGCATCCCCTGTGAAATACAGAAATCAACAACCTCGGGATTAAAACCGGGAGCAACAATGAAGGCCGCGCCTGCACCAATCGCCCGCTTCGCGTTCTCGATAGTAAGCACTGTTCCGGCTCCGATGAGCATTCCCTTATTCTCTCTAACCATCAGCCTGATGGCCTCTTCGGCGGCATCTGTTCTGAAGGTGATTTCAGCAATCGGCAGACCGCCCTCTACAAGTGCGCTTCCGAGAGCCGGAGCATCCGAGGCCTTGTCAATCTTAACAACCGGAACAAGCTTTAGCTGCCCGATCTTTTCAAAAATATCACTCATATTCACTCTCCTGAAAAATTAAGAAACATAAAAATCATGGATTTTCATGTTTCAGCCTTCGATGAATTATTTATTATATAGGATTGTCCTATAACCGGAATAATATAGTTAAGTCCTGAATCTGACAATACGTCCTCAATCCTTCCGGGATCTACGGTATTAAAATCAAACATTCCAAAGTGATGAGGTATCATCAGCCCAATACCTGCCTCCCTGCATAATTTCACAGCCTCAGCCGTGGTAAAATTACCGAGAACCCCGTTTTCTGTCCGGAAGGAATCCCTCCCGTTAACCGGAAGAAGCGCCGCATCAACACCGATTGCCCTGAGTTTTTCAGTCAGACCCTCATAGGGAATGCAGTCACCGGAGTGATAAATCCTGTATCCCCCGAAATCAATTACATACCCTAGATAGAGGCTTCGGCCCTGCGCGTCTTTTGCAAGATCTTCATGCGCGGAGGCAACCGCAGTCACCCTGATTCCAGCATCCATAATTTCTCCATCATCGATTCCGGCAAATCTGCCTGAAGGAACGCCCCGCCCTAGGGCTTTTTCCCTCTCAGCGGCAGGACAGACAAAGATGCAGTCCCGGTTAGCCTCTGAGAGAACAGGCAGAGTCCCCGAATCCATGTGGTCTGAATGCCCGTGGGTGCATAAAACCATTGAGAGGCCCCTGAGTTCAGCGGGCTGAATAGGAACCGGCTGCATCCTCACATGCGGAAACTTTTTCCCCGCGTATTTCTCGGCAAGGGAATCAGACAGATAGGGATCTATAACAATCCTCGCGTCGTCTGATTCAATCAAAAACCCAGCCTGGCCAAGCCAGCTCAGGCGTATTTCATCTTCAGCCATTTAAAACCCTCAGTATATTATCTACAGCCGTCTGTGTAGCCCTGTCCACACTCTCGACAGTAAACCCTCCAATGTGGGGAGTCGTGATGACCCTCTCATGAGCTATCAGCGCGGACATCTCGGGCGGCTCCTTCGGGAAGACATCGGTTGCGTAACCGAAAAGCTTTCCGCTGCCGAGAGCATCGAGGACAGCATCCTCGTCTATCAGTCCCGAACGTGCCGTATTCACCAGAAGCACACCGTCCTTCATCGAAGACAGCCCCGCGGAATCGATCAGCGGCTTATCAGACGGAGGACAATGAAGAGATATTATATCGGCAGACGCGAAGATCTCTTCTACCGAGGCGTATCTGAAATCCGGCGACGGATTAAAGGACTCATCCGGATAGAGGTCATAGGCCAGCACCTTCATATCAAGCCCGAGGGCCATTTTAGTCGTATACTTCCCAATCTGCCCGCAGCCGATGAGACCCAGGGTCCGCCCCTCTACTTCAAACCCTTTGCGCCTTTCCCAGCCGCCCGCCTTGATTTGCCCCGAACTGAACGGGACGGATCGAACGCCTGAGAGCATAAGCGTGATTGCAAGCTCGGCGACACCTCGCGAATTGGTTCCGGCCGCCTTCTCAACAGAAATCCCCATCTCACCGGCCGCATCGAGGTCAACATTGTCCACTCCGACTCCGTTCCGGCTGATTACTTTCAACTTCGCACAGCTCCGGAGAAGATCTCCGCCCACAGGTTCCACACCCGCAAGGTATCCGCAGCATTCCGGAAGAATAGCTTTAAGTTCTTCTTCAGTTGGCTGCTTTCCCGGCGCAGCGAAAACAACCTCATATCCGGCCTCACGCAGATTCTCGAGGGCCGGATGCCCGTTATTAGAAAGGGATCTTGGAGTAACTAATATTTTTTCCATTTTACTTCCATTTTGGATTGTCAATAATTTCAGGCGTGCCGTTCTTTTCAACTATGAGCTTTCTGAAACCCTTAGTTTCGATTGTACCATAATCATGACCGGCGTGCCCCGGGAAGGCATAAAACGTAACAAGAGGTTCCGAACTGGAAACATTAATGCTCCGGTGAGCCCATCTTCCCTGAACATATACAGCCTTGCCTGGAGTCAATTCAGCGGTTTCCCAGGCACCTTCAGGGTTTTCCATCAGCATATATCCGTGACCGCTTAGACAATAATACACCTCAGCTGTATCGAGCACAGTATGAAAATGCCCCTTCGTCATGTAATACTCATCACCGATCTTGCCTGGATAAGTAATACTTGTTCCGTAGGCCACTTCCTTCTCGCTGTCGGGAACACCCATGTCGTAAAACTCGTAAACGAGGGTATCTTCAGAGGCAAGGGCTTTATTATAAGCCTCTTCATCGTAAAACATGTCTTTCATGTTTGAAAGTTTTCTCTGAAGCGACTCCTTTGTTTTCGAAAGCCCGCTTTTCAGATCAAAATCGGTAATAACCGACTGTAGATTTTCCATACTCATTCATACACTCCTATTAAATACCCGCCACGAAGGGCGTATCAATTTCATTCCCGACATGGATGTCGGGTTAGTAAGGTGAAGTATGTGAAGCAAAGCTTCACATACTTCAAATTGAATCTGAGCAGGGAAGCTCAGATTCAATCAACCACCCGATATGGACGGCATTATAATTATAGTGTCTCCATCATTGAGTGTCGTCTTCATTTCCTCCGGATACTGATTCCAGCCATGCCCGTTTAATAGATTTAAAACCCGCGGTGCCGGAACCTTTATTCCATACTCACCTTCCAGCCAGGCCGCGACTGTATAAAGATCAGAGCCTGGCGGAAAAGAGATCTCATCCAGCTTTTTCCCCGTTATCTCGTGAAAATTAACAAGATATTTAATTTTAATGGTGAGGCTTTCCATAATTACAGATTTACTACCTCGGCAAGACCGAAATCATCAATAGTTTCCGGCTTTACAACCCCGTTTCTGTCCCACCCTCGCTCATCATAATAATCGTCGAGCATCTGGTTATACATTTCTTCGGTAAGCACCTGACCCTTAATGGGACCTGACGGAACTGCTTCATTAAGGAAGCGATCTGGAAGCATATCGCCTATTCTCTCCAGTCCTTCGCGGTTCAGAATGAGTCTCTCTAAGGTGTAAATTCTTGAACCTATTTCAAGCAGCTCAGGCATGAAATCATAGCCGGTAGCGGCCTTCATGGTGTCGCCCTTCGGGTTTGCCGAGAACTCCATCGAGCCCCGCACTACCGTACAGATACCGAGACTGTCGACATAAGCACGGTTATCCTGAATCTCCTTAACAAGCGCCCCCTTGCCTTCAAGGGCAAACCTGTCAAACTCACCGGTCTGAAGCTCGGCACGGATAGTCCATCCGCCTACATTGTGGCATGCGCCGCGTGATGAAGTACCATAGGTAAGACCGTTTCCGTAAAATCCGCGTGAATCATAGGCCGCAGGACTCATTCCCTTCACGTGTACAAGATATGGTTTCCATTCGGGATGTTTTTCAAGAACGCCGAGAGGGCCATCAGCCAGCAGATCAAAAATACCTTCACGACTTGCAATCTTTTTAAGACCTTCGATAAGAGCATCACCGTTTCCGAACGTGAGATCTATTCCGCAGGTGTCCTCTTTAGTAATAAGACCTCGCTCATAGAGCTCCATTGCAAAAGCGATTATGTTCGCACCACTCATCGTATCAATTCCAATCTCGTCACAAAGCTGGTTGGCGGCAACTATGGCGCCGAAGTCATCAATCCCGCAGTTAGGACCGAGCAGTCCGATTGATTCAAACTCTGTTCGCGCTTCGGCTCCCTTGTATTTCCCCTCATACACCTTGGCCATTGTTCCGCATGCAACCGGACAGCCAGTGCAGGCAACATTACCCTTCAGGTATTTATTGTAGAGAGTGAGGTGGTCGACCTTGTCGCCGCCTTCAAAATATGTTGTCTGGAAGTTGCGGGTAGGCATGCAGCCCAGCTCGTTTATTGCAGAGATGTACTGGCTTGTCCCGTACTTTGTATGATTACCTCTTGTTTCACGAAGAATCGGAAAGGCTTTCTTTCTGATATCAAGAAGTTTTTCAGGGTCGGATGCCGGAATATCTCCGGTTCCTTCTGTAACAATAGCCTTGATTTTCTTTGAAGCAAAAACCGCACCTGCTCCGCCTCGGCCGAAGGCCCTGGCATCAACACATACATAGGATATTTTAACAAGGTTTTCAGCAGCAGGCCCGATTGTAAGAACAGAAGCTTTTTTATTTCCAACCTCCTCTTTCAGACCGTCCATTGTGACGTTTGTCATCTGTCCGACATATGCTGAGGCATCTTTAAACTCTACCTTTCCATCCTTGATATGAAGGTAGGTCCAGTCATCACATTTACCCTCGATAATCAAACCGTCATAACCCATTTTCTTAAGCATAATGCCCATCTTGCCTGATGAGTTTGAACAGAGATAATGCCCGGTTTCAGGACCCTTTGTACAAAGCTGATACTTTGTAGGCGCAGGCAGGGTAAGCCCTGTCAGAGGGCCGGCAAACAGAAAAATCTTGTTCGCCTCGTCAAAGGGCTTAACATCTGCCCCGACCTCTTCATAGTAATATTTCGCTGCCAGGCCTCGTCCGCCGAGCAGCTTGTGATAGATTTTTTCCTCAATTTTTTCAGTACTGATTTTCTTCGTACTTAAGTTTATCCTTAGGATTTTCCCCAGATATCCACCATTAAACATTTATTCCTCCTGATTCAATTCTCGCCATGGAGGGCGAGTCACAGAGGTTGAAGTATTTAAAGAGAAGCTTTAAATACTTCTAAATATAAAAGTACATGGAAGTACTTTTATATTCCCCTTCACGTATACTATTGTTTATTATTTATTTCCACCGATATTTATTGTATCACTTAATGTGCTATTGTCAAGATGTAATTACATTTGAAAAGAGAGTTAACCAGATTCCGATGTTCTATCATTGATTTTCGAGTAAGTTACTCTAAACTAATTATATGAAGTAGATATTGAGAACGCTATAAGCGGGCCTGCTTGTTCTGGATGAGATACAGTACGCTCCCGAACTTTTTCCAGTTATCAAACGGCTTATTGACAAGGAAAGAACCCCTGGAAAAATACATTCTGTCCGGTTCACAACAATGGGGCATCCTTAATACAGTCTCTGAAAGCCTTGCTGGCAGAACGGTATATTTTTCCCGATTGAAATCAAGTCTACAGCACGACCGTCGAAGAAAGACACAAGAGGTATCAGTGCCTTTCGCGAAACCTACCCCGGCCTCAACATATCTGAAGGTACTGTGATCTATCCCGGCGACGGGGTTTTACGCCTTTCTGAGTTTGATTTTGCTATTGGATATTTTATCGCATAAGAATATCGGTATGAAACTGATATAGTTAAGGTTATGATCAAGCGGGGCTCTTCTGCCGTTAATATATAGTATTATTGTAAATATAGGCAGCGCCTGCAATCATTTCGCCTGGAAGCACTTTTCCAACCTCAAACATACAGCTCTCGTTGGTATATCCCGGCTTCAGCAGGCTACAGAAGATGGTGCAACATCATCTCATTTAGCCTGCCGGAAGGTATTAATCATGGAGCATGAACTCATCAAGGTATGAATAATCTTTACCGTCAGCATTCAGGAGGGTAAGGCTTTCATCGGTTGTCTTAAGCTTCAGAACCTTTATATTGCCGCCGGTAAGCTTTAAATCAAGATCAATATCTCCGGAAGCCCCGACCTTTATTACTCCGCTCATGGAAGAGAATGGAATGTCGGATATCTCGTTTCCCTGATCTACCATCCCCATTCCTTTGATGCCCGCTAAAAAGGAGTCAGCGTTAAAATCGTTAAAAGACATAACCATCATGCCTGTTTCCTCATTTGCATCAACAGTAACACCCAGAGGCGGCTCTCCGAACATTGTCATCATAAAAACCATACCAAAAGCGGTCAGAGCCCCCGCTGTCGTTTCCTGCACTTCCAGGTCAGACGGTGCCTCAGCAAACAGTGCAGAAGGCACAAAAACCGCAAGTATAATTAAGACTAAAAATATTTTTTTCATTTATTCCTCCGTTGCCAAGTATAGCAAGACTGATATTTATTGTCAGTCGGGATTAAAGCCGGCATTTATGAAACAATTAGCTTGCTTAGAACGCTCTTATTGGCCTCACGCGATAGTCATAGGGAGGTCCACCTACTTGTCCAATTGCGGCACCCTTCCCATAGCTTCCAGTCTGATATCCAGAAAATATGGTTTTTGTCCAAGCGTTATTTGCATCTGCTTCAGATGATGACCAGTATACACCAGCTAATTCTATATATGCGTTTTCTAGGTACATCTGATGTATCTCCTCTATAGACGGAAGGTACCAATCAGTCTTGTCTCCACCAGTATATGCTCTGCATACCGCTGCAGCGCTCCCTGTATGCCCTGTCTGTGCGATGATGGCGTTGCTATTATTCAATCCTGTGCCAAGTGCTGTTAGGGTATTTCCGTTGAGCGTTGTCTGTGTAGCCCCGCCGATTATCCATGGTGCTGGGTAATCGAAAGGATCACTCCATGATACCGGTGCGGCTTCTAAATAGCGCCATCCATCCAAATACGATCCTTTGTCATAGAACAATATACCGCCAGCCGGTCCTTGAGTATTCTTTACGAACAACTTATTTGTAGCGCTAAATTGTTTGTAAGCACCACAACCATCAAGGGCTGTCGCTGTGATAGTCGTAGTTCCTGTAGATGTTCCGCCTGTTATGGTAGCAGTGGAAACAGTCGCGATATTGGAATCATCAGTTCCCCAGGTTAAACCCGGTTGTGTTGCATTTTCTGGAGTTATCGTCACAGTTAATGTCTCAGAAGATTCAGGCAGAAATATACCAGTCGTTTTGTTGAAGCTAATCGACAATACCTTAACACCAACCATGCAGGGCTCCGAAGCAGAAGGCGAACTCTCACCTGTCGCATTCTTTGCGACCACCCACACATAATATTCAATATAATTCACAAGCTCTTCCAGGGTATATGAGGTTGAAGACAGATTTGTAACTGCCGGTGTACCCGGAATAGTATTAACGTCATCAACATAAACATCATAGTAAATTGAAGTTCCGCTCACCGCCGTCCATGAAACTGACAGCTGCCCGCTTCCTACAGGATATCCCACCGTTGAGACAGAAAGAGCAGCGGGCGCTACAGGCAATGTAGTGAAAGAAACCTGGGAACCATACCCGGTTGTCACGCTGTTGCTTGCATAGGCTCTGACATAATAGAGTGTACCGGGAGATAAACCGGTTATTAGATCTGAAGAAGTTCCTATCCCTACACCGGCATTAACCGCGAAATTATCATTTGTAGTGGGATTCGGAGAAGTGCTCCAGCAAATACCCTTTCTGATTATAGAAATTCCTCCGTCATTGGTAATATTACCGCCGCCAGTAGCTGTGGTTGTAGAAATATTACTTACGGTATCCGTAGTCAAAACAACAGCCCAGCCCGAACCGCCAACTGTGAATGTAAATAACGGATTATTGAAATCATTTGAAGGGATAGAAACTGTTGCCGACTTATCTCCGCCGGATACCGGACTAAAGCGCAGGGTCAAATCAGAACTTTCGGCTCTGTCAATCTGCTCGGAAGGTAGCGCTATAATGGAAAATGTTCCATCTTCAGTTCCGGAATCCATTTTAATATCAATATTCGCAAGATCGATATCAAGCCTGGATTGACCTATATTGTTTATCGCAATGAGAATATCGCAAATACTGCCTACCGACACCTGACCACAATCAACTCTTGTTCCTGAAACAGCTGTGCTGCTATCTGCAAGAGTCAACGTCATGACTGGAGATGAAGCCGCTGTTCTAATTGATTCTACCTGTGCAATTAAATCATTTTCACAGGCGCTCAACAGAAAAATCAGAAGGAGCAATACACCGGACAATATCTTTACATTATTTTTCATATTTAATCCCTTTCCCCTAAAACCACAGCAGGCTGCCGTTATCCATCTCCGCCGCTCTCGAGCCGGAACTATCGGATGCAGCAGCGATCATTGAATACTGATCGGCCAGGGCCGGATCGAGTGTCCGAACTTCCGCAAGTGCCGCAGCAGCCTCATCCATTTTCCCCAGGCTCGCAGCGGCTTTTGCAAAATTCACCTTTAGCCTTGCGTTTCTCGGAAGCTGCTTGGCAGCCTGCTGATAGTACTTATAGGCCGAATCAGCGTCAGATTCAAACATGGCGATATTTCCGAGGTTTACAAGGGCAGAAACGCTGCCCTCCTGAGCCGCCTTCAGGAAATATCTGCGTGCGTCATTATAAAAACCATACTTCGCATAGAGCACTCCGCGGTCGTTGGAATCCTTATCGGAAGACTGCCCTTTTTGCTGGGACTGACCAAGCATTGCAAGCCGTGCTGCCAGTTCAGCATCAACGGCTTTAGCAAGTTCTAATTTAAAGCCCTGGAGTACAACAACCGAATCAGGCAGTGTGACCGCTGAACCGTCTGCCGGAAGGCCTACCGGCGGGAACAAGGTCCACGCCTCATGAATCGGATAAAATGCCGACTGATCGGCCGCAGAAGCATTGCGCCACTGACTCGCTCCCTTACGCCAGGCATCACCGAAGCCTGCGCTGCGCATGGTCGTCTCAAGAGGAAGCCAGACTTTATCACCGTAAACAATAAACTCTTCAAGCTTCATCCCGCGCGCTGAAGCCTGGCCAGGAGTAATGCCTATATCGGCAGCCATAAAAATATGACCCGGAACGGTCACAAATGCCGTTTCTATCCCTGCAGCTTCAAAACAGGAAGCGTAGAGCACCGAAAGATCGGCACAATCTCCGGCACGAAAACCGAGGGTCTGTCTTGGGTATTTCAGGGAATCAACCGCTGCCTTATCAACCACGGCACTGGCAAAAGGCCGGCCCGGACTCTTCATATAACTAACGCCGTACGCCTTCAGGCCTTCGTGTATGGCAACAGCAGTCTGCATGTTACCGGGAAGCCCGGGGTTTCGCGTGTCCATTACCGAGGCCATGATATTTCCCGTCAAATCAAGAACCCAGGGGTCTTTGCTCGAGACAAAGGCGGCAGCCATCCGGTCATCGGCCCAGGTAAGAGCATTTCGATCGTATACCAGGACCGTGACGGCGCGGGTCTGCTCAATTCCCGCGTACTCTACAGCGACCTGTCCGCTAACCTTTGTTGCCTCGGTAATGCCCAGAATACTGTCATTAAATAGGGCAAAAAGCGGCACCTGAACGGATTGCCCCGGTTCCAGCCTGTCGATAGTAAAGCACACCTTGGGCGCATCCATATACTGTTTAACAATAAAACTGACTCTTATATCATCTGCAGCACGCTTTCCGTTATTGGCTATCGTAACCGACCCTAGGGCCTGATCGTCATATTGAGATCTTAAAACAGGAAAAACACTACTAATATTCATTAAAGAAAAATCAAGAAACGGCGTCATTAAACCAGCTGAGCCGGATAAAACCGGCAGACGATAATTAACGCCCAGGCTGGTCCCCAGACCGCCTGCCAGGCCGAATTTGTACATTGCTGAGGTTTCCAGCCGCGCGGTGAGGCTTTCATTAAAATTAAAATCAAGCCCGACACCTGCCTGAGCTGCGGCATAGGGCAGGCCGCTCCCCGCAACCAGACTGCCGTAGACAATACCGGCATCAAGAAATCCGCGGAAGGTAAAAAAAGGAGACAGCTCCATACCGGCAGCCGCGCCTACAAGCAAGCTCATCTCGCTCAGGGTTCCGTCCACCGGAACGTCTCCAACGGGGAGAAGCTCGGCAACAGAATAGTGCCCGCTAAGCCTCAAGGCCAGAGGGAAGTCAATGTCAAGATCATATTCGGCGGTTATGGTTCCGCCCCAGGACGGGGCAAACAGTTCGTTTGTCTCAAGCATACCCGATACGGCAGGCAGAAAACAGACAGGTGACGCGGTAAGCGACCACGGGGATTCGGACGGATGTGAAGATTGAGCCGACACAAGCCCTGCTGCGGTTAAAATTAACACCAAGATTATAATCCTTAGCTTCAGGACTCCTCCATTAGCAAGCATATTCGAAACTGAAAGGATAATTGGAAAACCGTTACAGGTTATACTTTCATTATAAGTACAGTCAAACAAAAAAGGATATAAATGTCAATATGAATAAAATCGGGTTTCCAGGCATCCCCGGCACATTTTCATTACCATTGTCATTATGATATAATCATTGAGCTGTAAGTAATAAAAATATAAAGGAGTTTTCAGAATGATGTTTTCAATCATCGCAATTGGCCTGATAGTCCTCGTAGGCATTTTCTTCGCATCGAGCTATAACGGGTTTATTAAAATCAGGAATAAAGCGGAAGAGGCTTTCGCCACAATGGACGCCTACCTTAAAAAACGCTGGGATCTGATTCCCAACCTGGTAGAAACTGTTAAAGGGTATGCTTCACACGAAAAAGAAACCCTCGAAGTGGTTATCAATGCCCGCAATATGGCAATGAGTTCGAACGGAGTGGCCGAACTTCAGAAGAATGAAAACGCTCTGGCCGCAGGACTCAAGAGCCTCTTCGCCCTGAGTGAAGCCTATCCGGATCTAAAAGCGAATGAGAACTTCATCAATCTTCAGAATCAGCTCCAGAGCATCGAGAACGACATCCTTCAGTCACGAAAATACTACAATGCTGTTATTCGAACATACAACACTAAGCGGGAACTCTTTCCTCAGTCGATAGTCGCGGGGATGATGAATCTCGAGAAGAAAGAATATTTTGAAATTGAAGAAGATGAACGGGGCAGCGTTTCCGTTTCATTTTCATAGGACGTGAACTGTGCATAAAAAAATAATTATCAGTATAATTGCCTTGCTGCTGACTTTTTCAATGAGCGCAGCAGCGGATGAGTATTATGTAATCGATCATTACCAGGTTGATATCGATGTAATGGAAAACAATTCCTACAATATTGTCGAGACACTGGACGTTAACTTTCAGACCGAAAGACACGGAATCTACCGGACTATACCACTGCGCTTCGATGACAGGCCTGTTAAAATAAGCGATATATCGGTTCCGGGACATGAGAAAAGCATTAATAAATCGAGAGACGAAGTAGAAATACGGATAGGGTCGGCTGACGCTTATGTAAACGGTAAAGTTACCTACTCAATTTCATACACCTACGACGTCGGAGCCGATAAGCTCGACGATATGGATGAATTTTACCACAACATCATCGGGGACCAGTGGGATACAACCATCGCAGCAGCTGATTTCAGGATTAAAATGCCAAAAGCCTTTGACCCTTCCTCGGTTAACTGCACATCGGGCTACTACGGCGAAGTCGACAATACAAATGTCGAATGGAAGGTCACGGGAAATATCATAAGCGGCAGGATGATAACACCCCTCCAAAACTACGAGGCGCTCACTATCGCAGTGCCGCTGCCGGAGGGGTACTGGGTGAACGCAAAGACCCATAGAGATCAGGGCTGGCTGTTATTCTTGATATTCGGCTATCCTCTTTATGCCGCGGCAATCATACTGGCCTTCATGCTCTGGTACACAAAGGGCCGTGACAATAAGCTCTTTCCGTCGGTCGAGTTTGATCCGCCCGAGGGAATGAATCCGTCGGAGATTGGCTACATTATCGACGGCTCAGTGGACAGCAAGGATGTCACCTCGCTTATTCTGTACTGGGCCGACAAAGGGCATCTTGAACTTGAAGAAGAGACAACCGGCAAGGCAATATTCAAAAAAAAGAAGCTGCATCTGATAAAGCTGAAAGAGCTTGATGCTAACGCCAAAAGCTATGAGAAACGCGTGTTTAAAAAGCTGTTCAATCTCGGCGACGGGACAAGGGTTTCAACCGATGATTTAACTAATAAATTCTATACAACAGTTTCAAAAGCCAAATTAGATATCAAGAAAAGCTTCACGGACAATCCCGAACGTGCTATCTACGTAAAGGGGAATAAGCTATTTACGGCTCTTACCGGCCTCTTTGCCGCCCTGCCGATAATTTCCATCCTGGCTGAAGGCTTCATGACATTCACCGGAGAAGGCGCTATCACCGCCCTGTTCGCAATACCGTTCAGCCTCTTCCTGATAATTCCGACAATGATGCTTGGATCGGCTATAACGAGCCGGGGAGAGGGTGCTAGGGCTAAAATACTATTTGCACTCCTTTTCGGCGGGTTTTCATTCGCTTTCTTTGCTGTATTCACAGTCTGGGCCGGCGGCGTACCGATTTATAAGTACATTGCTGCCGTTGCAAGCGGAATCATAGTGAGCATATTTGTAACGATAATGTCCAGACGTACTGAATACGGAGACAAGATCCTTGAGAAAACTCTTGGGTTTAAAGAGTTCATCAAAGAAGCAGAGAAAGACAAGCTTGAGATGATGTTCGAATCAAATCCATCTTATTTTTACAGCATCCTGCCCTATGCTATGGTACTTAATCTCAGCGACAAGTGGTCCGCACATTTCGATGGTATAGCAGTAGAGCCGCCTTCCTGGTATCGGGGCTACCGCTATACAACCTTCAGCACGGCCGCCTTCGCAAGTGCGATGAACAACAGTTTTTCTACCCTCAACAATTCAATGAACTCATCACCCTCATCAAGTGGCAGCGGAGGCAGCTCATCAGGAGGCTCCTCCGGCGGCGGATCAGGCGGCGGCGGCGGCGGAAGCTGGTAGCCAAGCGAATAAAATAGCTTGTATAATGAAGCCCGGTTCTTTACCGGGCTTTTTCTTTAATAAGCACAACTCAGGAGAAACTTTTGGCTAAAATCAAACTCATAGCATGTGACATGGACGGAACCCTTCTTAATAAGGATAAAGAAATCCCCCTTGAAAATATTGAGGCGGTTAAGCTGGCAAAGGAGGCTGGAGTCTATTTTGTCATAGCAACCGGCAGGCATGACTCAATGATTAAAGCATATCTGGACGATCTGCATATTGAGATGCCGGTAATATCCTGCAACGGAGGGATGGTCAGAGAACCGTTCTCGGACAAGGTCTTCGCCCTGCATCCTCTCAGCTCCGAACAGACACTTGATATAATCGAGGCAGCAAAAGGGGTCGGAGCCGACTACCATCTCTACTGCCATAATTTAATTTACGGAGAACAGGTAAGCGGAAAAATTTCTTATTATGCAGAGAGAAACCGGCAGCTGTCCGAGAGGGATCAGATAAGACTCCTGACCGACCCTGATTACCAGGGTTTTATCGAAGGAACAAACGAGGAAATTTTCAAGGTACTGGTTTTATGTGACGATCCTGAAAAGCTTGCTGCCGCCGGAGACGAGATTCACCGCCGGACCGGCATCAGGGCCACACAGTCAGATAAAAACCTTATAGATGTGATGCAGTCAGGGATTACCAAGGCAGGCGCTATGGCCGAATTATGCAAAGGACTCGGAATCAAGCAAGAAGAAACAGCTGCCATAGGAGATCAGTTAAATGATCTGCAGATGATAAAGTGGGCGGGAGTCGGTGTTGCCATGGCAAACGCGGTAGATGAAATAAAGGCAGCCTCCCAGCTTGTAACTGAGAAATCTAACCATGATTCGGGAGTTGCCGAGGCCATAAAAAAGCTGCTCAAGTTAACCTGAGCAGCTTTTTTATCCGACTGATTGAATCAGCCGGCTTTCTTTGCAGGCGCCCCAACTCTGGCGGCAATCATGCAGAGTTCATTGAAAACCGGACCTGCGGTGGGAATATCCTTATGGAAGACTTCGGCTATAACTCTCGTCCACCCGTGAATAAAGTAGATCCATCCGTCTTCAATCTGAAGATTCCGTCTTTTCTTCTGGGCATTTGCCTGGTCGAGAAACACGAGATCTCCCCGATAGTTAAATTCCCACACAATCCCCTTCTCAGGAAAGACTACATCATCTGTCAGAGGGGAACCTGGACCGTCTTTTCCAAGACCGGTCGCGTTAACAACGAGGGATCCTACTTTAAGTCCTGCGACTACCGCATCATTGTCAATGGCTTCTGGAGCGAGGTTGAACTCGAAGTTAAGGCTGCTTAAATCTGAGTTCTTTATCATTTTAGCCGTATGTTTCTTAAGCTCTGTCAGACGGGGCTGACTCCTATTGTTGATGACAATTCTCGAGGGAAGGTCCCGCCCGGCTTTTGCGCGCCCTATAAGGTAGGTCACCAGCGCAAGACTCGAACCGCCGGCCCCAAGAATCAGCATTTCAGCCCCGGTCTCAGTCCAGTAGCCATCCTTCGCGAAGGCCTCGAATGAAAGGCCTACCGTGATAGGATCTTTAGCATGTCCCCAGAGCTCATCGCCCCTCTTCGAGATTGAGCTTATTTCATGGAGCTCCATCGCGTAGGGTCCTAGTCCGTTAAACTCACTCCTGCATGCGTCGAGAAGATCGAGTTTGTGGGTAGTTACAAGAGCACCGGCTGAGAGGGGGTCATCTTTAATAAATTTAACCGCTTCCATGTAGCTCGCGGCATCGTCATGCAACCTGAAATCAAAGCCCTTGATTTCAGCGTCAATGCCAAGATATTTCGCCCATTCTGGAAATACCCTCATAATTGATGATTTTCCGGTTGTCACACCGATAAAATAAATTGTTAATTTTTCAGCTTTAGTATAGTCATTAGCCATAAAACACTCCTCTTGGCGTCCTTAAGCCTGGATTATTTTCCACCATGAGGATAGGTTAATACTTATTTGTATTAATGTCTATATGTCATTACATTAAAAATTGAATTTCCATAACCATTAACAGACGACATCAATTCCGGAATCATCAAACAGGGAACGCTCATCTTCTGTTACCTCGTCCATCACGACGGCATCGATCTGATCAGTCTCGGCAAAGCGTGCAAACGCCTTGCGTCCCATCTTTGATCTGTCGAACAGCAGATAGACTTTGGACGAGGCCTCTACCATAGCCTTCTTTATCTCCGCGTGCTGAAGATCCGGAGTCGAAGCGCCTTTCTCAAATGAGAAACCGTTTACTCCCATGAAGGCCTTATCAACCTGAAGACTCTTTAGAACATCACTTCCGAAACTGCCGATGGTACAGTGAAAACCGCTTCGAAGCATTCCGCCTAGCATGATAACCTTCTCAATCCCTATCTCGTCCAGAATAAGAGCAGTATCGAGGTCATTTGTAACTACTGTAAGATTCCGCTTCCGACCGAGTTTGCGGGCCAGCTCGAGGGTGGTGGTTCCGGTATCCAGTATTATTGTATCGCCGTCCTCAATCAGACGGAGGGCCTTTTCGGCTATATCAGCTTTTTCAGCCTTATATAGTACCTTCTTTTCGTTGGTACCGAGCTCAAAACCGGCCTTGCTTTTTACTAGGGCTCCGCCGTGTGTTCTTACAAGGAGTCCCGACCCCTCGAGCTCCCGCAGGTCATTTCTGATTGTAGCACTCGATACATCGTACTTATCGCAGAGCTGCTGCACCGTTGCCTTGCGGTTCTCCCGCACAAATTCAAGTATTTTTTGTTTTCGTTCTTCTGCAAACATATTTTTAGTTTAGCATATTCCTAGCATATTTAAAACTAATAAACACAATATGCTAACATTCATTATTATTTACCGTTACATCGATAGCATTTTCTTTCATATTCTCTCATATGCTATTGATATTTTACACAATTATAGTAAACTGATATTATAAAGTGAAAAATCAGGAGAGATTCTATGAAAAACAATAAAATTCGTGTCTGTGTAATAGGTTCAGGCCGAGCCGGCATGATTCACGCCAGAAATTTCGCACGCTCGGTTCCCTATGCGGAAATAGCAGCAATGTCCGATCCCGTCGAAGAGGCGGCAGTAAACGCATGTAAAGAACTTGGAATCGATAAATATTTTCTTGATTATAAGGATGTGCTAAACGATGAATCAATAGATGCAGTTGTAGTGGTTACCCCCACCGTCTTTCATAAGGAAATCGTGACCGCAGCCGCCGCCGCAGGCAAACACATTCTATGTGAAAAACCAATGGCCATGAATGAGACAGAGTGCTCCGACATGATAGCCGCCTGTGACGAGAACAAGGTCAAGCTCCAGATTGGCTTCATGCGAAGATTCGATGAAAGCTTCAGACACGCAAAAGAGAGAATTGACAGCGGAGAGATAGGCGATGTAGTCTGCGTAAAATCTGTAACCCACGGACCGTCAACTCCCCGGAGCTGGATGTATGACATTCGAAAAAGCAACGGACCGCTTGCCGAAGTAAGCAGCCACGATATTGACGCCCTTCACTGGTATGCCGGAAGTTACATCAAAGAAGTATACGCAATAGCAGGAAATTACCGCTGCCCGGACGCGGCAGACGAGTTTCCGGACTTCTATGACAACGTGCTTGTCACCGCCAGATTCAAGAACAACATGCAGGGACTCATAGACGGAGCCCAGGGCGTTCAGTACGGTTATGATTCGAGAGTCGAGATAGTGGGAACTCACGGAATCATCTTCGTTGGAAAGAATCAAAATTACTCGGTTCTGACCTGCTCCCCAAATGGAATCAGCACCCCCTTCGTGAAGAGCTGGCAGAATCTCTTCATAGACGCCTACAAGCTCGAAGATCAGAAGTTTATCGAGAGCATTCTTGAAGACAAGGCTCCGGAGGTTACAGGAACAGATGGACTCGAGGCGGTCAAAGTAGTAAACGCCGGAAACACATCAATAATTGAAAAACGACCGGTAACGCTTTAAGCATCCGGACAAGGAGAACGAAATGCAGGCAGCACAATTATACGGAAAAGAAGACTTAAGAGTAGTCGACATACCTAAGCCGCAAATTACTGCGGATGAAATTCTACTGAAGATAAAAGCATCGGCAATATGCGGAACCGATGTGAGAATGCTCAAGAACGGACATAAAAACGCGTCCGAGTCTAACCCTCTGACCATCGGCCACGAGATTTCAGGAGAAATATCCGAAGTCGGAGCGAATGTAACAGCCTACAAAACCGGCGACAGGGTCGCGGTAGCTCCGAACCTCGGCTGCGGCGTCTGTGACCTATGCGTGTCGGGCAATACTCATATGTGCAGCCAGAGCGAAGCCCTAGGGGTAACCATTCCGGGCGCCTTTGCCGAGTTCATGGTAATCCCCGAGAAGGCTGTCAGACAGGGAAACATCTGCATCATAGGCGATAATACATCATTCGAGGAAGCAGCCCTGGCCGAACCGTTCTCATGCGTCTACAACGCATTCGAGCTTTACGGTGTGAACCCCGGCGACAGCGTTGTAATTATCGGTTCAGGCCCAATAGGCCTAATGCATGCGAAACTCGCAAAAATGGCGGGGGCCGGCAAGGTAATAATTAACGATCTAAACCCCGACAGACTCGCCGAATGCAGGGCGATAGACTCTTCATTCATAACGATGGACGGAGACAATTTCGAGGAAAATCTTCGTATGGAAACAGGCGGCAAGGGCGCCGATGTTGTAATCACTGCCTGCCCTGCACCCTCAGCCCAGCAGTCTGCCCTGAGGATCGCTGCTGTCTTCGGCAGAATCTGCTTCTTCGGCGGACTTCCGCACGGAAAGTCCGAAGTAGCCCTGGACACCAACGAGATTCACTACAAGCAGCTGACCATTACCGGGATGACACGGCAGAGCCTTGCCCAGTTCAGGAAAACCCTTTCCCTCGTCGAGAAGAATCTGGTGTCAGTCAACGACCTTATAACAACAAAATCCCCTCTCAGAGACCTCGAAGCCGCGATCATCAGATCAGCCAAAGGTGAGGGACTTAAAAATATGATAGTATTCTATGACACTTGATCTCCTGAAAAAAAGACAGGCCGAAGTGCCTGTCTTTTTTTTTACAGCATTTACAATAATTGCTATAAGGCTATTGTATTTGAAACTTACTCTTATTAGTATTATAATTAACTGTCAATAGATAAATCCGATACTATACCTCAAGGGAGATATAATGATAAAGGCTGAGAGAGCTGAGAAAATTAAAGCAAATATTATTTCAAAACTGGAGAATACGAGTTCAAAGAGCTTCCTTATCCGCATGATACTAATCACTGCACTTACATACCTCTGTGCAGTTGCAATTACAACTTTAATGGATCTGATTCTATATAACTTCATCCACGGAGAAGTTACGATTTTGGGAATCTTAGGATACTTTCTGTCCACCACCGTTATCAACTTTGTTCCTATAACAATCATTGCAGGGATTCTAATCACCATACTCACCTTCCCGATTGTAAGAATAATGAAACGCCGGGAAAATGGTGAGACTATTACAGAAGATAAATTCTTTGCCGCAAGAAAAAGGACGAATAGAATTCCTGAGGCAGTTTTTTTAATGAACATTTTATTTCCGATCATCCTTAATTTCATATCCGCCCTCTTCATCGAAAAATCCGGAATAGACCACTTCATAGTGCTTTTAAGAAATATCAGCGTTTTTATTCTTGCAGGCCTGGTTCAGAACGCCCTCTATCAGAGAACGATGATGCAGCCGCGGGCAATTCTGAAAATTTATTCAATCGACAAGTCACACAGCAATTGGTTCGCAAAACACCTGAACAGAATTCAGATGTACGCAACCATCCTGTTCATCTGTGCCGTTTTTCTCCACAGTGCGATAGATATTTTCCAGCAGGTAGGAGAGAGATTTGATATCGACCTCATATCAAGAGGCAGCAATTCGGAAAGCGTCTTCAGTGTAAAGGAAAACAACTTTGATAAAATGAGACAGAAGATGCAGGATGCCGTCAAAGCAGAAAGTTCCGGGCAGCTCGAAAACGCCCGGGAAATGGGACGTAATTTCGGGCATAAACTGCTCCTGCTCATGATATCAATGGGGATTCTGACAATTATAATAATAGCGACGGTCGACGGAATAGTTAATAATGCCAAAAAAACACAGATAAGAATACTCCGTGATGTTCTATCCCATATGTCTGAAGGAAGCGGAGATCTCACTCAGCGAATACTGATTGTTCAGGGGGATGAGGTCGGACTGATATCCGAAAAAATCAATAAGGTATTCGACAAATTACAGACAATGTTCCGCAATATCACCTCCCAGGCAAACCAGGTAGCCGAAACATCTGGTGCTATCAGCGCAGTTCTTGAGGGAACAGTTGCCGCCACTGAAGAGATGGCCGCGTCGGTAAACCAGATAAACTACAATGCCGATCGCAACCGCAAGGTGGTTTCCACTGCGCAACACTCGCTTGAAAACATGCTCAGCTCTCTCGAGCAGATAAACAGCAACGTTAATACGCAAGCAGCCTATGTCGAACAGACCTCGAGTGCCATGACCGAAATGATAGCAAACATCCAGTCAGTAAATGAAGTAACATCAAAGGCTAATGAGGTCTCAGAATCCCTCTCGGCCGTCAGTGAAGAGGGAAGCCGGGCGGTTCTCAACTCAATAGCGGCGGTGAAGGATATTGAGGAGTCCTCAATCGAAGTCAATACTCTAGTTATAACTATCTCAAAAATTCTCGCGCAGACAAATATGCTTGCAATGAATGCCGCTATCGAAGCAGCCCATGCCGGAGATGCCGGCCGGGGATTCGCGGTTGTAGCCGAGGAAGTCAGAAACCTGGCCGATGACAGCTCTACCAACCTGAAAACGATATCGGCTAACATGAGAGACGTTCTTGACAGGGTTGGCAGGGGCGTAAAACTTTCAGAAACCGCCGGAGACGCACTCAAAGAGGTCGGCAGCAAGACAAGTCAGACAACCCGGCTAATGAATGAAGTGGCCTCTGCAATGCAGGAACAGGCCGCCGGTGCGAATGAGGTTCTCAATTCAATACACTCACTCGTTGAAGCGTCCAATTCCATAAACAAACTGTCAGAGGATCAGCAGCATAATAACGAGATAATGAAAGAGAACCTTGAGCAGACTGTAAACGCCTTTACCGAAGTTCAGTCGGCAACATCCGAACTCTCACTCGGTAACACCGAAATTCTTAATGGAATTGATGAGCTAAAGCAGGTCATCATGAAAAACGATGAGGTGGTAGCATCTCTTCAGAAAGAGCTTGGAGGCTACAAAATATAATATGAATGAAAAATTCAGAATTGCTTTCATAGCCGGTAAACTCGGAGATGTTGACGGAGTTTCCCTCGAGGTGGAGAAATGGATTGAGGTCCTGCTCGAGTTGGGACACGAGATCTTCGCTATTGCCGGCAAATTTTCCCACAACCTGAAGGCAGTGCCGGAAGAGAGAAGGCTTACAGTTGAAGATATTGCCTTCAATTCCCCATACCAGCATGAATATGAGCAGATGGTATTCCCCTTCCTTAATAAATTCCAGACTTATATCTCCGAAGAGAAGCTCAAATCCATTGGCGAGGACATGAACCACCGCAGCAGCTATATTGCCGACAGTATATTTGATTTCATCCAGCAGAACTCGATAGACGTAATAATAGCCCAGAACACCAATGCAATGCCAATGACCCTCCTAGGGGGACTTGCAGTCTACAAACTATGCAGCGAGAAAAGAATAGCGGCAATCTTTCACCACCATGATTTCTGGTGGGAACGGAGCCGCTTCAGCAACAGCGCTATCGAAACAATCCTGTCAAAGACCATGCCTCCCCAGATTCCCGGCCTCGAACATGTTGTTCTTTCCAGCTACGCGGCTCACATTCTTCGCTCGATTAAGCGGGTTCAGCCGCGGATAATTCCTAACTGTGAAGACTTCGACAATCCAATAAAAATGGATGAATATAACAACGATTTCAGAAAGGAGCTGGGCTTCTCAGATGATGACATCCTGGTTCTCCAACCAACGCGAATTGTACCGAGAAAAAGAATAGAAGACTCGGTCAGATTGGTCGGAAAACTCGGAAGGAGGTATCCGGAAATAAGAAGGAAACTCCACCTGATCATCAGTCTCTACCAGGGAGATGAGCCCAATGAAAAATATATTGCTCAGATTGAAGCGCTTGCTGAAAAATTTGAGGTCCCCCTCCATTTCATCTCGGACAGGGTTGAAGCGGCCAGAGGCATATCAGATACAGGCTTAAAACTCTTCACAAACAGGGACGTACTTGTAAATGCCGACTTCGTTACCTACCTCCCGGTTTGGGAGGGATTCGGCAATGCCCTGCTTGAAGCTGTCGCGGCAAAAGTTCCGGTTGTCACAACCACCTACCTAGTCTATAAAACCGATATCAGAATCCATGACCTGAAAACTATTGAAGTCGCTGATGTCTATGATGAAGATAATGCGCTGATAATTTCCGATGACGTTCTCGACCGTATTTATGATACAATTGCCGATAAAAACCTCCGGACTGAGATGGTGGAGCATAATTTCATCATAGCAAAACAGCACTTTGGCTATGACACCCTTAAAGCCTGTCTGATCAAACTCTTTGATGATTATTCATATGAAATTCTCGCCAGCCGCAAAAAGATTCAAAAAAGCCGGGCGGAATTTTCAGTATAGGGCTGCCGCTTATTTCTGCTCGAGATCGAGTATTGCCGGAAATGAAAAAAACGTCTTATCTCTCGCGATATTTATAAAATAATTCTGGCGCGTTCGGTAACTTCCCACAAAGGCGCAGACATATTCTGATTCGGCGTCAAACGAGAAAAAAGCTGTCCAGCCTTTCTTATCCTGATAGACCATATTTATCCGGTTCTCATCTCCGGTGCCCACAAGCAGTCCGGAAATGCGGCACTCAGAGGCCTTCCACACATCTGAGAGAATGATATTCTCGTCGGTAAAATAGATTCGGATAGTATGATCCTTGTACTCATACTCGCCGTAGTACGATGAAATTGCATTAGTACCTATAAATTCAATTCCCTGATGCCGAATAGGCCCCTTAACCAGAATTGCGGGTTCGGCTTCATCAGCTGAGGCTGAAACTATAATGAGAAAAAAGAACACAGAAAGAACAGTCATTTTGATTTTCAAATTATTCACGAATAGTAATATATCACATTCGAACAGCAAATCGAAATTAAAATTCCGGCGATATCAAAGCCCAAGTGAAAAGTCCTGTGATTAGGATTGTGTAATGTAAAAAACCACCGGAAAATCCGGTGGTTTCAATTTATTAGACAAGATTGATATACATTGTAGAACTTGCAATTGTCATGAGAGTGAAGACCATAGTATTGAGAAAGGCGCCGGTGTAGACGTTGTTGGTCTTATCCAGCAGTTTCTTTGTAAGAATGGTTGCGATAAACAGCATTACGACAAAGCCTAAAAGAACAATACTGTTGAGTGAGACTGTAGGAAATGCTGCCGTCTTTGTTATGAATAACTTTCCATACTGGGCAATTAGAAACAGCAGCAGGCCGCCGATATTAATTAAATACGCGACCAGGTACCCCTTCCTCCCCTGCAGGTACTTGCTGTTGGTATTAACCTGCATTGCAATACCATTCAAGAAGTAGTACATAAAAAAGAACGGCATATACCTTAGGGCTGACATGAAATGATCAGAATTGAAGGCCCTGACGGCTACCAGCCATAGCCTGAAGTCTGTCTTGAACAGTAAATCAATGACGAACAGAACAAGAAAGCCTGCAGCTGCCGCTATCGCTGCTGTAATAAAAGCTTTTATTATATTCCTCCAGTTAACTACTATGCCGTATTGCCTCAAATTCATTCCGGATGGTTTATTCATAGTCAGATAAACAATTGCCAGAATAAGAAAGGTAACCACGGCTACAAATACTGCCCAGAATACTACAGCGTTTGTCTGTGGTTCATTAAAAACCCTGCTCAATTTAAAAAGATTTCCGGCCCCCACAGTCATTCCGAATACAAGAAAAGCTCCAGCTGCGGCTGTAATCCAGCCGAAAAAGACTTTTTCTTTTTTCCTTTTCACCAGAAAAACAATAGCAATAACGATCGCTGCCGCGAATATTATCAGAGAAGCATATTTTATCTGACCCAGTCCCTTAGACAGTTTTCCCATGAGTGTCGGGAAATATACAGCCGGAAAAAGTCCGCTGAATGCAACTATCAGCCAGAAAACGGTCTTCTGTTTCTTTGTTGTAGGGCCGTCGAATTTGGCTATTGGCTCCGACTTAACCGTACTCAGGAAAGGAGTCTTTAGTAAAAGCTGTATCAGCGGAACAAAAAGCAGGAAAAATCCGATCAACGCGAGAAACTCTGAATACTCCTTCAGCCGCCATATTTGACTTCTTTCTTTTATAGTTGAAGCGGGAGCGTAATTCTCAAATGCAGTAGTGTAGAACTCGATTTGATTTCGGGTTGTCTTCTTTGAGAAATGATTCCAGGGATGAGTCTCACTTGGTTCATAGATTATCCGTTTGCCGCCCTCTGGTGTTGAATAAAAAACATCCTTCTCAGGGCTGGCAGGCTTCCCTAAAAACATTCGGCCTGCCGGAGTTTGAGAGTAAGATTTCTCGACCATTGTTATGCCTGTTGCATAAGCTTCTTCGTCAAAGAAGAATTCATCATATTTCGCCGCAATTGCACCGGCGGTTCGACCTGCCAGGCTGCCGTTAAAGACTTCGGCGTTTACTCCAAGGTAGGCAGACCACCTGTAATCAGAACCAGCAGTCAATACTGCAGATATTTTTCGGACCGCAGGCAGGCCTTCAGCTAAATTTTTTTGATACTCCTGTTCATCATAGAAGGTTGCCATTGTAGATGAAAAACCACCCATTGAATGGCCGCTTACTGCGATTATTCCATTACCTGCAGCGTCTTTGAGCACATAAGGCTGATTATACATATATTGTACGGCATCATGTATGGAGCTGCTCCAGAAAGCAAAAAACGGATTGCTCATCGGCACACTGTCCAGATAAGAATCACCATGGGCATACATGTCCAGTGCAAGAACAATATAACCGCGTCTGGACATTTCAATAGCAGGCGCATCCTGCATTTCTTTTGCATTCAGATATCCATGGGTTGTAATTATTGCCGGTCTCGGATCAGCCCCTCCCGCGCCTTTAGGCATATAGAGCAGACCGTTCAGCATTCCCTTATCTGTGGCAAAAGAAATTTCTGAGACCTGGACCTTATAGGCCGAAGTATTGAAAAAATGTGCAAAGACACTGCCCACCATTATTAATACGATAGCTATTGCCAGCCATGTTCGGGGACTTCTCGTTTTCTCATTCAAAATGTAACACCTCTCTTTTATTAGTAATGATAAGTTTTATTATATTTGATAATTTTAAGAGTTGTCAAGGAATTGTTTTTTTAACTAAAAGATGAGATAATTATTTCATGAGAAAAGAAAAGACTAGCCCTGTTCCAGCACTTGACAAGGGAATGAAAATACTTGAGCTGCTCAGCCGCAATCATGACTTTCTTACAATGAGCCAGATAGCACAAACTCTCGGATATAAAGTTTCTGAAATCCAAAGGATGGTGGAATACTTGAGTCAGAAGGAGTATATTCGCAAGAATAACCAGAAAGGGTTCTATATAAGCAGTAAATTCTATGCTCTGACATCCCGAGTTGACATTTACCAGATTTTAATTAATAGAGCCTCCCCCCTAATGAATGATTTTGCCCTGGAATCACAGGAATCCATTCAGCTTTCAGTATTAAGCGACAGAGAACTCAGGCTGCTTGTGCATACCGAAGGAACCAGGCACCTTAGAATCAGCATTAAACCAGGAATGTACAATTCGGTTCACACTGTTTCAGGGCGGCTGCTTATTGCCTACCTTGATGATAGCGAGCAGGAAAAATTCGAGCTTTCAGATGAAGACCATAAAAGTCTTGAAGAGTTAAAAAAAGACTATGATAATCAAGGGTATTGGATGGGAGAGAGTCCCTGTTTTCAGGGTATTTACAAGCTAACAGCCCTCATCTCGCTCTCCGACATGGAAGAATCGGCAGCATTGACCTGTTCATTCATCCTGCCTCAGGGGCAGAAACTGGATGAGTACAGCAGTAATCTGTTGAAGATTTTTTTAAAAACACAAAAACTGATTCAAGAAATTCTCTAAATTTCTTATTAAATCAATTTTAAAACGTCAAAATACACGAGGGATCGAAGCGGTTACGGCCCCCGGCCCCCCGGCGGAGGGACAGAGCCGGAAACAGGCGCCGGGCTAAGGCCGTTCGAGCGGAGAGCCCGTTCCCGCCGGACGGCGGGACGTGAGAGAAATCTACTCCACAGTAACAGACTTTGCCAGATTACGGGGCTGATCAACATTCCGATCGAGCTTTACAGCTGTATGATGGGCATACATCTGAAGCGCAACAACCATCAGGAAGGGGTACATGAGCTCATTCGCCTTCGGGATGAAGATTGTATCATCTGCGATATCGGCGACTTCGGTGTCGCCTTCAACGGCCACGGCTATTATCGGGCCTTTTCTTGCCTTAACCTCTTTCATATTTGAAATTATCTTTTCACGAAGGCCGTCATCGGGAACAAGGAAAACTGATGGTGTCTCTTCATTTATCAGAGCAATCGGGCCGTGCTTCAGCTCTCCGGCGGTGTAGCCTTCGGCGTGAATGTAGGATATTTCCTTGAGCTTCAGAGCTCCCTCGAGAGCAATAGGATATGTAAGTCCGCGCCCTAAGAAGAAAAATGAATGGCAGTGAGCATATTTATCGGCTATGGTCTTTATATTCATATTCTGTTCAAGCACGGTTGCTATCTGTTCCGGAACCTTTGCCAGGCTCTCGACAATCATCTGTCCCTGCTGTGTCGACATGTCTCTCATCCTCGCCATTATGAGCGTGAAAAGATACATCGCGGTCAGCTGGGACGTGAAGGCCTTGGTTGATGCGACAGCAATCTCCGGCCCTGAGTGGATGTAAACACCGCCGTCCGATTCCCGCGGAATGGTAGAGCCGACAACATTACATATTCCCAGAACAGTCGCGCCTTTACGTTTAAGCTCACGCATAGCGTAGAGGGTGTCGGCGGTTTCGCCCGACTGCGAAACAACAAAGTAAAGTGTGCCCGGTTCTACTATGGGGTTCTTGTATCTGATTTCCGAACTGAGCTCGGCGCTGGCCGGTATTCGCGCCACCTTTTCAAGAAGGTAGGCGCAGACCATGGCCGCGTACGATGAGGTTCCGGCGGCAAGGATTATAACCCTGTTCACCATCCGGAGTTCCCGGCTGCTCATATTCAGTCCGCCGAGTTTCGCAGTGCCCTGCTCAAAGTCAAGACGGCCCTTCATGCCCCGGAGAACAGATTCAGGCTGTTCGAATATTTCTTTTTCCATGAAGGTCGGATATCCATCCTTCTCAATTTCGCCGATATCCCAGCCGACTGTGCTGATTTCCTTATCAAGCTCGTTGTCACGAAGGTCGGTTGTCCGGAATCCGTCCTTGTCGACAACGACTATATCGCCGTCTTCCATATATACAACCTGTTTGGTATAAGCTATCATGGCGGTCACGTCGGAGGCAAGAAACATCTCTCCATCACCTATTCCCAGAACAAGAGGTGAGCCGTTTCGCGCGCCCACAAGCCTGCAGGGCTCATTGGCGTGTACCGCTACAATTCCGTAGGTTCCCTTCAAATGCTTTAGGGCCGTTTTCAAAGCTTTTTCAAGATCTCCCTCGTAATACTTGCTTATCAGGTGGACGATTACCTCTGAATCTGTTTCGGAGGTAAACTCGACGCCTTCCTTGATAAGCTTGTTTCGGATGGACATATAATTCTCGATGATCCCATTATGAACAATTGCTAATTTTCCACTTGCATCCATATGAGGATGGGCATTTATATCATTTACTTCACCATGAGTGGCCCATCTTGTATGTCCTATGCCGTAATTGCCCGGCATATCAGAGGGAACTGCAGCCTTCAGGTTGTTAATTTTTCCCTTTTTTTTGATAAGAGTTAAGTTATTCTCGAAGCCGACACTGATTCCGGACGAATCATAACCTCTATATTCAAGCCTTTTGAGCCCTTCCACAAGAATCCCAGCGGCATCTCTATTTCCGCAGTATCCAACTATTCCACACATATAGCGCCTCATTTATTGTTTAATCAGGCTAAAGTATAGCTCAAAAAAAAAATTATGCAAAGCTGAAGTGTCCTGAAAAAAATGCGTTAGTAAAATAATAGAACAATTGTGCAAAGGAGATGAAATGAATAGAAAACTGCCGGCCCTGCTATTTTGCATATTTCTGCCTGCAGCCTTGATGTTAACAGCCTGCGGACCGCTTTACGATCTCAGGGATTTTTCCGAAACCGATCTGTTTCCACCTGTTATATGCGGCATTCTTCCGATAAATGCGAACTCAATAGAACTTAGTTTTAATGAAACAGTCGAAATAGAATCAGATCCGGTGATCAGCCCCCCGCTCGGCACTGTCTCCTGCACCATAGAAGAGGACATTGTGATTCTCACCGTATCGGATCTCCAGAGCGCCGGAACCCAGTATGTCATGGACGGAACCGTGACTGATAAAAGGGGCAACCGAATGTCCTTCCTGCTCCCCTTCTACGGCTTCAATGCCGAGCTTCCGGGACTAATTATCAACGAATTCACAACCCAGGGCTCTACAACCCATCCTGACATAGTTGAGCTTCTCATAATATCCGAAGGAATCACTGCGGGGCTGTGGATAGTAGAAGGAACCACCGATTTTATGGAACAGGAAATTTGCCTCCCGGACTGCAGAGTGAAAGAAGGCGACTACATCCTGATCCATTTTAAACCTCAGGGAATTCCGGAAGAAATTGATGAGACAGGAACCGACCTAAGCCTCTCCGGCGGTTATGACGCATCCGATGACGCCAGGGATTTCTGGGTACCTATGGGTTCGGGACTCTCGGGCAATAACGGGGTTATAGCAGTATACTCAGCTCCGGGAGGGAAGCTTATGGACGGAGTCCTGTACTCGAACAGAACTTCTGAATCTGATGAGAATTATTTCGGATTCGGAAGCACAAAAATGCTTAATAAAGCCGTTCAGCTCCATGAGCAGGGAGGCTGGAACGCGAGTGGAGAATCCAGACCCAGGCCGGAAGACGGAGTCAACCCCGATGACTCAACGGCAACAAGGTCGATGTGCAGAATGTCGGCCTACGGGGATACTGATAATAAAAAGGATTGGCATATAGTGCCGACCAGCAGCTCATCGTTCGGAGAAATAAACTGTGACGAGGCCTATCTGCCCTGAGCTCAGGTTAATTTCGCAAGATCCTTGAGCCGAAAATCGTTCAGCATGCCCTCGATGTAGCCTCTCGCTTCGATAAGCTTCACTTTCTCATCGTCCGGAACCGCAGAGTTCCCGTCCAGGGCCTTTATGATCTCCATCTGCATCCTCTTAAGCAGTCCCGCGGCGCTCATGAGACACCGCTTCTCCTCTCGCTCAACCTCCGGATAGTCCCGGGGGAGCCGCTCAAGCAGCCGGTAATAGGTACTGAGGCCCGACGGCAGCCCATTGAGGCCGGCGCTGCACATCCTGTTAATCTCAGGTTCGAGGTCGATCGTGTCGCGAAACCGCTTGGATCCTATCTGATTGCGGAGAAGCCGGTCTATAACGCCCCAATAGTCTTTTTCTATACAGGAGAGAGCCCCGAAAAGTTTCTGCATCTCGAGGGCGGCATCGGGGTGTATGATTATTTCCGGATATTTATCAATTCGCTCAGCAAATTCCTTCAGCATTTTGTCGGCATAGCTCACCCTCGGTGCGGGGGTCTCAGCATCCGAAACAGGCCGGGGAGCCGCCTTCTGAGTCTTCCGTTCAGCGGCTCTATTCTCGTTGCCGGGTTTCCCGCCCTCAGCCCTCTCTATGAGAGTGAGGACAGCCGCCTTCTCGGCAGATAGAAAATCCATGAGATTTATCCGGTACTCGACTGCGTCATGATAACGCAGCTCGAACAGCGACCTTAGACTCTCCTGCCTGCGGTAATTCTTAATCAGGTTTTCATAATCTGAGCGTATCTCTTTAAGAAGAGTATCTACTTTATTTTTATCTCTATTGAAACCAAACATTCTGCCCTCATTCTATTTTCGGGATATTCAGTTTGGGATCTGAGCCCGTTAATATAAAATACCCGTATTTATTGACAGTTTCAAGGCCAATGGTCTATGCTTGCCCTATGTACAAACGAAATCCTGTTCCAAGAACGGCCGCGATTCACGATCTGTCAGGCTTCGGCCGCGGATCACTCACCGCGGTCATTCCAATAATGTCCACGATGGGAATCCAGGTCTGCCCAATTCCGACAGCCATTTTATCCACTCACACAAGCGGCTTTGAGAACTACCATTTTTTCGACTTCACAAATGAGATGGAGAAGTATATCGCTCACTGGAAGAGTCTCGACATCCACTTTGATGCTATCTACAGCGGTTTTCTCGGATCTCCTCTTCAGGTAGAGATTGTAGAGAGGTTCATTGCCGATTTCAAGAATGACCGGCAGATAGTCGTCGTCGATCCTGTTCTAGGTGATGACGGAGCAACCTATGACACCATCACCGGCGAGATGGTAGACAGGATGAAGAAGCTGATAAGCTGCGCCGACGTAATAACCCCAAACGTCACCGAAGCCGCCCTGCTGCTTAACGAAGATCCGAACCTTCCGGCCGAGAGCTTTTCGGTTGAAAGAATAAAGAACTGGTTCAAAAGGCTCTCCGCCTTCGGTCCCGAAATTGTAATAATGACAAGCATACCGATTCCAGATAAACCAAAATTATCCTCGGTAGTCGCCTATGAAAAGACAAGCGGCAGGTTCTGGCAGGTACAGTGTGCTTACATCCCGGCATATTTTCCAGGAACAGGAGACATATTCACAAGCGTCATTACCGGAAGCCTCCTTCTCGGAAACAGCCTGCCTATTGCCCTGGACAGAGCTGTTCAGTTCGTTTCACAGGCCATCCGCGCGAGTTTCGGACATGATTACAAGCTGAGAGAGGGGGTACTGATCGAGAGCGTCCTTGACAACCTTCGCGCCCCGATAATAAACGCAAGTTATGAACTCTTCTAAACCAAAAGGCATTATCTTCACAGACTTCGACGGAACCCTGTTTGACTCTAACAGAATAATAGTTCCCGAAAATTATGCGGCGCTTGAGAAAGCCGGCAGGCAGGGTTACCTTAGGGTAATAGCCACGGGAAGATCACTTTTTTCATTCAGGCGGGCGGCCGCAGGGCTCGAGAGAAGGATTGAAAATTATATTGATTATCTGATCTTCTCCTCAGGGGCTGGAACACTCAGATGCCTCCCTGGCATTCTCGAGCCGGAAGCCGAGCTCGATGAGTATTCGCTAATAGAAGCAGAGGCCTTAGACGGCATCAGTGCGTTTACCGCGGCGGATCTTCTTTACCACCATGGAATTGATTTCATGATCCACCGGAAAGTACCCGAAAACCACCGTTTCACCCATATAAAGGCTAATGGAGCGGTAAACCCCGATTACTACCGAAGAATCAGAATATACTCAGATTACGCCTCGCTGTTTAAACCTTCCGATAATGAGTCGGATCTCGAAGCGATCGAAAGAATCTGTTACCAGGGGGTATCCCAGCTTGTCGCGGTCATTCCTCCGGAAGCAGACAGAGCTTCTGACAATTATGCTGCCGAGCTCCTCGAATATCTACGGCTAAAACTGCCTGAATGCTCGGTAATCAGAACAACATCGCCCATCGACCACATCTCTCTGTGGATAGAAGTGTTCAATTCCGATGTATCAAAGTCAAAGGCCTCCGAAAGGCTCGCGCGGCGAATGGGCCTCTGCGCGGCTGACTGCCTTGCAATAGGCAATGATTTTAACGATGAGGATCTTCTCAGCTGGGCCGGACGGGGTATGACCGTCTCCGAGGCTCCCGAAATCATGAGAGCGAAATATCCCTCTTCAGGCCCGGCGGCAGAAGGCGCGGTTTCGGCCGCCGTTATAGACTTCATCCGGTAAATTAATAAAAATTCCTATTAAAAAGAGCAGAAAATACTTAAGCCTAAGTAAAACAGCTTGTGCATATTATTGTGAATTCTATCATTTTAAAGTTTCACTTTGAGCAGATGCCTCAGGATATTTTTCCATTCCGCCTTCTTTTTTTCCCTATCTTCAACAGTGATAAAAGGCTTGAAGCTTGTGTAACCCTTTCTGATTGCCAGCAGCTGGCGATAATCAGACCAGAACCCGCAAGACAGCCCAGCTAGGTAGGCAGCACCGGCAGCAGTCATATCGGGCTCGGGAGATCTCTCTACAGCGCATCCGGAATAATCGGCCAGGGCCTGCATGAGGATATCGGATCTGCTCACTCCACCGTCAGTCATTATTTCGGTTACGCGGGTCTTTGCATCTTTTTCAACACCCTCGAGTATGTCCTGAATCCTCAGGGCTATTCCTTCAAGCACAGCCCGCGCGACATGCCGCTTATGGGTCTTCAGCGACAAGCCAACAATAGAAGCCTTTGCTCCCGGGATAAAATACGGGAAGCGAATGCCTGTCGGAGTCGGAACAAAATACACTCCTTCTGAATCATTACACTCCGATGCAAGGCGGTTCAGTTCAGCCGGAGTATCCGAGAGACCTATTCCGCTGCCTAGCCAGTCAATCAGCGTTCCGGTAGTGGCCACCTGCCCCTCAAGCATGTAGGTAGGCTTGCCGTCTATTACCCAGGCTACAAGCGGAAAGAGTCCGCGGCGCGAAACCCTGCCCTTATCTCCGACATTTACACAGACAAAGGAGCCAGAGCCCAATGAACACTTGACGTCTCCGGTTCGGAAACATCCATGCCCAAAGAGGGACGAC
Source organism: Spirochaetales bacterium (assembly GCA_016839055.1). GTDB lineage: Bacteria > Spirochaetota > Spirochaetia > UBA9216 > UBA9216 > Thalassospirochaeta. Next base: position 181,003 of record JAEKNX010000003.1, read on the forward strand.
TGCTGATCTCCGACGGCCGCTCCTATTGGAATAGGCCGGCCGAAGATTTCTTCGGAGGTCTCTCCGAAACTGCCGCTCGTATCCCTTACTTCCGGAAGCATCTGCATCGGGATATTGAAAATTTTACAGTATATTCCGTTCCATTTAAGATCGAAGGGATTAAACATAGCAGTTGAGGCGGCGTTTGTGTAATCAGTAAAATGATTTTTCCCGCCGGTAAGCTTATAGATAAACCAGCTGTCTATCGTCCCGAAGACGGCCTCGCCCTTTCGACATTTCTTCTCTATTTCAGGTTTTAGGTCAAAGAGCCATCTTACCTTACCGATGGTGTGATCGGTGTTAAGTACAAGCATCGAAGTTGCCACCATAAGAGTGCTGTTTGTCAGCCTGCTGAAAAGCTTCATAGCCCCTTTAAGGAGCATCCAGACTGGATGGAGGTTCATCCGGGCTATAGTCTTCGCAGCTCTTATATCCTGCCAGTTGATAAAATTTGTCAGAGGTTCCCCTGTCTTCCTGTCCCAGATGCAGAATGACGATCTCTGATTAGTTATACCGATCGAGGCAATCTCTTCGGGGCTCACAGTACCGTCTTCAAAAAGCGCGCGGGTTGTATTCAGCAGAGCCTGCCATAAAAGCTCCGGATCATGCTCCGTGGCACCCTCCTCAGGATGCTCGGCCGGAGTCTTTTCATACTCTTTTTTTACTATACTGCCGCCTCGGTCAAACAGAATACTCCGTATTCCGGTGCTTCCTGCATCAATCGCTATGATATATTTCTTTTCAGGTTCATTCATGCACGTATTATACACCGGATTTCAAATGAGAACTAAAAAAAAAGCAGCACCGGTAAAGTGGTGGCTGCTTTTAATCTTCTTCTTATTGCTGCTGTTATTTATTCTTTTTTCCGAAAAGTTTGGAAAGGAATCCCTTCTTCTCCGGTTCTGTTTTTGCTTTTTCTTTTAAAGGCGAGCTCTGCTGTGCTTTTCCCTTCCCCGGCATCACTGCCTGGTTCCGGGCTGCTCCGCCGCTGTTCTGCTTATTAGCGCCGCCGCGGCTTCCTGCCTTCTTTCCGCCATTTCTGCCAGATGTCCCGGCCTGCTTCAACATATCTGCTGACGGCTTGAAGTCCTCACCGTATTTTGCCTTGTAATATGCCATCCGGTCTTCGACGCTCGAATTGGCAACAGGCTTTTTGACATTCTGATAAGGTCTACTTTTTCCAGCATCACGACTGTCCGGTCTGCTGCGATCATAAGACCCTCTGCTATCCGGTCTGCTATCCGGCCTGCTACTCGGTCTGCTGTCCGGTCTGCTGCTCGGTCTGTTATTTGGTCTGCTGTCCGGTCTGCCACTCGGCCTGCTCTCGGGTCTGATATCCGGTTTGCCACTCGGTCTGTTATTTGGTCTGCTGTCCGGTCTGCTGTCCGGTTTGCTACTCGGTCTGTTATCGGGTCTGCTATCCGGTTTGCCACTCGGTCTGTTATCGGGTCTGCTCTCGGGTTTTACGCCGGACTTGTCATCTCGTTTGTATTCTTTTCGGCCGTCGGGCTTGTCAGCTCCGTTGCCGCGGGGCTTGTCGTCACGTTTATAATCTTTACGGCCGTCACGTCTCCCGCCGCCTCCGCCGCTTCCGTTGCCCTGACCCGGGCCGCCTCTACTGCCCTGCCTGTTATCAGAACGTCCGCGGCTCGGCCTGTCATCACTGTATTCATTTCTGAATCTCATTCCAGCGGATGCATCCTCCGCGAAAAGCTCCTCATCTGCAATAATTACCGAGATTTTATCTCCAATAAAGCTTTCAATGGCAGGTAGATGATAGACATATTTCTCACATGCAAGGGTGACAGCTCTGCCGGATTTTCCCGCCCTGGCCGTTCGTCCAATTCGGTGAACATAGTTTTCATAATCTTCAGGCAGATCATAGTTGACTACCATTGAAAGATCGTCGACATGAAGACCTCGGGCCGCAACATCGGTTGCAACGAGAATATCCAGTTCACCAGCTTTCATGTTATTGATAACAGACAGTCTCTGATTCTGGGGCAGATCCCCCATGAGAAACTTTGTCTTATAACCGTTGATTTCAAGCCGCTTGGAAACCTCAACCGCCATATGCTTTGTGTTACAGAAAACAATGACGTTATCAAATTTATCTCTCTTGAGAATACCGAGAAGCAGTCTGAACTTCTCATGGCCCGCTACGTGAAACAACTCCTGAGTTATTTCCTCGACAGTCATCTTATCGGGTTCAATCTTAATCTCTTCATACTCATTCATCTGATCCCATGCAAGATTCAGAACCCTCGTATTCAGGGTAGCGCTGAAGAGCATGGTTCTTCTAAAATCTCGGTCGGGCAGCCTTCGGAGCATCTTCTTCAAATCCGGAAAAAATCCCATATCAAAGAGCCTGTCGGCTTCATCAATAACGAGTACTCCAAATTGCTTATAGTCTATGTTGTTTGATTTTTCCAGATCAAGCAGTCTTCCAGGTGTTCCGACAATTAAATCCGCTCCGGCTTTAAGTTTATCGAGCTGTTCCTTATAGCCGACTCCACCGTAAATGCTTACTGTCTTAAATGGAAGGTTAGCTCCCAGTACCGCCGATTCTTCTTCTATCTGTACGGCGAGTTCCCTCGTAGGGACTACTATCAGTGCTTTTTTGTTTTCTATTGCATTAGTCATAAAAAGCTGATAAATCGAGATTAAAAAGGCCGCAGTTTTACCTGTTCCTGTCTGCGACTGGACCGTTACATCTTTTCCGCTGAAAACAGCCTTGAAGGTCCTTTCCTGTGCGGGCATGGCCTCAGTAAAACCGGCTCCTGTTACGCCCCGCATAATGTCTTCGTGTAAGTTGAATTCTTCAAATTTCATGAATGAATTATACTCTTTAAAGAAACTATCAGCAAGCCTGCGACAAGACATACAGTTCTCAGAACAGGCGATGATATTTCCGCAGGAATTCCTCGTTATCGAAGTCGTCGCGGCTTGGAATGTAGCCATGATAGTCGTCCTTCAAATGCTGAAGAAACACTTCTTTTATTATATCATCTGAATATTTACCCTTAAACTCTTCGAGAACCTTGGGCAGCGCCTCCGAATAATGAAGAAACCGCCTATGCTGGAAGGGATTCCAGCCGTCAAGAAAACCCCGTCGAACCGAATGCCTGAAACGTTCGGTATCAAAATACTGATCGATCCACTCATGGATATCCTCAGCCCTGCATCCGTATAACTTTTCGGTATTCTCCGCATGCTGTTCTATTCTCAAAATGTCACCTCAGCGTTCCGGTAAAAGTGAACCTCAAATCATCCTGTGCTCTTGATATTTGCTTGAATATCTTCCTGAGCGTAAGAATCTCCACTTCCATTAAATCTTCAATATAAATCAGGTTATCGAGCGGCTCACCCTCCTCGATAGTCTGAATCTGATCTCCGAAACGCAGAAGGGTCAGATATTCAAAGGCATGCTCGTAACTCCGGAACTGGTTAGGGGTAATGACGCCCTTCTCTTTCAAAACTCTCAGTCGTGCCGAGGTAGCGGTTTCCTCAATTTTCTCACGCAATGCCAGCGTTCTCGCATAGATAATCAGTGGGCTAAGGGCTTTTTTTATGTCGAAAACCTCATCATCATGTTCAGTATACTTCACCTGGATTCTTCCGAACGGAGTAAGCGGTGGTTTAAACTCACTGACGGTCGCGGCCATTTCCCGGAGGTAGCTTGGAAACCTGTTTATAGTATCCCAAAGTTCAAGCCTCAGAGCCCGGCTGAGTTTTTTATCTCCATAAACACACTTAAAGTCAAAAATTATATTAACATCAAGCATCTTCCCGGACGCCGTTCCAGTTACCCAGCTCCGAAACTGATCACGCCATTCAGTTTCGCTACGGACCCACTTGGCATTTGACGCCATTACCCCGCCCTTGCAGTAGGCATAACCGATATTATCAAGAGAGTCGCTGACATATTTTCCGAGCCGTAAAAAATAACTCCGGCAAATTTCAATTTTCTCTTCCGGTACATCGCTGAATATTATCCCGTTATCCTGGTCAGTGATCAGAGTCTGCTCGCCTCGTCCTTCACTGCCCATGGCAAGATAGGCAAACTCACAGGGGGCAGGCCCAAACTTTAGAAATGCCATCTCGATGAGCTTCTGCGTTATTATCTCAGCGGTCTTTGAAACAACACCGGTAATATTTGCCGCCTTTGCTCCGGAGAGAACAAGGGTCCGAACCGAAAAGGTCAACTGCCGATAACAATCCCGAAGCTTCGGGATTGTGTCAGCCCTTTTCAGTTCCTCGAACAGTACCGCCGAGTTTGTGCTTTGAATCTGAATGAGTTTTTTCTCGGTGAGTACTCCGGCTGGCTTACCTTCCCCGTCGGTGATGACCAGCTGCCGGATTGAGTGTTCACGCATTTTCCTGAATGCTTCGAAAAACATGATTCCCGGTTCCGCAGTAACAACCGGGCTGCTCATTATCCGGCTGACCGGATCTGAAGTACCTACCTCTCCGGAGATTACCCGTTGGCGGAGATCCTGATCGGTTACAATACCTGACGCAAATCCTTCACGATCAATAACAATAAAAGTATTTTTATGCTCAACATTCATCCTTTCCACAGCTTGAAGAATTTCTGTCTGCTCATCAAACAAAAGAGGCTCTACCATCATGCTCCCGGCATTCTGATAGAGATACTGCAGAGCTGACTGAAAGTCCACAATAGAATATTCCCGCTGAACATCAATCCGCAGAGCTTCAGTTCTTGCCTTATCACTCATGTCTTTTACAATCAGAATGAATCCGTCCATCAAGGGAGTACTTATTCTCGATGCGGAGATCAACACCTCAGCAAACGTTCTATCCTTCCTGATAAGACGAGTTTCATAGCGTCCGGTTATATCATCATCGCGAGTGCTTATGTACTCTAAAAGCTCAGTTCCATCACTATCTTTATTGATGATATCCTCAGCCCTCAGTATTTGAAACTCATCAGCCTGATAATCGAGCATAGACAGAACTATTTTATTGGCGTTCATACAGGACATCTCATTAATATAAATAAAACCGTCGGCAGTTGTTTCAACCCAACTCTGATACTCTTCATCCATGATGTTATATAATTTTTTCAATCTTTCACGGCTAAGCTCAGTACGAAGATTGTGAACCGCCGAAAAAACAAAGATTGCAGCAGTTACAAGCAGCACACCGAGGGTATAAGGCAGAAGAGTTTTCACAAGCTTTGCTGTATCGCCTCCAGATTTTGAAATCAGTTCAAGTTCGGGAATAAAATACAGAAATACATAAGCACTCAGCATACCGAAAGACAGGATCGGCGGCAGGAGGTTTATAGATAGAATTTTGCTTATTTTCTTTTTCATAATGTTATTGTTTACTCTTTGACCCTTTTTTTCAAGCTGATTACATAAATATGATCCATTTTGACCCATCGGTTGAGACCTTTCTGTCAGCTATGTCATTTTGATACAATAGATAGAGATTACATCACTTTTCGTTGTTCTGCTTCTGAATATACGCGAAACAATTAAAGCAGTAAGTTGTTACACTATAAGGTTTTAATTTTTTGCTATGTTTTCATATCCAAGTCACTGTTTTTGGCACACAACCTGCTATATATAGTAGTGAAAGAGAAAATTAACTTTAAGGAGTTTAGATATGACAACATTAACAACCTACAGAAACAAACCGGCAGGCGTCTTCAACGAGATGGACAGAATAATTGAGTCATACTTCGTCGGAAACAGCAGTCCAAAAACAGGACGATATCCAGCTGTTGATGTCGTTGAAAAAGAGAAAACATTCGGACTCAGCATCGAACTGCCGGGTTACAGCAAGGATGATGTCGAGATAAAAATTGACAACAATCTCCTGACTATTTCGGCAATTGAAGAAGAGAAGAAAGAAGAAAAGCAAGAACAAGAACAAGAGCAAGAGCAGCTGAGATATGTCATCAGAGAAAGAAACAGCAGAAGTTTTACAAGAACATTTGTTCTGCCCCGTGAGGTAGACAAAGATAATATAGATGCATCATTTGAGAACGGGCTTCTTTCACTTTCCATACCAAAGGTTCCTAAAGCCGTTCCGAAGAAGATCAACATTAAAGCCAAGTAATCGGCAAAATTTGCTCATTGGATAAAAGAAATCGGAAATTGCTTTTGTTCAATCCTCCTCCCAATTTAGACCTTCCTTAAGTGGAAGGTCTTTTTTTTATTCAAAAAAACCTACCGAAATACCCGTTGGAGAAAGACAGTTCCAAATCGTTCGAACGCCTCCCCGTATGTGCAATCTTTAGTATAGGAGAAGATGTCGTTTTCAACATAACGCCCGTCTGATTCCTTGAAATACATTATCGGATGCCTCAGTGCTCCCTCCATCTGCTCAAGCGAAACACCGTTTTTCAGAAGATAGCGTCCGAATGTGGTTTCCTTCAGCGAAATATGTTTTATTTCCCGGTCGAAGAGAAAGCCGGTTGAGTCCAGAAGCTCATCGAAGGGACCTTTTGAGTAGTGAAAAACCCTGCTCGACGGACTCAGAATATTTATTATTCCCTTCTCTGTCAGCTTCTCTTCAATCGCGTCGATCATAAAGCTGATATCCGAATTCCTGCCGCTGGTTCTAAATACCATAACGGCGATATCTGTCTCGCGGTTATTCTTGTGAAGTAGTGCAGGGATATCATAATTGAGAACAAAAATATCTTTAATCTTCTTGATGGACTGACCATTAACGTTCAGCATGCTTGACGGCTTAACCCAGGTCTTGAAAAGCGTTTCCTCGTCAATTCCCAGCCGCTTCATGGCCTCAAAGGGACCGAGAATCTCAGCATTGTCAAACGAGCAGCGGTAATATGACTTGAAAACTTTCTTCATATGCTGGGTAAACAACCTCTTGCCTTCTAAGGCAAAAAGAAGACGTATTCTGTAGTGGTGTTCAATCAATCCCTTGGCGGAAATAAAATCACCGGGAAGGTTTGCTAAATAGACAAGTTCAGCATTCTCATGTCCCGCCTCTGTCTCCCGGAGAGCTCCCATGATGAGACTCTCCACCTCGACACCGTTGGTCTCCGGCCGCAGATAAATAAAGACATCTCTGCAGCTCGCGCATCCGCTGGCTGGTGAAAATGGAATTAGAATAGAGGGTTTCCGTCCTTCCATAATTTCAATCATAATACAACTCCGATTAAAAAGCTAAAAAAAAATCAAGACAGCTCCCCGGACAAATCAAGTCCGTTTCAGTTTTTTCCGCAACAGGGCATAATCGAGTTCATCCGTTGAACCCAGAACCCAATCCGCACCAGAGGCCGCAGGACCAATTCCGACTGAAAATATTCCCGCGGCCTTTAGTGCTGACACTCCGGCTTCGGCGTCTTCAACACCGGCACAGTCGGAGGGTGAAAAACCAAGCTTCTCAGCAGCCAGGACGAATATTTCAGGATCAGGTTTCCCCTTCTCCAAGCTCGCCGCATCAATGATTATATCAAAACTATCGCTTAGTCCAAGGCCCTCTATCACCTCGGGAGCATTTTTACTAGCCGAGGCCAGGGCTATCTTAATATTATCAGACTTCAGTTCACCTATAAAATCATTTATTCCCGAGAGGATATCACGTGGACTCATCCGCGAAATTAGTTCCCGGTAGTAATTGTTCTTTATTCCGGCAAGACGCTCTTTCTCGGCTTTCGGAAGGCTAATTCCGGAGAACTCGAGGATGATTTCAAGCGATTCGAGCCGCCCTATTCCGCGAAGTTTCTCATTAATTTCTCTTGAAAAAGAAAAACCTTCCTCCACGGCAAGCTTCTTCCACGCCAGATAGTGATATTCCGCCGAATCGGTTATCACCCCGTCCAGGTCGAAGATGACGGCCCGAAGCCTGGGGACAGTACTGCAGACAAGCGAGCTGCCAATCTTAACCCTATGCTCAATTCCCCTGTGTTTTAATATAAGTTCATCCCCGCTTACCAGGGTATAAACGGCTTTTTTCCGGCTCATCTCCACCTGAAGGACAGACCCGCGGCTTAGAATCCTGAACTCAAGCCCGTTCCAGGCATCCGGAAGCCGTGGATCAAAGGATAAAATTCCTCCGGATTCCCTAAGCCCCGCGAATCCGTAAATTATCGACAGCCAACTTCCTCCCATTGCGGCAATATGCACCCCGTCTGCTACATTTAAATTGATATCATCGAGATCCATCCGGACTGTCTTCACAAAATAGTCATAAGCCTCCGAATGCCTGCCGAGTTCGGATGCCATTATACTCTGAATACATGGAGATAGAGACGAGTCACCTGTTGTCAACGGATTATAGTAGTCGAAATCACGCATCTTCTGGATTCTGGTAAATCTGCCGCTAAGGAGAAAATTCGCAAGCACAACATCCGGCTGTTTAAGCACCTGATGACGGTAGATTACAAGGGGATGATAATGCAAAAGCAGAGGATACTTCTCCGGCGGGGTCCCTGTAAAATCCCAGAGCTCCTTCTGCATGAAAGAGTCGTCCTGAGAATGGACCGCAAGCTCCGCATCATAGGGCAGATACATAAGCTCCGCGGCCTTCCTCCAGAGTTCGGGTTCGTCTTCGGCCAGTCCGAGCCTTATGGAAAATGCGGCATACCAGGCGGGGTCTTCTGTTCTCAAGCCATTAATTACATCACAGGAATATTCAAGATTATTAGCCGCCATAATATTTGTGAAATAGTTATTATTCACAATCGCGGTATATTCATCAGGGCCGGTTACCGAGTTTATCCGAAACCTGCCGTCTTCTTTTCCGAAGAAACCGAGGCTCATCCATAGTCTGGACGTCTCGACGAGAATTTCAGCACCGGAACTCTTTAAAAAATCGAAGTCTCCGCTTGACGAGGTATATTGCTGAATACCGTAGGCTATATCTGCATTGATATGATACTGAGCGGTGCCGGCCGGAAAATAGGCTGAGGCTTCAACCCCATTAATTGTACGCCAGGGAAACAGAGCACCCTTTTCACTTAGAACTTCCGCACGTTTCCGTGCCTGATCAAGAATGCTGTACCGGTATTGCAACAGCTCACGTGCTATTTCCGGAAAGTTATAAGTAAAAAATGGAATTACATATATCTCAGTATCCCAGAAATAATGCCCCTCATATCCTTCGCCGCTTAGCCCCTTAGCGGCGATATTTCGTCTGCCATCCCGCCCAGCTGACTGATATAGAGCGAAAATATTGTATCTAATTCCCTGCTGCTGAAAATCCTCTCCATCAATTACAACATCGGCGGTATCCCAGAAACGCTTCATATGCTCCCTCTGCTCCCGGAGAATTTCCTCTCCTCCGTCATTTTCAGCCCTGGAAAGCTCAGAGGACACTAGTTCGGCGATATCCCCTGAATGAGCCTCAATGGAACTGTAATAGGCAATGTATTTATCAAGCTTAAAAGTCCTCTCATCCGAAAGATCTCCTTCAAAAGTAAAGTCTATCCTGTCCTGATGAACCTCCGCCGAAATCTGCCGAAGGCCCTGAAGTGGGATATTGGAGACTCCGGTTCCGAGGCTCAGAGCGCTGTTTACTGTCCGCTGGTAGAGAGCAGCCCTGCCGCCCACTATTTTCTTGTCGACACATTCAAGCGGCAGATGGACAAACCCGGCCCCCGTCCGAGGATCGCTTTTCCGGTTTTTATGACTCACCGTCCCGGTATAACAGCTTGAGATCATCCGGATTCGCCGGGCGCCGGTGACCTCGGAAATACTGCAGCTTATAAGAGCAAGATGCTGCCTGGAAAATGAGACACATCTTATACTGCGGAACCTCATCCTGCGGCCTTCCGGCGACTCCCACAGAAGCTCACGGCTAAGCAGTCCTTCCTTCATCATCAGGGAACGTTCATACTCCAGGATCCGCCCGTTGTCGAGACAGAACGGCTCATCATCAAGATAGATCCTTATCTCGGTGGAGTCTGGGAGATTTAGCATCACCTGCCGTTCTTCCGGAAAACCGTAGGCTGATTCCGCATAGAGCTGGGGACCCGTCTCGTAGAATCCATTTATAAAGGTTCCCTTATGGGAATCCAGGCTTCCTCCGGTGGTCTCCGCCAATCCTCCCCTCATTCCAAGATAACCGTTTCCGATAAAAAATATCGACGCGTTTTTTTCCAGATCCTCAGGTTGGTATTTATTCTCAATAATACTCCAGACATCGGGGGGAAATTTATTATCCTGCATAGAGTTCTTCTCCTTATTTATCCTGGTTCCAATATATCCTTGCCTCAAACGGACGAATCATCTTAACTGATCCTGTCCCAGGGGCTGGATAATTGCAGATCCCGAGTTTCATTCGGCCCGGTTCATCAGGGTCAAAACCCTTCCCCGGATACAACTCAACCTCTTCACCGCTGAAATTCAGAATTACTAGAATGCTTTCATCTTCAAAAAGACGACGGTAGATAAAAAGCCGGCTATCATCTGGAAGCAGGTGAACATATTCGCCGTACACGAGGCAGAGATTCCGCTTTCTTACTCCAACAAGCTCCTTAAAGTATTTGATAATTGAATCCGGGGTTGCCAGATCCGCCTCAACATTTATCTCCTTCCAGCTTCGTGCCAGATTTATCCATGGCCGGCCAGTTGAAAAACCCGCATTCTTTCCGGCCGTCCACTGCATCGGGGTCCGGGAATTGTCACGGCCCATGCGTGCATAAGCAGCCAAGGCCTTCTCAAGATCCCCTCCGCTCTCTTTGATTTCCTGATTATGGTTGATGATTTCCACATCACGGTATTCACTGATATCGGTGAACCCGGAATTAATCATCCCGATCTCTTCACCCTGATAAATGTAGGGAGTACCCTCGAGAGTCAGGAGAAACGTTAAAAGCATCTTGGCTGATTCAACGCGGAATTCCTTGTCGTCTCCAAAACGGGAAACGGACCTTGGCTGATCATGGTTCATCAGATAATTGCTGTTCCAGCCTCTGCCGTGAAGTCCAGTCTGCCATTTTGAGATGATACTCTTGAATTTTACGAGATCTAATTCAAGGCCTTCCCATTTATTATCAATGCCATGGTCGACACCCATATGCTCAAACTGGAAGAGCATATTCAGCTGTTTTGCCTCGGGAGAGGTATATTCAACCGCCAATTCGGGCGCCACAAGGGGACATTCGCCTACCGACATGATGTCATAACGGCTCAGAACCTTTTCATTCATCTCTCTGAGATAATCATGAATATGCGGACCGTTTGTGAAATATCGGCCCGCATAATGCAGCTTGCCGTCATCCACACTGCTAACCGAAGGAAAACCGGGAACCTTCGAGATCATATTGATCGTATCCATACGGAACCCGTCTATGCCCTTGTCGAGCCACCATCTCATCATTGTAAAAACATCTTCCCTGACCTTCTCATTCTCCCAGTTAAGATCAGGCTGCTTTCCGGTAAACAGATGAAGGTAGTACTGCTCTGTCTGAGAATCCCAGGTCCAGGCCGGACCCGAGAAATGCGAGCCCCAGTCATTCGGCCTTTTTCCACCCTCGGCATCCCGCCAGATATAGTAGTCCCGGTACTTGCTCTCCCGGGAAGCTCTCGAACTTACAAACCATTGGTGCTCATCAGAGGTATGATTGACGACTAGATCCATTATCATCCTGAGTCCGCGCCTGTGCATCTCCGCGAGTAGATCTTCCCAATCGCTCATCGTACCGAATTCCTGCATTATTTCAAAATAATTACTTATATCATAACCGTTGTCATCATTAGGGGACGCATAAACCGGATTCAGCCAGACTACATCCACTCCAAGTGATTTGATGTAGTCAAGCTTTTCAGTTATTCCCTTAAGATCACCTATCCCGTCTCCGTTTGAGTCAAAGAAACTTCGAGGGTATACCTGATAGACAACAGCTTCCTTCCACCACTTCCTGTCCATGCAAACTTGTGCATTCACTATGTTTTCCTCCTATACAACACAAGACTCCCTAATTAGAAGACTCGGCTCAATAACCATCTGAACCATTTCCGAACCTTCATCCTTATTGATCAACTCAATAAGTCTGCAGCATGCAATCTCAGCATGTCTTTCCCTCGGCTGATGAATGGTCGTGAGTCTCGGTTTAAAAAAATAATTTATATCAACATCGTCATAACCTACAACGGCTATCTCCTGGGGAATCTTTATTCCCAATTCCTTCATTGCCTCTATGGCACCGATGGCAATCATGTCGGCCTGCGCAAATATCCCGTCAATTCTGGTCAGAAGCTTCCTGTTTTCCATTACAAAATTATATCCGTAATCAAATCCGCTTATCCCGTAAAAGATATTCTCTTCTTTCGGCTCAATTCCCCGCCCGGCGAGGGCGGCCTTATAGCCCCTGACCCTCTCATTAAACTCATAAACTCCTCCGGCCTGTGTCAGACAGAGAATCTCTCTGCAGCCGGCATCAAGCAGACATTCGGCGGCCAGGTAACCGCCCTTGAAATTGTCGGGGTACACGTAGTTAATATTCCCCTGAAGTTCGTTCTGCCACTTGAAATGCAGAGAAACGAAGGGAAGACCGGATTCAGTCAATATCTTCCAGTCATCTCTATCAATATCCTGAATAACCAGTAGTAGCCCGTCAACCTTTCGCTGCTGAATAAGCTTGCGTATGTTGCTGCGGCCGGTTTTTGGGTTCTTAGGGAAGGTAATGATGCTGTCATACTGATAATCTTCGATGGTATAGCGAATGCTGTTCATCAGACTTCCAAGATACTGCAGATTGCGGTATGCATCGTTGAGTGCTGGTACGATAACCCCAATTGTCCCTGTTTTCTTGGTAATAAGACCTCGAGCGCTGGCATTTGGCTCAAAACTATGCTCTTTTGCCAGTTCCAGGACCCGCTTCTTGGTCTCTTCCGAAATGAGGGGGCTATCGTTGATACTGCGGGATACTGTGGAGTGGTTCAATCCTGCAATTTTCGCAAGTTCTTTTATAGTCAATAAATTCTCCAATGCAAACGTGTGCATGAATTGTAAACCCGGCCAAATCGCCTGTCAACGCCGGAGGAGTAAAATACTGAAATTTACATTAAATTATAACCTATTGAAAAAAGATGCCGGCACATATTCAGGAGTAGCGCATCTGAATATATGCCGGCAAAAACATGAAGATACAGGCAACTTCAAGGAACTGCTTATAGACTGAAAAGAAGGTCTTCGTAATTCGGAAAAGGCCAATCCTCGCGGGGAATAATCGACTCTATTGCGTCCCCGTAAAGCCGCAGCTCTCCCATCTTGGGAAATACTTTCTCCCGGTAGACTAATGATGCCTTTTCAACATCTTTCTCACTACCGGCTTCTTCTATCAACAGCTTAAGCTCTTCTACATTTTCCATCATACGGTTCACATTAACGGAAATCTTGCACAGCGTATTCTGAAAAGCATTAACATTGAACTCCGGGACAGCCTGCTTTGCCTTTATCACGGTATCGCTAAGCTGCATGGTATATTTTGATACAGCTGAATAAATCTGCTTTTCAGCCATCTCTACCATTATTTTGGCTTCGATATTTATCTGCATATTGTATTTTTCGAGATAAATCTCAACACGTGACTCGAGTTCTTCTCTGGAGAAAACACCGTGTTTGCAGAAAAGCTCAACACTCGAATCTCCGGAATACACCGGTATAGCCTCTATTGTCGACTTAATGTTCGGAAGGCCCCTCTTTTTTGCCTCAACTACCCACTCATCAGAATATCCGTTTCCATTAAAAATTACTCTCTTATGCGCTTTGTAGGTTTCTTTTACTATTTTCGCAATCGCGGCATTCTTGTCATCAGCTTTTTCCAGAATGTCGGCAAATCCGGAAAGAACCTCTGCGACAGCAGTATTTATGGCTGTATTAGGGCCGGCAACAGAGCCTGAAGACGGTACCATCCTGAACTCAAATTTATTACCGGTGAATGCAAAGGGTGAAGTTCTATTTCTATCGGTCAGATCCTTTGGAAGATCAGGAAGACTCGTCTTTCCAATCTCAAGTTTTTCGCCGGCCGCTGTTTCAACAACTTTACCGTTTGAAAGGTTCTCAAGAATACTCTCAAGCTGCTCTCCAAGAAAGATTGAAATAATAGCCGGCGGGGCTTCATTTGCTCCGAGGCGGTGATCATTTCCGGAATTTGAAGCTGTAGCCCGCAGAAGCGGCGCGTATATATCTACTGCCTTGATTACCGCGGAAAGAAAAAGAAGAAACTGCGCATTTTCATGCGGACTTTCACCGGGTTCCAATAGATTAAATCCGGTATCGGTTGATAATGACCAGTTATTATGCTTTCCTGAACCGTTAACTCCGGCAAAGGGCTTTTCATGAAGAAGGGCAACAAGACCATGACGGGCCGCGATTTTCTCAAGACTGGCCATTACAAGCTGATTTCGGTCAGTTGCCACATTTGCTGTATCAAAAATAGGAGCAAGTTCAAACTGATTGGGTGCAACCTCATTATGCTGAGTCTTCGCCGAGATTCCGAGTTTCCACAATTCGAAATTCAGTTCCTTCATGAAGGCCGCTGCCGGCTCTTTTATAGAACCGAAGTAGTGATCATCCATCTCCTGACCCTTTGGAGGCATAGCACCAAAAAGTGTCCTTCCAGAGAGCATCAGATCCGGACGCTTCTCATAAAGATCCCTCTTAATCAGAAAGTATTCCTGCTCAGGTCCCACCGATGGTGTCACCTTACTAGCTGAGACACCAAGGGCCCTGAGAACTCTCAAAGTCTGCACATTAAGCGCATCCATTGACCGCAGCAGCGGTACTTTCTTATCGAGAGCCTCTCCGTTATAAGAGACGAAAGCTGTTGGAATACATAGTGTTACCCCTGAGTCATCTTCCCTTACGAATGCAGGCGATGTTGTATCCCAAGCTGTATAACCTCGAGCTTCAAATGTTGCCCTAAGTCCTCCGCTCGGAAAGCTTGAAGCATCCGGCTCACCCTTTATCAGCTCTTTTCCTGAAAATTCCATCATTACCCGTCCATCAGGAAGCGGAGAAATAAAAGAATCATGCTTCTCGGCAGTTGAACCTGTCAGAGGCTGAAACCAGTGAGTATAGTGGGTTGCACCCTTATCTATTGCCCAGTCCTTCATTGCAGAAGCAACTACTTCCGCGACGGCCAGGGTCAACGGCTTTTCTCCATCCTGAACAGCCTTGAGCTCATTGTAAATGCTCTTTGGGAGCCTGGCCCTCATCTCGGCATCGGAAAAACAGTTTGAACCGTAAATCTCGTGCAGGGGTGTTGCCAAAAAATCAATTGTATTAGTCATAAATAACTCCTTGTCTTTATTCTCCATATATATTCTACTAATTTTTTTAACTCCATTATCAAATCTCGCGTGGAGGTGACACCGCCGCAGAACCGGCCGACAGGATGATTAGAATCTTTTTAGTCTTCACAATTTCTCCTTTTAGTTGTTCTAGCCTGCATATTACAATGCAATGGCCGTGCCAACTTTATAAAGAAAAAAGTGTATTTTTCTAAATCCTTAGCTGTTATGCATTTAGAAGTAATTATCTTAGTTATTTAATTTAAAAACCCTGAAACAGGACAGCCTCACCCCTACCAATATGTCAGTTAAACCGGCCAATCCTACAAAAATGTAGGGCTTGAGAATTAGTTTGAGTATTTTTTCAACTTAATACCATATTTTGCAACCCGAAGCCCCATCTTACGCTCGGTTATATCCAGCATACGGGCTGCCGCCGCCATATTCCCCCTGCTCGACTTCAGCGCGTCGATGAGCATCTCGTTTTCAAGCCTTTCAAGTGCGGCAGACAGACCTGTGACCACTGTGCTTCCGGTTGATTCAGCACTTTGCAGACTTGGGGGAAGCAGGTGCCCGTGGATAACTCCGTCGAAAGCCAATAGAACAGCCCTTTCAATACAGTTTTCCAGCTCTCTGACATTTCCGGGCCAGTGATAACTCATCAAAAGTTCTATCGCGGGTGTTGATATGCGTTTAACTTCCTTATTATTCATTAAAGCATATTTTTCGGTGAAAGAATCGGCAAGTAGAATAATATCAGACTTCCTGTCCCGCAGCGGCGGCATGTTTACAGGAAAGACATTGAGCCTGTAGTAAAGATCCTCGCGGAACTCTCCTTTCTCCATCATCTGCTCGAGCGGCCTGTTAGTTGCCGCAATCACCCGTACTGAAATTTTCAGAGTTTCGGTTCCGCCTACTCTTTCGAACTCCTTTTCCTGAAGGACACGGAGCAGCTTAACCTGCGTCATTGGCGAAAGATCACCGATTTCATCAAGAAATATTGTACCGCCGTTTGCAAGCTCGAAGCGTCCCTTGCGTGAAGCTATCGCAGAAGTAAAGGCTCCCTTTTCGTGACCGAAAAGCTCGCTCTCGATCACAGATTCAGGAAGGGCCGCGCAGTTAACCTTGATAAATGGCATATGCGCACGGGGACTGCTGTAATGAATGGCCTGTGCCGCAAGCTCCTTTCCGGTGCCGCTCTCTCCCCGGATTAATACGGTTGCGTTACTGCCGGCAACCTGTTCGATAAGCTCAAAGACCTCCCGCATTGCATTGGATTTTCCAATTATATTAGCGGGAGTAAACCGGTGCTCAAGTTTCTTCTGAAGTTCCTCATTCCTGTCCTTTTCTTCCTGTACACGGCGCCTCACTTTTACGGCTTGCGCAATCATAGATCCCGCAATAGTCAGAAAATTCTCATCCGAATCAAAATCAGCCTTACCCGAATGCTCCCGGTCAATGCTGAGAGATCCGATGACCCGGCCCTCAATCTTTATTGGAACGCAGATGAAGGCAATTCGGGTTCCCCGCAGCTCGCCTCTGGCCCTCGTCTTATCAAGAAAATCGGGATTATCACTTATGTCAGGTATTATTTCAGCCTCGCCGCTATTAATTACTCTGCCTACAATACCTTCTCCAGGACTGTATCGGCCCAGGTTCTGCTGCTTAACCGACAAGCCATGGGCGGCCTCAATCTGCAGTTCTCCACTCTGACGATTCAGGAGGGTAACAGTTCCTCTCTTCATATTAAGCTGCTCCGCAAGAACATTCAGCACAGGGGTTATTGCGTGCTGAAGATCGGTGCTGGTGTCCAGAATCCGGCTTATCTCAAATAAAACAGATCTTTCCTTTACCTGCCTGCGGTAATGGATATCCTTAACATTCTCCAATATTCATCTCCAAAATACTGTACGTATGCAGTATTCATCCTACATTTATGTAGCATTATCTTAAATATAGTTGATATTCTTCAGATAGTTAAGCCCTTTTTGCCTTTTCGGGGATTTCCAGCTTTACATATGATGATTTCTGGTGTAAGTGATTATAATGAAGGAAAAAGTTGAGAAAAAAAGACTGGCAATTCTCAGGGTCCTCCGGAATGCCGAAAAAGCCATCCCCAGTAAAACCATTACTGATGAACTTTTCACGATGGGCTATGATATAAGTCCGAGAACAATCCGTTTTCACCTTAAATCAATGGATGACGACGGGCTCACCGAATATTCCGAAAAGCACGGCCGTTTTATAACTGAAAAAGGAATCAATGAACTTGAGGCATCCCGTGTCTATGAAAAAGTAGGTTTTCTCAACGCGAAGATCGATCAGATGGCCTGGCGGATGAATTTCGATATCAATTCCCAAAAGGGAACAGTTATTATCAACATTAGTTTCATCAAAAAAACAGACCTGCAGAGGGCTGTTGAGTTTCTTATCCCGGTCTTTCAGACAGGCTTTACCATGGGCCAGCTCGTGGGCCTATATGCCGAAGGTTCTCTTGTCGGCACAAAGCGCGTTCCACCAGGCTACGTCGGCCTTGGAACCGTCTGTTCCTTCACCTTCAACGGTGTACTTACAAAAGCCGGAATCCCGATCGAATCGCGGTTCGGAGGCCTCCTCCAATTAAAGAAAGGAGAGCCCGTCCGGTTTGTAGAAATAATAAATTACAATGGTACTAGTATTGATCCGCTCGAAATATTCATTCAGAGCGGCATGACTGACTTCACCGGGGCGGAGAAAGAAGGAAGCGGTAAAATCGGAGCAAACTTCTTTGAAATTCCAGCCGAGGCCCGCCGTGAAACCGCTAGAATAGTCGGCCGAATGGAGAAGCTGGGCCTGGGCAACATCCTTAAACTAAGCTATCCCGAGTATCCCCTCTGTGAGGTTCCAATCAATGTGGGCCGAGTCGGCGGAATTGCCATAGGAGGACTGAACCCCATTGCCTCTCTGATAGAAAACAAAATAGAGGTCAAATCTCACGCAATATCCGATGTTGCCGACTTCTCAACCCTCTTTCATTTTTCATCACTGCCTCATCGTATAGAAAAATTCGTCTGATTTCTACGTAAAGCATTAAAAAAAACTCACTTTCCTCCTATTCTCGTATATTGTGGCAATTACAGCCACCAACTTCCGCATTGCGGCATAACTATTGACCTATACGGTCTAATTGTGGCAAGATATTGCCACAATAAGGAGATTTTTTTCAGTAGGAGACGCTATGCAGCTAAAACAGGGCCTTTACGATCCCTCATTCGAACATGATGCCTGCGGCATCGGGTTTACGGCAAATATTACCGGCAAACCTGATCATCAGATAATCAAGGACGGAATTACCATCCTCAAGAAACTCGTTCATAGAGGAGCAGAGTCATATGATGCTACAGGAGACGGCGCGGGGATACTATTCGGGCTGCCGTTCGAATTTCTCGAAAGTGAGTGCGCGAAATCAGGCATAAAGCTTCCCGGGCGCGGTAAATACGGATTAGGAATGTTTTTCCTCCCGAGAGAAAACAATAAAACCCAAAGCGCGGTCAGGCTGATTGAAGAGGTCTGCAGTGACAATGGAGCCAAGATAATCGGATGGAGAGATGTTCCGGTATCCGCAGAATGCCTGGGAGCAAAGGCCGAAGCCTCACGACCGGACATCAAACAAGCCTTCATAAGCTGCGGAGGAACCAGCGGAGACGCGCTTGAACGAAAACTCTATATTATTCGTAAATCAATAGAAAACAGGGCTGCCGAAGGCCGATTTTCTCATGAAGAGATTTATACAGTCTCACTGTCATCACGCACCATCGTCTACAAAGGAATGTTTGTAGCCCCCCAGCTGGAATCATTCTATGACGACCTTGCGAGGGAAGATCTCAAGTCCCCCTTCGCAGTAGTTCACCAGAGATACAGCACAAACACCTTCCCGTCCTGGGTCCTCGCACAGCCCTTCCGGCGCATTGCCCACAATGGGGAAATAAACACCCTCAGGGGAAACCTTAACAGAATGAAGGCAAGAGAACCCAACCTGAAATCGGAGCTCTTCGGCAAGGACATCGAAAAACTCCTGCCGGTTACCAACAACCGCCTCAGTGACTCAGCTAACTTTGACGCTGTACTGGAGCTTCTGTCTTCATCCGGTCGCTCCATAGAACACTCTATAATGATGATGATGCCCGAAGCCTTCGGCCCGACATACCATATTAGTCAGGATCGCAGGGCTTTCTATGAATACCACTCCGCGATAATGGCTCCCTGGGACGGTCCCGCCGCAATTGTCTTTACCGACGGCAAAAAAATCGGAGCGTCCCTCGACAGGAACGGCCTGCGGCCCGCGCGCTGGACTCTGACAAAAAACGGACGCTTCGTGCTGGCCTCCGAGTCCGGCGTGCTGGACTTCCCGCCGGAAGACATCCTCAGGCATGGCCGGCTTGCCCCCGGTAAAATGATAACAGTAGACCTCGAGCTCGGCCGCGTCCGGTACGACAACGAGATCAAATCGGAGATTTCCCGATCAAAGCCCTATCGACGATGGCTCGACGAGAACAGAATAGAGCTACGAGGCTTGTTTCAGGTTCCTGATATAAAAACCAGCAAGGCCGAAGATGTCCGCTGCTACCAGAAAGCCTTTGGCTACACAAATGAGGAGCTCACTAAAATTATTGCCCCTATGGCAGCCCTGAGTAAGGAACCCCTTTCTTCAATGGGTAACGATGAAGCCCTGGCTATCCTCGAAGAGCGGCCCGCGCTGCTCTTTAATTACTTCAAACAGCTCTTCGCGCAGGTAACCAATCCGCCGATTGACCCCTACAGGGAAAACCTGGTAATGAGCCTTATGAGCTTCGTCGGACACGAGCGGAACCTGCTGACCGAGACCGCCGAACACTGCAGGCAATTAAAGCTCCAGCATCCGATTCTTTCGAATAATGATATCGAGATGCTCAAGCTGATTGACACCGAAGAGATGAGTTCCGCAGTAATCAATACCGTCTTCAAAGCATCAGACGGAGAAACCGGACTAAAAGAGGCAATAGAGAACATCTGCGCAGAGGCTGTTAGCCGCATCTCCGAAGGCTGTTCCTTCATAGTACTATCGGACCGGAAGATAGACAAAGAAAACGCCCCGATACCGTCCCTTCTGGCGGTTTCCGCGGTACACCACGCGCTCGTTGACGCAAGGCTTCGGCAGGTAGCAGGCCTCTTCATTGAAACCGGGGAGGCAAGAGATGTGATGCATATTGCACTTCTTCTCGGATACGGCGCAAGCGCGATAAATCCCTACCTCGTCTTTGAAAGCCTTAAAAGCCTGAGAGAAGAAGGCGCGATAGAACAGAATCTCAAGCTCGAGACCGCCGCAGAGAACTACATCGAAGCGTGTAAAGAAGGGATTCTCAAGGTAATGTCGAAGATGGGCGTATCAACCCTGCGAAGCTACCGGGGCTCCCAGCTTTTCGAAGCCGTCGGCCTTAATAATGGTTTCATCGACAGCTATTTCGCGGGAACCTCGTCGAGAATAGGGGGAATCGGGCTCGAGAAGATAGCCCGCGACTGCCGAGTGAGACACGAGTCGGCTTTCAATCCGAAATCCGCGGTAGAGGAAAAAAAAATACCGACCGGAGGAAGGCTTCACTTCAGAAAAAAAGCAGCCAAACACCTCATGACACCGGAGGCAATCGTCTTCATGCAGAAGGCTGCCCGGAATGAGGATTATGAGGCGTACAAGGCCTTCTCGGCTGATATAAACAATACCCTCGAAAAGCACTGCACTCTCCGCAGTCTTTTCAGGTTTAAGAATGCCGACCCCGTCCCCCTCGAAGAGGTTGAAGCTGAAAACGAGATTGTTAAGCGTTTCGTATCCTCGGCCATGTCGCTTGGCTCAATAAGCCGCGAAGCTCATGAGACAATCGCGATAGCAATGAACAGACTCGGAGCAATGAGTAATTCGGGTGAGGGCGGAGAAAACATCGAACGCTACACGCTGCTCCCCAACGGCGATTCCATGAACAGCAAGGTAAAGCAGATTGCATCTGCACGCTTTGGCGTAACGAGCAATTACATATCGAAGGCTGAAGAGCTTCAGATAAAAATTGCACAGGGCGCCAAACCCGGTGAGGGCGGACAGCTGCCCGGCTACAAGGTTGACGAGTTCATTGCCAAAGTAAGACACGCCGAGCCGGGAACAATGCTTATTTCACCTCCTCCTCATCATGACATTTATTCCATAGAAGACCTTGCTCAGCTGATTTACGACCTGAAATGCGGCAATCCAGCGGCCAGAGTATCCGTCAAACTGGTATCAGAGGCCGGTGTCGGCACTATCGCCGCCGGGGTCGCGAAAGGAAAGGCCGATATGATCCTCATCAGCGGTGGAGACGGAGGAACCGGCGCCTCACCGATTTCATCGATCAAATCCGCCGGAATGCCCTGGGAACTCGGACTCGCCGAGACCCAGCAGACCCTGGTTTTAAACGGTCTTCGAAAAAATGTCCGCATCCAGACTGATGGCCAGATGAGAACAGGACGCGATATTGTAATTGCATCAATGCTCGGAGCCGAGGAGTACGGCTTCGGAACAGCGTCGCTTGTGACTCTGGGCTGTGTGATGATGAGAAAATGCCACAAGAACACCTGCCCGGTTGGAGTTGCCACCCAGGATCCGGAGCTCAGAAAGAGGTTTACAGGAAAACCTGAACACCTCATGAACTACATGCTCTTCGTGGCGCGGGAAACAAGAGAACTCATGGCCTCCCTCGGCTTTCGGACTATAGACGAGATGGTCGGCCGGACCGACATGCTTGAGATGAACGACGCAATAAAAACCTGGAAACAGCAGGGCTTAGATCTCTCCGGCATCCTCCACCAGGTGGAAGCTGCCTCAAAAGATGAGTACCGCTGCACATCCGATAACAAAATAAACCTCGACGAGCACCTCGACGTGAAGCTGATAAAGGAGGCGGCCGGAACCTTGGCAAACAAGGGAAGAAAGTCGGTTGTAAGCTTAAAAATAAATAACACGGACCGAAGCGTAGGGGCAATCCTCAGCTACAGGATCTCAAAAGCCTACGATCACATCGGCCTCCCGGAAAACAGCATCCACTGCAAATTCGACGGCCACGCCGGGCAGAGCTTCGGAGCCTTCCTCGCCCCCGGCGTCAGGTTCGAGCTTTCAGGAACTGCAAACGACTACCTCGGAAAGAGCCTCTCGGGAGGACAGATAATAATCTACCCTCCAAAAGAATCAATATTCCGTCCGCAGAACAACATAATAACCGGGAACGTAAATCTCTTCGGCGCGACCAGCGGCGAGGTTTTCATAAACGGAATGGCCGGAGAAAGATTCGCGGTTCGAAACAGCGGAGCAATAGCGGTGGTTGAGGGAGTCGGAGATCATGCCTGTGAATACATGACCGGCGGAAAGGTAGTCGTTCTCGGAAGAACAGGTCTGAACTTCGCGGCCGGAATGAGCGGAGGCGTTGCCTACGTTCTGGACGAAGATCAGCTCTTTGACACGAAGTGTAATCTTGAGATGGTTAATGTCGAGCCCATATCAGAATCCGAAGAGCTCGAGAAACTGAAAAGCCTGATTCGTAAACACATTGAGCTTACCGGCAGCAGATACGCGGCGGGAATAATCGAGGACTGGACAGAAATGTCACCGGCATTCGTGAAGGTAATGCCGCTTGGCAGGGGGAAATAGATGGGAAGCGATAGAGGATTTTTAGAAATTGACAGGATTGAAAAAACCTACGAGCCGGCAGAATCCAGGATTAAACACTATCGAGAATTCACAGGCAGGCCCGATGACAGCGAACTCGAAGCCCAGGGCGCAAGATGCATGGACTGCGGGATTCCGTATTGCCACGCCTTGGGATGCCCGCTCGCGAACCTCATCCCCGAGTGGAACGATCTTATCTTCAAGGGAAAGTGGCGCTCAGCCTATGAGAGGCTGGCGGCGACCTCAGCCTTTCCCGAAATCACCGCGAGAATCTGTCCCGCACCCTGTGAAAAATCATGCACAATGTCTATTAACAGCAATCCGGTGGCGATTAAGGATATTGAACTGGCAATCATCGAGAGGGCCTTTCGCGAAGTCTGGGTAATCCCTGAGCCGCCGGAACATGAAACAGGAAAAAGGGTTGCAGTCATCGGCTCAGGCCCGGCAGGCCTCTCGGCCGCATCCAGCCTTAGGCGGAACGGACATTCGGTAATAGTTTTTGAGAAATCCGACAAGATCGGCGGGCTGCTGCGCTACGGCATCCCGGAGTTCAAACTTGAGAAAAACATCATTGACCGAAGACTCGATATAATGAAGGCCGAGGGAATAAGATTCGAAACATCGGTAACCATCGGAGAGGACATCTCGGCTGACTACCTCCGGCGCTCATTCGACGCCGTCCTGATAGCAGTCGGCGCCGGGAAGCCCCGGGACATCCCGGCCGGCGGCCGGGGGCTGGACGGAATCCACTTCGCAATGGAGTATCTGACCCTTTCAAATAAATACTGCCTGAATCAAATATCCTACGACGAGATCATTTCAGCAAGGAACAAGAACGTCCTCGTAATCGGAGGAGGAGATACAGGTTCGGACTGTGTGGGAACCGCCATAAGGCAGGGAGCTAAATCAGTCAGGCAGTACGAGATATTACCGAAGCCGATGGATTGGCCGGAGGCTTCAAATCCTTCCTGGCCGGACTGGCCGAACATTCTTCGAACCTCAAGCTCTCACGAGGAAGGATGTGAACGAGACTGGGGAATAATGACCTCATTCTTCTCAGGCATGGGCGTACAGGTTCAGAAAGCATACCTTTCGAGGGTAGAATGGATACAGAATAGCTTCTCCGGAAAAACCGAGATGAAAGAAATTCCAAACAGCGAGTTTGAAATAGATGTAGATCTGGTCCTGATCGCCGCAGGCTTTGTCCACATAGACGGAGGAGAACTTATTAAGTCCCTGAATCCCGACATGGATTCGCGGGGGAACATTAAAACTTCGGCCGACGGCTCTACGTCAATTCCGGGAGTATTCGCCGCGGGCGACGCGGCAGCGGGCTCATCCCTCGTTGTCCGGGCCATGAACTCCGGAGAGGCAGCCGCCGAGAGCATTGATGAGTATTTAAAGTAAATAAGAGGCCCCGCAGTCGAAACCGGCTGGGGGCCTCTTATCAATTCAGAAATAATTAGTATGTCTGCATCGGCTTATCGGCGACCGTAGAAAGAAGCCGCCTTGCGATTCCGCGGGCCTCATCACGCAGAGATTTGAAATCAACAGTAAGAAGCTTGCCCTCTCTGACAACAGGCTTACCGCCGACGATGACTGTATGCACGTTCCGGCCGTCGAGGCCGTAGAGGATGTCGGCAAAAATATTGTTCCCGGGAATCATCTCGGGAGTATTCATATCGAGGAGAACCAGATCCGCCGGAGCTCCGGCAACAACTGCTCCGTAATTCGGCAGCCCGAGAGCCTGCCCTCCGGAAAACATAAGGGGCAGCATCTGCCCGACACTCGCAGCCTCAGCCCTTCCAGAGGTGCCCTTAGCCATGAGAGCGGCAAGCCGGGCAGCCTCGGCAATATTCATCGTCGAATTCGATGCCGCGCCGTCCGAACCGAGGGCTATACTCACCCCCGCATCGAGAGCTCGGGGAAGAAAATCGTGGCTGTCGCCGAAGCGAAGGTATGTCTTGGGGCAGTGAGCGGCAAAGCTGCTGCTTTCGGCCATTATCTTCATATCACTGTCTGTCGCGTAGTAGGCATGGGCCAGGATGGTCCCGGGCCCCCCGGAGCGCAGCACCCCGGTATCACGAAGGACTTCCACCGGAGTCCTGCCCCTATCGCGGGCTGAAATTTCCATCTGCCTGTAATCTTCGGCAACGTGGAGATGCAGCTTAAAGTTCTCATCGGCGGCTACCCGCACCATCTTCTCGAGGAAATCATCTGGACATAGATAAGGGGAGTGAGGTCCGAGAGAAACGTTTATAAACGCACTCCTGCCGCGGTACTCCCGGCTGAAAGCAAGGGCCTCATCGAGCTTCGAGCCCGCGTCATCGCCCATCCCGAAGACGGCCCACGCAAGGTCAGCCCTCATGCCGAGCTCATCATAAGCCTTCCACGCCTTGTCCATCGCAAAGTAGTGATCGGCCACGGCAGTAACCCCGTTCAGCAGCATTTCAGCCCCGCCCAGGAGCGTTCCAACATAGACATCATCAGGAGTAAGCCCCTGCTCATATATCCAGATATACTTGTTAAACCAGTCTACAGCATTACAGTCCTCAGCCGTTCCCCGCAGCAGGGTCATTGCCGTGTGGGCATGCAGGTTAACCATTCCCGGAATGAGTACCATCCCCTTCCCGTCTATTTCTCCAGAGCCCAGGGGGTCGGAAGAACCGGGGGAGACAGCCGCCTTCTCAACCCTGTCTATAAAACCGTCTTTGAGGATAACAGTCATCTCTTCGGCAAGGCTCAGATTAAAAAAATCCGGAATTGTTACATTCCGGATTTTGCTAATTACGTTATTATTATTCATCAAGCTTCCTGATGCTTTCCATCATCATCCCAATAAATACGTCCACATCTACCTTTAGCGCCACTCTGCAATTCGGCGCTTTACCGGTAACCTTATAGACGTCGGCCACCGTCTGTCCTCGGGTGAGCTCACCTTTTGTCTCGACATCTACAAAAAGGTGTTCACACTCAACAACATCGGGGTTAATAACAGCGGCAACTGCCAGCGCGTCATGAATGGGAGCACCCTTGATGCCGAACATATTAAGATTCGCCTGGGCAAAAAACTTCATAAGAGGGCCGACTATGGAGGAAATCCTGCCTCCCCAGCTGCACATCTCTTCAATCTGCTCGAAGGTTATGAGGGATTTATTTGTAACATCCAGGCCTATCATCGTCACAGGCAACCCGCAAAGGAAGACCTCACGGGCAGCCTCAGGGTCTACGAAGATATTGAACTCGGAGCCGGGGATCATATTGCTGTCATAGACGGCACCGCCCATCAGAACTATTTCCTTGATGTTCGCCTTTATCTCGGGCGCCTTAATCAGAGCAAGTCCGATGTTAGTCAGAGGACCGGTGGGAACAAGGGTAATCTTCTCTTTTGAGGCTTTTACCGTATCAATAATAAAATCCACCGCATGACAGTCAAGATACGGCGATAAAGGTTCAGGAAGCTCGGCTCCGTCCAGGCCTGACTTACCGTGAATCTGGGGCGCAATCATCAGCTCCCGGACAAGCGGCTTGTCAGCGCCACGGGCAAGAGGTATGTCCTCCCGTCCAATCAGCGTGAGAATCCGCCTTGCGTTTTCAAATGTTTTATCGCCTGTCTGGTTTCCCGCTACGGTGGTAATTCCAAGTATTTCAATATCTTTGCTTACAGACGCAAGCATTATTGCCATCATGTCATCATGGCCCGGATCACAGTCCAGAATTATTTTAGTCATTCAGTCTACTCCTTTGGCAGCATCACTGCTGCCCCTGCTGTTCAAGCTTCTTCTGCGCCATCTCCGCAGCCGCTTTCTCTTTCTTTTTCCTCGTTGCCCGGCCAGAAAATACCGCCAGCGCGATAACAGTCGTAAGATAAGGTATCAGCTGAATCAGTTCCGACGGAATATTAAGCGATGCTATGTAGATAGCGACAGCAGACACGAAAGCAAAAAAGAGCGACGATAAAAGAAGCCCGACCGGCATCATCCCTCCGAGAGTCGCGGCGGCTATCGCGATAAACCCGCGCCCCGCGGTCATGTCACGGCTGAACCAGGAAACATAACCCATCGAGAGGTATAGGCCGCCGAGGGCGGCAAAAACGCCTGAAATCATCAGGGCGTACATCTTAGTCCTGTTTACATCTATACCGACCGATTCGGCTGCGTCAGGATTCTGACCGACTGCACGTATTCTTAAACCCAACGGCGTCTTAAACATCAGAATAAAAAACAGAGGTACAGACAAAAGGGCTACATAGGTTAAAACGTTATGTCCACTTATAATTCCACCGATAATTGGAATCTTTTCAATCAGAGGAATATGAAAATTAGGAAATATCGGGCTCTTGAGAGATGAGGTTGACCCCTTGTCCCCGGTAATCATGAACAGGAGAAAGATAGTTATGCCCGATGCGAACATGTTAAGCGCAACGGCGGAAAGAAAGATGTCCGCCTTTAACTTCAGATGGAAATATCCGAGAATCATGCAAAGAAGCACGCCCGCGGCAATTCCGGCTATAAGCGCAAGAGCAAGACTCCCTGTAAGCGCGCCGACTATGACTCCGAAGAAGGCCGCAATAAGCATACTGCCCTCCATCGCGATATTCTGAGATCCTGCCATCGTACTGATGGCAATTCCAATCGCAGGAAAAAGAAGAGGTGTCATAACCCTGAGAATCGCAAACCCGAAGTTTACCGAAAAAATGCTGCTGAATAATTCACTCATTTTGCAGCCTCCTCTTTTTCGGCCTGACGGCGGGTAATCCTATACTTCCACTGCCCGAGGAAGGCCTCGGCCGTAATTAGTAGAATTATCAGCGACTGTATTACATTGACAAGCTCGGCCGGCACATCGCCCATTAGGTTAAGCACCTGTCCGCCTACCCGCAGATATGCAAGTAGCAGCGATGAGAAGATAATCAGAATCGGATGACTCCGCCCGATGATTGCGACGATAATACCGTCCCAGCCGTAGTTGGGAAAACCCTGCCATAAAAACCGGCCATGGATTCCCATAACCTCACTTACTCCGCCGACACCGGCAACAAAGCCCAGAAGAACCTGGCTCATGATAATGACCTTGATAATGTTAATTCCGCCAAAGCGTGCAAACTGCTTGTTGTATCCGGTCTGCCTGAACTCATAACCGCTGGTAGTATGATACAGAAAATAATATGCCGCCAATGCAGCTATTACTGCCAGGATAATACCGAAATGCATTCTTGTCCCAGGAAGAAACTGCGTAAAAAGTGCAGTCTCGGGAAGCCGGAGCGATACGAGAAAGCCCGCGTCCAGGTCCCTAAAATACGAGTTTATAAGAAAAAGACTCAAATACAATGCAACGTAATTCATCATAAGCGACGAAACGAGCTCGCTTGCCTTCCACTTTGCCTTGAGAATTCCGGGAATAAGGCTCCATGCCGCCCCGGTGGCTCCGGCAACCAGGAGGACAAGCGGAATGTGGATGAATGCAGGCATATTAGTCGAAACGGCAAATGCCGTACCTACAGCCGCAGCTATAATAAAAGAACCTTCCGCGCCGAGGTTGAACTGGTCAGCCTGGAACGACAGCGCAATTGCGACCCCGCAGAAAATCATCGGAGCGGCCATCTCTAATATATTAAACAGCCTTCCCTTTGACACAAGCGGTCCGGTGAAGAAATATTTCAGTGATTCGCCAGGATATTCACTGATGAGGTATATCATCAAAATAGTGACGGCAACTCCAATAATAAGGGCGATCATTACGCGAATGAGAGTAAAATATTTAAGAATCCATTTGTCCACTTGCCGCCTCCTCCTTTTTTAGACCGAGCATATAGGGTCCAAGATCAACGTCCCGCACCGTTGACGCATCCTCAAAATGGGCCGTTATCTGCCCATTGTAAAACACAACAACCCTGTTTGACAGCTTCAGAACTTCATCCAGGTCTGCCGAGATAAGAAAGACTCCCTTGCCTTCATCACGGGCCGCTTTGAGCAGATTATGAATGAGCTCTTCCGAACCTATATCAACACCCCGGGTCGGCTGAGAGGCGATTATAACCTCCGGATTAGAAGAAAGCTCCCTCGCAACAACAACCTTCTGGATGTTTCCGCCGGAGAGAAAGCCGACATTGGTTTTTGAGTTCTTAGTAAGAATATTAAACTGCGCTATAAGCTCTTTGCTTTTTTCAGTTATGAAATTCCAGTGGAGTTTTCCTCTGGTGTTGTATTCTTTTTTATAGTATCTGTCGACAATCAGATTTTCTTCAATTGTCGTCGCTTCTGCAACTCCGTTTTTCATCCTGTCTTCAGGAATGTGGGCTATACCGAGCTCCCTCACCTGGCGGGGAGTGCAGTGAAGAAGCGACTTTCCGTCCAGAGTAATCGTCCCGGAGTCCGGTTCGATGAGTCCCGCTATGATTTCGGCAAGTTCCGACTGCCCGTTGCCCTCAACTCCGGCAATACCGAGAATCTCGCCGGCCCGGATATCCAGATTAACGCCTTTTAATGCCTCAACCCCATCCTCGTCCGTATAACGGAGATTCCTGACTGACAACTTTGCCGCGCCGATATTCTTCGGGGGAGTTATTCTTTTGGTACTGATATCACGCCCAACCATCAAAGACGCAATTTTATCTTCATCAAGTCCTTCCATGCCGCGAGTGGTAATTGCCTTGGCATCACGCATTACAGTAATGCGGTCAGCGACGCGTGTAACCTCGGAGAGCTTATGTGTTATAAAAATGATTGTTTTACCATTTTTCTTGAGCCCGTCAAGCGTCTTAAAAAGCACCTCGGTTTCCTGAGGAGTCAACACCGCAGTAGGCTCATCAAGTATGAGGATTTCCGCGTTTCGCGCAAGAGCTTTGAGAATCTCAACCCTCTGACGCACTCCGATTGGAAGATCCTTAATTTTTTTCTCGGGAGGAACCGCAAGCCCGAATTTTTCAGATGCCTCACGGCATATTTTTATGGCTGTATCGCCGTCAAAAAAAAGCTTGCCCTTCTTCGGCTCCATTCCTAATATAAGATTTTCAGCAACGCTAAGATCCGGGGCCAGCATCAGGTGCTGGTGGACCATTCCGATACCGGCAGCTATTGCCTCTCGAGGGTTGGAAAAGCTGACTTCCTTGCCCTTATAAACGATACTCCCGCCCTGAAAAGGAGTAATACCGAAAAGTACCTTCATAAGAGTGCTCTTCCCTGCTCCGTTCTCACCGACGAGGGCATGGATGCTGTTTTCCTGCACATCCATCGAAACATTCCGGTTTGCAATGACACCTTCAGGGTAAACCTTGAAGATATCTTTCATTTCCAGGATATTATCTTTCATAATTCCTCATTTCAGTAAAAAGGGATTTAAAAATTTAAAATTTCTAAATCCCGATATACGTTTATTTTATGGATGCTTCCGGCGTAATGCCGGAAACTCCTGAATGAAAATTGAAATCCACGATTTCAATTATCATTAGAAAGCTGTAGAAACCTTGATTTCTTTATTGAGAATCTTAATTTCAATTTCTTCAATTTTTTTCTGGAAGTCAGCAGGAACGAGTTTCGTGTAGTTCTCATTCTTTGCTATTCCAACTCCGCCTTCGGCGATTCCGAGGAATTCAGCCTGTCCATAGACAAGTGTTCCTTCCTGGTGCATCTTGATTCCTCTATAGAGAGAAGCACCAACATTCTTGAGCATTGAAGTAACGATGTTAGCAGCCTTTTTAGGATCACTTACTGCATAGAGAGCGTACTGGTCAGAGTCAACACCGAAGGTGTATTTGTTTCTTTCTTTTGCAGCATCGAGTCCGCCGAGTCCGGTTTCACCGGCTACGTTGAAGGAAATGTCAGCACCCTGGTCAAAGAATGCGAGAGTAAGCTCTTTGCCCTTAGCAGGATCATTCCATGCGCCGGCATAAGCTACCTTAACATCGACAGCAGGATCGATATAGGCTGCGCCTTCTACATAACCAATTTTAAAGTCATTGATTACATCGATATCCATTCCGCCGAGAAATCCTATTGATTTTTTAGCATTCGCCTGGGGCATATCTGATGTTGTAATCATAGCACCGAGAGCGCCTACGAGGAATGAAGCCTCGTTCTGAAGGTAGAGAATTGAATACACGTTATCCAGTCCGCCCTTGTCATATGAAACGCTAGTGTCGTAAGTAAAAAACTTCTTGTCCGGATTAAGCGGAGCGAGTTTTTCAAGAATTTCCTGAGTCTGCCAGGTTCCTGCAACGATGATGTCCCAGTCGCCTTCACAAAGCTGAGTCAAATCTGGCTCCCAGCGTGACGCGTCGTAACCACCCTCAATAACCTTTGCTTTGATTCCCAGTTCGGTACCTGCTTTTTTGATGCCGTCTGAAGCGGAATCGAAGAATGATTTATCTCCGAGTGTTCCATTAAGGTAGAGAACAACCTTTACAGGTTCTTCACTTACTGTTTTTGCGGTATCATCCGCAGCCTCATCTTTCTTGCATCCTGTGACAATAAGCGTAGATATCAACAGGACCATTACAAGTATGGAAATGATTGTTTTTTTCATTTCAATATCCTCCGTTTAGTATTTCTATTATATTAGAGTTAATACAGAAGGTTGTAAACCTTTACTTTGTGGTCGAAAACGAATTTAATTAAAGAAGTGCCCAATATTCACAATAGGATGATTTTACAAGCTCACACACCGAATACATTCAGGATCTATCCAATTACTTGCCCACCTTTAAAAACTCACGCCAACAAAAAGGCGAGATCTTAGTCATCATGAAGGGAAAAATTCGCACGGACCTCACGGAATAAATTTTCAAAGAAAGGACTTTTTGCAGATTTCACTTCGTGCTCAAGGAGTATTTCATCACGCTCATTTATAAAGAACTCATAAAGATATTTCAAAGCGGCGCTTTTCGTCTCCGGCTTATAACATAGGGCGACTACTTTTTGGGTTTCAGGGACATCGAAAAAGTGCTTCCTGCCGTTTACGACAAAATAGTAGGTCTTGCCGTTTTCAGATCTGCTGATTTCAATATCGAAATCATCCTGCACTGAAGCGGAGACTTTAGAAGCCTTTCCCTTCTTACTATTGAGCTCATTTGTTTCCTTGTTTATTAAAGCAGCACGCTGATTGTGTACTATAGTATTTGCCTGCTTAAGTAAAAACACGAGACCTTCTTCCATTATTTCCGGAATAATGTCTATCAACTCTTTTTCCAGCCGCTTTTTCTGGGAATCTATCTTTGATTTTGCCGTCTTTGCCATCTCATTATTATTTTAGCACATCTGCTCCCATTTATAACAAAAATTTAAGTGTGTTTATCTCTGATTCATGCTGTTTCCGGCTTAGTTTACGAGAACTTTCGGCAGAATTGCCGGCCAATTTTATATGGATTATAATCAGAGTAATGATAATTCCTGTTATTGAAGATATTGAAGAAATGAGCGAACTCGTATCAATATACCTACAGAAATCCGGAATGGAAACCGAAGAATGGAAAAAAGCTGTCAGAGGTACTGCTGCATCCGTTTTTTGGAGAAAGATGCAGCCTATCTGGGATTTGAAAATTAAATCAACACGAGGAAGCGGTACCAAAATTATAATTTCAGAGATATAATTGAGAGAATTTTAAAAATATCAATTTTTGAAATTCCCTCAATTTATAGCAGATTTTACAAAAAATGGAGTTCAATAATGAAGATACTTAATATCGGTTCACTTAATATCGATGATGTCTATTCTGTCAATCATTTCGTAAGACCCGGCGAAACCTTAAGCAGCGAAGAGTATAATCAATTCTGCGGAGGCAAGGGTCTGAACCAGTCAATCGCCCTCGCGAATGCCGGAGCCGAGATCTATCATGCAGGCTCGATAGGCGGCGACGGAATATTCCTGAAGGCCCTCTTGGAGAAGGCGGGAGCAGACACAAGCCTCGTGAAAACGGGAAAGACACCGACAGGCCGCGCAATAATCCAGGTAATACCCGAAGGAGAGAATTCCATCATCCTCTTCAAGGGCGCCAACCACAGCCTTAGCGAGGCCGACATCGACAGTTTTCTTGCTCCCTTCAAAAAAGGCGACTATCTTCTTCTTCAAAATGAGGTAAATAATCTTGAGCTGATAATCGGCAAAGCCCATGCGAAAGGCCTTAAAATAGCCATTAACCCCGCCCCGATGGATGAGGCGATCCTCAAACTCCCGCTGAAAAAGATAGACATCTTCATCGTCAACGAGATTGAAGGAGAAGGTTTTACAGGAGAGTCTGAACCGGAAAAAATCGGTGAGGCATTCAGAAAAATGTATCCTGACGCCATCCTCGTGCTGACCCTCGGCGCCGACGGCGTATATTACTTTGCCGGCAGTGATATCATTACCCTTCCGGCCGAAAAAATAATACCGGTAGACACAACTGCGGCAGGCGACACCTTCATCGGCTACTTTCTCGCAGGCATAGCTGCCGGCGAAGCAGCTTTTACAGTTCTCCGCCGCGCTGTTAAAGCATCAGCTATAACCTGCACCCGCCTAGGGGCAGCCGACTCAATACCCCTTTTCGATGAGGTAGAACAGGGCTGAAAATGAAAAAAACGGCCGGATTAATATTATGCATCATGCTCTTCTTTCAAGCCTTCTTAGCAGGGGCAGACTCCTCGTGGAATACCGCCGTAAGGCATTACAGAGTGAGTGAGGATCTCAAGCCCCACAGCATGAAGGTATTGTCACAGACGTTCAACGGAAAAATGGATCTTGAGAAAACCGAGGAACTGATATTCCATCTGAGTTATGATGTCAAGGGACAGACCATTAGTGAACTCATCCAGGCTACAGAAGACGGAAAAGATGTTACCGAGCAGAGAAAAAACGAGAACAGGAATCAAAGAGGGCGCGGCGGCAGCCCGACAGGCAACAGTGAGGGCTTTGAGAAAAACCCCTTAGACCCTGCAGTCCAAAGCGATCTTACAGCCGCGGACACCGGCACGACTGAAGATAAAGACGGAGAGCGCTGCGCCGTATGGGAATTCAGGCTAAAACTGAACAATAACCACGACGCCGTCGGCAAGACCTGGATCAGCCTGAAAACCGGAGCAGCAGTAAGCTTGGAGTACAGTATTGAACCGAATTTCCCATTCGTCGAAGAGATGAGTATAGGCATGAATTATAAGGTCGACAGCATGGGAAGATGGCTTATGAAGGAAATGCGATTCAAAGGCAGGGTGAACATGATAATCATGAAAAAGAATTTTGATGCGATTACAAGTTTTTCGGATTACTGGTAGGCAAAACAATGCCCCCGGACAATCCGGGGGCAGCAGCACTTTAAATAATTTATTCAGAAACAGTTGTAATCCTGCCCTCTGTCCTGTAATCGACAGAAGGATGCTTTTGAAGGTAGCTCGTTACAACATCCAGATCAAGCGGACCCGCATCATATGGGTTAATAGCCTTCTCTTTCAGCACCTGAAAATCATCTCCGCCGCCGCGGATGTAGTTATTAGCGGCAACTTTGTAGATTGCGTCAGGATCGAGGGGCTTCCATCCGCCCATGCCGTCGGTGATATAGACCCCTGTAACCCGGCCGCCGGTCTGCGCGGCGTAGTCAAAGGGTGGTGCCGATGGATCCCAGACAATCTTAGCGCCGGACATCTGAAGGAATCTTCCGGCACCCTCTTCGGTCTGACTAAGACCATGGTCAAAAACCTGCCAAAGATCGGAGCCTTTAATTTCAAAGGTTGCAACAAGGTTGCCAAACGGAAGAACTTCCATCAAAGTCTGCATGGTGAACTCGCCAGTTCCAACATTTGCACGTATACCCCCGGCATTTGTAAGAGCTATCTGTACTCCCTTGTCCTTGACAGCATCAAGCATGGCATCGGCAATCATGTTTCCGATATTGCTCTCGGAAGTGCGGGATCTGATGAGTTCAGTTTTGACAGTTCCGATAACCTTGCCGGTAAATGGCGCAAGCTCCATATTTTTCTCATCAATATACGCCTGAACTTCGGGATCGCCAGGGATTGAGGCTGTCATCTTAACGGGAGCACCCCACCAACTAACAGGAACTCCGGCCTCATTAAAGACAACAGTCAGGTTTCCCAGATATGTATTATATTCGGAAGCCTGGACTATGAGTACAGGCTCATCTCCGGCCGACTGAACGACAGCCGGATAATCATCACCCAGCAGTTGTGTATGAGAATGTCCACCGACGATAACATCAATTCCGTCGAGTCCGGCGGCAATAGCCTGATCGTGCGTAAATCCGTTGTGGCTTAAAAGAATGATAATATCAATTCCCTGCGCTTCAAGCTCATCTATAACAGGCTGCACCGATCTTATAACATCATTGAATACAACCTTAGCAGCAGGACTCGAAATAGTCGGAGTCTCTGGCAGGGTCGCGCCGATTATTCCGACTGACCTTCCATCCATTCTACGAATGAGGTAGGGCTGAACATAGCCATCGACTTCAGGATAGGCGCTGAAATCAATATTCGCGTTAACAACCGGCGTCTCGAGGCCGTCGAGAAATTTCAGCATTCCGGCATTTCCCTTGTCAAACTCATGATTTCCAAGAGTCATCGCGTCATAATCGAGGAGATTCATGACATCCCTGTCGGCAACACCTTCGAAGACAGTAAAAAATACCGTGCCCATAGTATAGTCGCCGGCGTCAAGCAGCAAAACATTGTCATAGGCCGCACGAACCTGATCGGCCATGAAGGCAATCTTCGCGGCACCGTAGCGGCCCTTATAGTCGGCAGCAAGATGGGAATGTGCATCATTTGTGTGAAGGATTGTCAGCGGCCAGTCGCCCTCAGCCTTTGTTTCCTGAACACCCTCAGCAGTCAGAGGGAGAATCAGCATCATGAAAAGAAATAAAAACAGCAGGATTTTCTTCATTTTATACCCCTTTAGTTTAACTCATTTCAGCTTAACCCCGGGATCTCCTGCTGTCAATTGTCAGACTATAAAAATAGCACGACTCGAAAAAAGGTGAGGACTAATATTCTTCATTGAGCTGAAGGCGAAGGCCTCCGTCGCTTGAGAGCATGCTCTGTTCGATATAATATTGAATCTTAAGGCCATGATCAAAATCCGAAAGCAAAACAGCCTCTCCCTTCACCGCCGAGATGAAATTTTCATGAAGAGTAGTTTCGGGCGCGGGGTCGACACTGACAACCTCAGGACCATCCGGGGTATAGAGAGTATATTCGTTTTCCGCGTTTTCGGTGTCGAGCCTCAGAGCCCCGTCTTCACCATAGACAGTTAGACTGACCTGCTCATGAGGACCGCCTGCCGTCCAGCTGGCCCGAAGAAGTCCCGCCGCGCCGTTTGCAAAACCAAGCTGACTGATGAAGGTATCACCAGCTGTAAGATCCAGCTCCTGATACTCCTCCACCTCATCGAAACCGGCAATATTACTTATAGTTGTAGAAACCTCCGCTAATTCTCCGCAGACTCTTTCTGCAAGATCATAGAGAACCGAACCAAGTTCTCCGATTACACCGGCCGAACCCGCGGCTTTCGAGAGCCGCCAGATAAGACGCTTCTCTTCATAGGGGTCATCGAGAATCCGGGAATCAAGCCGGTTCTGCATATAGGCGGCTTCCATATATCTAATCCGGCCGAGTCTCCCCTCCTTGATACTATTCACAGCAGAAGAAAGAAGCGGAATATTCCATCCGGAAAAATTAATAGCCGCCGTCAAGCCGCTGTGACGGGCTGCCCGAGTCATCTCGACCGCCTCTGCGTAATTCGAAGCCAGAGGATTCTCACAGAAAACATGGACGCCCCGGGCAAAAGCCTCCAGAGAAACCTCCAGATGCCCTCCGTCGGGAACGGCAACGACCAGGACGTCAACAGCTTCGGCCTCAAGCATATCCTTTACTTCAGTATAATGGGAGGCAAGGCCGAACTGACCGGCTGTAAAGGCCGCGATTTTTTCATCATTATCACAGCAGGCAACAATTTCAACGTCATCGAGCCCGGAAAATGCCCGGATATTATTTCTTCCAGCGCTGCCGCAGCCTGCCACGGCAATCTTAATATTAGTATTTATATCAATCATATTTTCATCTTAACAATTTTACCTCCGGAATTCAACGAAGACAGGCGCTATCATAACGACAATCAGGACAAAATAGGTTATTCTTTAATAATGAAGAACTGGAACAGCCCCGCAGGGCAACTCAAACTCGAAAGATACCCATTTAAAGGCGAACTGAGCCATCAGGCCTGGGACAGCGCAGACGAATGGATAGTAAAGCACTTTCCGGAGCAAAATAAACCCGTGTTAATAACCGGCGAAGCCTTCGGCGTGCTTGGAACCGTCTGGGGAAAATCCTCCATTACCGCCTGCGGAGATTCCCATCTCGCATTTAGCGCCCTCATGAAAAACAGGTCCCTGAATCCGGAAAACACAGGCGGAGAGCTCAAGCTGCTGCCGTCAACGGATCATTCAGACTCCGACAAGGTTTTCGGTCGTATTTTCATTCGAATACCGAAGGACCTCTCTCTTATGGAGTACTATCTAAAACACTCTCTTCGCTTCGCCGATGCAGATTCCGAAATATGGCTTGGAGCAATGGATAAACGCTGGAGCAGCGGTGTGAAAAAAATAACCGAAAACCTGCTTGCGACAGAGGAAGTGTTTCCCTTTGAACGACACTCAAGATGGATCAGGTTCAGCAGACTCAATGCTCAAGACAGATTCGAGGCTGCTATAGCTCCCTCTTGGAACCTCGAAAAATTCCCGCTCAAGTTTCATGCCGCGCCCGCTGTATTCTCGAGCACAGGACTTGATGCCGGAACTTCGGCTTTTTTATGGGCATTCCCGGAGAACCAGATCTCTGCGGCAGACTCCATCGCAGACCTCGGATGCGGAAGTGGCATTCTGGGCATATCCGCAGCCTATCTCAACCCGAACGCGGCGCTCTATTTTACAGATGAATCTTATCTGGCAGTTAGGAATGCCGAAGACAATTACAAACAGAATAATCTTACAGGACAGGCGGATTTTATGGCGGCACACGGCCTCGAAGGGGTTAAAGACGACAGTCTCGATCTAGTTCTATGCAACCCGCCGTTTCATTTCCAGAATATTCAGAGCAGGGAACCTGCCAGGTTTCTCTTCGAAGAAGCTCGGAGAACCCTGCGTCCCGGAGGCTGCATCCAGGTAGTAGGCAACAATCATCTAGGCTATCACAAACTGCTGAAAGAGCTTTTCAGCAATACCGATGAAGTCTACCAAAACAGTAAATTCACCGTGCTCAGGGCAGTTAAAGCATAGATTCGCTTATACTGCGCTACTTGATTTTTTCCCGTCCTGATTGTATGAATAATTCACAAGGGCGGCAATATTTTGACAGTTAAAGCAAAAAGCAGGGCGGTATTTCTCGACCGCGACGGAACAATAATTCAGGACAGGGGTTATCTCAGCAGCGTATCAGAGGTTGAGATTTTCTCCGACACAATCTCCTCATTAAAACTGCTGCAGGAAGAGGAGTATGAGCTCTTTATAGTAACCAATCAGAGCGGTGTAGCCAAAGGTCTTATTTCGAACGATGAGGTTGAGAAAATCAACGGCTACATTGATGAGCAGCTGCGAGAAGCGGGAATTACAATCAGGCAGTGGTATGTCTGCCCGCATGAGAGCGGCTGCAACTGCAAAAAGCCGGCCCCATTTTTTCTGAATAAGGCCGCAGCCGACTTCGACATCGATCTCAGCCGATCATGGGTTATCGGAGATCATCCCCATGATATTCTGCTAGCAAAAAACGTCGGCGCGGCCGGCCTCTACGTACTCACCGGGCACGGCTCAAAGCACCTTTCGAATCTTCCGATTGATGTCCCCGTCTTCCATAATCTCTCCGACGCCGCCACGCGCATCCTGAACCCTGATACCGCAGACAGTGGTAATTATTGCAGTATCCAAGAGGCGGCGTCTCTCCTCAAAAGCGGCGGTCTTGCGGCATTTCCTACCGAAACCGTCTACGGTCTCGGCGCGGATGTCTTCAACCCGGAGGCTGTTGCAAGAATTTTCGAACTTAAAAACCGGCCGCTTTTTAACCCTTTAATTGCCCACATCTGTGACCTTGAAATGCTTGACCGCCTCACAGACGATATTCCCGATACTGCCCGCAGCCTCATTAAAGAATTCTGGCCTGGCCCCCTGACCCTTGTTTTCCGGAAGAAAGAAGCCGTTCCGGACATCGTCACAGGAGGAAACCCCACAGTCGCAGTCAGAATGCCGGCACACCCGATGGCCCTCGAGCTAATAAAAAGGGCCGGAACCCCGATAGCCGCCCCGAGTGCTAACGCGTTTGGGAAAACAAGCCCCACAACCGCCGTTCATGTAATCGAACAGCTCGGTCACCTAGGCTATAAGATAATTGACGGCGGAGCCAGCCGGGTTGGAGTGGAATCGACGGTGCTGTCTCTGGTTCATGATAAACCAGTCCTTCTTCGGCCCGGCGGTCTTTCAATTGAAGAGATAGAGAGAGTCGTCGGGAAAATCAAGCACCAAGGCGAACCCGAACTTGTTAATCTTGAGAGTCCCGGACTTCTTGCCAGCCATTATTCACCACATACCCCTTTTATTCTTGAAAACGGAGGACCTGTGGACAATAATGATCCGCAGACTGGACTACTGCTTTTCAAAAGGACAGAAATCATAAGCGCGGGTCCGGTGGAAGTCTTAAGTCCTGACGGAAGTACCGAGGAAGCCGCGGTGAATTTATACGCGGCAATGCGGAGACTCGATAAGATGGGTCTTAAAAAAATAATAGCCTACAAACTTCCCGAACACGGACTCGGAAAGGCTGTGAATGATCGAATCTCCAAAGCTTCCACGTAGTAGAAGATTCAGCTTCCACGTAGTGGAAGATTCAGCTTCCACGTAGTGGAAGATTCAGCATCCACGTAGTGGAAGATTAGGCAGGGTGACGGCAAGGATTGTTACAACCGCGCCCTTAAGAGTGCCCGGACCGGCAGCTTCGACAGAAAGGCTGCTAGCAGGGGCATTTCAATGCTCATGATTTAAACTCTTGTTAATCTTTCCAGGTAACAAGAATTTTCTCATCAGGACATTTTCGGCCGGCAAGTTCGGCAAGTCTTTTTATCTCTTCCCTGCAACAGTCGATGCCTTTATCAGAATCGATTCGTCTAACCAGTTCTGATACAAATTCTTTGATAGTAATTTCTTTCTGCATATTGTTCTCCCTGACATTTTATATTTAAGTTTAATCCTTTTGAAAACTCATTGTCGAGCAAAAACTTTCCGGACAGCCGAATTTATCAATCTAAGAAGAATATACACAGCCCCGGCAAGAATAATTGTTACAGAACCGGTAGGCAGGTCAAAAATATAACTGAGACAGAGTCCCACGGATGACAGTAATATGGAAAAGATGACCGAGAGTCCTATCATCACCGACAGCCGCTTCGAAAACATGGAAGCCATTGCCGGCGGCAGCGTAAGAAAGGCAATTACCATTACCGTCCCGACCAGAGACACCATGAGAACTACCGTAATACTGATGAGGAGCATAATAACAACCTGAAAAATCGTAGTGTTGATACCCCTTGTCTCGGCAAACTCGGCGTCAAAGGAGATTGCCTGAAACTGGTTATAGAACAGGATACCGAAGGTCAGTATTATGACTGAAAATGCCGAGATTGTGATGAGCTGGCTCTTTCCTATCAGCAGAATATTTCCGAAGAGATAACTCATAGGATCTACATACCCGGGCGTCCTGGCCATGAACAACAGCCCCAGAGACATTCCAACAGCCCATACTGCGCCGATTACCGTATCCATGCGCTCGCTTCCATAGATCATTACAAGGCTCAGGATTCCTGATGCAAGAAGAGCAAAAATCAGGGCTCCGCCCATAGGCTGAATAAAACTGACTCCTACTACCGCGTTTAGGTAGAGGGCAAGACCTATCCCGCCGAGAACGGAGTGACTGATAGCTCCGG
Source organism: Spirochaetales bacterium (assembly GCA_016839055.1). Taxonomy (GTDB): domain Bacteria; phylum Spirochaetota; class Spirochaetia; order UBA9216; family UBA9216; genus Thalassospirochaeta. The sequence goes on from JAEKNX010000003.1 coordinate 221,932, forward strand.
CTATTGAGCTCATTTTCTTGACGACGACAAATGATCCGATAAAACCGAAGGGAATGCTGCCGATAATACCCGCGAACAACGCCATTCTTATAAAGGGAACCTCAGGATTAATCACAGCCTGGATAAAATCATGCATTTCAGACACCCCCCGCCCTGTGTTCCGGAAGATCATGGTCATGCCGGACAACCTTCATACGGCTCCCGTACGCGGCCGTTATTACCTGGTCATCGAGTTCATCGACGGGATGCTCTCTGACAGTCCGGTTGACACAGAGAACCCTGTTGGTAAATTCATTAACGAAACCCAGATCATGGGTAACTAGAATTATTGTGTGATCGAGGCTCAACTTCATCAGCAGGCCGTTGAGATGCTTCTCGGCATCGGCGTCAATACTTGCCGTCGGCTCATCAAGCAGCAGAATTTCAGGATCAGCTGCGAGGGCACGGGCAATAAGAATCCGCTGCCGCTGCCCACCGGAGAGTTCAAAAAACGACCGGTCTTCAATATTTGCGAGCCCTACAGCCGAGAGACTCTTAGCAGCGGCTATTCTGTCACCGCGTGAATAAAAACCGAAATTCCTGATTCGACCGGAAAGCACTACCTCGAAGACGGTAATAGGATAAGAGCTGTCGAGATTTGAATACTGCGGAACATAGCCGAATACTCCGGATTTCACGCTGTTAATGGTAATCCGTCCCTTTTGAGGCTTAAGTCTGCCCATGAGAAGTTTCAGCAGAGTAGTCTTGCCTCCTCCGTTTGGGCCTATAACCGTAATAACATCATTACGCATGATGGAAAAACCCGCATCCTCTATAACAGGCTCGTTATTATACGCAAAACTGAGCCCTTCCACCTCTATCAGGGCCTTAGACGCATCCTGTTTCATTTATATGCCTTCCTTATTTCAGCGGCAATTTCGCGCATACTGTTTATATAATCCGGATTAAGCGGGTTTAAGACTACTACACTTCCGTCAACTGCGTCGGCAAGCGCCTGGACGCTTCGCTTTGAAAATTCCGGCTGGGCAAAGATTATCTTTACACCTTCTTTGTTCGCGTACTCAATTATCTCTTCAAGTTCAGACGGTGACGGCTCACGCCCTTCAAGCTCTACTGCAACCTGCCTGAGTCCGTATTCATCGGCAAAATATCCGAATGACGGATGAAAAACAAAGAGTACCGATCCCCGAAACGGCTCGATAGAGGCCGAGATCTCCCGGTGAACATCATCGAGTTCCGAGATAAGCTCGCGGTAGCCTGCATTAAAAACATCTTCTGATGCCGGAGACAGCTCCACAAGTGTTTTAAGTATTATCGCTGCCTGCTTTTTCACGAGGACAGGCGACAGCCATATATGCGGATCAACAGATCTTGCCTCATGCCCCCGGCCATCACCCTCATCATCATGAACATGGGCTTTAAGAGTCCGTTTCTCTATCCCGGCCGATGTATCCTCAATCCGGAGAGACTTGAGCGATTCAGAAATTCTTGGAATAAATGCCTTCTCAAAAGGAACTCCAATAATAAAAAACACATCTGCACGGCTCAATGAGACTACCTGAGTAGGTGTCGGCTCATAAGTTGTGGGGCTTCTTCCGGGAAGAACCATGACATCAACTAAAACTTTTCCGCCACCGATCTTCTCTACAAAATACCTCTGCGGCAGGATGCTTACAAAAACCCGGACTCTATCATCAATAGCCGCGGCCTTATCTTCTCTCTTTCCACCTGCAAAACACGGGACTGCCGCGAGGGACAGCATAATAATCAGACTTATAAGTGTTCCGTTTTTTTTTATCATTTCAACTCCTATTCATATTCACAGCGGATATGAATCTGGTCGCATTCTGTGCATTTTTCGACGTGATGATGCTTCATGAATTTTTCCAGATGTAATTTCTGCGCTTCACTGAGAATCCCGGAGCCGCTGCAGAGAGGACATTTATTACCGAGAGATTCAAGGATCGAGTTCCGAATAAACTCCGACTTGTTCGGAATAAGGCTCAGTGCTTCCTGAAGGTCCCTGTCTACCTTGAAGGTTATTACCTGTTCTTTCATTTGCATCCTCCGCCCAATAAAGTAATACTTTATAATACATAGGTCAACAGGATTAATCCCTATATAGGTTTTCTTAAGGAAGCTTTCAAAGTTATCCTTCGACAGGTAATTGTCTTATTCAATTTTCACGACTATTATTATTGATATTATCAATTTAATTATTCTTTTTTATTGATTTTATTAAGTTGCCGCTTGATTTCCCGGCGATCTGGTGATATATTATCTGTGTTGGAGGATCAAATGCTTCATAGCTGGAAAAAACTTACAGCACTGACGGACGGGAAAAAATTCCTAATCAGCCGCGTTACAATTCCTGAAGACGAAATTCAAATAGAAGGTAACTTTCAGCTTCCGCCGCTGGCCGAACTGAGTATGGATGATCAGATCTTCACCGCCGCGTTTATAAAAACTCACGGCTCGATAAAACAGATGGAAGCCATCTTCGGAATCAGCTATCCTACAGTAAAAAACAGGCTGAACAGCATAGGAAATAAATTAGATATCGTCGATGTCGCGGTAGACATAAAAGCACCGATATCAAACATCCTAGACAAACTGGAACAGGGCGAGATAGATGTACAGGAAGCCCTCAAGGAGTTGGAATGACAGCAAACATCCATGTTCACTATCATTCTGAAGTTAAGCATTCTCTGCTTAACTTCTATCACACTACCTGCCATCCCTGGCAGGGGAAAAAGGAGTTAGCATAATGCTGCCTATGCTCTTAAGAATAAAGGTTAAAAATAAAGATGCGTCATTCGGATTATTCTTCCCGCTCATACTCCTCTACCTGCTGCTGCTGGTAGCAATCATTCTCTGCGGGATAGCCTACGCCTTCATGATGCTTGCCCCGCAAAAATCAAAACAGGCAAGAACCTGGATGATGTTTGTATTTAAATCTCCCCGGCTCATCTCGGCCGCGAGGGGAATGGAAATAATGGTTCATTCGAATGACTCGGACGTGAAAATGTTCGTCAAATAAAGTTTTTTGACAATTTATCACCCTTTCAAGTTGCAGCTCCTGTTGTCAAAAACACTTCGAAGGCTCTTTTAAAATAATTGATTTTAAAAAGGAGCCTCAAATAACTAACTATTGGAGGAAAACTATGGCTGAAGAAAAAATGAGAATACTTAAAATGCTCTCCGAGGGAAAAATCTCCCCCGAAGAAGCCGAAAAACTGCTTAATGCTGTCGAAACCGGTTCAGACATCCCGGGGTCAGGCAAGTCACTGCTTAGCGCAATGGAGAATAAATACCTATACGTCCAGGTTGAGCCAAAAGAGGGGAAAAGCGCCGAGCGCGTATCGGTAAAGGTTCCCTTTGCTCTCATGAAGGCAGGCCTCAACATAGCAGGACTAATCCCAAAGGAAGCCAAGGACAAAATTAACTCTTCAATGCAGGACAAGGGAATAGACTTCGATCTGCAGAATCTTGATCCTGCGAACATCCAGGAAATCATGACTGCCCTGGAAGAACTCACCGTAGATGTCGACACCGATGATTCTACGATCAAAGTTTACTGCAGATAAACAATCAAAGCTGCATCACGAAAACCCGGCGCTCGACCGGGTTTTTTTATATTATCATCTTGATAATATATCCAATTCAGGTTATATGAGGGAACTCCAAAAGTCGGGGACTTTTGAAATTCCAACCTTAGATGTGAGTGAGTATTTTCAGCAACTTACTATGCAATAAGTATTTACTAAAAGATTGCTTAAAATACTCAAAAGCTTCTTTCAAAACTAACCGAGTTATGAAAGAAGCTCATATAAATAAATATTCTTTTATATATAAATAATCCATAAAGGCTGCCGATCTTAATATTATGAAAGCATTTGATAAATACCTTAACGCACTGCCGGTAATGCCGGATATTGCCGCTAAGATAGTAAGTATTCCTGAAGATAATATCAATATATCCTTCAAGGATCTGGAAGAACTGATAAGGGTAGATCCAGGACTGACAACCAAGATTCTCAAGGTAGCCAACTCGGCAATGTATGCAAGACAGACCGAGATAACCTCGCTGCAGATTGCAATTACGATGCTGGGATTCAAGACAATCAAGAGTCTTGTATTCCTAGTATCTGCTTCTAATATGTTCAAGAAGGGAAAGGAGCGTGAGTTCTACCAGTATTTCTGGAAGCACTCGATCATGACCGCCTTCCTTGCTCAGAATATAGCAATAAAAGGTGGTTTCAAACGTCTGGCCGACGAAGCCTTTCTCGGGGGACTTCTCCATGACATCGGCCGGGCCGCAATGTACCAGTCAGACAACGAGCTTTATATGAAGGTTTCGAGTGAAGATGATGAGCGGAAATTCTTTGAGGCAGACCACCGGGAAATAGGCGAGGCAATTCTTGACAGCTGGAACTTTCCTCCAATCTATGTCGACACGGCCAGAGAACACAGCAGCCTGAACATAACTTCACAGTTCAAGACGGTAATTCTGATAATCTCTGCTGCCGATCTTCTCTCCGGCCACTTCAGCGATAGTACTCTCGCCGAAATTGACGACGAAAAGCTTAATGCCTTTCTTATGAGAATCAACCTGAAACCGACAGACAAGGATTTTTATATCAATGATTTTTATTCGCAGCTAAGCAAGATGCCGTTGTTTCAGGAATGCAGCAGCCTCTTTGGTCTTGCCTGACCTCCGCTAGGGCGTCAGGAGCCCCGGCAGCTTCAGCCCCGTACCGAGGGCGAGAGTCACCTCCCAGTATGCGTTTCCGGCATCGTTAAACGTTCCAAGTCCGTAGAGGTTGAGGTAGTACGCGTTGCTGTTCTTAACCCAGGTAAGCCCTACCCCGCCTTCCGCCTTAACATATTCGCCGTAGGCGGCATCACCGATATTCGACCAGTAACCGCCTCCGGCAGCCCATAGAACTCCTTCAAAGGCCGAACTCCAGTCCTCTGAAGGAAAAGTAAAGACCGACCGCAGAGAAGCCTTCGCCTCTATAACATTCCTCGGCGCGTAATAACCGGTGCCGGGAGAAACAAGGGAATTCTCGTAGTTAAACGACAGGCCTGGATAGAGTTTTATGATCGGGGCATCGAGGAGCGTAAACCCCAGGCTAGCATCCTGGTAAACCTGCCCCTTAATATTGTCATCAGACATAAGCTGAAGCCGTCCGTAAGTCCTGGTTGTAAGAGGCCCGAGAAAGTCCGCTTCCAAATCAATCCAGGTATTGGCATTGAGGCTGAAGTCATTCCGCCATACGATATCCCTGTCGGGATAGAAGGTATCCATTTCAATCGAATAATCCCAGCTGCCGTCAAGAGTCAGGACCTCCCAGGCCCAGGAGGCCGACGCGCCGAATTTCGGATAAACCGAAAAAGTGCTTATAAATTCCGCCAGACTGACAGGTTCATCAAAAACATAATCGGTCTTATAATAAAGACTCTCGGCATAGATCCCGGCCCGGGGGGTAATCTCTATTCCAATAATCCCGAAACTTATAGGAATGCCGGCTTCAAGCTGATGGACCTGAAAATATCCCTTTTGTTCCCCGGAATATTCGCGGTACAGCCTCTGCTGATCAAAAACATAGCTCAGATTAAGGCCGAAGACACTGTCGAAGCTGGTACTGTAATCAAGCCGCGCGAGATAGGAAATCTCAGCCGGAGTAGAGGTCATCAAAAAACTGCTTTTAACCTCATCGGCGTTCTGCCTTTCAAGCTGGTTATAATAATAAACGGCGTTCTCGTAAGTCGGATCCTGCTGGTAGACCTTCTTGTAGTACTTCATCGCCTCGGACCAGTTGCCGTAGCGCTGCTCTACAATTCCAAGCTTATATGTGGCAGAGAGATTCCACGGATCAACTGCTATCACCCTTCGAAACTGGGCGGAAGCTTCTTTGTTAAGCCCCTCATCGAGATAGTAGTTTCCAAGCTCAAAGCGGATGAGATAGGTATCCGCCTCAAGATAATAATTCGCACGCTCGAGTTTTTTCGCGAAAACTGCCGACTGCTGATTAAGAAGGCGTTCGATTTTCTGCTGGAGGCCGCGCACTTCCTTCTCGTTATCAGCAAAGATGCTTAATGCCTCAGTTGACTCCTCCAGAAGCCCCTCATAAAAAACCCCGTCCGGAGGCGAGTACCGCTCTCCAACAGCGCCAAGTTCCAAGGAAAGCCTGATATCATGCTCTACTGCTTCCAGATGAGGAAAATCAGAATAGAGTCTCTCACTTTCGGCCTGAATCAACTGCTCCCTGCGTTCATCCATATCAAGAAGCAGCGCCTGATACAGCGGGTACAGGACTCCTATCGGCAAGCCTGAGTAGTCAGCGATTTCAACCTTCTTCTCGCCGGAAACATCTGAGGCCTCCGCATCTTCGGCAGTTTCAATAATTACCATTCCTTCAGCTTTCACCGGCACCGGTGTAAGCACATCCGCCGCCCTGCCGTACTCTTTTCCGGCAAGTCTTGCAAGCCCAAGCATGAAGGACGCAAGCTCCGGTTCGCTTTCTTTTACCGCTGAAAGCTCGTTGATGAGAAAATTTCGCTCCCAACTCCAGCGGCTCGATCTGATAACGCCGCTGAAGGCCTCATCATCAGCCTTCTCGGTTTCGAGGAGGCTCTTCATCTTCTCATCGAGTCCTTCCAGGGAGATTATCCTTTCATCCCAGAGTTCGGCAAGATACACTGCCTCAGAGACAGCATCGGCAAATTCCTGCTTCTTCTGCCTCAGTTTCTCGGCCGCTCCAGGATCTTCAGCTCCTTCCGCGGCGGCCGCGGCCCCTTTAACCTCTGAGGCGGCAACAGAAAGCTTCCGTCTCAGAGCAGTTGAAGCCCCGGCGTAACTTCTGAAAAACTCCGACAATGCCGCGGCCATATCTGAAACCGCGAGTAGATCGGAATTTCTGCGCACAAAGGTCTCTGCCGCCCGGTACGTATGGGTAGTTAGCACATATTTAATCTGCTCAATAGCCTCGGTCTTCATCCCGTTCCAGAAGAAGGTCTGAGCAAGCTCCTGCCTTAATTCCAGATCGCCAGGATTATCATGCAGCTTCGATTGGTAGGCGGCAATAACATTATCGCGGAGCGTGAGTTTCTCTCTATATATTTCCAGCTCATTATTAAGCCTCTCCGAAGGAACAAATGACTTCTCTATAAGCCTTCCAACAGTATCAGCCTCTTCCCGTTCTCCTGAAGCAAGGAATGACTGTTGAAGAAGAAGGTAAAACTCGAGGTAGTCCGGATACTGCTCAATAGAAAACTTGTAAACATCACGGGCATATTCCGGGTAACCATTCGCCTCTTCAATACTGCCGAGTTCCCGGAGCCTTGCCGGATCTTCGGACGCGAGTCTCCGGGCAGTACTGAAAGTTTCTTCCGCCTCGGTGTTCTTCGCCATCCAGAGATAGGTCAAGCCAAGATTTACAAGTATATTAAGATCATCAGGGAATCTCGCGATTCCTCTCACAAAAAAGTCGATTGATTTTGCATAGTTTGCAGTCCAGGCAGCGACCTTTCCGGCTTCCGACCAGAGAACGTTATCATCGGGATAAACAGTCAGCGCCCGCTCATACAGGGCAAGGCTCTCATTAACATCACCCTTCCACAGCCTGTTCTTTGCGGCCAGCACTATTGGATAGGGGTCTGAGGCATCGAGGGCCATTGCCTTGCCAAGCACCTTCAAAGAGCTTTGAAAATCTCCAAGAAGTGAATAGACCAGGGAAAGCTCGATGAGGGCAGAAATGTCATCCGGATTATTTTTGATATAATTTTGATAGTCAGTTATTGTCAGAAAAGGGTTATCAATTTCCGAACTTTCGAGTGACTTCGGAAAGACAGCGGGCCGGCTCTCGAAAGTTCCGGCTTCTTTCTCTTTATTTATAAAAAACAGGCTGTCCAGATAAAAATAATATCTGCCGTCGTATCCTCGTTTTTCAGCGACCTCGACACGGAGCCTATGCGGTCCTGATGAAAGATTTTCAACACTGACCTTATTCCAGTAATACGCCGGAGTATAGCCCTCGATAACCTTAACATCTTCACGGTAGACGGCCTTTAATGGATTCTCGTCAAGGCGGTAGGAGAAGGGACTCCCATAGGAAGGGCTCAGATCATCCTCCGGTCCGGGAGGGGTTCCGCCGTACCAGAACTCATAATCACCTGCTTCTTCGGCATAGAAAACAAATTCGGCATAGAAGGCGGCTCCGGCCTGAAGCCCGATATTCCTACTCAGCTGCAGACTCCTGAAGCCCGAACATCCGTAATTTGAAACAGCCTGATTTGCGAAATTCGTTGAAACGGCATCTTCACCTTCTATATAAATCAGAGCCGAACTCTCGGATGGAAATACCGGTTTAAGCCGACCGGCGGTATCCGCCCCATCCTGGGCCGCGGCTTCGATGACAAAATTCAGCAATATTAACGGGACAAGTACTAAAGTCCGTAAAATTCCATTCTTATTCAACATTCTTCTTTATCCCCCGTGCTCATTCAGATATAATATATCGCGAATGAACAGAAAAAAACATCTTAAACACTACTTCGAGACTGCTGCATTGACCGCGGCCGTCGTATGTCTGAATCTGTTGACTAAACCCGAGGATCCGGGATTCTCCTCACTACTGCACATTCCGTACATTATTCCCGCCCTATTCTCTGCCGTATATTACGGCAGACGGTACGGACTGCTTAATCTCATACTCTCATTTGCGGCGCTTGGCATTTATAATGCTGCTACCTCTACTGAATTACGCTCCTTTTTTCACAGGCAAAACCTGCTAATCCTCGTAATTACAATATTCCTCATTTATCTTTTCGGCACTATAAGGGAAATTGATCGGCTAAAAATAAGTAAAATCCGGGAGAGACTTCGAACTCTTGTAAAAGAAAATCACCGACTGAAAAAAATATCTTCCGCTCAGCTTGAAATAAACCGCGAACTTGAAGAACGCGTAACAGGGCAGAGAACAACCATAGCAACCCTTCACAAGCAGATGCACAGAATGGACAGCCTCAACCTGGGGAAATCACTCGATGTTTTAATTGAAACAGTCGAAATGTTCACCGGGGCGACTGAGCTCACAATCTGGACACAGAGCAGTGCCGGAGGATTTCTGCACTCGCCGGCCTCCAGCCATAAGAAAGGAAACTTTGACTCATCCGAGATGCTCAGCATTGACGACAGCATTGAAGGCTGGGTTTTTCGGAACAGCAGGATTGTATCAGCGCGGATGATTAATAATTACGAAAATCTGAAAAAAATGGACAGGGGCCGGAATCTCATCACCATGCCTATACCCATAAACAAGCAGATCTGGGGAGTACTGAACATTGAAGAGATGCCCTTTGTAAGGTATAACCAATATACTGAGAAGCTCCTGGAAATAATCATCAGCCTTGCCGAACCTGCCCTCTCCAGAGCCGTCGATCATGACAGGCAGATACATCAGAGCGAAACCGATGCCGACACCGGCCTGCCGCTGTTTTCTCAGTTATACAACATGCTGAACAGGTATATTAAATCATCAACCGAAACCGAGACCAGAATGAGTCTCCTCATCATCGAAATGCAGAATTACGCAGAACTCTGTTCGCAGTCACCCGCTTCCTCAGTAAAAAAACTTTTTCTGAATCTAATAGATGATATCCTGATGACCACCGCGGGAACGGCTGAATTTTTCATGCACAAGTCGGCCAACCAGATGTCGGTCCTCATTCCCGGCCTTGACGGAGACGGGGCATCGCTGCTTTGTCTCGAAATACTCGGGCTTATCAATTCCGCCGGCTGGACCATTGGGAACAAGGAAGTTTTCGTCGAGATGATCATCGGCTACTCATCTTTCGGCGAGAATGCATCCGACGCTGACGGCCTTTTAAAACATGCCGAGCATCTGCTTGAAATTCAGAAACTCTGACAGGAAATAATTAATGAGAGACCCGGGATTTGATTATATTGATAACAGAAGCTCTTTTTTTCAACCAAAGACACCTTTCGCAGCGCTTAAGGCGGCAGAAGAGGGCCTATTACCAGCCGAAGCATACATTTATATGGCCACATCAGTTGAGGCCATCGCCGACAACCCGGAGCATCTCGAAGAAATCGAAAGGATACTCGGCCAGAGGAACCGTGACCTCAAAACAAACCTCCTGCTGATTGAAGTCCTGGGCAAGCTGATAAAAAACAAGGACAAGGAGATTGCCCTATTTGCAGCTGAAAGCATTAACGCGATTGAAAACGACTATAACCGTAAGATCGAAGCCCTGCCTGAAGACGAATACCGCGAGAAAGCCCGTACCTACTCCGAGATGGCCGTTCTGAATAAATCAGTTCACGATCTGCAGAATTTCTATCTGCGCGAAGCCTTTTCGAATTTCAGGCAGCTTGAGCGCCTTCATGAATTAACCGTGGACGACAGTCTTGCCATGAGTCAAATTCTGATAGATCTCGACCTGCTTACCCAGGCCAGAAAAATTATCACCGACAAACAGCTGCATACCCCTGAAGCACTCTTCATTCTAGCCGACATAGCATTCAGGCAGCGTGATTATTCAGAACTCTTCAAGATCATTTCAAGGCTCAATGAACTCCGCTCAATCCTCGACAGCGATCAGACAATCATCATTGATTTCTGGATGGAAAAAGAATGAGCGAAAGACCCCGCGTATGCATAATCCTTGAAGGCTCCTACCCCTATGTCACGGGAGGAGTCTCAGCCTGGACCCATGATCTTATAATCAACCTTCCCGAAATAGATTTCGTATTGTTTACAATCTCACCCGAAAAAGATATGGAACTCCGGTACAGTCTTCCTGATAATGTTGTTGAGCATGCTGATATTGTTCTGAATAAGCATTACGAATCGACAGCGAAACCAGCCTCAAAAAAGAAACTCATGCAGGCCGTAAACAACGCTCACAATCTTTTCCGCGCTAACAGCGTCGACAATTTTGAAGAACTTATAAACATCATCCCTGAAGGATTTTTCTTATATGATGAGGCGGTCAAGAGCACAACCGGATGGAATATGATTGTTGAAGCAAATCAGAAACACAATCCGATGTATGCCTTTACCGACTATTACTGGGCGTGGAAATCATCACATGACATGCTGTTCACGATAATCGGATCCCGACTGCCCGAGGCCGACATCTACCACGCAATATCAACCGGCTTCGCCGGAATTGCGGCGTCGGCGGCAAAAATAAGAAAAAAGAAACCTCTAATCCTTACCGAGCACGGACTCTACCATAAGGAACGCGAGATGGAAATCAGAAAATCAGATATGATTCGAGGCTATCAGCGGGACATGTGGATAAGGTTGTACAATGGATTCAGCCGAATCTGTTATTCCCAGGCTGACCGGATAATCTCATTGTTTGAAGAAAACCGGAGAAAACAGCATGAACTCGGAGCAAATCAGTCTATCACCGAAGTCATCCCGAACGGAATAGATCTACCAAGATTTTCAATTCAGCGGGAAGAGAAGGACGGCTTTCATGTCGGACTCGTTGGCAGAGTCGTCCCCATAAAGGACATCAAAACCTATATATCGACGGCTAAAATCGTCCTTGAGCGTATCCCGGAGGCCACCTTCTACTGCATCGGACCGATGGACGAAGATCCGGGATATTACAGGGATTGTGAAATGCTTGTTAAGAGCTTTAAAATTACCGACAGATTCATCTTCACCGGAAGACAAAATGTACTGGATTACTATAAGTTTCTCGATGTACTGGTACTCACCTCAGTAAGAGAAGCCCAGCCCCTTGTCATCCTCGAAGGATACTGCGGCGGCGTTCCAGCTGTTGCCACAGCTGTCGGGAACATCCCCGAGATGCTCGACTACGACGACCGCTTCCTTGCCCCGTCGAAAGATTCGGAAAAACTCGCCGAATGCATCCAATTCGTGCATGAACACCCGGACGAGATGAAGATCATCAACGAGGCTAATAAGCAGAAAGCAATTACCTTTTACAACAAAACAGATCTCCACAGAAAATATCTCAAGATCTACCGGGAAACGGCGGGAAAGGCCTGATGGCAGGAATAGGGTTTGAACTACGCAAGGTAATAAACAAGGGCGGTCTGGGCTCATTCTTTCAGATAGCAATGTCCGGGGCAATGATAGTGGCGGGCCCATGGATTCTGTCGATAATCACCATAATACTGATACAGACCTTCCTTATTCAGGCACTTGACGGAAAGCTTGAGCTGTTCATGGGTGTCATCATCTACTGTTACGCCTTCTCTCTGTTTTTATTCGGAGGCTTTCACTATCTATTTACAAGGAGAATGAGCGACCTTCTTTACAATAAAAAGGAGGGGCAGGCCTTCGGATACGTCCTCCTTCTTTGCATTCCAGTCAGCTTGGTCTCAATTCTCCTCTCGCTTCCGTCCGTACTGATGCTGGATCTAAAAATAGAGCACGCCGCCCTATTTAAGGCTTCGACTGTCCTGATTTTCACAATTGTAAACTGTATGTGGATAGTTATGCTATTCGTATCGGTACTGAAATGGTACATGAAAATCCTCATAGTATATGCCTCGGGGCTGTTTTCATCGCTCTTTTTTATATACATTGCCTCAAAGCATTTCGGCCTTGCAGGCGCGTTGCTCGGATTCGGAACAGGCCACCTGCTGATTGTCATCCTTCTTATAATTCTCTGTAGAGCTGCATGGAAACCCGTGAAGCCCGAACCTCCTCATGACATAAAGACCTCAGCGGGCTTTCACCCCTTAAGAAATTTCATCAAATACCTCCTGAGGCATAGATACCTCTTCGGCGCCGGGCTCCTGTACTACTGGGGGATATGGATAGACAAGTTTATATTCTGGCAGTCTTTCGGCGAGAATTTATCCGAAACCTATATACGGCTCTTCTCGGCATACGACATTCCGGTGTATCTGGCCAACCTAACAATGATTCCGGGTCTCATCTTCTTCGTGATCTTTTCGGAAACTGAATTCTATACGGCTCTTAAACGATTCCTTTTCAAGCTTACGGGCGGACGTTATTCTGATATCCTGATGGCAAAACGGACACTCGGCCGGGTAACCCTGACGAGCATAAAAGAGCAGTCAATAATGCAGGGAACTATAACCGTCATTATTATTATAATGTCTGAAAATATAATCATGCAGATTACGCTGGCGGCAGTATTTTTCCATCTTCTCCTTTTAACCCTGCTAAACTATCTCTTCTACATCGAACAATACCGTCATGCCTTCTACTGTTCAGCAGTATTTTTCTGCGTAAACGCGATTACCGCCCTGATAACAGCCGCATCAATCCTGAGCCTATCGCCAGGATTCTCTTACATGATTTCAGCAGCGGCCGCTTCAGGTACGGCGGTTTTTCTGCTAAAAAGGGATATTTCCACCCTTGAACGCCATATATTTACAAAAAAGTAAAATAAACATTGTTTTTTATTTTTATTGCGGCATTAATTACTTGGTTTGGTTCTTTGTTTTTTCGACATGAACAATAACAAAACGGGAGTAAAACTCCCGTAAGGAGCATATTATGACAGATAAAAATATATTAAAATCAACGATACTAATACTGATTATCTCAGCCGTACTGGTTTTTTCAGGCTGTGGAGCCGCAAGCTCAAACCTGCTGACAGTAGCTGAAAAAGAGGCATTTGAAGACTATGTAATGAGTTCATACTTCATACTCAGGGGCGACGACGCGCTGGCAGTCAGCCGCACAGCATGGGACTACACGGTGGAGGTTATCCTCCCGACTGATATTGCAACACCGACAACTGCCACCAGCGTTAACTACCCTGAAAAGGGTCAAAAGACCGTCGTTACAATCACAAAAACTGCAACACTAAACGTTTTCAAGGTTTCCAATCTTACAACCTACCCCAACCGTGACTCGATCAACAACAGCCTTGAGGTCTACTACATCTTAAATGACGGCGACACCACATACGATACCGGGGATGAAATTTGCACTTCTGACGGAACGGTAGATCCTCTCGCTCGGGAATCATTTGTAACTACCTTCGCCGACGGCACAACAAGAGAAGAAAAAATAAATGCCGTTCTCGGAACAGGAATCACAACAGGCTATGCCGAATTCGACATTAACGGTGACCTTACATTTCCGACTCCTGATGCCGACGGAATCTGGACACCGCCCGAAGGGGCTGCAGAATGGTCAAGCATGGTCATTTATGAACAGGTTGAAGGCAACACTTACAGTCTGTGGAGCTCCTATAAAAACATAATGGGCGTCAGATACTACACCGAGCAGGGCAGTGGTTCCAGCCTCGTTAGAACAGCCGTTACATACGAGAGGATGATTACGCGTGACGCCGACACTCTGTCAGCGATGGACAACTTGACCGCTTTTATTGGAAGACTTTTCAGCAGTGACCCGGGCAGCAATACCGTCTACACGGGCGAAACCCTGACCGAAACGGTGATTAGAACCAGACTTTCCGGAAATAAAAAGAAACAGATGGAGACGAACTCTACTGTTTTTGATACTGGCGGCAGCGCAATAATCAACTTTACAGCATCCTATGAAACAGCCGATGACGGTACCGTTATAAGCACCGGAGCACCAGTTGCCGTTTATTATTAACAAGTGAAAATCATCCAGTAAAATTTTCCGCAGAGAGGCTGCCTGACTCAGGCAGCCTCATTTTTTATCCTGCTTGCATCAAAGCCTGCAAATCTGCATAATAAGCTCATGAAAGGATTAATTGTTGCCGCCGGCTACGGAAGCAGGTTCCTGCCTGTCACCAAGACCATACCGAAAGAAATGCTTCCACTGATCGATAAACCGTCAATAGCGTTTATAGTTGAAGAGTTCATCGCCTCAGGAATAAATGAAATTCTGATAATCACATCACGCAGAAAAAAGGTCCTCGAAGACTTCTTCGACCGAGAAGTAGAACTTGAGGGCGTTTTCAGTGCCGAAGGCGATGCAGATAAGGCTAAAAAGATAGCCCCATATGAGGCAAAAATCTTCTTTGTCAGACAACAGGAAATGATGGGAACAGGCCACGCTCTCATGCAGGCCCGTCCGATGATGGGAAACGAAGCCTTCGTCGTGGCCTACCCTGACGATCTCCATTTCGGAGACAAGCCCCTGGCCGGACAGCTAATCGAAAAATATAACGAAACCGGCTGCAGCGTCATGGCAACAATCCATAATCCGCCGAATCTTGAGCGCTATGGCATCTTGAAACTCGCTGATGACAATCTTCATGTGACCGATATAGTTGAAAAACCGGCGCCAGGAAGCGAGCCAAGCCAGGAGGCCTCGATAGGCCGTTACCTCTACACCCCTGAAATATTCGATTATCTCGAGGAAGGCTGGGCGGCCCACAAAGGCGGAGAATACTATCACACCTATGCGCTTAACAAGATGATGAGAGAAGGCAGGGTGGTCTACAAGGAGACCGAGGGTGAACGCCTTGACACAGGGGCTCCTGAGGGATATCTGAGGGCAATTTTAAGGTACGCCGCGCAGAATCCGGAACTATCGGCCGTCCTAAAAGAAGAGCTCTAATCAGACTATTTTTAAAGAGGGCTATAATCAGGATAGTTGTTTCTTCCACCGCTGATTCGGTACAGTCCTCCGTGGATGTTTTGCCCATGGCAAAACTCCAGAGGAACCGCAGCTTCCTCCTACCACCTGTTGTAGACCTTTTCGGCAAATCCCAGGAGATTTTTAATTTTAAGCTCTGAGCCGCCGTCAAGAACAACCTTACCGGAAAAATATCCGAAAACCTGATGCTGACGGCTCCTGATAAGAAGCACATTTGAATCAGAGAAGCGGTCGATAATCGGGATAAAATCCAGTTCAAAACGGCCATCGGAACTATTAAAGTTCCAAGTGTCGGTATATACTTCCCTGCCGTCTGCGCCCAGGGGAATATTAAATGTAACATCTTCGAGCTTATGCGCCTTTCCGTTATAGAAAAGCATATTTTCGGTTGCAGCGGCGGTGTCGCCGAAACCATAACCGATGTTAAAGCCGAAGGGCGCGCCTTCAACCTCACCTGATGCCGAACCCCAGTACCAGGTGTTCCTATATGTCCAGACCCCCCTGCCCCAGTCAAGCACGGCGTAAGCGCCGTCCCCGAAGGTGTAAGAGAAGTTGCCGCTTTTTACACTTCCCCTGGCCCGGAGGCAATTATGTTTCTCGTTAAAATAGAAATGCCCCTTCTTATTAAAAGGAGTTGCAATAACCATTCGATCATCATCGACATTCTGTTCAAGTACAATCTCAGATTCAAAGCCTTTTCCTCCGTCGAAGCCGGGATAATTCACCGACAAAACACGCCCGCCGGAATTGTGAACAAAGGACAGTTTGATTGCTTTTTTATCGACTACAACATCCCCTTCTGATGAAGATGAAGGCATATTGAGTTTCCCCATAGAAAACGGGGTCATCACACTCCCGGAGGTTTCTGTTTTATTAATGAAATCAAGAAGAGTAACAGAATAAAAAGCCATGTAGCCATTGTCGGCTGCCGTAATTGCCAGCCCGTATTCCGAGGATAAAATGCAGTAGTAGTCCCATTCTTTTATCCGGAACTTGCCTGCCTTTATCATTTCGCGATCATATTTAAAAAACGATTTCTTCGCCCAGCCTGGCGTGCCGACATTTCCTTGCCCGTCAAGCAGAACCGTTTCGGTCTTCACCTCTCTCTGCATTACTCTCTCCTAATACTTTTAGTTAATTCCTCTATCTGCGCGGCCTCGGCGGTCCGCCCGCGTTTCCGGCATCCGGAGGCAAACACTCCGCACTTGAAAACAAACTCCTCAAGCGCCGCCTCAAGCTGCCCGCCGTCAAAACCGTCCCAGCGGTAGCCGTCAAGATAGACAGCCTCTGTTTCGGCATCATCATCACCGCCCGACAGGCTGCACCCAAGAAGACCGGCAAGAGCGGCAAGCTTGAACCATTCAATTTTACCATACTTTTCCGAAAGCTGATCCCATTTTCCGGCACGTTTAACCGTAAGAGCTTCATCGATATAAGCAACTTCAAGGCTGCGGGTTATGCGCAGCCAGTATTCGTAATCCTCGGCAATCTCAAGCCCTGCGTGAAAGCCCCCTGTAAGAAGACAGTACTTTCGGTCTATCATAACGGTAGACGGACCGATTATGCATTTCTTCAATGCGTCAGCAAAAATCAGTCCTTCACGCCGGTGCTTTTGCCTCTTCTGGCTGACCTCACGGCCCTCACGCAGCCAGGTTTCGCGGGTGTGGGACATCTTTGCCCCGGTCCGGGTCATGAGCTCATGCTGCCTCTGAAGTTTTTCCGGCAGCCAGAGGTCGTCCGAGTCAAGAAAGGCAAGGTACCGCCCGCCCGCCGCCTTGATTCCGCTGTTGCGCGCCGCGCCAGGCATGCCTCGGTGCTGGGTGGAAAGGACGCGGCAGCGGCCGCCGCCGTCGGCAGCAATCCGCTCCGCCACCTCGGGAGTACCATCGGTCGAACCGTCGTCAACAATTATGAGTTCAAAATCAGTGAAGGTCTGCTCAAGCACGGAGACAGCAGCCTCAAGCAGAAGTTCCGGACGATTGTATACGGGAATTATTACAGAGATTTCAGCCATTTAATGATTTTAACGGGCGATGGATGTTTGAACAAGACAGGAAAGGCTCCGCTCACTCTGAGAAACCACCTCTTTAATAGAGACATCATTCAGAAGAACCGAGGAGGTAAGGGTTTTCTCGTGATAAATATAATAGGATTCATTACCGCTCGGAAAAAGATCTGATTTAAGGCTGAGCGTGTTTGCATCATCGATAGCCATAACATCAGCCCCTTCGAGCGTTGAAGGATCAATGTAGACGATATCGCCGGTGATTACACCAAAACTGGTAAAATCAGCTGTCAAATCACTCAGCTTATTCATGATATACCCGCCCGCTGTTCCGCTGATAAACGGAACAAAGACATCGGCCTGCGGGATCTCCGCCTTCAGATAAGCGTCACCGGTAAATTCTGAGTCCATTGTGATTGTTATAGACCAGGGCAGAACCTGATTACTCAGTTTAACCAGTTTATTCCCTCCGTCAAGATATGTAACATCAACAAGGAGGTTCCGTTCCGAACAGTCAACTAAATAGGTAAGGACATCGCTCTCGACCAGGGGGGCGGTCAACTGAGTACATCCGCTAAAAAAAATGATAACCGACATTGCCGCTGCCGCGGAAAACTGCTGTAAGAATTTCATAAGTACCTCGTTATCTTTACTTTCGCATCAGGACGAGGATATCGCAGTTTATATTTTTTTTCAGTATATATATGATAATTTCTGTAAAGTTTAGTCTTGTCTCTCCGCGTACCTGTCTAAAATAGTCAGGACCTTGCAACAGAGGAGCCTTTCACCTACGACTGAATCCTCCGCGGCGGTTTCTCCGTTAAATATAATTGTAGAGGTAAGGGTCTTATTGTGATAAATATTGTAAGCCTCATTTCCTAATTCAAACAGATCACCATTTAAACTGATGGAAGTCTCGGTATCAACGCCGATTACGTCCGCATAATGGGCGGTTGCAGGATCAATATAAACTCTGTCTCCGACAATAACGCCGCCTGAAATAAAAGACGCGCCGCTGTCATTTAATTTTCTCACTTCAGGCACAGCTCCGGCAGTACCAGTAAGAAAAGGAACAAAGACCTCTGACGATGGAATTTCAGCCTTCAGGTAGGCCTCTCCTGTAAAGGCGGAAGTCAGCTCAACCGGGACGCTCCACGGCAGAACTTGGCTCTTTAATTCAACAACATCATTATTTCCATCCTGATACCACAGATCAACCCGCAGACTCTGATCAGAACAGTCTACGGTGTACTCCAGGAGGTCGACATACGGTGTCGGCTTTACAGGCTGTTCACACCCGCCGAGAAGGAAAATCAGGATTACGACAACAATGACAATCCGCCGTAAATTATTCATTTTTTACCTCGCTGCTTCCCCTCCCGTTGCTCTTTAAGGATATCACATATATGTTTTTTTTCATAATCTTTAAACAGGATCTTTCCGAACTAGATGGTATAATCTATAGCAGAATGAAAACAGCAAGGTTTTTTAAGATAACATTAACTCTACTCATATTAACGGCAATGATGGCGGCATGTATTGGCCCAGACTATTTTTCGGCTTATTATGCGAAAAACCTCGTTGGGCACAAACTTCTCTCCACCTGGGCCGTAAACCAGAGCAGTATATACATAAAATATGAAGCCGTTACTACGGCATCAACCACCGGGCTGCCCGATGAAACAGCGCTTATTTACCGGCTTGAGAACAGAAACCTGGTTCCAAACGGGGACTTTGAAGGAATTGCGCCAGGTCCTCTTCTTCCCGCGGGTTGGGCCGAATTTGGTACAGGAACAAATTCCATAGCAGCGGCCGTTCCGATAATGACAGGACAGGCTCTCAGCTTCGCCCTCACAGGAAGCGACTATATAGAATATAGTCTTAATACCCTCACTGCCGGCTTAATTACTGACGGAACCTATCTCTTTCGTTTTGATCTGGCGGGCGCCGCTCAGTCATATAAATTCAACATTGATGACACCGCGCCAGGCGGCACTCTTGTTACGTACTTCTTCACCCTCCCGACTGCTAACCTTGCGTATGCGATTCCCGAAAGTATCAGCACGGCTCCGCTTACCGAGTTTCTGGTCCACAGCAACCTGGAAGTCTTCCGGATAAATTCGAAATTAGCAGGAACAGGAACCCCGCAGACCGGATACATCGATAATTTCAGGGTAATTAAATCAGATCAGGTGCAGGAGCTTGCCATCAACCTGCCTTTTGAAGATGCTGAAAGGGTTGATTCGCTGAACCTTCTATCGGGAACTTACCGCTTCAGCCTGTGGGTAAAGTCGGATACTGACGCGGCAACCACAAACAACAGCTTCAATTCCAAGGCTGTAACTCTAAAAATGGAAGCTTTCGACCCCGACGGAACCGGGGGCAGCGTGGCATTTCAGAGCTTCAGCGCCTCAGATTACTCATCATTCACCGGCTGGACCCAGATTTACATAGATGCGGTACTGCAGATCGATGAACCTGCCGACACGGCAAATACGGTAATTAAACTATCGGTCAGCCCCTGTGACTGCACAGGCGGCGCCATTACTACAGACACGGGCTCAATCCTTATTTCAACTCCCGAACTGCTTTATTCTTCAAACGGAACTTTTTAACTTATTTTACAATCATTACCTTTCGAAACTCATCGATATTAGGTCCGACAACCCTGATGAAGTATATGCCTCTTGCAACATTGTTGCCGGCCCTGTTCTTTCCGTCCCAGGTGTAGGTGTAGGATCCAGCCCCCTGTGCCCCGCGATGAAGAACATCCACCAAATCGCCTGACAGATTAAATACATTAATCACAACCATTCCAGAGGTCGCCAGATCATAGGTCAGTATAGTCTTCTCGCCGTTTTCGGGATTTATTACATTGTTAAGTATGGTAACCCCGGCCGCCTGCCTGGTGATGTCTTTAATTGAAAAACTCCAGGGAATAATCGTCCTGGGATCGTCTTCATCAAGAAGCCTGGCGCAGAAGAGATCTCCAAGCTGCAGCAGAAACTGAACCTCACTGCCCGAGACTATTTCATCGTCCGCCGAAGGTATCTGAAAATCCCGAACCCCGCCCTCGGCCCTGTAGGGCAGCAGACTGCGAGATTCTTTATTTGCCGACGGAACGAGGGCGTTATTGAAGGTCGGCAGCCAGAAACCGTCACCTAATACCGAATCAGGAGGATCAACATCGTAGTACATTCTCGTACTTAGCGCTTGATAGCTTCCGGCAGAGATCGACGCCTCGAGGGTTATATTGCTATCGATAAGATATCCGGTTCCGTCAAAACTCCTGAGCGTATTATCAGTCGTACCATACAGGCTGCTGTTATGAATGCTGTCCGCGGCCCACACGGGATCCATGACACCCAGACCTATATCAGTCACTCTGTGAATAGCACTCGTCTGCATTGCATTAGTTATCTTGTCAAAGACCGATGATACAACAGGTATTATCTTGCCCGAAAATGCGGTATCCGCCGTCAGAGAATCAGAGAGGGTAAACCAGGCGTCGAGAATACCGCCGTTATAGTAACTTATAGCCTCTATCCCGGTTATCGTTATTCCGGCTGTGGAGAAGGAAAAATCCGAAGCGTCCACCACCGTTCGCGGAGAACTGTCATTACCGAAAACCGGTTCGGTAAAGCGGACATAGACCCTGTTGTCCCCGACAGATGCCAGTGACAGCTCTATAGCCGGTGGAATACGCTCAACGCCCGCCAGAGGGAGGGAGGTAGACGGAATCAGATTTCCGGCAAGATCGGTTATCAGGCCAACCGAGGAATCGTAACTTATCTGAAGAGCCGTAATAGCATTCCACCCATGACCGAAATCGTTCATATTCAGGGTAAAGTACGGATCGTTGGGCGCATTAACGGTGTTGAACAGGGTATTGTCAACATCGGTACTTAGCCCGGTATTATGAGTATTCACGAGAATATTCACGTTGACATCTTCCACCTTGAAGGCTGAATAAGGGTTTGAGCCGTGACTGTTATCGGTCAGCGATAAGTCCCTGACACCATGGAGAGGATCAGCATCAGAATGATCTGACAACGGAGCCCATGGGCCGTCATCAGCACTATCATCATGGATAAAAAACTCAAGTCTGTTTATAAGTCCTGTTGCGGTGGTTGCTCTTGATACAATTTCATAGTATGTCGGAGGACCTGCTTCATATGTGGAAAAGGATGGAGGATCCACATCCCAGCCTAAATAGTCGGCCGGGGGCATATTAACTGCAGGATCGCCGATAACAGCTATATTATTACTAATCACCGGATTATATACATCATAGCTGTCACTCGACGGCTCAACCGCATTGCCGGCACCATCCTTGATAAAGGCGTTGGCGGCAACCGAGACACTCGCTCCAACTGCCGTCAAGTCTACCTCACCGAGGGAGGACAGGTCATCAACCCCCGCCTCTCCGATGTAACCGGGAAAAACTGCCGCATTATTCAGCCTGTATCCCGCAATATAAACGGTGAGGCCGTGAGTACCCGAGGGATTCTCGCCGTTTGTGTTGTCGCGGTAGAAAGTTGCACCGGGCAGGCCGTCACGCGAGCCATTCGGAAGCCTTCCGGGATAGGTGAAATAGCCGGTGAGTCCTACAGTTGTTCCGCTGTCGGTTATGCCACCTCCATGCGCGCCGGGGGCCGCAAAGGTCGCCTCAGCACGCACATTTGCAGCCGTAGCGTCTGCAATGATAAAACCGGCAGCTGTTCCTATGTCTACCGGTTCGGAATACCTGAGGTGAAAATAGTTATGAGCATCGTAGATGTACTCAGCGCCTACCCGCCTTTCGGCACGGCCGACAACCAC
Organism: Spirochaetales bacterium; assembly: GCA_016839055.1. Lineage (GTDB taxonomy): Bacteria > Spirochaetota > Spirochaetia > UBA9216 > UBA9216 > Thalassospirochaeta. The sequence goes on from JAEKNX010000003.1 coordinate 244,345, forward strand.
ATTCACGAGAGCCGGACGGCACTGGTCTGTGGCTGCGGCAAAAATAGCCTCGCCGTTCTCACCGTAGTTTTTGACCATATTATGACCGCCGGCATCGAAAAACACGCCTTTAAGCATATCGATGTCGGGAACTATTGCCATATGGGTCCCCTGCCGGTCGGTACTGAGGGCGTTACCAGGTAATGCTCCTGTTGCGTCGGTGTTCCAGGTCTGACCGGCGGTAGAGACCTGCAGGAAAAATGTAGTCAGATCATCCTGAGTATTAGTTGGTACGAAGGTATGCGGTGAGGTGCTTTGATCTCCGTCTGAATCGAAAAAGGTTCCCGTAAAGGGCTTAGTATCACCGTCGAACTGTATCTGTGCCACCACAGCAGCAATTTCACCATTCGTATTCTCTATCGGTTCACTGAAGGTGATACGCAGCATGTTGTCGTATACGGTCTCGACGCTCGTTATCTGCGGCCTGTCGAAGTCCCAGCCGACAACCCCGCCGGGAACATATGCCTGATTGCCTCCGCTGTCGGTTACCTTATTGTTATCATCACCCGCAGCCACACTTTCGGTGGCCGAGACATTTCCTCCTGTCACTGTCGAACAGTTGCTTACAGCCATATTAAACGCAACAGCATAGGGCGAACCCCAGGGACCGATTCCGACAGGATTCGCGCCGGTATTGTCCTGTACATTCAGTGTCCAGCCGGCACCGCCGTTCATGTTGCTGCCGTTAACATAGAAGTCTCCGCCGACGGTCAGGGTTGATCCGTTTAACGGTGAGAACACGGCATTCGGGGCTGTTCCAAATACTCCGGTCAATGGTGTATAAATACCTCCGGCCGGATAATAAACAAGAGCCCCGGCTTCAGGGTAGGAAAACTCGTTAGCAGGCGCCGCTGCGCGGTCTGTATCATCGGCATCATAAGCCCCGCCGAAAACAACTATATCATCAGTCGTTGTAAGAGTTCTGCCATTTACGTTGAGAGTACCGCGGTAGAAGATGAGGCGGCCGACTGTGAAGTCACAGAGCATAGTCAGGGTCCGGCCGTTATGGTCCAGGTAGAGCTGATTAAATGTGATTGCGGCGGAAGCGTCAAACTCGCTGGCCGCGCTGAACGAGGTAACAACACCGTCCGTTCCGCCGGTATAGGCCTGGGTTCCGCCTGTGCGGTAATGAGAACCGTTCAAAGTAATCCGGCCGTTGTCTCCTCCGTCAGCCGAAGTAACGACGACCGCGCCGTTCGCGCCGTCCTGAGCAGCATCGCCTATTCCCGTGAGGGTAATGTCATTTCCGGTAATAGTGATGTTATTAAAATCATTGGCGCCGCCGCCGATAACACCGGGTACGGTGATATCTCCCGTGCCGGCTGTTATTGTGAGGTTTCGGCCGCCCCCGTCATCGATGACTGAATCACCGGCGCCATTACCGAAGGCGATATCTCCCGGACCCGCGCCTGTTGTTAACAGAACATCTGCCCCTACCTCAATAGGACTCTGAAAGGTAATAGGTCCTCCAGCAGAAGAGACGTCTTCATCAAAATGAATGGTATTTACCCCGGCGTTTACTGTAATTGTACCATTGGTTGAGACAATACCGCTCTCTCCGGCTACTATTGTAATATTCCCGCCGGCTGTCAGATTTGTTGAATTTGGTCCAGCTGCTGTCTGTGCAATCTTTATCACTGAGACAGTATTAGTTTCAATTATTTGAACACTGCCGGTGCCGGTATTGTCAATATCGATCGATCCGACAGTCGTCTCGATGGCGTTAAGTGAGCCGACACCGTTAACGGAGTCTATAGTCAGCAGATTACACTGAATGTTGTTAGCGCCACCGTTTCCGTCTATGATTTCACCCGCTGTCGCCTGCAGGCTTGTATTGTTTCCTGATGTAAGAAGCCCGAGGGTTATGTCGCCTGCAACTGCAGTTCCGGTGATGTCATTATCTGCTGTGACTGCCGTCAGCACCATACCGCCTGTTGTTGTATCAAGGACTGCATTGTAGGCTCCGGTTGTACCTGAATCATTGGCCTGAACATCGGTTGCGGTTAGCGTTCCGGCCGCATCGAGGTCTATTGAGCCGTCAAGAGTATAAACATGGGCTGCCAAAAGCGTTCCGTTTGCGTTTAGTGTTATATCTCCGGCCGTAGTCGTATCAACGGCTGTTGCCGTCATTGCTCCGCCGCTTACAACTGTTATATTACCATTCACCGCATCAACATCGCTCAGCGTTACCGCATTAGTTTCGGTTATCACCATCGCTCCGGCAGCGCTTGTACTCGCATCGATACTGGATACTGTTGTATCCAAGGTCATAGCCCCGCCGGCATCCGCTGTGAGAACATCGCAGATTATCTTTCCGACAGCGTCGGTTATCGCCACTCCGGAAACAAGAGAAACATCATTAACTGCCCCGGCATTAATTATCCCGGCTATTATCCCCCCTCCAACGCTTGTTATAGTTATATCGTTTAAATCATTATCGGTTAAAGAGCTATCTACATCAGTAGCGGTAACTGCTCCGGCTGCTGTTGTCACTGTTATCGCGCCATTGGTTGTGTCAATATCTGTAAGGATAATCGCATCGCTTTCTGTTATTATCATTGCACCCGCAGCGCTTGTGCTCGCATTCACACTTGCAACTGTTGTATTAAGCGTCATTGCTCCCGCCGCATCTGCAGTGAGGATATCGGCACTTATCTTTCCGGCTGCATCTGTTATCGCACCTCCGGATGTAAGATTTACATCGTTTAAAGCTCCGGCATTAATTATCCCGGCGGTTATCCCCCCTCCAACGCTTGTTATAGTTATATCGTTTAAATCATCATCTGTTGCAGAGCTATCTACATCGGTTGCGATAACTGCTCCGGCTGCTGTTGTCACGGTTATTGTTCCATTAGCTGTATCTATATCGGTAAGGGTAATACTGTTTGTCTCTGTTATTATCATTGCACCCGGGGCGCTTGTGCTCGCATTCACACTTGCAACTGTTGTATTAAGCGTCATTGCTCCCGCCGCATCTGCAGTGAGGATATCGGCACTTATCTTTCCGGCTGCATCTGTTATCGCACCTCCGGATGTAAGATTTACATCGTTTAAAGCTCCGGCATTAATTATCCCGGCGGTTATCCCCCCTCCAACGCTTGTTATAGTTATATCGTTTAAATCATCATCTGTTGCAGAGCTATCTACATCGGTTGCGATAACTGCTCCGGCTGCTGTTGTCACGGTTATTGTTCCATTAGCTGTATCTATATCGGTAAGGGTAATACTGTTTGTCTCTGTTATTATCATTGCACCCGCAGCGCTTGTGCTCGCATTCACACTTGCAACTGTTGTATTAAGCGTCATTGCTCCCGCCGCATCTGCAGTGAGGATATCGGCACTTATCTTTCCGGCTGCATCTGTTATCGCACCTCCGGATGTAAGATTTACATCGTTTAAAGCTCCGGCATTAATTATCCCGGCGGTTATCCCCCCTCCAACGCTTGTTATAGTTATATCGTTTAAATCATCATCTGTTGCAGAGCTATCTACATCGGTTGCGATAACTGCTCCGGCTGCTGTTGTCACGGTTATTGTTCCATTAGCTGTATCTATATCGGTAAGGGTAATACTGTTTGTCTCTGTTATTATCATTGCACCCGGGGCGCTTGTGCTCGCATTCACACTTGCAACTGTTGTATTAAGCGTCATGGCACCTGATGCATCTGCAGTGAGGATATCGGCACTTATCTTTCCGGCAGCGTCGGTTATCGCCACTCCGGAAACAAGAGTAACATCATTAACTGCCCCGGCATTAATTATCCCGGCGGTTATCCCCCCGCCAACGCTTGTTATAGTTATATCGTTGCTGTCATCATCTGTTGCAGAGGAATCCACATTCGTCGCTATGACGGCTCCGGCTGCTGTTGTCACTGTTATTGCCCCGTTTGATGTATCTATATCTGTAAGGTTAATACCGTTTGTCTCTGTTACTGTTAGATCCGCGGCGTTTGTAAGGTGCGCTGTAAGGGTTGCAACGGAGGTTGTAAGTGTAGTATTCCCGCCGGCTGCTCCGGAATTAAAAAACAGATCGCCGGAAGCAAAACCGATATTTCTTGGAGTACCGCCGGAATCAACAACATCAGCTACACCGGTCATTCTAAGATCGCCCCCCGTGGTAATAGTATTGGGAAGCGTCAATGTTCCCCCTGATTTAAGGCAGAGACTGTCATTGCCTAAAAGGGCTACTGCTCCTGCAGCTCCCATATTGAGACTCCCGGTTGCCTCAATTATTGCCTCCCCCTGATTACCTCCCGCGATATCCAGGGCTCCCGCTCCAAGTGCCAGCGCGCCGTTCTGGTAGAGATATATCTCTCCAACAGCTGAGGTGCTTACATTTTTTACTGTCCCCGATATGTTCACCTCAACAGCATCACCGGTTTCGGCAGCGAAACCGGTGATATCACCGATATTTACCTGAGCACTCAGGTCAAGATCAACGGCGGTGATATTCAGCCCAGGTCCGATAGCGGTAATACTTCCCGCATCGGCGCTTAAATTTGCCTCATTGTCGGCTGTAACTGAACCGAGAACGATATTTCCAGGGTTCACAGTAAGTGTAACATCATGGGTCTCATCGCCTCCGGCGTCACCAGAGGTAACTGTTGTCACAGTCATAGTATTGCCGCTTAGAACCTCAATTGCGCCGTCGGTGGTTGTTACGCTGGTCAGAGTTACCGCTCCGGTTTCATTCAGGGCAATATCGCCGTCAAGGGTGCTGTTGGCAATAATTGTTTCAGAAGTTGTGCCAATCCTGTTCGCCCCGCCGATGACACCAATATTATCCCGGGCAGTAAGGCTGAGAGCCTGCGTGGTTATCGTGCTGTCGCCATCTGCGTCGATTATTGCTCCAAGGGTCCCCTGGAGAATTACATCACTTGCCGTTCCGCCGGTAGTAATTGTATCAATTTCGATATCTCCCGCGGAGGCGGTTACGGTAATATCATTTGCTTCGAGATCGGTGCTTGAAACTATGGAAGTTATTACAGTTGCACCTCCGGTTGTTATATCGACATCTCCATTGGCGGCGATTACATTCTGGATATTCACAGCGTCAGTCTCGGCGATATCGATTAACCCCGCGGCGGTAGTCTGAATATTGAGATTATCAACTGTTGTATCCACAGTTATCGCCCCGGCAGCCGTAAGACTCAATGTCGTCGCTAAAACATCGGCAAGGCCGTCTGCGTCGGTAACCGCACCTCCGCTGACAAGTGTTACATTTCCGGTACCGGCATCTACAAAACCAATGGGCATTGCACCGGTAGTTGTAACATAGACATCACCGTTCCCGCCGCTGCTGTCGGCATCAAAGCGGGTGACATCCACCGTTATTTCAATATCTCCTGCCGCCGCGGCGCCTATGCCGGACGGGCCGGTTATTGAAATAATGTTGCCGTAAATATTCGCTGTCTCGGCAGCGGAACTATCAGTAACTGCTCCGATATTATCGGATAGCCCCCCGACCGAACCGGCGTAGTCCGCCTCTATTGTTACATTGCCGACAGCCCCCGCAGAATCGCCGTCAGCGCTCACAAAGGCTAGTGAAATATCCTCCGGAGCCCGGAGGGTCACATTGCCATCATCCGATAGAACAGAGTATGTATCTGCCACAATAATTGCGCCCGCGGCATTCCCGTTAAGCAGCCCGCCGCCCTGGTTGTAATCGGTACCGGCGCTAATTAGAACCGTTCCCGTTCCTGAGGCGCTCACATCTTCCGATATGGCGACAGTATCGCCAGCATAGAGGAACACTGCGCCGTTTCCTCCAACTGCGCTGACAGTACCGCCGGGAAGATTCCCAACCCATAAATTATTACCAACAGCGGAACCGTCTGCGGCAAGAATAATATCACCCCCGCCGGTATTTGAAACCTCATCTGCAAGCCGCAGGAATCCCTGAGCGTAGATATCAATATCATCACCGGCTGCTCCTGCTGTTATCTGCACTCCGGCAAGTCCTGCTATCGATTCAACTCTCAGATCTGTATTATTACCGATTCTGATATCACCTGTTGCCGTCTGCAATGCTGCGGAATCGACAGCCGTATTAATCCTATTCAGATTGCCAATTCCTGCCGTAGTGACAATTCTGAGCTCATCCGCCGTGATTAAAGAGTCTGTATCGGGATCTTCGACCTCCTGACCGCCAACTGTATCTGTAAAAATATCTACATCACCGATACCTGCCGCAGAAACTGTGTCAATGTCAATATTACCTACTGTAGCTCTGATAGTAATATCGTTTGAATCAAGATTTGTAAGTGTCGCTACATCTACCGCATCGATTGAATTTCCTGCGATGATATTTATCTGCCCGTTAGCGGCATCAATATCAGAAAGAACGACAGCATTAGTCTCTCTGATAAAGATGTCTCCGGCATTTGTACTCGAAAGATTCAAAGAAGCAACTGTAGTATTAATTCTGTTAACAGCGCCTGTACCGATATCACCGCGAGCGGTGATGTCAAGCAAGTCGCAACTTATCGTGCTGTCAGCATCAGCATCAATTACAGCCTGTCCTGCAACAGTATTTGCAGTCAATGTCACATCAGCATCTGGGACAGCTCCGGTTGTAGTGATTATATCCACTTCTATATTGCCGGCAGTTGTGGAAATAGTAATGTCATTGTCATCTGCATCGGTTCCGGTTGCCACATCGGTAATAGTCACAGCGCCAGCGGCATTAATAATAATTGAACCGTCGGCGACATCAAGAGAAACAAGATCTATTCCACCAGCTTCATTAACCGTCAGATTATTGCCGGCCCCGGTTATAGCTGCTGTCAAAGTGTCAATACTTGTCGTTAGGCTCTCCCCTGTCCCAGAACTAAACACGAGATTGCCCGCGGTCCAGAGATTATTGTTCAGAGCAGTATCTCCGGCATCAAGTACATCCTGCCCGGCGGTGGCTGCCTCGATTCTTATTGTTCCGCCGCCTACATTGATAGGCGCATCAGGTACCGTGACATTCCCGCCGGATGAGACGAGCCCAAAGCTGTCTCCTGCCGTCAGCGTCCAGATACCAATTCTTAGATCATCATCGGTCGTAACCAGAACATCACCTGCCGCACCCGCTCCCGGTGCCATATCAACCTCTAAGGAGTTTACGCCTGAGGTAGTACTGGCGATTGCTATGTCTGTTGCATTTCCTGTCAGAACCAGATCACGAATATCCACTTCTATCGCATTGGTCGGAGCAGCCAGGACATTCCCTCCGAGCACACCGATAGTAGTTGCGGCACTCAAGGTCACATCAGACGCGGCGTTTGTTGCGACAATATCAATAGCAGCAGCATCCGCTGTGTCCAGGATGGCGCCACTGACGGAGGTCACACTTACCGCCGTTATCGCCGCTGAAGTTGTTACAAGACGCCCCAGGATAATATCTTCATCTGCGTCGAGACTAATGTCTCCAGAGCCGGAGCTTATTACAGTGCCGTCGACCATTGTAAGTGCACCGCTGTTAAGCCCGCCGTTATCTGCGTCAGCGGTTACCGAAACATCACCGCTGGCACTTGTGATATCTCCGTCAGCAGCGAAGATTACATCATTATCCGCTGTCAGGGTAATATTTCCCGCCGCGGTTGAGATTCCGTCGTTCAGATTAATGTCCGCAGCAACTCCATTTGCATCGAGAGTTACAGTTCCTGTAAGCAGGGTGCTTATAACATTAGCCGGAGCACCTCCGGAGTCTGCCGTTATGGAGCCCCCGGCTGTGATGCTGATATTGCCCGTCGTCGACTGCGTCACCTGGGCAATGCTGAGTGCCCCGGTTTCACTGATTTCAATATTACCGGAGGTGTCATTGATTGCGTTGATTTCGGTGATGGTTGTTTCCAATGAATTTCCGTTGCCGATACCGGTTTCAGCTTTAAGGGTTACAAGTGCAAGTGCCCCGGTGGCCTGAATATCCTGATGAGTATCACCATTATCGGTTATTGCGCCGTTCGTACTGGTTATGCTTACTGCCGCGGCCGTATTATTTACGGTTTGTATACTTGATAACGCAATATCTCCGTCCGCATTTATTGTGACGGTTCCGGCTCCGGCATTTATTATTATACCGTCAGCCATCGAGACAACTCCAACTGTCCCGCCTCCGGCAGCATCGGCAGTAAAGGTAATATTTCCTCCGCTGCTTGAAATATCTCCGTCGATCGTAGTTAATAGAATATCATCCTGAGCAGTAATGGAGATTGTTCCCCCTCCAGTTGATGTTATTCTGCCGAGAATGTCGATATCAGTACCGACGGCCGCAGCCGCAGATGGCCCGAGGGTTATATTACCCGCAGCCTGAATCTGATTAGCCGCTCCATTATTATCAACCTGAACACTCTCAGTGGTATTTCCTGCTCCGCCGTCATTAAATAAATCTGCACCGCTAATACTTACATGCCTGAACGAATCAACCTGACCTGCTGCCTCTATCCTGACACCGCCGGATCCGTCAGCATCGCTGTCGGCATTCAGGATTATATCCGCAGCAGCGGCAGTTGTCTGTAGCAGGGCCCGAATTAGAATATCCTGGTCTGCAGTTAAGGTAATTGTCTGTGCGCTCGCGGTAGCTATCGCAATTATTGTATCCGGAGAACTGCCTGTAATGGATATGTTTCCTCCGCCGAGGACAGGGGCTACATTCAGGGCCACTCCTGATGCTGAAAGAGCTCCGCCTACCCCCGGTGTTGTATTGATGACGGCATTAACCGTCAGAGCTTCGGCTGAGGTTATTGTTACATCGCTTCCGCCGCTTGTAACTGCTCCGGCAATATCAAGTGTACCGCCTACACCAGTCTGGTCGAAAGTGATATTGGCGCCGGCAGTTGTCAGACTGTTTACAGTAACGGCGGCCGTATGATCATTATCGATATTTATTACAGCAGCTCCTGTGTTATCGGCGGTTATAGTAGCGACACCCGACAATTCAATAGCGTTAGTGTTGCCGATTCCGGTTGCCGCATCGAAGTCCACTATGTTCGCCGTAATATCAGGAGTTCCTGCTCCGTCGTCATTTATGCTGCCGACAGAGTTAATAGTCACCTGATCTCCGGCGGCGGTCAGAGTGCCAACAATGATATTGCCGGCTGTTGTTGTATCAAGCAAGATATTATTTGCTCCGCCGGCCGTGATTGTTGTTGCAGTCATATTCCCATTGTCAGAGCTTATATCTATCTGTCCATCTACTGTAATTGCTGATGTGACGGTAAGAGAACCTCCTCCTGATGAGTCAATTGTAATATTCGAGCCTGCACCTGTGGTCGATATGCTGGAAAGTGTAGCAAACGCAGCCGTTGATACATTTAAAACAATTGAAGCCGCGGCAGCTGTAGTGTCAGCATCAATGGCAGCAGCAGCCTCAAGCTCAAGAGGCTGGGTTTCCCCGATACCGTCTGCTGCATCCAAATTAATATTTGATGCGATAATATCAAGAACTGCATCTACCTGGGCATCATCAATATTGCCGGCAGAATTAATTATGGCATCACCTGCACCTGCATCAATAGAACCTATTTCAATATCTCCGGCAGTGTTAACAGTCAGATCGCCGCCGTTTGTATCAATAGTTGCAAGGGTTAGATTACCAAGGCCGTCTAAAAAAACATTCCCCGCACCGGTATTTGCAATGTTAATATCATCCTGATTTGAAAGAAACTGTATACTATTTGCGGCAGTGCCGATTACATCTGCACTTATCAGCGTAATTGTTCCGGTAGTGCTCAGCTCGGCAAAAGCATTGTCCGCCTGGGCGGAGGAAATATCACCGGTTCCGGCTCGCAGCAATATACTCCCCGTACCACCGGTTGCAAAAGCAGTTCCGGCCCCGGCATCGTCAAGAACAATTCCTCCGCCGCCGACAATACTGTTTATTTCAATTGCCGCCGCCGCCACCGGGGAAGTTACCGTCTGAAGCGTAATCAGCCCGCTCTGAGAGAGGAATTCTCCGATTCTTATAGTTCCGGCACCTGTAACATTCACGATATCTGCATCCGAAAGCTGATAGGCACCAGCACCACCGCCTATTCCCATGGCTGTAGCAGCCGTAGTCGTGTAAAAGTTAAGATCCACTCCGGCAGAAATAACTCCAGAGAGGACAATATCATTTGATCTGATAGTTATGCTTCCGGTAGCAGCCGCGGCTGCAACATTAACAGAGTTTGCGTCGGTGACCGTTATTGTTGTCAGGGTTCCGCCGCTGAAAAAGCTTACCGCGCCGGTAAAATCATTAGTTATCCGGTCAAGAATGACTGTAGTCGTGTTCGGAGCAGTAAAACTTGAGGCGCCGTTAAAATCAAGATCGCCTGAATCTGTAATGTTTCCGCCGGCAGTTATATTACAAATTCCGGCAACAGTTGACGTACCCAAATCCAGGGCACCTGAGTTGACAATTGTAACATCATTCCCCCCGGAAATTACGGCGGAGACGACATCATTAACAGCTGAGTTCAGGTCTATATCACTACCTGCGCCGGATGTCACAGTGAGAACCTCACCGGTTACCCCGGCTCCGCTGTCCGATACTGACCCGGCCGAGCTTAGCGTGACATCATTCGCCTGCCCGGCGCCACCGAGCACCTGGACAACGTCGATGTTGCCGGCGGTTGTAGTCAGCGTTATATCATTAGCTTCGTTATTCGTGTTTGAGCTGTCAACGAGGGTGGCGGTTATCACTCCGCCGGCGGTTACTGTTATCGCGCCGTCAAAGGTATCTACCGCGGTTAAAGTCAGCGCTCCTGCTCCCCGGAGGTTCAAAGAACCAGCTAAAGTTGAGCTTGCATCGACATTACTTCCGGCTGCCAGATCAAGATAATCATCTACGACGGCACCCCCGCCTGCGTCGATATTGCCCCAGGTAGTCATCGTTATAAGACCGCCTGCTGTTATATCTACATTTGTATCATCTGCCGTATCCTGAATATCACCTGTACATGTGAGTGTTACAACATCGGCTGCAGTTATCGAGCCCACTAAAATAGAAAAACCCAGCCCGACTGCCGTAATAGAAACACTGTCTCCGGCGCCACCACCTGCACTTACATTGGTGACTGTAGTCTGCCCAGCTGTATTCACAGTTATTGCACCGTTATTCGTTGTAATGTTTGTCAGTGTTACAGCATTGGCCTCATCAATGCTGATGTTTCCGGCTCCGCTGGTTACTGCGGTTATACTCGCAGCGGCTGTATCAAGCGCCATGGCCCCCGCCGAACTTGCGTTTAGGGCATTGCAGATAAATCCTGCACCTAAATTGGAAATGTTACCTGTTGACGCAACAGTTATATCACCCCCGACTGTCGCGGTTATCGTTCCGACGAGGAGGTTTCCAATTGAATCGATGTAAATATCGCTGCCATCTGCGGCAGCTGCATTAAAGGACGTTACTGCCGTCACATCAAGATGTGTGCCGACCTGGCCTATTCCGTTGGTATTTACTGTAAAGGCAAGCGTATTCCCGCTCACATCCGCAATCCCGTCGTCAGCGGCGCTTCTAAGCCAGGAACCGGTCGTTATCGATACATCGCCGTTTGCGGCAGTTACTGCAGTCACAGTCAATGAATTAAGCTCATCGATCACAATATTTCCTGCTGCTGATGTTGCAGCATCTATGCTTCCAACATCGGTATCGAGTATCATTCCGCTTACAGCATCGGCGGTCAGGACATCACCTGTTATCCCCGCTCCGCTGTCGGTTATATCCACAGCTGAGGTCAGGGTGACATCATTCGCCACACCGCCTGAGACCTGCCCCACATCAATGCTGCCGACTGTAGTTGTTAGACTTATACTGTTAGTACCATCATCGGTGTTTGAGCTGTCTACAAGTGTTGCAGTCATTGCGCCGCCCGCGGTTATCGTTATAGCGCCGTCAATGGTGTCAATATTTGTAAGCGTCACAGAATCAGCTTCATCTATATAGATGTCCCCGGAACCCGTGGTAGATGCGGTAATACTTGCAACATCTGTATTAAGCTCTGCATTAACTGCCGCGCCGCCTATTCCCGTTCCAGCTGTGAGGGTCAAGATTGATGCGCTGCCAACGTCTCCAATCAAGGCTGAATTATCCGCCTCAGTGATGGTGCTTCCGGTTGCCGTTAGACTTATGGCCCGATCCCCGGTGGACTTAATCTCATCGACGGTAATACCGCCTGCGGCCGAAGAAGCTGTTATTGTACCGTTCACAGTCTGCAGGAGAGAATCTGCATCCATGACAATAGCATTCGAAGCAGTGAGGGTTATTGTACCGGCACCTGCAGAAGCAATAGTACCATTCACATTCAGCGCTCCGGCACCGGTTGTATCAACCGTGATATTACCGCCGGCACTCGCGGCTGTTATTCCATTACTTAAGGTGAAAATCCCGCCGCTGTTTACATCTAATGTAGTTGTTGCAGTAATGTTTCCGCCAAGGGTAACACTCGTCGTCGCATCCTGAATATCAAGAGAGTTTACCGTAAGCGCGGCATACGACTGAATATTTCCATCGGTCACCGTCATATCTCCGCCGCCGGTCAAGGCTCCCGATATTGTAATGTTTCCGGCAGCCCCTCCGTCGAGGCCAAGATCATTTCCTACGGTCGCAATAGTGGAACTGAATAAAATATTCCCACCTCCGCTGTCAAGTGCAACATTGGAAGTAAGGTTAACCGCATTATTAAAAATTATATCCCCGCCGGTGGTAGTCAGCCCGAGGCCTATCCCAACCGGATTTCCGGTAAAGGTTATATCTCCGGCTCCGGCGTTGAAGGTTCCGGTACCGGATAGATCTCCGGCAATGGTCATAATACTGTTGGTTGTAAGAAAAGCACCTGCGCCTATTAACAGATCATTAAAAATCGCGGCATCCTGAGGCTGCAGGTCTGTTCCCCCGGCAGAGACCTGTACATTGCCGAGATCCTCTCCGGTGGAGGTAAGAGTCTGCGGGGCGCCGGCATTAAAGATAACGGTTCCCGTTCCTTTACTATAATCACCAGGAAAAGTTGTATTCCCACCGATGGTCAGATTCCCATTACCGCTGAAATCTAGGGTACCGGCGACGGTGAGGGCATCACCTACGGTAATATTAAAAGTATCCGCATCGAAAGTCCCCGTAGAAACCCCTAGATCCCCGCTGATATCAAGATCATTGGTTGCAACCGTAATGCTCCCGGCTGTGGGGTCTATTGTCAGACTGCCGATCTGAAGTGAGGCGTTTATAACGCTTCCCGCTTTGGTCATTACCAGCCCTATTGCAGTATCAAAACTCCCACCGGTGATAGTAACATTTCCATTTTCTACTCCCCCTCCGGAAACAGTTATCTTTTTAATGGGGAGACCGCCGCTATCCAGGATGTTTCCGGCTAAAAACTCAAGTTCGCCTACATCGGGATCGAAATTATTTAGGTCTACGGTTCGACCGGCTCGATTAATAGTAGCTTTATCACCCGCTCCGGGTACAGCAGCCGGTGTCCAGTTGCCGGGGACATTCCAATCTCCGTCAGCGTCATTCCAGGTATAATCCACCGCAAAAAGAGGCAATCCCGATAAGAGTAGTATTATGAATATGAGTAAGACTTTTCCTCTACCGCTCAAGAAACGACCTCCGGAACCTGATAAACTATTTGCTATTCATATTAATATATTTCACAAACCCGGAGTTAACAACCCGAATTCTTATAATCGGATCAATATGGAGGAAAAGAGAACTCAGTTTCTGCAGAATTCATAAAAAAACAATATTTCTCTAAATATTATCTTATAATAATTGAAAGTCAGCACCTGCCACGCTAAATTTAAAGTACATTCCGGATAATGCTTATTTAAAGGCGGATGAATTCCGAAACCACTTCCTGATTATTCCACCTGCTGCTCCGGTCTTACATCATATTCTGTTTTGCTGACAGTCAACATAAATTTCCGGGACTTTAGGAGGTTTTATGCTTGAAAAGCTAAAACAATTCATATTGGTCCTGACGGCATTTTCATTATTCCTTTCCTGTTGGAACCCTGTCGCCCCCCCTGTTGATAATCCGGATCCTGCAGACGAGATTCCAGAACCAGAGGGAAAAGCCCCTGATCTCACAGTATCAATTCAGCTGCCACAAAGCGGCATAGATCCCGGCAGCTCATTTGATATAACAACCACAACGACAAACAATGGAACCGCCGACGCGGGCAGCAGCAGCATCAGTTATTATTTAAGCGCGGACAACACCCTCGAAACCGGCAGTGATGTGCTCATCGGAAATTATACAATTGCCGCGATTACTTCCGGAAACAGCGTCAGCCATTCTACAACTTATCAGTGGAGCGTATCAGGTACATACTACATTTTTGCCGAAGCTGACCCCGACAACATTATTACAGAAAGTGATGAAGCAAATAACCGGGGGCGCGGCAGCCTCTTGATAAACGAGGGAACAAAAGACCTGAGCATTCAATCCATGAGTCTTTCCGGAAGTCATTCAGCTTACGGAGACAATCTGCCTATCTCACTAGTTGTAAAAAACAACGGCACCGAAACTGTTACCGAAAGTTTTAAGATCAATTACTACCTGTCTACAGACTCGGATCTGACTCCCGCCGGGGATACCGATCTTGGAACGCTTGATGTTACGACTGATATTCCAGGTTCCGAAACAGCAGATATCAATTCGTCCCCGACTGTCCCCGATGACCTGGATATCAATCAATGCGTCTACATCTATGCAGTTATAGATTCCACAGATGCTGTCACCGAAACCGATGAGGGGAACAATACTCTGACCGTTGGTAACGCAGCCATAACTCTAATTTACAACAATGACGACACCGAAAGAAGTTACAGCTTGACCTTCGAGACCTTCCCTCCCACCGGAAACGCCGGAACAAACCCCGATACCTGGCTTTTCCTCTATGATGATACGACAGGGGGAGACCTCGGGGATTTTATCAATGAAAATGATAACGGCGGAACCTTCATGGCAGATAAATATTCCGGACTCGGAGCAACTCTGTCTCCCGGCACCTACTATGTCCTTGTTATGGGAACATCTTCCGGTCCCTATGCGTTTTCGATCCGGACCGAATGGATAGACCTCCGGTTTTTCAGCAGTGAGCCCACCACAGATCCTTACGAAAACGATGACTCCTACTCAGGTCATATTCCAGGCTCTCCGGTATCCGTAAAGGCCGGCGGATTCATAAACAGATACTGCGGAAGCTCGTCTGATTTCGACTGGTTCGAAATAATATTACCTTAAAAAAAAGGGGCAGAAAAGCTGATTTCGTTATATAATTAATACAGTAATGATAGAAGGAGACAGGATATGAAAAAATATTTGTTGATTTCAGGACTCATTATGGCGGCCATCCTTCTCCAATCCTGTCCTATGCCCCTGATCGACATTGATCAGGTGGAACCTATTACAGAAGAATCAGAAATAATACAGCAAGATCCGCCGGCTTCGGAAACAGAAGAAACCGGAGAGCAGGACGACGGTATTGAGCCGGCACCAATTGAGACTGTTACCCCTGGAATAACAACCGACATCGAAAGGAACCAGGGCATATATATAAACGAGCAGAACGAAAAGATTGACATCAGAAGCACTGAGGGCGGAATTACCGTGGCCTGCGTAGAAGCTGTAGATATAGTTTTTCTGGAAGCCCCGAACATAGAGGTTTCTGAGAATGACCGTACAAGAGCGATTGCTCTTGTTATAGGAAGAAGAGACGACGGAAACCCGGGCTTATGGGAGATCCACAATGATGACTCAATCCATCCCCTTAAAATTGAAGGAAAAGAGACCTCTATGCTTCCTGAATCTGAAGAATATCAGGACTGGATGATGGCCGCCTTCGGCTGGAAATATTACGTAACGGGCATAAGCTCCGACGGGAGAATAGTCATTGGCTACGCTGAGAACAATGGCGGATGGGAACATCCTCACTGGAACATTAAAGAGGAAACAACAGTAGGGGTTTACTGGAATTTAGGCAAAAACAACTCTGGCCGGATTCCCTGGGTATCCAGGGCAAAAGTAATCGGAACTCCCCTGAACTCCTTTGACTGGAAATTCGGATCTGACAAATTCGGAAGAATAGCAATGAGATGGCTCCGTTTTCTCAGGAAAAGGTTTCAACTCCTGTTTCTTGACTGGATGGAAAACTATCTGACTACGGCTGTCTCGGTAAACCTGGCAGAAGAGGAAGGACAGTACATAATTAAAGGTCCGGACAAAGACGGTATCGATTCAGCGGCTGTGGTTAGCGGGAAAAAAGTAATATCCATAGAGCCGCTTCCCACCTCCGGAGATGAGTTGGATCTCAGCCCCGGAGCATTGATACCCGCCAATTCAAATGCGGCTGACGGAGAAAATCTGGCGGTGATTCTGACTATTGAGAATTCCGGAACAGGCATAGTTACCGGCACCTTCGATGTTCAGTTTTATCTTTCAGACGATACAGTATTTGATACCGGAGATATCAACGTCGGAACAGTTTCTGTAACCCAAAATATTCCTGACTCGTCCGCCATTGAAATAACAAGCCTGCTTACGATACCGGATCTTAAGAAAAACAAATGCCTTTTCATCTATGCAGTTATTGATTCAAACAACTCGGTTGAAGAAACAGATGAGGACAATAATTCCCTCACTCCTGATGCTGCTCCGGCCATCCTTGTTTACGACGATGAAAACGATTTAAGAAATTACAGCCTAAGCATAGAAACTTTCCCGGCTACAGGAACCGTCGACACAAATCCTGACACGTGGCTTTTTCTCTATGATGATACGACAAGGGAGGACCTCTCAGACTACCTCAATGAAAATGATAACGGCGGAACATTTTTAACAGATAACTATTCCGGGCTTGGGGAAACTCTTACCCCCGGGATCTACTACGTCCTGGTTATGGGAACTGCATCCGGGCCTTATGCACTCTCAGTCCGGCTTTCAGGAGATGACATCAGATTCTTTGAAGATGAACTTACCTCGGATCCCTACGAAGACGACGATTCCTATTACGGTCACATCCCGAACTCGCCTGCGCCTGTCAGCGTAGGCGGCGCAGTAAACAGATACTGCGGAAGCTCATCTGATTTCGACTGGTTCAGGATTGTACTTCCATAGGATAGTCTCTTTTCCTGAAAAAAAATGAGGGGATCATCCCCCCACATTGTCTTCCGGCGGCTCAACACCAATCAGATTCTTAATAAACTGTACTGTCGCTTCGAGAATTTTCGTGGTTCTGAAGTCCTTTTCTCTAACCTCGGAACCATGCTCTCCGTAAATCTTGAAATCGGCGAATAGCGGACAAACGCCTCCTCGTCATACCGGGGTAGTGCTTTCATGGCACTCCCTGCTCCAAGCCGGGCTTCCAGTCACATCTATGTCCCCGGTTCATGTCGAATTGATTACACCAGACCCGGTAAGCGTCGCGCCACCGACACTTATACTCAAGTTCCCGTCTACGACACTCAAGGCTCCGGTTCCGTTTACAGTCAAGACATTACCTGCTGTTATCGTTCCGGTTCCCGCGGCTGCTATGTTCCCTCCGGTGTTAACCGTCAAGGCTCCCACAGTCGTAAAACTTCCGCCGGTAGCTACCGTTACCGCCTGGCTTACCACAGCTGAGTTTGCGCTGAAGGCATTAGCCCCGACATTAATAGTTTCAGCAAAGGCAATTGTTGCGGTATCGTCGGCTCCATCAGGATAGCCATCATTCGTTGTTGTAGTATCATCGTACCAATTATTTTGAGCAGTCCACCTTCCTGCCGGACCGCCACCATCCCAGGTAAAATCATCAGCGAACACACCCCCGGCACAGACCATTAGCAGGGTTAAAATTGTGAGTATTTTTATAAATGTGCGAACTTTCCCTTTTACAGGCATATCAATAAAAATATACTTCATAGATAGGGCTGTTACATTACTTTTTATAAGTAAAATTTTTACGCAACTATTTTATATAGGGTGTGATTCTCCCCCGGGGGGGGGTATCGAAAGAACGGCCCGTACCGGCCGGCAAAACGTGAGTGTAGCCGGAGCAGAGGTACGGTTGAATCTTCAGAAAGTCTTGCTTTCTGAAGATTTGCCTTCTGGAGACAGGGGGGGGGGAAACTCCCCCCCCCTCTGCCGTCTCTTGCGTATCCTGATTAATGGGTTATAATAAAGGTATGTCGACTCACAGAGAACCAAAAAATAATTATTTCACATACTCTGACTATAAAAAATGGCCGGACGAAGAGCGTTGGGAGATAATAGATGGCGAGGCGTACAAAATGAGCCCTGCTCCAGGCAGAACTCATCAGAAGATGGTTGTTGAGATTGCAAGACAGTTTGGAAATTTTCTCGAAGATAAGCCCTGCGAGGTGTATTCCGGCCCCTTTGACATCTTTCTGCCCGCAGCGGACGAAGATGAGGATCAGACGAGTACGATAGTCCAGCCTGATATTTCTATAATCTGCGATGAATTAAAACTAAGTGAAAAAGGCTGCACAGGAGCGCCCGACATAGTGATTGAGGTAGTATCACCCTACGGAAAAACCCGTGATCAGGTAAAAAAATTATATACGTATGAAAAGAAGGGGGTCGGCGAATACTGGATAGTCCACTCAATCGACAAACTGATGTGGAAATATGCACGCACAAGCGATGCCCCCGCGGCCGATTACGGACGCCCGGAGATTTTCGATAACAGCGGACGGCCCAAAAGCAGCATACTGCCCGGTTTCGAACTCGATCTTATGAAGGTATTTGGTCCTGAGCCTGAGGTAGTCAGCCAACCATCGCCTGCAAAATACCGGACACAACGCAAAACAGAGATTCTTGATTAGCCGCCTTATTTCGCTTCAGATAGTTTTCTCATAAACCTAATGGTTTCTTCGAGGATGAGGGTTGTTCGATAGTCCTTCCTCTTGACCTCAAAGCCGTGCCCTCCGTTTTTATGAATAAGAAATCTGCAGGATACACCCAGTTCTTTAAGCCGCTTAATTGTCTTTACTGATGTATTATAGGGAACAACCTCATCCTGCCTGCCGTGAACAGCCATTACGGGAACCATACGTTCAGTAAAGCTGTTTATTGGTGAGTACTTTTCATAAATTTCTTCATCAAAACGGGGCAAAGTCTTCATTGCTGAACTTGCACCAAATCTTGCAAAGAATGATTTATCATCAGGTGAAAACAGATCTATTAAATCTGAGGGAGAATAATAGGCGACAACGCCGCGGACACCTTCCATGGCCTTCTTTGATACAGTACTCTGCTCCCGGGTATTGAAAGCCGCATGACAGAGGGCAAGGTGTCCACCGGCGGACAATCCCATCAGAATTATTTTGGGACTGAGGCCGAGCCTCTCTGCATTATCACGGACAAACCCGACGCTGTCTGAATAGTCTTCAATAATTTCGGCCATATTGTTTGTATATGCAAAGCGATAATCGACTGATACGATAGAAAACCCCCTGTCAGCCAGGAAACGGCACCATGAAATGATATTGGGCTGGTTTCTATAACCGCTTATCCACCCGCCGCCGTGGGCAAAAACAACGGTTGCGGTTCCGGGCCCTCCGGCCTGCGGGCGCCAGAGGTCAAGTTTTAGATCCGGACCGGGGATTTCCTTAAAAACTATTGTTTCAGATTCACTGCCGCCCCCTGAATCTATAGGAAGGCGGGCCCCCATCTTATTTCTCAGCCAGAAGATGAAGGCGATGACGGTGAATAACACTGCGAAGGCTGCATCAACGGCTGCCAGGGCGATAATCACCGGAATCAGATAATGTTTATTGGCAATAAACCAGGTGTTTTTCAACCGTTTGAACTTCATTTTACAAGAACCTTGTTTCTACGACGCTGAAAATACAAAAACAGGGCTGCGCCGATAATCAACAATGCGCCGGCGGCGGATAATAGATCTGGAACCTCGTGCCATAAGAAAAAACCAATAATTACAGAGAAGACTACATGGGTGTAATTGTAGATGGAAACCTCTCCGGCTGGTCCGTTTGTATAGGCGAGGGTGAGGAAGTATTGTCCTCCTGCAGCGAAGACACCGGTTAAGATGAGAGCTATAAGCTCGAAGAAGGTCGGCGTCTTCCATACCGCAAGCATTGGTATTAACACTAAAATGACAGATATCCCTGAAAACCAGAATATTATAGTGAGAGTATTCTCTTTACCGCTGAGAGAGGCAATTACCGTATAGGCTCCGGCTGCAAGCAGGGCTGCTGCGAGGCCGGCAATCGCAGGTACTATTTGCATATTTAGCCCCGGCTTTATTATCAGCAGAGCCCCGGCGAAGGCTGTTAAGAGAGCCGGAATCTGATATCGGCGAATTTTTTCACCGAGAAATACAGCCGACAGTATTATCACAAAGAAGGCTGACAGTTTATTCAGAATTGCGGAATCTCCAAGCTGGAGTCGTTCTACCGAGAAAAAGTAGAGAACCACCCCAAAGAACCCGAACAGCGAACGGACAATCAAGCGCTTTCGGTTTTCAGAGTTTCCAAAAAATATTCGGCGACCTTCCGTTCTGAATTTTAACACGAGAACAGGAATAACAATTATTCCCATTACAAAGTTTCTGAAGAACACCTTCTGAATGAAGGGAATTGCGTCAGCCTGCTTGACGGCGGCACTCATGAGCGCAAATGAAAGGGCTGAGATGATCATATGCAGAGGTGCGGAAAATCCGGGGGGGTTTCTCATACAGAATTATTACTCTTTTTCTCAGTGAGAATCAACGGGGATAAACTGCAGAAAATGAGCGTCCACCGAGGGATAACGAGATTCGCAATAGGAAGTTAACCTAAGTCAGAGAGAGAGACATATAAATACTTTTAATGTATCATTAAGCATGGATACAAGAATTCAAAGCCTTGAAGGAAAAAAACTTAACAGCAGTGCGGCTGTCGCAATACCATCATCAAAATCGCATACAATACGTGCCCTTCTGATTGCCGCAATGGCTGACGGTAATAGCCGCCTTATCAATCCGCTCGATTCAGCTGATGCCCGCTCCTGTATTGATGCCTGCCGAAAATTCGGCGCCCTTATTGACACCTCCTCCAGCGAAGACGAGATGACAGTCTGGACGGTAAAAGGCAGCGGAGGAGTCTCCCCCCCCGATATCAATACTATCGATGTCGGAAACTCAGGCACAACCCTCTATCTCGCGGCTGGCATGGCTGCGCTGGCAAAAACCGAAGTCCGCTTCACCGGCGACAACCAGATTCAAAACAGGCCTGTTAAAGCGCTGCTCGATGCACTTTCAGACCTTGGAGCAGAGGTCAGCCTTCCGGGCGCTTCCGGATGTCCGCCGTTTCAGCTTAAGGGACCGCTTAAAGGCGGGGAAACCTCAATTGAATGCCCGACAAGCCAGTATCTGTCATCCCTGCTTCTGTGCTGCCCGCTTGCCGAAGGCGACAGCATTATAAACGTGCCGCTTCTAATGGAACGCCCCTATGTTGAGATGACCCTAAGGTGGCTCGACTCTCAGGGAATTGAATATACTAATGAGCATTTTAAACGATTTACAATTCCCGGCCGGCAGAGATACAGGTCATTCGAATCGCGGATACCGGGAGACTTCTCTTCGGCCGCCTTCTTTCTCTGCGCGGCGGCAATAACAGGATCGAGGCTCACCCTCGAAGGGCTCGACGTCACCGACAGTCAGGGTGACAAAGCCATTCTCGATTACCTCTCGCAGATGGGCTGCAATATAGAAACCGGAGCCGATTCGGTGACAATCTCGGGGCCGGCGCGCCTTAAGGCGGCATGCCTCGATCTGAACGACACCCCGGATGCCCTTCCCGCAATGGCGGTTGCGGCCTGTTTTGCAGAGGGAGAGAGCATCCTCCACAACGTCCCCCAGGCAAGGCTGAAGGAAACCGACCGAATTGCAGTTATGCGGGGGGAGCTCTCAAAGCTTGGCGCAGAGATCAAAGAACGGGAAGATGGTCTGATTATCCGGGGCGGAAAACAGCTTAAAGGATGCCATATCGAAGGGCACGAGGATCACAGGGTTGTAATGTCGCTTGCCATCGCAGCCCTATGCGCGGAAGGGGAAACTGTAATAACCGGCGCCGAAGCGGTTGATATTACCTATCCCGGCTTCTTTGAACAGCTGAGACTCCTGACCGATGGCTGACAAAACCGAGAGTTTACGATAAAATTAAGCCATGAAAACTTATGATCTCAGAAGCGATACGATAACCAGGCCTTCACTAGGGATGCGCAAGGCAATGATGAGAGCCGATGTAGGTGACGACGTCTACGGAGAAGACCCGACAGTCAACAAACTCCAGGAAATGGCCGCCGCGCTTACCGGAAAGAAAGACGCGCTGTTCGTGTCTTCCGGTTCGATGGGAAATCTCATTTCAATTTTTCTTCACGCGGGAAGCGGAAAAGAGGTGCTCACCCACAAGGACAGCCACATCATCCACCATGAGCTGTCATCTGCATCCGCTCTTGCAGGTTCGGCCCTGATAGGACTCGATGGAGAACGGGGAAAACTAAGCCCGGAGACAATTGAGAAGGCTCTCCGCCCGGATATTTATTACATGCCGAAATCAGGGATGATTGAGATAGAAAACACCATCGGCGGAGTGTACTACAGAGGTGACGAACTGAAGGCAATTTTTGAATTTGCCCGAAAAAAGGGGCTGCCCGTTCACATGGACGGCGCGCGGCTTTTCAATGCATCAGAGGCATCAGGCATGTCGATAAAAAAGATTGCCTCCTACGCTAATTCGGTTACATTCTGTCTGTCAAAAGGACTCGGAGCTCCCGTTGGAAGCCTGCTCTGCGGCAGTTCGAAATTCATTAAACATGCCCGAAGAATAAGAAAAATGCTCGGAGGGGGAACAAGGCAGGCGGGTATCATTGCCGCTGCCGGTATATACGCCCTTGAGCACAATGTTGAACGCCTCAAGGATGATCGCGAAAACGCGATGAAAATTGCTGAGACACTCAGCTCCTGCAGCTGGGCCAGGATCGATCCTGCCGAGGTAGAAACAAATATTTTATTCTTCGGCACGAAAGGCAGGGACCCTGAAGGGATAGTCGATCAACTCAAACGGAAGGGAATCCTCTGCGGCGCCGACGGCAAAAACACCATAAGAATGGTAACAAGCCTCGCAGTTCCGTCAGAGGATATCGAAGACGTATGCAAAATACTTAAAGATTTTAAACCTGTTAAGAGCCGATAGGCTCAGGTTCTTCATAAAAAGCTTCCAGTCCCGGATACATCATTTTTTTCCGGGCGATTTTTTCCGGGATTGTGAAGTATTCAACAACACCTGATGTCACAAGTTTTCCATCCGGATCAATTAGCTCAACATCAACTACAGCAATATTCTTTTTAATCTCGGCAATCCGTCCGCGAAGAGTAAGCTTGCCTCTATTGGTGAAGGCGGGCTGAATATATTTAACTTCCAGTTTCGTTGTATATCCTGCAGTCTTCAATTTCAAAAAGACAACCCAGGCGGCAAGCTCATCTATCAGGCTCGCCCTTACTCCGCCATGGAGAACATAGTTATATCCCTGAAAATGATCTTCGGGATCCCAGATTGAGACGATATCATCACCATCCTCATAGAATTCCATCCTGAGACCGTTCTGGTTATCAGGAGCGCAGCCGAAACAACAATAATCTTTTACCCCGACAAACGGGTTACGCAGCTTTTTCATGCCGTAATATTACCGTTCCAGCCGAATTACATCAAGTGAGGAAAGAGCACAGCTTTCTCGGTATCTACACCGATACTGACATCTGCGGGATCATTCCAAAATTCAGTAGCATCCTCATTACCGCTCCGAAACGAGGATGCCTGCAAAACCATATTCGAAGGGTTACATTCCGTTTCCGTTTGTAAGATATTTCGTATGATTAATGCTTACGTTATCTTCCTCGCTTCCGGATGCTTCCATTCTGAAAAAACTGATCATTTCCCTGAGCTGCTGCGCCTGGGCAGTCAGCTCTTCAGACATCGAAGAAGCTTCTTCCGCCGATGCCGCATTCTGCTGAATCACCTGGTCAAGTTGAATCATGGCTTCGTTAATCTGAGCTGCTCCCAGGTTCTGCTCAGAACTCGAGGCAGAGATTTCCGAAACCAGATCGGCCGTTCTTCTTATATCGGGAACAATAGCCTTAATTCTCTCCCCGGCTTTATTGGCCTTGCCGACACTCTCGGTGGCCAGCTTGAAAATATCAGAGGCTGCCTGCTGACTGACGGCCGCGAGTTTTCCAACTTCGGCTGCTACCACCGCAAAACCTTTCCCATGCTCTCCAGCTCTGGCGGCCTCTATTGCGGCATTAAGCGAGAGCATATTGGTCTGTCTGGCGATATCCCCCACTATGTTAATCTTTCCTGCTATCTCTTTCATTGCCTGAACAGCTTCAAGTACAGCTTCTCCGCCTGCCTCGGCATCTATAGCCGCCTGAGATGAGATCTTTTCAGTCTGAGCGGCGTTATCAGTATTCTGCTGAATATTAGCGCCCATCTCTTCGATTGATGAAGAAACTTCCTCGGCATTAGCTGCCTGCTCAGTTGCCCCCTGAGACAGCTGCTCGGCGCTCTGGGAAAGCTGGTTGCTGCCCTCGGTCACCTGAATTGAAGAATTGTAGACATTCGACACGACCTCGCGGAGTTTTTCCTTCATATCCTTAAGTGCATCCACTAGAACTCCGATCTCATCCTTCTGGTCAACATCGATGTTTGCATAAAGCTTTCCCTCACTTATCTCCTTTGCATACTGAACCCCTTTTTTGATAGGAAGGGTCAACGTCCGCGCAAAAAGAATAAAAACAATCAGGGCGATGATAAAGCCTGTTCCGGCGACGATTATAACAGCATTCCTAACCTCATACGCCGGTGTCATGAACTCATGATCCGTTACAGCCAGAAAGACTCCCCATCCCGCCTCAGGGACGGAGGCAAAACCTGCTGTTTTGGCAATTCCCTTGTAGACAAAATTCTGAACTCCGCTCTCGCCATTATTAAAACGCCGCATTAATTCTTCTTCGCCTTTCACATCATTCATATTAATTTCAAATACGAGGGATGGATCTGGATGCGCCAGCAAGAGTCCTTCAGAATCAGAAACAAACGTATAGCCTGTTTCACCTATAGTTGAATCCTTGACAATATTCCACAGAAACTCCAGCTTCACCATCAATCCTAGAACGCCGGTTACTCTTCCGGAATTGTCATATACCGGAGCCGCTATTGGGAGAAACGGCACTCCTGTAACCTTACTCCGGGCAGGTTCGCCGATATTCACCAGCCCCTTCATTGCATTTGTAAAATATGAGCGCTGGGATAAATCAACCCCTATATGTTCTTCTTCGGAGGAGGCCCTGACTATTCCACCGGCATCCATTATATTTACTCCTGAATAATCATCACCGAGAACCTTGGTTCGGGCGAACCTTCCCAGGATGCTGTTAAGTTCGAGGTATCGCACCGCCTCACTCTCATAAACGCCTATGCCGCTGAGAGCATCCTTTGTTTCCTGCCGTTCGGCCATGTCAATCGCAATCTTTTTCTCAGTAATTAACACATTATAGATAGACATTGAAATCTCCGATGTCCTCTTTGCCAACTGTTCTTCTTCCAGAGCCCTGAGCCCCTTCGCTGATTTCTGGTATGAAATCAGACCGAGAGCCGTAATAGGAAGTAGCAGTACTATTATTCCTGTAAAAATTAGTTTTTTTCCAATGTTCGTATTCTTTAACATCAAGTTCCTCCATGAGTTGCTGAATTTTGTTCGAGGTAAGTATAGGAATAACAATTTTAAAATGCAAACTTCAATTCAATATATTAAAAAAAAGCAGCCCCGGACTGAGGCTGCCTGTATAATCGTTGTTGTTAATTATTTAAACCGCTGCTTCCATGACCCTGTTGAGTCTTTTAACAAACTCGGCTGGCTCTTTAAGCTGCTGCCCCTCGACGAGCATGGCCTGCTCTAAAAGGAGGAAGCACGCGTCTTCAAAAACTGAATCGCTGGCAGCACTGAGTTTCTTGACAATTGCGTGGTCAGGATTTATCTCAAGAATAGGAACAATGTCCGGCATATCGGTCTGTCCCATGGCCTTGAGCATCTGCTGCATCTGCATAGTCGGGTCATTCTCATCCGCGACAATACAGGAGGGAGAGTCTGAAAGTCTTGAAGAAGCTTTAACGTCCTTAACCTTGTCTCCAAGAACCTCTTTAATTCTCTTTAGAACCGGTTCAAGGTCTTTTTCCTTTACCTTGTCCTCTTCGGTCTTGAGATCATCGGCGCTGCCGCTCTTATTCACAGCCTTGAGCTCGACTTCTTTATAATTGGCAATTGAAGGCGCCACAATTTCGTCTATCTCATCATCCATGATGAGGACTTCGATTCCCTTCTTTTTATATGCTTCAAGCAGCGGAGAGTTTCGAAGTGTTGATTCATTGTCTCCGGTTATGAAATAGATTCCCTTCTGATCATCCTTCATCCTCTCTTTATACTGCGCGAGGCTTACCCAGCCTTCTTCCTCAGTTGATTTATAGCGGATGAGCTCGAGAAGAGTTTCCCTGTTGGCAAAGTCGGAATAGAGACCTTCCTTAAGGGGCCTGTTGTACTGATCAACAAACTCCTTATATTTTTCGGGGTTGTTCTCAGCCATCTTTGAAAGCTCACTCAGGACCTTCTTGGTTGATGCGCTCTTGATTGCCTCCAGAACCCTGTTCTGCTGAAGGATTTCACGGCTGACATTCAGGGGAAGATCTTCGGAGTCAATAACACCACGGAGGAAACGCAGGTAGACAGGCATCAGCTCTTTCTCGTCGTCGGTGATGAAAACTCGTTTAATGTAGAGTTTCACGCCCGGCTTATAATCAGCCTGATACATATCGAAGGGGGCCTTCTTAGGGATGTAGAAGAGGGTTGTATATTCCTGGGTTCCCTCGGCACGGGTATGCATATGCATCAGAGGATCTTCAGTATCATGTCCTATGGTTTTGTAAAACTCATTATAATCTTCTTCTGATAGTTCGGATTTCGGTTTCTTCCAGAGCGCGGAGGCAGCATTAATCTGCTCAATCTTGTGTTCTTTGACTTCCTTGCGATCGTCGCCTTCGCCTTCCCAGCTTGAATCGTCATATTCGAGGAAGATCGGGAAGGCAATGTGGTTGGAGTATTTCTTTACAAGCTGCTCTATACTCCAGCGGTTCGTATACTCGGTGCCGTTATCATTGAGATATAGGACAATGGTTGTTCCCGGCACCGCGCGTTCGGCTTCTTCAACACTGTAAGCGCTTCTTCCGTCACTCTCCCATTTCCAGCCCATATCTTCACCGGCTTTTCTAGTTGTTACTTCAACCTTGTCCGCGACCATGAAGCAGGAATAAAAACCTACGCCGAACTGGCCGATGAGGTTCGAGTCTTTCTTTGCGTCGCCTGAAAGCTGGTTGAGAAAATTCTTAGTTCCTGACCGCGCGATGGTTCCGAGATTCGCGTCAAGGTCGTCGGCATTCATGCCGATTCCGCTGTCGGAGACAGTCAGTGTCTTGGAATCCGCATCAAATTTGATATCAATTCTCGGATCAAAGTCGAGTTTCTTCAGCTCATCATCGGTGAGAGTCAGATACTTGAGCTTATCAAGCGCATCTGATGAGTTTGAAACAAGTTCTCTTAGAAAGATTTCCTTATGTGAATACAGCGAGTGGATGATCAAATCCAGCAGCTGTGATATTTCCGTCTTAAATTTCTTTTTGGACATTCCCTGTCTCCTCTAAATTTCCGTATCCCGGAGTTGTAGTGTGATTCCAAAAAATATACTAATTATTTTGGAATTCGGCAACTTTAAAAACAGCCTTCCTCAGAAAATTGCGGCGAAAAGAGCCGGTAAAAGCAGGCTTATACCGCCGTCCTGATTTCACAGGCCCTTATAATCCCATTTCCCTAATCTTAGCGGCAACCGCTTTTGCGAGCCCCCCGTGACCATCGGCAGTTAAATGTATGCCGTCCTCAGGACAAACCCCGGCAGACTCGCCCGCGTTTAGAAATGCACAGCCGTACTCATCGGCCCTTCTCCGGTATTCGGCAGCAAGTCCGCGGGAGACTTTCAGCGGATCATGCCCGTCTATATCGGCGAATTCCCTAATATCGAAAGAAGCCTTCTCCTGTATGCCGGGAGCAACCGGAGAAGGACTCAAGATGAGAATTTCGGGAACATTTCCGCCGCGGCCCGCATCAGAGACCTGGATCATCTCTATCAGGGTTCTGATGCCTTTACCTATTGCAAAAGGGCTGTTACGAAAATAGTTTTTTGAGTCGTTTGTCCCCAGCATTATCACGACAAGATCCAGCGGCGCATGCGTCAGTAATCCGTACGGAAGAAATGCCGCCCCATTTCTGCATGGTTTAAACGGATCCTCCCAGACGGTTGTACGTCCGTTTATGCCTTCAGGAATAATATTATAATCCGGGCCGAGATTTTTCTGCAGCAGACTTGTCCATCTTTGTTCATGAGGAAAGCGTTCTCCGCCTTCTCCGTTGAACCCCCAGGTATTCGAATCACCAAAACATAGTATATTTTTCATAACCACATTATTGCACAGTCATAATAGAATTAAAAGGTAATCGAAAGAGGGAATATCATAGACCTGTCAATGGACAGCGATTACGCCCCCCTTACTCATATAATGATGCTCCATCTACAGCAATTGCACTTCTGCGGGCGGAATTTCCCTCTTGATTTTACCCGAATATACCGATATGTTAAGACATAAGTAATGGATGATGACCCTTTTCCTGACAATATAATTCTACACGGCTCCGGAGACCGGAAATAGATGACGCTATCATTTATCTTTCTAGTCATTTTGTTGATCCTCTCCGGCTGTTTTTCCGCCTCGGAAACCGCATTCACCTCTCTCTCAGCATCTCAGATTCATACGATAAGTAAAAAACGCGGAAGACGCGGTCGTCTTGTAAAGAGGCTGACCGGAGACCCCGATAATCTGCTGACTACCATTCTGCTCGGAAACAACCTTGTAAACATCGCCGCTTCGGCCGTTGCTACAGGAATTACTATAGAACTCTTCGGAAGCGGTGCCGTAGGAATAATGACCGGCGTTCTTACCCTGATAATCCTGATATTTTCTGAGCTCAGCCCCAAGAGAATAGCAATAGCACGGAATGAAATGGTCAGTCTTTTATCCGCCTGGCCAATTTACATTCTGTCTCAAGTGCTCAAGCCTTTGAATTTCTCTATCCGCGCATTCAGCTCTCTCATTACCCGCTTCTTCATTCCGGAAGGAACGAGAAAGATCTCCTTCGAAGCGCTCATCCACATGATGCACGCAGCGGAAGCGGAAGGTATAGTAGAAAACTATGAGTCCCAGATGGTACGAAGCATATTCAGGCTCAATGATGTATCGGTTCAGGCAATAATGACGCACCGCACCGAGGTGTTCAGCCTGGATAACAAAATGACACTCAGCGAAGCAGCACCTGAAATTAGTCGGAGCGGCTTTTCCCGAATACCGGTTTATGAGGGAGAGCCGGAAAACATTGTCGGTATCATCCTGTCCAATGATGTAACTGCGGCCCTTCTTCAGAAAAAAGACAGCCTGATGCTGAAAGAGATCATGCATGACCCTATCTTCATCTCGGCTACCAGGAAACTGCATGAACTCTTTAACCGGCTGAAACATGAAAAGCTGAATATTTCAATCATCCTGGATGAATACGGAGGACTCGCCGGAATTATTACACGGGAAGACATAATTGAAGAGGTCCTAGGCGAGCTTTATGACGAAAATGAGGAACCATCGGCTGAGCGGGTACAGAAAATAGACAAGAACAGCTGGCGGGTGGCCGGCGATATGACCCTCCATCAGTTCATCGACACATTCGAAATAAAAATGCCGGAAACCGAATATGCCGAAACCATCGCGGGGTTCATAGTCGAGAAGCTCGACCGTATTCCTGTAGATGGTGATGAAATAAAACTCGGAAAGCTGCTGCTCCGAATCGAGAAAACCGAAAAAAACCGGATTGTGTCGATTATCCTCGAAGACAGCAGCCCCGAGACAAACTAACCTATCTTCAAATCTCCGCCATCAAGAAAAATAAAGCTGTTGCCATCTTCATAGAGGGCGGTGACAGTCGGGTTTTTAACAAGACAGTCACAATGAATAAGAGCCTTGGCGTCCTCATCATAATTCGAGCCGATGGCAATATGAATGGTCCGGTAGGCTTTCTCGTCTCCCAGCATGTTTCCGTCTATCCCCGCTGCAGGATTGAGTCCTATACCGAGCTCTCCCAGGTTTCGGGCATTTTTCCTGTAGACAGCGCCGCTGCCCTCGGGAATTTTTCCGGCCTTCTCGAACTCGACGGCGTTCTTCTCTCCAAGTTCAATCGTCTCAAGAAGCGCCCTGGCTTCAACTCCGCCCTTAACTTCGGTTACAAAACCGCCAACGACCTGGAGGTCAACCGGTTCTTTCACAAGCATATCCCCGTTATATAGCGAGATACTGCCGTCAAAGACAAGTCTGCCGTTTGAAGTTCCAAGTTCGGGAGAGATAAAAGTCTCGCCGGCAGGAAGGTTTCCGCCTTCACCAGGAACTGAAAAATCACCGTTATCAAGCATCGGCTCCCTGCCTCTGAGCCCTATGGTAAGGTCGGTTCCTCCGGGACTCGTAATTCTGACAGAAACGGCCTTGCTCAAAATACTCTTCACAGCATCTGCCTCAAATTTAAGCCTCTTGTAATCTATGGGAACAGTCTTCTTAAAAAGTTCTATGGTAACCCCCGGCGACCAGAAGGCGCGTGTTTTTTTTGTTTCCATTAAATAATGGAAGGTATTGTCGATGCTTTTCCCTTCCGGGTTTTTTTTAGGATTGATAATTGCCGCCCTGTCTTTTCCGAGTTTCTCTGCGCTCATCGAGATGAGGACATCCGGCTCGGAACCTATGGCGCCTATAACTGCTTCTTCGGCGAAGGTCATCTGATTCTTAACCGGCTGAAAAACCAACACAGGCTTGCCTCCTGCCGCGAGGGCCGCGTCATAAAGCGCGTATGATATCTCCGCGACATCCCCGACGGGATTAGTAATAATCAGTACGCTCTCACCTTGCTTAACGGCCAGAACGTCCCGTATAGCGATTTCCGCGGCATTCTGCAGTTCAGGATCGCGGGTCTCTATGTCTTTGAACAATTGCATATCTTCCATTATTTCCTCCGAATCAGGACCCAGTATAACCCCGGACAGACGGCTTGCCAAGAAGGCAGTAGTGTACAGAAAATGAATAATACGGTAATATTCGCTCATGAAAGATATTTTAAATACGATTTTTGTGGGCCTCATTTTCGGTCTTTTCATGATCCTCTCTATTCTACTTTTCATACCATACTGGTTTTTGAGACTGCCTGGACTCGAAACTCAATTCTTTAATTTTACTCACTGGGCAACATCCTTCTGGGGCCGCTTCATTTTCA
Source organism: Spirochaetales bacterium (assembly GCA_016839055.1). Lineage (GTDB taxonomy): Bacteria > Spirochaetota > Spirochaetia > UBA9216 > UBA9216 > Thalassospirochaeta. The sequence continues at coordinate 275,811 of JAEKNX010000003.1, forward strand.
CCATAGACCGCTGCAGAATGACGGTCACGGGACTCGAAAACATTCCAGATCACAGCCGGATAATCTATATTGCCAACCACCAGGGTTATGCCGACATACCTTTTCTGATGGCAAATCTTCCGTCGACAATCGGGTACATCGCGAAAAAAGAATTAAAAAAAGTACCAATTCTTGGATTATGGATGATAGCACTTCACTGCATCTTCGTGGACAGGGGCAACTTCCGCAAAGCCATGAGAGCTATTGAAACCGGAATTATCGAAGCCGACAAGGGATTTCCAAAGGTAATCTTTCCCGAGGGGACACGAAGCAGGGGCGAGAAGATGGCAGCGTTCAAACCCGGCAGCATCCTTCTTGCGGCAAAGGCGGGAATTACAATAGTTCCTCTTACCCTGAACGGCACATATAAAATGTTTGAAGAGAAAAAAAAGATAACCCCTGCCCCGCTTCAGTTGACAATTCATCCGCCAATTGAAACAAAGGTTATGAGTGAAGAAGATAAGAAAGGACTAAACGATCGTCTCTGGACGATTATTGCCGGCGGACTGCCGAATAAAGGAGAATGATTGATTTTCGAACATAAAGAGCAAACCCCTTTTGTTCAACATCAATTTGAAGTTTGAAAAGCCCGGCTTTGCAAACTTCAGCTCGACAACCTGCCTTCCATGGCAGAGATTAGAAGGAGAAATAAATGAAATTAGTGTGTCTCGACCTGGAAGGAGTACTTGTTCCTGAAATCTGGATTAATTTTGCAGCCGATACCGGAATTGATGAATTAAAAAAAACAACCCGGGATGAACCCGATTATGACAAGCTGATGAATTATCGGCTTAAAATCCTTGATGCTCACGGACTGAAACTCTCCGATATTCAGAGAGTTATCGGAGAGATGAATCCTCTCGAAGGTGCAAAGGAGTTCATGGACGAGCTCAAGAGTAAAACACAGGTGATTATTCTCTCTGATACCTTCGATCAGTTCGCCCAGCCGCTGATGAGAAAACTCGACTGGCCGACTCTTTTCTGCAACACACTTGAGGTCGACGGCTCTGGAAGAATTACAGGCTATAGGCTCAGGCAAAAGGACGGTAAACGAAAAGCCGTCGAGTCATTTCACGCTATGGGCCTGAAGGTAGTTGCCTCGGGAGATTCATACAACGATCTCTCGATGATTAAAAAGGCTGACGCGGGAATCCTCTTCACCCCCCCCGAAAGCATTGTTACCGAAAACCCGGATATTCCGGTTGCAATTAATTACACGGAGCTGATGGGCGAGATAGACAAGGCTCTTGAGAGAATTAGCAATGAATCTTAAAAAAGTTGAAGGACTGATTCGTGAGCTGCTTATTGAGATAGGCGAGAATCCGGAGAGGGAAGGCCTTGTAAATACACCCCAAAGAACCGCCAAATCATGGGAATTTCTGACAAAAGGATATCGCGACAATCTCGATACGATAATTAACAATGCCATATTCGAATCAGCATCGAACAATATGGTAATTGTCCGCGAAATCGAGGTCTACAGCATGTGCGAGCATCACATGCTGCCTTTCTTCGGAAAGTGCCACATAGGCTATGTATCTGATGATAAAATAATCGGAGTAAGCAAGCTTGCAAGGATAGTCGACCACTTTTCCCGAAGGCTGCAGATTCAGGAAAACCTGACCGAACAGATAGCCCAGGCGGTAGAGGACACAATACACCCCGAGGGCGTCGGAGTAGTCATGGAATGCCGTCACATGTGCATGATGATGCGCGGGGTCGAAAAACAAAACTCGGTGATGACCACGTCTTCAGTTCTCGGCTCCTTCAGAAAAAGTAAGGCAACCCGTGCCGAATTCCTGAACCTGATTCACACAACAAGCGGAAGAATAAATTAGGGAGGTCACTATGGGTACTGAAAATGTAGAACGGATACGGCTTATCATCACCGGCGGAACCTTCGACAAGAAGTATGACGCCATCCGGGGCGTTCTCGACTTCAAAGATACCCATCTTCCGGAAATCATAAAGATCGTCAATCCAAATCCTGAGATCATTCTCGAAAGCAGAATCCTCATCGACAGCCTGGAGATGACCGACAAACAGCGCGCTGATATTATAAGCTCCTGTGAAGAGTCGGAAGAGAAGCATATAATAATAACCCATGGCACCGATACCATGACGGTTACCGCAGAGCTAATCGGGAAGACCCTGGGCATCTCACCGGAAGGAAAACTATCGGGTAAAACCATAGTCTTCACCGGCGCTATGGTTCCCTACACCATCAGCGGCTCGGACGCCCTGTTTAACCTGGGTACTGCTTTTACAGCGGTTCAATTGCTAAGCCCCGGGGTTTATATCGTGATGAATGCCTCAATATTCAGCTGGGACAATGTACGGAAAAACAAGGTCGAGGGGCGGTTTGAGCCCCGGAGCTGAAAACTTGCCCCCCTCAGGAAGCAATCTTAAGGGGGGGGGGGGCGCCTTCCACGCTTTTATCGACTTTCATTTTTAATGGTTCATAACCGGAAGGCAAATTTCTCAAGAAACTGCAGAATCTCGGCCCCGCAGCGCCCGGTTCCGACCGCATCGAACATCTCGTCCTTCTTATTCGGAAGATAGCGGGCTCCGGCGAGGATAGTCGCGCCCGTGCCCTCATAGGCAGAAGGATACATCATTGTCGAAGGGCCTGTAACACTAACCTGACGGGCTCCTGTGCACCAGCTAAGCATCTGATCGAGGGTACTGTTGATTCCCGAGGTGCCCGTCATTATGACTATGTCGCATTCGGGCAGCAGCCGGTACTCTGACCAGTCGGGGTATAGACAGGGATGAGGTTCCCGGAAGCCCCGCTCAAAAATTCGGAGCTCGATGTCATCCCGATCTCCTAGCATTCGAACAAGAGGCGGAAAGAAACCCACCATTCCTACAACGTCTCCAGCCTTGATTCCGGCTGCCTCGGCGCCGCCCTTTCCTTCGCGGCTATCCATTTCGTCCCAGGGGGCAAGAGCATTTATAACCGATATACCGATTCCGGATTTAAGAAGCGATCTCGAATCTCCGGCCCAGCAGATAAGCTCGGCCGCCTTCATCCCGCTGAAGTCCGCAGGGCACATCCAGCCGCCGCTTGCTTCAAAAACATCCGAATTGAACCTGAATGAGAGCCCGCATCGGCCATCGGAAAGTTCAGCCGCCAGATATTTCGCGCCGAGGACTATTCTCTTTACCTCGAGCCCTCCGGCCTTCCGATCAATTTCAAGAGCCTGTATCTTTATCTTGTCTATTATCATATTTACATCCTTTATTAACTGCTTCGCATCAGAATAACTATCTTCCGATACGGAGTGACTCATGTTTAATTATTCTGACGTCAAACCATAGCTTGCCGGAAGATGCTTAAATATCATATACCACATTTATCAGGCAGACTATAAATCCAGGTTAAGCAGCTTACTGCCGAAGACCTTTATTCCAACCAGTCCTATCGGGGCAGTAAAAAGGATGGAAAGAACAGCCAAAGCAAGTATTGTCTGCCCCTCGGCTATACCGCTTTGAAGGGCTACAGAACCCAGGGCAGCCTGAACAGTTGCCTTTGGAATATATGCAATTATGCAAAAAACTCTCTCTTTGCTGTTAAGATTCGAGCCGAGGGTTGAGATGAAAACACCGAAAGACCGGAAAAGCAGACCAATCGAGATAATCCCGAGCCCCTTGAGCCCGGCGCCGAGAGCGGTAGGAACATCTACCGACATACCTATCAGAACAAAGAGGATTATCTCGGCAAATATCCAGACCTTCTTCAATTTAGATGCCAGCTCATGAGCGACATGCTCGGCACCCTCAAGGAGGACAAAACCGACTGTCATCACTCCAAGAAGGGCAGCTATATGGAGTTTGTCGCCAAGTTGCACGAGAAGTACTGCAACCATCACAAGAACAAGGGTTTTCTCGGTTGCCCTAACCTGTTCATGACGCCGTCTAAAATACTTTACAAGAAGCAGGCCTGCAACAAGACCCGAGACAATACCGCCGATTATTGAAACCGGAATTGAAACCAATGCCTTTGTTATATTTACTCCCGAGCTTGTCGCGAGTCCCAGAAAAACAGAGAAGAGAGTAATTGCAAAAACATCGTCGGCCGACGCGCCGGCAAGAACTATTGATGGAACCTCATTCTTCTTTCCGTAACCCTGCTCTATCAGATCGAGCATTGACGGCACAATTACAGCCGGAGAGACTGCGGCAATCATGAAGGCGGTCAAGCCTGAAACCCACCAGTCGAAGCTGAAGAAATGATGAAAAAGAAAGGTAAGGGCTGTTCCCTCAAAAAGACAGGGCACGAAGGTCATTAGAATGGCAGTTCTCCCAGCTTTTTGGAGTGTAGCCTTAGAGAGCCCCAGCCCGGCACGCAAAAGAATAACAATCAGGGCGAGGGACTTCAGCATGGGCTCGATATCCCAGAGAGTTTCCGGAATAAGATTACCTAATAAACTTCCGGCAATGATCCCGAATACGACCATCCCTAGAATATTAGGGAGCCTTATTATTTTAAAGAGTCTTGAAAATAACCAACCGCCGAGGATAACGATTGCAAGAATAAAATTTAGTGACATAAATCCTCCGTGAAGCTGGGGGGTCTAGCCCAGCGCCACATCGAGCAGCATCATCACGGCAAAACCCAGCATTGTTCCAATTGTCGCCACATCCGAATGCTTGCCGGCCTGCGACTCGGGAACGAGCTCTTCTATTACAACATAGATCATCGCACCAGCGGCAAAGGCGAGTGCGTAAGGAAGAATCGGCGTCATTCTGACAACCGCTAAGGCTCCGAGAACTCCGGCAACAGGTTCCACCATTCCGGAAGCCTGCCCATAGGCAAAAGCCCTGCGCCTCGTAAAACCTTCACGCCGGAGAGGTATTGAGACCGCAGCCCCCTCTGGAAAGTTCTGAATTCCAATACCGATGGCCAAGGCAATTGCTCCCCCGATTGCTGCCGAAGGGAGGCCTGCGGCTACAGCACCGAAGGCAACGCCAACGGCTAGTCCTTCGGGAATATTATGTATCGTTATTGCCAGAACTAACAACACAGATCTCTGCCAGCTGGTCTTGGGACCCTCTGCTTCTTCCGTTTTGAATCCTGGATGCAAATGCGGAATCAGTTTATCGGCTGCAAACAGAAATGCTCCTCCCAGCAGGAAGCCGACCACTGCCGGAATCCAGGGACTGCCGCCGCGGTTCTTAGACATCTCGATAGCTGGGGCCAGAAGAGACCAGTAACTGGCCGCTATCATCACACCGGCGGCGAACCCAAGCATCGCATCGAGTACTTTCTTCTTAATCTGTTTAAAAAAGAAGACAAAGGCTGCTCCGAGGGCCGTGACCGCCCAGGTAAAAAGAGTTGCAATAAACGCCTGCATCACAGGATGTTGCTCTAAAAACCATTCCATCGATTACCTCTTTAAATGTTTTTTATGTCTTTTAACACTATTCTAATCTTTTACTAACAACCCAGTCATGTTCTCAAGCCATTATCATATTAAATATTACCTTAATAGGAGAGAAAAATGAAGAAGATAATACTGATAATGATAATTTTGTCGGTTCTGATTGCAGGCACAGTCCTCGCCAGAGGACAGCAGGAAGGAACAGAAGCTGCAAGCTACTCAATGGGCGGATCAACCACCCTTGAGCCGATTATCCGAAGCGCCATCGAAGCATACGAAGAGGTCGAATCGAATATACGACTTTCCTACGAAGCTCAGGGATCTTCAGTTGGCGTTCAGGGGGCAATCGACGGAGTATACCTTATTGGAGGATCCTCAAGAGAACTTAAAGCACAAGAAGTCGAGGCAGGTGCGGTTGCAACCCCGATAGCTCTCGATGGAATAGCGGTTGTTGCTAATGGAAGTGTTCTCATTGACAACCTTACAAGAGCTCAAATTACAGGTATCTACACAGGCGGTATCACAAACTGGGCTGAAGTAGGCGGGGCCGACAAGGCAATAGTAATCGTAAACAGAGATGAGGCTTCAGGAACAAGAGTGGCGTTCTGGGAACTAACTCTCAAGGAGGAACTAGGAAAAGAAGCGAAGTTCCTTAAGAACGCAATCACCGTAGAATCAAATGGAGATATGGTTACCAAGGTTGGTTCAACTCCTGATTCAATCGGTTTCTGCGGATTCGGCTATATTGACAAGGCAGTAAGCTCAGGTGGGAAAACCCTTCTGGTTGAAGGAATTGAAGCTACTGTAGAAAACGTTCTTGACAGCTCATACCCTATCTCAAGAAAACTCAATGTAATAACTCTCGGCCAACCCGAAGGTTTCGCAAAAACCTTCATTAAGTTCCTCCTAAGTGATGAGGGCCAGACTATCGTAGAAGACGAAAAATTTATCGCTCTTCCGTAACCTGCAAACCTATTTCTCCGGCCGCTTCCTCCCGGGAGCGGTATTTTTTCTTCAAATTCAAGCCATTGCCGATTGACATCAGGATTTCTGGGTTTTAACATAAACCAAGAGGTGTTTTTATGGATAAAATAACCTTTTCCCGCCAAATTCCAATAATTTTGATTATCCTGATTACCTGTACTTCAATATTTCTCACAGGATGCGAAGACGAAATCGAAGCTCCAGTAATGCCCCCCTACACCGGCCCATCCACGATGATCGATGATTTTGAGATTGATTTCTATGAAACAGATGAATCTATTCATGAAGAGGATCTGGATCCCCTTTATATTATTGAACAGGAAGGCCGCCGTGGACATTGGGTATCCTTCCTTTTCCCTCATCCGAATGACACGCTAATACCTGACTCCAGCATAAGTCTGACCCATGAAGCCTTCAGCAGCATGCCGCCGACTTATACGGCTGACGGAAAAACAGTCACTTCAGAGAGAGCGATGCATCTGAAAGGAGTTGTCGGAAATCCGGAAGGAACGAGTCCGGGATATATAAAAGTACTAACAGATCTGGCAACCAATGCGCTCTGGATTTCCTCATCAGACTATGTTTTTCCCGAGAATTATCTACTCTTTTATGCCCGTGCCGAATCCCCCTGCTCTATATGGGTAGCCCTGCCTGCGATGGCCGACGGATCTTACATTCATAAAGGCTGCCTTGTAGAATTGACAACAGACTGGACCCTAATATCAATAGATCTGAATAACTGCTATCTGTCTTATGAGCCCGAAACTAAAGTTGTAATTGAAAAGGCACTACAATTGGTCTTCTATCTAAGCAGCAATTCCGATCATCTTGATGTTGCCGAAGGGGAGACCAAAGCCTACGACATTTGGATAGATGATATCCGGCTGAGTAATTCGAATATACAGCTTCAATAGGAAACTTCACTACGGCAAAGCAGTCCTGAAACAAGAAAATCCAAATCTCTTGACCCGCGGAAGGGATCGCGGTACTATTTGATAGTGCTTTTTCTATATAAGGAGAACATCAGTGATAATAGTAAATATAAACCCGGGAATCTGTGGACTGAATACCATCATCAAGGCTGAATCAACAGACAGCATGGTTTCAAAAATCTGCATTAAATCTTCATGTCCCGCTGTAACCGCTTTTTCCGAAAAGATACCTAGGGTTGAAGTAATGAAAGACATTTTTGCCCCCTTTGGAAGTTCTGCCGTTTTCAGAGAAGCCGCGTTAACGATTACTCATGCTGCATGTCCGGTTCCGACAGCAGTCTTGAAAGCCGCCGAAGCCTCTGCTTCACTCGCCCTTCCGGCAGATGTAACAATGGAAATGAAGAAGGAATAAGGTTTAATTAAACATGGAAAAAAATGACATTGGCCTGATAGGACTTGCGGTAATGGGGCAGAATCTTGTAATGAACCTGGCAGATCACGGTTACAAAACTGCGTTTTTCAATAGATCCCGAGAAAAAACTGACCTATTTATCAACGAGAGCAAAACAGCATGCGAATCAACCGAAAATCTCGATCCATATTTTGACATTAAGAGTTTTGTTGAATCAATAGAACGGCCCCGAAGGATTCTTCTGATGGTAAAGGCCGGAGACGGCGTTGATGCGGTGATAGAAAGCCTTCTGCCTCATCTTGAGAAGGGAGATCTCATCGCTGATCTCGGCAACTCATTCTTCAGAGACAGCATAAGACGTGAAGAAAGTCTGGCCGGGCAGGGAATTTTATTTGCGGGTGTCGGAGTGTCCGGAGGCGAAGAGGGAGCAAGGCGCGGGCCGTCTATTATGCCCGGCGGCAGCCCGGAAGCAGCAGCCTTGCTCGAGTCAGTGCTGACTTCAATAAGCGCGGAAGTAAAAGAGATCGACGGGAGCCCTGCTAAATGCTGCAGATGGCTCGGCGGCGGCGGCTCGGGACATTACGTCAAGATGGTACACAACGGAATTGAATACGGTGATATGCAGATTATCTCCGAAGCCTATAACCTGATGACGGCAGAAAAAAATAATTCACCCTTCCATCTCACAAATGATCAGGCCTCAAAAGTATTCACAGACTGGAACAACAGCAGCCTTGCCGGCTTCCTGAACGAGATTACATCAGAAATTCTACAATACAGAGATGAAGACGGCAGCTTTCTAATTGACTCAATACTCGACGCAGCGGGGCAAAAGGGAACCGGTAAATGGACCGTGGAAGAGAGTTTCAATCAGGGAAGACCCGTCACGGTAATAAGCGAGGCAGTATATGCCAGGGCCCTGTCATCACTGAAGAGCCAGAGAATAGAGGCGAAAAAACACCTCCAGGGAAGTACGATAGCAATCAATTTCAGCAAAAAAGATAATGAGAGCATAATCTCCGATCTCGGGGATGCCCTCCTTGCCTCAAGAATAATCTCCTACGCCCAGGGATTCTCTCTCATGACCGCGGCATCCGATAATTTCCGCTGGGAGCTAAGCCCTGTCAGCATAGCTGAAATATGGAGGGGAGGCTGCATAATAAGGTCCGCCCTCCTGTCTCCAATAAGAGCTGCCTTCACAAACAACAGCAAACTACCGTCCCTGCTCTTTGACGAGTATTTTTCAAACCTGATGACACAGCTCCAAAGCGGCTGGCGGAGAACAGCGGCGAGGGGTATTGCCTGGGGAATTCCTCTGCCCGGCATTACATCGGCACTCTCATACTTCGACGGCTTCCGGTCGGGAAGGCTGCCAGCCAACCTGATTCAGGCTCAGCGGGATTATTTCGGCGGTCATATGTATGAAAGAACGGACAAACCACGTGGAGAGTTTTTTCACACAAACTGGACCGGACGCGGCGGAAAAGCTGCTTCATCGGCCTATAACGCCTAAAAAGGAGATAACATGGTTGAACTGAAAGTCCTTGATAATGTATTCGAGATCTCAAAGATGACTTTCAAGCGACTCACATCCGTGGGCCCCCTCGGCAGCGCGGCGCTTTCATTCGGCTCAACCTACTCCCGGATTTTCGATGACTGGAAAAAAATACTCTCGGCCGAACTCCTGTCTGACGCACTCCACAATAAGGCCTCATGTTCACACCTGCCGGCCTTTTTTCCGGGAGATGAGAGGCTTGTCGGTTTCGATAATCCTGATAGCAACTGGGGAACGGCTACACGACTATTTCTGTCGGCCTGCGGTAATAATAAGGACAGGACGAGGCATCCAAGATCCCTATCCGGCTACCGGAAAATTCTTTCAGATTTTTTTCCGGGACCTCCGGTTTTTGATATAACTTTTCTCGGCATCGGCTCTGACGGTCATACGGCCAGCCTCTTTCCGGGAAGCTGCCCCGATGAGTCCTCACCGGATTGGAGGGCGCCTGTTCTGAGAACGACCGCGTCCTTCGACCCGCCCGAGAGGCTGACTCTGGGGCCGGAGGTAATTGCAGTCTCAAAACAACTGATAATCATCGTCACGGGAGAAGCAAAAACTTCTGTTCTGGAAAATTTCCTGAGAGAACTCCAGAATGACACCGGCCCGAAGGCAGCCCTTCCGCCTGTGAAGATAACCAGAAGAAGGGAAGCCCTTTCTCTCAACACCCTCGTTTTGGCCGATAAAGAGGCGACAGAAAAGCTTCCGGAAGGGCTCAAGTCAGGATACAGTAAATGATCTTTAATAAAACAGGAACTGTTCCCGAAAAAGAGAAATCCGCAATAATAATACTCGGTGCATCCGGAGACCTGGCCCGGCGAAAACTAATTCCAGCCCTCTCTGTTCTTCGTCAGCAGGAACTTATCAGACCTGATTCGGTAGTCATCGGCGAGGGCCGATCTGAATTTACTGATGAGGAATTCAGAACAAGATTTAAAAGCTGCAAAGGGTTCTGTAAACAGCTGTTCTATCACCAGGGAATAACAGGCTTAAAAGACTTTATAGCCAGTAAGGGAGAGTTTAAAAAAATTATTATATTCCTGGCTCTTCCTCCGGCAAGTTATGAAACGACTATCGAGAAACTCTTTAACGAGGGCTTTCGTGATGAAGTAAACATCGTAATAGAAAAACCATTCGGACGGGATTACAATAGTGCAAGAAAACTAAATGATTCAATCCATAAGTATTTTTCCGAGAAACAGATTTTCCGAAGTGATCATTATCTTGCGAAGGAAGCAGTCCAGAATATTTTAATCTTCCGTTTCGCGAACTCCATATTCGAGGCCTCTTGGAACAGCAATTATATAGAATCAATACAGATAAACGCCTTTGAATCAATCGGGGTTGAAGAGAGGGGCGGGTATTTTGATCATTCCGGCTCTATAAAAGACATGGTTCAGAACCACCTTTTGCAGATGCTCTGCCTCACAACAATGGATCCGCCGGTTAGCCTGGATCCCGAAGACATTCGCAGTCAGAAAATAAACATCCTTAAGGCAATAGAGATTGAAGAGGTCAGCCGCGGCCGGTATTCCGGATACCTCGATGAAAAAGGCGTTGCTCCGGACTCGAAGACCGAGACCTGGGCCGAGCTTAAACTGAAGATTAACAACCATCGCTGGGCCGGAACGCCAGTCTATATCAGGACAGGAAAAGCCCTCGACCGCAAAGGAACGGAAATAGGGCTTAGATTCAGAAAACGGCCTCATGCACTCTACAATCCGCCTGAAGGAACAGCTTCAAACGAGATAATCTTCAAGGTACAGCCTTCAGAAGGGATAGTCCTTCAGCTTACCGGCAAAAATCCGGGAATGGATCTTCAGCTTAGCCGGACCGATATGGCCTTTTGCTACAATGACAACTTTAAGGGTGATATTCCCGAAGCCTACCAGAAACTCCTTCTCGATGCGCTGCGGGGCGACAAGACCCTCTTCGTCAGTGCGGAGGAGACCGAACTGGCCTGGAAGAAGCTGGACGGCCTGCCTGAGACAGAGACTCTCGTTAGTTATGAAAGAGGAAAAGTTCCTGAGTCGATATTCGGCAATATATGGATCAACTTCGAAAACTACCAAGGCCTGTGCTAACAGGACTCGGCCTGTGCTAACAGGACGCGGCCTGTGCGGGCAGGACTCGGCCTGTGTTCAGATTTCGATAATCTTCATAGTCTTCGAAACTTCAACAAAGGGATCGACGTTATCAAACCACTCGGTGCTGTAACCGAGACACTGACAGATGTTGGTAATACCGCCCTTCACTACCTGTTTCCGGTAGTGAACATGTCCGCAGATCGAATATTTTACTGATGGATATTTTAAAAAAAGTTCTCCGAGAGAACGACTGCCCAGGAATGCATTAAAATAGTCCCAGGTGTCATGGGGAACAGGCACGGTGAAATCATCTATCGGCAGCATATGCGTGACCGCCACTATCTCATCACCCTCGGATAGAATAAGTGATTCTTCGACGCGGCCGAGAAACCAGTCATGAACCTTTTTATCGGGCATTTTCCAGTCAGTCATTATACTGTCCTGCCAAATCCTCCCCTTGTAAGAACGTCTCTGAAAGTCCTCGAAACTGAAGACGGAGCCGGTTCCAAAGGAATAATCATACCAGCAGGTGTCTCCCACTGCCGACCATCCATTCTTCAGCTTTACAGGGCCTGATGCCAGATTATGAGGATGGGCAGCCATTGCCGTATAGGTTTCCATCGCGCTAATTCCGGGATGCTTCTCATTCCATAGATCATGATTGCCTGGAACAAAGAGGCAGTCACGGCCTGTTTCCTTCTCAATCCGGGTGACAACCTCGAGGCTTAACTTGTGATCACTCGCTATATCTCCCGCTGTAATAAAGAGATCCAGATCATTATTTTTTATTGTGTCGCAAACGGCCGGAGTTACCCGATCTTCTCCAGCGAAGTTAATGTCCACATGGAGGTCCGACAGAAGTCCAATTTTCATGCTTTCTCCATATTTACTTAAGCAGCCGCGGGTTCAGCTTCTCAGACAGCGTATCCCCGATAATATTGAAAGACAAGACTGCAAATGCAAGCGTCAAGCCAGGGAAAATTGCCATCCAGGGAGCCTGATAAAGGTAGTTCCTGGCATCCTTTAGCATCAGCCCCCAGCTTGGTTCCGGAGGCTGGGTTCCAAGACCGAGAAACGACAGGCTGGCCTCGATGACGACGGCCATAGCAAAGGTTATCGAACACTGCACTACTACCTTCCCAAGGAGATTGGGCAGTATATGCTTGATGATTATCTTGAAAACTCCTGAACCTAGAGCCCTGGAGGCTTCAACATAGCCCTCGGTCTTGATTGAAAGGGTCTCGGCGCGGACAAGCCTCGCAAAGACAGGACTGAAAATAAATCCAATCGCGAGCATTACCTGTACGAGTCCGTAACCGAGAAATGAAACAACGGTGATGGCAAGCAAAATAGTTGGAAACGAGAGGATGCTGTCCATAAGCAGCATAAGAATATTATCAGCGGCGACGTTTCCGAGCCCCGCAGCGAGTCCGACTGCCGTTCCGATGAGTACAGCTACTCCGACCGAGACGAGTCCGACAATCAGTGCAGGACGCGAACCGTGAATGATTCTGCTTAGCACATCACGTCCAAAGTTGTCGGTACCGAGAAGATGGGCTGACGACGGACCTTCAAATCTTATTTCCGTCTCCTGGTCGGTCGGATTGTAGGGTGAAATCCAGGGTGCCGCGATAGCGGCAACCCCGATAATAATTACAAAAATTATAGCTGCATTAAAAAGTACAGTTCTTGACTTGTTCATATTCTATTTAACTACCGTCCACCTGAAATCAAAGGTATCGAGTTTCGGTGTAATAACAAAACCTTCAACGTTTTTCCTGATTCCGGTCTGCCTGAATGAAGATCCCAGATATACGAAGGGTACTTCCTTTGCCATTATCTCGAGAGCCTCATCATAAAGAGCCTTCCTCTCTTCAAATCCGATAGTAACGGCTGCATCTTTGAGGAGTTCAGTTGTTCGGTCGTTATACCAGCTGACATACTTGCCGCCGCCATAGCCGTTAAGGGTTCCGTCCGGATCGAGTTTTCCGGTGTGTCCGATAACGGTAAAATCAAAATTATGCCCCTTATAGACATCGGCGAGCCATGTTGACCAGTCGACGAGCTGAATCTTGACGTTTAGACCAACGTCGGAGAGCATCTCCTGGTACATTTCGCCGGCGGTAACATGCAGGGCATAGTTCTGAGGCAGAAAGAGTTCGAACTCCTGTTTGGAACTTACCCCGGCTTCTTTTAGAAGAGCTCTTGCTTTTTCAGGATTATAAGTATAGAACTCTACATCATTATAGAAGGCGCTGCTTTTATCCATGAAGGTGTTGATGGGCTCACCGCCGCCGTAGGCTATATCAAGTATCTTCTGCTTGTCTATCGCGTAATTTATAGCCTGCCTCACCCTGATATCTGAAAGAGTCGGGTTCTCACAGTTCATCGCCATAACAAGGATTAGCGCAGTGAGGTTTTCTTCTATGTAGACATCCTTATCGGCTTCCAGCATTGGAATGCTGTCAGCATCGACGATGAATACGATGTCAACCTGTCCTGCAATGAGGCTCTGAACCTGTACGGATGTCTCAGGGATGATATGCATTTCAATATTATCAACCTTCGGAAGGCCCTTCATCCAGTAGTTTTCATTCTTGGTAAGTGTAACCTTATTGTCTCTTACCCATTCGACTAATTTAAATGGTCCGGTTCCAACAGGTTTTGAATCAAAATCATGTCCCGAATCAAGAAGGCTCTTCGGGAGAATAGCTGACCAGCCGGAGGCAATTGTACCAAGAAACGGTGCATTGGGTTTGGAAAGATTGAAGACAACGGTATTCACATCAGGGGTTTCAATTGAAGTAACAGAAGTAAATCCCTTAAAGTGCGGAGTTCCCGTCTCCTCACTCATCAATCTATCAAATGAAGCCTTCACATCGGCAGAGGTTAAGGGATCACCATTATGAAAAGTCACGCCTGATCTGAGTTTGAAAGTCCAGCTCAGGTTATCATCCGAGACCTTCCAGCTTTCAGCGAGCGCCGGAACAATCTTTCCGCTTCCCTTCTCGGGTTCGGCGAGAGTATCATAGATACTCTTACAAACCTGAAATGTCAGTGTTCCCGAAGTCATATGAGGATCAAGACTGTCGGGATTGCCTGGAAGAGCAAAGTTCAGGGTAGTCGGTTCCGCGGCGGCTGGAGCTGCAGCCTCCGCTTCGGAAGCTTCCTGCTTTCCTCCGGAAAAGACAAAAGCGGGGACCAGAATCAGTACGAGTACTGCGGCCAAACAAATCATTCTTTTCATTTTTTTCTCCTTATCTATCCGGTTAGACCGGTAAAATACTATTATAACATGCTACAAAATGGCCTTCGGCAATCTCGAGCATCTCAGGGGCCTTGTCCTGTTCCGATAAGTAAAAGACCCGGCCATCCGGCAAGCCTTTCGAGTAGCCTTCTTTTTCAACATGAAAGACCTCTTCCCCGGACTCCTCATCTATAGGGCTCAGCCCGGGAATCGATGAAAACAGCTTCAAGGTATATGGATGAATTGGTTTTTCCATGATTATTTCGGCAGGGGCCGTCTCTACAATCTGTCCCTTATACATCACCGCAATGCGATCACTCAGATAGGATACGAGATTCAGATCATGAGAAATAAACAGAAAGGTGAGTGACAGCTTATCCTTCAGCTCGAGCAGCAGATTAATAATCTGTGCCTGAATAGAGACATCGAGGTTTGACACAGGCTCATCGAGGATTAGAAAATCAGGTTCCACCGACAAGGCCCGCGCTATAACTACTCGCTGCTTCTGCCCACCGGAGAACTCATGCGGGTACCGGCTCTTATGGGAGGGAGTAATACCGACAAGATTCAGCAGTTCATCAACCCTGGTGTTAACAAGGCGCTTCTCATAGCCTATGTTGTTCAGTCCTTCCTTGATACTGTTCTCGATTGACATCTTAGGGTTGAGAGCGGAATTAGGATCCTGAAAGACTATCTGAACCTTTCTTCGAAATTCCCTGAGCCTACGGCTTGAGAGTTTCCCGAGATCTGTACCTCCGATATTTATTTCCCCGGAAGTAGGCGGATCGAGAAAAAGCAGTGCCCGCGAGAGGGTGGTCTTCCCGCATCCGGATTCACCGACCAGACCAAAAATTGTATTTTTTTCAATATTAAGATTCACCCTGTCCACGGCGGTAAATGAGAGCTTACCGGCCGCCCCGAAGCCGCGGCCTCTGAACGTTTTTACAAGATCGACAATTTTAATGAAGCTGCTCATTCGGTCCACTCCTTTGACAGGCAGAAACAGGCGGCGCTGTGACCTTCTCGAATCTTCTCCATCTCCGGTTGAGCCTGTGAGCAGCCGTCCTCGGCAAGAGGACAACGCGGATGAAAGGCACATCCGGGTGGAAAATGCTCGGCATCAGGAACCCGTCCCGATATGGCGGCGAGCTTCCGCCCTCTCTTGGCCGCGTCAGGAATGGACGCAAGCAGCAGCCGGGTGTAGGGATGCCTCGGAGACTCGAAGATGTCCGCCCTGCTGCCGGACTCTACTATTCTTCCGGCATAAATTACCGACACTCTGTCGGAAATATCATGAACAACAGCAAGATCATGAGAAATGAAAAGAATACCCATGCCCAGCTTTCGCCGGAGTTTCATTATCAGTTTCAGTATCTGCAGCTGCAGGGTCACGTCCAATGCCGTCGTAGGCTCATCGGCAATAAGGAGGGAGGGGTTGCAGCAGATTGCAATTCCAATCATCACCCTCTGCTTCATTCCGCCTGATAGTTCATGCGGATAACTGGACAAGACCCTTGTATTTCCGCCCAGACCCACAAGATCAAGAATTTCAATAGCCCTCTTCAAAGCTTCACTATGGTTCATTCCCAGGTGCAGTCTCAGCATCTCGGTGATCTGTTCACCGACCTTCATGGCTGGATTCAAATATTTGGACGGCTCCTGGAAAACCATAGCTATTTCCTTGCCCCTGGTCTTTCGCCGCTCTTCCGCGGTAAGGCTTAGAAGCTCGAGATCCTTATATTTGATAGTTCCGGATTCAATAATTGCCGGAGGTTCAGGAAGCAGCCCCATCACACAGGTAGAGGTCACTGTCTTGCCAGAACCAGACTCCCCCACGAGGGAATGAATCTCCCCCTTCATGACATCAAGGTCTATACCCCTTACTGCAGAGGCCTTTTTCTCACCTGTTCCGAAGCTTATTTTCAGATCTTTTATTTCTAGTATGCTGCCGTTCATCAGGAAATCCTTATTCTTGGGTTAATTACGCTGTAGAGTACATCGACAAGGAAGTTAACGAGCGAGAACACGACGGCTATGAAGATGACACCGCCCTGGACGAGGGTAAAGTCCCTCTGGTAAATTCCATATAAAAACAGCCTGCCGAGGCCGGGCAGAGAAAAGACCTGTTCAATAATAATAGCCCCCCCCAGCATGTAGCCAAACTGAATTCCGGTGATAGTCACAACCGGAATGAGCGCATTCCGCAGAGCATGCTTATATTTTACCATTGTCTCGGTAAGCCCCTTCGCCCGGGCGGTAATTACATATTCCTTGGACAGCTCCTCAACCATTGAAGCTCGCGTCAGCCTCAAGATAACTGCGGCTCTGGCAAATCCGAGGGAAAACGCGGGCAGAATCAGATGCTTCAATGATCCGATACCGAAAAGCGGAAAGATAGGGAAACGTACAGCAAAAAGCAATAAGAGGATAATGCCAAGCCAGAAACTCGGCACCGCCATTCCAATCTGTGAAAAGACCATCCCGAAATAATCCCAGAATGACCACCGCTTTACCGCAGAGAGTACCCCGAGAGGAATGGCAATCACGATTCCGAGAATGATGCCCATAAAAGCGAGGGTAATTGTCAGCGGAAAGCGTTCATATATCAGCTTGTTTACCGATTCTCCGGAGATCATTGATTCACCAAAATCAAAGCGGGCAATGTCACCTAACCATGAAACATACTGCTCTCCCAGAGGTACATCAGTACCAATTCTGGCTCTCACGGCATCAATCTCTTCTTCGGAGGCATCAACTCCGGCAATTACCAGCGCCGGATCTCCGGGAATTACCCTTATGACAAAGAAAATAATCGTGGAGATGATTAAAACCGTCAGCACAAGCCTTAGAAGTCTTTTTAGTACAAATAGAAGAAATTTCATTTACCACCCTGCTGTATTGTTGATTACTATTTAATTACCTTTCGTTAGTCCATGATTCAATATCTGTTAAATTAAAAACACTAGCCGGCAGCGCGAGAGCTATTTCCCCGCTGAATGTTTCCTCAGCCTCAAGAATAAGCTCCTCCCTTATACCGTAATGCGGGAAATGACAAAGCAGCAGCATTCCGGTTCCACAACCTTTTGCCAGTCTGCCTGCTTCTCCTGAAGTAAGATGTCCTGAAACCATTCCGTAAAATCTGTTAAAAAGACT
The DNA here is from genome assembly GCA_016839055.1 of Spirochaetales bacterium. Classification (GTDB taxonomy): domain Bacteria; phylum Spirochaetota; class Spirochaetia; order UBA9216; family UBA9216; genus Thalassospirochaeta. The sequence continues at coordinate 293,604 of JAEKNX010000003.1, forward strand.
GGATTCGCAAAGCAGAAGATCACAGCCTTCGGCAAAAGATACAAGCTCGTCGTTCCATCCTGTATCACTGGTATAAACCAGGCTCTTCCCGCCGCAACTGAGCCTAATAGCCAGACAACGGGTCGGATGCGGATTTTCAAGAAAACGACATTCGAAGGGACCTATTGTAAGGCTTTCATCCGGAGATACAGGGACACCTTTTGTATATTCATGGTAAGTCAGTTTTTCAAACTCATCAGTGCCGTCGGGTGCATAGATAGGAAGAACCCCGCTGGTATTCCCAATATCAGTCTGCACCTTCACTGCATACTGAAGACAGCCTATATCGGCAATATGATCGGCATGAAAATGTGAAAGATACACCGCGTCGAGTGAATTGATATCCAGAACCTCATGAAGCTTGAACAGTACTCCCGAACCGAACTCCAGCATCAGCGAAAACCCCTCATGCTGAAGCAGATATCCGGAGCTCGGATTATCGGCGGCCGGATAGGCTCCCTGTGAACCAATTACCGTCAGAGTCATTTCACTGATCCTCCGATCTGAAGCAGACTGCTTATATCAGGGATAATCTGACAATCGGTAATTTCCTCGATTCCGAATTTCCCGAACCGGTTGACTATCAGGCATTCCATTCCGACAGATCGGCTGCCGACAGCGTCATCATAATAATTATCACCTATATAGATGCCGTCCTCGGCTGTAGTTCCGGAAACCTCAAATGCCTTTAGAAATATCCCCGCCTCCGGTTTTTCGATACCGACCTCTGAGCTTATTATTATAGTGTCAAAATAGGCAGTGAGCCCAAGTTCGTCCAAAATCGGTCGTGCGGACCTGTCCCAGTTGGAAATGACTCCAAGACTGTATCCCTCTGAACGAAGCTCAGGCAGGGTGTCGTGGCAGAAACTGTAGGCTTCCCACTGACGCTCCTGCCCATCCCGCAGCTCCATCCACCTGGTAAAGATCATAGTGATATCCAGTTTAACCCCGAGAAACATGTTCAGCCGGCCTATATACCAAGGCATGTAGAACTCCCGGGGCCCACCGAAATATCCGCGATACTCGCGCATGAATAGTTTGTCCATAAAATGAAAACCTCTGGAGATTTCTTTCATAGACAATTCGATTCCATATTCTTTTAAAGCCTTCTGATACGCCGATTCACGATTGAGATACAGAAGAGTATAGCCAAGGTCAAACCATATATTTTTTTTCAATTTTTCACTCTCTTTATTGAATTTGATATTAAGCGCAAATTTTAATACAGTCAAATTGTTTTATATAAAAAAAGACCGGAGGCCTGCCTCCGATCAGTATTTAAAATTATTCGCGTTATTATTTATTATCTATTGCGCCCCGGATAAAGCCGGCAAACAGCGGATGGGGATCCGTCGGTTTGGATGTAAACTCGGGATGAAACTGAACGCCCGTACTCCAGCAGTGATTCGGCCACTGAACCGATTCAACAAGCTGGTTGTCAGGAGTTGTCCCCCCGACGATGAGCCCCGCTTCCTCGAGAACCTCCCTGTATTTCACCGAAACCTCATAGCGGTGCCGGTGACGCTCATAAATTAGCGGAGTTCCGTAGCATTCTCGAATCAAGCTGCCTTCTTTCAGATGAGATTCGCTCCGGCCGAGCCTCATAGTGCCTCCGTAATCCTTTACGTCCAGCTGCTCTTCCAGCAGGCTTACTACAGGGGCTTCTGATTCAGGCATAAATTCGGTGCTGTTAGCGTCGGCAAGGCCGGCAACAGCACGTGCGTACTCAATTACCATAACCTGCATGCCCAGACAGATTCCGAGACAAGGAAGGTTGTTCTTTCGCGCCCAGCCCGCGGCCGTAATCATGCCCTCAATTCCCCTCTTGCCGAAACCGCCGGGAATAAGAATACCGTCAACATCCTTGAAGAGCTTATCGAGATCTTTTTCTTTTTCCAAATCTTCGGAGTCAATCTTGACTATTTCAACCTCGACCTTATTGGCAATTCCGCCATGGCAGAGCGCCTCATTAATCGATTTATATGAATCGGTCAGATCAATATACTTGCCTACCATGCCTATTTTCACGACATCAACTGGATTGCGGTAAATATCGACTACCTTTTCCCATCTTGATTTATCAGGTTCAGTATATTCCAATCCGAGTTTTTTCAGAACCATTCGATCCAATCCTTGATTGGCATAAACGAGAGGAATTTCATATATTGTTCCATCAACATCATAGGCGGAAACAACAGAATCCTTGTTAACATTTGTAAACAGGGATATCTTCCGTTTCATCTCGTCATTAAGCGGTTTTGCCGAACGGCAGAGCAGCACATCGGGCTGGATTCCGATTTCGCGGAGCGCCTTGGCTGAATGCTGTGTCGGTTTGGTCTTGAACTCTTCGCCGGCAACCATCGGAACCAGGGTCAGATGAACAAAAACAATGTTTTCACGGCCTACATCATGAGCAAACTGTCTCGCCGCCTCGAGATAGGGAATAGATTCAATATCGCCTACCGTACCGCCCACTTCAATTATGGTAATTTCGGAATCATTATCCGTGCCGGCGGAGACTATTCTTCGCTTGATCTCGTCTGTGATATGGGGAATAACCTGAACGGTCCGGCCTAAATACTGACCTTCACGTTCCTTTCTGATTACTTCCTGATAAATCTGCCCGGTTGTTATCGACTGTTTCTTTGTCACCGGTGATGATGTAAATCTGAAATAATTTCCAAGATCCAAATCGGTTTCGGCACCGTCGTCAGTAACATAAACCTCACCATGCTGGTAAGGGCTCATTGTTCCGGCATCCACATTAAGATAGGGGTCTACCTTAACCATACATATACGCAGACCGTGACATTCCATCAGGGTTCCTATCGAGGCTGCAGCAACCCCTTTCCCAAGGCTGGAGCACACTCCGCCTGTTACAAATACATACTTCTTCATGTGAAGATATTATCCAAATTGAGCGGCTCTCTGTCAAACAGTATGGCCGCCATTATGGAAACAAAGCCGATTTTATCTCTCAACCCGCCTTTTTAACATAATCCTAACAATTTTCTAACAAAGGCGACATCAGCTGTTAATAGTCTACAACCGTATAGAGGAGACAAATTTGAGTACAATCAGGAGCAATCCTTGAACATGAAAAAAAAAATACTGCAGAGGAGTAGAAAAGAAAAATCTGTTGAAATAATACTGCTGCTCTGCGCGCTTGTCTCAGTAATAAGCGTACTGTTCATCTCGTTTTTTATCTTCCAGAAAGGACTTCCGCTTTTCAGGACAGTCACTATAGCAGAATTCTTATTGGGAACGAATTGGTCGCCGAGTTCCCAGACCAATCCTCAATTCGGTATTCTGCCCTTCATAGCCGGCTCAGTTTACATAACCCTGAGTTCACTATTGTTGGCGGTTCCAATTGGAATAATGACGGCTGTCTTTATGGCTGAGATTGCATCAAAGAAGGCGGCCGAAGTCATGAGAAGTGTAGTGCAGCTCCTTGCGGGAATACCGTCGGTAATCTACGGCTTCTTCGGAGTCATCGTTATTTCAAAGTTTATCCGTGAAACCTTTGGAGGCTCCGGATACAGCATGCTCTCCGGAGCCATCATCCTCGCGATTATGGTTCTGCCAACAATAATTAACATCACCGAGGTGACCCTGACTTCCCTCCCGAAAAAGATAAAGGAAGGCTCACTATCTCTCGGGGCAACCCGCTGGCAGACAATCCTCAAGGTTCAGCTTCCCGCGGCAAAGTCCGGAATCATCGCAGGCATAGTACTGGGGATGGGGCGGGCGCTCGGAGAAACGATGGCGGTACTGATGGTGGCCGGAAACGCTCCGATTATGCCGAAGGGGCCCCTGTCCATGGTAAGGACACTGACAATGAACATTGTAACCGACATGGGATATGCCTCGGGAGATCACATGACCGCCCTTTTTTCCACCAGCATTGTCCTTTTTCTGTTCATTCTGATTCTTAACATCTCGGTAAACATTATAAAAGGCAATCCGGAGGAAATTCAATGAGCATTATAAATCTGCCGGCAATAGATTCATCCATTGACCGTCTTGTTGAAATAGAAAGACAGAAATCGAACACCAATTATGAAAAGGCAAAGCGCCGCAACCTAGCGGCTAATGTACTTCTCTGGGGATCAGCCGCCCTGACTCTGGGCATCCTCCTCTACATTCTCGGCTTCATTCTCTACCGGGGGTTCAGATCAGACAATATAATTGAATCAGATTTTATTGATTCATCAGGAATATCGGTGCCTCTTGATTGGCATGACGGCGACTCTGTTCTGATTGTAAATGACAAGACAAGGCTAAAGGAAATAAACCTTAGAGATCTTGAATCTCTGCTGAATGGCAAACCCGACAACTGGGGCAACATCAACTCCCAGGACCTGGACGTTCTCCCTTACATGCTAAGCTCGGCGAAAGGAGAATTTGGAAAGAATACAACCTACCGAGAGAGCCCTTCGGAGATAGTATCATCAGTTGCAAGTCAGCCGGGGGCATTGGGATTGATTCCCGCCTCATTTCTATCGCTTACAGAAAATAAAGACATAAATATCATCCCGGTAAAAATGCTGTCAGTGGGAGTTAATCCGTCCGTCCTCGAAATAGAAAACAATATAAAGCTCCGATATATCGACCGCAAAATTCTCAGAAAAATTCTCCGCGGAGAGTTAACAAACTGGCAGGAAGCGGCCGGCAGGGACATGCCTGTACGGCTCGTGCTCCCGCCTCCCGGCAGCTTCGAATGGGACGCCCTCATAGAAATTGCGGGTGTAAGCTCCGAGGAACTTGCACAATCCGCCGTCGGAACCTCGAGCTTTGATGAGTTCTACAGCAAAATCAACTCTACTCCCGGCGCCTTTGGCATGATAAGAAACGACAGGGCTGAAGAAAACAACATCAAGCTCCTGAGCTACCGCTACAGGCAGACCGGAGCCAACCTTCAGTGGTGGTTCCTTTTCGAGGAACCGAAAAGAGCAGGACGGGTAGGCGGAATTTCAACCATCGTGCTTAATACAATCTATATGGTTCTTCTCACTGTTCTATTTTCAACCCCAATTGGAATAGGCGCCGCCGTTTATCTGACCGAATACGCGAAACAGGGAACTCTTGTTAAGATGCTCAGGCTCGGAACCGAGACCCTGGCGGGCATCCCGTCGATCATCTTCGGGCTCTTCGGCTTCATAGTCTTCGTAGGCGCAATGCATATGGGAATAGGGCTTCTGTCCGGAACCCTGACCCTGACTCTGATGATCCTGCCGACCATAATCAGGACTTCCGAAGAGGCTATTAAGGGAGTCCCCAGGTCGTTCAGTGCGGGAAGTCTGGCCCTGGGGGCCGGTAAATGGCAGACAATCTACAAGGTTGTCCTGCCGGCAGCGGCTCCCGGAATCCTCACGGGGGTAATACTCGCAATCGGACGGGCGGTTGGAGAGACCGCGGCACTGCTTTTCACTATGGGATTCGACTATAGAGCAGTCAAAAACCTCTCTACCTCGGCAAGAGTATTATCGACTCACCTCTACCAGCTTGTGAAAGAGGGTATATCGTTTGACAGGGCATTTGCGACAGCAACGATCCTTATCTTCATTGTCCTGTTTGTAAACCTTGTGTCGACCAGATTAATTAAAAGAAAATACTGATACGGAGATAAATGAATGAGAAGCAAACTCTCTATAAAAGAACTTGATTTTTATTACGGCGATTTCAAGGCCCTGCACAAGGTGTCTATGGAAATAGAGCCTAATAAGGTCACCGCATTAATAGGACCGTCGGGATGCGGAAAATCAACCCTTCTTAAAACTCTCAACAGGATGAATGATCTCGTCGCAGGTTCAGTTGTTGACGGAACGGTCCTCTATGACGGAGACGATATCTACGGAAAGTATGATATAATCCAGCTTAGAAAAAAGATCGGAATGGTATTCCAGAGTCCGAATCCATTTGCAATGTCCATCTACGACAACATTGCCTATGGTCCGAGAATTCACGGAATAAAAAACAAAAAGGTCCTCGACAGAATAGTCGAGAAAAGCCTCCGCCAGGCCGCAATATGGGAAGAGATCAAGAACAGGCTGAAAGGGCCCGCCCTCGGTCTTTCGGGCGGACAGCAGCAGCGGCTATGCATAGCCAGAGTCCTCGCCGTCGAGCCCGATGTAATTCTAATGGATGAGCCTACCAGCGCACTAGACCCGGTTTCAACCTCACGAATTGAGGATTTGATCGATGAGCTTAAAAAGGAATATACTATAATTATAGTAACTCACAACATGCAGCAGGCAGGAAGGATATCTGATTCAACTGCATTCTTCCTCAATGGATACCTTGAAGAAATGGGTGCAACCGAAAAGATCTTTTTCAATCCGGATAGTAAAAAAACAGAAGATTATATTTCCGGAAAATTCGGTTGAAGAGGGAGAAAAAATGAGTACTAAAACCAGAATACACTTCACAAACGTAATGGAAGAGCTTAACAAAGAAATCCTTATGATGGGAGTATATGTCGAAGAAGCCCTGAAGAAAGCCATCGACGCGCTTAAAAATCAGGATGTCAACCTTGCCGAAGAGGTCATTAAAGAAGATGAGCGGATAAATGCCCTTGAGATTGAGCTTTTCGACAAAGTCGCAATAGTTCTGGCAACAGAGCAGCCGGTGGCTACCGATCTTCGTCATTTGATGGGCGCTATAAGAATAATAACCGATCTAGAGAGGGCCGGAGATTATGCGGTTCACATCGCCGAAGGAGCAGTCAGACTTGCGGGCGAAACCTATCTGACCCCTCTGCGGCAGATACCGGAGGCCGGAGATGAAGCAAGACAGATGCTGCGTGACGCTCTGACCGCCTTCGTGAACTCTGACGAAGGTCTTGCGCGTGAGGTTGCCGCCCGTGATGACATCCTCGATAAGCTTCACAAAAAACTTCTGAAGAAGATGCTGAAATATATGAATAAGGATGATGAGGCTGATATTGAACAGGCGACCACCCTGATTTCTCTTGCAAGATTTCTGGAAAGACTTGGTGATCATGTAACAAATATCTGTGAATGGGTAATATACTCAAAAACAGGTGAGCACGTTGAACTTTAATCCGGAGGAAAATAATGTCTGGTGAAACAATACTGATAATTGAAGATGAACATGACATAAGGGAACTGATTTCCTACACTCTCGAAAATGAAGGCTACAATATTCATAAAGCTGCCGACGGCCTAAGCGGAATTGCGAGTGCCCGTAAAAATAAACCTGATTTAATCCTTCTGGACATCATGCTTCCCGATATAGACGGACTCGAAGTATGCAGGAAAATAAAACGGGATGAGAGCATCGGTGATGTTCCGATAATAATGTTAACCGCGAAATCTGAAGACTCAGATGTAATCTCCGGGCTTGAACTGGGCGCTGAGGATTATATAACCAAACCCTTCAGCCCGAGAGTTCTTGTAGCACGGCTACGGGCCGTGCTTCGAAGAAATATGGATCCGCAGGTAGATGATAACCAGAGAATCTCGGTTCATGATATTCAGATCGATATAAAAAAACATGAAGTCCTGAGTGAAGGAGAGACCATAGATCTCTCGGCCACCGAATTTGCGATTCTCAGTCATCTGGCATCCAATCCAGGCTGGGTCTTTTCCCGCAATCAGATTATCGACGCCGTGAGAGGACAGGACTACCCTGTCACCGAACGGTCGGTTGACGTTCAGATTCTCGGAATAAGGAAGAAGCTCGGAACCCAGGGACTTTACGTTGAGACCGTCCGCGGCGTCGGATACAGGCTTAAAAGTGAGTAACAAGGATAATAAATGAAAAACCGACCCCTTCTGGCCAGAACCTTCTCGATTCTGATAGTTATAGTCCTGATAGCAATAGTTCCACTGACCCTTTTCAATATCAACAGCTTTAAAAAGTTCTTCTATCTGGAAACCGAATCATATCTTCAGGAAGACTGTTCAATACTGAAGAACCTTTTCCCGTCTGATATAGAACCGGAAAACCGGCAGGCTCTCAGGGACTTTACATTAAGAGCCGCAGAATCCACTAATCTCAGAATAACAATCATCCGTGAAGACGGGCAGGTTCTTGCCGACTCTCATAGTGAATCGGATGCTATGAACAACCACGCCGATAGACCCGAAATCATAGAGGCCCTCTCAGGCGGCTTCGGATCGGCGGTAAGAAACAGCGCGACAATGGCCTATGAGATGATGTACACAGCCGTGCGGCTGAATTTCGCGGACGGCAGCGTGGGAAGCCTCAGAATAGCACGCTCGCTATCAGATGTTCATGAAAATATCCGCAGCATAAGCCGCAGATCAATTCTAATCTGCATCATAATGCTCGCCATTGTCGGTTGGATAAGTTTAATTCTCGCAGGGAATGTCAGCCGGATCCTTTTGAAGATATCATCCGCCTCAAGACTTTATGCCTCAGGAAATTTCACGGAGAAGCTGGAGATTTCAAGACCCGCCGAGATTGCGGCGATTGCCGATGATCTGAACCTAATGGGAAGACAGCTGAATGAGAGAATAGAAACAATCGAAGAACAGAAAAACGAACTTCAGCTTATGCTGAACAATATGACTGAAGCTGTCCTGTTTACCGACGAGGAGCTTCGTGTGCTGCGGATAAACGGAGCCGCGGAGAAGCTTTTTAATATCGAAGGAAAAAATCAGCAAGGCAAGAGTATCCTGGAAATCTTCAGGAACTCACATCTGAACGATTTTGCCGAAAAACTTCTTTCCAAGCGAAAATCAAGAGTAGAAGAAATATCACTGGATCTGCCAAAACCCGTCATTCTTGAGGTAAGCGGAACAGTCCTATACGATTCCACCGGAGAAAATATAAACTCAGTACTGCTGGTAATGCACGATATAACCAGAACCAAGCAGCTTGAGCAAATGCGAAAGGATTTCGTCGCCAATGTTTCTCATGAACTCAAGACTCCTGTAACCCTCATAAAAGGATATATTGAAACTCTTCTTGACTGCCCGGCCGGAGCGCCGGATAAATCAAGGGAGTTCCTTCAGATAATGGAGAAACATTCCCTCAGAATTGAGGCGATTATTAACGATCTTCTCACTCTTTCAGGCATAGAGAAGGGCGGCTCTGAAGAACTTACGCTGGAAAAAATTCCGGCAATAGATCTCATCACAAGCGCCGCATCAAGCTGCCGGGGCGGAGCCGACGAGAAGAAAATAACAATATCCATCGACTGCGATGAAAGCATTATGATGAACATCTATCCGCTGATGGCCGAACAGGCTTTGATAAATCTGATAGACAATGCAGTAAAATACAGCGGTACCGGCACTAAAATAATAATTAAGGCAGAATCAGCACCTGACGGAAAAACCTGCCTGAGGGTAAAAGATCAGGGCTGCGGTATTTCTCCCGAACATCAGGATAGAATATTTGAAAGATTTTACCGGGTCGACAAAGATAGAAGCACGAACTCAGGCGGTACGGGCCTTGGCCTTTCAATAGTGAGGCATATCGCCTTAAGCCACAACGGGACAATTAACGTAGAAAGCAGGCCAGGTAAGGGCGCGGAATTCATTCTATGCATATAGGCATAGAATGCTGTCAGGCTGAGGCTCCAGAGAGCTTCAGCTTTTTTTTCCACAAAGCTTCATTACCATAGCCAAACTCCTTCATAAAGGCGCCGCAGTGCCTGTCCATCATCTCAACAAGAGGACTCCCCCATTCTTCCCATTTCGGAACCATCCTCTTGCTCGCGGCCGCATGTATTTTAATATCAAGAAGTTCCGGACGATAACTGAAATCTCTACTGAAGCCATCCTCAAAGGTAGTAGCATATCTAAGCATATCGAGAAAATACTCATCCCTTATTTCATTATTAAAAAGATCCTCATAGCGGTAAACCCTGAAATTCGGCACCCTTTCCATCAGTTCAAAAGCCCTCGAATTAACACTGTTGTAATACCAGCAGTATTTCTCAAATTTTGACATGGCGTTCCATCTTCCGGCCGAGGCGTCGCCGGGGAAATTATATGCCCGGACACTCAGGTTGAGCGAATTCCAGTCGAAGGGACCATAGAGATGAAAAGCAGTCGCGTTGATAGCGCTCCTTATCCAGGTTCGGGGATCCCGCATTATCCAGATGATCTTTGAGTTCGGAAAAACCTCGGCAATCAGATCAAGCAGCCCATAGATGATGTGGTTTGATTCAATATAGAGCCCCTTTCGGAAACTGTTTATATATTCCCTCCGGTTATCAATTATATAACCTTTTGCCTTCTCATCGCCGCAGAGGTTGCGTTGCCTGGTAGTAGTTAGCTTTCCCAGGCTGTAGCACTGACGATACTGTCCCCAGAGCATTTTGGGGACACCGAACCTGGCCATCTTGCTTATCCAGTCCGCCCAATTGGACACACGGGTGGTATCTGGTTCATGAACCGAGACGCAGTCGCCTATCATACGCGACATAGTCTCACCAAAAAACTTGGTTCCGGTTCTCCCTGTCGAGCTTAAAAAAACACAGTGCTTCTGGCTGCAAGTCATCTTCCGGATTCTCCTACTGTAAACAAATCAGGATACAATAAAGCCGTCATTTCTCATTACAGGCTTGTTATAAATCAGTCTTCCGCCGTCAGGCCGGGTACATTTTTTACCGGCGCCTTCGACTATCGCATGCGCGGCTGCAGTGTCCCACTCCATGGTGGGGCCGAAACGGGGACACACATCCACCTTTCCCTCGGCGGCGAGACAGAGCTTGAGACTGCTGCCCGCTGTCAGTACTTCTACCCTGCTGCAGCCTCTTCTTTTTGCCTCGCTTTCGACCCAGAGGTCAAAGTCCGGAGTTCGATGTGACCTGCTTCCTGCCGCAACGAGAATATCCGGGTTCCGTCCGGTCTTAATCGGAAGAATTTCGGCATATGAAAGAGCGCAATCCCTTCCGCTGGCCTTATAAGCCCCGAGACCGGCTCCTCCATAATAGATCTTATCCTTAACCGGAAGATAAACAATGCCGAGAATCGGTTTGTTTCCGCTGATGATTGCTATATTAACAGTAAATTCACCGTTTCGGCTTATAAATTCTTTTGTACCGTCTAGAGGATCGATCAACCAGTAACGCTCCCAGTGCTTCCGCTCTTCAAAGGCAATATCATCTCCTTCTTCCGACAAAACGGGGATGAGCGCGCCGTCGAACTCAAGAACCTCCAGAGCTTCGGAGATGATGTCATGGGCGGCCCGGTCGGCGTCAGTGACAGGACTGTCGTCCTCTTTCATATCGAAATCAAAATTTCCGGAATAAATTTTCATTATTTCATCTCCGGCTCTGACCGATATTTCCGCGAGCTGCTGAAACAGCCTTTTATAATCTTTATCTACCATGGTTTAAACAGGTACCCCTTTTCAAGAAGATAACTCTTGATTTTCATCGCTGCAGTTTCGGGATTTTCTCCCTCAAGCTGCATGTTCCACTGTATGTCGGTATTCGCCGGACCTATCTGAACAATCTCTACATTTCCGCTGCCGACAACTGTCTGCAGTTCTTCGAGATCTTCCTGAGTAAGATCTATCGCGGTCAGGATAAGAATAAGTCCGGCACTAAGCATAAGATGCGATATTTCCCCAATCATCCGCGCGGGCCTCAGCCCAAAACGGTCCTGCTCCTTCTTGAATTCCGAAGCAATACCATAGAGAATACTCCCAATTCCAACAAAATTCACAATATGTCCGTCCTCGAACAGCAGATTCTCCAGACCACGCGCAATTGCCTTCTTGCCGCTGTCCTTGCTCCCGGTAACCACAATCAGGGCCGGCCGCTGATTGTATTTTTCAGCACGCCGTTCGATGCTTATCTCACTTCTCGCCCAATTGAAATTCCGCTCCCATACGTGTTCACGGGTAGCTTCATGAGAATCATCGAGTGATTCCTTGATAATGCCTCCGCCGGAAATTTCATAATCATCAACGATGACAAATCGGCTCGTAGACGGATTATCTTCAACAATATCAAAGGCGGCCGCCTTTTCCAGTTTCAGCACACATTCGGCAACCTCATGACGTTTCACTTCAGACGCCACCTCAGAATCCAGGGTTGATGCATCAATGAGCCGGATTATCTCTTCGAGTCTTACATTGATCCTGCCGGTTCCGAGTTTAAACAGATAACTGCGGTCTTTTACCATCGGAGATCTTCCAAGCCAGAACAGGGCAACCCTGATCCTTGACGAGACAAAAGGCTCAGGTTGGCCTTCGGCAGTTGCAAGTTCTCCCCGTCTGATATAAATCTGCTCCTCAAGGGTAAAGCCTGCGGCCTGCCCGGCACTCAGCCGTTCAGGTACGCCGCCGTTGAAAGCCTCGATAGTGTTAATCCTGCTCCGTTTGCCGGAAGGATAAAAAACCAGCTTCTGACTCGCTTCAATTGTTCCGCTTTCAATTGTTCCGGCGACAATTCTTCTGTCGTCTCCGTCACCGGTGAATTTATAGACATCCTGAACCGGTATTCGCAGTGGAAGGTTCTCTAGAGACTCTTCCTTCCTGAATGAATCAAGGCCTTCGAGAACAGTCATGCCCCGATACCAGCTTATCTCGGAATAATTTTCTATAATGTTTGCACCCTTTGCCGCACTAATCGGGATGAACCCCGAAGGCTCAAGCTCGATTGATTTCAGAAAATCACTGTACTCGCCCACTATTCTGCGGTACACAGCCTCATTCCAACCGACAAGATCCATCTTGTTCACGAGTACTATCATCTGTTTTATACCCAGCATCGAAAGCAAGAATCCGTGCCGCCTCGAGTTCTCCCTTACTCCCTCTTTGGCGTCAATCACGAGAAAGGCCGCCTCGGCACGAGATGCTCCCGTTACCATATTCTTGAGAAATTCAATATGCCCCGGAGCATCAATGATTATATAATTCCGTTTACCGGTATTAAAGAAGACCCTTGCCGAATCTATGGTAATGCCCTGAGCCTGCTCGTCTTTTAGAGCGTCAATCAGAAAAGCATATTCAAAGGGCCTGGAATTACTAAGACAGTTCTTCCTGACCTGCTCGAGTTTACCCATCGGAAGGGAGCCTGTATCGGCAAGCAGTCGTCCGATCACCGTACTCTTACCATGATCAACATGTCCCGTAAAGACAATATTCATCTGTTCCATCTCACATATACCCTCCCCGTCTCAGGGTTTCCAAACTGCCTCCGTCATCCTTGTCCTGGGCCCGTCCGGAACGTTCGGCCACATTTTCAAGCGCTCCGGATCTCAGCTCACGAATAATTTCATCCACTGTTTTCGATTCGGATTTTATTGGGAAAGTGCAGGGATAGCAGCCGAGCGAACGGTAGCGCCGGCCGTTCCCCTGGTTATAATAGAGAGAGACGGTCGGTATATTTTCCTTTTTTATGTATTCCCAGATATTCAATTCAGTCCAGTCAAGAAGAGGATGGATTCTAAGGTGTGTTCCAGGAGCAAAATCGGTCTTGAACTGGTTCCAGAACTCCGGGGGCTGAGCCCCGACATCCCAGGTGTTTTCAGTGTCTCTCGGAGAAAAACACCTCTCCTTCGACCTGCTGCCCTCCTCATCCGAGCGGGCACCGACAATTACACCGGTATAAGCTTCCTTGTCCTGATCCTCATCCCATTGTCCGGTGGAATGATTCAGCCTATACCGAGAACCCTTGCCGCTGAGGGTGTCTCTGAGAGCATCGGTTTTAAGTCTCCGGCAGCAATTTATCCGGTCAAGCTGCCCATCGGGGAAGGTCTGGTTCGACTTAAGAGCCGCTTCATTCTGACCATAAATCATGGTGAGCTTCCATTCCATTGCCAGAGCATCGCGGTATTTAATCATTTCTGGAATCTTGTAGGAGGTATCTATATGCACCAGCGGAAACGGAACATGACCGAAAAACGCTTTACGCGCGAGCCACAATAGCACAGTGCTGTCTTTCCCGATTGACCACAACATGCAGAGGTTTTTGAAATTTGCATATGCCTCCCGCAGAATGAAAACACTTTTACTCTCGAGTTGTACCAAATGGTTCATTGATAATTTCCTTATTTGAAAGAAATACAATAATCTTGTCTACACATTCATCGATGCTGAATTTTTCCGAATCAAGGATGATTTCCGGCCTTAAGGGAGGCTGATAGGGCGAGCTAATTCCGGTAAAGTCTGCAATATCTCCCCCTCTTGCACGGCGGTACAGCCTCTTCACGTCCCGCTTCTCGCAGCAGGCAAGAGAACATTTAACCCATATTTCTATGAAATTATCCGGCCCCATGAGCTTCCTGATGTGATCCCGGTCTTTCCGAAACGGACTTATTAACGCGGCCATTGTAATTACTCCGGCGTCAGCAAACAGATGACCCACTTCTCCTGTTCTGCGGATATTCTCGTGCCTGTCATCGAGACTGAATCCCAGATCACTACTTAGACCACCGCGTATGTTGTCGCCGTCGAGGATATAGGTTCTGATACTATTATTAAAAAGCCTTGAATCGAGAGCCCTGGCAATTGTTGATTTACCTGAACCGGACAGGCCTGTAAACCAGAGTAGAGCAGCCTTGTGACCGTTCAGCTCTGCCCTCATTGTTTTAGTGATATTAAAACTCTCCGGAAACAGATTATTATCAGCCATAATGAGCCTTTAATATACAATGATAATAAGCTGAAATCAAAAATTAAAAAGTTTTTTGATCATTTTTTTTTCATATAGCTTCTTTCAAAACTCGATTTGTTTTGAAAGAAGCTTTTACGGAAATTCTTAATCATCAAGACTCATATACCTGGTTATCTTCTCCAGTTTGCGGTTTACCAGCAAAAAGACTATATTCGGAAGTCCGGCAGCCTTGATTTCCTTGGCAAAATATACTGCCAGAAGGGTTTTAAGCTCCTCGATGGTCCTCTTTTCTGTTCCGGCAGCCGCAACCACTTTTCTTAACTTTTCAATACCGAGTACTTCTTTTTTCAGTAAGCCAATGTTTTCTTTAAAAACATACTCAGTGATTTCCTGCTTTTCAAGACGTTTCAGCAGAACCTCTTCACCGAATTCCAGGTCGATAATCAAGTCTTCTAATTCTATCATCAATATTTCAAGATATTTTCGAGCCTTATTGTCCATTACTATTCTCCTGTTTGAATTATATAAACCCTTTTAATAGAATGCAAGAAATGTTAGTCTCAGATATGCAAAGAGTGTTTTTTCTGACTGCTTTTATGATTATTTTATCAATACCAGGCCTTTCAGCAGTCGATTCCGCATCCCGGAGCCTTATAGAAACGGGACGGATAATCATACTGAGACATGAAAATGAGGCGGTTCTGCTTATTGAGCAGTCTCAGCCTGCCGGCAGGCAGTCGGGAATTGAAATAAGTCTGTCAGGCATGGGAACATTACGCCTTCAAGCCGGCCTGCGGACTGAGACAATCAAATTCTCGATCGGCGAAATCCGGGAGAATATCAACATCTACGCCGGCACTGCCGGATTCTTTCCCGAAAAAATAACCATCACCGGCACTGGTAATGGTTTTGACCTTTTGTCGGCGCATACCTACCAGGCCGGAGACGCGCTTACTCCGCTGCCTGCGGATATCGGACATATAATCTTCTCGGACTTCAGCTCAGACGGAAATACCGAATGGGAACTTTACAGCTGGAACCTTTTCCCGGAAGTCCTGATTTTTGATACCGTCGATTATGAAGTTCAGTCGCGCCTATTTAAAAGACTGGCATTCTTCGTGGAAAAACCCGGATTCGTCGGCACTCTTGTTCCGAATAAAGATCTGAACGGCAGACACGGCTGGAACGCGCATGACTACAAGGCCGACGACCTGGCCGCCTTCTTTACAAAGGCTGAAGCTGAGAATTTCACCCTCAACCCGGAAGAACTGGTCTTAAAACAGATCCTCATAAACTGCGGCATAATCATCGGAAACAGCGGTACGGAAATGAAGACCTTTTCCGCCGGAGAAGGCGCTGTCCTGTCCGTCTCAAGAGAAACCCTTCCCGACTGGAGATACAGATTCCTTACCCATGAATGTCTTCACGGCATATTCTTCACGAAATCTGACTACCGGGAAGAAATTGAAAAGGTGTTTACCTCGCTCGATTCCGAAGAAGTTGAGTTCTGGAAGCATCTCCTCGATTATCGCCGATATGATGTTAATAATTCATATCTTGTGGTTAATGAGTTCATGGCTTACAGCTTGCAGCAGCCGAAAGATGAAACCGACGATTACTTCAAGGGTTTTCTCTATAAGAAAATGATCGCCGCCCGGCCTTATGAAAAAGGATTTGTAGAAAAATTCGAGAAGACCCATTCAGATTCTTTCCGGCGGGCCGTTTCCAGTCTTGGACTTGTTCTGTTAAGCTATACAGGCCGGGAACCAGGACATCTGGCAAACCTGTATCCGCAAGATCTATCTCCGTCATTTTTCAACCTTTTCCCAGCCTCAGAATAATCCCCATGGCTGTCAGATAAGATTTTTGCAGCTTCAATTTGCTATTGATCATTCAGGTAAATATAATTATGGTTATGACAACATCCTCAGGAGCGCATTAAGATGTCGATCAACAGGAAATGGATTTCTGCAAGGAAATCTCATCTCCATTTTTACAATGAAATACCTCTATATTACCGGACCCCGTCAGGAAATATAGCACTCTATAAACCGGCCGGAATGTCGTTCTCCAGTGAAAGCCTAGAGCGGAAATATTCAATAGATGAATACTTCATTCATCCTGACAACCGCCTCGAAAGCATAGATGCCGCTCAGAATGGTTTCAATTCCGAACTGAGGCAGAAAATCTCGGAAGAAAATATTGCCGATGTAAAAACCTCTCTGGTCGATCTTATTGAAGAAACCCTTTCGGCGCCTCGCGGAGGCGGACTCAGCAGGTCACCGCAGACTGTAAATCAGATGATAGACGGATTTGCACTGAAACCAACGATAATGAAAAATTTCGCGAAAATTTCCTTCAATGATTACACTACCGCTCTTCATTCCGTAAATGTGATGGCTCTGACGATAGGCTACTGTTATTATGCGGCCCTTTCTGAAAACGAGACGAAGCAGCTAGGGCTATCCGCCCTCCTTCATGATGTCGGTAAAACTGAAATTCCACCCTACATTCTTAAGGCATCAAGAAAGCTCTCTGATGAAGAATTTGAGAAGGTTAAAGAGCATACGACCCTGGGCTTCGAGATGCTCAATCTTTACCAGGAAGAAGAAATCAAGAATGCGGCCATGGCAAGTATTGAACACCATGAAAAACTTGACGGATCAGGTTATCCTACAGGCAAGACGGACATTTCATACTCGGGAAGAGTCCTTGCCATCATCGACTGCTATGAGGCAATAACGAATGATGACAGACCCTACCGAACGGCTCTCAGCCCGATAAACGCGCTTGAACTGCTTAAAAAAGATGTTGATCAGGGCAAACTCGACAAAGAAATATTCCGTAATTTTGCCTACAGCTTGACCAATTTCAGGAAAGGTCTATAGTCCGTAGCCCCGCCATTATTCAGAATGCTCCAAGCTGACAACTGTGAACCCGGATATTCTCCGCTTCACAAACTGCGGCAGCATGAATCTTCGGACTTCCAGCCTCGGCGGCGGCTTCCCATAAAGACAGACAGCTAATACCGTCCTCATCTGCCCTGGCCTTAACAGCCATCCGGAGCTGTTCGGCATCCTCACGGGGACTCAGATCAGCCTTACCCCGGTCGGTCTTATGACCGAAGAGACCCAGCTGACAGCCGTTAATCCGGACCTCCATCAAATCGAGCGCCCTCCCGACGGCCTCCGCCTTTATTCCCGCAGCGGCCGCGGCCTCATGGGCGGCGTTACAGCTGATTCTTCCCTCATGTACACGCTTTTTCAAAGCAGCAGCCGCTCTTTCATTCAGCTCGGTTCCCTCCGGATGCTTTCCCGCGTAATGTCCTTCATCTTCATGCATAATATTATTCTCTCCTCTAATTATTCCAACTACTAGTAATGTCACTTCCTTCCTCAGTCTCGTTCCTGACAGTAATATATGTATCAATCTCCTGTTTCAGTTCTTCAACATGGGAGATAATTCCTACCGTTCGTTCTTCCCGCTTAAGTGATTTCAGACTCTCGAATACCAGAGCAAGCGATTCCCGGTCAAGAGAACCGAAACCCTCATCGAGAAAGAAAAAACCTGAACGCTCTTTTCCGATACTGTCTGCCAACGCGAGAGATAGTGAAAACGCGGCCTGAAAAGTCTGTCCGCCGGAAAGTGTTTTTATAGATCTTATCTTTCCTTCATTTAGATAATCTCTCACAATGAAATTGTTCGCCTCATCAAGTTCGAGCCGGAGAGACTCTCTCGTGAGTTTCCTGAATCTATCGTTAGCTGCTGCACATAGTTCTCTCAGGTAGACTGTTGAGACGTAATCGATGAATTTCTTGGCCTTAAAAAGATTTCTAATGGTATTTATATTTTCTCCTCTAATCCGAAGCGCCCTCAGCTCCTCCTGGAGTTCCTTTTTTCGTATCAACCGCTTCTCTAAATCCGCTATCACGTTGCGAATCCGGCCTGAGGCCTCGGCAGTGTAGTTCATCTTCTGTTTCAGCTCTTCATTCTCACAAACAGCCTTCTGGTGCTTTCTCTCATCATAAACCCTTCCGCCGACAAGCCTTTCAAGCCTGCTAAGCTCCGATTTCAACCTGTCGGTTTCCCTGATGAAAAATTCAATCTCCGCCCTCTCTCTTTCAGGCTCAATCCCGAGACCAAGGACTGTCGAGACTTCATCAAGACTGGAAAATTCCGATTCTTCAATTTTCCTCTCGAGGGCCTCAAAGGCCTCTTTCTTCTGACCAGAGAGTTCGGATAAACGGGTCTCTATCAATGAATGTTCGGTCAATCGCTTCTCATAGATCAGGCCGGTCTTCTTTCTTAAAAGATCAAGTCGTTCATACTCTGAAACAATTCTTCCCATATCATTTTCAAGCGTCTTCAGTTCTCCGGCAAGCCGGGACGAATCAAAACTCCTGTTAGCCTCGAGAAATTTCCCATCTATCCTGTCCTGCTTGCCGGAAATCCCCGCTCCGGCCGCGGCCATAGAGATATTCAGCTCGTTTATCCTGGCCTCTTTCTCGCGGCGGATTATGTCACAGTTCTCCGTCTCTTTCGTCAATGCCGAGATCATCTGCTGAAGATGCTGCCTCTTCTCATCAGTTTTTACATACTCAACCCAGGCTGCTTTGAACGCCTCCGGATTATCAGGGCTGAAAAGATCAGAGGGGAACCTTTCTGTCAATTTATCAAGATCATCCTGCAGCCCCGCGATTCTCTCCTCAGTACTCTTTCGCCTTCCCTCCAGGGCCGATTCCTCATTTCTGAGGGCGGAGACTCCCTGCTTCAACGAGGAGAGTAGCTTCTTAACTCTTTCAAGCTCATCCTCCTCCCCCCTCAGATCATCATCACAATCCGCAGTCGGGGCGGCCGGAGAAGGGTGCTCGATAGCGCCGCAGACGGGACAGGCCTTCCCCTCCTCAAGTGAGCCGGCAATTTTCAGAACTTCCGCCGCCACTCCCGCCGCGAAAACCCTTTTTCCGAGCTCTTTTTCCACTTGGATAATCCAGTTCTCAATTTCCAGCACAGCCTCATCGGCCTTGGAAAGAGATTCAGGAAGAGCGTGCAGCCGGCCTCTCTCTATTAGCTCAGAGAGGCCCGGAAGAGCAGAGGCCCTTCCGCTAACTTCGCCTGATGCGACTTGAACAGCTTTAAGGCGATCCTGTTCGAATCTTATGGAATTATTATTCTCCTCCAAGGCCGCGAAGGAGGCTGACAGCCGGCGCATTAAATCCGCAGTGAGCGGACCGGTATCAAGGCCGGCAAGCTCCGCCCGAGACTGCCCAAGTTCCCCGGCATATTCTGAGTTTTTTTCAAGAAGTTCTGCAAGCTGGACCTGCTCTTTTTTTTGTGCTGCCTGCAGGACGGCGGCGTTCTCCTCTTCGGTTTTCAGCTGTATTAAAAGAGAATACCATTCTGCCCTGGTGCGGTATTCCTCAAGCCTCGAATTTTCAACCTCAATCCGGGAAAACTCCAGCTCCGCTCCGCGAAAGGACTTCTCCTCGGCATCAAGGGCTGAAACAATCTCCCCGAGAGAGCGCTCGACCTTCGCATATTCAATATTCCGCGTCTCCAGACTGCTCAGATCAAGTCGAAAAAGATCCCGGCAGAGTTCAAATCTGGTCAGATTTTTTTTCCGTTTTTCAATATCTTCAGAGCTGGCGAGCTTATCTTCGAGGCCTGCCTTTATTTCAAAATAATCCCGGCTCAGCTTTTGAAGCTCCTCCAGCCCGGCGACTATCCCGTCGCTTTTTTTAACTTCACTGCCGATTTGCACCATTTCCTCATCAAGGGAAGAGAGCTCCTTCCGGGCCGATGAGAGCCCCTCTTTACGGGCATAGTCGAGCCCCGAGAGCTCGCCCTCGGCAACAGAAACCAATCTGGCGTTAACCCCCGCGAGATCGGCTGCCTTTGAATAAAGATCAAAGCGGTCAAGCTGAAAAAGCTCCATCAGCATCTCGGTGCGCTTTCCCTTCTCAAGATGAAGGAACTCCTGAAATTTCCCCTGCGGCACTATCACGGTCCTTCTGAAATTATCATAACTCAGACCGATGATTCCCTCCGCGCTGACTGTGTAGTCTTTATCGAAGAGGGGTATCCATTCTTCGTCTTTTTCTATATATCCGCCGCGTTCCGGGGTTTCGATTTTCTCAAAGATCTTTTTATTCCGCCTGATATCAAAGGTAAATCTGTAGCGCTCCCCAGCATGGCTGAAGGTAAAATCTATATACATCCTGTCCGACATTAGGTTCATCATATTGTAATAGACTCTAGTCGACAGCCGCTCTATTTTCCCATAGAGAACATAGGTAATTGCCTCAAGAATAGCCGACTTCCCGCTCCCCACATTTCCGAAAATCCCAAAAAGGTCAGCCCGGCAGAGGGTGGAAAAATCTATCACAGTCTCATTCTTATAGGAGTAAAGCCCCTTAAGAATCAGTTTTTCCGGTTTCATTCGTCCCCTCCCGGCTGTGCCGCGATTTCCCTGAATATTTCCATCAGATCATCATCCGGCTCAACTCCCTTACAGTAGCTGAAGTAGGAGCGGAAAAGCCCCTCGAGAGATTCGCTCAGATCAGGCGCATGCCTATCTTCAAAGCCTCCATCTTCGCGGGAATCTTCTTCCCTACTTTTAGGAATTACAGCGGTTATCCCGTCATGGCATCCATGCAGCCGCCTGCGGTCTTCGGCGCTGATATAATTATCACATTCGATGATGAGCTCGATGTAACATTCCTGATTCTTTCCAAGCCACTCGACCGCGCTGTCAACATCGCCGAAGATTCTCCGGTATATTCGCCTGCCACTACTTACCTCGGCGGTTCTTACGGCCGCCTTTCCTCCCGGCTCAAGCTCTACAATACTAACTGACTTCTGCTGGTCCTCCTCGCTCAGCCCGAATGCAAGCGGACTACCCGAGTATACGACCATAGACGGAGAACTGCGGACCTCTGAGGGCCTGTGCAGATGGCCGAGGGCAGTATACTGAACCTGCATCGGCAGCAGCCGGGCATCTATCAGCTCAAGCCCTCCGGGATGGAGGATGCTCCGCTCTTCATCAGGCTCCGCCGGGGCTTTTTCTCCGGCAGTCATAAACAGATGAGCCGCGAGAATATTAACGCCGCCATCATCACAGTATTTCTCGGCAAGTTCGCTCCAACGCTGGGCAAGCAGTGCCGAGAGAAGTTCCTCTTTCTTATCTGCGGCAAGAAACTTTCTGAGCCTGTTTTCATTGGCATAAGGAGTAATCAATATTCGAACCTGCGGTTTTTCCGGAAAATCAACAGTGATAATTCCCTTAGCGGGGAAATCAACGGCAGTTCCGGAGACAAACAGCTTCCTGCTCCGGGTAAAATCGGGGTAACCTGCAAAAAAGATTCCACATTCCGCCGCCAGCGGGTCGGGAGCCTCGATTCGGTCAGGAGAGTCATGATTCCCTGCAATGGCTATCACGGGCCGGCTGCCGCCGGCTGTCATTTTTTTCAGCTCCTGATACAGCAGCTCCACCGCCTCATTCGACGGATTAAAATTATCGAAAATGTCTCCGGCAAGAAGAATGAAATCAACATCTTCTCTTTCCGCTATCCCCCGAATTTCTTCGAGAACGAGACGCTGCTCCGGAAGACGGGAATAATCGCCGAGTTTTGCACCGAGATGCCAATCTGAGGTATGTAAAAACTTCAATGCCTGCTCCTTATGAAGTGATTATACATTTTTTCAATTCACATGTGAATAAAATAAAAACTAGGGTGTATTAGTTATAAGTAGTGAAAAGTTCAGAGACAGGACCTCTTAATCTTTTCCTGGAGGTAAAGATGATTGAAATAATAGATGTATCGAAAACTTATTCTGCAGGCGGGGTCAAAGCCGTTGACGGAATGAATCTTAAAATAGAACCGGGCAAAATTTTTGGTTTTCTCGGACCGAACGGGGCGGGCAAGTCAACGACTATTAAAATGCTGACAGGCCTGCTGCTTCCGGATCAGGGTAATATCCGGATTAATAATATAGACATTCTCAAAGAGCCGATAAAGGCAAAAACCATTATAGGCTACGTCCCTGACGAGCCGGTTTTCTATGAAAAGATGAGTGGAGCGCAATTCCTCGGGTTCATCGCCGACATCTTCAGGATGGATGCCGGCTCCAGGGCGGCAGCCGCCGCAATAGCAGAAGAGTTTGGAATCGGAGATAAACTCGGCGAGGCGGTATCATCCTATTCCCATGGAATGAAGCAGAAACTGTCAATTACAGCTGCCCTGATGCATAATCCCGAAGTTTTCATTCTTGACGAGCCGATTACCGGACTGGATCCTCAGTCTGCCTTCATCCTTAAAACAAAGATGAGGGAACTCTGCAAACAGGGGAAAACTGTTTTCTTCTCAACCCATGTAATGGAGGTTGCCGAGAAAATTTGCGATGAAGTCGGAATCATCAATAAAGGAAGAATCATCGTCCGCGGAGATCTCAATGAGATCAGGGCGGGGCAGGCTTCCGGCCCCGATGACTCACTCGAAAGCATTTTTCTGGAGCTTACTAATGAACACATTGATATTAACTAAGGCAAGAATTTCGTCATCAGGACTTTTCTCAAAATCCTACATCTCGGATCTGAAAAAAAGAGATCAGCTCTGGATTCTTCCCCTCGCCTTCGCCGGCATACTGGCAGGGCTTATCTTCTTCCTTTTCATGCTGATTCAGAATTACCGTGCAATACTGATAATGGGTATAAACACACGTCAGCCTGAAATACTTATGTTCATTTCAGGCATATTCAGTTCGGTTCTACTGCTGTTCATCGGAACCCCTATTAGCCTTTCGAATATCTTCTATTCAAAAGATAATAGGCTGATAGTACCGCTTCCGGTATCCACTGCTGAAATTGCAGCCTCGAGGATTATAACAGTCTATCTTTTTGTTCTGCCGATTCATCTGCTTATAAACATTCCGGCAGTAGTGCTCTACTTTTCCGCTGTCGAAGGGTCTATCTCAGCCGTCGGGGCTGCGATCTCCCTCTGTCTTCTGGGGCCGCTTCTTCCCCTATCTCTTGCACTTCTATCCTCCGCCGCCCTCGCTAAAGCTGCCGATCTATCAGGTCACCGTACAGCCTTCGAAATAGCGGGAATGGGGATGGCAATCGTTCTGCTCGGAGCCCTGCAGCTGTCTTTCGGACGTTCAATAATGGGCGGCGGTGACTTCAGCCGGATAGCAAAGATACTCAACGATTACCTAATTCCGGTAAGGAAGGTCTTGTTTATATCAGACTGGACGGCCTCCGGCTTCGTCACCGGCGGCTGGCTGTACGCTCTTGCAGGAGCGGTCTCCTCAATCGCCGCGGCTGCCGCGGCACTTCTTCTTCTAAAAAAAGCAGTGCGGCTGAACCTGACCGACAGACCGGAAAATAAGAAACGCAGAAAGAGTCCCGCGACAAAAGAGCGCCAGATAGCAAAGCATCTTTACAGATCCTCGGCGCCGGTTAAAGCCCTGCTCCGCAGGGAGTGGTCGATTATTTCTTCAAACTCAACCTTTTTATTTGAAGTCAGCGGCGAGGTGATTGTACTTCCGATCATGCTTCTGGTTTTCTATTTTGCTATTCCAGGCGATTTCTTCTCGACTTTTAGTGAGATAACCGCATCACTGACCGTCCTTCCCCTTTTGGCCTTCGGAGCTCTCATCCTCTTCAGCTCAATAAACTCGGTATCATCCACATCTCTATCCAGGGAGGGCTCGATGTTCCGGCTCAGCAAGGCTCTGCCTGTATCCGGCAGTATGCAGATAAAATCCAAGCTGATTTTTCATCTCATCCTCTTTCTATCCTCCTGGTATCTGAACCTGATAATCCTTATGGTTATTCTAAAACTTCCTCCGATCCATCTGCTCTATCTGATTCCGGGAGGACCGGCTGTGATCATCCTTATCTTCATTACCAACATCCATATTGATCTCAGCCGGCCGGTACTGAACTGGACCCACCCTCAGCAGGCAATGAAACAGAATATGAACGTTCTGATAGGTATGGGATTAAGCATACTTTCAGCCGGGGCTCTCGCAGCGGCGGCAGCCGTGCTCTATCTCTCAGGGCTCGGCATACTATTTATAGGAATTATAGTCACCATCATTGCAGCGGCAGCCGATTTCATGCTTATAGGTAAATTATTTAATTATGCGGACCGGAGATATGGAGAAATAAACCCATAGCAAGTATAATAACCAGCATGAAGATAAGCGTTATTATTCCTACAAAGAACGAGGAAGAACTTCTTCCCAAACTTCTCCGGAGCATCCAGCTGCAGGATTACAAAGATTATGAGGTAATTGTCGCAGACGCGAAATCCTCCGACAGCACACGTGAAATTGCCCTGAATTTCGGAGCTAAAGTCGTCGACGGCGGCATGCCAGGTGCCGGACGGAACGCCGGAGCCAGGGCCGCCGAGGGCGATCTCTTCATTTTTCTTGACGCAGACGTTATTATACCGCCTCATTTCATGACTAATCTGCACGCCGAGATGCAGGAACGGTACATTGATGTTGCAACCTGTTCGATAAAACCATTGTCCGACATTCAGCTCGATAGAATAATTCATAAGCTTATCAACCTCACCATACTCGCAAACCTCAGAGTCGATCCCAAGGCATTCGGCTTCTGCATCTTTATCACCAGGAGACTGTTTGAACGGATAGGCGGATTTGATGAGACAATCAAGGTTGCAGAAGATAATGATCTGGTAAAACGCGCCTCCGAGTTTCGGCCCTTAAGATATCTTAACAAGACCTTTCTCCACGTCAGTGTCAGAAGATTCGAGAAAGAAGGCAGGCTGCATTATGTAGCCAAGGGAATCGGCCTGAATGTATACAGGATCTTCAAGGGTGAGATCAGGCACGATAATGATGTCGTCAGCTATTCCTTCGGCGGCTATGGAATAGGCAAAGCAAACAAGAAGGCTCTGGACATAATCGAAGACGGCCTCATAAACATGGAAAAAACCTATAAAAACCGGCTCAACGCTAGGCGACAGCAGAGAATATTAAAAACCGAGCATGATGAACGTATAAAACTCCTCGATCAGCTCAAAAAGATCTCCGGCGATTTCAAAAGTGTGATCTTAGACGACGAATAACCTGCCGGTACTTATCAGCTGCTGGGCAGTACGTTTACTATTTTTGAGAAATGAACACTACTTCACCGTTGAAAATTGTCATCTGAATGGAAACTCCATGAATATCGAGGGGGTCAACGGCGGAGAGATCCTGACCAAGCACCACGATGTCCGCAAACTTGCCCGGTTCGATGCTGCCGCAAGCCTCCTCCAGAAACAGGGCATAGGCGCCGTCGGAGGTGTATCCTCTGATCATGTCGCTCAGAGAAACACGTTCCTCTTTATTGAGCAGCCAGGCCGGATCATCCATATCGGTTATATCATCAACACCAAAGTCGCAGGCTCTGTTCAGGTTTCTTGTGATACCGGTCTCTATGGCCCAGAGCGGATTGGGAATGGGTGTTACCGGATGATCGGAGGAAAAGACAAGCCTCGCGCCAGCCTTTATAAATGAGGCTGCCGGATACTCGTATTCCGCCCTTTTTCCAATGAAGGGGTATTCAACGACATCCCACCATTCCGGTTTCTTGAACCCCCAGAATCCCGTCTGGGTGCTGGCTATGACCCCCATCTTCGCAAACCGGGGAATGTCCTGCCCGGATACAAGCTGGAGGTGGGTAATGACGGGCCGGAAATCTCCGGCAACCTTCAATGCGGAATATTCAAGTGCGTCAAGGACGTTTCTGGTGGATGCATCGCCGATGGAGTGAACATGTATCTGCAAACCTCTTTGACCCGCCATCACGAACGCCTCTCTTAATTCATCCATATCCCAGAGAAACTCGCCGTAATAGCCGCGACCTTTTCCTGCAGCCTCTTCATATGGTTCAAGAAGGTATGCGGTAACACCCTCGATGACTCCATCGGTAAAGAATTTGGCCGTACCTACCTTGTGCAGCTCCGAGTCGAATTTCCGCGCCATTGCATTAAGATGGTCGAACTGCGGCTGTAGCTCAAGTTCAGGGACTATCTCGATGGCTGACCGTACTCGGAGTTTCAGCAGATTCTGCTTCTCCATTACTTCTAATTCGTCCAGGTTTATCCTTCCATCCATATTCATGATGCCCGTATACCCCAGGGCATGCATGTTCTCCTGGAACAGTTTCATGGCTTCAACTTTTTGTTCCAGCGAATAGCATGGAGTGGGAACGATATCCCCTGCGTTTTCTTTGATCGTTCCCCACAGGTCTCCGGTCACAGGATCCCGCTCGATGCGGCCGCCCTCGGGGTCGGGGCTGTTTTTCGTGATCCCGGCCGCGTGGAAGGCGGCGCTGTTGACCCAGAAGATATGGCCGTCGCAGGAGGAGATGTAGATTGGCTTATCCGGTGAAATTTCATCGAGCCGTTCCTTTCTGGGACCCAGTGAGACCTCCCGGCCGGAGAATACGCCGGTGGAAAAACCGTTGCCGAAGTACACAGGCAGCTCCGGATGTTGCGCTACGAAGGTCCGAATTTTTTCAAGCGTAGCCTCCAGATCATTCATCACAGCAAACAGGCTTATTCCATGGAGATCGTCCAAGGCTGTTCCGGGGGGATGAAGATGGGATTCAATGAAGCCCGGAAGCACCATGGCCCCATTAAGATCAAACACCCGTGTTTTTGGCCCGATATATGCTTTTGCATCTGAGGAGCTGCCTACAAAGACAATGCTGCCGTCTCTGGCCGCAACCGATTCGGTTATTGTCCAGTTCTCGTCGGCGGTATAGACAAGGCCATTTAGCAGTACTAGGTCGGCCGGTTTCATCTACTCATCGTTTTGCTAAACTCAAGCCGGATCCCTTCCTGAACTGCGGGATCAGAAATGATTTTCACCGCCGTGAGGGCCATTGCCATTCCGGCCGTCATCATCACCTCGTATGCTTCAGGCGTATCGCATAAGGCTGAAAATTCAGCAGTATGGCCCGGAACCATGAGGGGGGTGAGTGACAGGGATGGATGAATGGCTGGAACGACACGGCTTACATTTCCCATATCAATTGATCCCAGACCTTCCTCATGTCTGGACAGATCTATGAACCCCGCCTCATCGAGGCTTTCCCGGAAGATCTCCTCCATAAGCTTGTTACTGACCATGGCTTCATAAAAATTTCCGAAGGGCGTGATGTTAACCTCGGTACCGCTGGCCAGGGCAGCTCCACGGGCACAGTCCATGACCCGCTGTTCAACCTCTATAAGGTAATTATTGTCAACGGACCGTATCGTAATCTCCGCCACGGCCAGATCCGGGATAACATTGCCCGCCCGCCCGCCGTCCTTGATAATGCCGTGGACTCTGACATCATCCCTCAGATACTGGCGCAGAAAATTGATGTTGGTGAAGGTAAGCATAACACCGTCAAGGGCATTGCGCCCTTCTGTTGGATCGGAAGCGGCATGGGCATTCCTGCCGTGAAAGGTGAAATAATAAGTCCTGCAGGCCAGGGAAGTCATATGAATCTGGGTTTCATACCCTGGGTGAAACATCATGGCTGCGTCCATACCTTCAAAAATGCCGGCCTTTATCAGGTCTATCTTCCCGCCGGTGCCTTCCTCATCAGGTGTTCCAATGACGGTCACTTCGAAAGATTCTTTTAGGCCACTCTCTGCGAGTGACAGGGCCGCCGCTACACTGGCGATTCCGATAAGGTTGTGACCGCAGGCATGTCCGATGCCGGGCAGCGCGTCGTATTCGGCGCAGAAGCCGATACGATATGGTTTTCCGCTGCCCTGCCGGAATACCGCCGTAAAGGCCGTCGGCAATCCTCCGAGCCCCCTGGTTACCCTAAAGCCCCGGGCCGACAGAAAGTCACAGATACTGTCTGCGGCAAAGACTTCCTCTCCCCCGATCTCTGGATTGCGGTGGATACTCCGGCCCAGGGCGACCAGTTCATTCCTGTATTTTTCGAGTGATGAGACTATTTTTTCTTTAATGGTCATCAGGGGGCTCCTACTAATAATTTCTTGGGAAAGTGACAGGCCACCTGATGCCCTGGAGTAACTTCAGCGAGTTCCGGCTCCTGCCGGCGACAGATATCCTGTACAACCGGACAACGTGGATTAAACCGGCAGCCCACCGGCAGGTCAATCGGGTCTGGCGTTTCACCTTTCAGAATCAGGCGCTTCTTGTTTTTCGTTACCCTCGGAAGGGGCATTACACTGATGAGGGCCTGAGTATAAGGATGCAAGCTGGAACCTACGATGAGTTCGGAACTGCCGATTTCCATTATTTTCCCGAGATACATGATGGCAATCCGGTCGGAGATGAGCCAAGCCAGGGACAGGTCATGTGTAATGAAAAGGTAGGAAATCCCCAGTCTGTCGCGCATTTCAACCATCAGCCTGAGAATATCTGCTCGAATCGATACATCGAGCATCGATACCGGTTCATCGGCTACTATGAACTGAGGATTCAGTATAAGGGCCGCCGCAATGGCCACCCGCTGCCGCTGTCCGCCGGATAATTCATGGGGCAGCCGGTACAGATATTCCTCCTGAGGCCGAAGGCCAGCCCATCCGAGAGCCTCGATAACCCTCTCCCTTTTTTCGGCTGAGGTCTTGATGAGGTTGTTGACAACCAGAGGCTCTCCCACAATATCTAGAACGATGTCCCGTGGATTCAGGGACTGGTAGGGATCCTGAAAAATCATCTGTGCTTTCTGACGGAAGCGGCGGGAGCTTTTTCCAGTCCCCGAGGGAATTTCCTCACCATTAAAAAGGATGGATCCGCTTGTTTTATGTTCGAGTGCCAGCAGCGCCTTGCCAACGGTGGTTTTACCGCTCCCGCTCTCGCCGACCAGGGAGAATATTTCCCCCTCTCCTATCTGAATATTTACCCCATCGACAGCCTTGACCTTTTTCTGATGGTTGCTGAAAATTTCCTGGATAAAACTGCCCCGAGCCTTGAAATGCACATGCAGAGCACTAGCCTCCATTACAGATTTCATTTCTCATACCCCCTGATTTCATGACAAGCTGTAATATGCCCTCCCCCAAGGTCTATATAGCCCGGTTCTTCAGTTCTGCACCGGATCGTGGCGAGGGAGCAGCGGGGATGAAATCGACAGCCCGACGGCGGATCAATCAGGTTGGGAGGGTCGCCTGGTATGGAAGAAACCATTTCCCGTTTTCCGTATATATCAGGAAAGGAATGGACCAGTTTTTCCGTGTAGGGATGGCGGTACTGCGTAAGGATGTCCTCGGTGCTTCCCATTTCGACGATCTTGCCGGCATACATGACAGCCACCTTATCGGCAATCTCACCGAGAACCGACAGATCGTGGGTAATCAGAAGGAGTCCCATTTTTATATCACGGCACAGACGTTCGAGAAGATTGAGAATTTGCGCCTGAACCATCACATCCAGCGCAGTCGTCGGCTCATCACCAATGACAATCTTCGGCCTGCATGCCAATGCCATGGCTATCATAACCCGCTGCTTCATGCCGCCGCTGAATTCGTGAGGATAGCCATCAATCCTATCCGGATCAATTTCTACGAGAGAAAAAAGCTCTCTTACCTGCTTGCGGGCTTCCTGATAGTTTTTATTATCGTGAAGCATGATGACTTCGGTAATCTGGTCTCCCACCTTCATCACCGGGTTGAGGGCGTTCATCGCTCCCTGGAAGATAACCGAGATGTCCTTCCATCTTCTTTTGCGAAGCTCCTCCTGGGAAAGGGTAAGCAGATCGATTCCTGATAAAAGAATCTCTCCGGAGACGACTCTACCCTCGGAGGGCAGCAGTCCGGCAATTGACAGGGCTGTGGTTGTTTTTCCGCAGCCGGACTCCCCGACAAGACCAAGGGTTTCACCCTCGTTAAGCGTGAAAGAGATCCCGTCGACGGCCTTCACCTGACCAGCCTTTATGGAAAACTGGGTAACAAGATTGCGTACAGAAAGCATTTCCATTAAGCGCTACCTCTTCTTAAGTTTAGGATTGAGGATTTCATCGAAAGCGTACCCGAGGAAGGTAAATGAGAGTACTACTCCGACCACACAGAGCCCGGGAGGAAGGAGGAACCAGTAGGCCCCTATACTTGCCGCCCCTGATTCAAAGGCGTAGTGGAGCATCATGCCCCAACTTGGATGCAGGGTATCGCCCATCCCAAGAAAACTTAAGGTAGTTTCCGAGATAATGGCGACAGCTGAAACCAGAATGGTGTTAGCGAAAACGAGAGGGAAGACATTGGGTAGGATGTGCCTGGTCATAATGTATCCGTTTCCAGCTCCAATTGCTCTGGCTCTCTCAATAAACTGCCTTTCTTTAACCGTAAGGGTCTGTGCCCGTACAACCCTGGCCGTTCCGGCCCAGCTGGTAAGTCCGATAACCAGAATAATGTTCCAGATACTGCTGCCGAGTACGGCAGCGAGAATCAACATCAAGGGCAGCCATGGAAGAACGAGGAATACATCGGTAAACCGCATCATGAGAACATCGATCTTCCCTCCGCTGTAGCCGGCGACAATCCCAAGGAAGGTCCCGGCAACCATGGAGATGAGAGTCGACAGAATTCCGACGCTCAGTGATATTCGGGCACCGGAGATGAGGGCCCGAAGCACGTCCCTGCCCATGTCATCCTGTCCGAGAATATGCTCCCGGCTGGGAGGCGCGAAGACATCATCGGCCACTCCGAAATCCATGGCATTGTAAGGAAGTAATAAAGGACCTGCCACGGCCATTATCAGAAAAAAACAGAGCATAATTGCCCCGGTCATTCCCATCCTGTTCTTTCTGAAGGAGTCCATGAATTGACCGGCCTTCCTTCTCCTGATTGCATGTGTTTCTTTCATCAGTCCCTCCCCCTAGCCCTTCACGCGCGGATCAAGATAGCTGTAGAGAATGTCAGCAAGAAAATTGGCTCCAATCACGCTGATACTCACGAGGAGAAAAATGCCCTGCAGCAGAGGATAGTCTCTGTTCATCAAGGCCTCATACATGAGTCTTCCCAGGCCGGGCCAGGAAAAGATAGTCTCCACCTGAATTGTGCCGCCGATAACGAGCCCGAGATTGATGGCGACTATGGTGACCATCGGAAGAAGGGCATTGGGAACCGCATGCCTGCGCAGCACATATTGCTCAGTGAAGCCCTTGGCACGGGCCGTTGTAATGAAATCTTCCGTCAGAATATCAATCAAAGAATTCCGCATAATCAGTGCATACTCTCCGATCATGACAAGTGAAAGTGTTAGGGTTGGAAGAACCAGGTGACGGCCAATGTCGACCATATGGGCAAATTCCGAAATAAAGGTCGCTCCCGGAGTGACCATGCCGGTGGTGGGAAAAATGCGCAGGAATACACTGAAAAAAGCGACAAACACAATTCCTAGCCAGAAGGTGGGCATGGAGTAGGTAACGAGGGCAAAACTCAACGAAATAACATCTATTTTTTTTCCCCGTTTCCAGGCTGAGACTATCCCAATCACGGTTCCAACCAGAATAGCTATCACTTCTGCGCATCCGGCGAGCAGCAGGGTCGGAAGAATTCGCGACGCAATGACTTCGAGAACCGGTTTTTTATGGAGAAACGACAATCCGAGGTCTCCATGGAGAAGCTGACGCAGGTACAGAAAAAACTGGGCGTACCAGGGTCGATCCAGTCCGAAAAGAGCCTTTGTGCGGGCAACAGCTTCGCCGGAAGCCTTAGGATTGCGCATCAGCATCTGCAGAGGATCGCCGGGCATCACTCTAAAAAGGATGTAATTGATTATCAGAACGAGAAATATGGTAATAAGAGACTGAAATATCTTTTTTAGCAGATAATTTCTGTTCATTTATGCCTCCGCTTAAGCTGTAAAAAATGCTGCGGAAGGAAGAGCCTCCCGCAGCAAAAATTATTTCTTTGTCCTAATTCCCTGAAACGGGAAAGACGTTTTTGTAATTTATCGAAGTCAGGTTGAAGAAATAGGGTCCGTTTTCAGGAATTTGCTTCCAGCCCTGCCATCGATCAGTCCGTACAGCCTGAACAGCCGCGTCATAAAACAGAATTATATAAGGTGCATCATCATAAAGAATTTCCTGCATCTTCCATACCATCTTCTGCCGCTCAGTTTTGTTCATCAATGTGGATTGTTCGAGCAGCATTTCATCATAAACAGGATTGGAATAGTTGCAGTCGCTCAGGTTGCCAATCTGGTCAGTACTCATCACTGCGAGTATGGTCGTGGGATCGACATCGGTGCCCCATCCCCAGATGAAAAGATCAAATTCTCCGGCATAGATCCGGTCTACCAGAACTCCGTCATCCACAGTTTCAATTTCGGTTCCGATGCCGATATTCTTCAGCA
This sequence comes from Spirochaetales bacterium, assembly GCA_016839055.1. GTDB lineage: Bacteria > Spirochaetota > Spirochaetia > UBA9216 > UBA9216 > Thalassospirochaeta. The sequence goes on from JAEKNX010000003.1 coordinate 326,548, forward strand.
TGCCGCTGATCATCTGTCCGGCCTTTACTTCTTCTGCAGACTTAGCGCGCAGCATGAAGTTGAAGATCAGGCTGTTTCCGGATCCATCCTCTCTTATGCCGTCGCCGTTACTGTCACGGTATCCGGCAGCCTCGAGAAGCGATTTGGCCTTTTCAGGATTGAATGAACGTTTTTTGCCGGCAGCCGGCTCGTAATGCCAGAAATTGTCGGGTGGAACGAGAGTTGTCCCGGGTATTCCCTGTCCGGCGTAGGCGACATCGATTATGTTCTGCTTATCCAGGGCCCACTCGAGGGCCTGCCGTACCACCGGATCTTGAAGATTGGAATTCCCCTGTAATTCGGGGTCCAACGAAGCGTTGACAGACAGTTCGGTGAAACCGAATGCCGCTGCAGAAATGACGCTGATGCCGGCCTCTTTCTTGAGAGCTTTCACCTGGTTGACATTCATATTGATAGCAGCATCCAGCTCTCCGGTTTTAAGAGCCTGCGCCATTGTATCGTTATTCGCATACAAAACAAAGATCAACTCTTCAATAGCGGGCTTTCCGTTAAAATACGAGCTGTTGGCCTTGAGTTTCAGGAATTCTCCTGAGTTCCACTGAACGAACGAAAAAGGCCCGGTTCCGATGGGATGTTCATTTTCCCAAAGTTCGAGATCTTCGAATGCCACGTCCTTCCAGATATGTTCAGGAACAATAGGAGCTGTAATCATCAGCATGTTGGCCTTCGGTTTTTCCGTTCTGATGATAACCGTATTCTCGTCGGGACATTCAATTTCGGTTATTCCGGTCAGGAAATCGGAATACAGACCGAGACCGCTTTCCATCATCAGCTCGTAGGAAAACTTCACATCTTCGGAGGTGAAGTTTTCTCCGTCATGCCACTTGACTCCCTCCACGAGATTGAAGGTCCATTCAAGCTGATTACTGCTGAGAGACCAGGAAGAAGCCAGGTTCCCTTGGGGGACAAGGTTTTCGTCGAAGTTAACCAGGGAATCATAGAGCAGGCTGAAGACCTCCGCACCCGCCTGAGTGTAGGATACGAATGGGCTCAGTGAATCGGGCTCGACCCCCCATCCCACCCGCATGGCCGGGGCCGGGACAGCTTCTTTTTGTCCGCCGGCGAACAAGGGAAGGTGAAGGCAGACCAACACCAATAGCAGTATGCCCTTCTTGTTCAGTCCAATTTTCAATCGATCGTTTCTTTTCATCAATTTCCTCCATTTTTTTTGACCGTCCTTCAGACGGTGCCGCATTCCTCGATATAAAACTTCCCTGCTGTTGCATCAAGTCTTGCTTCAACGCCCAAGGGGATAGTGGCTTTATTAGGAGTGTGCCCGAGGGGTAATCCATAGAGCACAGGAATTCCGAGCGGTTCAAGGAATTCCTCGAGAATATCTTCGAGGCTGAACGTGACATGGAATCCGGGATTGAGTTTGGCAGGTCCGCATTCCACACATTCTCCTATCACAATACCGGCGGCAGAATGAAGCTTGCCGGCATTAAGCAAATGAGTCATCATGTGGTCTATCAGCCATGGCTCAGTTTCCAGTTCTTCGAGGAAGAGAATTTTGCCGGCTGTATCAATTTCATAGGGGGTACCCAGACTAGCGCATATCAATGACAAATTGCCTCCGACAATCTCCCCTCTAACCTCTCCTTCTGAAATCCTGTTCAACCATTTTTTCTTATCGGCCAGGATTATTTCCCCAATCGGCTCATCCGAGCTCAGGGCTTTAAACAGGTACTTTTCGTTATACTCAGTAAGGTCCTGTGTATTGTAACTGGAGATTCCGGGACCATGAAATGTCACCAAGCCGGTTTCCCTCTGTATTGCCAGGTGAAGAGAGGTAATGTCACTATAGCCGATGAATATTTTCGGGTTATTTCTGATTACATCGAAGTCGAGATAACGTATCGTCCGGGCAGAGCCGTATCCGCCCTGGGTGACGAAAACGGCGTCGATATCTTCCCGGCCGAACATTTCGTTTAAATCTTGTGCCCGTTCCTCATCGGTTCCCGCGAGGTAATTATTTCTCCGGTTCAGGTTTCTGCCCAGCTCAACCTCGAAGCCCCATTGCTCGAGGGTCTCCTTCCCGCGCACTACATCACTCCTTCTGAATGACGGGCTGGCCGGTGAAATTACGCCGATTGTGTCCCCTTTTTTCAATCTTTTTGGTTTGATTTTCATAATTTCTCCAATCCGCAGAAGCGGATACATAAGGATGTATATATTCCGACAAAATCAAGAGCCTGATCGATATTGATCATCTCGTCCCTCGTGTGGGCGCTCTTAAGCATCCCCGGTCCAAAGACGATGGTGGGAATTTTGCCGTAGGTGCTTATGAGTCCGGCATCCGTCCAGGCCTTGAATGGAGCTTTATCAGGATGCTTTCCTGTGATAAAAAACGATGCTTCCGCCGCAGCTACGACCAGCGGATCATTAATATCGATTTCAAAACCTTCATGAATAAGACCGTCAGACATCATACTATTTTCCATTACTGAAAAATCGCAGGTAAACTCAGGATCCTCCCTCTCCAGTTCAGCAATAAGGTCAGAGAACTCAGACACGACTGTTTCGTATTTCTCTCCGGGGATCCAGCGACGGTCTATCTGAAGAAGACATTCCCCCGCCACAGTGCTCGGCTGGAATCCGCCCTGGATGTAGCCGTAGTTAAGAGAGGAGGCCCCGATTACAGGGTGAACTCTCCGGGATAGTGAGGGAATGAGAACTTCTTCCAACCGGTTAATCAGGCGCATGGCTTGGCGGATTGCATTAATTCCATTCTCCTGTTCACCACCATGGACGGCTTTTCCGTGAATGCGGAACTCGAACCATTGCAGTCCCTTATGACCGATTCCTATGTTCCCATCCATCGGTTCTCCCACTACCGCACCATCGGCCGCGAGGCCTCCCTTAAGAAGGGCACAGGTGCCCGCACTTGTCATTTCTTCATCGATAACTCCGATAAATACGACATCACCTGCAAGCCTGGTACCTGATGCCTTAAGCCGGCTCATTGCAAGCATCATGCATGCGAGAGCTCCCTTCATATCTGCGGTTCCCCGCCCATAGAGTTCGCGGCCGACCTTTCGCATTTTCAGAGCGTCTTTCAAATCGTAGGGGGGCACAGTGTCCAGGTGGCCATTGAGTATAAGGTTTTTTCCACCCCCGCTGCCCTGTAGCCTGGCCATGACATTACAGCGGCCGTCGACTACCGGAAAAAGCTCCGCTTCGATGCCGATGCCTGAGAAAAAATCACGAATGTAGGTTGCAAGTTCTGTTTCCTGCCGGGAGATACCCGGGTAGCTCGGTATGCGGATAAGATCTTCAAGTAAACGACAGAATTGCTGTTCTGATGGTCGAAAAAGATTGTTATTGATTCTCTCTTCACGGCTCATAATCTATCCAACTATTCCTTATATCGGAATTAGAATAAAGACATTCACATTATTTACATATATGTGTAATGTGAAAGTATAAGCTGATTCCCCGCTTTGCGCAATTTTTTTTTAATTGTGTGCCAAGACTCGATAAAAATCCTTCTTCGGGGTTTTACTTTACAAGCGCTGAAATAGCCTTGAATTTTTCATTGCCGGAGAACCTGCATAATTCGAAGAGGATCGACTCAAAGCAAGTGAGCACTGCATTTTCATATTCATACCGCTTTACAGCCGTGAGAAAATCCTGCTCTTTTCTCGAAGAAATACAATCAAGAACGGCAACCGGAGAATAACCAGCCGCTTTTAAATCAACGATAGTCTGACTCACACATACATGGCCTTCCACTCCGCAGATAATCACATTAGAACGACCGTAACCATCGAGTTTCGTCTTGAACTCTTCACAGTCAAAACAGCTAAATGAGGACTTCTCTATGAACTCCATTTCTTCCGGACTTTCGGCTCCCATGGCTTCGGCAATTATCGGAATACTGTATCCGAGTCCCTTCGTATACTGCTGGGTTGCAATAACCGGCACCCCGAGAGCCTTAATTCCCTTGATAAGTTTTGCCGTTTTTTCGGCTACGGCATATCCATTAAAAATATGCGGTACAAGCTTCTCCTGAAAGTCAACGACAATCAGAATACTGTCTTCAGCTGTTATTCTCATAATTCCTCCCTGTATTTCTTTAAAAGTCCCCTGAATTGATCATAAGACAGCGAAAGCAAATCGGCCGCCCTGCGCTGATTATTTCTGCTGTCTGCCAGTGCCCGTTTAAGGTAATCTATCTCAATTTCCCGGATATTTCTACGAAAATCTTCGAGCGGTGTTATCGCCGAAACTGTTTTCGATACAAAATCAGCCGTTTTTTCAACATCCGATTCTGCTTCTTTCTGCCGGAGGGATGATGACGGTTGCTCTACTGGCTCATAGGGATTCCTGAAGGGGTCTATCTCCAAATCTTCTATAATATCTTCTTCGCATCTGTAAACAGCCCTTTCAACAACGTTTTTTAATTCTCTGATATTTCCAGGCCAGTTATATGAGGATATAATATTCAGTGATTTTTGGGAAAACAGGGGGACCTGTTTCTTCCCGAGCTCGGAAGACATCCTTGCCGCGAAATGTTCCGCAAGCAGAAGAATGTCACCAGCCCGCTCTCTTAACGGAGGAAGAAACAGAACCTCGAAGGACAGCCGATCTAAAAGGTCCCGTTTAAATTTGTTCTCTTCGCAGAGTTTTGGCAGATCCTCATTTGTGGCCCCGACTATCCGAACATCGACTTCAACGGTGTTCGAACTTCCGACCCTTTCAAAACTACCGTACTCGACTACCCGGAGAATCTTTTCCTGTACCTCGAGGGGAATGAGCCCCATTTCATCAAGAAACAGGGTTCCGCCGTCGGCTTCCTCGAACCGGCCTTTGCGGGCCTTACCCGCTCCGGTATAAGCGCCTGTACTGTGGCCGAATAATTCTGTCTCAATAAGGGTCGGTGGTAATGCCGCACAATTAAGAGTGACGAAAGGAGCCTCCCAGCGCCCGGAAAGATAATGCAGCCGTGAAGCTGCAAGTTCTTTTCCGGTTCCCCTCTCACCTATTATCATTACCGACCTGTTTACAACAGATGCCCGGCTTAATTCTGTCTGAAAATCGAGAAATATTTTAGATTCTCCCAGGGCCTCGCGTTCAACGAATCCAGGGAATTTCATGTAGGTAATTTTACCATTATACGGTCTATTTGACCAGTATAAATTTCTTTTAATGGTATTTTTAACCATTTAATTCGGCAACTCTCACCACTTGAGTCTGAACACTAACGAAAACCACCGCGAAAAATAGGAAAAGAGGCATCTTTTGCTATTTTTCACGAGTTTTGCCTGAATGGCACACTTCCTGCTAATATATAGACAACCAATTTACGGAGGACAAACATGGGAGTTTTTACAAGATTCAAAGACATCGTAAACTCAAATATCAATTCAATGCTCGATAAGGCCGAAGATCCCGAAAAAATGATCAACCTTATGATCCGAGAGATGGAAGACACCCTCGTTGAGCTCAAGACCTCATGCGCCGCATCAATGGCCGACAAAGCCAAGACGGAGCGGGAACGGGATATCTATGCCGAAAAGGACATGCGGTGGGAAGCCAGAGCGAAGCTTGCTATTGAAAAAAACCGGGACGATCTGGCTCGTGAAGCCCTTATTGAAAAGAAGGCCAGCGCAAATCAGCTGAACATAATCGAAAACGACCTGCTTCAATTTGACATTCTGATCAATGAAAGCAAGGCAAATATCCTTCAGCTTGAAGAAAAACTGGAGACAGTAAAACAAAAAAGACGTATACTTATTCAGAGAGGCGTTCACGCAAAAGAAAAAATGCGGGCGAGGCAGACAATTAAAAACGCCTCCGGAGTTGATGCCACTATGAGGTTTGATGAGCTTGAGGGACGGATTGAACGGATGGAAGCTGACGCAGACATGGTCTTCTCAGGTTTCTCCAACCCCGATGAAAACGAGTTCAGCAAGATGGAAAATGAATCCGAAATAGAGGATGAACTCTCAGCACTCAAGAAAAGCATGAAAGCAAAGAAGGAAAAGACTTCTGATGGCGGAAACACTAATTAACGGCGGAATATTAATTTCTATCTTTGCCATTGCGGCTCCATTTATTTTTGTGCTGCTTGTCATTTCAATGACGACAAAGCGCAGGGAGAAAAAGGAATATCATCAGACAATGGATGAAGATGAGACGAAAAAAATGAATGATATATATAAAGGACTGAAGGATTTAAACCGGAGAATCGATAACCTGGAAACCCTTCATCATAAAAATAATAATAAGGAGCGATAACTGTCATGACCTATACAAGCAGACGGCTTTACAGATCAAGAAACGGTATGCTGCTCGGCATCTGCCAGGGCATTGCAGACTGGCGTGATCTGCCTGTTTTCGTTGTTAGACTTATTTTCGTAATAATTTGTCTTGCAACCGCTGTGGCGCCATGCGTGATAATCTATCTGTTAATGGGATTGATTATTCCGATTGAACCGCGCAGCGGCTACAAAAGAGATGAAAACTATTACGAAAACTTCAAGCGAAACGGAAAGGCTACCATGGATGATATAAAAAGCGAATTCGACAACCTGAAAAGCCGAGTCAACAAGATGGAAGACGAGGCGACAAAAGATAAGGAAAGCGACTGGGACCAAAGGTTCCATAGCGGCGGGTGAGTGCAAAACACTTTGGTGTTTTGCAGCTCAGCAGCTCCACCTTACAGGTGGAACTGCAAACTAAAGAACGTATTTTGATTTACTTCAGGAGTTTCTGTCTGAAAGGCAAAAACTTCGCAAATAGTTAATCATATTACAACAAAAAGGATTCCAGCAGAGGCTTGGGATCCTTTTTTTTAATCCTGATGCTCCAGCTGGTCAAGATTCTGATTAATCTGTTCAAGCTTCGCCTGCAGACTGTTAATAGTTTTTTCCACCCTCTTTTTTTCTTTCATCAATTTAACAACAGGATCATCTTCAGTTGCTTTTTTAACTACTGACTTGGCCGTATCACGGCTGGAACCGTCAAGCAGGCTGCGCTGAACCTGCTCCCTGTTATCGGGATCACCAACAGAGGCAACAAGCTTCATGTTTTCATATCCGAGTTCCGTAGGAAGGCCATAGCTGCTCGCCTTTATAAGCGTCCGTGCTGTCGTGGTATCAAACTGAAGAATCCTCTCAATATAATCCTCAAATCTATACCCCTTCTTCATGCAGAGTTCCTGTGCCTGAACGAAGGCCATTCCAAGCTGTTTCGCGAGCTCACCCTGAGGGCCAATCATCTTCTTCTTGATGGCCTCGGTCAGAACCGCTAAATCCTGATCTATCTCGAAAACATTCCTGACAAAGCCCAATGTCTCAGCCTTATTAAGGAGATCATGAAAGATACGCCGAAACTCAATTGTATGAGCCCGGAGGCCAATCGGTACAGGTGAACCGGTAATATGCACATGATGGGCAAATTCGTGAATAGCCGTATAGAGAAGCAGATTATCACTCTCGAAGTTCTTGTTGTGAATAATTATTTCCCTGTTGTCGGGAACATAGAGGCCGTTAACCTTCTTGCTTGATTTTCCTGAGAAAATCAGCAGGAATTCTTCAACATCTTCATTTAACTTTAGCAGTATTTCTTTAACCTGTTCTTGATTCATAAGGTGAAGATTATTGTAAAAATAATTCTAGCGCAAGAGTCTAAGCCCGTCAGGTTCGATACTTATTTTCTTTTCTTTGTACAATCCGCCAATAGTCTTCTTAAAAACCTTTTTACTCATGCATAGAGTACTATTAATATCATCGGCACTACTCTTGTCATTAAGCGGCAAGTACCCGTTCGAGTCCTCGAGAGCATCAAGAATTATAGTCCTGGCTTCTTTTGACGCTGCAAGGAATCCCTGCGGCTGGAGGGCCGCGTCAATCAGGCCGTCGTCCCTTATCTTCTTGATATATCCGGTGTGGCTGTCGCCGATTCTAAGTTTCTCAAAAATTTCATTCCTATACAGCAGTCCCTGAAACCTGTTGTCTATAATAACTCTCGCACCTAATGGACTGATTCCAAATACCAGAATATCAACTTTCTTATTAGGATAAAGTGATGAAAAATCATCATCGAATAGTTCGTCAAATTTACAGGTACCCACTACTCCTATGCCGTCAAAGTCAGGAACTATCTTCACGACCGCAATATCACCAGGGGAGAGGTCAGCACGCAGATTTCTCGTCGGAACAAGGAGATCTTTTGGTAGACCCCAGTCAAGAAACACTCCGAAAGAGGTACTGTCGGTAACCTCAAGGGCCGCAAAACCGCCCATCGCAGCAGAGGGCTTTACAGTTGTAGCCTTAACCTCATCCTTTGACGGATTATAGAGGAAGACCTCAATCTTATCGCCCCTTGCAGCACCCTCAGGCACTTCATCAATCGGCATATATATATCGGCCTCACCTCCGGTATCAAGAAAGCATGCAGTATCTGTTAGAGTCACTATTTTTGCTTGGTTATAATCACCTATTATCATAATTTAAGTATACCTTCAAAACCGGATATATTCTACTACATGGGAATCTAAAATAGACAAACCCTACCCCCTTCCTCATCGGAGACAAAAACAACGCTACCTTTCTGTCGTAACCAATATGGCTTTTTTCCTCTGACAACCTAAAGGCTGATGAAGACTGATTATCAAGTTATATATATCCTAATAGTTGCGCCAAGTTGAAAAATTTCATACTCTATAGTTCTAAGGAGTTTTCAATGAAAAAAAAAATATTGCTCATTATAATTATTTCGGCTGTCATTCTTTCAGGTTGTAAATCATTATTCACCCGCGAAGGCAACCTGCTTTCCGATGCGATAAATGCCAAATCAAGAGGCGACTATCAGGCATCTGTCCTCAATGTTGTTGAATCTGTCAGAATTGACAATGAATACGCAGACGCAATTATGTTTCTGCAAAAAACCTATCCTGAAGCCAACAGCTATTACAGTCAGAAAATTGAAGAAAGGAAGTCTGCCAACGGAAAATTTACAAATGATGAAATAGTGAAATATTTCCAATATCTACAGACAATAAATGAATCGGTCAAAACCCTTCCAATGCTCTACGATCCGCAAACAAAAGAGCAGCTTAGTTTTAGCTACACCGATTACCGTAGCGAACTTGAAAGGTACAATGAATTTGCCGCCGAGGATCATTACCAGGAAGGCATCAGACTCATGAAGCTTAAGGGCCGTGAAAACGCCAGAAACGCTTCCCGTGAGTTTGATACGGCTCTTTCCTACGTTGCAGGATATAAGGATGCCGTTAAGCGTGCCGAGAAATCTCTCGAGGACGCAACGCAGGTTATTGCCTTCTTTCCTTTCCAGAATAACGCATGGAATATTCCTACCGATAAATTCTCAGACCTCATTCAGAATGCGGCCATCTCAAGGCTCCTTGGCGATAAGGAAGTAATGAAATTTACAAAGATCATCGATCGCGGCATGCAGGAAAACCTGATGGCAGAGCAGATTGAATCGATGAGTTCATTAATGGATGATAAATCCAGAGTTGAGATAGGCCAGCTGCTGAACTCAAACATCTTTCTTACAGGTTCAATAGAGGCATCGGAGCTCATTGGGCCTTCAACGACAATGAACCAGTACCACAGGAAATCCACCATAGAGGTAGTACAGGAAGTTTTAGCCTCACCCTATAAGAGCGACGGCAGTGAAGAGGAAGATCCGTACAAGAGCTCAGAGACGACAACCCAGATCTCTTATAAGGACATCCACGCGGACGTATATCACTATACCAAGTTTATAAGGTTTAACGTAACGATAACCTATAAGGCTGTTGATGTTGAAACCGGCGCAATCCTGCTGAGCAATACCATAAACATCGAGGAAACCGATTCCTCCGAATGGGCTGAATGGAGTGGAGACAACGGGGCCCTAAGGGGTGAAGACTGGAGCCTGATAAACTCTCATGAGTCGATCGTTAAGACTCCACAGCAGCTCGCCTCCGCGGCGGCGACCAGCATCGGCGGAACCCTGGCCGATGAGCTGAAAACAATTCTGAAATAACCGACATTAAAGGCCTCAGGCCTATTGGCCGGCTCCGAATCCGAAGCGTATAACCGTCTTCGGGTAGGAGTCGGCACATTCTCCGCAGAAGATGCAGTCCTGATCTTCAAGATTTCCTGTCAATACATTCTTCATCACATCGATGCTTTCATAGTTCCTTGTTCCTTAATAACCAATATATTGCCTATCAGAAGGCGGCGCTACCGGTTTTTTTACTTGACAATTTATAAATTGCGCGTGAAATTTAATATGAGGTTCTTCAAAAATGAAGAAGATAATTTTAATATGTTTTATCATACTGCTCCTCTTCAGTACTACGGCATTTACCAAGGACAGCACTTCAGAAAGCCCAGATGTATTTATAATCCCAATAGACGGTCTTATTGACCGTTCTCTTACAGTTTTCATAAGGCGCGGCCTTGAGCAGGCCGATAGCCTGGGCACGGACATGATAATATTCGAGATAAACACCTTCGGCGGACTTGTGGAATCAGCCCTCCAGATTGCGACGCTCATTGGCAGCGCAGAGCAGCATACGGCAGCCTACATTCCAGCGAACCCGGAGACAACCGGTGTATCCTGGTCGGCCGGTGCCCTGATAAGCTTTGCCTGTAATCAGATATTCATGTCGCCTGGCACCTCCATCGGCGCCGCGGCCCCGGTATACACCAGCACGGAAGGGACTGTCTTGGCTGACGAAAAAACCATCAGCGCCGTTCGCGCCCAGATGGCCGCCCTCGCCGAGAAGAACGGATACCCAAGGGCCGCGGCTCTGGCAATGGTCGACAGCGACATCGAACTCATCGAAGTTTACATCGACGACGAGTTAAGACTGATAGATTCAGCCGATCTCGAGGCAGTAGAGAATGAAGCCTCCGCAGACGGGCAGGAAGTTCGAAAAGGCCGGACGGTCTCGAAGGAAGGCAAGCTTCTAACCTTCACCGCGCTCGACATGGAAAAATACGGAATCAGCTCGGGAACCCCTGAATCGCGTAAGCAGCTATTTGAAATGCTCGGGTTCGAGAACCCCTCTACCGCCGAATTTGAAACCTCAATTCCCGATAAACTGATAGCAGTTGTTACCGGCAGCTCACTCACCGCCATTCTGATAATGCTCGGCCTCGGTGCCCTCTATATGGAAATAACGAGCCCGGGCTTTGGAATTCCGGGAACACTGGCAATTATAATCTTCACGGTAATTTTTGTTTCAAATTCCATGCTCGGCTACGTCGGCTCACTGGAAATTCTACTGTTCCTTGTCGGGATAATACTGCTTCTGGTTGAAATCTTCCTCATTCCGGGATTCGGAGCGGCCGGCATAAGCGGTTTTCTCCTGATAGCAGCTTCGCTGCTTCTGTCGCAGCAGGACTTCATAGTCCCTGAGTTTACCTGGCAGTGGGACATTTTGCAGGCAAACTTGATGAGTATAGGCTTCGGGATACTCGGGTCAATCGTGCTTATCGCGGTTTTCTTTAATGTCTTCCCGCGGATCGGGGTCTTCAACAGGCTGATCCTCAACAGCAGTCAACAGAAAACCGACGGTTTTGCCATGCAAAACGATCCGGCAGACATGAATCTTGTCGGGAAAACCGGCATTGCGGTAACTACACTCAGGCCGTCGGGAAAGGCGAATATTGACGGCGGTATTATGGCAGTCGAAACTGACGGTGACTTTCTTGACGCCGGAACCAAAGTCGTAATCCTTGAGGTCAATTCAAACCGAATAGTCGTGAGGGGGCTCTGACATGCTGCTTGCTGCAATCCTACTTGTCATCGGAATAGCGATAATACTCCTCGAGTTCTTCATCCCGTCTTTCGGGCTTATAGGATTAATCGGCACCGCCAGCATCGTAGGCAGTATCGTCCTCGCATTCAGAGTCAGCAGCATGGCCGGATCGATCTTTCTGATTGCCTCGCTGATAATAGTTCCGGTGCTCATGATGATGTTCTTTAAATTCTTCCCACGGACCTTCTTCGGCCGGAAGCTGATTCTCAAACGAAGATTCGACAGCGAAGACGGCTTCACCTCCTACAGTTCTGAAAAATATCAGGAGCTGCAGGGCAGGACCGGAACCGCCGAAACAGATCTGCGGCCGTCCGGTATGATTCTCGTAGAAGGCCGAAAACTCAGCGCAGTCACTTCCGGAGAATATATTGAAAAAGGAAACCCCATTGTGGTTATCAAGATAGAAGGCAGCAGGATTGTGATCAAAGAGGAGGTCTAAATGATTATTATTTATATTATCCTGGGCGTAATAGCCCTGGCGATAATCGCCGTTTTTATGAAGTTTTTCGGACTCTGGTTCCGAGCGCTCCTGTCAGGGGCGCATATTTCAATCGGAAGTCTTATCGGAATGTGGATAAGAAAGGTAAAATCAAAGCTAATCGTAGACAGCAGGATAATGCTTACGAAGGCCGGAATCGCCACCGATTCAGACCTGCTTGAGACCCACTATCTGGCCGGAGGTGACGTAATCCGCGTCAGCAAGGCTCTGATTGCGGCAAATAAGGCGAACATCCCGCTGGACTTCAAGCGTGCAACCGCGATAGATCTCGCCGGACGTGACGTCCTTGACGCTGTAAAAACAAGCGTTAACCCGAAGGTCATCGACTGTCCCGACCCCGCCAAGGGCCGATCTACAATTGACGCGGTCGCTAAAGACGGAATCCAGCTCCGGGCCAAGGCCAGGGTGACAGTCCGGGCGAACATCGAGCGCCTCGTCGGAGGCGCCACCGAAGAGACTATAATCGCAAGAGTCGGCGAAGGTATCGTAACCACTATTGGCTCAGCCGCAACCTATAAAGACGTTCTGGAAAACCCCGACAAGATCTCTAAAACAGTTCTGCACAAGGGGCTCGACGCGGGAACCGCATTCGAGATTCTATCAATTGATATTGCCGATGTTGATGTCGGGGAGAATATCGGCGCGAAACTTCAGGCCGACCAGGCCGAAGCCGACAAAAGACGCTTTCAGGCTGTCGCGGAACAGCGGCGGGCAGCGGCGCGGGCACGCGAACAGGAGATGTCCGCCCTGGTCCGGGAAAACCGCGCCAAGGTTGTACTCGCTGAAGCCGAAATACCCATGGCAATAGCCGAATCGTTCCGAAAGGGCAACCTCGGAATAATGGACTACTACCGGATGAAAAACATCCAGGCCGACACCGACATGAGACAGAGCATCGGTGAAGAGGGCAAGGAACCCGAGAAGGAAGAATAGCCTCTCGACTCCAAGAGGAAACGGACTGATGATATTTTTTGAATTTATTTCAATGATTTTTCCCCTATTGATGATCCTCCTGTTTATCATTGTTTTTATTAAGAAAGCATTAAAAAATAAAGCCTCCGATGAACAAACTCCGAACGGAGGCCCCGTCGTCGAACCTGAAAAAGCGCCGGTCAGGCTGGAGAGATCTGCCTTTAAAAAAAAATTAACCCCCTGGCCAGGCCGCTTTCCGGATATAGGTGCAATACCTCCTGGCAGACTGACCGGAGAAGCCGCTGAACCCGAAAAACCTCCACCTCCGCCCAAAAGCGAATCGGTCCGAACTTCGCCGACGGCAGAGAGCAGTCTCCATGTGCTCAAAAACGGAGGGACCACCTCGGCAGAGAACACAAGGTCGGAGGAAGCCTCGAGTTCTGATTACTACAACAGATCAACCGAATCAGATGGTTCTCCTCCGGCAGGTCGCGGCCGGGGCGGCATAAACAGGCTTCCTGAACTTAAAAAAGCCGTCATATGGGCAGAAATCCTGGGAAAGCCCAAAGGACTGGAATAGCCCTAAAGCCAGATTTTATGATAATGTAATTACCGTGACCAATCTCGTAATACTTGGATCAGAATGTGCCATAAGCGATCAATATCACGACCTCATTAAAGAAAAGGAGACAAACTAGCAATGGATAAGCACGTAATCTGTTTTAACGGCGGAAGTTCATCAATAAAGGTGTCTGTCAAAAAAGTCGATGGAAGTAATGTCGAATCAGTAGTTGACTTCAACTGCCAGGGCCTCGGAACAGGTGCCGGATACATCGACGTGAAGAGCGCTGACGGTAAGGAAAAACTCAACATTTCGATGAAGGATCATAAATCAGCTCTTCACGCCATCACTAAAATAATTTCTGAGCGGTTCCCGGGACTCAACATCGTAGCCGCCGGTCACCGATGCGTACACGGCGGACCGACAATAACCGATACTGTTTTGATAGACGGGCCTGACGGAAAGATTACTCAATATCTGAAAGATTATGCCTCCCTTGCTCCCCTTCATAATCCAGCCAATCTGCAGATTGTCCTGGCGGCTCTTAAGGATCCCGTCTTCGGCAAGGTTCCTAACGCGGGAATTTTCGACACTCAGTTCCATGCCCGTATGCCTGAATACGCGAAATATTATGCTGTTCCCGAGTCATGGATCAAAGACTTTAATATTCAGCGTTATGGTTTTCACGGCGCGTCCTATACTTATATAAGCAGGCGCTTTGCCGAGCTGAACAACCTCAGCAAGGAGGAAAACAATCTCGTAATTGCCCACCTTGGCAACGGCTGTTCGATGGCTAAGGTTGAACGGGGCATCGGAACCGATACCACCATGGGAACTACGCCCCTCGAAGGCCTGGTAATGGGCACGAGATCCGGAGACATCGATCCCGGTGTCCTCGAACTGATGGCAGACAACCTGAACACCGACATCAAGGATATTGTCCGCATCCTGAATAAGGAGTCCGGCCTCTACGGTCTCTACAACAAGGACATCAAGGAAATGCATGAAATCCGGAAGGCCGCGACAGAGGGCGATAAAAAGGCCGAGCTCGTCATCGACATAGCCGCCTACCGTACAGCCAAATACTTTGCCGGCTACCTTTCAACGATGGAAAACCCGAAGGGCATCGTCTTTACCGGCGGGATCGGTGAAAATGAAGGCTACTTCAGACGCAAGGTCCTCGGTTTCCTCAAAATATTCGGATGGAAGATTGACGAGAATACCATCGATACAAGAAATAAAGAGGTAGTTATTGCCGTGTCTTCCCTTATACCGGAACTTAAAGCCTGGGTCATTCCGACCGATGAGGAAAAGATTTTCGCGCTTGAAGCTATGAGATTTGCCGAATAACAGCGGACAATTCGAGTATTTTTTCTATTTTTTTATTCATTCCGTCAAAGTGGCTGCCCTTCCAGTAAGGGCGGCCGCAGGCGGAACAGATTTTATAGGTTTCAACCCAGCCCCTGACAGCCGGAGGAACGGCGGCGGCCGCCCCCGGCGGAAGCTGCTCTAACGAGCCTGCCTCTATAAGCTCGCTCCCGCATTTTATACATCTTGAAAACGGATGAAAATGACCCTCAAGAAGAAAGCGGCAGACAACCTCGGCCGTCTGAACCATCGGTTCCCGGCTCCTTATCATCATCCCCCGCCTGACTCCGCTGCGCATCAAAAGGCCCCGGTCACAGGTAAGCAGGATCAAATCCCTGTTCGCCGATATTTCTTCGAGTTCGGCGTCATCCCTTTTGCGGGAATAATCTGCAAAAAAACCAAGCATCCTGAGGTTTGCCGCAAGCTTTCCAAGGTGAACATCAAGCAGAAACCTGTCGCCGAAGGCCGGGCGCGCAGGATAAACATCAAGAAGCGAGTCCCGGAATAGAATAGCATCCATGTCAGAAGGAAGACCGTCGAGAATTATTCTGCCAAGCTCCACATGCGGAATTCCGAGACTCTCAAGCAAATCCTTGATAGAACGCCGGGCTTTCACCTGCAGCCTTATTGTCTTTGATTTATACTTATTAGCAGTGAAAAACAAAAGATCTTCAGCGGGCCGGATTTCAACAAAATACATAATGTAATTCTAAATGCAGACAGTCATTTTTTCAATTATTTTGTCAGCTGCATCATATACTTTTTAATCCGCCCGAGATTGGCGGCCTGTCTTCCGTTTTCCTTCTCCATGTTACCGAATTCAAAAAAACGGACGCTTCTTATGCCTACGAAACCGAACACAGCCCGCTTCATAAGAATCTTATGGGCATTTCGCTGCATAAAAAAAAGATAACCGCCGGGCCCCTTCATTGTCGAGATACAGATTGCCCTTTTGCCTTTAAACAGCCCTTCGGGCATTATTCTACCGGGAACCTGATGGTAAGCGAAGTCTGAGGCGAAAAGTTGATCAATATATCCCAACAGCATTGCCGGAGGCCTTCCCCACCAGATGGGATAGATGAACACCAGTACATCAGCCTCTGACAGCTGCGCCCTGTAATCCGTAAAAGCAGGGTCCCGGTACATTTCCCGCCGTTTTTTATCTTCACCGAACTTTAATGCCGGATCAAAGCCATCAGAGTACAGGTCCAGAACCTTAACTTCCGTCGCGGCCGGATTAAGCCTGAGCCCCTCAAGAGTTTTGTTTAAAAATTCGCCATTCAGACTTTGCCTATTCGGATGGGAAAATACAACAAGAATGTTCATATCGCGCTCCTTATTACTTATCATATGATAATTATAATAAATACCTATCTATTTGTCAATTGATAAATATCTTTTGATAATTGTTTTTTTACAACAAATATACTATTATTAAATGATGGATAATGACCTGATTTTCAAGAGGACTGCCGACTTCATTTCAGATCTGCATGAGCTGGAATCTTCCCTCCTCAGCTGCGGAGGGAAAAGCATTCTCACCCCCCTTCAGAGCAACCTGCTTCAAATTCTCTATTTCACCCCGGGGAAAACACTCGGAGCACTCAGCACTTGCATGAACATGAACATGCCGAACACCAGCCGTGAGGTGAAAAAACTCACGGAGCAGGGACTTATAACCAAATTTAATGCTCCAAATGATAAACGCATCATCGAGTTATCGCTTTCGGATGAAGGCCGCAAACTCATCGAGACCAGACTTAGTCAAATGAAAGAGGCATTCTTCAGCCAATCAGGAGAGTGGACAGAGGATCGGGCCCGCCGATTCCTTGGCAGTCTTGATATATTAGAAAAAGAACTCTTTGGAAGGTAGCAGAAGTTGACACGCATAGCCCTCGTTGCAGTCAACGCAAAATATTCGCACACAAACCTTGCCCTCCTTTACCTAGGGGCTGCCCTCCGGGAAAGTGAAACCGTTTTTGAGCTTATTGAATGGGATATCAACCGGCCGGGAGGCGAGCTGCTTGAGACAATATCCGGCGGCAATTATTCTCATACAGTATTCTCTGTTTACATATGGAATTCACGATACATAAATGACCTCATCTCCGATCTAACCCAGTTCATCGGTCGACCGGTAATCTGCGCTGGCGGCCCCGAAGTTACTCACAACAGCAGAAAGTGGCGAGAGGTCCGGGGCCTCGACTACATCCTCGATGGGCCTGCGGAAGACTTTGCGGGCGATCTACCGGAGCTGCAAATAACTAAAACCACGGTCATACTGAAAAAAGACTCCAATGCGTTCAATAAAACCCATTTTCCCTATGACAAGGAGATCCTCAGTAAACTGACCGGACGACTGATCTACTATGAAGCCAGCAGGGGATGCAGGTTCAGCTGCAGCTACTGCCTGTCCGCCTGCGGTGGTAATTCAGTAGACTACAGGAGCCCCGATCAGATTCAAAAAGAGCTTGCGCTCCTCGGCACCTTCCCCGGGACCGTAAAGTTTGTTGACCGTACCTTTAATGCTAATCCTGCAATCTCGCATCTAATCTGGCGGCACATGGCAAAGAATCCGCCGGCAGGCTGTTTTCATTTTGAAATCCACCCGCTTCTCCTCGAGAGAGAAGACATAGACCTATTGAAAGCCCTGCCTCCCGGTAGTGCTCAGCTTGAGATAGGAATTCAATCTACTGATCCTTCTGTACTGAAAAACGTTAACAGGCTTGGAAACTGGGAGGCTGAAAAAGCTGTTGTCGAAGAACTAATCGGAGAAGGCCTCTTTCATATTCATCTTGATCAGATCGTTGGGCTGCCGGGCGACTCTCCTGAGTTGGCCATGGTAAGCCTGAATGAAATCATGAAAACAGGTCCGGATAACTTTCAACTCGGCTTTCTTAAAGTCCTCCCGGGAACCCCTCTCGCGCTTGAGATGGAAAAATGGGGCATAAAGGCATCAGCCTCGCCTCCCTATGAAATACTGGAGAGCTCATCATTCAGCTTTGCCGATCTACGGCATTTCCACCGCCTCGAGAAACTGATAAACACTCTGTATAACAGCGGCTTTTTCAAAAAAACTCTTGTTACACTCGCGACGCTAACCGGCAGCTGGGCTGAGCTGCTATGTCTCATCCAGGAAACGGGAAATCCAGACTTGAACTGCCGCCGTTGGGAATACTGGGGGGACAGTATCCTGAATCTGATAAATCACCGGTATCCGGAACACCTGCCGCTGCTCACCGACCTGTTACGGCTGGACTGGTGTCCCTATGCCGGGGCTCAGTATTATCCAGATTTTTTAAAATATAACGAGGGGGACATGATTTCCACTATGAGGAAGGCAGCCCTCGAGCGAATCCGTAAAGAACAGCCTCAAATCGGAAAATCAGTCTTAAACAGGGCCATCCTGTTCGTGCCGGAACATCCTGAATTATCAAAGACGGTCACCACTTTATTCTATACCGACGCAGGCAGAAAAATAAAAAACGAGATACCGGACCTTTAACATTTTGCTCTAACAATTTGCTTTCACAAATAAATGCAAAAACAATATTGATGATTTCAAAATGCCATAGCCGAAAACCGCTTGTTTTGTGAATAAAAAGAACCTATATTTGTTTAATAATGATAGAGCAAATTGACAGGGAAATATTTTCGAGAGCACGAATCACAAAAGACAGAAATTACGACGGCAGATTTTTCTTCGCAGTCAAAACAACAGGAATCTTCTGCCGCCCCTCCTGCCCCTCTCCTGTCGCAAAGGAAGAAAATGTCGAATACTTCGGAAGCATTTTCGAAGCCCTCGAACTTGGTTACCGCCCATGTGCCCGATGCCGGCCGGATATAAGTCTAGAATATAATAATTCCTACATAGCCGGCGTCGAAAAAATTCAGCAAGCTCTGAGACTAATATATGACGGATTCCTCAGTTATTACTCCATTGAAGAGCTTGCGGACAGGCTCAATATCTCACAGCGGCAACTCAGGAAACTATTCATTGACAGCATAGGACTCCCTCCGGTAAAAATAGGACGGTATCATAAATCAATATTCGCCCGAAAGCTTCTATCCTCCTCAGACCAAAGCATAACAGACATTGCCTTTGCCTCAGGATTCAGATCCACCAGACAGTTTAATGCTGCCTTCAAAGACATATACGGCGAATCACCATCAGCCTCCAGAAAGCGAACAGGACGCGGTCGGAGCGGGCAGACCGGCTTACTGCTCAAGTACAACAACCCTTTTAACTTTCTCCAAGTTCTCGCATTCATGGAACCCAGACTGATAAAAGGAATAGAAGCCATCAAAAATGGACAATATCTGAGGACATTCCGGACTAAAAACGCCCGGGGCTGGCTGGCTGTTTGTGATAAACCGGAGGAATCAGCCCTCGAATTGAAAATCGTCTGTGATGATGTCCGCTGTTACATGGAGATTTATCTCCGAGTCAGAAGGATGTTTGATCTTGATACTGATTTTAGTTTAATAAACAAACAACTCGAAGGTGATCAATTACTCTCCCGGGGCATGCCCGGGGGCCGGGTACCGAGACTACCGGTGGCCTTCGACCCTTTCGAGTTTTTAATAAGAGCGATACTCGGTCAGCAGATCACAATTAAGGCGGCAACAACCCTCGCGGGACGGATTGCGGAGAAGACTGGTAATAAAACTGGCCCGGACTTTCCGGAAGACCTTGATTATTTCTTTCCGAATCCGGAGGAGCTTGCCGGAGCGCCTATTGGTAATATCGGGATAACCGGAATCCGTCAGCAGACTATCCG
This sequence comes from Spirochaetales bacterium, assembly GCA_016839055.1. Taxonomy (GTDB): domain Bacteria; phylum Spirochaetota; class Spirochaetia; order UBA9216; family UBA9216; genus Thalassospirochaeta. The sequence continues at coordinate 346,515 of JAEKNX010000003.1, forward strand.
CACAGTTACTGATGCCGTCCTCTCCGGCAGCCTCAGTCTTTCCGGTAATCGGGGATTTGAAGAATTCAGAAAGAGTTTCTCCGCCCTGAAGGGCATCGGAAGCTGGACTGTGAACTATGTTGCAATGCGGGGCCTGGGAATGAAGGATGCCTTTCCCGCAACCGATCTTGGGATAATAAAAGCATTCGCAATACATGAAATAAAAACCACGGAGAAAGAAATTATTAAATCAGCGGAGAAGTGGAGGCCATACCGATCTTACGCGGCTCTCTGCATCTGGAACATTCCCACGGAAAAGGATTAATATGTATTATACGAAGATAGAAACACCTATATGTGAAATTATACTTGCCGGAGACGAGGAGGGGCTAAAACACCTACATCTCAACACCGGTGAGGGAAAGCGGATATTCAAGATCTACCCGGAATGGCAGAAAAATGATTCTTTCTTTGAAAACACAGTAACCCAAATAAAAGAATATCTCGACGGACGCCGCACAACTTTTGACATCAGACTTGCCCCTGACGGAACTGAATATCAGAAAAGAGTATGGACAGAACTTAGAAAAATCCCTTTCGGCAAGACCCAAACCTATGGCCAGATAGCGGCAGAACTCGGGAATAAAAATGCTGCCAGAGCAGTCGGGATGGCGAACAGTAAAAACCCCATCCCGATAATCGTGCCCTGTCACCGGGTTATAGGCAGCAACGGCAGCCTGACGGGCTTTGCCCACGGCCTCAGGGTAAAACAGCTGCTGCTGAACATTGAATTAAAAACTTAGGATACATAGATGACAGCAGCCTGCCCATCTTTTCCATTACTCAATAATCTGATGAACCCTGCCAACCTGACCGTCGGTAAGCCGCACCTTGATTCCGTGCGGATGCGTCGGAGAATTGGTTAACAGGTCAGCGACAACTCCTTCGGTAAGAGCCCCGGTACGCTGGTCTTTCTTGAGTATTATTGCAACCTTCAGTCCAGCCCTGATATTTTTCCTTGTTTTTCCATCCATACTATAAAAAACCTCCCTGAAATTTTGACAAATAGATCTTCGTATCATAGAATTAATCAAAGATTATTTATATAGTCATTGAAAGATGAGATCAAGGTGAAATGATAATGAGATTGATGATTGTTGATGATTCAAGAGCCTCACGAATGCTGATAAGATCGATTATTTCCGAGTACAACAGTACTATTACCATAATAGAAGCGGAAAACGGCGCGATAGCGGTGGAAAACTATAGAAAAGAAAAACCGGAAATAGTTTTTCTTGACCTGACAATGCCGGTCATGGACGGATTTGAAGCGCTTAAACTTATCCTGGAAATAAACAATAATGCTGTTGTCATTGTTCTGACGGCCGACATCCAGGGGAAATCAGTTGAACGGTGCATGAATCTCGGGGCATATATGGTGATGAAGAAACTTCCCCAAAAAGATATTATTTTCAAAACGCTCGAAGAAATAATAAAAAGCCGGGATTTAAAATGAATAGTGATTATTGTCTTTCAGAACTTGAACTCGACGCGCTCGGAGAAGTCATGAATATATCATTCGGCGCTGCCGCGGCAGATCTTGCCGAGGTTATGGATATTTTCATTCATCTCAACATCCCTCATATTAAAACCATTGAGGCTTCAGGCCTGCTCGAATATATAAGCAAAGAGATTCCAGACTTTGAGAGCTGCAGTGTAATAGAGCAAAAATATCACGGAGATTTCAACGGCCTGGCCCTCCTCATCTTCCCGTACGGAACCGAGAAAGAACTTGTTTCATACTTTCAGCAGCCCGATAATATCAGTTATGAATCGGATGAAATCATAGAACTGGAACGTGAAGTTCTTATGGAAATCGGCAACATCCTGATTGGAGCCTGTATTGGAAAACTGTTTGAACTCATTAACAGTACAATTACTTATTTTCCCCCGGAAGTATTAACAGGAAAAAACCTGGAAAGCTCTTTCATCAACAGCCATCTAGATGAAGAGAATATCTCAATAACTTTTAGAACACATTTCAAATTTGAAGACAGGAAAATTGAGGGCTATATGTTTCTGCTTAACAGTAAGAATTCAATTCCTCATCTTAAGAAAGCATTATCAACTTTCATGGGACTATAGATATGTATGAACAGGTTCTCGATGCGATCAATCTTGGGATTGTAATCATCGACGCAAATTATAAAGTGAAAGAATGGAACCGTTGGATGGAAATTCAGAGCCGGATTGACAAGAAAGATATCATAGACACTAATATCTTCAATCATTACCCGAACCTGAAGAGTGCCAGCTTCATGAGAAGCTGTAAATCAGTTTTAAAATTCGGTAATTATGTCTTTTTCTCACAGAAGCTGCATAAATATCTATTTCCTTTAATGGTTACAGGGGTTTATTCCAAGAGTTTTGATTATATGCAGCAAAGCTGTTCAATGACTCCGCTCCGTGACAATGACGGAAATGTTACCAACATTGTAATTACAGTCCAAAATGTTACCGAAAACGTCTTCCTGGAGAAATCTCTCAAGGCGATGGTGCTCGAAGACGGTCTGACTGGAATTTATAACCGCAGATATCTGGATAAAAGGCTTGAAGAGGAGTTCTTTCGATTCAAGCGCACCGGCAGAAGTCTCAGTTTGATAATGCTTGATATCGACGATTTCAAGAAGATTAATGATACCTACGGTCACCCCTTCGGTGATACTGTCCTGAAGAGAATTGCCGAGACTTGCATGTCGGTAACAAGAGACAGTGATGTTCTGGCAAGATTCGGCGGAGAAGAATTCTGTCTAATCCTGCCAGAATCAGAGAGGGCAGGAGCGCTGGCATTCGGCGAACGGCTGCGAAAGGCCATAGCCGATCTCAAAATCCCTTTTAATAAAGCCGGCAAGGATATCAGCCTGACCGCAAGTCTCGGAATATCGGTAGTGGATTCACAGACAGAATCAGGCGCAGCACTGCTAAAAGAGGCGGATGCGGCGCTCTACTTCTCAAAAAAGAACGGGAAAAATATGGTCAAAGATTATACTAAAGACTGTGATTATGAACAGACAAATTCAAAGTAAGACGAGTCCATCAGATGAGATAAGGAAAGAAAAATTATCTATTCGCCAATTTCCCGGGGTTACATTTCCCGTCTGAGATTCTCGAGATCAACAATACAGCGGTCAAGAACGCCTGTTCGGAGATGGGCCTGATATAGACTGCAGCCGGCTTTAATGTTTTCAATTATATAAGAAAGCTCCCTGTTTGAAAAAAAACGTGCGGCCTGCCTGAAAAACCGGTCCTGTTCCTGAACCGATAGACTTGATATCCATGTTTTAAGAGTCAAACAGCACCTGCCCTTTCAAGAGTATCCTTTATTACCTTTAAAAGCTCTTCCATCTTCACAGGTTTCTCAAGATAAGCCGCCGGCCTGGTCTTCATGGCTCTTTCTTTAATTGTACTGTCTGGGTAGGCGGTTAAAAAGACAACCGGGATAGGCTTTATGATGCTTATCCTCTGAGCCGCATCTATTCCGTCAATAAAACTTTTCAAATGAATATCCATAATAATCAAGTCAATGTTCTTGGATAGCACTTCGTCGATAACCCGATTAGCGGAATCTACAGGTGAACCGACTTCATATCCTTGCTGCTCAAGGAATTCCTTCATTTCAAGGGCAAGAACTCCCTCATCTTCAACAATCAATATTCTAGACTTTCGCAAATCCATGCTCCTGTTAAATGAGATTCAATAGCTTTGAAATACTGCATTAACTTAACACAAGGCAAATCAATTCACAATATGGATCTTCATATTCATCGTGTAGATTTTTTAAGGATGGAAGAGTAGTATTTAAACCATGAACGAATCAGACAATGAATCACAGAGAAAATTCCGGTTTTCAGTCCGTAAGATTGATAAATTTCTTCACAATCTTCATACTAACAGAAGCAGATTCAACAAACTGATTACCATAGGAATCAGCTTCCTCACTTATGCTCTCATCATTCTTCTTTTTGGAAACCATCTTAAAGTTTCCAGTAATTATTTTATTATTATCCCGCTGATTGCTGTTTCTTTTTCTTTCGGCTTCAAGGGGGGAATTCCCGCGGGAGTATTCTCTCTGCCTCTGAACCTCCTGATGTTCCAGCTTCTCGGGCATCCCGAATACGCACCGCAGAGCAAACTGATTGCCGAGATCTCCGGAATTGTGTTTGGGACAATCCTCGGATACCTGAGTGATTATTATTACGAGATAGAAGTCGAGATTGAACGAAGACGCATAGCGGAAGAAAAACTGCAGCAGTTGATAAATGAAAAAGAAATCCTGATTCAGGAGATCCATCACCGGGTAAAGAATAACCTCAACATCGTAAAGAGCCTTATCCAGCTTCAGCTTAACCGGAGTAACAACAAGGAGTTCATCGAAGAGGCAGAAAAGCTTATTCGAAGAATTTTTTCCATATCAAAAGTTCATGAACAGCTATATAAGGGAGACAGGTTAACCTCTCAATCGTTAGGCAAATACATTCCAACCCTCATTAAGGATATTTTAGCGGGACTTGATGAAGGAAGACTCGCTGTTAAGTATATTATCGAAATCCCTGAGACAGAAATTACCCTTGAACAAGCAACATCACTTGGACTGATTATTAACGAGGTTCTGACTAACGCTATTAAGTACAGTCTCTCCCTGGTTGAATCGCCTGAACTTGAAGTTGTCCTCAGAAAAGAACCAAGAATCACGATAATTGAACTGATCAATAACGCACCAACCTTTATTCCAGGACCGGAGGAATGTAACGGACTTGGATTGAAGCTAATAAAAACGCTTTGCGATCAGCTGAATGCCTACTATGAATATCTGCCGAGCAGGGGGACAACCTTCAGGTTAATCCTGCCTGAGGTCAGTTACAGGCAGGCAGAGCTTCCATCTTAAGGTAGACCCGACATCCCAGCTTTTTGCCAAGCGAACGTAATTCTATAAGCGGCGTCTTAACATGCAGGCTTTTCACACTTTCTCCTGCCGTCTATGATCTTTAAAAAAAAGAGGAAGTCAAGAGAAGAGGAAACTGTTTGCACCTTGAGCTTTTTCCGACATATAATTACGGGGGTGGGTAATATGATAAAAGCACAGAAAAAGCCGCAGATACAATCTACAGATGATATGAAAAAGATAAGTATAGTTAATATACCGGTCTTTTTTAGAATCGCGGTATGCCTGACAGCCCTGTTCGGCACAATAATGAGAATAGTGCTCTCATTTTACATTAACCCCGGCATTGAGGTTTTTTTATACTTCACAATCCAGAGCAACATCATGGTCTGCGCCTTCCTGCTGATTGAATTATTTCGTGATAAGAAAAAAAAGTCGCCTCACCCCGCCCTTCAGGGCGGAATAGTTCTGTATATCCTCATAACAGGAATAATCTACAACACAATGCTCGCATCAGGAATTCAGGCTGAAGGTATAAATCTGATTATTCTTACGATCAATCATACGTTAACTCCAATCCTGTTTTTTATTGACTGGATAATCAGCAGCCGAAAGGGTCTGTTAAAATGGAAGCACCTGCTGCTATGGCTTATATATCCCCTTGCTTACCTTGTAGCAGGAAGTATTGAAGGAGCCGTCAAAGGGCAGTTCCGCTACCCCTTTCTGGATTTCATACACCAAAAACCTGCCTACTTTTCCCTAGGACTTACAGTTGTGATCTCTGCCTTCGTGCTTGTCGGTATTTTCATAATCCTTATGGATAAAAAACTTTCGCCGAGAATCAAATAATCGTATCATGAATATCGATGAAATCACCTATTGGGTGAAAAATACGGCGAAAATACAGCACTCCAGATCTTCCGGCCCAGGAGGTCAAAATATAAACAAAGTAAATACCCGGGTCACACTCAGGATTCCTCTAGAAAGTCTCCCTGTCACAACTGCCGACGGCCTGCTCCTCAGGCAGGGTCTATCCGGGAGAATTAATAATGAAGATGAACTAGTAATCAGCTCTGGTGATACGCGGAGTCAGTTTCAGAATCGCTGCCTCGCGGAGACAAGAGCCGTTAACCTTATTTCCGGTGCGCTCCATCGTCCCCGGAAACGGCGGAAAACAAAACCAACCCGATCTTCAGTCGAAAAACGCCTTATCGAAAAAAAACATAGATCGGATATCAAAAAAAACCGCAGGATAGTCTGATTATTTCAAGCTCCGCAGCACCGATAAAAATCGGCATTTAAGGCATCCACAGAATCCTTCCACAAGTTATCCACAAGCAAAACAATACTGTCTTCTTCGGTTCTCCGGAGAATAAACAGGCTCCCCCCCGCGGGTTAATAACGATCCTCATTGTGCCGAACAAGGCCCACTATAATGATTTAATATGGGCCGCGTTTGGTAATACCCGCTGTTAAAGCCGAAATCAGGATTTTTCCTTCAGTTTAGCTATAAAAACGACTTATATTTTGTCGATTTAGCATTTTCCCCTAGGATTTTTGCTGTTTTTAGAAAATTCCCGACACTCAAGTCCGTTCCGCATCTATTATTACCGAACACTTTTCCACAACCTTCTACAGCGGTTCCACAGCTTAATAACAGCTTATCCGGAAATTCCCCGGCAATACCCAGGTTCAGCAGAAGTTATCCACAGGTTATCCACCGAAGCGGTCAAGCTGGAAAAAGAAAAATAATCAGAAGATAAACATAATGTGCGGTAACTCCCGCGGCAATTCCACCGATAGTATGGGAGAGAATAGCCTTCGAAGTCAGCTGCCGATAACCGAGGGAATCCATCATGGCTATATGAGTAGAAAGATAACCCGACCAGCACATTCCTATGGCGGTGAAAACTGCAATGTCATTCCCATTCACAAGCCCCTCACTCAGGAAGCGCGGAATAAGAGCCAGCGCCGCTCCTACCGCGCCCATAGCAGTAATTGGAAAAGCAATAGCATCGGGTGACGAGAATCCAAAGAGAATTTTCATTGGATAGAAAAGAATTTTCCCAAGGATGGGCAAGACGGGAACTCCCTGAAAAGCCGAGCCGTCATAACCGCCGTCACCCGGACCAAAGGTAAGCATCAGAACCATGGTGCAGATGACTAGCACTCCCGGGACAATCTCAAAACCTATCTCGAGCCCGTTCTTGCCGCCTTCGAGAAGCGAACTGAGCAGCCGCTGAAAAATATTACCGTCTCGAATTTTGCGACCTATGGGTTTTAATGTCTTTGTCTCACTGCCCGAAGGTCTTCTCTCAACACCGAATTCCTTCATCGTAAAACGCAGCATTATCCGTGTAGAGACGATTGAGCCTACTATGGCGCCGAAGTTTCCAATGAAAGCTTCCCTGAAAAAACCCTGGGCCATCATAAAGGCGGTAACTATCAATCCCATGCCGAATGCCGTGCCGAAGTTTGCGAGAGCCGGTTTCTGGTACTCTTCGAAATTGTCTATAAACGAGGAATCCTTCGACAATGCGATGATTGCGGGATTGTCGGAGATATAGGTAGACAGGGCACCTATTGCCGAAACACCCGGCATCCTCCATATGAGTCTTACAGCGGGTGCAAGAATCCAATTTAACAGCTCAAGGACTCCGAACTCGGCAAGAAAACTACCGAACGCACCAGAGAGTACGGTAATAGCCATGATGAAGAATACAGTATTAAGAAGAAGATCATGGGATGTCGCCATAAGAGTAGAAAAAAAATTAGACAACCCCATCTGATAACTGAAAAAAATCAGAGCCCCGATGATGGCTGCCAGAAGAAAAACAGTCTGGATACCGAACGCTTTTTTGGTTCTCATAAACACCTCCGGATCTCTTATACATCCCGGAGATAAATTTGTCCAGATACCTTTAATGACAATTAAAAAGACGGAAAAATAAAGACCAGCTTCGGGGGATACCGGATAGCCTTCCCTTATATACCCTGGCCGAAACAGGCTCCTAATTAAAACTTAAATTCCGCCTTTCACTCAGCCAGGCTAAATATCTCCATCAGCGCTGCCTTATCAAGTTTCACGAAATTGCCGAGGGTCTTAGTATCGCCGTCTGTAGCCTTGTCAGCCATAGCCTCATAAGTGTCCGCGGTAATACCTACTTCGGACAAGCGGGTTTTCATGCCCATCCTCTTGAAATGTGCCTCAAGCCGGTAAATCCCCTCAAGGGCTGTTTTCGCTGGTTCATTAAAATCCATCTCAGCCGACCACACCAGGGTCGCAAACTGGACGAAGCGGTTAAGGTCATGATTATGCACATATTTCATCCAGGCGGGGATGATAATGGCAAGACCCGCACCGTGAGCTATGTCGTACATACCGCTGAGCTCATGCTCAATATCGTGGGATCCCCAGTCGCCGATACGCCCAGTGTCAAGCATGTTGTTATGAGCAACAGTCCCGGTCCACATTACTTCGGCCCAGGTTGCATAATTTTTTGAATCCTGAAGCAGCCTGGGTGCATGATGGATGATGTTGCGCATGGCTCCCTCAAGAAGGCGGTCTGTCAGCTCAACGTTCTTAACATTGGTGAAATATCGCTCTATCATGTGAGCCATTATATCAGTGGTTCCGCAGGCTATCTGGTATTCAGGCAGCGTATAGGCGAGTTCCGGATTCAGTATTGAAAAAACAGGATACATGTACAGGGAATTACAGGGCCTCTTCAGCCCGCCGTCTTCATTGGTTATAACACTTCCCTGGCTTGATTCACTTCCTGCTGCTGGAATTGTTAAAATTGTCGCCACCGGTGTAGATCCCTGCGGTTCAGCTTTGCCGGTGTAAAAGTCCCAGACGTCACCATCATAGTCGGCTCCGACGCCTATTGCCTTCGCGGAATCAATTACGCTTCCACCGCCGACGGCGAGAATCAGATCAATCTGTTTTTCCCTGCAGATTTTTATTCCTTCGCGCACAAGGCTGAGTCTCGGATTAGGCTTAACACCGGATAGTTCAAAGACTTCCAGCCCGGCGTCTTTCAGAGAGGCCGTCACTCTGTCATATAGACCTGTCTTCTTGATGCTTCCTCCACCGTAATGGAGCAGAACTTTTTCCGCGTATCCGGATGCAAGACGGCCCGTCTCATTTTCCGTATCTTTTCCGAATATTATCCTTGTTGGATTCTGATAATCAAAATTAACCATAACAACTCCTTCTTACTCAAGGTTTCATTATACCATATTCAGTCTTGCCGGTGGCGGATTTTGTTATTATCTTGAAGGGAAGAAGGAGAGCGCATGACAAATCTGCCCACTAAATTCGACGAACTTATCAACACAAACGAGCTGCCGGTACTGGTAGACTTCTACGCAGACTGGTGCGGCCCATGCAAGATGGTGAGCCCCGTCATAGCCCGGCTGGCGATAGAATATAAAGGCCGGCTCACGACCGTTAAAATTAATACTGAAAAAAAACCGGAGATTTCAGCCCGCTACCAGATCCAGTCAATTCCAACTATCATGCTTTTTCACAAGGGACGCCAGCTCATGCGGCTTCAGGGCGCCCATCCATATGAGTCTCTTAAGGTTGAACTGGACAAGTACATATAATAAATTAAAACGTTTCATGAATTCCAGCAGACTCCTGCAAAGCCTTTACCGGAAGCTCCGGCGTGAGCATCTTCAATTGATGAGCTATCCGCTTTTTCAACATTCCAGGTGTACCAGAGTTTTCCAAAATCCTTATTCATTTAGTCATATTTACTTGTGCCGATTACCTTAGTTTCGTATAATTCTATTATATCAATTAAAGATCGAGGTTGTTGTAAAATGAAAACAAAAAGACTCACAAAATTCAGGCTCTTAATCCTGGCTGCGTTTGTGATATTCATTACCTATCAGGCATACATGCATCAGGTTAAAGGAGGGGGACCCGACGGAGCTCCGTCAATTCACGCTCTCTGTCCCTACGGTGGACTCGAGAGTCTGTATACTCTATTTGCTTCAGGTGAACTAATAGATAAAATCTATCTGGGCACTATGGCTCTTTTTATTATTACCGTCATTACCGCCATTGTATTTAGAAGAGGCTTCTGCGGCTGGATATGCCCTCTCGGAGGCCTTCAGGAATTTTTCGCCCGATTGGGACGCAAGCTAATGAGGCGGCAGCTGACAATGCCCCGGGCTATCGACAAGTACCTGCGGTATTTAAAGTATGCGGTCCTAATATTAACAGCTGTGTATTCATGGCGGACCGCCTCCATCTGGGTAGGACCCTATGACCCCTGGGCGGCCTATGGCCATCTTGGAGAAGGACTACCTGCAGTATGGAAAGAATTTCCGGTTGGATTATCAATATTGCTAATTACCTTTATCGGCTCTTTCTTCTATGACCGCTTCTTTTGCAAATATCTCTGCCCTATGGGCGGACTGCTCGGGATAATATCCAAAATCAGTCCCTTCAAAATAAAGAGAGATGAGAGTGCATGCATCAGCTGCAACTTGTGCACTAAGGTCTGTCCTGTTAATATCGATGTCGCAAAAGTTCAGGCTGTGACATCGGCTGAATGCATCAACTGCCAGGAATGTACCTCGGTCTGCCCTGAAAAAGGTGCGCTTACAAACATTTTTTCAGTAAAAAATAAAACAGCAATCAAGCCGATGGTCGTAGGAATTTCAATACTTGTAGTTTATTTCGGCGGCATCGCAATAGCAAAGGCGGCAGGACTCTACCCCCTCCTTCCGGAAGCAATCACCGAAGAAACGGTCATAACCGATGTTGACACCCTCAAGGGATATATGAGCCTGTCAGATATTTCAACGGTTATGAATATTCCATTGGAAGAAGTCTACAGCCGAATGCAGATTCCGGCCGAAGTCCCCGGCGATATTCCGGTTAAAGAGATTAGCAAATGGATTCCGGACTTTGATTTTCATGAAGCAAGAGAAGCCCTTTCCCACTAGGATTGGGCTATTTTCAAGCGGACCGAGGATTTCACTCAAGATCGGGAACAAGTCCCTCGGCCCGCTCCTTCAGGTAACTGCTGAACGATATCTTCGGAACGCCTCTGGCCGCCTTTGCCCTGACAGTAATTTCTTCGCCGGTTCCGGGATGTCTTACGACTCTAGGCTTCTGGGCCTCCCTGGTCTTTATGGAGAATCTGCCTAGCCGTCCGAAGGGAACGGACTCACCCATCAGCATCCCTGTTTCAATGAGCGTTATAAAATCCTCAAGAATCAGCCGCGCTTCCTGACCGGTCAACCCGTGTTTCTTCGCTAAAAAACGGGTCATGGATTTCATAGTAAACTGATCCGGTATAAAACCGTTGTCAGGCTGAAGATACTGATTATACTTCATGAAGCCGGCAGTAATGAAGACGGCGCTTTCACGTACCCGTTTATCCTGCTCTTCTTCGCTGAGGCCTTCCGGACATACAGCTATCAGATAGGCGGGACTTGTTGATTGAACTTTGGAGCTGCAGAGCCGTACAGACTCTCCGATCGTCGGAGAGGAATCAAGGGTGGCCCCTTTTTCCATGATGATATCGGGCACCTCTGTTCTAAGCTTTATGCTGGAATATTCTATCCAGCGGCTGAAGTTTACGTTCGTACTGGTCAGAAAAACGGGTCCGATACAAAGAATTGAACCGGAATAACTGAGAATCATCATCCCCCGGGTATCTTTTTGAGAAACATTTTCTACAAGCTCAAGTTTCACCGACCTTATCTGCTGCCTGAAAAGCTCTTCCTTCTGATGCCAAACCTCAACAAGCCGCCCGAGGTAGGCCCCGTCATCCTGCATCTCCCTTTCCTTCGCCAGTCCTAATAGATGTTTTTGAATTGACTCTGGCAAGTCCTGTAAATTTGTTACTTTTCCCATTTCCTATATCTCCTACCTACTAAGCTAGTGCGGTTTAATGAAAAAAACCATGTTTTTTTCATTTTTTTCCGAAAAAAATGGTTTTTTATTGAAAATGGATATAGGATTAATCTTGCAGCTGCTTACAAATACATTTTGGAGTAAAACAATGGGTGAAAATTTTAACAGCCTCGTACCCGAGGTACAGGCACATATCAGAATGCTCGTAAAAACAGCAAAGCTAGAAAACAATGATGAGTCACTGGAAAAACTGTCCGGAGGCTGGCTTGAGAAGCAACAGTCTTTTTTTGAGCAGACTAAACAGCGTGAGATGATCGAAACCGAATCATTTAATATTGACGACCGGTCGGGCGCTCTCATAATGACGTATTCCGGCTCTCTTTTAAATATTGGTCCGGAGCAGGATGATTTCCGCTCAGTTCAGTATTTCAGTATAGGCCTCCGCAACGATGTGCCTGAGTCGGCAGAAGATGAGGCCTCCGTCCTCAAAAACAGCATCGAAAAAGGGCGCCCTGTTGAATTTGAGAAAGGCCCTATTACAAAGAGCAGTCCCGTCTATTCAATTGCTGTTTTCAAGGAAGAAATGGACCCGGCGCAGGAAGAAGAAATGCTTGACGAGGTTACCTTGATTGTTGCGCAGGATTTTGCTTTAATTAACAAGACGACAATACAGGAAAGCTGAGATCAGCCTTGAAAGAAAACGGAAAATATTGGCCGGAAATCCTCGAGCGCCTTTCAAGTATAGAGAGGCGCCGGGGAATTTCACCGGCAGAGGACCTGCAGCTAATCCTGTCAACCGGAACAGACTGCCTGCTGAATGAAAACCAAAGAATAAGACCCCCGAGCAGCAAGGGCGGGCCGGGGGGATTAATCAGGCTGAAACCGGAAGGATATTTTGTCATAGTTCCGGATCTGCATGGCAGGCTCGATTTCTTTCATGCCGTCATGCGCTGGCAAGGACTCTCCGGGAAGCCTGTAATTGCAGATATGGAAGAAGGCAGGGCGCAGGTCATCTGCGTTGGAGATGCTTTTCACAGCGAATCTCGGGGGCAGGCCCGCTGGCAGAAAGCCGTTAAGGAATGGTCCGGAGGCTTCAAGAAGCATCAGCAAATGGACAATGAGATGAGAGAAAACCTCGGCCTGCTTGAAATGATCAATATCGTGAAAACGACCTTTCCGGAGCAGTTCCATTTCCTGAAAGGGAATCACGAGAATATAGCAAATGAAAGAGGCGAAGGCAACTATCCTTTCAGGAAATATGCCTTCGAAGGTGAAATGGTAAAGTTGTGGGTTCAAACCTTCATGGGAATAGATCTCTTCAAGACCATCTACAGGTGGGAAAAATCCCTGCCGCTAATGGCCGAGGGAAAAGATTTCCTTGTAACCCATGCCGAGCCGGGACGAGAACTTAGTCCGGACGAGGTTATAGATGCATATGAACACCCCGAGGTTATCTACAGCCTCACCTGGACCGACAACGGACAGGCGGAAGAATGCAGCGTCGCGAAGACTCTGCAGAATTTTTCTATGACTTGTCCAGAAAGCAGAATTTTCGGCGGACACCGGGCCGTATTCGGGAATTATGCGCTTAGACAGGAAGGACGGTATGTTCAAATCAATAAACCCCGTTCCTGGCTTATCGCGGCATTTACCAATATGCGAGAATTTCTGCCGGATGAAAACATAATAAGCTTAAAAAAGGAATAGAACGGTGGCAAAGATACCTGAACAAATTGACAAGTATGTGATTGAGGAATTGATTGCAACCGGGGGAATGGGAGCCATTTTCAAAGGAATCCATCCAACCCTGAAACGGTCGATTATTCTTAAGAAGCTTACTCTGAGAGGAAATGCTACAATTACAGAGCGGTTCCGCCGCGAAGCCAGCATATTAATGGATTTCCGCAACGATCACATCGTTGATGTACAGGACCATTTTGTGCAGGGACGCAGTCATTATATAGTAATGGAGTATGTCGACGGCCCTTCACTGAAGGAACTCCTTGATGAGCAGAGGTATCTTGATAACTATACCGCCGCATATATAGCCCTTTATACTGCAAAGGCTCTGCAATATGCGCATTCCAAAGGCGTAATTCATAGAGACATTAAACCGGGAAACATACTCATATCCCGAAGCGGCGACATTAAACTTGCTGATTTTGGAATTGCGGCTACCCGCGATCAGCTGACCGATGACGAAGCATTAACAACCGACGGAATGACCCTCGGAACTCCCGCTTATATGGCGCCGGAGCAGTTTGAAAATTCACGCACTGTCGACTACCGTGCCGACATCTACTCCCTGGGAATCATGATGTATGAGATGCTCACCGGCCTAAGGCCCTTCCCCGGCGGGTTTACACCGGAAACCATCAACCTTATTCAGAAGGGGAAATATAAACAGCTTCGGAAGATAATCCCAACCATAGCGCCGCCATTACAGAAGATAGTTAATTCCTTAATAAAACCGCGGCCAAAATCCCGGTTAAAAAACATTTCAGTGGTCATCCGTAAACTCGAGGCCTGGCTTGACAGATATCAAGAAGATGATATTAAAGCCAGACTCTGTGCTATGGTAAAAGAAGAGCCAGCGCCTCCGGTCAGGCTGAAAAGCCATCCGAAATACAAGCTCTTCATCGGCATAGGAATAGCTGTACTCGTGCTCTCGGGGCTGATAGTTGGCTGTTGTGCCCTAACTCAAATTCACAGACGCCTATTACACCCAAATGACTTCGGCCAGATTCAACTGACTACAGAGACAGCAGGAAGACCTAGTACCGAATTGTTTATTGATGACGGAAATGAGATTCCCACTATAGAGATGAAGGTGAGATACTTCCCCGTGAAAACAAATTACCGCAGCCTGTATATCGTCCTGCCTTCCGGAAAATACAGGGCAAAGACTCTGCTTGGACAAAAAGTTATATGGTCATCATTCACCCTCGAACCATGGAGTAAGGGAGGGGGGACAAAATCAATAATCATCGACCGAGCAGACACAGAAGCCCATGAGATAGACATAAGTTTTAATATTCATGACGCGGAAAACGGCTGGGACTTGAGACAGATAGGCCTTATCGAACTTTTCAGGGACGGAATATTCATTTCCCTAACAGATGCAGGGACACCAATGTCCGGCAGAGTACATCACTTCCGAATCTCGGCTCCGGGCTATGACAGTCAGGAATTCATTCTCAAGATCAATAAGAACGAATCGGCTCTGCATTTTCAGCTTGAGCTTGAGCCGAAAAAAAATGATGAGGATAATAAATAATGAAGGTAAACAGAAAAATAATCATATATCTGGTGTTGGGAGTATGCGCCGGACTCGTTTCATTTTCCGCGGTTGAACTTCTCACGGCGGCAGGCATCACGAGTTTTCTGGCGCTTTCTCTGGCACAAGGCGCTGCTCTTGGCTTTATATTCGGATTTGTCTTCGGATTTGCCGACGGAATTCTTTATAAAGAACTAAAGAGCGGCCTCATGAAGGCTTCGGTGGCGGCGTTAATCGGCGCTATAACGGCCGCCGCTGCCATGATCCTCACCTCGCAGGGAATGATCTGGACCTCCGGCTTTATTAACCTTGAACATAAGCAGACAATGGGAATTCTCCTTCCGCTTTGGAGGGGAGCAGGATGGATGCTGATGGGCGCGGCTATCGGCGCTGTTGACGGCATACAGCAACGGGCCTCGCGGCGGACCCTTGCGGGAATCCTCGGCGGACTTCTGGGCGGTTTATCGGGCGGAATGGGTCTGGAATTTATAATCAGATATCTGCCGGAGGCCTCGCTCGCCCGGGCAGCCGGACTGCTTTGGATGGGCAGCATGATAGGCCTCTTCCTCGGAGAATTTGAGAAACGCTTTAGCTACGCGAGACTGCGAGTCCTCAACGGCCGCCTGAAAGACAGGGAATTTCTTCTGGTTAACAAGAAAATCAGGCTAGGGGAAAATCTTCAGGATGATCTCTATCTAAAAGGATACAAAAAAGTCGCCCGGGCTATAATTTCCAGAGCGGACGGCGAGATTTATATCGAAGGCGAAAACAATAGCCGCATTCTGGTAAATGATCAGATAGCAGAGACAAAACGAACTCTTAAATACCAGGATGTTCTCAAACTGGGAGACGTAAAGCTCCTGTATCTGCCCTTATAAGAAGGATTACAAGATGAAGAAGATTATAATATCAGCAATTATTATCCTGAGCGTCTTACCGCTCTGGTCACAGAATATTCTAATAAGCCAGGTAGATACGAATAATCTGCTGTTCAAGGGAAAGATAGATATATACTTTTCCATGACAGGCATCGAGACTGCCGGGCTGTCACCTGAAGACTTTACAATTCGTGAAGAAACAATGGGAGACCTTGAAATCACAGCACTCAAAAAAGGTGCCGACAAAGACGCAGGTATCGATTTCATTCTGCTCATAGACAATTCAGGCTCCATGTATGAAGAAAGCTACCAGGGAAGCCGCAGAATAGCTCAGGCAAAGCTTGCGTTGAGCTCCTTCCTTGAGAACATAGACGAATCCCGCGACAGGGTCGGCGTCTATGCGTTTAACACCATGCTGGAGGAGATAGCTCCGCTGGGAACAAAAGTGCCGGATATTCACCGAAGACTCTCGGCGATCGAGCAGCCTGAGGCAGGGATGGCCTACACCGAACTTTATAATTCACTCGGTGAAGTAGCAAGATTATTTCCAGGAAAAGCCGGTAGAAGGGCAGTTATTGTCCTGTCGGACGGTGAGAACTATTCCCTGTTTCAGCACGGAGGACGTGAGCATGAAGAATGGGGAAAGACAGTCATCAGTCCTGAGGAAATAGTACAGACATATCAGGAAACCGGAATCACACTGGACGGTATCAATATTTCAGATAAGGTCGACACAAGGCTTGCCGGAATATGCGGTGAAAGCGGCGGTAGTTTTCATGACGTCCGCTCCACAGATGCAATCAGCAATGTCTATACCGACATTAAACAGCGGATAACCGATGAATACATGATAACAGTTAAAGCTCCGCCCCTGCCTGGAAGCAGGGGAAGAATTAAACTCAGCTATAAAGACGGACATGACAGCCGCGATCTTTTAGTACCTGTGCTCTTCGGTGGAGCCTCAGATCTTTCGATAATAGTTTCCATATTACTGCTTCTCTTCGGCCTGGCAGGCCTAGGCGCTGTTTATTACATTCCTTTCGAAAAACCGGTTAAATCCGCCCAGATACAAAGCCTTGAGTCGAATCAGAGAACAATTCTAAATGAGGGAGCCACCATCATCGGGGCGAGTCGTGACGCAGACTATACGATTGCCGGGAATCCCGGTATTGATTCCGAGCATGCCACAATCGTCCATGACAAGCAGGCTGGAACATTTACCCTGGTCAGCAATAGAGCCGTCCGGGTAAATAACAGGAAGGTCAAAAACCGAGAACTTACTCCCGGAGATGTCATTCAGATTGAGGGAAGCACGATTATCTTTGATGCGCCGGATGCAACAAAGGTATAATCTGATTTATCATAAACACGAGAGGGCAGACAACTCAGTCTTTCACTATGAAAAGAATATAGATATTTAACTTGCAAAATAAGAGAAATTCCTCAATGATTGTTGTATGAAATATGATATCGCTATTATCGGTGCCGGGGTAAGCGGGGCTTCAATTGCCAGAAAATTGTCACAATATAATCTCAAAACAATCCTGATTGAGAAAGAGGCGGATGTGTCATTTGGAACATCCAAAGCCAATTCCGGAATAGTACATGCCGGCTTTCACACAAGTTGGAAATATCTGAAATCACGACTGGAAATTCAGGGAAACCTGATGTTCGACGGGCTTCAGAGAGAACTCGGTTTTCCATTCAGACGCTGCGGAATAATCGTAGCCGCTTTCAGTGAAGAAGAACTTAAACATGTACAGGAATTATACAGGCAGGGAGTCGAAAACGGGGTAATAGGCATTGAAATATGCAGCAGGGAAAGAATCCTCGACATTGAACCCAAATTAAATCCGGATGTCATCGGGGGCCTTCACGCTCCCAACGGCGGAATTATTGAGCCCTACAGATTCGTTTTTTCTCTTGTAGAATCAGCCCTTAAGAACGGGGTGGAACTCTTCTTGAATTTCAAGGTCGAAAAAGCCGTTCGCAGCAGAGGAACCTGGATGATATCATCCGATGACGGACAGATAGTCGAGGCTGATTATGTGATAAACGCCGCAGGGCTCTATGCCGACAGCATATCCGCCATATTCAATGCCGAATTATTCAAAATAATCCCGCGAAAGGGGGAAGAGTATCTTCTTGACCGAATGTCTCCGGCCTACCCAAACAAGGTAATATTCCCGGTGCCTTCGGGCAAATCAAAGGGTACTCTTATAATTCCCACGGTAGAAGGGACAATGATGGTAGGTCCGACGGCAGAGGAGGTCGAGGACAAAGAAGATACTTCGACAAGTACCGAGCAGCTGAACCGGATTTTCGATTTCTCCCGGCGGATTATTCCGTCAATCTCGGAAAGAGACATTATAACATCATTTGCCGGACTCCGACCTGCCCTTGAATCGGGCGATTTCTATATCGATGTTTCCCAAAAAGCCGAAAACTTCATCCAGGTTGCCGGAATACAATCTCCCGGACTCACCGCGGCACCGGCAATAGGAGATTACGTCAAAGATCTCCTGAAAAAACTTGACTGCAGCCTTATTGAAAAAAAGAACTGGGATCCTTTCATCGACAAAGTTCCAAGAATGAGAAACCTGTCACATTACGAATCTGAGAAGATCGTCAAGGAGAACCCGCAGTACGGCAATATTATCTGCCGCTGTGAGAAGGTCTCGGAAGCTGAAATTGTAGAGGCTGTCAAGCGCGGGCATTCGACCCTCGACGGGGTGAAGTTTTTTACAAGAACAGGGATGGGCCGCTGTCAGGGCGGATTCTGCACCTACAAGACTATTAAAATAATAATGCGGGAAACCGGATTATCCTATAATCAGGTAACAAAGCGGGGCAGAAACAGCAAAGTCTTGATGCGTAAACTCGGGGGTGACTCATGAAAGAATATATCTTCGATTGTGTAGTAATAGGCGGCGGCGCCGCGGGTATGGCTGCGGCCCTTGAGGTGGAGAAATCCGGCTTCGACACTGCAATAGTAGAGCGCGAGGAACACCTCGGCGGAATACTCCTTCAATGTATTCATAACGGTTTTGGCCTGCATGAATTCAAAGAAGAGCTTACCGGGCCCGAGTACGCCGAGCGCTTTGCCGAGAGGGTTCAGGCCTCATCGGTAAAGGTCTTTCTCGAATCAACAGTGATGGAATTATCCGAGTCTGGAGAGGCTGCGGGCATGCATGAGCTTCACTGCTATTCCTCGGTTTATGGCGTTTTTCTTCTAAAAGCCCGCTCGGTTATTCTCTCCATGGGCTGCCGCGAGCGCAACCGCGGCAACATAGGCATTCCGGGAAGCCGACCGTCCGGAATAATGACCGCAGGGCTTGCCCAGCGTCTGGTAAATATCGATGGATATATTCCCGGAGAACAGATAGTCATAATCGGTTCTGGTGACATAGGCCTCATCATGGCAAGGAGGATGACCTGGGCCGGCTGCAAAGTCCACGCGGTAATAGAAATCCAGCCCTATCCTTCCGGAATAACGAGAAATATCGTTCAATGTCTCGAGGACTTTGACATACCTCTTTATCTCAGTCATGTTGTAAGTGAAATCCGGGGTAAGGATCGCATAGAATCAATCAGGGTCACCCCTCTTAAAAACGGGATACAAGATGAAGAGAACTCATTTGAAATCAAATGCGATACCCTGCTTCTCTCGGTCGGGCTGGTCCCCGAAAATGAATTGTCAAGAAAGGCGGGAATAGAGCTCAGCCCACAGATTAACGGCCCTCTGGTAGACAGTTTCCTGATGACAAACAAAAAGGGTATCTTCGCCTGCGGAAATGTTCTCCACGTTCACGATCTCGTCGATTACGTATCCAGAGAATCCCGCTCAGCGGGAAGCAATGTCGTTAAATATCTGAATTCAACACTCACAGGCGTACAAAATAAGGTAAAAGCAGGCGCAAATGTCAGATATGTTGTCCCGCAGAAATTTAATTTTCAGGGCGACAATCAATTCTACATGAGATCGATGATAGTTAAAAATGGAGCCAAGGTGGAGGTCCGTGCCGGAAATATCATAATAAAGACGGTAAACCACAATCATGTTCAGCCGTCAGAGATGATCAGTATAAGCATCAAGAAAGAAGAACTGGAAAAAATATCCGGAATTCCTGACCAGCAGCTGGAGATCTCTATTATTTAGGAGTTAATCATGGAAAAAGAATATATATGCATTGCCTGTCCTATAGGCTGTCATTTGAAATTACATGTCGGCGCCGATAAAAGTCTCGAAGTGAGCGGTAATAAATGCAAGCGGGGCGAGGTCTATGCCATCACCGAGTTCTCAGAGCCGACGAGGGTCGTCACCGCAACCTGCAGGCTAGGCCTCGAAAACCTCGAAAGGCTCCCGGTAAAAACCACAAAGCCCATACTCAAAGATCACATCAACCCGCTTTTAAAAGAAATTTACTCACTTAAACTCGAAGCTCCGATCAGACGGGGGCAGACGATCATCAAAAATTTCATGAATACCGGGGTTGATGTGGTCGCAACCAGATCGGCGGGATGAGTGTTTCCCTCAATACGCCTTCATCAGACTCAAAGCCTGATGTTTATAACTATTACCAAAGAGGTTAAGGTGGTTGAGGACATGATAGAGCTTATATAAATCCTGACGGTCTCTCCAACCCTTCTTAAGTGGATATTCCTTGTCATAGATACTGTAAAACTCGGCGCTGAATCCGCCGAAAAGCTGTGTCATGGCAAGTTCAAGCTCCCTGTGACCATAGTAAGGTGCGGGATCAATTAAAACAGGCCCTCCGTCCTCGCCGGAGATAACGTTCCCGCTCCAGAGATCACCATGGATGAGACAGGGCGGCTCTATCGAGTCTCCGAGAATTTCCGGAATCCTCCCGCGCAGTCTGTCATAAGCCTTATTTATATCATGGTCTGCTGCAAGCCCGACCTGGAAATCCAGACGGTTCTCAATATAAAAATCAATCCAGTCATTTTTCCAGCTGTTTTTTTGAGGAGTCGAGCCGATGATGTTGTCTTCATAAAAACCGTACTCGGATGAGATAGTTTTATGCAGAGCGGCAAGATTTCCTGCAAGCCGGGTTTGAAAATCATCTGCCCGGGGAGCTTGATTGATAAAACCCAGGACCAGGAATTGCTCATCGTAATTAATGAGCTCAGGAACCTTGACTGTCCTGGATATAGAAAGTTCTTTCAGCCCATGCGCCTCTTTTACTGAAACACCCGGTTTTGAATAAAACTTCACAAAATACTCACGGACCTTGGTTCTAACCCTGAAGCAGCTGCCTATGCAGCCCCCGCCGACCGGGCGGCTTTCGAGGATCTTTTCACCAATAACCGAACTAAAGTTCATTGTCTCTCTTTATTTCCTCCAAAAAGCCCCTGCAGCTGTCCTCCAGGATATCGAGGACCTCCCCAAAGCCCGCGTCCCCTCCATAGTAAGGGTCGGGAACATCCCGGCCGGCGTAGAGGGCTGAAAATTCGGTCATCATGAAGACTTTTTCTTGGTATTCGCCGCTTCTGTCCATGGAGATTACATCCTCATAGTTCCCGCCGTCCATTACCATTATGTAATCGAATTTCACAAAATCTGCCCGGCCGAATTTCCGGGAACGCGAGGTCAGCTGGATGTTTCGCCGCGATGCATGCTTCCGCATTCGGCTGTCCGCGGGTTCTCCGACATGGTAGGCTGAAGTTCCAGCGGAATCGATGAAAAACTTTTCATCGAGGCCTTCATCTTTAACAAGAGCCTTGAAGACACCCTCTGCCGACGGACTCCGGCAGATATTTCCAAGACACACAAATAATACGTTAATCATACAATATTTATACACATTTAAATAAATATTTTAAAGCTGTGCAAACCAGCTGGCTTTGGTGAATCTATCCACGCGCTGTAATGGTTTTGATATTCGTACAAAATTCAGTAGTTACGTGCTGGACCGGAGATAATCAATACTTAAAAAAACCATCCCAACGTCGGTCCAGAATTCCAAGAGTATCCTGTAATCCCTGCACCGTCAGTAGGCCGTCTTTATCTTTCTTGAGGATCTCGAGCTGTCTTAGCTTATCAAGAGCGTCGCCGCACTCAAAATCCATGATACAACCGTGCTTGTTTTCCATCCATTCTTCAATCTGCGCATCGAGCTCATTTTCAGTAAGCCCTCTCTCTGAAATATAAAGAAAGTAATAGGCAAGAAAAGTTTCCTTGCATTCTTCTTCTTCAGCTGAATCAATCAGTGAATAAAAAACCCCGGCGTTGTTTACAAGATTTCGAAAATACAGGTTATCGCTTAGTTCCTTCTGAAAAAGGAATCTCTTTGTCTTATACTTGCTCCACTGCTTGAAAATAAAACCTCCTAATGCTCCAAGGGCGGAAAAAGCGGCAATAGCCTGTTTCATCTGGTTCTCCTCCACCCTTCCCTTTATTCCCAGATATGCGCTCAAAATTACGAAGGCGACAATTAACGCAGGTACTACCTTCGTCACAAGAAGCGGAACTCCGCCTACAATGGCGGGAATAGCCAGCATAAGTTTGTCTTTCAAGCTCATGGTAACCTTCGAATTGGGGAAGAGTATCTCAAGATCCTCAAGTGGAACATCCTTAAACATCTTAATGAATGTTAAACCGGAATCAGCAGTCCCTTCCACAGGCTTGAGCCGCGCGAGAAGAATCACCCTCTCAAGAATTTCGTGCTCCATTTCGCTTTTTTTGAGACCAAAGAATTTAGAAAAAGTGAAGAACTCTTTTCTCCGTCCTCTCGCATAGACTTCGGCAAACTCATAGGCATCAAAATCAATCTTTACGCTGAATCCCACAAGAGCACTCTCGTTAAAAGCACTGTCTATTTCTTCCTGCGTTATTTTGTCGTAATTTGCGTCATTAAGAATTTCCAGCATGGTGGAAAAGAGCTCTTTATTAGCCTTTTCAATTTGCTCAGGTGAGGCCGGTTCATTTTTCTTAAGATCAGGGTTAATCGGATAATAGGAATCTTTGAGTTTTTCAAGCTGCTTGTGAAACTCAAAATGAAAAATGCTCCCGACAATTCCACAGAAGAGCCCGAACTCATCTGCCTCCACCTTTGACTTAAACCTTCCATCTTCGAGGACCATGTTTATGACATCCCTTTTTCGGAAGGGGATATAACGTTCTTTCATTTCAGATGTTTTCATGACGAGGCTCCCTTCAGCCTGCATTATATCAGGATGTATAGAAACCTCTATCCCTTCAGTCCGGTTTCAAGGCCTTCTCAGGCCTTCTCAGGCCTGTTTTCCTGTGATCAGTTTCAGTTAAATTTCGTACTCCCTGCCTGGGGTAACTATCTCTACATTTTGAACACCAGTTTCCAATAGAACCTTTTTCAGATTTGCCCTTGCGTCAGTTTCACCGTGAACCAAATAAACTGTTTTCAGTTTATTAAGATCCAGCCTGCCTATGTAGGCGGCAATTTCACTGTAGTCGGCGTGGGCGCTGAAGGCATTAATCTTCTCCACTCGGGCTTTTAAATTAAAGACATCACCAAAGATACGAACCTGTTTCTGCCGTTCCATTATACGTCTGCCTAGAGTGTGGCCGGCCATATACCCTACAATAAGAATTGTGTTTTTCGGGCTTCGGATATTCTGGACGAGATGATGCCTTATCCTCCCTGCCTCACACATACCGTCTGCGGATATGATGATGGCCGGACCCTTCACGTTGTTGATTTCCTTCGAGTCCTGAACACTGGATGTATATTTCAGCTCGTTGAACCCGAAGGGGTTTTCGTGGTGGTTGGTAAAGGTTTCCTGGGTTTTCTTATCGTAGCACTCGGGGTGTACCCTGAATATGGAAGTGGCATTTGTTGCCATCGGGCTGTCAACAAAGATGGGAATCTTGGGAATCTTGCCCTGGTCCACCAGCAGGTGCAGATAATAGATGATTTCCTGCGTTCTCTCTATCGCAAAAGAAGGAATGATTACCTTACCGTTGTTTTTGGCTGTGGAACTGACCACTTCCGCCAGTTTTTCCATAGCATCATGAATATCCTCATGGAGGCGATTACCGTATGTACTTTCCATAACCATATAGTCAGGGGTGGGAATCTCTTCAGGATCCCTGATAATGGCTCTATTATTTCTGCCGAGATCGCCGGAAAAGTAGATGGTCTTTTGATCATCTCTTCCTTTATTTACTGTAAGATGAGCGCCGGCGGATCCCAGGATGTGGCCGGCATCGTAAAAAGTCATCTCGACATCCGGGGTGATGGGCAGGGGTCTTCTATAGGAGACAGTCACAAAAAGATCCCCGGTTTTCACTACATCATCTTCGGTGTATAGCGGTTCCTCCTTAAATACCTTTCCTTTCTTTTCCGCTAAATAAGTTAAATGCTCAAGATCCCGTGCCTGAATATTAGCACTGTCCATCATTATCAGAGTTGCTAAATCCCGGGTGGCGGGAGTAGTATAGATGTTTCCGTTGTAACCGGCTTTACTAAGTAGAGGAAGCATTCCGCAGTGATCAAAGTGAGCGTGAGTTAAAACCACCGCTGAAGGATGGAGCATTTCCATCTCTATGGCCCGGTTTTTCTCATCCGACTCTTTTCGGCGGCCCTGAAAAGCTCCGCAGTCTATCTGAATAATAGAATCTCCCGTATTTAAATAGTGACGTGAGCCTGTGACCTCATCCGCACCGCCTTTTGAAAATAGCTTCATGGCTTCCTCCTGACTAATTTTGAATCCTCACCCATTTAAATGGGGCTGCATAATCATGCTTGATGCCGAATAATCGCCTTATTTAAGGATAAATTGTTTAACCGCGTAAAAAGCCGCGATGACAGCCATTCCCGCTCCTGCAGCAGTTACCACGGCAGGAGCGTCCCCGGCTGAGCTTCTTTTCAAAATTATGCCAATAAATGCCCACAACACAACAAGGGCATACCCCCAGTCTTTCTGCCGGTAAATCACTAAACAGGTGATTATTACCGCCGCTATAATTACAATTACGGTCCAGACTGTTTCTGATATACCAAAGCCGTTCCAGTTTAAATTCACAAGAAGTGCGGTAATATTTGCAATGGTCGCGACAGTTATCCACCCCAGATAAATACTGAATGGAAGTTTTGTGAAAATAAAAATGCGCTTACTCAATTCTCCGGAACCGATTCCGATTTTACGGTAAAGAATTATAAGAGATGCTAATATAATAAGCATGAAGAATAGTGAAAGTCCGACCTTCTTCCAGTGCCAGGCAAAAATCCAGCAAATGTTCGCCATGCATGATATTAGAAACCATGGTCCTATCTCCCGGAGAAAAAGTGTTTCAATGTTTTTACTGAAAGCGGCTGTCAGACCGTAAACGCTGAATCCGGCAAGCAGAAGATAAATTATTCCCCAAATTGCAAAGGTGATGCCGGCCGGGACGAAAAGATTTGGGTAAAGGTCAGAAAGCTCTCCCGTACCGAATCCATTCAGCGGCAGGGAATTTGCCATTCCGTTCACAACAACCACAGCTATAAAGGCAATCAGATTAATAAATGCCCAGATTGAAAAAGAGAATGTTTTTTCCATATGTCCTTTCCTTTTTATTTTATTATACAACGAAAAAGGAAAACACAATCATTTTTCATAAAAACCTCTCATATTTGCCCTAAAAGGCAGCAATTCTTCAGTTATAACCGCATATTAATACTAAAGTTATATGGTATTTCTCGGTGAAGAGTGTAAAATATTCCTTAGTAAACAAGTCGATTAAAAAATCGATAATATAAAAAAACATATATTAATTATTATAAAAAGTAACCATTTAAGTAATCACCCGGAGTTGGGCCTCGCGGGTGATTTTTTATAACCCCTATTAAACTTATTGTTCATATCAGGCTTTCACTCTAACATGTGAAAACTATAATTCATAAATTAATATTTAAAAGGACAAAATAATGACAAAAGAACAGTGGGAAAAAGTATCCAGTAGAGCAAGAACGGTATTCAATTTCGGTATCAAACAATCCGAATGGATAGAAGGCAGCAAGATGGCAAGGCTGATAGCGGCAGTACCATATTTGGCCGGCTGCGATAAGGCCGAGAAAACCTCCTTTACTCATCTGTCTGTATATATTATGTCGATCGATGAGTCGGCTAAAGAGATCTATTTTCATAAGCTGGAGGATGACAGGGATCTTTACTCCAGACTATTTCCTATTAGCAATTTCATGGAGGGTAATCAAAAAATAATACAATGCTGCATGGATCTGATAGCCCTGAACATGGTTTCCAATTATAATAACGGCGCGGATGAAGATCTGGCCATAGGTAAGTATAATCCCGTAGCCCAAGGGAAATGGAGTTTCCCCGAGTTATCTGAAAAACTAATTAAAAACATTGAAGAAAACATTTCACCGGAGATTTCTGCGTTTTATGATATTGAAACCGCGCTGAGGGGTCTGTGGCATAAATAGTGGCGGTGATATTTTCAATCGACGCGGGCCGTGCATAAGTATATAATCTTCGCTATGGAATAAGCAATTGGATAAAAAAGAGAGGACCGGTAAAATAATGAATAATAACACTATTTATCAATATCCGAAATGTACAACATGTGCCAAGGCACTAAAATGGCTTACTGAAGAGAAAATTTCCTTTACTCCGATTCATATTGTTGAGGAAACACCGGATGCCGAGACTCTTAAATCGCTGATAGAGAAAAGCGGGCTGCCGCTTAGAAAGTTTTTTAATACGTCTGGTAAGAAGTATCGGGAGCTTGGCTTAAAAGATAAACTTGACGCCATGTCCCTTGATGAAGCGCTAAAGCTTCTCGCCAGTGATGGGATGCTGATCAAGAGGCCTCTTCTGGTTAACGGTGAAACTGTCCTCATAGGTTTCAATGAAAAGATGTGGAAAGCAGCTAGGCTTTAATATTTCCGGCTAGGTTGCTCATTGTTCTGATGTTCGCATTATCAGGACTAAACAGATTTAAACACTGCAAAAAAATATATCCGATTAGAGAACATTTCCCCAGGAGTGTTAGCCTGAGATTTACGGCTCCGGGACTGGACTTAGAAGCTTAAGACCGCTATAATCCCACCCTTTATCAATAATCAGGGAGGCCCCATGGGATTCAGCTGCGGCATAGACTTCGGGACCAGTAATACAGTTTTTACTTTAATAAACTCCGCCGGAATGGTGGTTGACAGCTTTACCTTACCCACCATCTTTTTCATCTATGCCGAATCGCAGGGAGTGTCACGGGTCGAGATCGGTGAAAAAGCGGTGTCCACATTCATGGATCATAACGACGGCCGCATAATTCACTCCATTAAAAAGAGCTTCGCCAATCCCCATTACCGAAATACTCGCGTAAACAATACCCTACTGTCGGTCGAGGATCTTCTTTCTCTCTTTGTTAAAGAGTTTCACAAGCTAATTATGGACAGGTACACCTTCATACCTCCCAGAATTATACTTGGCCGACCCGTCAGCTTTTCCGCTGATCCCTCCCATCACCAGTTAGCCCTGGATCGGCTGGAGAAGGGATTTCAGATGGGTGGTTTTGAAGATTTTGAGTTCTTAGAAGAGCCAATCGGAGCTTATTTAAGTCTTCAGGGCCGGCTCGAAAAAAACTGCCGGCAAATCCTCGTTTGTGACTTCGGTGCCGGTACAAGCGATTTTACTCTATTAGACCGAATGAGTTCTGGAAAGATCAGCATTCTGGGAAAACGGGGCATTGATTTAGGCGGTAATGAATATGATAGTCTGATATTAACCCAGCTCTTGGCGAAACACTTCGGGACAGGAGCGGCGTTTAACTCTTTTGATAAATGGCTGCCGTTTCCAGAGCATTACCTGAATGCGCTATCCCGCTGGAGTAATGTTTTTTACCTTAATCGAAAACAGGCAATTATTGACCTTAGGGAACTCCTGCCTTCGGTTGACAAAACCTCCGCCGTTAAAAGATTAATGGCCATACATGATAAAAAGAAAAATTATGAAGCCCTGCTTCAAGCACAGGATAGTAAACATCAGCTCCAGGACACTAAAGAGGCTGATTTCGACTTCCAATTCCTCGGTGAAGAAAAAACGGTAATTCTTTCTCAGGCAGACTATCACGAAGCCAGCCGGACGGTGGATCTGAAAATCCTTCAGACCGCCCGAAGCCTGGTGGATGAGTTTTTAGACAATCCCGGCAGGCTGGATACCCTGGTGTTTACAGGAGGTTCGTCCAAACTGAAGAGCTTACAGGAAAGCTTTCACACGGAATTCCCTGAGGCGAAAATTATTTTTGACGAGAACTTCTACAATTCCATATCCCGCGGGCTGGCCCTCTATGCCCACAATCCCGGCCTCATCTCATAATTCTTGCTGCCGAAAGCTAAGGCCTGGCCGGTCAGCTGATTTCCCGTCTAACAAGAGCGGATAGACGTTCAATCCCCTCCCTAATCTCTGCAATACCGGGATAGGAAAAATTAAGCCGGATCTCATTATACCGTTTTTTTCCTGCAGGATAGAACTGACTGCCCGGGATAAAGGCCACCTTTTCCCCAATAGCAAGGTCAAACATCCTGTCGGTATTTATCTCTTCGGGGAGGGTCAACCATATGAACATACCCCCTTCAGGCTCCGTCCAGCTAATGCCGGGAGGCATCAGGAGGGAGAGGGTCTCAAGCATAGCATCGCGTTTAGGCCGGTAGAGTTCGATGATCCGCTCGATATGGGGATGCATCAGCCCCTCCCCGATGAAACGTGCGGTCACCCTCTGGGTGATGCAGTCAGGACTAACCGTTGATTTCTGAGCCCATTTGACCATGGGTTCGATAATCTTCTCCGGACCCGCGGCAAATCCCAGCCGGAGACCGGGACCGAGGATCTTGGAGAAGGACTTTACAATCGTTACCAGCTCATCGTCCCCGAATTCTACCCTGGCCAGCTCCCAGAGGGTGGGAATCCTCACCCCGCTGTAACGAAGCTCCCGGTAGGGCTGGTCCTCCAGCACCGGGATGTCATACCGCAGGGCAGTCCGGAGGATCTCCCTGCGCCGCGCAAGATCCATGGATCGGCCGCTGGGGTTCTGAAACTCAGGGATTAGATACAGGAATTTAACCGGAGCGCTACTCCGGGTAAGATCCCGAAGGGTCTCATCCAGCCGGTCGGGCCGCATTCCCAGCTCATCCATCTCCACACCGATCATCCTTGCCCCGCAGGCCTGCATCGCAGCGATAGATCCTGGAAAGCCCGGAGACTCACAGACGATGATATCATCGGGGCTAATCAGTGTCCGAAGGTAATAATAAATGCCGTTCGTCGAACCGATGGTGATCATCAGCTGATCATCGGGAAGCCAGGGAACCTCCTCAAAATTCTTAAGTGCCTCTTTAAGCTTCACATCACCTTCGGAGGCCCCGTACTGGAGGACATCATCCCCGGTCTCACTTATAACCTCATGAAAAAGCCGGGCCAGGGTCTCTTTCGGAAAAGAGGCGGGATCCGGCAGGCCCCCGGCAAAGGAGATCATCCCGGGAACACCCCGGGTAACTTTGAGAATCTGCCGTATAAACGAATGTTCCATGGCAGCGGTCTGCGGGGTATATAACTTCTCATAGGATCGCAGCATTACCTAGGCCCTTACTTATGCAGATTGGAGGCTGGAACTACCCCGATCCCGGCCCGGGTAAGGGCGTCGGCGGTCAGGTTCAGGGAATCATGCTTGTCCAGGTAGCTGCGCTCCATAGACTGCATAAGCCCCGCTGAGAGAATATCTGCCTTGGGGGTGAAATAATCGAGAATATCCGAGGGATGCTCCCGGGTCTTTTCAACCTCTACCTCTCCGCCTTCATGTTTTGCAGAAATATTGGGCACCCGGTCCGCGATTTCGACCAGTTCCTCACGCCTGTTATACGGCTGCCTGACAATCGACTTCCATGTTTCGGTTATGTGGTGCTCGAAGCGGACTACATCGGTCAGCCCAAGGGCGCCGCGGATGGCATTACTTGCAAGGATGGTATCGTTATTCACCGAGTTTGAATAATTAAATCCAATCAGACTGGTTGTGCCGTCATCCCGTGAAAACAGCCGGGCACCCATCAGGGTCCAAAGAACGGCGAAAGGATTGTCGTTACCCATAAACACGGATATCTTGAACTCATTGTCAATTCCTAGCTTGTGAAGCATGTAGCCGACAAATATCGTGCCGGGATTGATATTAAGCACCTGTCTTATGCCGTAGGTAGTGTAATAGTGGAGGTATTCATCAGCCCATTTCAGGGGATAATCATTGGGTTCCCCCACCCCTCCGAAGTAGCCGGTTATTGTATCCGGACCTCCAAGATGTACATTGGAACCGTCGGTTCCCTTCGTGTCCAGGGTCTCAACATAACTGGCTCCGACTATCTGCATGGCCGCGGCCACCGCCAGGATGTCGCCATTATCCTGTGCCTGCTCCTTCATGTTCCGCACCCGGATAAACCTGCCCGGCATCAGCTGCCGTTTTTCGATTGCCTGCCTGGCCTGGGTTATAAGCCAGGGAAAATACTGGAGGGCCGAAATCTCCAGTGTAACCGCGGTCTTTTCATTAAAGCTCATTCGGGCAGCCTTCTTACCCAGAATATTCTTCCGGTATTCATCAAGGCTGACGAAGGCTCCCGCCTCCTTCTGCTCGGTCAGCCAATCCAGATCCGCTAGATAAGGCGAGTCCATCTCCTTGAGCCGGCGGACAAGGTTTTCCAGGCGGCGGGCTTCGGCCGCCTTTCGGTTAATCTCCTCTGGTCCGCCGTATTTACTGACAACTTCAAGAAGTCCGCTGATTAATTCGTTCTGCGGATCAAGCAGAAAGGCGTTTATTTCATCCACCCGGGAAACATCTATCTTAAGACGCTGCCGCAGGTTATTCATATCACTTTTTTCGGACATACTGCCCTCCTATTTATATTCCCTGATAAGGTCCTCGAGTTTTTCCTCTTCTCCGGAGATCATGTGATAACAATGTTCGTCCGAAGGAAAGGAACCGGATTTAACATCGGAAACATACTCTTTCATCGCTTTGGTTACCGTCTCAGCCACATTGGCATATTTCTTCACAAATTTCGGAGTGAAGGCGGTAAACTGTCCGATTAGATCGGAAACAATGAGCAGCTGCCCGTCACAGCCTGGGCCGGCCCCTATTGAAAGGACGGGAATCTTCAGTTTCCGGGCGATGAATCCGGCAACCTCCGGCGGAACCGCCTCGATGAGCAGCATCTGGGCCCCGGCCTCTTCGATGGCCAGGGCGTCCTCTATAACCATCCTGGCCGATTCCACCGTCCGCCCCTGGGCCTTGTGACCGCCCATCTGACCGGAGCTCTGGGGAGTCAGGCCGATATGGCCTATCACCACTATCCCCGCATCCAGGATAGCTTTAATCCGGGAAATTATGCGGGTGCCGCCCTCCAGTTTGATGGCGTCGACTCCGCCTTCTTTCAGAAAACGGACGGCATTCCGCACGGCGTCTTCATCAGAAACCTGATAGCTTCCCAAGGGCATATCACCCACGACGAAGGTATTGGGTGCCGCCCTGCGCACGGCTTCACAATGAACAATGCACTGATCCATTGTTACAGGGATTGTTCCTGAATAGCCGTAGACACACATTCCCAGCGAGTCACCGACCAGGATCATCTCCATACCGGCGGCCTCGGCAAACTGTGCCGTGGGGTAATCGTAGGAAGTGAGCCAGGCAATTTTCCGTCCCTCGGCCTTCATTTTGTAGAACTCATGCAGCATCAATTTCTTTTTGGACATAAGGTCCTCCTTGATTCAAATGAGTTTCCTGTTTTTGTTGAAAGGCGTTGGATGATTTTCCGTCAGGTTTTTATTTACAGGCCCGAATCACCGGCCGAATAAATCGGCCAGCCTTCATCGGGCTTGATTTCGGAAAAAACAGCCAGGGTCTCGGATGTTCCGAAACTAGGCAGCGAGGCAATATCGGTTTTGACAAGCTCTCCCAGCTTCTTCAGATCGGAAGCCGCGACATGGAGCATGTAATCAAATCGTCCGGTTGTATGGTAGCATGCCCGGACCTCTGCGAGATGACGGATACCATCTTCAAACTCATGGATGCCGTGAGCATCATGATGATTAAGGGTGACGGCAATGAAGGCCTGGATGTGCAGCCCTAACTTTTCCGGATCAATTATGGCCCGGTACCCCCGGATCACCCCCTGGTCCTCCAGGCGGCGAACCCGTTCGAGCATTGTAGACTGTGCAACCCCCAACTCCCGCGCGAGTTCAGTCTGTTTCTTCCGCGCGTTGGCCTGCAGGGACGCAAGTATCTTTAAATCAAGATTATCCGGCATACAACCTCAAATACATTAACTTTCAGGTAATTACCGATATTATTTCGGCCAAACTGCTATTACTCCGAAACAATATCGCTCTAAGATAATTATAGGCGGATAGTTTTCAGCTGTCAATTTTTTTATAAAGAACCCGGCAATTCTGAATTTGGCTGACACAACAGTAAATGAGCATTATCTGTCAGAAATTGTATTTACACAGATCAATTATTGCAAACCTGTTATCGACTCCAATCTTATTGCAGATATTGTAAAGATGCAGTTTGAC
Source organism: Spirochaetales bacterium (assembly GCA_016839055.1). GTDB lineage: Bacteria > Spirochaetota > Spirochaetia > UBA9216 > UBA9216 > Thalassospirochaeta. The sequence goes on from JAEKNX010000003.1 coordinate 379,031, forward strand.
TGTTGATTCGGCAAGATCAAGACGCTCGGCTATTTCTCTGTTACTCGCCTTATAAATAGTCAGAGTCTTGATAACCCTCGTCTCAGCCGGAGAAATATTTGAAGCCTTGAGATCATACGGCTTTTTCCCGTCTTCGATCTCTTCCAGCTGAGACGCAAGATTATTATAGTTTGTCTTAAGGGAGTAGTTTTCTTTTTTCAGCTCATTCTGCTGTGAGATCATATCCCGCCAGATAATCAGAAGAATACTAATCAGAAATAAGGTAAAAAAGAGAGTAGCAAAACCTTTATAGATATGCTCGCCGGAATGGATATATGAGGAGAATTGGGATAATAAAACTATATATATCAGCATTAGGCCGTTTTTAGTCTTTTTATACTTATCAAGAAAACCATAATGACGCATCACAAGCCAGGCAACCAGAAATAAACTGGGACCGTAAAAATGCTCCGCCACCTGAATGATATTGGAAGTGCCGATTCCCAAAAAGACTATAATCTGCATAATCTTCAAGAATATACTTTCGACAAAGATACTTATTACGAACGGGATTAAAGACGGTAAAAGTACATACACTGTCAGGCTCTTAATTGCATATGCAAAATCCACCCTGTTTGTCCGATTGATAATATTTGTTATCACTACTAATAATCCGAGGACGCTTATCAGCAATCCTATTCTCTTCTGAACCGTTCCTATATACTTCTGCAACTTGTGCCCCCTCTAATCATCCCAAAGACCTTTAAGCGCGTCTTCAGTTACGTATAACGCAGAAATCTTCGATGAAATGTTTTCTTCAATGTTTTTAATTATTTTTTCAGATAACTCGGGGTAGCTCCATTTTCCTTCGGCTACGGGATTGTATTTACCTATGGCCAGATCTTCATCCGCGCCGTTATTATAATTGGAAATCATATTCAGGGCTATCAAATTCATACAACATTGAATAACTTTTTCATCTCCGCCTTTAAAATTACTTATCGGAAGAAGTCTGGAGTAAAGATCCTCGTCATCCTCGGGTTTATGAAAATAAATTTCCTTCGCCGAATCGTCGATCGACATAATATAAACAGACAGATGAGTATAGGAGGTTTCCTCGGCCTTATCGCAGCCGGATAGATATGGTACTGCCGCTATCAGCCTTGCCATTTTGCAGTTTTCCAGCCATTCGGTTTGTTTAATACCGAAATTGAATACTGTCCTGACCCTGCTCGAAACTTTTACCCACTGTTCTTTTGTCATAAGGTGCTCCTTTTAAATATTATTCATCTATTTTTGGCTTCATATCTTACAATGAAAGACTGCTCGAAACAATGTGTTTTGCTGGGAATATAAAAAAATCACCCGAAAGAGAACCATCTCCGGGTGATAAATTAAATAATGCTTTTTAAATTACTGGTTATAATAATCTATTTTTAGATACTTTCTTATTACAATGAACTTGATTACATAAAAGCATTTTACACTCTGCGGCTGAAAACACCATATAACTTTAGTATTAATATGAACTCAGAGCTGGTTAAAATACCTTTTCCTGTCCTTTTCCTGTCCTTTTCCTGTCCTTTTCCTGTCCTTTTCCTGTCCTTTTCCTTAGGGAAGTTCTTTTCGTCCTTCACGGAGGTTGGGAAAATAACGAGATTAAAAATCGCAAAGCTCCTGTCGCCATTGAACGGTTTGAGAACGTTGTGGCGGATCAGTAATGAGTTCTTTTAGCTTTTCTATAGGGGCCTTGTTTTTAATATATACAATTTATGTTAATATTTGGACATGCTGCTTATTTCACTGATCATCATTGCCTGTATTATACTGCTAATGGTTATTGTCATCATTTCAACCAGTCTTAATACGGGAATTGTTCCTATGCCTTCCCTGCCTGCTGAACGCCGGCTTGTTTCAGAAATTCTTCAAAACTACCCGAACATTCAAAGAATTACCGATCTTGGCTCCGGCTGGGGAGGACTTGCCCGCCACCTTACCCGGAGGCTGAAGGATCGTCATATATTTGCGGCGGAGAAGTCATTTGTTCCCCATATTTTTTCCCGGATGATTTCAAATGCCGTCGGCATGCAAGGGCTTAGACATGAACTCGCAGATCTTTATAAAATAACTCTTCAAAATAATCAGGCATATATAACCTATCTATCCGGTCCTGCCATGAAAAAACTCCGGGCAAGCTTTGAGCGTGATCAGCCGACTGGAGGTCTTCTGATCTCCATCGCCTTTGCTATGCCGGGATGGACACCTTCAAGGGTTGAAAACGCTGAAGGATTCCTTCGAACCAGGATGTATATCTATGAATTATAATTACCGATAGTAAAGAAATAGCCGCCGTTTTTTCAATTTATTTAACACGCCAGGAATACAGACGGTTTCTCATTCCGCTTTCCATCATCCAGATTTCATCCTCTTCATTTACAATCAGAATTATGTTCTGAACAAAGAGTTTGAAAAACAAAAACCGTATTTTCTTATATTCTTTTTGAATATCTTCCAACTTTATTTCATCGGCAAATTCCGGATCGAATGATAAATTATTTACAATTCTATTTTCACCGCATGGGAATATAAACTTCGCAACCGCAGTAGTTTCATCAACCAGATAGTTTTCACCATTTTCGATGTAACGATACGCGTCATGTAATGAACATAAATCCTTGGCTCTGTATCTGCCGTTAACATGACTAATGGAATACCCTCCAATTTTGGCGGATACCCAGTCGCATATATTCTCGAGATATGCTTCAAGACTTTCTGATTCATCTTTAATAAAATATTGTCTTAATATTTCGACATCAATTGATTTCAATCGTTTCATTACAGAGTCTTTGTAAAAGAGTGCATCCAGTGCGTTCTTCAATTTAGCTTCGTTCGTTAAAGGCATGAAAAATTCAAAAATTATCAGATTATCATGACAAAAAATAGAATAGTCTGTTGCAACATGTTTATTACTTTTATCCCGTGAATTCATAGGCACCTTCTTTTCAAAATCTCAAATAGTTCACTCCGATTATAGCAAATTTTCCAAAATCAATCACATATCAGAGAACCTTCAAAATAAATGTTACCTTTGGGGTTATCAGGCGTAGTAATCTATATAACCTATTAACGAGGACGCTTATGAAAACGGATTATCGCAAATTACAATTGATTTTCTTTCTGCTTATTGCCCTGACAACCTATTTGAATGCCGAAGGACAGCTTGAGGTGAAAGAGGTACCCAAAACGACTGCGGCAGAAGCAAACTACAGCCTGAGTCCTGCGGCCTATGATGAATACCGCGAGGCCATCAGCAATACCGCCGACATGGTTTACGAAGAACATGCGATTGAGCTTGCGGCAAGATTCGGGCTGGATATAGTTAATGTCACCTGGGAGGACACTGGGCGATTTCACAATTCCGCGGTCGGTCCCAATATCAGTGATATGACAATTCAGGTTGGGCTGCAGGACAGGAGAGACCCCGATTATTTTGAAGTAACTGCTATGCCTGTTATCCGCTACCCCAATTATGATGATCTCTCAACAGATCTGGACCCCCGGGATTTCACCCTGCTGACAGGCAATCAAAAAGGTGAGCCTCTTAAACGGATTTCACTCTATGATTTTCTCGAATCACCCAGAGATTATCTTTCTGACCCAGGCAGCTGGAAAGGTTCGGGCCAAAGCCTTTTGGCTCCAAGAGATTCGAAGGTTCTCGTCAGCGCTCAGGCATGTTTTCTTCCGATTCCAGCAGGCGGGAAAGCCGTTTTTAACCCGGTACTGTTTAACTATCAGTCCTACGAAGAAAACCCGGCGGTTCTCACGGTTCTTGCAACCAGAGAGGGAACCAGTGTCACTATAATTGATAATACGCGCGATGCTTTTGAAGGCGGCTACTACTGGGGACAGAGACTTTTCCATAACCGTGATGGAGAGAAGGCCAGTCTGACTGGTCAGAGAGAGAGTGAATTCCTTGCAGAAACTGCAGGAGAGCCTTCGGGATATACAGACATCACGAAGGCTCCGACAGTGAATAAGGAAACCGGACTCAATATGGTCCTCATGATTCAGATCCCTCTAAAACAGAAACCGCAGAGAATGAGATCTTTAGGCAGCGGCATGGAAGATGAATACTCGATGCAGTCAAAATGCATGGCGGCACCAATGATGGAGTCTGATGTTGAAAATGCCGTAATAGGCAGCGGCCCCGCGGAAGGCCCTTTTATAGAAATTGACGGACTGAAAATCAAAAGAGATCCCGATTTCCCCGTCCGGGTTACCGTTCAGTTCTACAAGGCCACATCCAACGGAATAGTCAGTGAAAAAGACTTAGATGAAATTGCCCATCAAATCCGAAAAGTATATGCACAGGGAGATTATGTCTCAAGCCTGGTGACAGGGGGCGGTGCCGGTAGAATTACCGAATATGAGGGAGTCAAGGTTCAGCCGAAAAACTGGTGGAACAACTTCTGGGGGCGCTTTGAAGATGAAATCGGAATAGATCGCGAGGTGGCAACACTCAGATTGAGAGAGATAGTCGGAAAGGATTATCAGCAGCAGCAGGTTTCTGAACTTTATCTCAGGGATCTGCTCCATCAGTCTGATTTTTAAAAGCCCGCTGGGAAAAAATACCTAGCGGAAATAGGTATTTTTTCCCATTTATCCTCACCATAGACAGGGTATTAGGCGGCTATTCATGCAAAGAGGATTAACCCAGAACCGCAGAAAAAATGGTGGAGAATAAGTATTTCCACCTATGGAATGCAAAAAAAACTCCATTATCCGCAAAGGCAGATAATGAAGTCCATGAGGAAGAAAAAGTTCTATACTTCGCCGTGGTTGGGATCTATCTTGAATGTTAACTTTTTATAGGTGAATGTTTTACCATCCCATTTGAAGTCTGTTGCAACACCATCAACCAATACAACTGAATTTTTAATTTCATACTTACCGATGAGCGGCATTTTTCCTGCATATTTAATTCCAGTTTCCAGGAAATCTTTATTAGATACAGTTACTACCATGCCGTTATCATTACCAGCCGGAACGTAAGCTCCGTTAGGAATAACAGTAGGGCTTGCTGTTACCACAGCAGCAGCAGATGCTGCTACTGGTGCTGCTGCTGCTGGTGCTGCTGCACCACCGCTCAGACTTGCAAGCATGTCCGTTATAGTTGAACAGGATGTGATTACTGTTAAAGAAAGTAACAAGAGAAGCATAGATAACAATTTTTTTGAGCGCATTTTGTCTCCGAATAGTGAGTGATTTTTTGAAAGAGTTATTTTAGAGAGTCGGATGATCAGGAACAGCTGTAAGTTGCAATTGCTGAAGCAATAAATACTCCACAAGGAGAACGACTATTATAAAATCTCATTTTCATACCCGGCAACGCCGATTGAGCTGAGTATGGTTCGGTTTATATCCTAAGTCAATACCTACTTCAGTATTTTACATTCACTACATTTATCATGTTTTCTTTACTCGGATTTCTTCATTTCAATGCTGAAATTTATCTAAAGAAGTCCCTATTTAAACGCATCAAAATTTCTTTAGTTGTAAAGAGTCTCTTCTTCCTTTAGGATATAGCAATGAAACGAACAATTCTTTTTTTAATTATAAGCCTCTTTATTATTAATCCGTTATTCGCCGATATTGTATCAACTCCCTTGGGCAATCAGCTGCGCTCAATCTTTCCCGAGCTCAAGGACGGCTACATTGATTTGAATAAAAACGGCTCACTGGACAGGCTGGATGATATGGATGAGAGAATATCCGATTATCTTGTTCAGGATGATCAGCTCCAGGTGCAGGAAACTCTTGAGTTTATAAGGAATAACTACAGGTACTTCCCGGTAAGAACTCTGGAATCTGTCAGAGACACTCTTGACAGCCCTGAGGGTACAATTAATGAGCTGATCGGACTTAATTACAGCACGGCAATCAATCAATTAATTGAAAAACGAATTGCAATGGGCGACTACGGTTTGTATCTTCCCCCATCCGCCAGAAAGAAGGCGATGGATGAAATGTCTTCATATTTATCTTCTATGGATAAGGCCTACAAAAGAGAGGGAAGCGGAGCAGAAAATGAGTTCAGAGCCGCCAAAAAATCTCTTTATGAAATGCTGGAAAAAGGGTATCCCATCCCCCAGCCGTTGTCGACAAAAGAAAAAGAAATCCTTGAATCGACATTAATAAATTCGCTAATGAGAGAACAGGGTGATCAGAGCGCTGTCAATACAGCCCTATATTCTCTCGGAATAATGCGTTCGAGCAGGGCAATTACCTATATATTACCGCTTGTAACCAATGAAGAGTACGCGGTTGAAAGTATCAGAAGTCTGGGCTCCATCGGAAATCTGGAAGCACTCGATCTTCTTCTTCTGAAACTGGATGAAAATCCCAAAGAACAATTGAAAATAGAGATTATCAGAGCTTTGGGCTCAATGGGGTCAAAAGAGAGCCTGCAACCTCTATTTAATATCCTTAAAGAAGCCGAACTATCTCCTGTCATTTTGAAATCTGTTCTCGAATCGCTGGGCAAAATTGCCGGCAGCGGAACAAATGACCGGAGAATAGCAGCTACATTATCAGAGTATTTAAACTCCGCTGATCCAAGTCTGCGAATAATTGCAGTAAACGGACTGTCATCTTTCAATGACCAGAACACTGTCGGCTTATTAGTCGGATTATTAAAAAAAGAACGGTCTGAAGAAGTCCTTTTGACATTGGTTGAAAAAGCCAGATATATTGACAATCCGTCAATCATACCGTCCATTATCGTCCTGCTGCAGAGTCCGCAGACTTCTATTGAGCTTCAAACCGCCTGTCTCTCTACAATCGGCGCTCATCCGGAGGGAGCAAAAGGAATATACGGAGTCCTCGCTGCCCTGTCCTCGAACAATAAAGAAATTCGGGAAGCATCATATGAGGCGGCAAAAAACCTTTACAATACGGATAGCACAGCTCTTATTGGAGGGCTGTCAAGGCTTACCAACACTAATACAGAACTTCTGTTTCAGCGTCAGGCTGCGAGATTATTCGCCGACCTTCCAGATGAGGCCTCTATCAACAGTCTTCTAAATATGCTCAGCTCAACTGATCCCGAAGTAAAACGCTATGCAACTCTGGCCCTCTACAGAATAAAACCGCCTGAAAACGTTAGAATTACAACGGCCCTGAATAAAATGGTATCCAATGAAACAGAACCGCTTGATGTCAGAATCAATGCGGTGCGGGCCCTGGGCGCCGCCGGTTATGATCATCCCGCTGTTAACGTGGAACTAACCTTAACAACAGCAGCAGCTATGCGCGATGAAAAATATGCACAGCTGAGATTTTACGCCGTCAGAGCGTTAGGACAGATGAGCCGTTTAAGCGATGACTCAGTCAAAAAGATAATAAACATCGCCGCCCGAGAAAGAGACTCTGCTATAAGAGAAGAAGCCCTGCAGACAATCTTGAGAATTGGTATTGCCGATACGTCGAAGTTTTCTCAGATGGCCGGGTCTCTCGATAGTATGGACCTGAGAAAAAATTCCGCCCTCGGACTTTTAATCTGTGAAATTCTCGGCGAATTGGGCTCGACTGATTTCATTTCCAAAGGGCTGGAGCTGAGCGATATACTAACGGATATAAGCAGCAAAAGAAGATTAGCCTATGCCTTTTACCTGAGCGGAACAGAAGAAGGTTACGAGTGTATGATAAGTCAGGGAAAAAACTCAGAGCTTACCAATTTCATTATATCACTTGCAGAAAGCACAAATAAAACAATCCTGAGTAGAGTTATTGAAAGCATGAAAAGAACCGAAACAAACGAAAAAGTCCTGGCACTGCTCGACATCCTTGAAACGGAAGTCCTGTACAGGATGTAAACTGAAATTGATTATATCTCGTCTACAACCCGTATATTTCTGACAGTCACAAGCATGTCGAGATTATAACAACGTTTATAAACCTCTTTCCCGTCGTGGTACTCCTGTACAACCATGAAATCACTACAGGCGGGTAACTGCAGGATGTCCCGGTTCAGTCTGGCCTGAAGTTTCTTCTTTTTAATCACCTTTTCCAGTGGATATTTCTTTCCGGTAGAATAATCAAGGTAGGCCTCATTACTAGTTCTACTGCCGAAGGAGAGAATCTTCCACATGACGGCAACAGGGTTTCCAGCACTATCAAAGGCTTCATGTTGATACTGATCAACTGCCAGCATCATGCCGGGTACAATTTCCAGATCTTTCCAGTAGAGGCTCATACGTTTATTATATCGGAATTCTCTTGTTTTTTCACATCAGGATCTGACGAACTTTGAAACAACCCTGTCCAACGGCAGAGACCTTACATGAAAATCCCCGTTTTTCCTAATTGTAAGTACCGTGCCGCCTCTCTGGGTATATCTCTTTTTTATGTTTTTATAGGCATGGAAATCCAGCGACATTCCATAAACAAGCATAATGTCCCTGTAGGTCAGAGCAATGGTATTAAGGTGATCATGACCGCAGTACATAGCCTTGATAATGCCGTTATCATGGGCTCGGTCAAAAAAGTTGCATTCAAATTTCGAGACGCCAAAATAATCATTAATTTCGGCAACACTTCCGAAATTATAAGAAATACATTTATCTCCGAGCTTCATCTTTTCATAGGCCGTCTTGTATTCCATAAGTGGCATATGAAAAAAAGCATGAGCCTTAAGCTCACTGTTTTCCGTTTTCAGATCGCTCAGGACATTCATACTCCACTCAATCTGATCCTCATGAATGCAGTCAAAACCGCTAAAAAACCACCCGTCGCCATACATATTGGAATCTAATAATAAAAGAGAGGATATCAGCCCGTCGCCTTCGTCCCTTAGATTAATAATAAAATTACCGACCCCGAACAGGGCCTCTTCACCCTCTGAAAAGATGCTGTAAGCTCCTGATTTAATAATTGCGGCAAGTTCCTGCCGGCCGGCTTTAGAACCAAACTCAACATCATGATTTCCAAAAACCATAGAATAGGGAATCTCAAAGCTGTCCAGAAATGCAACCAGCTTTTTCATCTGCTTTTCATTATTCAGAGTCCCGGCCTTGGGAAGAAAGGGATAGATCATGTCCCCCGTTAAAACAATCAAATCCGGTGCTGATCTTTCTACCAGAATTCTTACCGAATCCAGCACCTTTCTATCCGGCTTTACAGAGAGAGGGCCGAACCCCAGATGCAGATCTGTCAGCTGCAGTATTTTAAAGTCATCCTTCCCGGAAAAAAGAAGGCTGAAATGTCCACCTTTGTCTGTTTTAATATGGCTGTACATCTGCAATTCTCTCCTTATTTTAACGGTATCAAAGCACCAACTGAACAGATAGCCGTTGAGACAATCATCAGGATCTGAAAGGGGACCGTCCCCAGGACGCCGCAGATGGGACTAGATCCGGCGTTTCTTCGGGATCGGTTATAGGTAAATATCAGCATCACGGCAACAAGTACAACTACGCCGCTCATTATTCGCGTAAGAATGATAAAACTGCTGATGCCGAAAATTGAAAACAGGATACACGGCAGGGTCGCGAGGATCCAGCAGAGCCTGTTGTTAATTCCGGTCTGTTCGTGGACAACATCCCGCAGGCTCAGAGTGTTTGACCAGAAAGTAGACAATAATGCCAGAAGTGAAAATACACCCGCAAGCAGAACCGCCCAGGGCCCTATACTATGACCGAGCTGCAGATAAGCCATCTCTTTTCCAAGGGTTCCTTTTATTCCTATAAGGACGGTCATTGTCACGATTAATGCAAAAAGGGATGATATAGCAAATCCGACAAAGATTGAGAATCTTATTTTTTTTGCATCTCCGCCCAGCCCCTTTACCGACTGGATTACCGCCTGATTAGCAGAGGTTGCAAATACGACCATACTGTAGAGGGCAAGCACGTTGTTTACGTGGATTGGCCTTGCTGTAATTGAATTAAGAGGATTGATAAGCGTGCCTATAGTCATAAAAACAACAATAACAATCAGCAGTAATACGGTGTACTTCTGCGCAATGCCTACGGCCTTCATTCCGAGAAAGGCTACTATTCCAGCTGCAAGATAGTAGAGTATCTGCGCCGCGGAAAAGGGAAGATGAAACAGGCTTTGAATAATCTGAGCTCCGCCGTTGATGTTCCCGCTCACCCCGATCATAATAGCCAGACCGTAAACAATAAACATTCCCCAGCTGAATACCTTTTTCAATCTGCCGGTAAAAAGTTCACCCTCAAAACTTTTAACAAGCTGAACTCCCCCGTTGTTGTAGGACAACTCTGCAATCAGCAGGTGCAGGATAACGTTGATGATGTATGCAAGCGCCACTATCCATAGTACGTCTGCAAAATTATTCTTTGTTGCCAGATACGGTACGGCAATAATGCCTGTTCCGACGCTATGCCCGACTATCATGCTGATTGACTCAAATACTGTAAACTTGGCTTCGCTTTTAATCTCTTTAACCATCGTTGCCCCAAATCTCAAGATAAATTTATTGATTATATAATAATACAAGATTTTGTATATCGAAGATTATTGCAGATCCGCCATGAGAACGGCCAATGCAGGGCGAAAATTCTCAAATCGGTTTATTTCATAATAAAAATGATAGAAATATGCAAAAAAGACAATATAATTTATAATAGATGAAATACTGGTTTGCAAGAGGACAGCTAAATGTCAACTCAACCATGGGAGATTCCGGTGGTTTTCTGGTTATCTATGAAGACACCGCTACATTCTCTATCTACGATTCGGTGAGCCATGCCGATCTATTAGAGGAGTTAGCATCCCGTTATCATCTAGATAAAACCAGAGTTCTAAACGGCGGTATTAGACTTTTCTTCGCTTACTCAGGAGATGGAATTGTAATTTCAGGCGTTCGAGAGATTGATAATGAAAAAATAGCCGAAGATCCCGCTGAGTACGCAAAGATTATCAGGAAAGTTCTGCATTAACCATGGACTTAGTTTCAGCAGCTCTTGATCCTCCTCAGATATAATCGCTGCTCACCCGGCTGAGTATAAAGGTACTGTAATTATCCCTAAACCCGGCCTGTTTCAGAACATCCTTGTAGGGACTTTCTGAAACAGGCAGCCCGTTGACCGTTTCAACCCTAATCGATTTAAGGGGTTGAAACTCCCGGCCCAGGAGCAGCTTGAAAAAGCTCAGAGCCTCAAGAGAATCCGGGGCATTCTCATCAAAGAAAAAGTCCAGATCTTTACCGCTGCGTTTCGAGAAAAGAAGAGGATTCTCTCCCCGAAAAACCATGTGATTGCCTGCCAGCCTGCTGGGGTAATTCCCCTTTAGGACATCTACCTTGATTCCAGCCAGAGATGCGGGGTCGGTACAGTTCATCCAGTAGATCCTCTCTTCATCGAGCGGTTCAGACAATTCACGCAGAGCCTCCCAGCTGGCAAACTGAATCCCCCTTATATCTTCAAAAAAGTAGCCCGAGACACATTCGCCTGAGAGTTCCATCAGGCGAAGAGTCCGGAATACGGAGTTCCAGTTAAGCACATCAGTTTCCCTCTCCAAAAGCTGGCGGAAGAGAACCCCATAACGGATAAAAAGCTGCCTTATCACATCCCGCAGGCGCTCATCCTGTTCGATAAGATCTTCATCATCAGGAATTGAATCAGTAAGAAACCAGCGTCCTTCTGTCGGTCTGGAAGTCTTCCAGCGATTGAACCCGCTCCGGCTAATCCTTCGGCCGCCGCTGTTGCGATCCATATCACTAAAAGATTCGGCGCTGAATTTATTCATAATTCCTCTACGAACCGTGTCGTAATGGTCGTTGCTGAGCTGCCCTTTCCAGCATTGTTTCCAGAGATAAGAAACCAGCTCGCTGCTGCTTTTCCCGCTATGTTCTTTAATATCCCAGAATGAAAACCTACCTCTTCTGTCCGGAAAAAGCCCGTCCAGCTCAGGCTCCGCCTCACTTTTTTTTATGAACAGGGACTGTTCCTCATCGAAGCAAAAAGCAATTTTTTCTTTACCGCAGCCGTACCACAGGAGGGAGCTTTCCTGAAATAGATTATCAAGCCATGACCTGTAATAAGGCTGTACTCTTGAAGGAAAATAATCGCTTTCCCATAGGGCCGGTTTGGCGCCAAAGGCAATCATCTTTTCAAAGACTTCCTGCAGCCCCTCTTTGCCTGATCCGGCCTTCGTCAAGGATTGATGTTGGGCAAGATACAGCTGGAGCTTTTTAATAGGTAGGGCTTTAAACCTGCTCCGCCCCTTTCTCCTCTTCAACCGGAAAAGAATTTCCAGATTTTCGGCAGTACAAAACTGATCTGAATCAGAAGCCTCTGTCAGGACATCGATTATCAGCTCTTCGGATTCTCTCATTGTTTCCAGAACATTGAGTATATCCCTCTCCTGCGCCGGATATACTGCGCATAGATACTCGATAGAGCAAGGACCGAAAAAACTGATCCACTGAGGAAGGATGAGCTCTATCTCGGTGCTGAAACCTTCTTCTTTGTATTTCTTTTTATAATTGGATGAGATAACCAGAACCTCATTACTCAACCCGGTCTCCCAAAAGACCAACTTTTCCTCAGTGCGGCTGATAATAATCTTATAATCATCAGGCAGATCCTGAGCAATGACTGATTTCATCTCATCCCACTGGCTTAAGGGGATAAATATCCGCTCCTCAACCCAGTCATACAGATCATCAGCTGTTCGGGGGCAGTAATCAGGATAAGTTCTTTGTAGTTTGCTGTTAAACTCTTTAACAAGATCTTCCGGCAGCATTGGACGGAGACCCGATTCATGGACAATTCCTTTAATCAGATCTTCCCTGAGATTAGACTGTCCGCCTATGGGCGTATCGTATTCATACATCCGCTGATTGGTATAATCATAGATAATCCCTGCGGCAAAGGGAGAGGGAGATTTCGTCATAACCTCACTGACTTTGATCCTGCCTTCCCTTATCTCATCCAATACCTGAGTAAGAGTCTGCATGTCAAACTCATCATGGAGGCAGGATCGCCAGGTTTCAGTCAGGATGGGAAAATCCTCATAACGGCTGACAGCCTGCTGCAGTTTTTTTGTCCTGAGTCTTGTGAGCCATAGAGGGGTTCTCTGTTTAAAAGACTTCCTCGGAAGGAGCAGCGCCGTTGAAGAGCAAAGTCTAAACCGGCCTCCGAAAAACATGGAAGACTCGAGTCTCTGCCGAAGCAGTTTCTCCAGATTATCCCCGTTTACAAGGGAGAGAACATCATTTACATCAAATTCATGAGGAAGATCGAGTATTATAGCATCATCGTCGCTGTATACCTGCAGAGGATAGCCGTATTTATTCTCCCAGGCCTGTGACAGGGCTTCTCCATAGGGGAAATTCATCTTCCCGCCCCAGATTGTATGGAGGATAACCTGGTGACAGTCGCGTACATTCAAGGGGTCATTAAAGTGTTCTATGAGCAGGTGGTTCCGGTGAGGCAGTACTCCGCCGGCATGGTTTCTCTGTCTTTTCAGATAGGAGATGAGGGCCTGTGCTGCATCATTGCCCAGGTGATAGACGGATTCGAGCGTCCCGAGAACAATAGCCTCTCCCCCGCCTCCGGGCTTACTCATTTCTGCTTCACAATATTGAAGGAGGCCTAGAATCTTAGCTGAATAGAAGAAATCCCGGCCGCTGGGGTCGGCCTTCCAGAAAGGACTCATGGCACCCTTCGATTCGGAGGGCGTTACTTCCACCGCACGGTCATTGATATTATCAATCCTCCAGGTCTGAGTGCCCAGAGTGAAAAAATCACCATGACTTCGTTCCCAGACAAACTCCTCATCCAGTTCACCTATTTTTGCTCCATTACCGTGAATCCTAAGCTCGTAATATCCTCTATCGGGAATGGTTCCTCCGGACATATAGATAACACGCTGGGCGCCGTCCCTGGCTTTGGCTGTATTTTCCACCCTATCTATATTAAGCCGGGGCTTCAGCTCTCCAATCCGGGTGTCGGAATAACGGCCGCTTAGCATCTCCAGTACCAGATCAAAGTGCTTTCGCGGCAGGCTATGCCACATATAAACCGATGTGATAAAAAGGTAGAGTTCATCAAGGTTCCATTCCTTGGTACAGCACATGGAAAGAAGGACCTGAGAGAGAACATCCAGAGGATTGACCGGAACATGCAGCTCTTCTATCTCTCCGTCTTTAACAGCCTTTGCCGAAACAGCAGAGCGGATAAGGTCATTCCCATACATGGGGAATATTGTGGTACGGCTCACGTCTCCAACATTATGCCCGCCCCGTCCTATTCGCTGCACGGCCGAAGATACCGAGAAAGGGGCTGATATGAGAAGAACCTCATCGATGTTTCCTATATCAATCCCCATCTCAAGCGAACTCGTGGCAACTATGGCTTTGAGCTCTCCGTTCTTCATCTTCTGTTCCACAAAATAGCGGATTTCTCTAGACAGGGAACCATGATGAGCAAAGGCTATTGTTTCACCTACATGCTCGTTGATCATACGGGTAACTTTTTCCGTCTGCCGTCTGGAATTGCTGAAGATCAATGTTGATCTGTTTGCCCTTATCCTTTCCACAAACTTTTCAATAACCGCGGGCCAGTGGGAGTCTTCCCCCTCCGGTTTTTCAGGAAAGCTGACATTAATTTCATACTGCTTTTTAATATCCGACTGAATCATCTTAACCGGCCTGGCCCGATGAGCCTCTTCCGTATGATTTCTCGGATAAAATCCGCCTATAAGAGAGGCCACGAGTGTCATAGGATGGACGGTGGCGGAGAGCCCGATTCTCTGAAACTCACCACCGGTCAGGGTCAGTCTTTCAACGGCGGAGATAAGATGAACACCCCGCTTATTAGCGGCGACGGCATGTATTTCATCAAGGATTATTACAGAGAGAGCCGAAAGGATTTTCCCGGCGACTCCGGAGGTAAGCAGGATGTTGAGACTCTCTGGAGTAGTAATAAGAATTTCCGGAGGTCGCCTGGTCATTTTCTGCCTGTCAGAAGAACTTGTGTCTCCGCTTCTAACCGCGACATTTATTTCCGGAAAAGCAGCAGATCTCTCTTCAAAATAAGCTTTCAGTTCTCCAAGGGGTTCTGTTAAATTCCGGCTGACATCATTATTTAGAGCCTTCAGGGGAGAAATATAGAGAACCCGGACTCTGCCGACAGGCCATTGGCCTGTTATCAGTTGATTTATAGACCACAGGAAGGCAGCAAGGGTCTTACCGCTTCCAGTGGGGGCTGTCATCAAGGTATGAGATCCTGCGGCAATCTCACTCCAGCCTCGCTCCTGGATGTCAGTGGGAATTTTATATTTTGATAAAAACCATTCCTGGATGAGTGGGTGAAACTGCTGCATGGGCTCTGTAGAAATATTCATGCTGACTATTATACAGCATAATTCACAGACTATGATCCACAGCTTAAACTAAACTTCAACCGTTGTTCAAACTCCTGAAAAACTGATAATATCTCACAATGGTTATTCTCTATGCTCTGATGTCCGCCTTTGCCTTCGGAACCGCCGATTTTCTCGGCGGATTCTCTTCAAGAAGAAACTCCACAATCGCTACTGTAGCCTGGGCACAGGGCGCCGGACTGGTTATAGTCCTGATTGCCGCCCCTCTGATTGGGGCTTCAAATGTGGAACTTGCGGACATTTTCTGGGGAATGGCCGGCGGTGTGTCAGGAGCAGTTGGCGTGTTATTCCTGTTTCGAGGCCTCTCTACAGGAATAGCATCTATTGTATCTCCGATTGCCGCGCTCTCCGGAGCAGTATTACCCGTTATCTTCGGCTTTCTCATAGGAGAAAGACCTCCGCTGTTAACCTGGTCGGGAGTAGCTCTTTCACTCCCCGCAATTCTGCTTCTTTCCTGGGAACGAGGAAAGAAAAACGACCACGTGCTCAGATCAATACAGCTGGGACTTATTTCGGGAGTCCTTTTCGGAGGATTCTTTATTTTGATTTCACGAACCTCAGAGAATTCGGGCATGTGGCCTCTCGTTGCCGCCAGGGCAACAACGGTTCCTCTGTTCTTACTGCTCGCCCTCTTTCGAAAGACAAAAATCCGATTAGAACCGGGAACCCGGCGAGCCACTCTGCTGAGTGGAATTCTTGATATGGCGGCGAATGTGTTCTACCTGCTTGCAGCCCGCACAGGCTATCTGATCATTGCAGTCATCCTCTCGGCCCTGTATCCGGCACCAACTGTGGGACTCCAGAAGATCTTCCTGCATGAAAAACTTACAGCCTTTAGAATTGCCGGCCTGATACTCTCCATTGCCGGAGCAGCTCTCATCGGCGCAGGAGGTTAGGACGTATTATGATAATTATTGCGGTTATAGTTTTTGTGGTATTCATCATCATTGCCCACGTCTTCGCGCCCAAAGGCTACAGCTGGACAGCTGACACAGTCAGCCGGCTCGCTGACCCCGTACATCCTTATGCATGGATACTCCGTATCGGGATGATTTCCTACGGCATAATCCTGATTGCTGGAACAAGGGATTACTCTCTTTCTTCCATATTAATTGCAATTTACGGATTCGGAGTTATTACCACCGGCGTCTTCACTGTAAAAAAACATGAGCGCATTCACATGTTCAGCATATATGCTGCAGGCGCAGCGCTGTTGGCCGCGATGTTCCGTCACGCAATAACAGGCGACATTATCAGCATCCTTTGTCTTGTTAGCATGATCTCTTCTGAGCTGGTTTTTAACATTAAGTACTTCGCCAGGTGGCGGGGCCTAAGTCAGCGCATAGTCCATCTTTCTAGCCTTATCTGGCTTGCAGCTCATGGTGCAGTTTAATTCCATCGATGTCTTCTTTTAATTGAAGTATCTACTATTTTAGTGACACTTTCTATTCAATAGCAGGAAGACTCGGACACATGTACTGACGGAGCCTGGCCACTGTACGCCTGCATTCTTGGTCTTATATTCCGGCGGCCTGCCGGCCGGCAATCCATCCGGGCACCATCCAATTCGTGACCGCGTAACTGCCGAACCTGCAGGCACCATGGATTCCCCCTGTTATCTCTCCCGGCGCATAGATCCCTTCACCGGCTCCTGTTCAAGGCTTATAACCCGTGCCAGGGTATCAATCTGCAGGCTGCCCATTTTGTAGTGAACCTTGGGCCAGACCCTCATCGCGTAGTAGGGAGGACTTTCTATCGGAAGGGATGCTGTAGCAAGCCCCGAGAGCATCGAGGCTGCCGAATGTCCTAACAACCTTCTTTTTCAGCACCCTGCTGATATCCCATCCCGTATGCCTTACGGCCGCTTCGTCACTGATGCAGATGAACGGCTGCCCCCTGCCTATAATTGCGTCTGAAAGTTTTTTCCGGTCCGAATGCTCGCTGATAAACCGTTTACCGGAGGCGGGATCGATCAGGACCCCATAGATTAGACCGGTATAATCGGTGAAAAGAGAACCGTCACCGAACCCCTTTTCATCGGGGGATGCCCAATGATCAAGCTGAATATGAGAAAGCTGAATGGCTGAGACTCCCTTTTCATTGCCTCAACCAGCAATCCGGAAGTAGCGTAAACCCTGTTTGTCGAGAACAGTATTTCTGATTACCTCATCGGCACTGCTCACCGGGGTTATAATACTGTTTGGTCTGCATCCAGGATAACCGGTAATTATGGGAATTTCTATTGTTTAATCCTGATAATCAAGTCATGCGTTTAATCACATTCAGTTTTGTCCAGATTTTTCATCTTAACCCTTAAACACAGCTGCTGAGGTAATCCGTTTGCCAGATTTTGAGCTATCTTAAAATCATATTTATTGGATGCCTCGATGATAAATGATAGGTGCTCATAATCCCAGCTGTGAAAATCATCACGGCTGCAATCGGAAAATACTGTCAGAATAATTTCTGCACAGACTTCAGCTAATTCTTCACCGGAGAAGACATCCGCCGCATCGTCATAGAGCTCAGCGCCCGGAACGTCTGCCGGAACAAGATCTATAAATTTATTCTTAAAGACCTCTTCCCTGCCTGCTTTCATCAGCTTCTTCCAGTCTTCTTTAAACGCTATATCCTTTTCAACCATAACATGCTCCTAATTAAAATATAGGGATTATGCCTTCCTCCGTCAAATGAAAGAGACAGAAGGTGGAAAAAGATAAAGCACGTGCTCCTCCCCTCCGGCGATCTCATTCCGCATACTCCGGAAGTTTCGCCGACAGAACATCAAGAAGATCGGCAGACGAAGGCAGCCTGCGGACCCTTCCTGATTGGTCAAAAACTGTCAGGCTCGTAAGAACATCAATATCGGAGCGTCTAAGAGCAACCCACCGTTCCCCCGCCCCGGAAAAAGGATGCTGTTCCTTCATGATATTCTCAAAACTATATGTTCCGTCTTTATAGTCTACTGTCGGATAATATTCCTCACGAATCAGATCAAGACGCGAGTATCCGACAGTTGCGTTAATAAAAAACGCCCACACGGAATCCGTCATGACAAGATAAACTCCCGGGAAACCGAGCCGGAAGGAAATAAGTTCAAAATGGCTTCTATATTCCGGCCGCTTATACGGCGGGAAAAAAAGAAATTGCCCGTCCCGGCATTTGTTAAAAGGAATGCTGAGTGGAACGGCGGAGTCACAAACATCCCCCCCTGACTCCGGCGTGTTTTGGCAATACTCTCCCGCCGAATCGCAAAGTTCATCCCAGTTAACTGCCCTTTTGAACCTGTTTTCAATCAATTCATACCTTTTCTCAAGCCGAATTAGCCCTTCCGTACAGAAAGGGAGCAGCGTTCTTCGCCGTTTCGGGTTAAATGCTCCCCGATACCAACAGCTGCTGGCATCGTATGCTTTACAGATAAGGCTCTGCTCTGAACTCATATGAATAGAACATTTCGCGCCTGCTTCATCCAGATGCCCGCATTTTCTGCCTAGATAGATTATCCATTCCCCTGATTCTTTTAAAGCCGGAAAAATACTGTCAAAACAGGAGAGAAGCAGCAGATCGATGAAATCTCTCTGCTTTTCCATCCGGATAGAGATAAGAGGCAGATATCTGCAACAGGGCTGTCCCTCGCAGCTCGAGCAGGGAGAGTCCTGCCAGATCTCCTGCTGTGGTATCAGATTTCCTGAAAAGACCGGTATGTCCTTCAATTTCAGCTCCTCTACTTGATAAAAAACAAAAGCATCTGCTGCAACATTATGTATCTATTAATTCTCAAAATCCTTTAACTGCCGGCAGCACGCATGCGTAGAGAACCATAGCCGCAACCCCCACGGCAACCGAACCGAAGCTTATAAGAAAGAGAGTCGCCAGCGGCGCAGCCACAACCGAGGCAGCGCCGTTTATTCCCCAGGCAAGTGGAACCAGACGGCGGTTGGTCCGGTGGAGATTTTCCAGCGCGGGCGCAAAAAACCAGCCCATAAAAAATGAGGGCGGAAGAAGGAGCAGAACACTCAGAAGGTATCTCCCCTCCATTTCCATAGAAACCGCACAGCCGAATATATCATCCAGAAAGAATAGAAACACCAGCATTAGCCCCGGCAGAATAACTGAGGCGAACCGAATTCTCCTCTTTACCGGAATCTTCAACCCGGCCTGAACAATACTGCCCGCTCCGGAAGCAATAAGAATGGAGATAATTACAGCTGATGCTGAGATTACCGGATCTCCTATAAAGAGGGAGAATCTCTGGATACAGACCATTTCAAAAAACATGAAGCCGAACCCGATAAGCAGGAAGAATGACACCGCTGAAGCACTCCGTCTTCCTTCTCCTGCCTTTCCAAGCCTCAGGAGCGGGAAAGTCAGCAGGAGGATGGAGAAAATAATCACGGACACAAGGACCGATAGAAGGATCAGGTAACCAAGCTCGGTATGATAAAGATAAAGGTCTGAGTAATTATCTCTTATCCACTTAAGTGATCTTAACCTGAAGAAGTGGTGAAAGTACGGCCTCGAGTCGGTGGGCGGGGTTATATCGAAGATGTACCCCCTCCTCAGAGCACGCGGTTCTCCTTCCAGAATAAGAGAGATTCCCCGACGAAGGGTATCGGAATCCTCCGTTTGTCCATCACCTGGAAAAATTATCCTGGAACCTGAACGTTCCGCCGCTGCAGATATTTGGTTAATTCGGTCCCTGGAAAAAGCGCTGCCGGAAGCCATGGTAAGAGACGCCAGATAATTTTCCATCATAAGAAGATTTTCATCCGGTGCAGCCCATCCTCCCCTTTCAAGGGCAGCATGAAAAGTGGAAAAAATACGCAGACTGTCCCGGGGCGGTCTCTGAAGCCCCCTGACAACCGAGACGACCCCCCCGGCCGAAAGGATTCTCAGGGCCGTTTCCGCCGCCTCCGTGGTAAGGAGATAGTCCTCATTCAAAGAATATATCCCACCCGAGAAAGCGGGCATTCCCTCCGCCTCTGAGAAATGAATAATGTCGAACCTCTGTTCGGTGTGTTCAAGGAAGGCGCGAGGATCAACTGTAACAACCCGGACATCTTCGCCGAAAAAGACCTCC
Organism: Spirochaetales bacterium; assembly: GCA_016839055.1. Classification (GTDB taxonomy): domain Bacteria; phylum Spirochaetota; class Spirochaetia; order UBA9216; family UBA9216; genus Thalassospirochaeta. The sequence goes on from JAEKNX010000003.1 coordinate 399,501, forward strand.
CCTCCGTAGCCCTTAAGATCATTTAATAGAAGATCGACGAGGACCGAGTCGGGCTGAACCACTGTTATACGACGAGCACCCATCCTTCGGGCAAGCCGTATATTGGTCCCCCCGACCTCCCCCAGCAGGAGCACCCTGGGATTTTCGAAGAGGGAATAAGGAACCGCCTGAGGGGTGTAATCAAGTATTCCATCATTTTCCCGGGAGTTTCCAGTAAAAATCGTACCCGCTTTTTCTCCATCGATGAGGACGGAAAGCTGGGCAGGAGGAGCGTGGGGGTTCATGAGTCCGGCAAAGAGAGTATCGTGAAATGTATCGGATTTAAAGCATTCTATCATACCCTGCGCTCCCGATCTGCTGCAGACCAGCTCGGCCATATCCTGTTTTTCCAGCTCTCTGATATATGCGCCAGCCTTGTATTGATCGATCTTCGGCCGAGGAGCGGCGGGTGAGATAAAGAAAAAGGCCGGGATTAGAACCGATACCATGACAGCCAGGAGAACAGCCCGTTTTTGCCCGGCTGCAGAGGAAATAAAACGGATGGCCGCAGCAGCAGCTGCGGGGGCCGCAGCGGAAAACGGCAAGATCCCAGGCTCAACATAAAACATTAGCAGAAGAAAAACCGCTCCCCCCGCCCCGCTCCCAACCAGATTTATCCCGTAGAGAAGCCCCGTATTCCGGCGGCAGAGAAGAAGAACCAGGCCGGTTATCAGTCCTGCTATGAAAAAGGGCATGAAAAGCAAGATAATAAAAGGAATGAGGGTGAGAAATCCTGCCCCCGGACTTAGAAAAAAGAAGGAATCCGGTGCAAGATTCCAAGAAACCGGATAACAGGCAGAGTACGATAATACCTGAAGGATCAACAGCAGATTAAGAAGACTTTGCCCCTTCTTCAGAAATGAGTCCCTGAGAAGACTTATTAAAGTCCCGCTGGCACAGAACCCCAGGAGGGCTATACTGATAACCAAATAGGTGAAATGACTGAACTTCAAATAGGAAAGGGATTTAATCAGGGAAAGTTCGAACAGAATGATCGAAAGAGAGACAAAAAAAAGAGGTATTGAAACCGCTTTATTATTTCCCCCGCAGCTTTCGCTGGTCATTCTCCGGTTTCCATTGGCTCTCCGGTAAAGGGAACAAAGGCGACAGGAAGCACGGGAACCGCAGTCACAGTATGATTCTCATCTTTAATAATCAGCGTAAGAACCTGAGGCTGAAACCGTCCGCCGATTGGAATGACCATCCTGCCTCCGACTTTTAGCTGCCGGATCAGAGGCGGCGGCACGTGTCCCGCCGCTGCCGTTACAATTATTCCGTCAAAGGTCTCACCCGCCCATCCGTAGTATCCGTCTCCGGTTTTCCACCGAATATTATGATATCCCAGCTCGCTGAACCTCTTTCCCGCAGCTGCCGAGAGCTCCCCTATAATCTCAATGGTAAACACCTCGTCGGTCAGCCGGGAGAGCACCGCCGCCTGGTATCCGCTGCCGGTGCCTATCTCCAGGACCTTCTCCCCCTCCTCGAGCTCCAGGAGTTCAGTCATCAGGGCAACAATATAAGGCTGCGATATGGTCTGCCCGAAACCTATAGGTAGCGGCCGGTCCGCGTAAGAGAAAGATCTGTACTCTTCAGGGACAAAGTCTTCTCGGCTAACCTTCAGCATGGCCGAAAGGACTCTCAGATCAGTTACTCCCCTGGCCTCGATCTGAGAGCTGACCATCTCCTGTGCAGGGTCTTTATTGTCATCCGGGAAGGTCTCGGCCGAACCCCGACTATAGATCGGGTACACGAAAAGAAAGAGAGGTATGAACACTATAAAGAAACGTTTTTCCATCGTTCTCAAGGCTCTTTTAATTAATGGTAGCACCTTGTTAGAGACAGCGCAATAAATTTCGGTTCTTCGGTTAGAAGCCATATCCCGGACTACATATCCCGGATCACGACAACATTGTTAGGTTTTAACCGTATTCGGATATTTCCGAAACGGAGGCGGGTTCTTTTCGGTCTTTGAAAGCCGAGTGGGGGAGATTAATAGAGGGGAGGGCTCCGTTGTCATGCGCTTGAAAAAGCTGTATTACTCCTCCCGTTTCGTCTACCGGTCCGAGGGGGAATTAATTTTGCGATTTTCTCAAGGAGTTTCCCAATCTTTTTCTATGGAGCGACTCGACTATGTTAAATTAAACGATCAGGGTACACCTCTTTACCGGATGAGGTTGTTTCCCGGCGGGGACTGCGAATCCGATATTCTCATGGCCTATCTAATCTGCTCCGCTACCGCTGAATCCTCTCCGACGCTGATGGGAAAGCTTTATATCATGTGGGCAAATACCCCCGTCGAGGTTCTTGAGGTTCGAATTCCCGGGCGGAATGAAAGTCAAGCTGACAATCATCTTTACAAAGTTATCGCTGTTTTGACGGAATTGTAGCTATTAAGTAAGCCCGCGGGTAAGTTTTTACATCCTTACACACTTGAGTGGTAGTAGTGGTAATGCAGACCGCTAAAATCTGCTTTTCCTGATATTGCCTGAGTTATCGGACCTTCTCCCGTCAGGAATTTTATCAATTGCCTGATGGACTTGGTAATGATAATAATAAATATACTCTTTGATAATTTATCAGACTTGGTTTTCTGAAAGTGCTGATTATTCTGTTAGCAGTAGTGTAATGAATTAATAAAATACAATGTATTTTGTACAAACCTTTCAAGATAGAACCATTTTCCGTCAAAAAAGTGAAATAATGTTAAGTTTACTTGACATATAGTATAGTTTACATTACACTATGTATGTCTAACTTGACTAAACATAAAAACAATCAGGAGGATTTACAATTGAAACCTTATAGATTAAATGCGTTGATAGCTGGTGTGCTTTACTTTTTAGGGTCAGCCTTCGGAGTTGGCAGTTCTATTGCCGGAGGTGAAGTGGTTTCTTCGATTGTTACCAACAAACCGCTTTCCGGACTGGAGTTACTGGATCTCGTTGCCGCCAATTCGTCTCAGATTACTGGTGCCTCATTTTTAATCCTATTGATGGGAATTTCTTTGGTGGCGATGACGGTTTTCCTATACCCCATCTTCAGAAAAGATAGCAAAGAACTTGCTGCAGGCATGCTGCTCTTTCGTGGAGCACTTGAGGGCACTTATTATCTTATTTCTACTTTGGGGTTTTTAACACTTGTTTTACTCGGTAATGAATATGCGGCGACAGGATCTGACTCGGCTGCTTTACGGGCAATGGGCAATGTCCTGTATCATTTCCAACCCATCCTGGGTTCAGTTGGTACCATTGTGTTTCTTATCGGGGCTACATGTTTGTATATCTCCTTCTACCGTACACGACTGATCCCCCGTTGGTTGTCCGTTTGGGGACTTATCGGTGTAGTTCCATATATGGCTTATGCCCTGCTTCATTTCTTTCACATTGATAACGGCTTTGTGTTTTATTTACAAATGGTTTTAGCACCTCAGGAAATGGTTATGGCGCTTTGGCTGATAATAAAAGGATTTAATAGCGGAGCTATTATTAAACTTATGACTGAGAATTAAAGTAGATAACACAACTTAAACAGAACCTGACAAAGGTTAATAAATATTATTTGGAGGAAAAAGAATGTCATACCAGGAAAGTAAAAGTTTAACAAATATATTCAGCACAATTATAATAACAGGTATCTACGCGTTGATTGTATACCGACGGTATTTGAATGGAACAGTGGACACAACTGATGTCTTTAAATTTTGGGCAATTACGATATTGATCTTTATTCCGGTATCAATTGTTGTAAGAATCATCATTATGATTTTCTTCTCAATCGGGACCTCAGTTGTTCAAACTGTAAAAGGTGAAGAAGCTGGTGTTATGGAAATTGTTGATGAAAGAGATAAGCTAATTGAACTTAAAGCAACAAGGATTTCATTAATCACTTTTTCATTTGGGTTCATAATAGCACTAATAACGCAAGCAGCAAACATGAATGATCATCTCTTCTTCATTACACTTATTGTTTTTGGTGTTATTACAGAAATAGTATCAGAGCTTTCGACAATTATATATTATCGAAAAGGCGTGTGAAATGAAAAAATTATTGATAAATAACAATGTTAGAAAACTAAGGTTTCAAAATAATGAAATGACTCAAAAAGATTTATCAGTAAAAGTAGGTGTTTCAAGACAAACAATTGTTGCTATAGAAAAAGGACAATATTCACCAACTCTGGAACTTTGCTTCAAATTAGCTATAGTTTTTAATAAAACTATTGATGAAATATTTTTTATTGAATCAAACGAGAAAGAGAATGATAAGATAACTAGTTAGGTCGTGGGGGGCTACATATTCCGGGTCACGACAACATTAACACCGGTATCGAAGACATTTTCCAGAACTACATCCCCCATCTCCACGGGCGATTGAACCTCGACACCATTGATCAGCTTCATGATTTGGAATTTATACTTTTCAGGGATGGCCCTATCGGTCTTTACCGGGACAATAGTATGAATACCCCCGGAGATTTTTACAGTAGAGCAGATCATGCGGATGGGGTTTGTCAGCTCATCCTTGGCATATGCTATCCCCCGCTTGCACTTGTTTCCTTCAACTATCGGCTCATCCGGCCTCCCGCTGATCGAAAGGCGGCAGCCCATAGGGCAGGTAATGCAGATTAACTCACTTTTCATGTTTTATCTCCCCGGGGAACAAGGCTGATTCGGACTTTCCCTTCACAGCCGGTAAAAATCTCTTTTGGGGCGGTAATCTTGACCATCTCTCCCGGAGTCAAATGGCGCTCCTTGAACCTGGCAAGTTCCCGCCCCTCGTTCTCCAGAATGACAAATTGATCCTGATAAACCTTATCAACCCTCATGAAAACATCCAGCTTATCCGGAAGATTGGAGTACCGGAACCGCTGGGGCGCGGCATATGTCAGCCCCCCGGATGTAGAAAAGGAAACATACTCACCTTCCCTGTTAAACTCTTCGTTCACATACCGGGCGGCGTTCCTCCCGGCCCGGCGGCTCTCCTCGGTCACAAAATCCACCAGATCGTGAACATGAACCACGTTTCCACAGGCAAAAATCCCCTCAACCGAGGTTTCCATGCTCTCATTCACCACCGGTCCGCCGGTTTTGGGATCCAGGTCGACCCCCGCCAGCTTGGAAAGCTCGTTTTCCGGAATCAGCCCAACCGACAGGAGGACGGTATCACAGTCATATCCTTTTTCCGTACCCGGTATCACCTGTTTGTGCTCGTCGGTCTGGGCAATGACAACCCTTTCCACCCGCTCCCGGCCTTTTATCTCCACAATATTGTGGCTTAACAGGAGAGGAATATCATAGTGATCGAGACACTGGACTACATTCCGGGTCAGCCCCTTGGGGAAGGAGCTTCGGGCCACGACAGCCTTAACCTCGCCCCCTTCCAGAACAATCCGCCGGGCCATAATCATCCCGATATCGCCGGATCCCAGAATCACCACCGACTTTCCAACCATATAACCTTCAATGTTAATGTACCGCTGGGCCGTCCCGGCGGTAAAAACCCCCGCAGGACGATCCCCGGGAATGGCAATTGACCCCCGGGTTCGCTCCCGGCAGCCCATCGCAAGGATCACCGATTTTGCGCTTATATCCCGCTTCCCTTCGGTATTCATAATCGAAACGATTTTATCCACAGTTATGGAGGTAACGATCGTATCGAGGACAATATCAATACCTCCCTCATTCACCTTATTGATAAACCTCTGGGCATATTCGGGGCCGGTAAGCTCCTCCTTGAAATAAAAAAGGCCAAAGCCGTTATGAATGCACTGTTGAAGAATCCCCCCCAGCTCTACATCCCTCTCAAGAACCAGGATATTATTAATCCCGTTCTCCCTTGCCTCGACTGCGGCAGCCAGCCCCGCCGGACCTCCGCCTATGACAATAATATCGTATTTGGATTTCATCGATTTCTCCCTGTTATTTTGTCCTGCCGGTAAGGATGTAGGAGTGTTTCTTCTCCAAAACAATATCTTCCCAGGGTCTGTCCTGTTCCCTCGCCAGGATCTTCTGGACCTTCGGTCCGCAGAATCCACCCTGACAGCGGCCCATACCAGGCCGGCACCTCCTTTTAACCCCGTCGAGTGTCCGTGCCCCGACGGGTCTGTGGATGGCATCCAGAATATCCCCCTCAGTAATACTTTCGCACCGGCAGATAATCCGTCCGTAGAGGGGATTTTCCTTCAGAAGTTTATTCTGATCCTCATCAGACCGCTCAAGAAAAAGTTTCCATTCCACCCGGGGATTGAAAGCCTCCTTCTCCAATAATTTTAATCCCGAGTTTTCCATTAACCCGATGAGGTACAGGGCTGATGCCGGAGCCGCCGACAAACCGGGAGACTTGATCCCCGCTAAATCAAAAAAGCCCTTCGTGCCGGGAGCCTCCCGTATAATAAAGTCTCCGGTATCCGGCCGTGCCCGCATCCCGGCAAAGGTCCGGATGGAGTTGCGGGTTGTTACCGAGGGGATGAGCTTTCTCACTCCCATCCGTGCCTTGCCCAGCAGCTCCGCCGTAGTCATCAGATCATCAGGATCTTCCAGATCGTCCGACGAGGGACCGAGCAGGATATTACCGTGGACTGTCGGAGTGATCAGGATGCCCTTCCCCCCCTTGTCGGGACAGGGAAAGATGACCGAATTAACTACTGCTCCTTCGCTCTTATCAAGAACGAAATACTGGCCGCGTCTGGGCAGTATCCGAAAATCCGGGGCAGCGACCATATTGTGAACGACATCGGCATAAACACCGGCGGCATTAACCACGTACCGGGCCTCGACATCCTGCTCAGCCTCTCCGGTTATCCTGAAAATACCATCCTCTTTTGTAATCCCCGTTACTGTATAATTAAGCTTCAATTCACAGCCATTGACTACCGCGTTTTCGATCAATGAAATTGTCAGCAGCATCGGATCAATTATCCCTGCGGTCTCCGCCAGCAGGGCTCCCTCTGCATCGGGGCTTATATTGGGCTCACGAACACGAAGTTCTTCCCGGCTGAGGATTTTCATTTTCTCAATTCCGATATTCAGCCCGCGTTGGTAGAGAGCTTCTATATGAGCCGTCTGCTGCTCATCATAGGCCACCACCAGCGAACCAATCCGTTTAAAAGGGACATCCAGCTCTTCGCAGATTCGGTCGAACATAGGGTTCCCTTCGGCATTCAGCCTTGCCATCAGGCTGTGTTCCTCCGGATCGTAACCTGCATGGATAATAGCAGAATTAGCCTTGGTCGTACCGCAGCTGACATCGGTCTCCTTCTCTAAGACGATCACCTTCAGATTATAGCGGGACAACTCTCTGGCAACAGTTCCTCCGGAAACACCTGCGCCGATAATGACTACGTCATACATGACATACTCCTGGTTCCGAAATAAACGCAAGCACCGACGGCATAAATAGCCCGCACTTGTTTCTGATTATTAGTAATTATATAAGCCGGTTTGTTACGATCTTCCTTACCATACAAATTCTCCCGGCAGGAAAACAGACAAATCTGACGTCAGCTGAGTACAGTACTCCAGGACGATTCTGTATCCGGTATCTCTAAAAGTGAACTCAAATGGAATACTAACCTGGTACAGCCCCCCCTGCAATTCAGCTGAATAGCCAGACCAGACGTTGTCTATCTCACTCCAGAGGATTCCCCGTTCAATGCCGGTCTCAATCAGCTTCTCAAAATCGGCGATAAGCCGTTTACGAACCTGCATCAGCATAACTTCCGGAGCCTCATCAGGAGTATAACCGCCTGATTCAGCCATAGCCTCCATAAGAGCCTCAAGTCCCTCAGCATCAGGAAGTACCTCATCAACAAAATAGACAGCATCCTCCATTTTCAGAGCCTCGATGATGTGGAAAGCAATAAGATCCTGCGCCTGATAACCCTCAAATTCTATACGGGACGACGGCCCGAGTCTCGGCCTGCCGTCTACAAGACTCAAATTGGAAATCCGGATATTTACTTCGACACTCTCCGCCTCAGATAGAATCGAAATCTCGACAACAGGCGGCTCCCAGTAACTCTTCTGGGCAGTGAAGTCTGTTATTCCAAGATCCTCCAGATGGATATCGCTGATGATCTCCATGGCCTCAAGACCTCTCAGAAATGAGGAAGTAAAATTACTCTTCATTCTGGACATGAAAGCCTGTGCCTGCGCCAGAGTAAGACGGTCCGGATCTCCATCGGCTATCCCCATGCGTTTGTTTTCCTCATCAACCAACAGCTGAAGCTGTGCATCAGAGATAGAGTAAGATGCAATAAACGATTCAATGCTGTTCATCCGAAGAGCTGATTCAAAATCACCGACAAGCCTGCCCGACGCCTTTTTAATACCTGCATCCTGGGCAACCCCCGATGCAGCAGCCAATAAAGACATTGCAACAATTGAAAAAATCAACTTCTTCATAGAAAGAATTATAATAAACACAGACCCCAAAGTAAAATTCCGGGAAAACATTAACAGGTTTTCTCAAATAAAAACCCGAGACAGAAAACATTAATTCATGATAATGCCCGACATCTGGCTTTTTTCAACCTCGTGGTGCAGGTTCTTTTCTATCGGACTCTTTAATGGCGAAGTTGAATATCGTTATCCATCACACCACAATGACTAAAATTATCCAGACATTCAGGAAGGAGGGAAAAAATCAGCCGGCTGGAAGACGCTGAAGAAGATCTTAATCTACGATTATGCTCCCATTTTACTTCTATTGATTACATTAGTATGAAATTATCGGGTGTGAATATTTACACTTCAGCACCAAATATGAATGCCTATACCGAAAGAGTCATTAGTACGATCAGACGTGTCGCTTTGAATCATTTCCTTCTGTTTTCAGAGAAACAGGTTTGAAAGATAATTCTAGAATATGTTGATTATTAAAATCATCCGGAATCACATCGGGGTTCCATCCCGATGTGAAAATCAGAATCCATTTTCCATTAACCATTTAATAAGAATTTCTTCTCTTTCCATAATATCATCGCGTAGAGAATCAAATTTACCCATTTTCTTTTCCGCGACAATATTCCCATCTACCATAAACAGGATTCTTTCGGTTTTTGCCGCTACCTTTACATCATGGGTAACAAGCATAATAGTGGTTCCTTTTTTATTAATCTCCGCAAGAATGGAAAGAATCTCTGACGCTGATTTGGAATCCAAAGCTCCGGTGGGTTCGTCACCAAACAGAATATCCGGATCATTTATCAAGGCCCGGCAGATACCGGCCCGTTGCAGCTGCCCGCCCGAAGCCTGGGTAATATTGTTATCCGCTAGTTTTTCGATTCCGGTCATTTCCAGCAGTTTTTTCGCCTTCTGATGTACCGCCTTTTTATCCGCATCCTTTGATACGAGCGCGGGAAACATAACATTGTCAATCAGGGACAGATTCTTTAACAGATTTATATCCTGAAAGATGAATCCCATGCTGCTTAACCGGATTTTCGCCAGTTCTTCCTCTTTCATCCCACTGATTTCAAGACCCTTGAATTTCACACTACCGGAGGTCATTCTGTCCATACCGCTTCCATTGTAGAGCAGGGTCGACTTCCCGCTGCCCGACGGTCCCATGACCGATACGAATTCACCCTTTTCTATCATTAAATCTACATCCTTCAGGATATGAAGCTCATTATTTTTTCCCAGTTCCACTTTCTTATTCAGACTTCTTGTTTCCAGTATGGTATTCATATTAATTCCTCCGCTATCTAATATTTCAAATCAGCATCTGTATCTGCAGAATCACCAAAGTGCCCTGCTCTGCCTAATTTCTAACTTCTTAAAACCACCGATAAATCCTCTTCTACGGCAACCTTACAGCTTAATGAAATGGTAATTCCTACGACGGCAATGAGCGCCAGGGGACAGAGCAGCCATGTCTGCCAGGCGATATTTACAAACTGGATCCTGGCAGCGCCCATGGAAGACATGGCCGCACTTACCATAATCTCGCCCAGGAAATCCGAAGCAACCACCCCAAGGATGATGCCAAGAACCAGAACAGAGAGAGTTCCTGCCGTGTATTGGTTTTTAATATTTTGGGTGGTCAGTCCCATGCTCCTCATGATGGCTATCTGGGACCCATCCTTTGACAATAACATTTTGAGAAATAGCGAGGTTATCAGTACAACAATGATTAAGGCAATCGCAATTCCGCCAATTGCAATTACGCCCAACTGGTCAATCATATTTCCCAGGGTCTGCTGGGTGTATTCTTTGATGTCATTTACCTGTGCAGAATGATAGGCATTCTGAAAGTACTCCATTTTATTTCTGATATCTACTCCCGGAGTTGTATTGATATTCACGATATACCAGAGAACAGACTCTTCATTCAAACCAAGGGAGGCATCCGCCTTGGCGGTTTTTCCACCGTTTGTAATATCCTGGTAGATACCGCAGACCTTAAAGGTCTTATCTATCCCGCTGGCTCTTACAACCACATCATCTCCCACTTTTTTGTTTAATCCATCTGTCGATGCATTGGCAAAGGAGATTGAGATCTCCCTTGCCCTCTCCGGGGCTCGCCCTTCCAGATACTCTAATGGGAATACGGAAAAATCTCCGGTTTCAATCAGGATATAATCCCATGAACCCTCAGCGTTCTTTACCTGGTAGGAACAGGTAATATAAGCCGCATACTTTTCAATATCCGGATCATTTTCCAGGTCTTCCTGAAGCCTTGCGAAATCTGCTGTTATCGTATCTGTCTTTCGCAGATCGATTCTCATGTCACACTTACCTATTCCCATATAGGTGGAAAACTCAGGAGAGTTCATGGTGTTATAGATATTCAGAGGAAGGATGACAATAAAAGTACAAGCTATAAAAATAAATATCAGCAATCTGTACAATTTGAAACGCTTCCATACATCCCGGAGCCCCATGTAGATATTGATAGTGAATAATCTGTTTGAGAGGAGGGGGAAACTGTATTTCCGTTTTTTTCCCCGCTCCATGATATCTGAACGTAATGCCTCCACGGCAGAAATTTTGTCGACTTTTCTCAGGACCTTCTGGCAGTAAAGAACAATCATGAGATAAACCACTACGGGAGCGATGAGGGACAGGACATACTTCAGGTTTCCCGAAAGCTCTGAAGATATATACAATCTCATATTCCCGTTGAACAGGTTTACCACTATAAAGGAAAGCAGATAGCCAATTATTCCGGCTGCCGCGGACATTATCCTGTATTTGTTCAGATAAACCTTTTTGATATCCTTTCTGGATATTCCCATAGCTTTCATGACACCAATCTCCTTTAAATCTTCATCAATGGTTGCAAGAAAGGTAAGCTGAATACAGAGCGACGCGATTATCACCAGCAGAAAACTTATTAGTATGATTATCATTGCAATAGCCGCATCGGAGAGGGCATTAAACAGAAGAAAAAGTTCCCCTCCTACGGTAGGCCCATTAGCCGGAAGTCCTGCGTCGATATAGGCAGTCTGGACTACCTGGGAATCCCCGTTCTCCTTCAGCCGGAATTCGATAAGATATTCCAGTTCCCCTGTCTGCTTTTCAATCATTTCATCATAGTCGGACTGATTGACCACAAACCGTTTCGATGAAGTAAGGGGGGCATTCATCTCATAGTCCCGTGCATATTCTGAGATGATGAACTCTTTCCGGTACCCCTTACTGTCCAGGGTAATCGTATCACCTAATTTCAGGTTATAAACTTCCATGAAATAGATGGGCACAGCAAGCTCGCCTTTCCTGATATCCAATTTTTCATTATTCAAATCCAGAATAAAATCAAATTTCCTGTTCTGCACAACAAAAGAAATATCCTGGACAGTTCCAACCATGGTTTGATTATTGCCGAAATGGATATCCCGGCCGTCAATACTCAGAAGCACCATGGTTTCCTGAAGGGCGATGTGTTCACTCTGATCCTGTGTGAATTTATCAATCCCGCTCTGGTCAAATTTGCCGGCATGCATCTGGGCAATATCAGCAGGGACCGCATGGGCTTTCAGTTCCGACATGGACTGGATCAGATTGGAAATGATATTTGTCGCGCTGGCTCCCAGAATCACAGCCATGGTTATAAAGACAAATACCGCGGCAGTTACAATCTTCTTTCTTTTAAAGTCATTTTTGATAATTTTAAAAATCATGTATTCTTCCTTTTCCAAGGGTTTTGCCCCTTTATAGCTCTGATAAAAATTGAAATGATCCTGGTTGAGCTCCCAGCTGTGCCTCAACCAGGGAAGGAAAGGCGGATATCCGGCGGGAAAGCTGCTCCCCACTCCATGGGTAGAACCCTGTATCGGTAAGAAACTGGAGTCCGGCCAGGATGAACTCTGAACATTCCAGGGGATTAGCAACTTTAAATATACCTTCTTCACAACCTTCCTGAACAACCCTGGCATAAAGCGGAGCCAGCTCATTCAGGTAATAAGCCAGTTGCCGCGTATGGAGAATGGTATTTCCCGAAGTATGGAGGTGCTCCAGAATTTCTTCATTTCCATCGGCAATATTTCCTGAGGTTAGAAGAGTTTTCAGCTTTTCCAGGGCATTCATTTTTTTATACCCGGGCCGGGATATCAATTCCTGTTTTTTATGGAGATCTTCCTGAACCAGGTCCTGAACTACCGCCTCCAGAAGTTCCTCTTTTGAAGAAAAGTAATGGTAGATGGTTCCCTTGGCAATATTCAGGATTTTCATGATTTCACTCATGGTGGTCTTTTCATATTCCCTGGTCTGAAATAATGTTTTTGCCGCCTGGATTATCTCTCTTCGACGTTCATCAGGGTTTTTCACGATTCTTGTCATATATCTGTCCTTTAATCAGGGGAAATATATATCATTGACCGTCCGTCGGTCAATGATCATGACTTTAATAGTACAGTTTTTTTAATAAAACCATGAAATACTGAGGGGAACTGTATGATGAGCCCTGCTGTCAAGATATATTTTGAAAAAGTTTAAGGGAACCTAAACATAAAGAAAATAACAAAGACATTGTTTTCTCAGAGATTGTAATATAGAATATCGTAATTTGATAATAAAAATCCTTTTATAATAATTTTAAATCAGTTAAAAATGGAGAATGAGGAAAAAATGAAATTAAAAAATACAGTGTTCTTTTATTTTTTGATATTTATTATCTTTACAGCCTGTAATATTCCTATTGATCTGCCTGAAGAAGACCTCGTGGATCTGCCGGAGGGAACCCCCGTTGATCTACCTGAGGGAGAAGCCCTCGTGGAATATAGTACAGATGCTAACCTCATTTCACTAGTAACGGATAAAGGGATTTTAAATCCTGTATTTTCTCCTGAAACTAATCACTACAGAATAGAATTGATGAATGCAGAAACCATAAATGTGACAGGAATCACATCGGATATCATGGCAAAAATAACCTACACTCCGGATCAAGCATGCCCTTTGAATCTTGGTGAAAATCTAATAACTTTAACAGTCACAGCAGAAAACAGTTTGACCAACAGCTATGAGATTCTTGTAAATCAGTCAAAAGGGTGGAATTCCTTCCTGGGCGGGACTGGAAGCGACAACAGAAGTTATGCAGCTGTCGACTTATCCGGGAATATTTATATCGAAGGAACCAGTACGGCCAGTTGGGGTTCCCCGCTTGGTGGATACAGCGGAAACGGAGATATCTTCATTGCCAAGATCAGCCGCACCGGAGTTCTCTTATGGAGCACCTTCATCGGCGGCTCCGGCACAGATACCGCCTCCGGTATATCCACCGATTCATCCGGGAATGTCTATATTACCGGAACCAGCAGTGCCTCCTGGTCAGCTCCTGTAATTCCCTATAGCGGAGGAAAAGATGCCTTTGCCGCAAAACTCGATAGTGACGGAGCTCTTTTATGGAGCACCTTCCTCGGCAGCTCATCAGGTACAGATACCGCTTCCGGGATATCCGCCGATCCATCAGGGAATGTCTATATTTCCGGAACCAGCAACTACTCCTGGTCAGCGCCCCTTTATGCTCATACCGGGGCAGGAAATGATGATGCCTTTGCCGTAAAACTCGATAGTGACGGAGCTCGTATATGGAGCACCTTCCTCGGCAGCTCAGGTACTGATACTGCTTCCGGCATATCCGCAGGTCCGTCAGGAAATGTCTATCTTACCGGAACCAGCAGTGCCTCCTGGTCTTCTCCTGTCAGTTCTTATGCCGGAGGAAATGATGCCTTTGCCGCAAAACTCGATAGTGACGGAGCTCTTTTATGGAGCACCTTCCTCGGCAGCTCAGGTACCGATACCGCTTCCGGCATATCCGCAGGTCCGTCAGGAAATGTCTATATTGCCGGAACCAGCAGTGCCTCCTGGTCTTCTCCTGTCAGTGCTTATGCCGGAGGAAATGATGCCTTTGCCGCAAAACTCGATAGTAACGGAGCTCTTTTATGGAGCACCTTCCTCGGCGGCTCCGGCACAGATACTGCTTCCGGGATATCCGCAGATCCGTCCGGGAATGTCTATATTGCCGGAACCAGCAGCGCGTCCTGGTTAACTCCTGTCCGTGCCTATAGCGGGGGAAATGATGCTTTTGCAGTCAAGCTCGAGAGTAATGGAAATCGCATCTGGAATACCTTCCATGGCGGGAGTTTAGCAGACACCGGTTCAGCTGTTATTATTGATTCAGATAATAGTATAGTTTTGACTGGAGACAGTAGCGGCACATGGGGTGTTCCTATAAGTAACTATTCAGGGAACACAGATGTTTTTATATCCAGGATAGACAGCAGCGGCAGATTTACTGATGAATAACCAGGTTATTTGACACTGATACTTCTTTCTACCTGTACCCGAAATGACAAATAATATTTTAAGAAAATGAAACTACCTAATAATTCCCCTTTCTTACTTAAATAATTTCGCCAGTTCTCCGCCAAATAATGGTATGAATCCGAGACTGAATGCCGTAATTAAGTTAATAAAAGTAAGCGGTTCCTCGGTTTTTGTGTAGAATAGATCATTCACACCGGGAACGAATAATACGATTAGCAATAATGCCAGCCCAAATAAAACTGAATAGTTAACAAGTTTATTTTCAAATAATTTCATTTTAAAGATAGTCTGATTTTCACTCCTGGCACTATAAGTTCTTAGCATTTCACCCGTGATTATAGTAATAAATGCAAAGGTACTACCATAAAAGTTACCATCAAGGCCTTCACCTACAATAAAATGTCCAATTGCATATGAGGCAAGTACAGCCCCGGCTAAAAAAACACTCTGAAACCCTATGGCAAGGCCCATTTTTTTATCTACAATACTTGCCTTTGGATCAATCGGCGGCCTATCCATAACACCTGATTCTTTCTTCTCAAGACCCAGGGCAAATGCAGGAAAACTATCTGTTACCAAATTTATCCATAATATTTGAATCGGAAGTAAGGGGCTGCCCCATCCTAACAGCATTGATACAAAAATTAATAATACTTCACCAACATTACAACTTACCAGGTATCCGACAAATTTCCGGATATTCGCAAAGATAACCCGTCCGGCTTCAACAGCTTCAACAATCGTAGTGAAGTTATCATCCATTAAAATAATATCCGCTGCTTCTTTTGAAACATCAGTTCCTGTAATGCCCATGGCAACACCTATGTCCGCCTGTTTAAGAGCCGGAGCATCATTTACTCCATCACCGGTCATGGAACAGATCTCACCGGTTTCCTGCAGCCCCCTGACAATCATTACTTTGTGATTAGGCGATACGCGGGCAAATACATTGGTTATTTTCACCAGATCTAAAAACTCAGGATAGCTCAATTTATCAATCTCTTCGCCGGATAAAGCATGAATTCCTTCATCCAATATTCCCAACTCTTTTCCAATTGCCGTTGCTGTAATTTTATGATCACCTGTAATCATCACAACGCGGATACCCGCCTTATGACAAACTTTAATAGCCTCTTTCACTTCTTCCCGGGGCGGATCAATTATCCCGACAAGGCCTGTGAACACTAAATTGTTTTCCTCTTCCTTTAAATTATCATAGGTTTTTAATTTTTTATAAGCAAAACCTAAGACACGCAAGGCTTTGCCAGCCATCTCCTGATTAGATTGCTCAACAGTTTTAACAAACTCATCATCAATTTTCTTTACCTTACCATCGAGTAAATAATGGGAACAAACTTTAAGTAGTTGATCAGGCGCACCCTTTGTATAGATTTGTTTCGATCCATTAAGTTCATGAACAGTACTCATGAGTTTACGATCACTATCAAATGGGAACTCATCAATTCTTGGATAAGTTTGCTTTAAATCTTTTTGCAGCATATTATTTTTAGCAGCCAAAGTAACTAATGCTAATTCTGTTGGATCACCAATTAAAGAATCTTCAGTTATGCTTGAATCATTACATAAGGCGCCAATTTCAACCAACTTGGAAACATTACTGCTTCCGCCCTTAATCCTGCCTTTGAAATCATATCCGGAACCTGTAACCTCAACAATTTCGTGGTTATCAAAAATCCTCGTGACGACCATTTTGTTTTGTGTCAAAGTTCCTGTTTTATCACTTGATATTACGGTAGTACTGCCTAGGGTCTCAACAGCATTTAATTCTTTAACAATTGCATTCTTATCAGCCATCTTGCGCATACCCAAGGCTAATACAACCGAGATTACTGTCGGTAATCCTTCAGGAATTGCAGCCACAGCTAAACTGACAGAGATCATAAATAGCTCTAATATTTCATCCGGATGACTACTGATATTTTTAAATCCTATTCTGATAATTCCAATAAGAAAAATGATGACAACAACTGCAACACTAATAAAACCCAGGAGCTTTCCCAGCTTATCTATTTTCTTTTGTAGTGGTGTCATTTCATCTTCAACTTCGTTCAGAAGTGAGGCAATGTTGCCTATTTCAGTATTCATACCAGTTTCTGTAACAAGGCCAAGACCTCTGCCATAGGTAACAATAGTAGACATATATCCCATATTCAACCTGTCACCAATTGGTGTCTGATCTGTCAGAGTAACATCACAATCTTTTTCAACCGGGACACTTTCTCCGGTAAGAGCTGATTCATCAATTTTAAGATTAACTGTTTTATATAATCGGATATCAGCCGGAATATAATCTCCGGCCTCAACGACGACAAGATCTCCAGGAACCAGAAGATGAGATTCAATATTCTCTATTTCACCGTTCCTGAGCACCTTAGCACTGGGCGCACTTAAACTTTTTAAGGCCCTCACCGCATTTGTCGCTTTTCGTTCCTGAAAAACACTGAGACTCACATTCAAAACTACTATTGCTAAAATAAATATTCCATCGGTTAAATGTCCACTTGCTATTATGCTGATGACAGCTGCTACAATTAATAATAAATTCAGAAATTGAGTAACTTCACCAACAATCATTTTAAATAAGGATTCACCCTTTTTTTCGGTTAGTTTGTTTTCTCCATATTTTTTCCTAAATTCCAAAACCTGACGTTCATCTAATCCGATGTCCGTATTAACATTAAATGCAGCTAGTACTTCTTCTATATTTTTTGTATATCCATTCATGGTTTTACTATATCATGTTTATATTGCTTAAGAGGCGCCTCTCTATATTTTTATTGACGAAGTGCCTATCGTGCAATTGAGCTGCCCTTTATTACAACCTGCCTTACCAGACAAATTCTCCCGGCAGGAAAACAGACAAATCTGACGCCAGCTGAGTACAGTACTCCAAGACGATTCTGTATCCGGTATCTCTGAAAGTAAACTCAAACGGAATACTTACCTGGTACAGCCCCCCCTGCAGTTCCGCAGAATAACCAGACCAGAGGTTATCAATATAACTCCAGAGGATACCCCGCTCAATGCCAGTTTCAATCAGCTTCTCAAAATCGGCAATAAGCCGTTTACGAACCTGCATCAACATAACTTGCGGAGTCTCGTCAGGAGAATATCCGCCTGATTCAGCCATAGCCTCCATAAGAGCCTCAAGCCCGTCGGCATCAGGAAGCACCATATCTGCAAAATAGATAGCATCCTCCATCTTCAAAGCCTCGATGATGTGGAACGCAATAAGATCCTGTGCCTGGTAACCCTCAAATTCAATACGGGACGACGGCCCCAGCCTCGGCCTGCCGTCTACAAGACTGAGATTGGAAATCCGAATACCTAGCTCAACACCCTCGGTGCCGGCCAGAATTGAAATCTCCGCAACAGGCGGCTCCCAGTAACTCTTCTGAGCAGTGAAGTCTGTTATACTAAGATCTTTCGGGTAGATACCGCTGATAATCTCCAGGGCTTCGATACCGCCAAAAAATGATGCAGAAAAATTACTCTTCATTCTGGACATGAAAGCCTGCGCCTGCTCCAGAGTAAAACGGTCCGGATCACCATCGACTATCCCCATGCGTTTGTTTTCAGCATCAACCAGGTTCTGAAGCTGTGCATCAGCGATAGAATAAGCTGCAATAAATGATTCAATACTGTTCATCCGAAGAGCTGATTCAAAACCACTGACAAGCCTGCCCGACGCCTTTTTAATACCTGCATCCTGGGCAAAACCCGATGCAGCAGCCAATAAAGACATTGCAACAATTGAAAAAATTAACTTCTTCATAGAAAAAATTATAGTATATTCAGACTGTAAAGTAAAATTCCGGTAAAACGAAAACAAGTTTTATCAGCAAAAAACCCGGGAGGATAATGATTATTGCAATCACTATCCCCCCTATCAGTGGACTGATGAAATTCCTGATGAGGCAAGCCTGCGTTGCAAGCTTGCTTTTATTTACCAGTACCAGACATCATTACACAAGCCGTCGATTTCATAACCACCGAGAACCCAGATCTTGTCATCATAGACCACGCTTTCAAAATAATTCCGAGCAGGCCAGGCGGCACTTGAAGTTGCTTCAGTCCATGTTACTCCATCAGTGCTGTACCAGACATCGTTGTTGAGACCGGAACTATCATAACCACCGAGAACCCAGATCTTGTCATCATATACCACGCTTTCTAAACCATACCGAGCAGACCATGCGGCACTTAAGGTTGCCGATGTCCATATTCCTCCATCAGAGCTGTACCAGACATCGTTGCAGTAGTCAGAATCATCATCACCGCCAAGAACCCAGATCTTGCCATCATAGACCACGCTTTCAAAACAATACCGAGCAGTCCAGGCGGCACTTGAGGTAGCTTCAGTCCATGTTACTCCATCAGTGCTGTACCAGACATCGTTGTAGGGGCCTGTTCTATCACCACCACCGAGAACCCAGATCTTGTCATCATAGACCACGCTTCCAAAACCTTCCCGACCAGACCAGGCGGCACTTGAGGTAGCTTCAGTCCATGTTACTCCATCAGTACTGTACCAGACATCGTTGTTGTGACCGGAGTCATCATAACCACCGAGAACCCAGATCTTGTCATCATAAACCACGCTTCCAAAACATTCCCGAGCAGTCCAGGCGGCACTTGATGTTGCTTCAGTCCATGTTACTCCATCAATGCTGTACCAGACATCGTTACATACGGCGTCATCATAACCACCGAGAACCCAGATCTTGTCATCATAGACCACGCTTCCGAAACCATATCGAGCAGTCCAGGCCGCACTTGAGGTTGCCGCTGTCCAGTCTCTATCGGCAGCTGTAGCCGTAAGTCCAATTGCATAACTGCCATCATCACCATCGTCACTTGTAATAGTCAGCGTTGCTGTTTTTGAGCCTGTTATAGTTCCCGTTGATAAGGAAGCCGTGAATGTTGTGCTTCCACCTGAGACTATGGTTGTTTCCGGCTGATTTGTTACTGTAAACAGATCGGCATTCGTTCCGCTTATGCTGATATTTCCATTTAAAGTTAGATCTCCGGTTCCGGTGTTCCTGATGGTTCCTGTGATTTCTTCTGTCTTGAAAATCTTATAGGTTCCAAAATCATAGCTTCCGGTGTTGACTATTGTGCTGCCATTGATGGAAACCTCAATTGCCGGTGCAACCGTTACCCCCGGTTCATCCGTCACCCCCGGATCCGCAGGACATCCGAATATGAGTAAAGCTACCAGGCATATTGTTGCTGTGATGATAAAGTTTCTTCTTTTCATTTTTTTCTCCTCTGTTTTTTTATTACCGGGGTATTTATTAAACAGAGTCTCAGTAAAAAAGTAGACTATATTAAGTGTGGCAATTACCGGGTACTATTTAAAGCTATACGAGGTAATATTTGCTTGAACATTGAAATGAGGAATTTATTATGCTTTGATTTTTTTCAATGTTTATAATAATTATATTATTCTACTTTTTTTGGGAAGTAAAGAATTTTGTTAAATAGACTTTTTACCCCCGTAGTGTAGTGATGTAAAAAACTACACCACGCCCGAATCTATTTTCAAATTCTTGTGAGGAACCGAATTTTATATAATTTTCTATAAGGTTAATAATAAATCAATCTCATTGTTCAAAGCAACTATTGATTCATCCAGTACTTTCTTAAGTTGATTGCTGTCTAATGTCGATAAATCGGATTTATAGCCTTCCAAAAAATTCCATAGTCTCATCAGTCTGTAGTTTCCGGCGACTCCTTTTAGCTGATGAATAAAATACTTCCAGCCGTCTACACAATTGAGATTATTAATTCTGAGGACATCTTTTTTCAGCGTTTCGACGCAGGATTTAATAACATCTATAAAAACCTTATTATCCAGATCATTTTTCAGTTCACGGATAAACTCCATATCAATAATCTCTTCGCTGCCGAAAACGATTGCCATGCTTTTGCTTATTACCGGATTAACTGATCCGATTTTTCCCAGAGCATTCTTTAATTGTGTCACATCTACTGGTTTCGGGATAAAATCCGTGAATCCCGCTTTTAGGAAGTCGGTAAACACCTCGTCCCGCGTGTCGGCAGTCATAAGGAAGGTTGCGATATCCGGATGCCTCATTTTGATTTCCCTGATTGTTTCAATCCCGTTTTTTTCCGGCATGTGCAGATCAATAATGACAGCATCAAAATCATCAAGCAGGCTTTTTTCTATCCCCTGTCTGCTGCCTAGAGCGCAAACAACCCTCTGATTGAAAGTTTCCAGCAATCCTCCGACAATTTTAAGATTTGCCTCGATATCATCAATAAGAAGTATCCTGTACGAATCAATCACAGGCTCTTCTGCCTTGAGATATTCGTCGCTGTTTATGGCAAGAAAAAGATCGAAGCTGAAAGTACTGCCCGAACCTACCTCACTTGCAATCTCCAGCCTGCTGTCCATGCAGTTCAGCAGCTCGCTGCATATGGCCAGACCCAGCCCGCTTCCGTCGAAATTCCTGGTGAGGGACTGCTCAACCTGAGTAAAGGGTTGTACAATATACCCGAAGTGTTCTTTAGGAATGCCTATCCCGGTATCCGATACGCTAAACCGGAGAAGGATGTTATTTTCTTCTTTTTTTATTAAATCAATAGATAATGAAACCGATCCCTTAGTTGTGAATTTTACGGCATTGTTCAGCAGGTTGGAAAGAATCTGTCGAAGCCGCATTGAGTCACCGACTACATTTTCAACGGTAGCGCAGTTATTTGAAATGAAAAAATCTAATCCCTTTTCTTCAGAAATATGTGAATATATCTTATCACTCTCTTCAATCACCTGTTTCAGTGAAAACTGTTCAACCCTTAGCTGCAGCTTGTTTCTTTCAATATTCGTGAAGTCCAGGATATTCTGGATCAGAACCCTTAGTAATTCCCCCGAAATCTGAATTATTGAGGTAATATTTTCCTGTTCAGTTGTAAGACTGCTGTTGTTAAGAATTTGAATCCCTCCGAGTACGACATTGAGGGGAGTGCGCATCTCATGATTCATTATCGCCAAAAAGCGGCTTTTTTCCTTATTAGCCTCTTGAGCCTCCTGCTCTGCCTTTTTTAATTGAATTACATGATGATACTCTTCACGCTTTGCCCTATTGGTAGTCAGTAGAATTCCGTATCCGAGACAGTTGGTGATTACAAAATAGATTATGGTTGTAAATAGATCCGAAAAAGCAGCGGTTTCGGTCAGATAGACAGAGATGATAAAGATTAGCGATACCCCAATGCTTGTAAATAAAGTGAGTTTGATTCTGTTAGGAATAATTATATAAAAAATCAGGATGTAGAATACGAGAAATGAAGTTCCAATATCATAAAATTTGTTAATAGATTTCAGATAAAAATACTGATCTGCTGATTCCAGAAGACCGATGGATATTTCCGCCAGAACTATCAGAATGCAAAGATGGATAGAGTAGCTATGGTTATTTTTGACAATCAGGGCTATAACCAGTATAAACCCCGCAACAACTCTGGTAATGGGAACCATGAAAGCCCTGTATTCAGGATTAACCTCAGGTCTGGGAATACAACTCGCAAAAAAATAGGTTATGCTGCCCAGAACTGCTATAATAAGAAGTTTTCTTGATAAACCGGGCCATGAGAGGTCAATAAAAATAGATTCTGTTTTGGAACAGACGAACTCTCCGGTATACCTGTTTATTTTATAGAGTGAATCAACATCATTTTTATGATGATTCATTACAAAACAGCCTTGTTCAATCGATACCCAAAGCCCTTTACTGTATCAATAATCTCCGGTTCATTTGGTTTTACCGGGAATTTCTTTCGTAGCCGGGAAACAAGGACATCTATAGTCCTGTCTGAAGGATATTCAACTCGTTGAAAAGCGGCATCCAGAAGCTGACTTCGGCTTAGAATCCTTCCTTCTGCCTCTATAAGTCTTGTAACGATGAGATACTCTCCCGCCGTAAGGTTAATATCGTTTCCTTCCTTGTCATAAAAACGGTGAGCATCTTTATCGAAGCAGTAATTGCTGATTTCTATAATTAGGGAAGCTTCTGATTTGCAGTCGGTTTCATTGTTCAGCAGCTTGTTGATACGGATCATCAGTTCCCGGGGATGATAGGGCTTGCAGATATAATCATCCGCACCCGATTCCAGACCCGTTAAGCGATCCAGCATCGTATCCCTGGATGTGATGATAATCAGAGGGATTTTATACACAGTTTTAATTTTGTGAACCAATTGCAACCCATCGCCGTCGGGTAGATTCAGATCGAGGAGAATCAGCTCCGGATGCTCTGTTTTAATCAAAGAATTAAAGGCCTTTATGCAATCAACATGCACTACCTTATAATTGTCTTTTTCTAAATAAGCGGAAAGCAATGCGTATTGAGCAGGATTATCTTCAAGCAGCAAAACACTGATATTTTCATTTTTCATAATCACATCCATTATTTTACGACGCCTTTCTATTGTCAATACAATTATTCTTTTTGTTCATATACTGTTTACATTCCGTTATTAGTTCATTTACATAGATGTGCTACTTTTTTATCAAAATAAAAATCAGATTAGAAAAGGAGCATATTAAATAAAATGAATATGAAAAAAAATTTTAGAAAGGTCGTCTTAACTATTATTATTTTTCTTACGGTTATCACATTGTTTAATTGTACGATGGAAAATGAAATATATATAGTCACTTATGACGGAAACAGTAGTACAGGCGGCAGTGTTCCTGTTGACTCTGTGGAATACTCCAGCGGTTCTGTTGTAACTGTCCAGGCAAATACCGGAGGTCTTACAAAAAGCGGATATGAATTTATCGGATGGAATACTGCGTCTGACGGCAGTGGAACCCCCTATGAGCCGGGTCAGACCCTTTCCATAGATGCCTCCAATGTAATTTTATATGCCCGATGGAACGGTTCTTCAGTTACATATGACGGCAACGGCAGTACGGGAGGTAGTGTTCCAGCAGAAACAACAGAGTATACCTTTGATTCGGTTATTACAGTACTTGGTAACATAGGAAGCTTAGTAAAAAGCGGATATGTATTTGACGGCTGGAATACAGCATCCGACGGCAGCGGCACCTCTTATTCAACCGGCAGCACCTTCACAATAGGAACTACAGATATAACACTCTATGCAGAATGGTTAAAGTTTTCCATTGAAAGCATCAGATATGCATCTGATGCTGCTGAAGATGCTTATTTTGGATCCTCTGTAGGCATCTCGGGAGATTATGCAATAATCGGTGCAGAAGATGAAGACACAGGCGGTGATGATGCCGGAGCTGCCTACATATTCAAGAATGACGGCTCAGAAAACTGGAGCGAGATTGATATTCTATATGCCTCCGATGCAGAGGCTGGAGACAAATTCGGAAGCTCCGTCAGTATATCCGGCAACTACGCTATAGTCGGTGCAGACGGGGGAGACACCGGCGGCGATGAGGCCGGATCAGCCTACATATTTAAGAATGACGGTTCAGGAAACTGGAGCGAGATTGATATTCTATATGCCTCCGATGCAGAGGCTGGAGACAAATTCGCATGCTCTGTCAGTATATCCGGCAACTACGCTATAGTCGGTGCAAACAGGAAAGACACAGGTGGTTATAATACCGGAGTGGCCTACATTTTCAAGAATGACGGCTCCGGCAACTGGAGCGAGATTGCTATCTTACATGCCCCCGATACAGAAGGCTGGGAGGAGTTCGGAGGCTCCGTCAGCATCTCGGGTGATCATGTTCTTATAGGAGCTACCGGGGTTAGTCCCGACGGAGCAGCTTACATCTTTAGAAATAACGGTTCCGATTCTTGGGACCAGACTGCTTTCCTTCAGCCTGCGAATGCTAGCCGTCAGTCTTCGAGATCCAGTAAGGGCGGTAATTTTGGATGTTCTGTCAGTATATCGGACAATTATGCAATTATCGGTGCAGATTTTGAAGAAGTCAATGGTGATTCCTCAGGGGCTGCTCACATCTTCAGCAAAGACGGGGCAGGCAACTGGAGTGAGACTGCGGCTTTATCAGCCTCGGATGCAGATGATGGTGATTCCTTCGGTTGTTCCGTAGGAATTTCAGGTAATTACGCGATTGTTGGTGACCTTTCTAAATCAGTCAACGAAGATGGAAACATCGGAGCTGCCTACATTTTTAAAATTACGGATTCAGGCAATTGGCGCGAGACTGCTATTATCCATGCAACAGATGCCGAAGAATATGATCGTTTTGGATCCTCTGTAGGCATCTCTGATAATTATGCGATAGTCGGAGCAACCGGGGAAGACTCAGGCGGAGATGGTGCCGGCGCGGTTTATATATATAAATAAATCTTTCAGCAACTTACTGCATAGTAAGTTGCTGAAAACACTCCACTGATGGCTTCTCAACTCTTTCAGATGTTGAAAAATTTTACCATTGAAGATTTTATCATTCCCAGATGGAATTAAAAATTAGCAAAATATCGGTTTTAATTATTGAAAAGTTTTTGTTTAATACGTAGATGAATTACTGGAAAATGGCCCGGTTCATATTATACGGAACAACACACCAGATTATGTTATATTGACTGAAGAGTCATATAAACTGATTATTGATGATCTTATTTCAGCCAGACTTGATGCATCAGATAAGGATATAAAAGAGGAACGAGTAAAATCAGGAACTATTGATGATTTGATGCAGGAAATCGATAGTGTTTGAACTGAGTTGGACTAGTACTTTTGTAAAGACATCAAAGAAATTCTTTAAAAAGCACCCCCAATTAAAATCTGATTTTAAAGATTTATTAATTCAGCTTAAAGAAGATCCCTTTCAACAATGATTAAAATTAAACCAGCTGAAAGGTTGTCATAAAGAGAAATATTCTGTTAGTCTGACCTATAGCTATAGAGTTGTATTGTATCTGAAAATAGTAAATAGAGAAATAATTCTTCTCGATATTGATTCTCATGATGATGTTTATTAATAAAAAGATATAAGAATTACCACCAAAAGAGAATCCTGCATTGTCTCTGACCTTTTAACAGTGGTCAAACTGGTAACTCTAATAAACTGGCAACGTAGATTCATCAATGGAATTAGACTACGCGACGGGGTCCGATTGCATTTTCACATACATTGTTATCAGGAATCAAAAAACTTCCGTCTTGCATGAGGAAAACAGCCTATATGAGTATTGAATTGATAATATTTACTTTTAACTCTTTTCCTCTGTTAATAAAGATGTTTTTTGCAAATACTATTGTCTAATTGGATTTTTCTATAACAAGTTCAAGATCCTGAGGATGATTCCCGAATTCCCGCCCAAAGATGTTGATCCCCTGATTATGTTTAGCTTCTTCCTTAACTCCAATTCTGACCGAGATAAAAGGATTTCTATTGAGATTTAGATCCTTGATTGTTATATCTGAACACTTCTCACCATTACAGATAGCCCTTTCCTCGTTTATCCGCCAGTTAACAAGAGAGCCATATTGAGTTTTGTGAATCCCCCACCAGGGAGGTGTAAGCTTCCCCTTCTTCCCGCCGAAATCACCAGGGGAGCGCCAGAAATCGATCTCCTGATCATTTATCCAGAGCGAAATATCTGATAAAACCCGGTTGTTAAAATAGGGCACTTCAGAACACAACTCTGCTGAGAACTCAAGAGAGAGGGGCGTCTCATCAAATCCTAAAGGATTTGGGAAATGGTATTCCAGGTGGCCGGTAGTAAACCAGATCAATTGCGCCTTTGTTCTTTCCGGAAAAAAGAATACTCGAAGATCATTCTTTTTTCCAATCTGCTCTATAGATGTGCAGATACCGCAGGGAGCTGTTACTTCCGACTGAATAAAGTTGCCTATAGGCATACTTATCCGTTCTACCGATTTTTTTATCTGTGGTTTTATAGCAATTTGAAGAGATATTTCACTGTACGCCAGGGAGCAGATCTTCTGAGTCCCCCGTATTCCCGGTTTGAAATCAATATGCAGCAGTCCGGCTTCCTCCAGCTTCTGGACATTGACTGTGGCAGTTGAGATTGGCATACCTAACGAAGAGGCAATCTCATTCAAATTCTTACTTCCAGAACTGAGCAGCTCGATGATATTCAGTCTCGGCTCTCCTGAGAGGGCCTGAGCGATTTTTTTAATATCTTTTATATCATATATCTTAAGACTTTCCATTTCCGGAGAATAACATACATTATTATATGTTTTCAACCTTTAGTTTAATAAATGTTGAATCAAATAGAACTCATATTTGGTCATATTTATAGCATCTGTCCGATAATTTCGGATATTTGAGGAAATATTCTTGTTGACAGATTCAAATTTGGACAATAAGATTCATGTATTATTAAACATTATTGGAGATTTAATGGGAGCTAATATTCAGTCAAAGACCTGGAAAGCTGTTCCGGGGCATATCATGACCCCCTGGGCGGATTCACTTGATCCTTCCTGTCCATTACCGGAATACCCAAGACCTCAGATGGTTCGCCGGACGTGGCAGAACCTTAACGGTATTTGGGATTACAGTATCACAAAGAAAAACGGGGCTATGCCGACGAGCTACGGAGAAGAAATTCTTGTACCCTTTGCAATAGAATCATCCCTCTCAGGGGTGAAAAAAGCCTTGAAGCCGGATGAAGAACTCTGGTACCGTCGTTTCTTCAGGGTTTCTGAGGATTGGGATGGAAAGCGTCTCCTGCTCCATTTTGAGGCTGTCGACTGGAAGTGTATCTGCTACTTAAACGGCATTAAGCTAGGTGAACACACAGGTGGTTACGTCCCTTTCAGCTTTGATATTACCGAGCACATGCAACCAGGCGACAATGAGTTGACGGTTTCGGTATGGGACCCGACCGACTCCCATTGGCAGCAGAAGGGGAAGCAGGTTATAAAGCCTAATACCATATATTATACCTCTACCAGCGGAATCTGGCAGACTGTCTGGCTGGAAGCTGTCGAGAAAGCTAACCATATTCAAAGGATTAAAATCACTCCAGATACAGATGCCTCAGAGCTGACTGTTGAAGTTGAAACATCCGAAGATGGAGAAGTTCGAGTTTCTGCCATGATAGGAGAAACTGTAATCGAAGAGGCCTCCGGCTTCTCAGGAAGAAAGGTAAAGTTGAATTTAGCCGAACCAAGACTCTGGACGCCTGATGATCCGTTCCTTTATGACCTTAAAGTTGAAATACTCTCTGACGGAGAGGTCGTTGATTCTATTGACAGCTATTTCGCCATGCGGAAAATAGAGATGAAAGAGGGCCCCGCCGGGTATCAACGTGTATTTCTAAACGATGAGCCAATTTTTCTACACGGCCCTCTTGATCAGGGCTACTGGCCTGACGGCGGCATGACAGCTCCCAGCGATGAGGCGCTGCTGTTTGATATTAAGAAAACAAAAGAGCTGGGTTTTAATATGACCCGAAAGCATATTAAAGTTGAGCCGAGACGATGGTACTACCATGCTGACAGGGAAGGGCTTATTGTAATGCAGGACATGGTGTCTGGCGGTAAAAATGGGGCCAATGAACTTATGACACGTATTACAATATTTTCGAACATAAGCCGGGCAGATGATAATCCCAGCGCCTATAGAAGAACATGGCGTCAGGATCCTGAATCACGCGTCGACTTTGAAAGAGAACTTATTAAGATTATGGATCACCTTTATAATGTCCCGTCACTCCTAATCTGGGTCATCTTTAATGAGTCATGGGGTCAGTACGATGCCCTCCGTATTTCAGATACTGCCAGGAATCATGACCCCACAAGACTATTTGATCACGCCTCCGGCTGGTTTGATCAGGGGGGAGGAGATTTTCGGAGTCTACACACCTATGTTATAAAACTCAAAAAACCAAAAAAACCGGACAAGAGGGTCTATTTTATATCCGAATATGGGGGATACAACCTCCAGTGCAAGGGCCACCTATGGGATGAAGATAGTGAGTGGGGCTATAGAATATTTAAAAACCGTGCAACTCTGCAGACAGCCTATGAACAGCTCATCCGTGATCAGCTTATTCCTCTTATTGAAAAAGGTCTCGGACTAGGGGTATATACCCAGTTCTCTGATGTGGAAATAGAGTCGAACGGATATTTCACCTATGATAGAAAGGTTCTGAAAATTGACGCTGAAGTAGTTAAAGGTTTGAACAAAGAGATCTATGCTGCTTTCAATAAAGCGGAGAAAAAATGAAAAACTTAGAAACGACAAAAATCGGAAAAAAGAACTGGATCGTTCTGGTACTTCTCGGCCTAAGCGGCCAAATAGCCTGGAATGTCGAGAACTCATGGTTCAACACATTTGTTTTTGATACCATTACTCCTGACCCGAAGCCTATTGCCGTCATGGTAGCGGTAAGCGCGATTGTGGCTACGGTGACAACCCTTATTATAGGGACTTTAAGCGATAGAGTCGGAAAGCGTAAACCCTTTATTTTCGTCGGGTACACCCTCTGGGCCCTCTCTACCATTGCTTACCCGATGGCAGGATGGACAAGAAACGTTCAGTTAGCTGTTTTTCTTGTTATTGCTTTAGACGCAATGATGACCTTTTTCGGTTCCACAGCTAACGATGCCACCTTTAACGCCTGGGTCACAGATATCACTGATGAGACAAACAGAGGGACTGTTGAGGGGGTGCTTATGATCCTCCCCGTTCTGGCCATAGTTATGGGTATGGGGCTTTCGGGAGTTCTGATAGACACTGTCGGATACTTCGCGTTCTTCCTCACTCTCGGAGGGTTTGTACTGATAATGGGCCTTATAGGATCTCTACTTCTAAAAGAGAGTCCCGGCTTGAGACCCAGAATTGAATCTTCCCAAAAAGGATTTTTTCTCGATCTCATAGATGTTTTCTCACCTAAAAGTATAAAGAAGAACAAAGAGCTCTACCTCGTATTCCTGACCATGGTACTCTACAACATCTCCATGGAGATAACGGCCCCTTATGGAATGATATATTTGAATAATTATCTTGAAATAAGCAAATCCACAGCAGGCCTGCTTTCCACCATTGTAGCTCCAGTACTGATTATATTTGCGCTACCTATCGGAAAGCTCACCGACAAGGGGAAAGGCTTTACCGTTATTACTTTCGGATACATAATTGGGTCTTTGGGATCGATCCTTTATTCATTCACTGATTCCCTTGTGTTTCTGGGCGTAACAACCGCGGTCCAGGCCATTGGTGTGTTGATGAATATAGTCCTTATGGTATGGATCCGAAACCTCATGCCCAAAGACGCAAGAGGTCAATTTCAGGGGGTAAGGATGATATTTATGGTTGCCCTCCCTATGGTGATAGGACCGACTATCGGATCATTCCTTATCCAGAATTTCGGAATACCCACCGTGCTAAATGGGCAAGCCGGTTTTATACCTACGCCACTTATATATCAAACTGCCGGCATCGTCAGCCTGCTTCCCCTTATCCCTGTCTATTTTCTCAGGAAACAGTGTAAGAAAAGCGGGATTACTATTTAGTCTATACTCAGTTTCAGGAGCAGAAGAGCTTTGCTTAACTCAATATTCAAAATGATCTTCCGTTAAAGAAAGAATATCATTTTCACAATGTTACTCCTGAAAAAGGAAAATGAGATCTATAAGCGACATCTCACTCTTCAAAAAAAAAGCGACAGTTCAGGAAAAGTGATATGTGCCTGAAAGTTAAAAAACCATAGCACGGCTTATAGACTAGTCCGATGGAAAAAAACTACACCACTCGGAAATCATAAAATCGAGAAAACTCTTCTGATCTTTCACCCTGCTTTCAAAGGCTGCTTCTACATCCGTTTCCAGGGTTATCACGGGAATATCGAGAATCTCTGTTACGGATTGATTCAATGTTCCCGGTATTGAATCAATCTGATATACAAAGGGAGTAAGATTCCCTCTATGACGATTTAAAAAATCTACAGAATCCATCACCGGTTCCAGTGCTTCGGGGTGGCTAAAAATAATGGAATTGCCCAGAGCATAGTTTTTCATCGGATCGCGTTGTCTGGATTCATGGAGATCCAGAACGATATCCGGTTTTTGATCGGCTATATGGGTGAAGATCTCATAGGCCAGCTCCTGAACCTCCAATCCTCTCTCTTTCCCTGGGAAGGCGCGATTAAGATCTCCCAGCCAGTAAACGCTCCTTTCACCCGCCTTTACGGCCTCGATATTGGCCCGGGGAAGCACAATCACCCGGCCTTTCTTTAGGGCATATTCGCTGAAAGCCGAGGCTGCGGCTATTCCGGCGGGTTCGTTCCCGTGAATTCCGCCAACGATATAAACGACGGGCCCGGGCTGGCCGCTATCAATGATAAATCCGGTGGTCTCAACATCCAGTCCCTCACAGAGAATGAAGGTTTCCTCACGTCCCTCACTCCCGGCGCAGCTATAGCATCCGCCGAGAATGCAGAATATAACAATCATGATCAGAAACAATCGCTTCACCATCACCCAATCCTACTCGACCGGAAGAAGATAAGCTCCGACCCCTCTGGACACCATATTCTGGTAAGACGGAATTTCGGAGACAATCATCGCCTTGTTTCCATCATAGGATGACATAGAGATGATGAAGCTTTCAATCCCAAAAAGGTGGCGGGCTACCCGGACCTCCAGGGGATGTCCATTCTCATCGTAGGGGACAAACAGGCGCCCAAGATCAGCAGCTTTTTCATACATCGGATCCACTCCGGAGAGAACCAGAGCCTCATCTGTGCGACCCCTCAAACGGCCCTGAGATGCGTTAGCGCTTTCCATCAGAACGGCAAACGTTTCTGTCGAATCGCCGAGCTCGCGATGCGTCAATCCCCGCAAGTTGACAGGAGAAGGTTCCAGTCCGATATTTACTTCATTCGACTGCATGGTTATAGCTACATCGGCGGCTATCGGCATTGCCCGCTCATGCGCAACTATTGCATTGATGACGGGATACTCCGGAGAAGCCTCATGAAGGTCTATGCTCAGATCTATTCCCTCGGTGTTTATCATGTTACGGATAGCATAGCAGACTTGTTCTGTGAATGTACCATCTGCCCGGCCGGGATAACCGCGATTAAGATTACGTGTTTCACTTCCAGAGAGTTGCTGACCTGATGCTGCATGTATGTAAACATCGGGATCGGGCCACTGATGAACAGGGTTCGTCGCCCGGGAGCCGAAGCGGAACCAACGCTCTCCAAAGGGGGTCTCGATGTAAAAACGCTGGGGAGCTCCTTCCTGGGGATCATTATGAGTAAAAGCACTGCGATTCGACCGGGGAATGACGTAAAGGGTTCCCTTTTTAACGACTACATTTTCAATTAGTACTACTGAGGCGATATAAGCCGCTGGTTCATTGGGGTGTGTTCCTCCCAGGACAAGCGTAGAACCTCCGGGTTCCCGTCCCTTCATAATATATACATCGGTGTCACCGTAGCTTCCCTCAAGCCCCGGGAAATAGGTGCTGAGCTTGACGACGCTGCTGACTCCGGGACCTGTAACAATGGGCTCCTCCTGATACATGGAAAGGAACATCCTACCTGAGTAGAAAGTGACGATAAGAGCCCCTATCAGTATTATAATTGCAGAAATGTGTTTTCTCTTCATAACCCCTCCTATTTAATCATCAGCAATCGGAGCAGCAGGGGGATTAGAACTATCACTGCATTAGCCTGATCTTTTATTTTTTCTTTGCTTACCAGGTTTACAACCACAAAGATGCTTACCAGCAGTACTATTAATCGGTATATCCACGTAATCATAGCGACCTCCCTTCCTAAAACAGGATCCCCGCCAGTTGATTGGCGAAAATTATAAAGATGATACCCGCCACATTGATGACTATAGCGGGAACTGCGGTCTTTTTAAGAACCTGAACGTAGTTATCCACACCTACAACCTGGGCGGCAAAGAGTCCCGCCAGAGCAGTCGGCGGCATAAGATCTCCCAGGCTCGCGATTAATGAAAGGGCTCCAGCTGTGATGATCTGATCCTGACTTAATAGAGCAAGGATGAAGGGAACGCCAAGAACAGATGCGGATCCATACGAGGAAATGGCTCCGAAAAGAGGAATTGTAATCGCTATGCCTATATACAGTAATGCCATCGGCAGGCTGATACTGTTTACAACAATCAGCCCCCGCACCCCCGTCAGTGTCATAATCTGGATGAACATGCCTACACCGACAAGAATTCCCAGGACAGGAAGGGCGTCACTGATGGCCTCCTTGACTTTTTTGAAGATATTGAACCTTTCACCGGTGAAGATTCCAATAAGACTTCCCAGAAGAAATATCAAAGGAAGTCCCAGGTTTGGTATGTACTGAGGCAGAATTTTGGTTAGCAGCATCAGCGAAAGGACAACAAAAAGAGGAAGGTAAACGAGCAGCCCGTATTTTTTATCCAGATCGAAGTCCAGGTTTTCCTTCAATTCCGCATAGGAGGTTTTATGGGCATATTTATGCCCCAGAAAAAGAACGGTGAAAATTGCAATAGGTACCGACATTAATAGTAGAGGAAGCCCAAAACCGACGTAGGGCATATCAATACCGCTGCCGATGATCATTACCGGAACGTTTACCGGAGGGGCAATCATTCCCATCATCCCCCCGACAGCAATGATGGCGGCTGTGTTGACAGCGGGAATTCCAAGCATAAGAAAAACAGGAGCCACAAGGCTGCCCGCGGTAAGCACCGCCGCAGTGGAAGATCCGGTTATCATTCCCGGAAACATCACCACAAGCATGAGGAAAATAAGTAGTATGGCAGGTCTTTTATGAAAACGGTTAATAATTACCGAACTCAAGGCATGCAAAGCCCCGGATGCTTCTACCACCTTCATAAAGATCATTGCAGTTGCAATAACAAGGATAGTATCGATATAACCGAATGAGCCTTCGATGAGATGCCGGACGGAAATACCGTTTCCAGAAACAAGGCTGCCTGAAATGGCAGCAAGTACCATAGCAATTCCTACCGGAAGCTTGAACTTGAAGCAGCCGATCATGAATACCGCAACCATAACTAAAAAAATAATTAATTCAAAATACAAAACATAACTCCATGAAGAAATTTTATAATATAGACATGAGTAGGATAGTCAGATAAGTCAACAACGGGGGGGGCTCCCCCCCCCGTAAAAAATAAAAACGTCTAAGGAAAAGCCTTTTTCAAGGCTCCATATGAATCGACGATGCTGCCGACCCTGGACATGAAGATATCATTTTCAGCGGCTATGCCGGAAAGCATGCCGTCTTTGTCGCCGCCTTCAACCACAATGAGGTAATCGACGAATTCCACCGAGGCCTTGATAAACTTATCAGAAAGCTCGCCCCTGCGGCCTTCGCCGCCAATGTGCATTCCAATTATTGTTAAACCCTTAGCTGCAGCCTCTTTGAGGAGTGCGTCTATCCTGTCAATCTCGTCTTCAGCATCTATACCGGCAGCTCCCAGTCCCTTGGAACTGCCTCCGATGGCAATAACCAATGTTCTGGCCTCGCCCAACCCGGAAGAATCCAGCACTTCATTGATTTCATATTCCATTCCTCCCTTTTTTAATAAGGATTCAATCATCTTTACATCAGCGCTTTGTCCTGCGGATGTAAGAATGATGGGAGTTTCGGCAATAGGACCCTCCAAGGCTTTAACTGAGACTTGAACTGATACGGCCGATTCCTGCTGAGAAGTTTTTGAAACAGATTCATCTCCTCCGCAACCGATTGTAAAAAGGGATGCTGCTGCAATAATAATAATTAATAAACTCAATTTTCGCATCTATAAATATCCTTCAGTTATTTTACACCTACGGCCTGACCATCACGACGAGGATCTCCAACACCGACGATCACACCTGTTTCATCTATTAAAATTGAATTGACGGATCCAAGGGAGGGATAGTAGCTGTCTTTGACGGAAACTTCGTGACCAAGAGCCTGTAGTGCTTTCACGGTATCATCTGAAATACGGCCTTCGATGGTGATCCCCGCACCAAGCTTCGAAACAAGCCGGAGCGCGTCTACTGCATCGATAATGGACATGTCGTAGTCAACTACGTTACTTATAACCTGTGCCACTGCCACGATGATGTTTGAGCCGCCGGGAGAACCGATGACCATGAAGGGGGATCCATCTTTAAGAACAAGAGAAGGACTCATACTGCTTAACGGTCGCTTTCCGGCTTCAATACCGTTGACGGAACCGGGCGTTAAGTCAAAATCCATCATATGATTATTCATGATTATTCCCGTGCCGGGAACAGTGACACCGGACCCAAAAAAGAAATTAATGGATTTTGTCAGAGAAACGACATTACCGTCTCCGTCCATAACGGACAGATGGGTTGTGCTGCTACTTTCATAGGGCCACACATCAGGTTGATCCAATTCGGTGAGTACTGACTCCATAGAAATCTTATCAGCTAGAATTTTTGCATATTCTTCCGAAACAAGACCGCTAAGCGGAACATCTACAAAAGCAGTATCGGCCATGTATTTCGATCTGTCGGCATAAACAAATTTCATAGCCTCAGCCCAAAGATGAACTGCTTCAGTTGAGCCATGCTCATATGAACCGAGGTCGAAATTCTCCAGGATATTCAGCAGCTGCACTATATGAGTACCGCCGGAACTGGCAGGAGGAATCGAAACAATTTCGTATCCACGATATTCTCCAACTATCGGTTCTCTGATTTCAACTTTGTAGCCGGCAAGATCTTCCAGGGAAAGGACCCCTCCAAGGGCCTGTACGTTTTCAACAATCGCTTCCGCGATTGGCCCTTCATAGATAGCTTTAGCTCCCTCTTTCGCAATAGCTTTCAGGGTTTTAACCAGATCCGGGTTATAAATTACATCTCCAACCTGATATGGCATACCGTCTTCATTAAGCCACAGGTCCGCAGAACCTTCGTTCAGAGAGAGAATACGATACATATCCGCGATTATACCGGCAAGATTGCCGGTTACTTCAATACCATTGGCTTCAAGTTCCTCATAAACAGGAGTCACCACCTCCTCCATGGTCATGGTTCCATATTTT
Organism: Spirochaetales bacterium; assembly: GCA_016839055.1. GTDB lineage: Bacteria > Spirochaetota > Spirochaetia > UBA9216 > UBA9216 > Thalassospirochaeta. The sequence continues at coordinate 435,329 of JAEKNX010000003.1, forward strand.
TCAAGAGCGGTTTCAAGCCCAAGAACCTCGCCGGGCACACCGATGGCCTGAGGCGAGAAGGCTGCACCGTAGAAATCGAAGGATTTGTCTTCCTTAAAAAACCTGTAAAACATTTCGTTGGATGCGTTGGCGGGAGAAGTTTCCCGGAAATCCACAACAACAACCCTGTCCTCTTCTGCGAGATAGATGGTCATAAATCCGCCGCCACCTATACCGGAGGCGTTGGGTTCGAAGACGCCAACAGCAAATGCTGTAGCGACAGCGGCATCAATGGCATTACCACCCTTTTCTAAAATTGCCGCTCCGATTTGAGAGGCTACAGGCTTACCGGAAACAACCATGCCCTTTCTTGCCACATCGGCTCTGGCTATAGCGGGGTTATCGGGATTTACTGAAAAAGTCTGAACATCTGGAAGGGCCTCCGATTGTCCGCCGGCCCAAACAGCCGTGGATAAAACAACCAATATCAACAGACATAACATCAGTTTTTTCATTTTACTCTCCTTTTCAATCTTTCTTGGTTCAATTTTGATTATAGGCTTTGAATTTAAAGGACAACAGGATTATTCTCATTTTTCTCTCAAATTTATTATATTAAAATAGCCTTAGAATTTACTTCTTCCATCGAAAAAACTGTTTCGGCCTGCCGACTTTCCCGTAAGAATATTCAGAATCTACAACCCTGTGTTCCATAAAATGTTTCAGATATCGGTGGACTGTCTGATATGCAAGTCCTGAATCTTCGGCGATTCTTTCAAGTGTCATCATACTTATATGATTCTTCATTGTCCTTTCTATAATCGTAAGGGTGGAGAGGTTGATCCCCTTTGTATATTTCCTGAAATTTTCATTCTTTTCGGCACTTCTATCCGCTTCACTGCGAAGGTGGACCATCAGTCTGGACAGAAGATCCGGAGCCTTGATAGGTTTCAATGCAAAATCACTGGCTCCAGCATTAAGAAAGCGCTCAGCCGTTTCCTGACTCTCTTCAACGGTGAGAACAATAATGGGTACCGATGAAGAAAATCCTCTAAACATCTTTACCCCGTCCAGCCCGTTGATACCGGGCATATGATAGTCGATGATGATCAGATCAATATCCCATTTTTGAAATATAACCAATCCGTCCTGAACCGTTTCAGCCGTAAATGATTCCCACTTTTTATAATTAAGAATCTCGCTCAGGGCATAGAGAATATCTTTATTATCATCAATAACTAGTATTTTCTTCATAGCCGATTTTTTCCTTGTTGAAAATCATTTTAATTTTAGTACCGATACCAAAGGTTGATTCTATAAACAGTTCTCCTTCGTGATTATTAACAACATCCTCTACGAACCGCAATCCGATTCCGGAAGAACCTTTAGTGCTGAATCCACGCTCTTTAATCCTTGTCAGATAGCTGGCTTCAATCCCATCGCCGTTATCAACGACCTCAATTATCAGCTTTTTCCGATTTTTATAGACCAGTATGTTAATTATACCATCACATTCGCGAACGGCGCTGATACTATTATTTAAAAGATTGATTATCATTCGGGAAAATCGAATCTTGTTCACCCGGAATGAACAATTTGAAAGCCTATTCTCAAAGCCGATCTTTTTTGAATCTGGATGAATAGACATCTGGGAAAGTATCCCGGTAAAGAATGTATCAATATCAATCTTGTGACGCGTCTTTTCATGCAAGATCTCGGAGATCATCATATTCAGCAGATCCACCGATCCTGATATCCTTTTTATATATCCTAACACCGGTTCATTACTGACCAGCATTGCAGACAGTGAAATCAGAGCCTGAATAGAGGTCAGAGGGCTGCGTAGATCATGAACAAGGTTCTGCATCTCTTCCAGGGTTCGATTGTGAAGAGATTGTATTTTCAGATCGTTCAGTTCATTTCTTATCTGATTATTCATTTCAATTGATTTAATTCTTGAATTTTGATCCCTGAGGATCTTAAGAATCAAAAAGGCGGTTGCCACAAAAAATACGCAGAACATAACTGCCGCGAATGTGACCGACTGCTCCGCACCTATAAAGCTGACAGTACGTTTAATGTCATAGGAAACCTCTCCCCGACCGAATCCATAGTCGGAAAGGATCGGTATGATATCTATCCACTGAAGACCGATCAAGAACAGAACGACCGAAACCGATTTGTTAATGAATGAAATTCGGGAAAGATCAATAGTGACAAGGAATAGTATAGATAAAATAATTACAATCGAGGTGAGGCCGAAATCATAATGAATATTCAAAAAGAAACCTATCAAAAAATAAAGCAGGGGTATCAGGAGGAGTCCCGCGATGATAATCAACCTAGGGACTTTGCGATTATAAAAATCCTTCATCATTTCCAGAAAAGCAAAGGATAACATGTAGACAGGAAGAATCCGGATTGCATTCATCAGCACGAGTTTAAAGGAAACAATGATCAATAGGCCCTGATCGTTGTTCTGAATGCTTTCATTTAGTCCTGAATAGATCTGCAGGGTATTAACATTTATTACAAGAGGTATAATAAATGAGGCGGCCATCAAGAATAGACTAATCCAGAGGTTCGCTTTCGATAATTTGATTAATGCTTTGGTCGATAGATTTTTTTTCAACATAATAATACCCAAATAGAATAAAAATGAATACGGCTATGATTACCGCTGCTACCCATCCCGGGTAGATTCTGTGTGAAAAATATACTTCCCCGATTCCCGGAACGGTTTCATCTTTTGACGGATCGATAGGCATCCCGAACTCCAGGGCCAGTGCTTTGATATCTATAATATGAATAACATCCTTTCCATCGGAAAGAAAAGCCCCGATTAGTCCCCGATTACGGTAATTCTTCTGTATTCCGGCATCCAGATGGCCGTTCTTGAAATGTCCTCCAAAGACAAGGTCGAACTGGGAAACAAGATTCCCTCCCACATTAATCAGGGCTTTACAGTTCGAATAGAGATTTAACCGGGAATCGAGGTTGCGATCAAAATCAGCTTCCATCATAAAATCATAACCCTTTCCCTCCAGCCGCGCCACCGCTGATGAGAGTAGTCCCTGATCCATGTTGGAGCCGATATCATCGTCTCCCCCCGGTGTTATAAGGATCGATTTATGCTGGATGATACCCTCTGAGTACAGCAGATGCTCCATGTCCGGATAAGTCAGTTCGGGGTCCGTTGCACCATGGGTGGATGCCCCCAGGGATGAGATAATCACCGGTTCATATCCCATCGATTCCAGAACGATGATCGTTTCTATATTTATCGAAGGAAAGGAACCTGAAAGGTTCAAAGCGATCCTGTCGCCAGGATTTAACGAGAGTTCTTTAATTAACATAAAAATCACAGCTGAAAAGTTCGGATTCGCTGCGGTGGTTTTTGACTCGCGGGATCCGAGGGTTGTAGTAGTACCTGTAAAATCCGGACCCAGCATCCCTGAGTGATGATGTGAAAAATCAATGCCAAGGCGTTTCTTTTCGCCTCTGATTAATTCAAATGCAGAGCTGGATTTCCCGGCTATCTCCAGCATCCGGTCATATTCAGGCCGTCTGCCGGTTCTCTCTGATACCGACAGAAAGAAAGCTGCAGCGACCATTATCACTGAACCGGCTATGAGGATGATGAGGGATTTTTTCAGACAGCAGCCCCCTTTAATAGTACAAGAACGGCGAAAAGAAAAACTGTGACGATAATAACCGAAAGAAGCGTCCGGCCTGCAGACTGCTTTGCCATGTCATTGGCAATCAGACCGGGAACTATTACTCCTACGGAATTTATAACAACGGAAAATTGAGGACCGCTTATGATAAGATCCGAGAGAAGCAACTTTATCAAGACTGCCGCGGAAATCGCCAGAGCGTATTGCCGGCGGCCGTAAAGGGGCAGAATTTTTTTTAACAGAAGAATCAAAGCATATACAATAGAAGCAATGACCAGGGTAGCAAGCAGCCGTTGCGGCTGATCAATAAAGAGTGCCAGGTAGCCGGGAGTAATCAATCCCCCTGGAGAAATATCGGTTGTTTCATAATAAATAAGACTGGCAATGATACTAAGCGCGATGAAGGTTTCAAACATGATTATCTCCTAATAAATACTCCAAACCACGAACATTTCCTATCCCGAAAACATGACATTCAGAGCTCTCAAGCCAATCTTTGTGGACAATCTCTCCATCGAAACCCTTTTTTTGCAGAAATCTACGATTTTGAACTATTCTTTCTCCCGATAGAATTATCTTATCCGGTACTCTTTTAAGCATCCATCCGAGAAAAATCCTTGAACGCAGGGGCCGATCGCTGCGATCGTTAAACCAGAGAATACCTTCCCCGTTTCCTTTATAGCGCAGATATAACTCCTCGGTTGATTCCAGATCATTGGCGCTAAAACCCATGTGAATATAATTCTCCCGATATTTCACTATTTTGCTGCACCCCGGGTCCTTGCGGTAGCTGCTTAAAGATGAGGTAACCCTAGCCTGTTCCAGACTTAAAAGACGGGCAACTTCAAAAACGATATCGGTGTTCTGCGCAAACTCATTCTCCAGCTGATCAAAGCCTTTGGCAAGGCTCATTCTGGTATAATCCTCCCTGTATCTGCTATATAAAAACTCATCCCCAGTGACAATCCTCTGATTCTGCCTGACCGACTCCAGAAGGGTTCGGGCAATCTCATTCCTGGTTCGCCCCATCCCCTCCAGATGGTCGCTTCGAACATTGGTAATTACAGCAATATCAGCTGTCAGAAACTGCTCGGAGACACGCTGCAATTCGGGACTGATTGCCATGCACTCCGCTATGAATACTTCAGCCTTATCCCGGGCAGCCCTTTTTAAGAACTTCCGCTGCTCCCGTATGTTTGGGAAAACTCTCCTGATATGATTTTCCTTCCCATCGACATCGATGAATCGGGGAAGGGTTCCGGAAACCTTGGCACAGGTTTTGTATCCGCAGTTTCGAAAAACCTCGTCTAACATTCTCACAACGGTTGATTTGCCCCTGCTGCCGTTTACATGAATAACTATTCGGATCTTTCTACGATACATTCCTGTAAGGAGGAAGTCGACAAGCAGGTATAGTATAAGGACGGTAATTGGTAAAAAGATCATATTAGTGATTTTAATGCGGAGAGTATGAGAATGTCTATCGATTATTATAATAACACCTTTAAAATAGTTATCAGGAATATTGTTGATTCATTATTCTTGTAAGCAGAGTTTTTAACATAACAAGAGTAAATCTCACCTCATTAACCTCGATATACTGAAGCATGTTCAACCTCCGTGTTCAACCTCCGTCGGTTCCTAAAGAAACAGTGGTCTTTCAAGTATAAAAAAAGAGGTCCGGCAGCAAAAGGCGAAGCCTTTTATTATAGGAGCAATGCACAGGGACCCCGTGCTAACAATAAATTACCGCCAGAAGAAAATTCTGTATACTCTCTAACCTTTCAACATGCTATATTACAAGCCATGACAGAGAAACCCAAAAAAATACCTATAAATAGAAAATCCGCCGACGATCTATTATACAGGAGTCTCAGGGCAGTTTACCACTTCGAAAAGAGTCTTGAAGACCGCTTTGGCCTGGGTTATCAGGGTATCTATCTACTGCAGTTTCTCCGACAGAGAGAATCAGCCATCATCGGTGAAATAGCTTTGACCCTTGGGATAAAGCCTTTCTCAGCCACCCGCCTGGTGCAGCGCTTGGTAAATCTGGGGTATATCAGCAAAGAAAGAACAGAAGATGACCGCCGGGTCGTTTCAGTAAAACTTGAAGCAGCAGGCAACGATTTTGTAGACGCTATAGAAGCGTTCAATTACAGCTTTATCGGGGGTAAAACCTCGGAACTGCCCGATAAAGACCAGGAGGCTTTTATCAGGGTTGCGGAAAATATCGACCGGGTTCTCGGTGTCGAAGATCGTATAAAAGAAGAATATTAGAGGACTAAAAAATCAATAAGATTTATTAATCCTCCTAAATACCACTAATCGTTATATTCGCCGTATTCACAGCCGCCTAATTCTCCGTCAAGGGTATCAATTACAACCCACTTTCGACCTGATTTCTCCATGATTTTTATAGTTCCCGAGGCATAGCCTCCATTCCAAAGCTCATTATGCAGTTTCTGTCCATCCGGGTTTTCATAGTTTACATTCAGCATGGTAGGCCGAGGGCAGGCGAATTTAATTTCAATCTTTAACAGTCCGTCCCAGGCTTCGATATTCCACTCGACCCGATCTTCCAGAACCGGACAATCGAATACTTGCTTTGATCCCTTCCAGAATTTGGAAAAGTTCCATTCATAAAATTTACCTTCATAGTGAAGAGCGAGAAGGAGTCGCCTCGGAAGAGATATTCCAAAGGCTACAGGCTGAGCTCCGCCCACATCAAGGCTGCTGTGTTCCAATTTTTTCCCGGTCTTACGGCTTGTCAGTTTATTGCAATTCAGCCAAACCCATGGGCTTGTATAATCCCTGCCCCAATTCTTATCCTGATACCCATACGAGGTCTCTGGTTTCACATTCCAGCGTTCACCATTGAAAATGACCGTTCCCTTATATCGTGTCCTCATTCCCTGGGCGTGCCAGTACATATTGAAAGCGTCCAGTTTTCTAAAAAAAGGACTCGTCCCCCAGCCAACAGAATAGGCAAGTACTTTCTCTGCTTCCAGATCCCAACTCATCTCACCTGCATCTGACATATATTCAGGGTGTTTCTTCGCCTCTTCAGCACTCAGAGAAACAGCTCCCTTTATTTTTGTTTCGGTAGCTGTATTTTCACCGATACGAACATTCATTTCTTTTCTGGAGGCGGAAAAAGCGGATATTGGATATAAATTATGAAGCTGTGCCTTACCTTCCTCTCCCCAGCGACCGGCTTTGATCATGGCATAACAGGGTTTTCGACCGGAAGCCTTGTTTTCCGGCAGCTGGCCAGGAACGATATTGCCCTTATCAAGACCTGGATTAATTACATAATACTCTATGAAATAAGGTCTTTGCTCACCCGTTTTTTCATTCTCTGCTACAAACGAATGCCACCACCAGTCATAACCCCGGCGAGACCTTTTTCCGGAAAGCATAAAACCATTTCTGCTGTTCATAATCAACCTCCTGAAATAATAGCTAAATTAAACTTTATTGAAATATTGTAACCCTAATATATGCATTGTGCAAATAAAAAAACTGGTATATAATATTTTAACATCGCTTCTAAATGAACTACGTGGTCGGTATCACTGAATAACAGCTCATTCCATCGGTGTGTATATCAGTTAAGTGGAGGTACTAAATGGCTGTTGTAACAGTAGAAAACCTGAATTCTTTGTGTAATCATGAATGCAGAAAGAATAAGGACGGAATAGTCGATACGGGATATTATACCGACTGCGCTTCTCTAAGCAGTGACTACGGAACTAAATACTGGGAAAACAGGCCGGAGGTAGCCGAGATACGCAGAGCCGTCTTCGCAGCCCTTGACCGGCTCGAAGAGGAAACAGGTATCTCCTCCCGTTTCTCCAACCGCCTGGTGCTTGTTAAACCGAACCTCGTAACCGTATACCACAACATGGGCTTAAAGCGTCGTTCATACCCCGAGACGACAGATCCGCGGGTTCTGGACGCTACGGTACTGTGGCTGCAGCAGTTTTCTTCAAATATACACATTGTAGAATCTTCCGGACGCGGCGTGCCAACCAGAGGATCCTTTAAGGTATCTGGAATAGATCGACTGGCGAAGCACCGCGGATGCTCCCTTACCGCTTTGGACGAGACTCCTGTGGACAGGTATATCCTGCCTAAAGCATCGTACCACCGTGAAATTCTTGTTCCCGAAATATTTTCAGCCGTTGTCAGGGGTGAAGCTGCCTATGTCTCTGTACCAAAACTGAAAACCAACCTCTATACGGATGTCACCCTTGGTTTCAAAAATGCTATGGGGGTTATCCCCTATAACCTGAGACAAAGAAGCCATCATTACGCCATTGATCGAAAACTCGTCGAGATGCTCTACCTTTTTAAGCCTGATTTAATTCTGATAGACGGTGTCGTGGGCGGAGAGGGAGAATGCCCTGCCCCGGTGGATCCCGTCGACAGCAGAATAATCATCGCAGGAGACCATCCGGTTGAAACCGACAGGATTGCTACGCAGTTCATGGGCTTCGATCCCTCATCTGTAAAACTGATTAGAGAGGCTGACAATCTTGGATTCGGTGAGCCAGCCGGAGCAAAAATACTGGTAAACGGGGTTGATATATCAAAAAAAACTTACGCCGAGCAAAAGGATCTAATTAACGCAGTATTCCGTCCCGTGGACTGGATGCTTTCATCAGAAAGAGTAAGGGAGCTTTTCTCAGAAATTCTTATTTTAATAGGAATAAACCGCGGAAAATTGTCTTCGACAAACGGAAAAGACCTTGTAAAAGAAATGCAGGAATCATGCAGAGGCGGCTGTGTTGTCACGACAAGGTTCGCGTTCTCCATGTTTGAGGCCGAAGGGCTCAGACCCCGGCGGCCGGTCGTACTGATTATCGGTGCCGGAGTAGAAAAAGACGGCATATCCTATTGGTATGATCCGGACGGAAAGGCATATAGTAAGAACGACATCCGCGACCTGCCCATGAAGAAGGCTGTTATCGGCTCCTGCACACGCGAGCTTGCTCCACTATCAGATAGATTCATAGAAGGCTGCATGGTTCTACCTAACGCACCTCACGCTGTGCTCCATGAACTATCAGGGGTGGGCTGCCGATTAATGTCTCTGCATAACAGGAACCTAATTCCCCTCCTTTTGGCTATTCTCGGTCAGCGGGCAGCCAGGCGAAAACTCATTAAAGCAGGCCGGCGGATTGATACAAATCTGCGATTAGAAGATATGCCTGTGGAGACCAGACCCCTTACAGAAGAAGAAACCGCCCGCAACTGGGTGGAATGGCCAATGCCGCCAATAAGCAGAAAAGAAAGAAAGCAGCTACTGGACTTTGAGGACGACGCGGCAATTGCGTCTTTTCGCGGGATTCTAATACTTAGACTTAAAGAACGTATCCTCTGGAGGGCTAAAGCCGTTCTTGCTTTCATCATCACCTTTGGCCCTCTTGCGCTATCTTTATTTGGAATGATAAAGACAGTTCGTATACTCGGACTAAGTGCGCCCCTATGGCTATGAATATTTACGGCAATCGAAATACTGCATGCCTTTGAGCTACCCGCCGCTATTAAAGCCGGGAAAAAGCATACTGAAAGCAAGGGGAAGGAATGGAATAGAAAATTGATTCTGCGTTCCATCCTTGGCGTCTTTCTCTGCGGTTATCCTTCGTGGGTTCCTAAGAAGCTGGGTATCTTCGTGTAGGTTAATTTCAACCCCTAAGAATACATGTTTATTTTCTTGAAAGACCTGGAATTCGATAAACTGGTTAATTGCTTCCGCTACAGCGCCTGAGAGTTTAAAAGCCAAAGCATGGGAACTAATTTTCAATTCAATGAATAATATTCAAGACTTTTCGGAGGATGTTGGTTCCTGTAGAGGAAAAGCAAACGGAGATTCAGCATTTCACTCCCATATTCTATATAGCTGTTATCCCAGTCCACAGGAGTTCCATTCACGATGATGTCGTATCGCCTGCGGTGCCCTTCCGGATAATTCTTATCGTATTCCATAAACCAGGACCAGAGCGTTTGAACTTCGACAATTCTATATTTGGCGGATTCGTCTTTTTTTTCTATGAATCGATTATTTTTCAGAAGATTTATACAGTAAATAGCGCTTCCGCCGTCAAGGGAGAAGGGCTCAGGGCCAGGAATTATGATTGTATCGGAGGCAGTTGAATCCTGGGCATATAGTTGATTGCTTAATATCAGAAAAAGAGAAAATATAAGAGTAAATTTCCTGACGCCTGCCCAATTCGACATAAAAATCATCCTGCTTATTAAATACTATAGCACAGCGGCTTAAAAAGACTAAACTTGTTTATAGAAATTTTCCCGCTTTTAGGCGGATATTTCATCTTACTGTGGGGGAAAAGACCATTTTTCATATCATTTGATTGACAGGAATTATTGCTTTTCCTATCATTAGTTATCAAAAAAGGAGGAATCTGATGAAAGCTATCGTACAGAATGATTACGGATCACCCGATGCTCTGAAAGTAAAAGAAGTTAGGAAACCCAGGATCAAAGAGAATGAAGTCCTGGTGAAGGTTATTGCCTCCTCTGTAAATGCAGGGGATCTGTTTTCGCTGAATGGTACTCCATTTATGGTCAGGTTTTCTGTGGGATTTCCAAAACCAAAGGACTTCATTCCCGGATGGGATGTGGCCGGAAAAATAGTGGAAGTTGGCAGGAATATCACTGAGATCAAGGTTGGCGATGAGATCTTCGGCTCCACTGAAAGCGCTTTTGCAGAATATGTGGTCATGGATATGGAGAAACTTGCAAGGAAGCCTTCCAATCTGAGCTTCGAAGAAGCTGCTGCTGTACCAACGGCTGCCATCACCGCACTTCAACGACTCAGGGATGGAGGTAATATCAAAAAAGGTCAAAAGGTGCTGATAACAGGAGCTTCTGGTGGAGTGGGATCATTTGCAGTTCAGATTGCCAAAACCTTTGGAGCAGAGGTTACGGGATTGTGCAGTACCGGAAAGGTCGAGATGGTAAGATCTATAGGTGCTGACCACGTGATAGATTACCAGAAAGATGATTTCACCAGGAGTGATCTGAGATTCGATCTGATCCTGGATAATACCGGGAATCGATCCTTTTCAGATATGAAAAGAGTATTAACATCCGATGGTATGATAATACCCAACAGCGGTCATGGAGGTATGAGCTATGTTATCAAAGCTTTCGCTCTTGCACCATTTACGAAGAAAATTGGTGTGATGAAGATAGCAAATCTCAACAATAAGGACTTCAATATCCTCAGGGTGATGATGGAATCAGGGGATATTAAACCTGTTGTGGATAAAATCTTTCCTCTTCAGGAAACTCCTGACGCCATAAAGTATCTTGAGGACGGGCTTGCCAGAGGAAAGATAGTGATTTCTATGGGTTCAGAAGAATCTTGATCATCAATGAGGCCTGCTAATAAGCGATGTCTTTAATAGTACAATGGAGTAATTTTCTTAATTACTTTTCCTGGCAGCTCCAAACATGAATACATATTCAAGATCCTCTTCTCAAATCGTAAAGATAGTCGTCAACCCTTATGGTCCTTAATAAGGAATATCATCCGGAAGTATACTGATTATTATAATCATTATAGCTCACATCATGGAGTTACTAGCATGTCGCCTCGCCTAATCTTTTAACCTTAAACCCGTTGTTCTTAAACTCTTCATAATTAAAAGCTTCTAATTCATTATAAGCTAGTTCATGAAATTCCTTAAATCCTTCCCATTTTTCATAACCATCACCCATGTTATGCTCCAGAAATGCCATAGCTGCATCTATTCCCATCCTGGGTGCAACATAATGAGCCCCCATTGCAAGAACATTACAATTATTACCTGTAATACAACGGAGGGCAGCAGGAACACTTTCTACAACAGCAGCATGAACATGCGGACATTTACTGACCGCAATATGAATCCCCATACCGGTTCCACAAAAAACAAGAGCTCTTTCAAATTCTTTTTCTGCAATTTTTGCTCCTACTCTTAGACCGATTCTATGAAACATTTCCGGGGTTTTATCGGTTTCATCTTTAACACCTATATCAGTAACTGTCCAACCAATGGACTTTAGATGTTCCACAACAGCATTTTTTAAGGGAACACCAGCGATGTCCGCACCAACTAATATTTGTTTGTCTTTAATTTTCAGCATTTTCCTAATCCTTCTATAATATTGATAAGAATCAAATTTAATATTTTCATTTTGAACTTTACATGCTTAACTATAGAAACTCAAGACCTCCTTGATACTATATAAAGAAGAACTCCCTATGGTTTATACGACTTAATCAATACCAGCATTCTGAAAAAAATGTCCCGACTCGCTAAATTGGAATGCAAACCAGAAAACGAATCTTTCAAAATTCCATCCGGTGACTACTTCGCTTTTATTAACGATCCTGACGGGGTCGAAGAGGAACTAATCAAAGGATTTTCTGAATTATAAAACCTAACTCATGGAACTAATTTTCAATTCACTGAATAATATCCAAAACTTTTCGGAGGATGTTGGTTCCTGTGGAGAAAAAGCAAACGAAGATTTAGCATTTTACTCCCGTATTCGATATAACTGTTATCCCGGCCCAGAGAAGTTCCGTTTACAATGATGTTGTATCGCCTGCAATGCTCTTCCGGAGAACTCTTATCGTATTCTATAAACCAGGACCAGAGCGTTTGAATAAAAATCGCCTACCCCCTTGAACCAAGTGTATCAGACGGCAATAATATAGCAGAAAATGACAGAGAGAAACAGCGATGAAAAAATATTTAAACTCGTTCTAAGATACAGATTTTTAATTCTATTCATCCTGCTTGCGGCTACTCTTTTCATCTCTCCAAATATATTTAAGCTCGATATCTCAGCGGATATGGATGCTTTCTTCACAGATAATGATCCTAAAGCCCTGAATCAGGCTGAGTTTAAGAAACTCTTCGGTAATGACGAATTCATTGGAGTTCTGGTTGAATCTGATGATGTTTTTTCGGATGAAAGCCTTGAGCTGATTCAGAAACTCGGAGAGAAGCTGAAAAATACAGTACCCTTCGCAGCCGGCATAAGCTCAATTGCCACAGATAATTTGCCTTCAATAAGCAAAAGACTCTTTTCAAAGGATCGCAGCGAGGCTTTAATCCTTTTATCTCTCGATAATTATCCTGGCGCCGAAGACTGGCACGAAGGAGAGAGTCCCCGGCATAAGGCTGGAAGGATTGCCTGGGAAACGGTACAGGCTTTCGATATCAGCGACATCAGACTTACAGCAACCGGTATTCCTGTCTACAGCTTTCGAAAAGATGCCGAAATGATGGAAGAGATGTTCCGGGTTCTGATAATCGGGTTAATCACAAGTCTTGCCGTATCAATTGTAATTATCAGAATCCCGCAGGGAATAATCGGCTCGATATTAGTCTTGGCTATATCAGTTATATCAGTATTCGGATTTCAGGCTGTCATTGGAATCCAAATAGACAGTTCGTTTATTGCAGTTCCTGTTTTACTGTGTGCGGCGGTCACACTGGCTTATAACCTTCATATATCAAAGTTCTTCATTATCAAATACACGCAATATGGGAGGAGACAGGAGGCCGTTATCTATGCGCTTCAGCAATGCAGCAGACCATTACTGTTCACGGCATTTACCACAATTGCAGCCCTGCTTTCATTTCTCTTCGTAGGGATAAGGGCTATACAGTGGGTTGGAATAACATCTGCATTATGTGTTTTTTCTAGTTACATTCTAAGCATTACACTCTTTCCTATAATAATGTCGATAGGATCTGACTCAGTCCACAGATCCGGCAGACCTGTCAAAACTGACCGGACTACCTCTCTTCTTCTGAGATTCGCCGGTGTTACGGAAAAATATTCGAACGCTGTCATCCTAATATTCATCGGCCTGACTATCATCTCTGTCCTAGGGTTATCCCGACTTGAAATCGATTTTGATGCAGAGAAAGTGATGGGCAGCAAGCTTCAGCACATGAAGGATCTAATAAAAGTCAGCGAGTCCAAAATTGCTGCAAGCGGGACTGTCGATCTTGTCCTGAAATTCAGCCCTGATGCATTGAGAAACCCCGGACTGTTGAAACAGATAGCTGATTTAGAGAGCGAAATTAATGCCCTGGAGTCGGTGAAGCAGACAACCTCACTAAATAGCATCATAAGGGAATTCAATTCCCTTTCCCATGGAAAGTCCACATCTTATAAAAATATACCGGAAACAGATTCGGAACTTAGAGGACTTCTTCTGTACCTGGCAAGGCTCTCGCCGAAAGCACTCCCCCCTTGGGTTGATAATGAATTTTCAACAGGCAGGATTCTCATCGAACTCTCCAGCTCATCGTCTAATGAGATAGAAAATTTAACAATGCGGATTGAAAAACTGGCTGATGCAATCCTGCCTGTACAATCTGAATATTATTTCATCGGTTCAGCCTATCAAAGCGCTCTTATGAACCAGCATGTAAGCCGGGGACTGCTCAAATCCATTATTGTTTCGCTGATACTGATCTCCGGACTCATGATAATCCTGTTCCGCAGCTTCCGGATCGGAATTACGGCAATGCTGCCGAACATTTTCCCTGTTCTGGTTTCAGGCGCTATTATGGGATTTGCAGGAATCCCGCTTGAGTTTGTGACAATGACGGTTGCACCGATGATAATTGGGCTTGCCGTCGATGACACGGTTCATATAGTCTTTCGCCTTAAAAAGGAAACAGCTGATAGTGCTGATTATTCCAATGCTGTTGAAAAAACATTCAGAACCGTCGGAGAAGCCATTACCGAGACAACACTAATTTTTTGCCTGACATTCCTCGTCTTCTCCGTCTCAAAGATCAACAGTATAGTATACATGGGGCTTTTGAGCTGTGCGGGAATGCTGACGGCCTATCTGACGGACATCTTCCTGACGCCAGTCTTATTCATACGCCTGATGTCGGAAAAAACCGGTATAAAGAATAAACCCCGGCTTCAAAACTGATAATAATAATTAAATTCGGATTTCCTCCGGGTAGGCCTCAACCTTCATTATACTCCACACCTTATTGATGTAATTAAGCATGAACTGGTTCTGGATCAAATGTATCCAGAAGGAACCCCGCTCTGTCAGCTGAAGCTGCCCATGTTTAATATTAAAGAACTTCAATGAATGGAAAACCCGGAAGATCAATCTCATTTTTCGATCTCCAATCCGCTGGAGTTCGGAGATACTGAATTTCGTCTCATAGAGCTTCCAGTAAAGCCAGTACCAGTCGGCTAATTTGGGAGAAATAGGCATAGCAAGAGCAAGCGGAAGCTGTTTTTTTTCCAGCAGGGCTTTATTATATTCCGGAACAGAGAACGTATTAAAATAAAAAATATCCCCCTGCCTGGAACCCGCACCTGCTCCAAGCCCTAGATAGGTCTGTCGTGTTACCGATGAATACCGTTTCTCATTATTCTTCTTGAAGCTCCAGACGGAGGCAATATCGTAATCACATCCCTTGAAGTAATCATACACAATCCGGTACAGACGTCTGCGCGCCCAAAATGGGGGCATCCTGACTTTCTTAACCTTCATATACTGACCTACCGTAGTATACGGAAAGGTAAAAAGGGGATAGGCTGTTATCTGATCAACATTTAAAGCATCCGCCTTCCTAAGATCATCAAGCAATTCATCTTTAGTCTGCCCGGGAAAAGCGAAGATCAAATCGATATTGATACTCTCAAAATTATAACTTCGAACCTTCTCAATTGCCGGCCTAATCTCGGAGGCATTATAATTTCTACCGAGAAAACTCAGATTCTTCTGATTAAAACTCTGGACCCCGATACTCAGCATTGTGATCTGCATCTCTTTTAGTTTCTTCAAATTATAATCATTTATGTCAGCAAGGGTGGTTTCAATGGCTATATCACCTTTGACATTGAACTTCTCAAGAACCTGCCCTACAACGGCTGATAGAGCATCTATGTCAACTGTCGGCGTGCCGCCGCCTATATATACCGAGGAAATCGTCGTTCCCTCCGCCTTGGCGGAAAGCTTTTCGATTTCTACCGAAAGAGCCTTAAAATACTGATCGCTTAGTGATTTCTCATACCTGATTCGATTATAGGGACAGTAGGGACACATAGATTTGCAGAATGGAATATGGATATAAAGATGGGTATCTTCAAGCACGGAAATTAACAGATCTTTTTCGGCAAACGGGCGAAAAGTAAAATCCTGTGTGGGTCCGACTAAATTCCCCCTGATAAAATTAGTAATTTTCAATTATTCCTCCCTTTTTTCCGGGAAAATAATTAAATGCCGCCCTTATTGCGCTGAACTTGAGATTTACCAGATTGATTATTTCAGGATAGCCCATATAACCGCAGTCTCTGCAGGCTTCTTCATTTCCGACCTCCCTGCAGCATTTATAAACTTTATTATGAGCATAGACCAGGCAAAGCCCCGATGGACGTTTCCAGCGATTGTGATAAACATCCCATAATGCGGCTTCCGAGTTCACTATATTGTACTTCTTTTTTAGAGACAGTATCTGTTTTATGCTCTTCTGTCTTTCTTCAAGAGAGATGTACAAATCATCTTTACCGTAATAGGGGGTATGAAAATAGAAAGAAATTCCCTTTACATTTTCAATCCCGGACAGATATTCGCAAAGCGCCTCAACCTCATTTTTATTCTTATTGTTTATTGTGCAGTTAACAATAATATTCGGATGCGCTGATTCTTTAATATTTTTTATAACCTTTTCATAATCTCCGCCCCGAAGCTTACTGCTTGTATCTTTAAGACCATCGATACTGACGAACAGATCATCAGCTTCAGAATTCAACTCGAGGGTTCCGTTGGTATACACACTCGTTATCATAAATCCGATATTTCGGGCAAGAGAGATGATATCGTTGAGATTTTTATCGCCATCTTTCCAGTAAAAAGGTTCTCCTCCTGTAATTGCGAGCAGCCGGATACCTTTACCATACAGAAGCCTCAATCCCGAGTCTATCTCATCAAAGGAGAGATCATTTAGGCGGTCTTTACTGTTCACGCTGCAATGCTGACAGTTAAGGTTACATGAGTCTCCTACAACCAGGCCCGCAATAAACGGCAAATCCCTACGCTGAATCTTTGTTTTAAATACAAAGCCGGCGCCGTAGAGGAGGTATTTAATATTTTTCAAATCAGATCCTTTTTTATATATTTTTAAACTTTTTAACAATAGGTGTTAAAACTTAGATGTCCGATATTTATACCATCGAATAAGTGCAAACACAAGATGGTGCGTCCTTTGTTATCCTAAACTGAATGCAAATGCAAAGAGATTTATTCGTTCTATCCGACAGGAATGTTAATACTGGTTTATTATATTCTCAGAGAGAGAACTAAGAAATATTCAGTTACAACCATCGATTATGTAAGAAGACCTGCTTATTCCGATGCTGAATTGCAGGAAACACCTTGAAGATGCTAGCTTTTCGGTCTTCGCATATTAAATTGTCAGTACGGGGTCAGTACGGGGTCAGTACGAGGTTAATAATGAATCAATCTCATCATTCAAAGCAACTATTGATTCATCCAGTACTCTTTTAAGTTGATTGTTGTCGAATGTCGACAAATCGAAATTATAACCTTCTAGGAATTTCCATAGTCGTATTAATCTGTAGTTTCCGGCGACTCCTTTTAACTGATGAAAAAAATATTTCATGCCGTCTACACTATTAAGGTTGTTAATTTTCTGGGTATCTTTTTCAAGCGTTTTAATGCAGGATTTAATGACATCAATAAAAACCTCCTTATCAAGATCATTTTTCAATTCACGGAGAAACTCCATATCAATGAGTTCTTCGCTACTGGAACTATTTTCCATACTTCTGTTTATTTCTGGATTAACTGATCCGATTTTTCCCAAAGCAACCTTCAATTGCAATAAATCTACTGGTTTCGGAATAAAATCCGTGAATCCCGCTTTTCGGCATTCGGCAAAGACCTCTTCCCTCGTGTCAGCAGTCATAAGGAAGGTTGCGATATCAGGATGACTTATTTTAATTTCCCTGATTGTTTCTATTCCGTTCTTTTCCGGCATATGCAGATCGATAATGATAGCATCAAAATCATCAAGCAGACTTTTTTCTATCCCCTGCCTACTGCCAAGAGCGCAAACAACCTTCTGATTGAAAGCTTCCAACAAGCCGCTGACAATTTTTAGATTTGCCTCGATATCATCAATAAGAAGAATCCTGTACGAATCTATTACAGGATCAACTGTTTTAGGATCTTCAACGCTAATTAAAACGAGGGGAAGAGCGAAGCTGAAAGTACTGCCCGAACCTTCCTCGCTTGCAATCTCCAGCCTGCTGTCCATGCAGTTCAGCAGCTCGCTGCATATGGCCAGACCTAGCCCGCTTCCGTCAAAATTCCTGGTAACATACTGCTCAACTTGAGTAAATGGTTTTACGATATCCCCGAAGAGTTCTTTTGGAATGCCTATCCCGGTATCCGTTACGCTAAACCGAAGAAGTATATTATTTTCTTCTTTTATCAACAAATCAATATCTAATGAAACTGATCCAATAGTTGTAAATTTTACGGCATTGTTCAGCAGATTGGTAAGTATTTGGCGAAGCCTCATTGAGTCGCCGATGACATTTTCAATAGAAGTACAGTTATTGGAGATGAAAAATTCTAATCCCTTTTCTTTAGAAAAATGTGAATATATCTTATCAGTCTCTCCAATCACCTGTTTCAGTGAAAACTGCTCACTCCTGATCTGTAGCTTGTTTCTTTCAACATTTGTAAAGTCCAGGACATTCTCAATCAAAACTCTTAGTAATTCCCCCGAATTCTGGATTATTGAGATAATATTTTCCTGCTTAGAAGTTAGACCGCTATTGTTTAGAATTTGAATCCCTCCGAGAACGACATTCAGGGGAGTACTCATCTCATGATTCATTATCGCCAGAAAGCGACTTTTTTCCTTATTAGCCTCCTGAGCCTCTTGTTCCGCTTTTTTTAATTGAATTGAAAGATAATACTCTTCGCGCTTTGATCTGTTGGTGCTCAGTACAATTCCATAGCCGAGACAGTTGGTAATTACAAAATAGATTGCAGTTGTAAATAGATCCGAAAAAGCAGCTATTCCGGTCAGATAGACAGAGAGAATAAAAGTTATCGATATTCCGATGCTTGTAAATAAGGTAAGTTTGATTCTGTTAGGAATAATTATAAAAAAAATCAGGATATAGAATACGAGAAATGAAGTTCCAATATCATAAAACTTGTTGATAGATTTCAGATAAAAATACTGATCTGCTGATTATAGAAGGCCGATGAATATTTCCGCCAGAATTATCAGAATGCAAAGATGAATGGAGTAGCGATTGGTTTTTTTGATGATCAAGGCTATGGCCAGTATGAATCCTGCAACTACTCTAGTGATTGGAACCATGAAAGTCCTGTATTCTGGATCAACCTCAGGTCTGGGGATACAGCTCGCAAAAAAATAGGTAATGCTACAAAGAAACATTGTAATAAGAAGCCTTTTTGAAAAATCGGGCCATGAGAGGTCAGTAAATAAGTTTTCTGTTTTAGAACAGACGAACTCTCCTGTATACCTGTTTATTTTATATGATGAGTCTATATCGGCTTTTTCGATCATTTCAGGACGGCTTTATTAAGTCTATATCCGAATCCCTTTACTGTTTCAATAATCTCCGGTTCCTCCGGTTTTGTCGGGATTTTTTTTCGTAATCGGGAAACAAGGACGTCTATAGTCCTGTCTGCAGGGTATTCTATCCGTTGAAAAGCGGTAGTCAGGAGCTGACTTCGACTCAGAATCCTTCCTTCTGCCTCTATAAGGCTCGTTATTACAAAATACTCTCCCGTCGTTAGTTCAATATCGTTTCCTCCATTGTCATAAAAACGGTGAGCCTCTTTATCGAAGCAGTAATTGCTGATCTTTATAATTCGTGAAGCCTCTGACTTACCGTCAGATGCATTGTTCAGTAGCTTATTGATTCGGATCATTAGCTCCCGGGGATGATAAGGTTTGCAGATATAATCATCCGCACCCGATTCTAGACCAGTTAAACGATCAAGCATTGTATCCCTGGATGTGATGATAATAAGTGGAATTTTATATACGGTTTTAATTTTATGAACCAATTGCAGTCCATCGCCGTCGGGTAGATTTAGATCAAGGAGAATTAACTCAGGGCGGTCTTTTTTTATCAGAGAGTTGAAGGGCTTAATGCAATCAGCATGCAGAACCTTATAATTTTCTTTTTCTAAATAAGCGGAAAGCAATGCGTATTGAGCCAGATTATCTTCAAGCAATAGTACGCAGGTGTTTTTGTTTTTCATGATCACTTCATTATTTTACGACGCCTCGTTATTGTCAATACAATTTTTTTATTCATATACTGTTTACATTCTGTTATCAGTCCATTTACATTGCTGTGCTACTTTTTTATCAAAATAAAAATCAAGTTTTAAAAGGAGCATATTTAATATGATCAACACAATAAGAAATTTAAGAAAAATCATCTTGACTATTATTATTTTTCTTACAGTATTTACATTGTTTAATTGTACAATGGAAAATGACATATATACGGTCACCTATGACGGAAACGGCAATACAGGAGGTAGTGTTCCAGCGATAGCGACGGAGTCGATTATCACAGTACTTGGTAACACGGAAAGCCTTGTAAAAAGCGGATATGTATTTGACGGCTGGAACACAGCATCCGACGGCAGCGGAACCTCTTATTCAGCCGACAGCACCTTCACGATAGGAACTACGGATATAAGTCTTTTTGCAGTATGGGTAAAGTTTTCAATCGAAAGCATCAGATATGCATCTGATGCTGCTGAATATGATAGATTTGGATCCTCTGTAGACATCTCGGGAGATTATGCAATAGTCGGAGCTGCCGGGGAAGACACAGGCGGCAATAGTGCCGGTGGAGAATCTATATGAAGCAGGTAATATTACTGCTGACCGCAGTTTTTACACTTTTTTTATTCACCGGATGCCCTGAGGCTCTTGGTATTATTCCTGAAACCTATAATATTTCATACGATGACAACGGCGCGGACAGTGGAAGTGTCCCGGTTGACAGTACAGGTTATATTGATGGGGTAGATGTTTTTATTTTGGACAATACTGGAAATCTGTCTAAATCAGCATATACATTCGCCGGATGGAATACCTCAACGGACGGAAGCGGTACTACCTACACCGGAGGAACCACCTACACGATGGGCTCTGCAAATATCGTCTTGTATGCGGCCTGGTCACAGGATACCCATAATATTACATTTAATGCCAACGGTGCAGATGGTGGAAATGTTCCCGTTGACAGTACAGGTTATATTGATGGAGCCAAGGTTACTATTTTGGACAATACTGGAAGTCTGTCCAAATCAGCATATACATTTGCCGGATGGAACACCTTTGCGGATGGAAATGGCACTACCTACACCGGAGGAACCACATATACGATGGGGTCTGTAAATGTCATATTGTACGCAGTATGGTCACAGAATACCCATGTCATTGCATTTAATGCCAATGAAGGTACGGGAACTATGCTGCCTCAGACGGTGGCAGAGGGCACAGCGGCTGTACTTCGTTCAAACAGTTTTAATAGAATAGATTACAGCTTTACTGGATGGGCAAGAACTTCTACCGGTAATGTTGAGTTCGCCGATGGTTCAAGTTATGAGATGGAGACCGCAGATCTAACCTTGTATGCGGTTTGGTCCAGAAATACTCATACCTTAACATTTGAAACTAATGGTGGTGTCGGTCCCACGGTTACCCAGGTTATGAACGACAATGAAATTATCTCTCTTCTTCCTAATACTTACATCCGGAAAGGATATAAGTTTATAGGCTGGTCAGATACGTCTGGGGAAACCGTTGATTATATGGATGAATCAAACTATTCTCACGGTACTTCTGATGTGACATTATATGCTGTCTGGCAGTTCTCTCTTCTTACCCAGTGGGCAAAGAGCACTACTACAGGACCGGCGAATTCAGAGTTTTTTGCTGTAGATACCGGTTCCAATCAAATATTTGCGGCAGGATATCAGTTTGGGACAGGAACCTATTCCTATGGGGGCATTGCGAGTATTGCCGGAACTGATAATGGAACCAATGCAGTTCTTGTTGCCTATGATGCCAATGGCCTCGGCAAATGGGCCAAGAGTGTAAGCCAGGGGACTGAAGCATCAAAATTTAATTCCGTAGCGGTTGACGACGCAGAGAATGTCTATGCTGTCGGGTACCAGGGAAGTGGAACGTTCACCTATGGTAGCTATGAGGTTACTGGGACAGGTTCACAAAATAGTGTTATCATTAAGTATGACAGCACTGGCACGGTTCAATGGGCAAAAACTATAACAGCGACTTTAGATACAACGTGGGCAGGATATGAAGCGGTGGTGGTCTCCGGCTCAAATATTTATGCTGCGGGAAACCATGGAGGAATAGCGACTTTTTCCTATGGGAGCATAAATATTCCCAATGCTTGCGCATGCTCCAATGTGTTGGTTAAATACACTGACGAAGGAGCGGTTATTTGGGCAAAGGGAGCTACAGCTTTTGATAGTGCGGGTGGATCGTGGTTTTCATCTATAGCTGTTGATTCTTCCGGAAATATCTATGCTGTAGGATCTCAAAACGGTACGGGGCGATACGACTATGGTAATGGGGTGGAAATTTCAGGGTCGAATTCAGGAGGCAATGTCTTACTAGTGAAGTATAATAGTGCCGGGGTAACTCAGTGGGCCCGAACTCTTAAAAGCGGTTCCATGGGGGCCTACTTTTCTTCTGTTGCACTTGATTCTTCCGGAAATGTTTATGCTTCAGGGTTTCAAACTGGAACTAGTATATACTTATATAGCCCCGATGTCAGCGTTACCGGATCTTATTCGGGTAAAAATGCTGTTCTTGTGAAGTACAGCAGCAGCGGTGCTGCTATCTGGGCAAGGAGTGTGACTGAAGGCTCTGATGAATCAAATTTTAACGCAGTCACTGTTGATGAAAATAATATTATATACGCCGCAGGAGAACAAAAAGATTCAGGAGAGTTCACATACGGAGAAGGAGTGAATGTTACGGCAAACACGACCATGGGCGAACACTTCAATAGCGTTATAGTTGCTTATGACGATGACGGTACCGCTTTATCGGCTAAAAGCATAAGCTCCGGCTCATCTTCTACATATTTTAATTCAATAGTAGGTAATGGTTCCGGCAAAATATACGCCGCGGGGAGTTTAACCGGTAATTCGGCTTTTACATATGAGGATGGCGTGACAGTTTCTGGAACCAATGAAAATTTTGATACGGCCTTGGTTCAGTATGGTCATTAATCCTAATACAGATAAATAATTAATTGTTAATTAAGTTTTAATCCCGGGACAAACAGTCCCGGGGGATTTCAGCTCAATTGATTTTTCAGAGTGCGGTTGTTTTGACGGTTACTAATCTTTTGACGCCTAAATTAAAAAGACGATTCCGTTTAGAATCGTCTTAATCTCTTCCCCGATGAAAGCCTCGTCGAGCTTTTCATTTGGAGTTTGTTAAAACAAACTCCGCCGCAGTATTAGTCAGACGATCATCAGCCAAGGCCGCTAAAACAACTTTTGCACCAGTTACAATTGCAACTTTTCAATTAAGTTTAAACTTATCAAGTATGCTCATAATGTATTTCCACTGTTTTAAGTTTTTAGCTGTAAATCTATAAAGCTTTAAAGCTTTCACTTACCTTGCTAGAATTTCAAAACATTACTGAGTTTTAGGAGTTCATCATTGCTTTGTGTCTTAGTGAATCAACGTACATAGCAATGAATATAATAACACCGCGCACAAAGGGTATAGCATATGGTGATATACCCATAATAGCCATACCAGAAGCAATAAATAGCAATATAAGCGCTCCTATAAAACTACCTGGATAGAAAGAACCTCTACCACCAAGCAAGCTTACTCCGCCAAGAACCGCAGCTGCAATAGCTAAGAACTCATATGACATCAGACCAGTTACAACAACCGAGCCAAGTGTAACAACCCAGAAACAACCGGCGACACCACATATAGCACCACAGATGATAAGGGCTGCACTCTTAATACGGTCAGTGTTGATACCAATGTTTTTAGCAACTGTTTCGTTACTTCCAACGGTTAATAACTTTCGCCCAAATGGGGTCCATTTTAATACTACGTTACATACTATAACAATAAAGAAAACTACCAACAGTAATAGCGGGAAACCACCAAGTGCTTTTACTTTTGCTTGTCTTAAGAAAGAAAGATTAAACAAACTGATAGTTCTGTCATTTGTTATAATTTTTGCAACAGCTCTAATAATAAGCATCATCCCCATAGAAACTAACATTCCATTCATTTTGAATTTAACGATAAATAAGCTGTTAATCCATCCAATGAATGTTGCCAGAGCTATACCTGCTAAAAACGCTAGTGCTATTGGTGTATCATAGTTTTTTATTAAAACTCCGGCCAAACATCCGGAAGCATAACCCATAGCCCCAACAGACAGGTCAATAACACCCACAAGTAGAGCAAATGTTACAGCACAAGTTATAAGAATTAACGGTCCACCATTAAAGATAGTTGTATACACATTTTTAAGCGTTAAGAACTTATCCGAACCTATTGTAAAAACTAATAAGATAAGAGCTAACACAATATAAGTCGAATACTGGAAAATATTATCTAATTTGAACTTATTAGTTTTCAACCTTTTCCTCCTGCTTTACGATACCAGCCATAAGAGCCTCTTTAGAAAATTCATCTCTGTTTACTTCACCAACAAGTTTACCTTCAGCGATAACGATAATTCTATCACAAAGGTTCATAATCTCTTCTAACTCTGATGAAACAACGACGAAAGACACTCCTTCTTCAGATCTATCAAAGATAAGGTTTTGGATTTCAGCCTTCGCACCAACATCAACACCTTTTGTCGGCTCATCCATAAAAAGAATATCAGGATCTTTTAACATCCACTTGGAGATGATAACTTTTTGTTGGTTCCCACCGGAAAGCTTGCTAACAATCATGTTCTCATCAACAGCTTTAACGTTAACCTGCTTCATATATTTACGAGATTCTTCTTTTTCTTTCTTATTGTTCAAAATACCAATGCCTTTTGAAGCAAATCTTTCAAGATCAGAACTTGTAATGTTTTCAGCAATCGTCATATCCAGGAAAACTCCGTTATGGTGTCTTCCTTCAGTCAGATAACCAACATGCTTATAAAAGTCTTTCTGGCTTATTTCTTCTAACTCACCGCCTTGATTAAATGAAATTTTACCTTCAACCATTTTATCAAAACCAAGTAATGTGTTAAACAGTTCAGATCTACCAGATCCAAGAAGACCCCAAACACCAAGGATTTCACCTTTATGCAGGTCAAAACTGATGTTCTTAGGGAATTTAACACCTGTTATATTTTCTGCTCGTAAGATAACATCAGCTTTATCTCTAGCGTCTTTACGCTTGGCAGTTTCAAGAAAATGACCAATCATCATATCAACTAGTTTTTCTTTGTTAATTTCTGAAATTGGAGCTTCGCCAGTCTTTTGTCCGTCTCTGAGCGCAACAACTCTGTCACAAATCTCAAAAATCTCATCTAAGTAGTGAGAGATATAGAAAATAATGTATCCCTGACTTCTTAAGTTGTTAATAATTTCAAAAAGTTTTTGAGTTTCAGTATCAGCAAGAGAAGCAGTAGGCTCATCAAACAACAGAATTTGGCCACCCTGGCTAAGTGCTCTCGCAATCTGAACCATTTGCTTTTCGCCAACTGTTAGTGAGTGAGTTGGTGTATCAACGTCGATATGACAATCAAGAGTCGCTAAAAGCTTCTTAGCTTCCTCTTTCATAGCTTTTTTGTTTAAAAACGGAGACCCTTTTATCCGCCACTTGTCAAAATCACTAGCAAGTACATTTTCATATACGTTCATAGTTTCAAATGCTGCAACTTCTTGTTGAATAAATGCAATACCTAAATTCTCGGCTGCTTTAGGATTCTTTATATTAACAGTTT
The DNA here is from genome assembly GCA_016839055.1 of Spirochaetales bacterium. Lineage (GTDB taxonomy): Bacteria > Spirochaetota > Spirochaetia > UBA9216 > UBA9216 > Thalassospirochaeta. The sequence goes on from JAEKNX010000003.1 coordinate 461,056, forward strand.
CTCCGTTAATAATTATTTCTGCGCCTTCATCCGGTTGTAATAATCCGCCTAATATATTCATCATTGTAGATTTTCCAGCACCATTAACACCGACTAAACCTAAAACTTCACCTTGATTTGCACTAAAAGTTACATTGCTTAGAGCCTTAACACCAGGAAATGTCATACTAATATTATTAAGTTGAAGAGGTAATTTCTTTTCCATACTTTCCCCTATGCTCTTTTTCTTGAGGAATAGTAGATTCTAAATGAACTTATTCCCATAGCAAAAATGATAATGCTGCCTTTGATTAATGTTGTATAATAATCCGATACACCGATCATATTCATAACATTATTGACACCAACGATCAAAAATGCTCCAAAGCATGCATCACGAACTCTACCTTTACCACCATGAACTGAAACACCACCGATTACGGCCGCACTAACTACGTCTAAAATCTGTGATTGAGATCCCATAGTTGCTCTAGCTGTTGATAATATTGCAACATTAACAATACCTGCAAGAGCAGCGCAAACACCACAAATCATATAGACCATTACAACTACTTTATCTGTATTAATTCCGGATATTCTTGCTGTTTCTTCTTTGTTCCCAATATAGTAAACTTTTCTTCCAAAAGAGGTACCTGTTAGTATAAAGTCGAAAACCAAAGGAATAAAAATAAGCATAACGATTACTGTATACTTGTTAAAAAAGTGTGCATATGTAGATGGTATAGTTGGTAATCCACGTGCTCCACCAAGCACAGTTGCGATACCTGTTGCAACTGTCATCATTGAAAGCGTAACAACCAATGGAACCATTTTTAATTTAGCAATAGCCATTCCATTGATTAGTCCAAAAAGACCGCCCGCTATTAACGTAACCGTCAAAACAACCGCACCTGCCGCTGAAGTCTGATAACTGATAAACTCCGGAATATTGGAGTGAAACATGA